>NZ_QOVY01000001.1 GCF_003932955.1 Chryseobacterium sp. SC28
TCTGATTTTCAGATAAATATACGAAAAATTATTTGAAAAACCAAATATAAAACCCTGAATTTCAGCAATTTAATGAAAATTATTTGAAATATTTTTTAATGCGTTTGGCCTGATTTCTTGAAGGAAAAATTTTTCCGACGAAAAAAAATTGCTACCTTTGCACACCCGTAAGGGAAAATTATGTTTAATCGTAAACGATAAATTGTGAATACATTAAGTTACAAAACAGTATCGGCAAACAAGGCTACAGCAAATAAAGAATGGGTTGTTGTGGACGCTGCTGAGCAACCGTTGGGAAGAATAGCTTCTACCGTTGCAAAGATTTTGAGAGGTAAGCACAAGACGAACTTCACACCTCACGCAGATTGCGGAGACAATGTGATCGTTTTGAATGCCGGGAAAGTGACCCTTTCCGGAAACAAGTGGGCAGATAAAACTTACATCTGGCATACAGGATATCCTGGTGGTCAGAAGTTTATGACGGCTGAGGAGCTTAAGAAAAAAGACGAACTGAAAGTTTTGGAAAGATCTATCAAAGGGATGCTTCCTAAGAACAGACTTGGTTCTGCTTTGTTCAAAAACCTTTATTTATATGAAGGAACAGAACACAAACACGAAGCGCAGCAGCCTAAAGTAATCAATCTAAACGAATTCAAATAATTAATATGTCTACAGTACACAAAATCGGAAGAAGAAAAACTTCTGTTGCAAGAGTTTTTGTTAAGCCGGGAACCGGCCTGATCAACATCAACGGCAAAGATGCTAAAACTTATTTCTGTACCGATGTTTTGGTTTACAAAGTGAATCAGCCATTTATGTTGACAGAAACCTTGGGTCAATATGATCTGAAGGTGAATGTTTTCGGAGGCGGAATTACCGGACAGGCCGAGGCTATCAGACTGGGAATTTCCCGAGCACTATGCGCCATCAACGAGGAATACCGATTGGTTCTGAAACCACACGGATTGCTTACCAGAGATGCAAGAATGGTCGAGAGAAAGAAATTCGGTCAGAAAAAAGCAAGAAAGAGATTCCAATTCTCAAAACGTTAAATTTCGAGATTCAAGACTTCAGACACCTTGGTGCTCGATTCTTGCTTCTATTTATCAACAAAAAATATTGCCCGTTACGTTTAGCATCCAAACCTTACTCCCATCTAAAGTAAGGTTGATTGCAGAAAAGCGGAAAGTAAACTAACAAAAAAAGAAAACATGGCAAAAGCAAATGTAAAAGACCTCCTAGAGGCTGGCGTACACTTCGGTCACATGACCAGAAAGTGGAATCCAAACATGGCTCCATACATCTTCATGGAGAAAAACGGTATTCACATCATCGATTTACATAAAACAGCAGTAAAACTGGACGAAGCTTGTGCAGCTTTGGAAAAATTAACTTCTGCAGGCAAAAAGGTTCTCTTTGTAGCAACTAAAAAGCAAGCCAAAGAAGTGGTAGCGAAGCACGCTACCGAACTTAACATGCCATATATTACAGAAAGATGGCCCGGCGGGATGCTTACAAATTTTGTCACCATCCGAAAAGCCGTCAAGAAAATGAATCAAATCGACAAAATGAAGAAAGATGGTACTTTCGAAACTTTGTCCAAAAAAGAAAGACTTCAGGTTGATCGTCAAAGAGCAAATCTTGAGAAAAACTTGGGTTCTATCGCAGATATGGTTCGTCTTCCTTCCGCCATTTTCGTGGTAGATATTATGAGAGAGCACATCGCAGTCACAGAAGCCAAAAAATTGGGCATCCCCGTCTTCGGAATCGTAGATACCAACTCGGATCCGAGACAAGTGGACTTTGTAATCCCGGGGAATGACGATGCTTCCAAATCGATTGATATGTTGCTGAGCGTGGTTTCGGACGCTATCAAAGAAGGCCTATCCCAAAGAAAAGCAGATAAAGAAAAATCCAAAGAAGAAGGCGAAAAAGTTTCTGCAGACGCAGATGCAGACTTCGATGCTGAATAAAATCAAAAGATTTTTTCTGAGAAATACAAAAGCGGTTTCAAATTTTTGAGACCGTTTTTTTGTATCCATACTGTGCGGCTTTTACGTTTTTTTCTGTTTTGCTTCTCCGGTAAAACTTAAATTCATTAATTTTAAAGTTCAAATTTAGAAGATGAAGATTTATACAAAAACAGGCGACAAAGGCGAGACCGGACTCTACGGAGGCGATAGAATATCCAAAGCCAGCGCAAGAGTCGAATCTTATGGCAACATCGATGAACTGAATGCGCACATTGGCGTTGCCAAATCTCATATTGCCGACGAAACGGTGATTGCCCAGCTTAAGAAAATCCAGTTTCACCTCTTCACCATTGGTTCGGAAGCATCCACACCGATTGACAAGTTATTTTTGGCCAACGGTAAAGCCAGATTGCCAATCCTAATTTCGGACAAAGAAATTGAAGAATTGGAAACTTGGATGGATGCGATGGAAGAACAACTGGAACCTTTGCAATATTTTATTTTGCCGGGTGGCGGGACAGCAGCAACTTTTCTTCACGTAGCCAGAACCGTTTGCCGACGTGCCGAAAGAAGCGTGGTTTTCCTCAGTCAATCGGAAGAAGTACGACCAGAATTAATCAAATATCTCAACCGTTTGTCGGATTATTTGTTCGTTTTGGCAAGATTTATGTGTAAACTTCAAAAAGAAACGGAGGAATATTGGATTCCGCGATTATAATTTGAAGACTTATAACATTAATTTTAAACTATACGACAATGAACAGATTATTTGCAACCTCATTATCATTCGTACTGGCATCGTCTGTCGTCCATCTATCTGCGCAGTACAAACAAGAAGAGTATCAAAAATATCCGGTACAGAAAATCTTCCCTAAAACAAAACTGGATTCAGCGGAAGCCAAAGCAGCAATTGCTGTGGGCGAAACCACGATAAAAGGAGTGGCTTTCACGAAACCAAAAACCATATACGGCTACAAAGCACCGCTTGCAGAACGCATCTACGCAAATCATATATTGATAGAACTTTTCCCGCTGACACCGTACTATCAAGAATGGTATAACCTGAAAAAAAATGAAGAAAACCTGAAGAAAAATAAAATCGTTTATATGGACAGAGCTGCATATAAATACCGCGTCACTTGCGAGACCAATTCTAAAGGCGAATTCACATTTCCTAAAATGAAACCCGGCAAGTATCTTATTGTAGGGACTTTGCCGTGGTACAATACAAAATCTTATGACCAATATACAGGAAGCGGATACGGAAACAATGGCTCGGTCACAGATTATTACCAAAGACAATATTACTCTACCACCCATAGCGATTTTTTGATGGAAGTCGTAGAAGTGCCGGCAGACAAGAAGGAAGTGAAAGTCAAGCTTAACTAAAGCGATAGATGAAAGCCCTTCTTTTCATCAACGGAGAACCACCAACAGCTCTTCCCGATCTGCCGCAATATGATCTGATTGCCTGCACAGACGGTGCTTTTCATTATTTGAAAAAGCTAAAGTTTCCTTTCGAGAAACTGACTTTTATTTCAGGAGATTTCGATTCTCACGACATAGAAGAAGAGATTCTTCAACAAGCTCGGAATGAAGATTTTGACATCCTCAAAACACCCGATCAGAACAAAACCGATTTTCACAAAGCCTTGGAACTCATGCTGGAAAAAGGTATAAAAAACGTGGATATTTTCGGCCCAAGTGGCGCGGAACAAGATCATTTTCTCGGAAACCTCAGCGTCGCTTTTTTCTTCAAAGACAAACTGAATATTCGCTTTTTTGATGCTTATTCATCTTACTATTTCATACCAAAGGAGTTCTCAATCTCTGGTGTCAAAGACAAAATGATTTCATTAATCCCTTTCCCTGTGGCAAAAAGCATCGAAACCAAAGGACTGAAATGGCCATTATACAACGAAGATCTGATACTTGGCGAAAGAATCGGAACCCGAAATGTTGCGGAGCATCTGGAAGTTTCGATCCAATATAAAGAAGGCGATTTGCTGATTTTTGTTGGTAAATAAAAAGATTTTCCAAAAGCAAAAAAGATTTCTCCAAAATACTTATCTTAATCCAATATTTAAACCGGTTCGACAAATTTTCAAGCTTTGCAACTTTGTGGTTTCACAATAATATTCGCATATTGACGGCAAAATACCGCATCGATTTTTTATGGATTTATTAACGTAGAAATCCACTTTTTTTAATCATTTTTGTACCCGTAAAACAAATTAACATTTTTTAGCCGAAAATGAAAATAAAATATTCTGAACTGATTGACCAAACCTTCTATTTCCCAACAGAAGAATTCGACGTGGAAGAAAATCATCTGAAATTTCACAATATCGATATGATGGAGGTGGTCGAAAAATTCGGGACACCGCTGAAATTCAATTATTTACCGAAGATATCTCAGAATATTGAAAGAGCAAAGTTCTGGTTCAAAGAAGCTTTTGAAAAGAACGATTACCGGAAAACTTACAGATATTGCTACTGCACGAAATCCAGCCATTTCGCCTTCGTATTAGAAGAGGCGCTGAAAAATGACATTAGTGTGGAAACCTCCTCTGCCTATGATATGGACATTGTAAAAGCCCTTTACAACAAAGGAAAAGTAGATAAAACCATTGAAGTAATCTGCAACGGCTTCAAAACCGACGATTATTTGGAAAAAATTTCGGATTTGATCAACAGCGGCTTCGAGAATATTACGCCCATTCTTGATAATTATCGAGAGCTTGATAAGCTGACAGAAAGCATCGACAGGACTTTCGACATAGGAATCAGAATCGCAGCAGAGGAAGAACCAAAATTTGAATTTTACACCTCCAGATTGGGAATTGGATACAAAGACATCATCCCATATTACAGCCAGAAAATTGCGGAACATCCCAATGCTCGGCTGAAAATGCTTCACTTTTTTATCAATACCGGCATCAAGGACACGGCTTATTATTGGAACGAGCTGTACAAATGTCTGCGGGTTTACGCACGCCTGAAAAAAATTGCGCCCGAAGTGGATTCGCTTAATATCGGCGGCGGCTTCCCCATCAAAACCTCGCTCAATTTCGATTACGACTATCAATATATGGTGAACGAAATTGTCTCTCAAATCAAAAAATTCTGCGAGGAAGAAGGCGTTGAAGAACCAAATATTTATACCGAATTCGGAAGTTTCACCGTGGGCGAAAGTGGTGGTCATCTTTATAAAATCATTTCTCAAAAACGCCAAAACGACAGGGAAAAATGGAATATGATTGATTCGTCTTTTATGACCACTTTGCCCGATACTTGGGCCATTTCCCGGCACTTCATAATGCTGCCGCTTAACCGATGGGAAGATTCTTACGAGCGGGTTTTCTTGGGCGGATTGACTTGTGATTCAGACGATTACTACAATTCTGAGCAGCACACGAATGCGATTTATCTGCCCGTTTACAACGATACAAAGCCAATGTATATCGGATTTTTCCATACTGGAGCTTATCAGGAGACGATTGGCGGTTACGGCGGCGTGCATCACTGTTTGATGCCCCAACCCAAACATATTTTGATAGACAAGGACAAAGACGGCAACTTCACCTATGAGCTGTTCCGCGAGGAGCAAAAGCCCGAAGATGTTTTGAAGCTGTTGGGATATTAAAATAGAATTAGATTTTATAGTTTCAAAATCATTCTTACTAAAAAACAATATCGACCTGAAATTTCAGGTCGAAAGAAGTATAATTTAATGCTTTATTATTGACGCAAATGATTTGATAAAATAACTTTCCTTCAATTATATGGCCTCAAAATAGTTATTTCTTCGTTATTTTCTCGCTCGTTTTGTTTCCATTGATATCGGTCATCATCAACAAATAGTTTCCGCCGGAGATGTTCGAAAGATTGAATTCTCTATCAGAAGCATTAAAACTTTTTATGATTTTGCCAGAGTAATCCACCAGTTTAATTTCTAAGAATTGTTTATCTGTATCGATTTTCAGATAGTCTGATGCAGGATTAGGATAAACCGTGATTTTGCTGGGTTTAAGGAGATTCTCTACGGTGAGTGATTTGTCTTTTACGATAACAATCTTTCCTGATGTAACCGATGTGCTGTAATTATAATTATAAGTTGTAAAAGCATAACATCCAGCTCCACAAGAGGTCATAGATTCCGTGGATCCAAAAACATTTGGAATAGGCGTGCTGTCTTTCAGGAGGAAGGTGTTTGGATTAAATCTTTTGAAAGTGATGGCATTCGTAGAATACTCATAACTTGCATACGCCACCGATTGGGTTGCAGAATCAAAAGCGTTGGCGCCTACTGTGTTGAGAAACTGACCCAGAAGAAATGGCGTTCCCGTAGAAGTATCCACCACTTTCCCGTCTGTAGAATATAAAAAGTTACTTTCTCTTATAAAATCAATACCAAAATCTGAAAAAAGATGAGCATAGACGGCTCCTTGCACCGCTCCGGAGGCTGTAACGTTAATTTTTCTTAAACCAAACTCAGTCGATTCGTTATTATAACCCCACAGTTGATTATTGCTTGCAAACTCGATTCTATTGCTGCCCGTATGATCTTGGGTCGTAGTTGGTCTTAGAACATCGTTGTCATAGATGGCCACCCCTTCGTGCTTTGGAGAAAAACCAATATTTCTTCTAGAAATAGCGATTGTATTGGGATTTCCCGGCATCACCTCCATATCTTCCACAAAAAAAGGTCCAAGAGAGGGATCTGCACCCAGCGAAAACTGCAAATTTAAAGACTTGCTTGCGATGTCCCATCGTCTTACCAATGATGCCGTTTCAAAACCCACATAAAGGTATTGGTTGTTATCAGAAATTGCCAAAACGCTTGGCTCGCTACCAATGAAGTAAGTACTTTCGAGCGTCTGTGTTACCGGATCTATGATACCAATGCTGTTTCCGTTAGCGCCATTTGCACTGGGAATGCTGGCATAGATTTTTTTTGCGTTAGAGTCGTATACCACTTGATTTGCAATAATGTCAAGTACTTTCACCTCTAATTGCGCATTGCAAAACGATGCCGAAAGAAGCGATAATAAAAAGAGAGATTTATTCATAAAATTTTTGGCAAAAATACATTTTTTCAGTTGTATTGAATGATACCAATTCAAAATTTTGTAAAATTTTTGTTCATTGTCAGAGCTATTTAAAATATAATCCAAAAAAAATGTCCCAATTTAGGGACACTTCTACTATTTTATTTCTATGACGAATTCTTCTTTCGGCGTTCTGTATTTTTTGAGGTTTACCAGCCAGTCTCCGCCGATGTCCCGATAACCTAAAGGGAGAATCACTACACTCTTCAAACCTTTTTCGGGAAGACCAAGGATTTCATCAAGTGCTTGATTGTCAAAGCCCTCCATTGGCGTCGCATCTACTTTTTGCTCCGCCGCTGCCGCTATGGCCATCCCGAAAGAGATGTAAGCTTGCTTTGCAGCGTGTGCTGCCTGCCATTCTTTGCTCAAGGGTTCGTACATGCTCCACAAGCTGTTTTTGTAATCATCCATCACGCTACTCGGAAGTCCTCTTTCTTGCGTTGTCTTCTCGAACACCTCACCGATTCTGCTGAGCGAATAGCCATCCCACGCTGCCCAGACCAAAAGATGAGAGCCATCGGTAAGCTGAGACTGGTTGTTGGCAATTGATTTTATTCGTTCCCGCAACTCTTTGTTGGTAATTACAAATACCTTATAAGGTTGCAAGCCCGAGGATGAAGGCGCCATTCTCGCCGCTTCCAAAATGTAATCTACTTTTTCTTGAGGAACGGGTTCGCCATTCATTTTTTTCGTAGCATAACGCCAGTTGAGGTCATCTATCAAACTCATTTTTTATATTTTTTTTAATTAGTGTTGCAAATTTAAGTCAAGAAAGTTTATTTTTGTAATAGACTTACAAAAAGTTATCATTACCCAACGGTAACTTATTTGACAATCAATTAATTGTAAAATAGACAATCATCATTTATTATCATAGGATAACTTGTGAATGCCTTAAAAAAATACAACCAATGAAGATTAAATGTTGCAAAACCAATCTGATGGCCGTTCACGATACAATGGACGTGCTGAAAGGCCGATGGAAAATCCAAATCATCGCGGCACTGTGCTATGACAAAATGAGATTTTCGGAGTTGCAAAAGGAGATCGACGGCATCTCTGCTAAGATGCTCAGTAGCGAACTAAAAGAATTGGAATTTAATCATTTGCTGAAGAGAACTGTACTGCAAACCCAGCCAATAACCGTAGAATATGAATTGACGGAGTATGGTCTTACTTTGAAGAAAGTCATCGAAACACTTGCCGACTGGGGCATAAAACACAGAAAGCAAATTGTCGGAGAAATAGCGGACAACTAAAACAAAATTTTAAGGCCGAAAGTTCAAACTTGGATCACACCGAGATTAAATTTTTCCGTTATCGGCGAATGATTGGCCGCCTCAATTCCCATACTGATCCATTTTCGGGTTTCCACAGGATTGATGATGGCATCCGTCCAAAGTCTTGCAGCAGCGTAGGTAGATTGCGTTTGGCGCGTGTAGTCTTTTAGTATTTTATCGAGAATTTCTTTCCGATCTTCTTCCGTAATCTCTTTCCCTTGCTTTTTAAGTGCAGATTCCTGAATCTGGAGAAGAACTTTTCCCGCTTGCGAACCGCCCATAACGGCAAGTTCTGCCCAAGGCCACGCGACAATTAATCGAGGATCGTAGGCCTTCCCGCACATCGCGTAATTCCCCGCACCATAGGAATTTCCCATAATCACCGTAAATTTCGGAACTACAGAATTGGAAACGGCATTTACCATTTTTGCCCCGTCTTTGATGATGCCGCCTTGCTCGGATTTGGATCCGACCATAAAGCCTGTGACGTCCTGCAGGAAGATCAATGGGATTTTCCGC
Organism: Chryseobacterium sp. SC28; assembly: GCF_003932955.1. Taxonomy (GTDB): domain Bacteria; phylum Bacteroidota; class Bacteroidia; order Flavobacteriales; family Weeksellaceae; genus Epilithonimonas. The sequence continues at coordinate 8,884 of NZ_QOVY01000001.1, forward strand.
TGGTTGCAATTGGCAATAAAACGGGTCGCTTTGTCCGCCGAATCCGAATAAATGACCCCGCCGAACTGTAACTCGCCGGTGCCGCTTTTTACCATTTTCCTTTGATTGGCAACGATTCCGACACTCCAGCCGTCCACCCGAGCATTGCAACAGATAATGCTTTTCCCGTAATCGGGCTTGTATTCCTCATATTCGGAATGGTCCACAAGACATTTGATAATTTCCAAGGTATCATATTGCTCGGACCGGTTGACAGGCATTATTCCGAAAATATTCTCGGGATTTTCTTTCGGAGGCGCACTTTCTATGCGGTCGAATCCGGCTTTTTCAAAATCGCCGAGAGACTTCATTATCTTTTTGATTCTGTCCAAGGCATCTTGGTCATTTTTTGCTTTATAATCGGTTACGCCGGAGATTTCGCAATGCGTGGTTGCGCCGCCAAGTGTTTCATTATCAATATTTTCGCCAATGGCAGCTTTTACCAGATAACTTCCTGCGAGGAAGATGCTTCCCGTTTTGTCCACAATGATCGCTTCGTCACTCATCGCCGGGAGATAAGCGCCGCCGGCAACGCAGCTTCCCATAATGGCCGAAATCTGAACAATTCCCAAGGCACTCATTTTGGCATTATTACGAAAAATCCGTCCGAACATTTCTTTATCCGGAAAAATCTCGTCCTGCATCGGTAAGAAAACTCCCGCTGAATCTACAAGATAGATGATTGGCAACCGGTTTTCCATCGCAATTTCCTGGGCGCGTAGATTCTTCTTCCCTGTGATTGGAAACCACGCTCCCGCTTTCACTGTTGCGTCGTTGGCCACCACAATGCACTGTCTGCCAGAAACATAACCCATCATCACCACCACGCCGCCGGCTGGGCATCCGCCGTGCTCTTCGTACATTTCATAACCCGCAAAAGCGCCAATTTCTATAGACGCAGTATTTTTATCAAAAAGATATTCCAATCTTTCTCGTGCCGTCATTTTCCCTTGATCGCGTTGTTTTTGCAGCGCCTTCTCGCCGCCACCCATCTTGATTTTTGACAAGATTTTTTTGAGGTCGGAATATTTTAGTTTGTTGATATCTTCTCTTTTATTGAACTCTATATCCATCGGATTTTCTTTGTTGTAAAGATAAAATATTTTAGATAATTAAAAGGGCGAAACAGTAATTTCTGATTTTTGAGGATTCCGGCACAATATATTGGCTTGCTTGCCGTTTAGAATTACGATAGAATAATTTTTTAGTTAGTTGATGTTATTTTTAATAAGTGCTTTGTCAATAATCCGTTCCGGCATCCTGAACGGATTTTTTGTTTTAGCATCAGTCCCAATATTGATTATCTGACTTCGGATCTGTCAGATTTTATCCTAATTTTGCCGCTGAAAAATCAATATTCCTAATGAAGAATTCTTATTTGCTGAGGCTGCATTTTATCGTATTTTTATGGGGCTTCACGGCGATTTTAGGAAAGCTGATTTCGGCCGATGCACAAGTTCTCGTTTTTTACCGAATGATGTTTGCGGCAATTTTTCTTTATCTGTATCTGAGATTGATAAAAAAAGAAAGCATCAAAGTGTCGAAAGTTTTGTTATTCCAGCTCATCGGTATTGGAACCATTATGGCCTTTCACTGGTTGTTCTTTTTCCACTCGATTAAGGTTTCAAACGTATCAATCGCTTTGTCTTGTCTGTCCTTATCCACCTTGTTTGCGGCGTTCGCAGAACCTTTGGTCTACCGCAGAAAGCCCGATTGGGTAGAGGTTATTATAGGTCTTATTATTGTAGTCTGTATGTCTTTGATTTTCAATGCGGAACTGAAGTATAAAGAAGGAATCTTCTACGGCATTTTGTGCGCTCTTTTTGGAACCATATTTTCAGTTCTTAACGGAAAAATGTTCGGCAAAACCAACTCTGGAAATATTATTTTTTATGAAATCGGCGGCGGATGCTTAGTAATCGGTTTGTTTTTGCTCCTGACGGGACAAATTTCTTCTGTAAGCGAAATAAGTTATGCCGATATTGCGTTAATATTACTGCTGGCTTCTGTATTTACCGCCTATCCAATGTTAGAAAGTGTCAAACTGATGAAGTTTATTTCTCCGTTTACCCTCATTCTGACGGTCAATCTCGAGCCGGTTTACGGGATTATCTTTGCTTTTTTTATCTTTGGAGCATCAGAACAGATGAGTCCCGTTTTTTATGGTGCTTCCCTCGTGATGATCGCCGCGATTGTCGTCAATGGAATAATCAAAGCGAGGAACAAAAAGAGGTGATTATTGCCGAAATAAAACCTCTGTAACCACACATTAATGAAAAGAATTTTATTTTTATCCATCATTATGTTATGCCCATTTTCTGACGCCCAGATCATCAGAAAATATTCCAACGAGTTCCTGAACATCGGTGCAGGAGCCCGAGGTCTTGCGATGGGAGGCGCTGTGGTTTCCAGTCAAGATGATGTCTATTCGCCGATGTGGAACCCGGCAGGACTGGTAAAGATCGACCGCGACTGGCAGCTGGCAGCGATGCACGCAGAATATTTCGAGTCTATCGCCAAGTACGACTACATTTCCTACGCCAAACCTTTGGATAATGACAACGGTGTTTTCGCCATTTCGGTCGTTAGATTAGGCGTCGATAATATCCTTAATACCACCCAACTTATTGATTCCGAAGGTAATATCGATTACGATAAAATCAGTTCTTTCTCTACGGCAGATTATGCTGCATTATTCTCGTACGGGTTTCATCCCAACGGCAATCAGAAATTAGATCTTGGTGCGACGGCGAAAGTCGTTTACAGAAATGTGGGAAAGTTTGCCAGCGGCTACGGATTTGGATTTGACCTCGGCGCAATTTATCACACCGATACCGATTGGAATCTCGGTTTTATGTTGCGAGATGCCACTACGACGGTCAACTTCTGGACTATTAATCAAAAGGAATTATCCGCCGTTGTGAATGGCGAAGAGTTCAACCCCGCACCCACGGACAAGATGGAAATCACGATGCCAAAACTGAACCTCGGAGTCAGCCGCATTTATGAGCTCAACCGGGATCTGAAACTGTTGCCCGAAGTAGGTCTTAATGTCGATTTTGCAAAAACAGCAGCCGTTATTTCCACCGATTTCGCGAGTATCACGCCTTATGCGGGTGGCGAATTGGTTTTCCAAGACATGATTTTCATTCGATTAGGGGTCAACAGATTCCAAACAGTTTCCGATATTGAAGACTTGAAGAGAAAAGTATCTTTCCAGCCCAGCGGCGGGATCGGAATCAAATATAAAGGCTTAACTTTGGACTATGCAATTACCAATTCCGGGATCGGCGGCTCCAATTTCTATTCCAACTTCTTTTCTTTGAAACTGGATATGCAAGGTTTTCGAAATTAAATAATTTAAAGTTTTATCATGAAAAAATTTTTCACTTTTTTATCGCTTATTTTGATAATAATCATCAAAAGTCAGACTGTATCCGATTACAAATACATCTTGATCCCCGCAGAGTTCAACGATTTTAAGGAAAATAGATCCTACGGACTGCGATCGATGATGCAAAAATCTTTGGCCGGAAAAAAATATACCGTCCTGTCTGAAACTAAAACCGATTGGCCTACAGAGGCGCTTACAAATCCTTGCACCGTTCTGACGGCAGACCTATCGAATGAAAAAAGCATGTTCCGAAACAAAATAATCCTACAGTTCAAAGATTGTAATAATCAAGTTCTTGTTACCGAGAAAGGCAGCAGTATGATTAAAGAATTTGAACCCGGATTTCAGGATGCTCTGAAGCAGGCATTGCTCAAAATTCCCGTCTCGAATCCCAAAGAACAAAGCGTCGGAATAGCACAGCAGAACAAGCCGGCAGTAGCAACGCAGACCTCGCAGGAATCTAAACCCAACGAAGCGGCCGCTCCCATAAAAGCGGCACAAAAATTCAGAAACGGAAACTCCAGTTTCCAAAAAATCCAGATAGACAGCAATCAGTTTATCTTGATAGATGGCGTGAGTTCGGTTCCATTTGCAAGCTTCCGAACGACTACAAAATCTGATGTTTTCCGAGTCAAACTAAGTTCCGGCGAATCGACCATCGGTTACTTTGAAAATGGAAATATCGTGATTGAAATGCCCAGAGCTAACGGAGAATATTCCAAAGATGTGTTCTTGGCTGATTGATTTCGTGTAAATTTGGAGGAGATACAAAAAATGGCCGGAACTGAGTTTCGACCATCTTTTTATGAAAAATCATTTGTTGGGCTGCGGTGTATATCGTAGATAAGGTTTCACGACTTTTACACCTTTGGGGAATTTTTTCTCGGCATCTTCCGGGGAGATAGCAGGCGGCACGATGACGTCATCGCCGTCTTTCCAATCCACCGGCGTTGCAATGCCATAATTGTCTACCAATTGCAAAGAATCTAAAACACGCAAGATTTCGGTAAAATTCCTTCCAGTAGAGGCCGGATAAGTAATTATCAATCTCACTTTTTTATTGGGATCGATGATTAGCAAAGATCTTACCGTCGCAGATGTGCTGGCATTCGGATGGATAAAGTCGTATAATTCGGAGATTTTTTTGTCCGGATCGGCGATGATTGGGAATTCTACATTTGTATTTTGCGTCTCATTAATATCCGAGATCCAACCTTTGTGACTCTCGACACCATCGACACTTAGTGCAAGGACTTTCGTATTTCTTTTGTCAAATTCCGGCTTCAGCTGGGACGTCTTTCCCAATTCTGTGGTACAAACCGGGGTATAATCTGCGGGGTGCGAGAACAAAATCCCCCAAGAATCCCCAAGATAATCGTAGAAATTAATCTTTCCAAGGCTGCTTTCTGCATCGAAATTAGGCGCTGTATCGCCAAGTTTAATAGACATAATTTTATTTTTTGTGGTTAATGGACAACAAATTTAAAAAATAAAAACTTTAATTCATACTATTTTAGTAGTATTTATTTTCAGTCGTGAAAAAAAAACCGCAGATTCGAGCGGTTTTCAAATTTATTTTTAATTGGAAGAATGATTAAAGTGTTTTTACTTTGCTGTCGTCAATATTATATTTCGCAATGATTTCTTCATAAGACATTTTGGAAAGGTCGGCAAGGTTGGTCGGTTTCCCGCCAAAAACCGCCGGCACCAGAACCACTCTGAATTTTTGATTGTTCAGGTATTGCGGTGTGGTACTTAGATCATAGGTTCCTCCGGCATAGATTAGAAAATCGAATTTGGTGAAATCAAAATCATAGTCTAATTCGCCCTCTGCAAGATACAAAGTTCGGGGAATCTGTTGCCATACGATGGCTCCGTTTGAGGTTCCGCTTTGTCGGAAAATGGTTACATAATCCTGATCTAATAAGGGTTGATTAAATTTCTGATAGTAATTCCATCCATCTGTGGTATTAAAAGAAAAATTGACATTGAGGTCATAAACTGTCGGATAATCCACTTGTACTTCGACATAATTATTGTCGTCATCGTCATTATCGCAACTAAAGGCAAACCAGCCGGCACAAACCAACAGCATAAGGGAAAAGAACTTTTTCATAAGTTTTAATTTATTTACATTATTATTACATTTACAAATTACAGACCACAAAAATAGTCATTTTCCAAGGATTCAATATCTTTATGGCAAGTTTCTAAGGGGAAAAATTTCTAAAAATTTAGATATCAAAAAAATGAAAAGGTTAAGCCTGCTTTTTATAATTCTCTTTTCGCAAAATTTCTTTTGCCAATATCAGCCAAAAAATCTATCTAAATCGGATCTCAAGAAAGCTGATGATTGGGTAGATCAAACCTACAATTCCCTTTCACAAGATGAAAAATTGGGTCAGCTTTTCATTGTGGCGCTGTACACCAACAAAGATGAAGCGCACATTAACCAAATCCGAAATATCGTTTTGAATGACAAAATTGGCGGTTTGATTTTGATGCAAGATGATGCCGAGCGGGAAATCAATTTGGTAAACGAGTTCCAGTCTAAATCAAAAGTACCGCTGATGATCGGGATGGATGCAGAATGGGGCGTGTTCCAAAGGATTGCAAAAGCGCACAAATATCCTTGGGCCATCACTTTGGGGGCAATTCAGGATAAAAATCTGATCTACGAGATGTCTTACAAAATTGCTGAAGATTGCCAAAGAATGGGCATCAATTGGGATTTTGCGCCCGTTGTAGACGTCAATACAAATCCCAACAACCCGATTATCGGGAATAGAAGTTTCGGGTCGGATGTCGATAATGTTGTGAATTCTGCTTTAGCTTATTCCAATGGTTTACAAGATCATCAAATTCTGGCCGCGATCAAGCATTTCCCGGGTCACGGCGACACGGACAAAGATTCTCATTTGGATTTGCCGGTGGTTTCTCACAATATTGAACGGCTGGAAAAAATTGAATTGGCGCCTTTCAAAGCGTTGATGAACAAAGGGATTGGCGGCGTAATGGTCGCGCATCTTTATGTTCCAAGTCTTGAAAATGAAAAAGGAATTCCGGCCTCGGTTTCCAAGAAAATTGTGACTGGACTTTTGAAAGAAAAATATGGTTTCAAGGGTTTGATTATTACCGATGCGCTTAATATGGGCGCTGTTGCCAATAAATTTCAGGCGGGTGAATTGGATGCGATGGCTTTCAAAGCCGGGAATGACATTATGTTGTTCTCGCAGGATGTTGCAACGGGCAAAAAGCTGATTCAGAAAGCGATCGACGACGGCGAAATTCCCCAAAAGAGAGTCGAAGAAAGCGTGAAAAAGATTCTTTTGACCAAATATTTTCTTGGTCTCGATAAATATTCCAATGTCAATCCGGAAAATATTAATGAGGATTTGAATAACGCTTCACATTCCGAAATCGTTCAGAAAATGTACGCCAACGCTTTGACTTTAATTAAAGATGATAAAAAATTGTTGCCGCTGGATTGCAGAGAAACTTACTATTATGTTCCTCTGGAAGAAGCCGATTACGTAACTTTTCTCTACCAATTGAATACAGGAACAACTGTAATTCTTAAAAAAGTTTCCGAAATTAATTCAATTCCGGCCAATTCAAAAGTGATTGTTGGATTTCACAAAGATAATTCCAGCGCTTACAAACCTTATAAAATTTCAGATTCAAGTAAAAAGATTCTATCAGATTTAAGCAAAAATCAAACTGTGATTCTGGACGTTTTCGGAAGTCCGTATGCTTTGAAAGATATTGATATTTCCACAGTTTCCACAGTCTTAGTTTCTTACGAAAATAATGACGATGCGATGAAAGCCACAGCCAACGCAGTTTTGGGGCGAACAAAAATCCGGGGAAGACTTCCGGTTTTGGTCAATGACAATTTGAAATATGGAATGGGAATGGATCTTGATGCAAAAAATTCATCAAATCAAACTGATAGAAAAAATAGTTCAGAAACCAAAAATTCTAAGGTCGTAATTGAGTAAATTTGAACCACAAAAGTCACAAAGTTTTAAGGATTTCAAAAATTGATTTAGTTAGATGATAACACATTCTTATTTGACCGATTTAACCTATAAAATAAATGGTGCTTCTTTAAGACGACATCAATATTCTTAAATAAATCTTTTGTCACTTTTGTGGTTAAAAAAATAAATATAAAAAATGAAAATAGGCATACTTTGTTACCCAACATACGGCGGAAGTGGGATTGTAGCAACGGAATTAGGAATGAGTCTGGCAGATAAAGGCTACGAAGTTCATTTCATAAGTTCGGCTTTGCCGGCTCGGTTGGACGTTACCAACCCGAACATTTTCTTCCATAAAGTGAATGTTCAGACATATCCGCTCTTCCAATATCAGCCTTACGATATTGCGTTGTCATCGATGATTTATCGCGTGGTCAATCTTTACAAACTCGATATTTTGCACGCACATTATGCGATTCCTTACGCTTACGCAGCGTTTACAGCGAAGCAAATGTTGAAGGCGGAACACAAAGATGTGCCTTTGGTAACGACGCTTCACGGGACAGATATTACTTTGGTTGGGCAACATCCGAGTTACAAACACGCGGTGGAATTCTCTATTAATCAAAGTGATGCGATCACTTCAGTTTCCGAAAGCCTAAAAAAAGACACGCTCCAGTTTTTCAATATTCAGAAAGAGATTCAGGTGATTACCAATTTTATTGACAATTCGGCTTTTGAAGATTGCAAAACTTGCCAAAGAGAACAATTTGCCGCCGATGACGAAAAAATCCTGATTCACGTTTCCAATCTCCGACCCGTCAAGCGAATTCAGGATGTGCTCCAGATTTTTAAAAATGTACAAAAAAAAGTAAAATCAAAACTGATTATCATCGGCGAAGGTCCCGAAATGGAGGAGATTTCTGAATTTATGCAGGATAATCCCGACCTTATTGGGAAGATCAAACTCCTCGGAAAAGTGAATGACCTTTATCGCATTTTACAACTTTCGGACGTCTTCCTTTTGCCTTCCGAGCAAGAAAGTTTTGGACTGGCAGCCTTGGAAGCTATGGCCGCAAAAACACCTGTGATCAGCAGTAACGCCGGCGGAATCCCGGAAGTTAATATCCAAGGCGAGACGGGTTTTTTGGCAGAAGTAGGGAATGTGGAAGCAATGTCCAATTACTGCATCAAGCTCCTGAGCGACGAAAATCTGCTGGCTCAGATGAAAAAAAATGCGAAAGCACGAGCCTTGAAATTTGACCTCAAAAATATCCTGCCGCTTTACATCAATATGTATGAAAATACGATCGCGAACTTTGAAGAAGCGAAGTTGATTGACGCTGGGAATTAAATTTATTTGGACAGCTTTATCTGTCTTCGACTCCCAAACCCAAGCGGTATGGTTCAACGAAGTCAAACTTTTTTGCCGACGATTTCATTTTAAATAGAAATTGTGTCGAAGCAAAAAAAATTTCCGATCAAGCCGGGCTGCGAGCAATTCGCTGTAAAGAAAGCATTTAACAATTAATTGAAATATTATTTTTTTCTTTGCTGAGTTTTACGCCTTTGCGATTCTTAAAAATATTTTCGACAATTAAAAAGAATCTTGGTGGACGTTGCGTTAAATTTTTGATTTAAATTCTAAGTTTTGGTGTTAAAGTATTCAAATATTTTTTATAACTTAACTCTTTCGAAGTCACGTACTTGAAAAGGTTTTTGTTTAACGAAAATCAAACACACCAATGAATGAAGAAATATTGCAATATCTCTGGAATTTTAAGAAGTTTAGGCGTTTGGATTTTGTTTCCGTGGATGGAAAGAATATCGAAGTCTTAGAGTTTGGCGAATGGAATAAGAATTCTGGACCGGATTTTCTGTTTGCTAAAATTAAAATTGACAACATCATTTTCGCCGGAAACATCGAGATTCACACCAAAGCTTCCGATTGGTTTTTCCACAACCATTCCGGAAATCCCGAGTTCGGCAATCTGATTCTTCACGTTGTTTACATCAATGATTGTGACATTCCGGAATTGGAAAACCAGCAGATTCCGACTTTGGAACTCAAGGATTATATTGATGAAACCTTGATTCAGAAACATCAGAATCTTTGCAAAGAACATTCGTTTATTCCCTGTGAAGATTTGTTTGACAAAGATAAAATTCCCTTGCTTTTCGAAGAAGAAGTTTTGCTCAAGAAGTTAGATTTCAAATCCGAATCTTTGGAATTGTCATTAAAGAAAAATCAAAATAATTACGAAGCGGTTCTGTTTCAGCAGCTGGCGTACACCTTCGGATTGAAAGTGAATGCCGAAATTTTTCTCCAATTAGGTGAAAGTTTGGACTTTTCTGTCATTCAAAAAATCAAACAAAACAAAACTCAGTTAGAAGCTTTATTTTTTGGGATTTGCAACTTCCTCGATGAGCCAAAAGATGAAATGATGACAGTCTGGAAACGCGAATTTGATTTTTTGAAAGTCAAATTTAATTTGGAGCAAGTTCCCGTCCATCCCAAATTCTCCAAACTTCGACCTCCAAACTTTCCCACCATTCGGCTGTCCCAATTGGCAAATCTCTATCATTCTCAGCCAAATTTATTTTCGAAAATTATTGCAGCGAAGAGCATTGATGATTTGTATTCTACTTTCGACGATATTTCTGCTTCGGAATATTGGGATCATCATTTTAATTTTGGGAAGATTTCTCCGGTTGAAAGTCAAAAATTATTGAGCAAAGATTTCATTGATTTAATCATTATTAATGCGATTTTACCGATGAAATATTTTTATCAGAAGAATCACAATCCGGAAGTCGTAGATGATATTTTTGAATTTTATAAACAGTTGAAACCCGAGAGGAATTCGCTTTTGGACGAATGGAAAAACTTAGGCGTAGAATTCCGAAATGCCCTGCAGACGCAGGCTTTTCTTTATCATTACAAAACTTTCTGCACTCAGAAAAAATGCTTAAATTGCGCTATCGGTTTTCAGCTTCTCAAAAGCGAAGCATAAAAATAAATAAAGATTACCAAGATTTTTGTAATGAAAGAGCCTCGATTTTTTAATAATCTGCGCCACAATATGGAAAGAGAATGGTTTGGCGTGCTCACCCGATACGGCACCAAGCTTGGAATCCCGGTTTCCAAACTACGTGTATTCTTCATTTATTCTACGTTTGCAACCGCCGGTATTTTTTTCTTGTTTTACCTTGGATTGGCATTTATGCTTTGGGTAAAAGACTGCATTATTACCAAGCGTCCTAGCGTTTTTGACTTGTAAAAAGCCGGTATAAAGCCTTTAAATCAAACCTATTTTTTTACGAATCAACCGGTTTCTCTAAAAGTACTCGTTTTATTGATGCCCGCTGGTCTCAGAATTCCATTTGAACTTCCAGCTTTTCGGCTATGAGTTGAGAAATTTTGGCTTTCAAAGCTTCGATGTCAATGTTTTGCATCGCATCATTGGCAAAAGCAAAAAGCAGCAACGCTCTGGCTTCTTTTTTAGAAATGCCCCTGGCTCTCAAATAAAACATAGCCTCTTCGTTCAGTTGCCCAACCGTACAGCCGTGCGAACATTTGACATCATCGGCAAAAATCTCAAGCTGAGGTTTGGTATCGATGCTGGCGCCTTCGTCCAGAAGAATGTTGTTATTTTGCTGATAAGCATTGGTTTTCTGCGCGTTTTTATTCACAAAAACTTTCCCGTTAAAAACGCCGTGGGATTTATCCTTGTAGATTCCTTTGTAATTCTGGTAAGATTCGCAGTTTGGCGTGTTGTGATGCACAGCCGTGTGGTGATCTACCAATTGGTCTTTCCCGATGATCGTGATACCGTTCATAAACGAATGGATATTTTCACCGTTGTGAATGAAATCCAAATTGTTACGAACCAATTTGCCACCGAAGGAGAAAGTGTTCACCGTCGTCAGGCTGTCCCTTTCCTGCTTCGCAAATGTGTGATCAATGAGGTAAGAAGTGTCGTTGTCATTCTGCAATTTGTGCCAATCGGTTTTTGCATTTTGCGCCGTGAAAATCTCTGTTACAGAATTGGTTAGGACGAAAGTCTCATCCAAGTTATGATGGCTCTCGATGATTTCTACTTTCGAGCCTTCTTCCACGATCAAGAGGTTCCTGGGGTTGTAAAAAGTATTTTCTTCCTGATTTTGAGACAGATAAAAAACGTGAATGGGTTTCTCAATCACGACATTTTTAGGAACTCTCAAGAAGAATCCGAATTGGCAGTAAGCAGAATTCAAGTTGGTGAAAGCCAGCTCTTTGTTGGCGATTTTGTTGAAATAATAATCAAAAACTTCCTTGTGAGCCGGATCGTTGAGAGCAAAATCAAAAGAAAGAAACTCAGCGTTTCCGATGGAGAGCTTAGAAAATTCTTTGTGAAGCTTTCCGTTGATGAAAACGATTCGGTCAAAATTTTCTTCACCCAGATGAAGTGCATCCAAATGCTCCCTCGAGATGTGATGCTCTTCTGTCGGGAAAAAATTGTAATTTTTTTCCGTAATCTCTTTCAAATTTGTGTATTTATATTCTTCGTCTTTTTTGGTTGGGAAGCCTTTCAAAGCGAAAACCTCAAGAGCGGTTTTTCTCTCTCTATCCAAAAATCGGTGATGAAGGGTTTCCAAAAAATCCGAATGTTGATTGATGATTTGGTCCAATAAAGCCATTGTAATGGTTTGATTTTGCATCTGTTAGAAGATTTATATTTAGTTTAAAAGCCAATCGTAGCCTTTTTCCTCCAGTTCCAGAGCCAGCGATTTGTCGCCTGTTTTAATTATTTTTCCATCTGCCAAAACGTGTACGAAATCGGGCTGAATGTAATTCAAAAGTCTTTGGTAATGCGTGATGAGAAGCACCGCATTGTTTTCATTTTTGAAATGGTTCACGCCATCTGCCACAATTCTCAAAGCATCGATGTCAAGACCGGAATCGGTCTCGTCCAGGATTGCCAACTTCGGGTTCAGCATCAGCATTTGGAAGATTTCGTTTCGTTTCTTCTCGCCTCCGGAAAAACCTTCGTTGAGTGAGCGCGAAAGGAAATCTTTTTTGATGCCCAGTTGTTCGGATTTTTCGCGGAACAATCGGAGCATTTCTTTAGTCCCCATATCTTCCAGTCCGTTTGCTTTTCTGGTTTCGTTTAGCGCTGCTTTGATGAAATTGGTAACGGAAACGCCGGGAATCTCCACCGGATATTGGAACGAGAGGAAAATGCCTTTGTGCGCCCGATCTTCCGGCGCATCTTCGGCGATATCTTGGCCTTCGAAAAGGATATTTCCTTCGGTGACTTCGTAATCTTCTTTCCCTGCGATGACAGAAGAAAGTGTTGATTTTCCGGCACCATTCGGTCCCATAATGGCGTGAACTTCGCCCGGTTTGACTTCCAGGTTGATTCCTTTTAATATTTCCGTGCCGTCTTCCAGCTTGGCGTGTAAGTTATTGATTTTTAACATTTTTTAATAATATAAATGATCCACTTTCCAGTTAATAGTTTAAAACATTAAGGATTTAAGCTTATGTTTTCCTGTTACTTCTTTATTAAGAAAATCAATAAATTGATTCAAATTAAGTTTTTTAAGTGTTTTATTTTTCCGAATTTCGAATGGTACAATTTTCACTCTGACAGTTTTGAAAAATATTCATTGACTAAAGGAATCATTGATTTGGTAATATTATCTGTATAAAAATTAATCAAAAGTCCTTGGGGTTTTTTCAAAATTTTCATATAAGTCATAAGTTGAGCCTGATGAACGGGTAATAATTTTTCAACAGTTTTGATCTCTATGATAATTGTGTCATTCACGAGCAAGTCCACTTTTAAGGGCGTTTCAAATTCTATTTTGTCGTAATGGATTTTGGTCGTCATTTGTTGTCGAACAATAAATCCATTTTTCTTTAATTCATAGGCCAAACAGATTTCGTAAACACTTTCCAATAATCCAGGTCCTAGTTCTTTATGAACCTTGATTGCGCACCCTACGATGTCATAAGAAAGTTGAGTTACTTCGGCTTTAGTCATATTTAATTTCCTTCAATAGAATTGATTTATCAATTCCTTAATTTTTTATGTTCAGAATTCTAATCAACTTAACTCCTTAATGTTTAATATAACTATTCCACACTGCCTTCAATAGAATTGATTTATCAATTCCTTAATTTTTTATGTTCAGAATTCTAAAATCCGCTTAACTCCTTAATGTTTAATATAACTATTCCACACTGCCTTCAATAGAATTGATTTATCAATTCCTTAATTTTTTATGTTCAGAATTCTAAAATCCGCTTAACTCCTTAATGTTTAACATAACTATTCCACACTGCCTTCAATAGAATTGATTTATCAATTCCTTAATTTTTTTAGTTCAGAATTCTAAAATCCGCTTAACTCCTTAATGTTTTATATAACTATTCCACACTGCCTTCAATAGAATTGATTTATCAATTCCTTAATTTTTTTAGTCCAGAATTCTAAAATGCGCTTAACTCCTTAATGTATAATATTATCCCACACTTCCTTCCAGCGAAATTTCCAATAATTTTTGAGCTTCAATGGCAAATTCCATCGGGAGCTTGTTCAATACTTCTCGACTGAAACCATTGACAATCAATGCGATAGCTCTTTCAGTATCAATGCCTCGCTGGTTGCAATAGAAAATCTGATCTTCCCCAATTTTCGAAGTGGTGGCCTCGTGTTCCAATTGTGCCGTCGGATCCTTGATCTCGATGTAAGGAAACGTATGTGCGCCGCATTCGTTGCCCATCAATAATGAGTCGCATTGCGAAAAATTACGCGCGCCTTTTGCCGTAGGCATTACTTTCACCAATCCGCGGTACGAATTATTGGATTTTCCGGCAGATATTCCTTTGGAAATAATAGTGGATCTTGTATTCTTTCCGATGTGAATCATTTTGGTTCCCGTATCTGCATATTGATGATTATTGGTAACTGCTATCGAATAAAATTCTCCGATAGAATTATCACCTTTCAAGATGCAAGACGGATATTTCCAGGTAACCGCAGAACCGGTTTCTACCTGAGTCCACGAGATTTTTGCATTTCTTTCGCAAAGCCCTCTCTTGGTCACGAAATTGAAAACGCCACCTATTCCTTCTTCATTGCCGGGATACCAATTCTGAACAGTCGAATATTTGATTTCAGCATCATCCAAAGCAATCAGTTCTACAACTGCGGCGTGCAGCTGATTCTCATCTCTCGAGGGCGCTGTGCAACCTTCCAAATACGAAACATAACTTCCTGTATCGGCAATCACCAAAGTTCTCTCGAACTGACCCGATCCCGACTGATTGATTCGGAAATACGTGGACAATTCCATCGGGCATCGCACGCCTTTCGGGATGTAGCAAAAACTGCCATCCGAAAAAACAGCGGAGTTGAGTGCCGCATAGAAATTATCGCCTCTCGGAACAACTTTCCCAAGATATTTCTTTACAAGGTCGGGATGATTTTTAATGGCTTCGGAGATGGAACAGAAGATAATCCCTTTTTCCATCAGGGTTGCTTGGAAAGTCGTTTTTACAGAGACAGAATCCATCACGATGTCTACAGCAACTCCGGAAAGTCTTTTTTGCTCCTCGATGTTGATTCCCAGTTTTGCAAATGTCGCCAGCAATTCCGGATCTACCTCGTCCAAACTTGCCAATTCCGGTTTCGCTTTTGGTGCCGCATAATATTTTATCGCTTGGAAATCCGGTTTTTCATACTTGACGTTGGCCCAAGTCGGTTCGGTCATTTTTTGCCAGATGCGGAAGGCTTCCAGGCGCCATTCCGTCATCCATTCGGGTTCTTCCTTCTTTGCAGAAATAGCGCGCACGATATCTTCATTCAGCCCCGTTGGGAAATCTTCGTACTCGATGTCCGTTTCCCAGCCAAATTCGTATTTTTTATTTTCGAGATCGACGCGTAAATCGTCTTCGGTATATTTTGCCATTTTATTTTTAACGCCAAATGCGCTAAGATTTTAAAATTTATTTCTTTTCTAAGTACAACAAGACTTAAGAAAAGCAAATGTTCTTGAAAATTTGATTCAGTTCATACTACAAACTAAAACTTTCGCCGCAACCACAAGTTCTGGCCGCGTTGGGATTATTGAAAACAAACCCTTTTCCATTCAGGCCGCCGGAATATTCGAGCGTAGTTCCCGCCAAGTACAGAATGGATTTTTTTTCCACGATCACCTTAAGGCCATTGTCTTCAAAGACTTGGTCGGTTTCGTTTTTTACATTGTCAAACTTGAGAACGTACTCCAAGCCGGAACATCCGCCGGATTTCACGCCTACTCTTATATAATCTGTTTCAGGGTTAAATCCTTCTTCGGTCATTAGCTGAGCCACTTTTGATTTTGCCTGATCGCTTACTTTTATCATTATTTTTATTTAGAATGATTTGAGAATACAAAAGTACGAACTAATTTCTGCAATTTCAAATCGACGCTATCTATTTTGATAATTTTTAAGGAGCTTCAATTATGGCTTTCTATGCTATGCTTTTAATGTTAAAATTGTGTCAAAAAAAACTAATTGCTGATTCTACTATTTCTAATAATTAACTTTGTCTGAATTTGCTCATCAAACCATCAGTTTTATATTATGAAGAAGTTATTTTTTCTGTTCGTTACCTTGTTTTGTTTTGGAAAAGTTATGAGCCAAACGGATCGCTACATTTACCAAACGGAGGTGAATCCGGACACAATCAATCTGGTAAATATGAAGGTAGAAACCACCTATCTGGATATCAAAGGCAATCAATCTCTGTTCATAAGCGAAAGTAAATTGCTACAAGATTCTTTGAGAACGGTTTTGAGACAACAGGAGAATACCGAGGTTAAAAAGTCAAAAAAGGACAAGTCTGCCTTCCCAAAGATGCCCAATGGAAAATCCATCCAGCCTACTTTTTTCGACTACTTCATTATCAAAAATTTGGAAGACAGATCTGTACAAATGGTAGAAAATATCGGCTCCAAACAAGTTTACTATCAGGAAGACAGAAAAATGGACTGGGATATTTCTCCCCAAACGGCGGAGTTTAATCATTATAAAGTTCAAAAAGCAACGATGACATTCGGTGGGAGAAATTGGACGGCGTGGTTTGCTCCTGAAATTAAAATCCCCGACGGACCATACAAATTCTTAGGGCTTCCCGGATTAATTTTGAAATTGGAAGACGACAAAGGCGACTACCGCTTCAGTTTTGTGAAGAAAATTACCATTCCTAATTCTTTTTCTGAAAGCATCAAACCGGATGCAAGAAAATCAACGAGAATTAATTTCCGAGGCGACAAGGCATCGGTAAGAATGGAAATGGTAAAAAATAAGGATTCCGAGATTAATTTTGACAGCTTCAACAGAATGAATCAGAGGAATGGCACGATGAATGGCGGATTTGGCGCACAACCCGGTATGAACGGTGGAATGCCCAACGACATAATCGGAGGCCAACCCAATCTGCAACCGGGGAATCCTTTGGAGCAATCGGTCGGCAAGAATGCCAATCTGATGAATATCGGGAATAGCAATCCAATCGAATTAAGCAATAAATAATCGAACTAAACAATAAATATGAATATGAAAATTTTAAAAATAATAAGCCTACTGGCGATGCCACTCGCAATGGCGCAACAAAGCACAAGATTTGTCTATCAAGTTACCGCAACTCCGGACTCTACCTCTGCGGAGAAAAAAACCGAGCTGGCCTACCTAGACACAGATGGAAAAAAATCTTTTTTCTACGCAGAAAATACTTTGAAAAGAGATTCGGTAATGGCAAGAATGCGAGCCACCAAAACTTTTGACAGAAGCCAAATGCAGAATCTGAGAAGCAATCTGCTATTTACCATCGAGAAAGACTTGACCAACCAAACTTTGGTGTACAAATCAAGAATCGGAAGAGATCAATATTCTTACAACGAAACGCCTGCCTTTGCTTGGAAAATATTGCCAGAAACCATGAAAATCGGGGATTACAATACCCAAAAAGCAGAGACGAAATATGGCGGAAGAACTTGGTACGCGTGGTTTACGCCACAAATTCCTTTGCAAGATGGACCGTACAAATTCGGCGGCTTGCCGGGACTGATTGTGAAAGCGCAGGATGCAAAAGGCGATTACTCATTTGACCTGATGCAGACCAAAAAAATTGCGGAAATCCAGCAGCCACAATCGCGAGGGCAATACATCACGATTCCAAAAAACAAATACACCGATCTGGAGAAGAAATTCCAGAAAGATCCGATGTCTTTTTTCAATGCGCAAGGTGGCGGAATTGCACCTCCGATGAGAATGTCGGGCGGAGGCGGTGCCGGCAGATCAGCGATAGATCCAAAGCAGATGCAGGAAATGCAGAAACGAATGGAAGCCGATATAAAAAGTAGGAACAACCCTATCGAACTGAAATAAACAAATCCGTTCCGAAAATGTCAGAGCGGATTTTTGTAATCGGTATTTTTCGTCTTTCGATTTTAATCGATATTTTTAACCGATAGGATTGCGTCCTATCCTTTAATAAGCCGTCCCTTCGGGACTTTTCTGGATTCGCATTAAGATAAATAAAGGACTGCCTATCCTTGTTCTTGGCTCAATTTAACCGAATTTTTAATCGATAGGATTGCATCCTACCCTTTAATAAACCGTCCCTTCGGGACTTTCTGGATTCGCATTTACGTAGATAAAGGACTGCATCCTATCCTTGTTCTTGGCTAAATTTAACCGATATTTTTAATCGATAGGATTGCGTCATATCCTTTAATAAGCCGTCCCTTCGGGACTTTCTGGATTCGCATTTAGATAAATAAAGGACTGCCTATCCTTGTTCTTGGCTCAATTTAACCGAATTTTTAATCGATAGGATTGCATCCTATCCTTTAATAAACCGTCCCTTCGGGACTTTCTGGATTCGCATTTACATAGATAAAGGACTGCATCCTGTCCTTGTTCTTGGCTCAACTTTTAACCGATAATTTTAATCGATAGGATTGCGTCCTATCCTTTAATAAACCGTCCCTTCGGGACTTTTCTGGATGCACTATCAAAAAACAAGATCATTTTTAAAGTTCAAGGGTTGCACTATGATTTTCTGATTTCCTTGACTTCCAAGATTTTTTGTTGATAATAATCTGCTTTTTCCGGATGTTTTTCGGAAAGCGCTTCATAGGCTTTGATGGCTTTGGAATAGAGTTTTTGCTCTACGTACAGTTTTGCCAGCGTCTCGGTCATCAGATGCGAGATGTCGTCCTTTTTCTCTTTTACAACAAAGTTGACCTCATCTTTCAGTTGTGATATTTTTGGGTTTTTCTCGATGAATTGGTCAATAATTTTTTCTTTTGCGACGGTTGTTTTTTCAGCGGGTTCTGCCGGTTTCTGTCGTTCTATTTTGAGCCAATTTTGCCACGTATTGATGAAAGACCCAACGTTGCTCTCTTCTTTCTGATTCGTTTTTTCTCCGATGGTAGGAATTTCTTTTTTTTGTTCTTTTTGAGAAATCGGGATTTCAGTTTTTGAGTTAGGAATTGATTTTTCCTTTTCAGTCGATTGGTCGATCAAGGCATCGGGCGTATTGTTGGAAAAAGACATTGGTCTCCAAGTAGAAGGTTGTTCTGAAACGGAAAGTAAATCATTCGCAACAGCTTTTTCGGATTTTGAGATTTCGAAAGTCTGTGTATTTTCGAAGGTGATTTTGTTTTTCTCATCTTCATTATCAGATGTTTCCGTAACTTTTGGCGCACGGTTTTGAGAAGTCGATGTCGGTTTTTCTTTGTCTGCAATTTCGGATTTTTTGCTTTCTTGTTTTGGCGGATTCAGATGATCCGAATGGTTTTTCGGAACCGAAAATTTGACTTGTGGCAGAAAATCATCGATGCTTGCAAAACTGATATCTGCCGAAGAATCTTCTTCAGGTACTTGTTTTTTGGTTTCTACTTCAGACATAGGATTTTCAGCGGCTTCTGAGATATTTTCAGCTTCGTTATTCTCGACAATTGTTTCTTCCGAACTGTTATCATCCGGAGCAATGAGATTTTCTTGATTTTCCAAATCATCTTTTATAGTAATGACGCCTAATTCCTTAGTGGTTTCTACGTCTATTTCGGCCAATTTTTCTTGGAGAAAGTTTTCTTCACCTTCGTAGAGCAAACGGTTTTTTTGACCATCGACGACGATAAATTCCGGTTTTGCTTCTGCTTCTTCGGTCGCAATAATTTTGCTGATATCGAATTTATTTAAAACAACCGATGCGTCTTCGACAGTTTTGGACTGGGTTTCCACTCTTTCGATGATATTTTCAGCCGTTGTTTGTTCATTAATTATTTGATTTTCATCTCCTTGCTCCAATTTTTGGTGAGAAGATTTTATTTCCTTAGCAGCTTTTTGTTCAGAATTGATGAACTGATATAGAATTTTTTTATCCGTAGTGTAGGCGGCGGTTACATAAAGGTTTTCTTTATAATTTTCCGGATGATAGCGATTGATCCCGTACAGATAAAGCGCGCGGATACTTTGCGCATACGGCATTTTTTCCGCCTCCGATTCCAAAATTTTCAGGTCAGATTCGGTGATGATTTTTGGATTTCTTAATAATTCTAAAACTCTAATATTCATACCTTTACCAGTTGGCCACGATGTCGTTATAAATTTTGTTGATGATTCTTTCGTTTACGATTTTGACCTGCGCTGTTTCGATGGTGTTGAGATCCAGATCACTGTTGAAAACGGCTTCGTCGCTGTAGGTTCTGTCGAAGTTCAGGGAGGGATCTATTTTGTTTTCGTAATGCACTTTTACGGTGATTGTGAGTTTATTTTGCATGGCTTCTATCGTAGTTCCCTGCGTGGTGGTAGTAGGACTACCAATGCTGGTGGGTGTGATGTTGTAATCCGTGATTTCGCCTTCTATCAGCAGATCGGGATTTTCTACGGCACCTTTCAGGGTTGTTCTTTGTAGGAATCGGTTTTGCAATGCTACGGTGAATTCCTGGCTCAAAGTTGGGAGATTGTTCGCCGCGTTATTCGGAAACGTGTTGATCTTCACGGTTTTCATCTCCGGACTGAGAGAGGATCCCGTGAAACTGTAACACGAACTTAGGAGACAAGAAACGAGCAAAAATCCAAAAGTTTTCAATGAAATTTTATTTTTTAACTTTTTCCAAACCATTATCTTCATACATAAAACTAATAAGTTGGCAACTCCCCTCCATTTTCGATTTGGGAAATACCATCTGCGAACGCAAAATATTGCGCGCAAAAAACAGATATAAAATTACCCTTCAGGAGTTCAAATCCTTGGCTGATATATTGGCTGAATTTGAAATCAACTTTTCTTGGTTTTAGCTGTACTCGCATTATTCTTCGAGATTATATTGTTTTATTTTTCTGTAAAGCGTTCTTTGCGAAATTCCCAATTCGTCCGCCGCTTTGTTTCTTCTGCCCTTGTGTTTTTCCAATGCTTTAATAATCAGCTCTTTTTCGTTATTTTGGAGCGACAAAGATTCCGGTTGACTTTCTTCAAGTTCGATATCTTCTACTTCGTTGTACTGGTCTTCATTTTCGGGAACCATCGTCGGATGATGAATCGGATTCCGATTATTTTCAAAATAAAGCAAAGAATTGGGACTTGCCGCCGCCGGAGTTTCCGGTGTATAAATCCGGTTGATCAGGTTTTTTTCCTGCAGACTTAGATCCGAATTACCTCTATTTTTTATCAGTTCCGAAGTTAAGGATTTTAAATCATTAATATCGTTTCGCATGTCAAAAAGGATTTTGTACATAATATCGCGTTCCGAACTGAAATCCGAGTTTTGCCCGTTTAATCCGTTTTTTTGCACCACAGCCGGCAGATTGGCGTTCATCGGGATATATTCTTCCAGTTTGGCAGCATTGACTTCCCGATTTTGCTCTACGACGGTCATCTGCTCTACCAAATTTCGGAGCTGGCGCACGTTTCCGGGGAACGGATAATTTTCTAAATATTGAACAGCATCATCGGTCAATTTCAGTTCCGGCATTCTGTATTTCTCGGCAAAATCTATTGCAAATTTTCGGAATAGCAGATGGATGTCGCCCTTTCTCTCCCGAAGTGGCGGCATATCGATCTGAACCGTGTTGAGACGATAATACAAATCTTCCCGAAAACGATTGTCTTGAATGGCTTTCATCATATTCACATTGGTTGCCGCCACGATTCTCACATTGGTTTTTTGAACCTGCGACGAGCCCACTTTCATAAACTCGCCACTTTCCAAGACTCTCAACAAACGAACTTGGGTCTGAAGTGGCAATTCACCAACTTCATCGAGGAAAATAGTTCCGCCATCTGCGACTTCGAAATAACCTTTTCGGGTAGAAGTTGCGCCTGTGAAAGCGCCTTTCTCGTGACCAAAAAGTTCGGAATCGATCGTTCCTTCCGGGATTGCGCCACAGTTTACGACGATGTAGGGCTGGTGTTTTCTTCTGGATTCTGCGTGGATGATTTTCGGGATAAACTCTTTCCCAACGCCACTTTCTCCCATTACTAAAACCGAAATATCGGTTGGTGCCACTTGGATTGCCTTTTCCAAAGCGCGGTTAAGCGCCGGGAAATTTCCGATAATTCCGAATCGTGCTTTTATGGATTGTAAGTCTGCCATATTAATTTTGATTTTAATGCTCAGAATTGCAATGAATTTGGTAACATCAAAAGAAAGTCTAATGATTTTCCGTCATCCAAAGTTTCATATTCCAAGCCAAATTGTCTTATATTTTTGATAATAATTTTGATGGTTTTGATAGTACATTTTTTCATTTTGCAGAAACCATGCTTCTGAAATTCACTGTAGAAATATCGGCCTCTTTCAATCGATCAAATTTGTCTTGAATATCTTGTACATTTTCAAGATACTTTTCGAAAAGTTGATTTTTGATGGATTGTAGGTTTTGCATTAAGGATAATAATTGAGTCTAATTTTCTTCTAAAATTTTAATAAAATCTTCTTGGGTCGGCAAAATCGTCAAGTATTTACTGGCGAAAATCTGTTCGTTATCTTCCGGTAATGTGTATTTTACCAAAGCTTCACTTTTATCCTGACAGAGAATAATACCGATCGTTTTGTTTTCATCTTCCAAACGAACTTCACGGTCGTAATAGTTGACATACATCTGCATTTGACCAATATCCTGATGTTTCAGCTCCCCAATTTTTAAATCGATTAAAACAAAACATTTCAGAATTCTGTTGTAAAAAACCAAATCTATTTTGAAATGTTTCTCGTCAAACGTAATTCGGTTTTGTCTTGCTACAAATGTAAAACCTGTTCCTAATTCCAAAAGAAAATGTTCTAATTTATCAATCAAACCGTTTTCCAAGTCGCTTTCGGAATAATTTGGCTTTTCCTGCAATCCAAGAAATTCTAAAATATAGGGATCTTTTATAACGTCCTTTGGTTTCTCAAAAACCTGTCCTTTTTCGGCAAGCCGAAGTATTTCTTCTTTATTTTTGCTTAAAGCCAATCGGGAATACAAGGCAGAATCGTACTGACGTTGCAATTCCCGCAAACTCCAATTGTTTTTAAATGATTCAATCTCGTAGAATTTTCTTTCATTCAAGTCTTTGATTCTCATCAATTTAAGATAATGAGACCAAGAAAGATTGAAATTATTATCCGAAGTTTTTGGGGTTTCTAATTTTAAATTTTCAGATTCAGCAGACAGTGTCTGACCTATTTTTTTGAATTCGTCAGAGGCCGTCTGACCAGTTGAGTACGACAAATAAAAAGATCTCATTTGTTTTAGATTGGTTTCGGAAAACCCTTTTCCAAACTTTTTCGTTAGATGAACTGCCAAATCTTTGAGTAAGGCTTTCCCATACTCTGCCCGGTTTTCGCCCTTTTGTTCATCTTCTACAATCATTCTTCCGATCTCAAAATAAGTCAGAACCATCGCCTGATTTACAGCAACAGCAACTTTTTTTCTGGCATTTTCCAATAAATCGGAAATGTTTTGAAGAAGTTCTTTTGATGGCAGATTGCTCATTGTTTTGTGAAATGAAGTTTGGATCTAAACCGTTTCCCCCAAAAGCGTTCCTTGCGTGTTGCCGTGAACGAAAACAGAGACCAAGTCGCCGATTTTCTGCCCATCCAATTTATCGAAAACGCAAACGGCATTTTGAGAATTTCGTCCTTTCCATTGGTTTTCATTCTTTTTGGAAGTGCCTTCAATCAAGATTTCGTGAACTCTGCCAACGTATTCTTGCATTCTTTTTCGAGAGAGTTCGCCCTGCAGCGCAATTACTTCTGATAACCGACGCTGCTTTACATCCGCCGGAATATCGTCTTCCAGTTTCTTGTGAGCCGGCGTTCCCGGCCGTTCGCTGTACGCAAACATATAGCCGTAATCGTACTCCACTTCTCTCATTAATGATAAAGTAAGTTGATGATCATCTTCCGTTTCGGTACAAAATCCGACGATCATATCGTGCGAAAACGAAATATCGGGAACGATTTCTTTTCCTTTTTTTATTAATTCCAAATATTCCTGACGCGTGTGCTGGCGATTCATCAACTGAAGAATCCTGTCGCTTCCGCTTTGAACGGGAAGATGCACGTATTTACAGATATTATCGTGCTTTGCAATCATTCGGAAAACCTCCTCCGTCATCTCGTGCGGATTGGACGTCGAGAATCTGATTCTCATTTTTGGAACTGCAACGGCTACCATATCAAGCAACTGCGCAAAATTAATAGCAGTCAGTTTCTGCATTTCTGAGGCTTTGGCAAAATCTTTTTTCGGTCCGCCGCCGTACCAAAGATAGGAATCGACGTTTTGGCCGAGAAGCGTGATTTCTTTGTAACCATTTTCCCAAAGACTTTTACATTCTTCAATAATCGAGTGCGGATCGCGACTTCTTTCACGACCTCTCGTAAATGGAACCACGCAAAACGTACACATATTATCGCAACCTCGGGTAATCGTCACAAAAGCCGTAACGCCATTTCCGCCCAAACGAACAGGATTAATATCGGCGTAAGTCTCTTCTTTTGAGAGGATTACATTAATGGCATCTCTACCGTCGTCGGTTTCTTTAAGAAGATTGGGCAGATCTCGATAAGCATCTGGACCTACCACCAAATCCACGAGTTGTTCCTCGTCTAAGAATTTGGTTTTCAACCTTTCTGCCATACAGCCGAGAACGCCAACCGTTATATTTGGGCGTTGTTTTTTTAGTTTTTTGAATTGTGCGAGGCGCATTCTCACCGTTTGCTCGGCTTTTTCGCGGATGGAGCAGGTATTTAATAAAATCAAATCGGCTTCTTCCACATTCAAAGTGGTATTGTAACCTTGCTCGCTGAGAATGGATGCCACAATCTCGGAATCGGAGAAGTTCATCTGGCAACCGTAGCTTTCCAGGAACAGTTTTTTGCCGTTCTCCGGTTTCTCTGCGATCGCCACAGCTTCGCCTTGTTTGGTTTCGTCTATATATTTTTCCTGCACTTTTGTAAGAAATTAGATTTTAAAAGTAAGATTTTTAGAATAAATTCTAAGGATAAGTTAGTTTGCAAAGATACAAAATATTGTGACAGAATGGCAGGATTATTAAAACTAAAAAAATAAATTATCCTGATTTGATTTTGTAAATTTGAATTTAATTTAAAAGAAAGATGAAGATAAAACTTAACCGTCTGAACGACGATTTTTTGTTCGAATGTACCAATGAGCAAGGAAATTCGATTTTATTAGACAATACTACTTTACCCGGCGCGAAAGGTGTTTCGCCCATGCAATCTTTACTCATGGCGGTTGCGGGATGTAGCGGAATCGACGTGGTTTCGATCCTGAAAAAGCAGCGCCAGCCAATAGATTCTTTTACTGCCGAAGTAGAAGGCGAAAGAGTTCAGGTAGATGAAGCTAAGCCATTCAAAACCATAAAAGTAAGTTTCTTCCTTCAGGGAAATATCGATCCGAAAAAAGCTAAGAAAGCGGCAGAATTATCTTTCGAAAAATATTGCTCGGTTTCCAAGACGCTGGCTCCCGACGTGGAAATTTCCTATGAAGTGAGCGTAAATGGTGAAGTTGTAGCGTAAAATTCAATAAAAAATCATATCAAATCTGATACGGTTTTCATTTTCATCATTCTATCTATTCTTCAACCTTGGCTGAATCAGCTTCGCCACCGTAGAAGTCCAGCCGGTCTGGTGGGAAGCGCCGACGCCCCGACCATTGTCGCCGTGGAAATATTCGAAAAACATAATGTAATCTTTAAAATAAGGATCTTTATTAAATTTATCCGCCTCACCATTGACTGCCCGATTTCCGTTTTCATCTTTTAGGAATATCTTGCATAGCCTGTCGCTGATGTCTCGGGAAACTTCTTCCAGATTCTTTTGAACGCCGCTTCCTTTGGGATATTCAATCTTAAAAGCATCACCAAAAAAGAAATGAAAACGTTGTAAACTCTCGACAATGAGGAAGTTAATCGGAAACCAAATCGGTCCGCGCCAGTTGCTGTTGCCACCAAACATCCGGCTGTCGCTCTCTGCTGGCGTGTAATAAACCACGTGCTCCTGGTCATGGACTGTAAATCTGAAAGGATTTTCTTCATACACCTTAGACAACGCCCGGATGCCGTAATCGCTAAGAAATTCGGTTTCATCCACCATTCTTGTCAAGACCTTTGTGAGCCTGGTTCTTCGCAGAATGCTGAGGAGACGCTTGTTGCCTTCGCCTTCTACATACCATTGCGAAACGAGTTTCGTGAGGTCTTGTTTGTTTTTCAGGATCCATTCCATCCTTTTTTTGAATGCGGGAAGTTTCTCCAGCATGCTGTGTTCCACCACTTCTACTGCAAACAGCGGTATCAGTCCCACAATGCTGCGGAGTCTGAGATTCACGCTATCTCCGTTCGAGAGCTGAAGCAAATCGTAGAAAAATCCATCTTCCTCATTCCAAAGACCCTGCTTCCCTTCTCCGATATTTTCCATAGCCTTAGCAATATAAAGGAAGTGCTCAAAAAATTTGATGGCCATATCTTCATAGACGGGATTATACGTTGCCAATTCCATCGCGATACGCATCATATTCAGCGCGTACATTGCCATCCAACTTGTTCCGTCGGCCTGTTCCAAATGTTCCCCTTCGCTGAACTCCATATTTCTATCGAACGCTCCGATATTATCGAGACCTAAGAATCCGCCTTCAAAAAGATTGTTCCCGTTGTAATCTTTTCGGTTGACCCACCACGTGAAATTCAATAATAATTTTTGGAAAACCCTTTCCAGGAAAGCCAAATCCGGTTTTCCATTATTTTTTTCATCGATTTTGAAAACCCTGAAAGTCGCCCACGCATGCACAGGCGGATTCACGTCGTCAAAATTCCATTCATAAGCCGGCATTTGCCCGTTCGGGTGCATATACCATTCTCGGGTGAGCGTCACCAATTGTTCTTTTGCAAATTCGGAATCTATCACGCAGAAACTCACGCAATGGAACGCCAGATCCCAAGTGGCGTACCACGGATATTCCCATTTGTCCGGTACCGAGATGATATCTTTGTTGTGAAGATGCTCCCAATCTCTGTTGCGTACGAATCCTTTCCTTTGGATCGGAAAATTGGGATCCCCTTTCAGCCATTTTCCGACATTATAATGATAAAACTGTTTGTTCCAAAGCAATCCGGCAAAAGCCTGCCGCTGCACGTTTTTCTCATCTTCGTTTTCTATGCCTTTTTGGATATTGGCGTAGAAATCGTCGGCTTCTTGCTTTCTGCGGTGGAAGATCTCTTCAAAATCGCCAAACGCATCTTCCATAATATGGGGAGACAAGCGAAACTCAAAACTCTTGTTGCCGTGTGCTTCGATGAGCGCTTCGCAATGTAGAGCAGCTTTGGTTCCCGTTTTTTGAGGATTGATGGTATCTAAACCTTTGGTAATATATTGGTTGATACCGTCCTTAAAGAAGCCGTCGGTTTTCGGAAGATTGAACAATCTTGCCCGATTGGTTTCATTCTCGCAGAACAATGCATCCACATTTCGGTTTCGCGAATATAATTTCTTGACGCTAAGGCTATTATGACGAATGTCGATCTCGCCTTGCTTGGAAAAACCGAGTTGTCCTTTGTAGTCATTATAGCCCCAAATCCAGTTGTTTCTGTACCAGACTGTCGGCAGAACCACGATTGGTGCCGGTTTGTCGCTGCGGTTGTGAACGTCTATCCGAACGAGGAAATCATCTTCGCCGGCCTTTGCATATTCAATAAAAATATCAAAATATTCATCCTTATCAAAAATCCCCGTATCGAAGAGCTCGTATTCGGGATCGGTTCTGGTTCGCAGACCATTTGTCTGGACAAGATCATCGTATGGGAACGCATTGATAGGATATTTATAAACCATCTTCATATAACTGTGAGACGGCGTGTTGTCTAAATAATAAAAAATCTCTTTGATATCTTCGCCGTGATTTCCCTGATAGTTGCTCAGTCCGAAAAAACGTTCTTTTATTCTGATGTCTTTTTTGTTCCAAAACGACAGTGCAAAACATATTTGTTGCTTGTCATCCGAGATGCCTGCGATGCCTTCCTCTGCCCAGCGGTAGGTCCAGGCTTCTGCAGTATCGTGCCCCGTAAATCCCCACGCATCGCCGTTGGTACTGTAGTCCTCCCGCACATTTCCCCATTGTCGATGGCTTACATAAGGCCCCCATTTCTTCCAACCAGGGCTCCTCAATTTTTCTTCCTCGGTCATATTGTTCTAATTATTTAAGAATAATCATCGTATTTTTATTTAGGAGCATCACGTTTCGACTTTTGTTCCACTTTTCCAACCCGCTGTCCACTATATCTTTTTTCTCCTCAGCCTAAATCCCTCTCCAAAAGAGAGGGACTTGCAGCCGCAAAAAAAAGGATGCCGTTCCCATCGGGGCTATGTTGACGTTTCGTCATTCTTTCAAGTTTTTAAAATTCCAAAAAACTCAAAACCATCAACCAAAAACCAAACTATCCGTTATCCGAAAAGCTTTCCAACGTCTTCATTCCGCCATCTACGTAGATGCTTGCTCCTGTAATGTAATCCGAATAATCACTCGCCAAAAATACGGCTAAATTTCCAATATCCTCCGGTTGCCCAATTCTGTCGTACGGAATCAGCGTCAGCAGGGATTTTAGAGATTTTTCATTATCCCAGGCTGCTTTGTTTATTGGGGTTTGGATGGCGCCGGGGCAGATATTATTCACCCGGATTTTTTGCTTTCCATATTCCTGAGCCAAGGTCTGCATCAGCATGCGTAGCGCGCCTTTGCTGGCGGCATAATTGGCGTGACCTGCCCAAGGAATTGTCTCGTGAACACTGCTGATATTGATGATTTTTCCCAAGGCTTTGGATTTCCCGTTCATTCCGCGTTTCAAAAATTCTCCGATGGCTTCCCTTGAGCAAAGAAATTGCCCGGTTAAGTTGACATCTATCACCTTTTGCCATTGTGCCAACGTCATATCGATAAATGCTGCATCTTGCTGCAGCCCTGCATTGTTTACCAAGATATCCACCGTTCCATATTTCTCAATGGTCTTTTGGAACATGTTCCGGACTTGGTCCTCCTTGCTCACATCACATTGGATGATAAAGCCTTCGCCGCCATTTTCCTCAATGGTTTTCAAAGTATCCTCAGCCTCCGGACGAGAGTGCTCCGACGAATGATTGACGATGATGATGGCGCCGGATTTTGCCAAACAGATGGCGATTCCTCTTCCAATGCCGCTGCTGGAACCGGTAACGATGGCCACTTGACGATTAAGATTGATTTCCATAAATTTATTTTTTAAAGAAAAATTTAGATGCAAATTCTGTACGCAAATTCTGTGGAAAATTAATATTAACAAATAATTATCTTAAAAACCCAGGTTTTCCGACATTTTAAATCTCTGATTTTTTGAAAATCAACCACAAAAGTATTCCTCTAAAATCACTTTAAACTTATGGAAATGATGTAAAAATCCAATAATTTATCTTTGAAATTTTTCTCAGCTTAAAAATATTTTACAAAAAATCAAAGGATAATAGGAAAAAAATGAATTATCTAAGCTATCTTTGCAATCAGAATTGTTCATTTACATCTTGAAAATGTTATCGAGAAAGGTGGAGAGATTAGACTCTGAGAAACCTTGGCAACCCTTCGGAAACGAAGAAGGTGCTAAATTCTATCCGCTCTGGCGGAAAAGATAACCCACATATATTCTACATTTTTCCCGTAGCATTTTCAATTTTTTTATCAAATCAAATTGGAAAATAAGTTACAACATCTTCAGACCCTACATTTCACGACAAAAACCGGAAAGGTTTACGATATTCCACTAAGTTATCAACTTTTTGGCAAGGCTTTACATTCTGCCCCCGTCGTGCTAATTAATCACGCTTTGACGGGAAATTCTGACGTTGCAGGGGATAATGGCTGGTGGAAAAGCTTGGTGGGAGACGGAAAGGTTATCGACACGGCTCGCGTGACGGTGATTTGTTTCAACATTCCCGGCAACGGCTTCGATGGGTTTTTCATCGACGATTACGAGAATTTTACCGTTGAAGACATCGCCAAAATTTTCTTGCAAGGTTTGAAACTTTTGAAAATTGACAAACTCTTTGCTTTGGTCGGCGGTTCTGTCGGCGGCTCTATCGGATGGGAAATGCTGGCTCTGGAAAATAATTTGGCGGAAAAATTCATCCCGATTGCTACGGATTTCAGGACTTCGGATTGGTTGCATTCGCAGTGTTTGGTTCAGAAATTTCTTTTGGAATCTAAAGAAAAACCCTTGGAAAAAGCCAGAATCCACGCCATGCTGTGCTACAGAACGCCGGAATCTATCAACACAAGATTCCGAAGAGAAAGAAATCCGGAAAAAAAAATCTTAAAATCACACGACTGGCTCAACTTCCACGGAAAGCGGCTGAGCGAAAGATTTACTTTGAAAGCTTACAAATTGGTCAATCAGTTGCTCATGAACATCCAAGGAAATGAAAATGATCTTGAAAAAATCAACGCCGAGATTCATTTGATCGCAGTAGATTCCGATCTTTTCTATCCGGCTTTCGAGATGAAAAATACTTATGATTTTTTACGACTTAAAAATAAAAATATCCATTATCACGAGATCAGATCTATCCACGGACACGACGCTTTCCTGATGGAATATGATCAACTGAATAATATTCTAAAACCAATCTTTGCAAGTATCGTAACGAAATCTTGGGAAGAAAATGAATCATAAAATTAATAAAAAACGGCGACAAAGTCGCGATAAAAATAAAAATGACTACAAATACCATTAACATATACAGAAACAAAGCCTTGGTAAACTTCGAAGGAAAGGACTTCCTGGGACAAATCGGCGTCGATTCCCGCATTTTCCAAACTTTGAATGGCGGCGGAATCAGCGTGGGCATCATTTCCCAGCAAGCCATCGAAAACGGAATTTCGATTTTGGTGGACGAAAGTGATGCGGAAAATGCCATAAACTTTTTAAAAAAAGAATTCGAAAAGGAAACCAAAGAAGGCCGCGTCACTAATATTTATAGCACAAACGATTTGACGGCCATCGGTTTCGTTTCGGATGATTACAACAAGATCTTGTCGCAGCTGCAATGCAACAAGATTTATCCCATATTGCTGAGCCAAATGGCCTCGGCAGGCAGAGTCAACATTGTGGTAACCGCCCACCAAACGGAAATCGCAAAAAACATCATCGAAACCGAAATCTACGGAAAGCCCAAAACCATCCATCTGGCATTGATCGGCCACGGAAATGTGGGCGGAACTTTGATTGAGCAAATCCTAGATTCTGCGCACGATATTTTGCTCAGAAAAAGCTTGGAACTCAAAATTGTTGCCATAGCCAATTCCAGAAAAATTGCTTTTAATCAAGCGGGTTTCGGAAGCGATTGGAGGCAGAAGATCAAATTTTCGAAAATAGAATCCAGCGTGGGAAAATTGATAGAGTTCGCCAACGAATACCAACTGGAAAACCTAATAATGGTGGACAACACCGCAAGCGCAGATTTTGTGAAAAACTATCCTTTTTTTGTAGAAAACGGTTTTGACGTCGTAAGTTCCAACAAGATATTCAACAGCCTACCCATTTCCCAATATCGCGACTTCCGAAAATTATTAGAAAAAAACAAAAAGAAATATCTCTACGAAACCAATGTGGGAGCGGGTCTGCCTTTGATTGACACGATTAAGCTGTTGCATCTCTCGGGCGAAAACATTACCCGGATCAAAGGTGTTTTTTCGGGAACTTTGAGCTACGTGTTCAATCATTTTTCTCTGCGAGACGACAAGTTTTCAGTCATTATCAAGGAAGCGATGGAAAAAGGCTTTACCGAACCCGATCCTCGCGAAGATCTTTCAGGAAATGATGTTGCCAGAAAATTGTTGATCCTCGCCAGAGAATTGGATTTGATTAACGAATTTCGGGATATTCGTATTCAGAATCTCGTTCCGCAACATCTATTTGAGCTCGATAAAAACGAATTCATTTCCAGATTAGAAGAATTAGATTCCGAATATCAAAGCATCAAAGAAAATCAGAAGCCAGACCATGTTTTGCGTTATGTGGGCGATTTGCACGGCAATCTTCAGGAAGAAAAAGGACAGTTGGATGTGAAATTGATTTCCGTTCCCGCCAATTCTGCTCTCGGACAGCTGAAGGGTTCTGATTCCATCTTCGAAATCTACACCGAGAGTTACGGCGAAAATCCGATCGTGATAATGGGAGCCGGAGCGGGAGCCAAAGTAACCGCCCGAGGCGTTTTCGGCGATATTTTAAGATTAAGCGAAACAAAATAACCGTATAGTTCCGTAGGAACGCCCGATTTAATAGCGTTGGAATTCATTCCAACGAAAAAAAATAAATATCGAAACGGCCGATTTAATAGCGTTGGAATTCATTCCAACGAAAAAAAAATAAATATCGGAACCAATTTAACAGCAATGGAATTCATTCCAACGAAAAAAAATAAATATCGAAACGGTCGATTTAATAGCAATGGAATTCATTCCAACGAAAAAAAATAAATATCGGAACCAATTTAACAGCAATGGAATTCATTCCAACGAACAAAATAAATATCGGAACGACCAATTTTAACAGCATTGGAATTCATTCCAACGAAAAAAAATAAATATCGAAACGGCCGATTTAATAGCGTTGGAATTCATTCCAACAAAAAAATTTAAACAATTCAAAATAATGGAAAATCAAAATTTCGAAACATTAGCCATCAGAACGCAAACTGAACGAACCCAGTTCGACGAGCATTCCACACCATTATTCCTCACTTCCAGCTTCGTCTTCGAAGATGCCGAAGATATGCGCGCCAGTTTTGCCGAAGAAAAAGACAAAAATCTCTACAGCCGATTCAGCAACCCCAATGTCACAGAATTCGTCGACAAAATCACGAAAATGGAAGGCGCCGAATCCGGTTACGCTTTTGCGACGGGAATGGCCGCAATATATTCCACATTGGCCAGCTTGCTCGATGCCGGCGACCATATCGTCAGCTGTCAGTCCGTTTTCGGTTCTACACACACTTTGTTCACGAAATATTTCCCCAAATGGAATATAGAAACCACCTACTTCAAAGCAGAAGACTCGGAAAATGTAGAACAATACATCCAACCAAATACCAAAATACTATTCTTAGAAACGCCGACCAACCCCGCGATCGAAGTTTTAGATTTAGAATTCTTCGGACAGATTGCCAGAAAACACAATCTCATTTTCGTTGTAGATAACTGCTTTGCGACGCCTTATCTGCAACAACCAATTAAATACGGCGCAGACATTGTCGTACATTCTGCAACGAAACTCATTGACGGGCAAGGCCGCGTTCTCGGTGGCGTTGCGGTGGGGAAAGCCGATTTGATTCGAGAAATTTATCTTTTTTCGAGAAACACAGGTCCCGCAATGTCGCCGTTCAATGCTTGGGTTTTGAGCAAGAGCTTGGAAACTTTGACAATTCGTGTAGAAAAACATTGTGAAAACGCCCTAAAAGTCGCCGAGTTTTTGGAAAATCACCCGAATGTGACGTTGGTAAAATACCCCTTCCTGAAATCTCATCCAAGCTACGAAATCGCCAAAAAACAAATGAAATTGGGCGGAAATATCGTCGCTTTCGAAGTCAAAGGCGGCATCGACGGCGGGCGCAACTTCCTCGACAAAATAAAGCTGTGTTCCCTCTCTTCGAATCTGGGCGACACCCGTACGATTGTCACGCATCCCGCTTCTACAACGCATTCCAAGCTTTCCGAAGATGAGAGAAACGAGGTAGGGATCACCGCCGGATTGGTGCGCTGCTCCGTCGGATTAGAAAATATTGACGACATTCTCAACGATTTGAGACAAGCTTTAGACTAAGTCATCCTGCGCGGAGTTTATACTGACGAGTTCCGTAGGAACGACCAATAACCCAACGTTAGAATTCATGCTGACGAGTTCCGTAGGAACGACCAATAACCCAACGTTAGAATTCATTCTGACGAGTTCCGTAGGAACGACCAATAACCCAACGTTAGAATTCATTCTAACGATAAAAAGAAAAAAAATGAAAAATACAGCTCAACTTTACAAAGCCATTTCCGAAAGAATCCTGATTTTGGACGGCGCAATGGGAACAATGATTCAGCGCTATAATTTCTCGGAAGAAGACTATCGCGGCGAGCGTTTCAAGGATTGGAAATATCCAGTAAAAGGAAACAACGATTTGCTGTCTCTCACTCAACCTCAAGCGATTGAAGAGATTCACAAAAAATACTTGGAAGCTGGCGCAGACATCATCGAAACCAACACATTTTCCGGAACCACGGTTGCAATGGCAGATTATCATATGGAAGATTTGGTCTATGAACTCAACTATGAATCTGCAAAAATCGCCCGCAAAGTATGCGACGAATTTACCGCTCAAAACCCTGAAAAACCCAGATTTGTAGCTGGTTCTATTGGTCCTACTAATAAAACGGCTTCGCTTTCCCCTGATGTGAACGACCCGGCTTTCAGAGCCATCACTTTTGAAGAATTGAGAATTGCTTACAAACAACAGGCAGAGGCTTTGCTGGACGGCGGTTCAGATATTCTTTTAGTAGAAACCATCTTCGACACACTGAATGCAAAAGCAGCCCTCTTCGCCATCGACCAAATCCGGGAAGAAAGAAATATCCAAATCCCGATTATGGTTTCCGGAACCATCACCGATGCTTCGGGAAGAACTTTGAGCGGACAAACGGCGGAAGCGTTCCTGATTTCTGTTTCTCACCTTAACTTATTGAGCGTCGGATTCAATTGCGCCTTGGGTGCAAAACAATTGACGCCGTATTTGGAAACGATTGCAAAACAGTCTGATACGTATATTTCTGCATATCCCAATGCAGGTTTACCCAATGCTTTTGGTCAATACGATGAAAGTCCCGAAATAATGGCGGAACAAATCAAAGAATATGCTGAAAAAGGATTAATCAACATCATCGGTGGCTGCTGCGGAACAACGCCGGAACACATCAAAGCCATCGCAGAATTGGTGAAAAATTACGAACCGAGAAAAATTAATGTAACAATATTAAAATGAATATTCTCATTCTGAATAAATCGAGATACCGATAAATCAACAATTGGCTATAAATGAAAAACAAAAAAACATTTCGTTTCGCAAAATGAATAAAGCCACGAAGTGGTGGAATCAAAAGGAATCAAAAGCATAGGGCAAAACCCTATGAATAATGAGATTTAGTTATTAATAAAGTTTCGCAAAATGAATAAAGCCACGAAGTGGTGGAATCAAAAGCATAGGGCAAAACCCTATGAATAATGAGATTTAGTTATTAATAAAGGTTCGCAAAATGAATAAAGCCACGAAGTGGTGGAATCAAAAGCATAGGGCAAAACCCTATGAATAATGAGATTTAGTTATTAATAAAGTTTCGCAAAATGAATAAAGCCACGAAGTGGTGGAATCAAAAGCATAGGGCAAAACCCTATGAATAATGAGATTTAGTTATTAATAAAGGTTCGCAAAATGAATAAAGCCACGAAGTGGTGGAATCAAAAGCATAGGGCAAAACCCTATGAATAATGAGATTTAGTTATTAATAAAGTTTCGCAAAATGAATAAAGCCACGAAGTGGTGGAATCAAAAGCATAGGGCAAAACCCTATGAATAATGAGATTTAGTTATTAATAAAGGTTCGCAAAATGAATAAAGCCACGAAGTGGTGGAATCAAAAGCATAGGGCAAAACCCTATGAATAATGAGATTTAGTTATTAATAAAGTTCTGAAAGACCGAAATCTATAGCATTAGATTTTCCTCAATGAAACAAAAACACAATTTTGAAATTTTTAAAAATGGGACAATCATTAAATAAAATATATGTTCATCTTGTCTTTAGCACCAAACATAGAAAACCTCTGATAACTGATTTAATAAAAGAAGAATTATTTAGTTATTTAGGCGGGATTTGCAAAAATTTGGAATGCAATCCTATACAAGTCGGTGGATATCAAGACCACATTCATATTTTATGTTTATTGTCTAAGAAGATTGCCTTAATGAAGTTAATAGAAGAAGTAAAATCACATTCTTCAAAATGGATTAAAACAAAAGGTGTTGCGTTTGAAAATTTTTATTGGCAAAATGGTTACGGCGCATTTTCTGTAAATCCAACTGAATTGGAAATTGTAAAAAAATACATTGTCAATCAAGAAGAACATCACAGAAAGAAAACATTTCAAGAAGAATTTTTAGCTTTTCTAAAAAAATATAATGTTGAATATGACGAAAAATATATTTGGGATTAAAGAATTTGGGCTATACCAAAAGCCATTGATTTCGCCCTTTCAGGGCTTCACATCATATCGCACATTTTTTCATTGGGCTTTGCCTAATGCTAATGATATAACCACTTCGTGGCTTTAATTGAACAAAACAAAATGAAATACTTAAAATTATCTGGTTTAGAACCTTTAATCATTACACCGGAATCCAACTTCATCAACGTTGGCGAAAGAACCAATGTTGCAGGTTCCAAAAAATTCCTTCGACTAATTAAAGAAGAGAAATTTTCCGAAGCGCTTGATATCGCCCGTCATCAGGTGGATGGTGGCGCCCAAATTCTGGACGTCAATTTCGATGACGGCTTGCTCGATGGAAAATACTGTATGGTAAAATTCTTGAATTTAATCGCCTCCGAGCCCGATATTGCGAGAATTCCGATAATGATAGACTCCTCAAAATGGGAAATTCTGGAAGCTGGCTTGCAAGTCGTTCAGGGAAAATGCGTCGTAAACTCCATCAGTCTGAAAGGTGGAGAAGAAGATTTCATCAGACAAGCGAAAATCATCAAAAGATACGGAGCGGCGGTGATTGTGATGGCATTCGATGAAAAAGGACAGGCCGACACTTATGAACGAAGAATTGAAATTTGCAAAAGAAGTTATCAAATTCTCACAGAAATTGTAAAATTCCCCGCCGAAGATATTATTTTTGATTTGAACATTTTCCCAGTGGCTACCGGAATGGAGGAGCACCGCCGCAATGCCATTGATTTCATAGAAGCCACGAAATGGGTTCGAGAGAATTTACCTTATGTCTCTGTTTCAGGCGGCGTTTCCAACGTTTCATTTTCATTCCGAGGAAACGATTCGGTGAGAGAAGCAATGCATTCGGTATTCCTTTATCACGCCATCAAAGCGGGAATGAATATGGGAATCGTAAACCCTACAATGCTGGAAGTTTATGACGAAATTCCAAAAGATTTGTTAGAATTGGTAGAAGACGTAATGTTCGACAGAAGAGAGGATGCTACCGAAAGATTATTAGATTATTCCGAAAGAGTAAAATCCACCAAAAAAGAAAAAACCGAAGATTTATCTTGGCGAGAAATGCCTTTGCAGGAAAGAATCACGCACGCTTTAGTGAAAGGAATCGACCGATTTATAGAAGAAGACGTAGAAGAAGCCCGAAAGCTCACCGCCAGACCGCTAGACGTGATCGAAGGAAATTTAATGACAGGAATGGGCGTAGTGGGCGACCTTTTCGGAAGTGGAAAAATGTTCTTGCCTCAGGTTGTAAAATCTGCCAGAGTGATGAAAAAAGCGGTAGCTTATCTTCAGCCTTTCATCGAAGCAGAAAAAGATGAAAAGCAAAAAGCCAACGGAAAAATCCTAATGGCAACGGTGAAAGGCGATGTTCACGACATCGGAAAAAATATCGTGAGTGTGGTTTTGGGCTGCAACAATTACGAAATCGTTGACCTCGGCGTGATGGTTCCTGCCGAAAAAATCATCCAAACAGCGATTGATGAAAAAGTAGATGTAATTGGCCTAAGCGGACTAATTACCCCAAGTCTGGACGAAATGGTACACATAGCCGAAGAATTAGAAAGACAAAATCTTGATTTTCCATTGATGATTGGTGGTGCTACCACTTCCAAAGCACACACCGCCGTGAAAATCGCCCCAAAGTACAAAAATACCGTAGTTCACGTGAACGATGCTTCCCGGGCAGTGGGCGTGGTTTCGCAACTGTTAGATAGAAATTCGGTGCAGTATCAACAAGAATTAAAAGCCGAGTCCGACGAATTTCGAGAAAAATTTTTGAACAGACAGGTAGACAAAGAATATGTTTCGATAGAAGACGCCAGAAAGCAAAAATTTAAAATAGACTGGGAAAACGAAACCATTTTCACACCGAAAAATACAGGCATTCAAATCATCGAAAACCAAAACTTAGAAGAATTAATTCCTTATATCGACTGGAGTCCATTTTTCAGAAGTTGGGAATTATTCGGAAAATATCCTCAGATTTTAGAAGATAAAATAGTTGGCGAACAGGCCACCGAACTTTTTGCAGATGCACAGAAAATGCTCCAAAAAATCGTGGAAGAAAAACACCTAACTGCGAAAGCTATTTTCGGAATTTTCCCCGCAAATTCGACAGAAAAAGACGACATTGAACTGAAAAAAGATGATGAAACTTTTGTTTTCAGAACGCTTCGTCAACAACATAAAAAAACCGAGGGCAAAGAATATATGGCTTTAAGCGATTTTATCGCTCCGAAAACTTCGGGAAAACAAGATTACGTGGGCGCTTTTGCCGTAACCACGGGTTTCGGAACTGATGAACTATCCCAGAAATACGAAGCCGAACACGATGATTACAGCGCAATTATGGTAAAAGCCATTGCGGACAGATTGGCAGAAGCTTTTGCGGAATTTTTGCACAAAAAAATACGAACCGAAATTTGGGGATATTCCGAGGACGAAACCCTGACAACTGATGATTTGATTTCCGAAAAATATGTAGGAATCCGCCCGGCGCCCGGCTATCCTGCGTGCCCAGATCATTTGGAAAAAAGCACGATTTGGGAACTTTTGAAAGTGAAAGAAAATATTGATTTAGAATTGACGGAAAGTCTGGCAATGTTTCCTACGGCATCCGTTTCGGGCTATTATTTTGCAAATCCAAAAGCAAAATATTTCGGTGTTGGGAAAATTGCACAAGACCAACTGAAAGATTATGCCGAAAGAAAAAATATAGATATCGAATTGGCTAGAAAATGGCTCGCTCCGAATTTGGCGGATTAATAAAAGAATTTTAAACCTTTAATTTTTAAATAAAATAATGAAAATTACCGACCATATAAAAAACGCCAACGGCAAAACGCTTTTCTCTTTCGAGATAGTTCCGCCACAAAAGGGCGTCGGAATCGCAGATTTATATCAAAACATCGATCCTTTGATGGAGTTCAATCCACCTTTTATTGATGTGACGACTTCGCGCGAAGAATACGTTTTCATCGAAAGGGGCAATGGCCTAATGGAAAGAAAGATCACCAGAATGCGTCCTGGAACTTTGGGGATTTGCGCCGCTATTCAGCATAAATATAACGTGGATACCGTTCCTCACGTTCTTTGCGGCGGATTTACCAAAGAAGAAACCGAATATCTTTTGGTAGATTGTATGTATTTGGGAATCAATAATATAGTGGCGCTTCGCGGCGATGCGATGAAAGGTGAAAAATATTTTGAACCCTCCAAAGGTGGTCACAAATATGCTTCGGAATTGGTAAAGCAGATTCACGATCTTGGCACGGGAAAATATCTTCACGAAGAAATCCAATGTGATGACAGCAGCAGTTTCTGCATTGGTGTAGCCGGCTACCCCGAAAAACATATCGAGGCGCCTTCTATGAAATACGACCTTCAAATGCTGAAGAAAAAAGTGGACGCCGGCGCAGATTACATCGTGACTCAAATGTTCTTCGACAACCAGAAATATTTTGATTTTGTAAAGCAAGCCCGCGAAATCGGCATCGATGTTCCGATTATTCCGGGGATCAAACCGATTGCTACCAAAACTCACTTGCAACTGCTGCCTCAGGTTTTCAATATCGATTTGCCCGAAACGCTGATCTCAGAAGTTCTGAAATGCAAAACCAACAACGATGTGCGCGAAGTTGGCGTGCAATGGGCTATCAGCCAATGCAAAGAACTTTTGGATTTTGGCGTGCCGGTACTGCATTTCTATTCGATGGGAAAAAGCGATAATATCCTTAAAATAGGAAGAGCGGTTTTCTAAAATGAAAAAAATGCAAATCTTTTTTTACTTATTCAAGAAAGTCACCAATTTAATAAGATCCGCTTCTTCGTTCATTTTTATTTTGTTGGTTTTGATAAAATCTTTGGCCACATCCTTTTTATCGGCCGGCAAAGCGTTGATGAGATCTTCTGCTTTCTTGGTAATCTTAATGAAATTATCTTCAGTTTTAATAAAATAAATCGGTTTTTGAAGATCAAATCTTGCAGGGGAGCCGGCAATCATAGTGTTGGGAGCAGGCATCTCCGGACTATAACTTACAGCCATTTTTTTAAGCAACGTATTCCTTCCTTCTGCTAAAAGCAAAAAATATCCCGCAACGCCTGCATCATCATTCAACAATATGAATGTTTCATTACTTGGTATGAAAGTAATTTTTGAAAAGGCATTATTCCTTGGAATAGCATAAATATCACTATCGTTCAAAACTTCAAAAGCGTCCTTATACATATTATATCTCACAGATAAAATATTTTCTGCATCACCTACTTTTGCTTTAGAAAAGCCTGATTTATAAAAAGGATCTCCTTGGATATCAGAATATTTTAAGACCGCTTCGCCATTATTAATTTCATCAATAACCTTGCTGAAGCGCGCTGTTCTTGCCATTTCGCCTACACTGATCTGTTGTGCCTGCACAAATATGACACCGAAAAATAAACTTGCCGAAATGATGATAGGTTTCATTTGTTTTGAAATTTCAGTAAAAATACAGTAAAGTTCGGGATAAAAAAAGAATTATAACAGGATTAATAAAAATTTATGACAATGATTTCCTGACTATGATCCTTAATATTGAAATTTATAAAACTTAAAGATTATCATTATTTTTACAGCTCAAATTTTACTATGAAATTATCAGGTCCTTTCAGGCAAATTGTTACATTAGACCATCTTCCATTGAAGGGAAAATTAAGAGACGAAAATCTCGAAATCATCACGAATGGCGGAATTCTGACAGAAAATGGACAAATTTTGGAAGTTGGAAATTATGATTTCATAAAACAAAAATTTCCTCAAAGTGAAATCGATTTGGTTGAAAATCAGCAAATTGCAATTCCGGCTTTTGTAGATGCGCATACGCATATTTGTTTCGGAGGCGGTCGCGCGAACGATTTTGCCATGCGGAATTCCGGGAAATCCTATCTCGAAATCGCAGAATCCGGCGGCGGAATTTGGAGCTCTGTTCTGCACACAAGAGCAGCTTCCGGAGGTGAACTCACGGATGGAATTCTCAAACGTGTGCGTTTTTTATTGAAGCAAGGCATCACCACCATCGAGATCAAAAGCGGCTACGGATTGAATGTTGACGAAGAACTCAAAATGCTGCGCGCCATCAAAAAAGCACAGACCAAAACCGATGCAACGCTGGTTCCTACTTGTCTGGCGGCGCATCTAAAACCAAAAGATTTCGAAGGATCTTCTCAGGATTATCTCAATTATATTATCGAAGAAATATTACCGAAAGTAAAAGCAGAAAAACTGGCCAATCGTGTGGATATTTTCGTAGAAAAATCGGCATTCCAGCAAGAAGAAAGCAAGGAATTCCTTTTGAAAGCGAAAGAATTAGGTTTCCAAATTACCGTTCACGCCGATCAATTTACATCAGGCAGTTCGCGAATTGCGGTAGAAGTGGGCGCCAAATCTGCAGACCATTTGGAAGCAAGCATCGACGCAGATATTGAATTTTTAGCCAACTCAGAAACTGTCGCAATTGCTTTGCCTGGCGCGAGTTTAGGTTTAGGTGAGCCTTTTTGTCCTGCAAGAAAAATCCTCGACAATGGCGGCATCCTAGCCATCGCCTCCGACTGGAATCCCGGCTCTGCGCCGATGGGCCAACTCGTGACGCAAGCTTCGATTCTCGCCACCTATCAGAAATTGTCCACCGCCGAGGTTTTGGCAGCTCTCACTTTTCGCGCCGCTTATGCTCTGGATTTGCACGATCGGGGTATTCTCGCAAAAGGGAAAAAAGCAGATTTCGCGATCTACGAAACGGACAATTTCCAAAATATACTTTACAATCAAGGAAGCTTGATTCCATCAAAAGTTTACATCAACGGAAAATCGGTTTTATGAAAAAAGAAAGAGACAGCATTATTTTTGACTTGGACGGAACGCTTTGGGATGCTTCCGAAACCGTTGTTTGCGCTTTTAATGACAGCATCAAGGAAATAGGTTATGAAGTTCATCTGGCGGCTTTGGACATCCGGAACTTTTCCGGGATGAAGATGGATGATATCTTTGCGCAGCATTTTAATTTTATCCCGAAAGAAAAACTACCCGAATTTATAGAAATCTACAGCAAAAAAGAGAAAGATTATTTGAGCAAAACGGGCGGAAAATTATTTCCCGATATCCCGGAAACGCTGGAAAAACTCAGCAAAAATTATAAACTTTTTATCGTCAGCAATTGTATGGCGGGATACATCGAAACCTTTTTGAATTACCACCATTTTAACAAATATTTCACCGATTATGAGTGTTTTGGAAACAACAAATTGCCCAAAGACGAAAATATACGGTTGATAATTAAACGAAATGAACTTCAAAATCCGGTTTACGTGGGCGATACCATCTGGGACAAAGAATCCTGCGACAAGGCCGGTGTAGATTTCATCTATGCGGCTTACGGTTTTGGCAAAATCGAAAACCCGGAAATTAAGATAGAAAAATTCGCAGATTTGCTAAAATTTTTCGCATCCCGATAACTTAAAAAGACGTAAAAATCGGATTTTAAGCGGATTTAAAAACTTTTTTGTTCCTCTCATATTTCTGCGGAAACGTACCGGCTCCGGCTCATGGTATTTTTTCGCCATTGAATAGTTGGTATTGGCGGAATGTTTTTTTAACCTCATCGAGGCTGTAAAACGCTTGCCTTTTGTTTAATTTTCAGATACTTTTATAATCTTTCCATTGTTTCACTTACATTCTCTGTGATGAAGTCTATAAACGGCTGTTTGCTGTTTTCCGTCTGAGCGGTTTCCAACGCACCGTAATATTTTAAACGACTTTCTGTATCGCCTTTCAGTATGGCAATAGGAAAACCGTTTTGTAATAAGATCAAATTCATCAAAAGGCGAGAAGTTCGTCCATTGCCGTCTATAAATGGGTGTATAGTTACCAATCTTTCGTGCATTTCTGCGGATAGTTCTATTTGTTGCTGTTGTGTCGTTACAATCTGACCCAGTCCTAAAAAGCCTAAGAATAATAGAATAATCAGGTAAAATTTTGTTTTCATAGTATGGTTTTTAGTTTATGAATTTTTTATCAAAGCGACCTTCGGTAATAGTGACTTTACTATTGTTACCATTTATATTGTTAGCGGTGAAACTAAAACTTCCAGAAATTATATTATTATCTTTATCAAATTTGGTGATATTTAATATTCCATCATTATTACCAATGCCAACATCAAACACTTGAGATTGATTTTCATATCGGCAGGCTGTAACAGAATATGTTTTAGAAGTAATCTCATTACTGTCAGAAATATTGATGACAATTCTGTTGCTTGTATCATTCACTTGTCTTAATACTATTTGTAGTTGATATGTATTATTTACAAATTCGTACTTGGTATTATTTCCTCCAGGGTTAAGATCTGGTGACTCGATTTTTGCTACCCAAATATTATTGTCTATTAAGGCTCCGCCAGTATTTTTACCTGATTGCGTTGCATCAGGAAGCGTGTTTTGGTTAGGGACATCATCATCTTTACAGGATGATAAAAGGCCAATACATAAAAGGCCTAAAAAAAGAAAGTTTTTCATGATATTATTTTGTTTGGATATTATGTTAAAGATAGATAATAATTACAAATAATAAATATTAAATTTTTAATAAATGAGAAAAATCATTACAGATTATGTTAATGGTTTCATTGTTTTAGTATGATGAAAAGCAATTTTATGGTAGTAAGATTGTAAAAGATATCAAGATGTATCGCTAGTGAAAAAAATCTAAAATATTTTTACTGTGTGCCTTGCAAAAGTAAGACAA
Organism: Chryseobacterium sp. SC28; assembly: GCF_003932955.1. Lineage (GTDB taxonomy): Bacteria > Bacteroidota > Bacteroidia > Flavobacteriales > Weeksellaceae > Epilithonimonas. The sequence goes on from NZ_QOVY01000001.1 coordinate 52,914, forward strand.
AATTGTCGATGCGATGAAGAGCATCAATATTTTTATATCATATTTTGTGTCAAAAAATCTAATGTGCAAAACTATGCTCTGCAATAATGTATTACTATAAATTTAATTAACAAAAAACACACCCAATAAATTACTGGGTGTGTTTTTGGGTGTAAACACTGTAATTCTCTGATTTTAAGTGTTGAATGTGGAGTTGGAGGGATTCGAACCCTCGTCCAAACAAGCAATACGTAAGATTTCTACATGCTTAGTTTGCTTTTGATTTTCGGGTAAAAGCAGAGAGCAAACGCCCAACTTTTACCTTATCTTCTAAAATTTTCGTTCCCGAACCGAAGATTTTCGAGACTTATTTCTGCATTGCTATGCCCCAGAATCAAACGCCGCAGAACAGAGCGTTTGTGAGACATCTTGCTTCCCTACTGTCTTCAGGAAAACGCTTAGAATCCTACTAAACTTCGGATTAAGCTGCAAGAGCGAACTCTTCGTTGCCAGTTAAAAGTGTGTAGCAAGGGATTTAAGAGATCGCGCTACGGTTCTCTGCATGCTTACTTACCCATTGACCTTGCTGTCGAAACCAGTCAACCCCAATTTTCAAAATAAGACAACAAATTTACGCAAAATTAATTTACCAAAAACTATCAACCAACAACTATCAACTATCAACTATCAACCAACAACTATCAACTAACAACCAACAACCACGAACCATATTCGGGCGTATCCCTCGCCACCGCATAGTCACCCGCTCGGGTCGGGCTGTCCGTTGCAATCTTTTTATGTGGCAGCCGCTTAGATCAGAGCCGGAGCGCGGCCCAAGCCACATAAAAAGGATTTTCACTACCATCCCTTACGCAGCTTCGCAAAAATCCAGCCTTCCCAATATTTGACTTTTACACACACAACCAAAATATCAAAAAAATCTTTGCGCACTTTGCGTTAAAAAATAAAAACTTCAACCTTTTGCTGAGCGAAGCGCCCTTGCGAACCTTAAAAATATTTTCAAGAATGTCAAAAAAATCTTTGCGCACTTTGCGTTTAAAATAAAAACTTCAACAATTACTGAGCAAAGCGCCCTTGCAAACCTTAAAAATATTTTCAAGAATGTCAAAAAAATCTTTGCGCACTTTGCGTTTAAATAGAAACATCAACCATTTCTGAGCAAAGCGCCCTTGCGAACCTTAAAAATATTTTCAAGAATGTCAAAAAAATCTTTGCGCACTTTGCGTTAAAAAATAAAAACTTCAACAATTACTGAGCAAAGCGCCCTTGCAAACCTTAAAAATATTTTCAAGAATGTCAAAAAAATCTTTGCGCACTTTGCGTTTAAAAATAGAACATCAACCATTACTGAGCAAAGCGCCCTTGCAAACCTTAAAAATATTTTCAAGAATGTCAAAAAAATCTTTGCGCACTTTGCGTTTAAAATAAAAACTTCAACCATTGCTGAGCAAAGCGCCCTTGCAAACCTTAAAAATATTTTCAAGAATGTCAAAAAAATCTTTGCGCACTTTGCGTTTAAAAATAGAACATCAACCATTACTGAGCAAAGCGCCCTTGCAAACCTTAAAAATATTTTCAAGAATGTCAAAAAAATCTTTGCGCACTTTGCGTTTAAAAATAAAACTTCAACCATTGCTGAGCAAAGCGCCCTTGCGAACCTTAAAAATATTTTCAATAAGATCAAAAAAATCTTTGCGCACTTTGCGTTTAAAATAAAAACTTCAACCATTACTGAGCAAAGCGCCCTTGCAAACCTTAAAAATATTTTCAAGAATGTCAAAAAAATCTTTGCGCACTTTGCATTAAAAAATAAAAACTTCAACCATTGCTGAGCAAAGCGCCCTTGCGGACCTTAAAAATATTTTCAAGAATGTCAAAAAAAATCTTTGCGCACTTTGCATTAAAAAATAAAAACTTCAACCATTGCTGAGCAAAGCGCCCTTGCAAACCTTAAAAATATTTTCAAGAATGTCAAAAAAATCTTTGCGCACTTTGCGTTTAAAATAAAAACTTCAACCATTGCTGAGCAAAGCGCCCTTGAGAACCTGAAAAATATTTTCAAGAATGTCAAAAAAATCTTTGCGCACTTTGCGTTTAAAAATAGAAACATCAACCATTGCTGAACAAAGCGCCCTTGCGGACCTTAAAAATATTTTCAATAAGATTAAAAAAATCTTTGCGCACTTTGCGTTTAAAAATAGAAACATCAACCATTGCTGAACAAAGCGCCCTTGCGGACCTTAAAAATATTTTCAATAAGATTAAAAAAATCTTTGCGCACTTTGCGTTTAAAAATAGAAACATCAACCATTGCTGAACAAAGCGCCCTTGCGGACCTTAAAAATATTTTCAATAAGATTAAAAAAATCTTTGCGCACTTTGCGTTTAAAAATAGAAACATCAACCATTGCTGAACAAAGCGCCCTTGCGGACCTTAAAAATATTTTCAATAAGATTAAAAAAATCTTTGCGCACTTTGCGTTTAAAAATAGAAACATCAACCATTGCTGAACAAAGCGCCCTTGCGGACCTTAAAAATATTTTCAATAAGATTAAAAAAATCTTTGCGCACTTTGCGTTTAAAAATAGAAACATCAACCATTGCTGAGCAAAGCGCCCTTGCAAACCTTAAAAATATTTTCAATAAGATTAAAAAAATCTTTGCGCACTTTGCGTTAAAATCGGTTAAACTTTTTATTAGCTCATCATATCAAACTATTTTACAGTAATTTTGCACCAAACAAGATTTCTTGAAACTCAAAGTACTCTTTCTCCTATCAACTCTTTGCTCGATATTGGCATTCTCACAAACAGATTATGTGTTGGGAAACATCGCCAACGAAAATGGAGACAAATTGCCCAACGCCAGCATCGTGAACTTGCGGACAGAGCAAGTGGTAATCTCGGATTTTATGGGCAACTTCGTCATCGCCGCGAAACCATCCGATGAACTTCGGGTGGCGAGGCAAGGCTATGAAAGAAAAAATCTGATATTAAATGCCGAAGATTTCTCCAAAAGCATCAATGTCAAACTTTTCACCATTCCACAAGAAATTGAAGAAGTAAAACTCACATTCCGCCCGACGGGAATCCTCAAAAAAGACGTCACCAGACTCAATCCCCCGCCCAGAGTCGCTGCGCTCAATATGGCTATGAATCTTTATATGAAAACGCCGCCATACGGAGTTACTCCAAAGGCTACAACGCCTTCCGCCTTCAAACAGCCCGATCTATCCGCTGGGCAGCTGAATGTTTTAGGATTAGCAAATGCAATTGGTGGATTAATAAAAAAAGCGGGCGAATCGCCAAAAACCACAGCCAATTATTCTGAGAAGCAGGAGTTTTACAAGCGCGTCAAAGCGATTGTCAATATGGATTATTACCTTGGTTACGGATTAGACGAATACGACTTCGATATTTTTCTGGCGTACGCAGACGAATCTTATGACCTTGCAAAAAATTACCGGAAAAACTTTAACAAAGCAGCAATCGATTTTAAACTCAAAGAAGCCTTCGCCGAATATCTCAAGACGCACAACTTTTCCAAAAAAACCTCTGAAAGTTAATATTTTGGCCTCTTTACTTGCCACCTTCTTTCCCGAAATTCCACTATTCTTTTTTGGTTGTTTAATGAATAACCGCGTACTGTAATAGCAAATAGTGGCGTTGTTTACATTAAATCCGAGTGTTTTATATACTTTCGATCTTGCTATTGAGCACAAATTCCCTATTCATCCACGTTTTGGTCTAATGTGGAAAACTTTTGCTCATGATTGTCAGTTTTTTGACACATTTTACGCTTTTGCCCTTTCATTTATAGACTTCAATTTCTATTTTTGTATTCACTTAAAAGAATAGAAAGGGCATTTCTCGAGCAGAACTGTTCTTCTGCACATCACCTCTTTTCTTGAACATTTTTAAAAATAATTGATAAAAAACGACTCATAATGGGAATTTTCGATAAAAGAATAAGCTACAAACCTTTCGAATATCCGGAAGTAATGCAATTTGTAGAAGCTATCAACAAGTCTTATTGGGTACACTCCGAAGTGGATTTTACGGCCGATGTGCAGGACTTCCATTCCCAATTGGAACCCCACGAAAAAAACGCCGTCAAAAATGCCTTGCTGGCCATCGCACAGATTGAAGTGAACGTCAAAACCTTCTGGGGTAATCTTTATGACCACCTTCCAAAGCCGGAACTTAACGGTCTTGGCGCCACCTTTGCAGAATGCGAATTCCGCCATTCCGAAGCCTATTCCAGATTGTTGGAAGTGTTGGGCTATAACGACGACTTTTTGGAAGTGGTGAACGTGCCTGCCGTGAAAAGCAGAATAGACTATCTGGGGAAAATGCTGAAACACGCCAATTCTCAGGATCCCAAATCCTATGTTTCTTCATTATTGCTTTTCAGTATTTTGATAGAGAATGTTTCGTTGTTCAGCCAATTTGCGATCATCCTGTCTTTCACGAGATTTCAAGGCTATATGAAAAACGTGTCCAACATCATCGCCTGGACCTCCGTCGATGAGCAAATCCACGCCAACGGCGGTATTTATTTGATCAACAAAATCCGGGAAGAGCAACCCGACTTGCTCACCGATGCCGACATCGAAGCAATCTACGATTTGGTGGACGAATCTCTCGAAATGGAAGCTAATATTTTGGATTGGATTTTCGAACTCGGCGAGTTGCAAAAAGTATCCAAAAAGAACCTCCTCGATTTTATGAAGTACAGAGTGGATGACTCTCTGAACAAGATTGGCATGAAAACCCGATACAACGTTTCTCCGGAAGATTATCGCCCGATGGTTTGGTTTGAAGAAGAGGTTTTTGCCAACTCTATGGATGACTTCTTCGCAAAACGTCCGGTAGATTACACCAAACACGATAAGAGTATTACCGCAAACGATTTGTTTTAAAATTAAATTCCCCTTCCCTGAAGGGGTGGCAAAAATTCAGAGAATTTTTGACGGGGTAGTTGATAAGAAAATATATTGTTATTCTTGTTATAACAAATCAAAGTATAAAGTAATTTCACTTTAGTAAAAAGAAAATTTTGAGAAACGTTTTTTTATTCTTAGAATTTTCTTTTTTATGCGAAATCGTTAAAAATGGCGAAGCGCGCCCCGGCTTGAGTGGAGCTCTTTTTCTGGCATTGCGATGTGGAAGGTTCAGATGGATAAATTCCCGTCGTTCGCAATGCCAGAAAAAAGCGGGAACGGAAGACGGATAAAGGCGCCCAAACAATTAATAAAGTAAAAAATACCAATAGCAAAAAGCTAATTGCTATCGTAAAATAAGTTGCTAATTTCCCAAAAAATATAAAATTATGATGGACGAAAATATAGATATCTGGTGGCTCAATGAAGAGTCTGAACAAATGCTGAACAGAGGCTACCTTTTGAAAGGTGAAACCGTAGATGGCGCCATCGACCGTATTACCACGGCGGCCGCCAAACGCCTGTACAAACCGGAATTGCAGCCCGCTTTCAAAGAAATGATCGTGAAAGGCTGGATCAGTTTCTCATCTCCTGTGTGGGCGAATATGGGAACGCAACGCGGTTTGCCGATCTCTTGTTTCAACGTTCACGTCCCGGATAATATCGAAGGCATCACGCACAAGTTGGGTGAGGTGATTATGCAGACGAAAATCGGCGGCGGAACGTCCGGTTACTTTGGAGAATTGAGAAACAGAGGAACAGCGGTCACGGACAACGGAAAATCCTCAGGCGCAGTTTCCTTCATGAAATTATATGACACGGCGATGGATGTGGTGTCGCAAGGTGGCGTGAGAAGAGGCGCATTTGCAGCTTACCTGGACATCGACCACGGCGATATCGAAGAATTTTTGAGTATCAAAGATATTGGAAGCCCTATTCAGAACCTGTTTACAGGCGTTTGCGTTCCGGATTATTGGATGCAGGATATGATCGATGGCGATGCCGAGAAACGAAAAATCTGGGCAAGAGTTTTGGAAAGCCGCCAGCAGAAAGGCTTGCCATATATTTTCTTTACCGATAATGTGAACAGAAACAAGCCTCAGGTTTACAAAGATGCAGGATTGATGGTGAACGCGAGTAACCTTTGTTCCGAGATTATGTTGCCTTCCACGGCTAACGAATCTTTCATCTGCTGTCTGTCTTCTATGAACTTGGAATTATTTGACGAATGGAAAGATACCAACGCCGTGAAATTGGCAATCTATTTCCTAGACGCCGTTCTTTCGGAATTCATTGATAAAACTGAAGGCAATTATTACTTGACTTCGGCAAGAAATTTTGCGATGCGTCACAGAGCTTTAGGTTTGGGCGTTTTAGGATACCATTCTTATTTGCAGAAAAACATGATTCCGTTTGAGAGTTTTGAGGCCACTCAATTCAATGCCAGAGCGTTCCGTCATATCAAAGAACAATCCGAAATCGCTTCCAAAGAATTGGCCAACATCTACGGCGAACCCGATATGCTGAAAGGTTACGGATTGAGAAACACAACTTTGATGGCCATTGCGCCAACCACCTCCAGTTCTGCAATTCTGGGTCAAACTTCTCCCGGAATTGAGCCATTTGCTTCCAACTATTACAAAGCAGGTCTGGCAAAGGGAAACTTTATGCGTAAGAACAAATATTTGGCAAAATTATTAGACGAAAAAGGTTTGGATAACGAAGAAACTTGGAGAACCATTATGCTGAACCACGGTTCTGTGCAGCATCTTGAAGGCTTGACAGCTGAGGAAAAAGCAGTATTCAAAACATTCAGAGAAATCTCTCCGATGGAGATCGTTTCTCAGGCGGCTCAAAGACAGCAGTACATCGATCAGGCACAGTCGCTGAATTTGCAAATCCCGTCTACAATGCCGGTAAAAGACGTGAACTACGTGATGATAGAAGCTTGGAAAAAAGGGGTGAAAACTTTGTATTATCAAAGAAGTTCCTCGGTTTCCAAAGAACTGATGGTCAACTTTGTGACGTGTTCTTCTTGCGAAGCTTAAGCGACAGATACGCATAAGTAAAATAATAAAAACCATTTCGTTTAGAGCGAGGTGGTTTTTATGTTTTCAAGTACTAGTCTCGCGCATGAAAATCATTTTAATATTGTCCTTATAATTTTATTTCACCGTGTGAGCGGATTTTTTTAACTTCCGTCCCGACGCAAGACTTGCCCAAGATTCTCGGCACTGAGTAGTATTTTTTTCACTGGATGCGGGATCCTATTTAGAGCAATTATAAATTATTCAAATTTATAGCATTGTGACGAAAGTCAGTAATTTTCCTTAAATTTGATGACTGTTTTTATTTTAAATTTGTGGGTATTTATGGAGATTCTCTTTCTAATGATTATCTGCAGCGTTTCGCTGGCAGTTATTTTCCTGATTATTTTCATAATCGGCGCCAGAAAAGGACAGTTTGAAGATGATGAATCACCGGCAGTCAGAATGCTGTTTGACGACGAAATAAAGACAGAAGAGGAGCCCGCTGCTCCGCAAAAAAAATAAAAAGAATAATTGCTATTTGTAGATATGGAAACACAAAAATTTAGTTATGACAACGGGATCGTTCGCGCTTTTCTTATTGCGACGGTAGTTTTCGGTTTAGTCGGTTTTTTATTGGGACTTACGGCCGCGTTGTTACTATTTTACCCGGAATTGCCGGAATTTTTCTTGGGAACAGATGACCCGACCATCCGGACGCTTCGCAGCGATGGATTGCAGGGTTTGATCAATTCTCAAGGCGCATTTGGATTTGGGCGTATTAGAATGCTTCATACCAGTGCCGTCATTTTTGCATTTGTCGGGAACAGTTTCTTTTGTGGAATATATTATTCATTGCAGCGATTGCTGAAAACAAGAATGTGGAGCGATACACTGTCTTGGATTCATTTTTGGGGTTGGCAATTGATGATTGTCTCTGTAGTGATCACGTTTTTCATGGGTATCAATACCTCTAAAGAATATGCAGAACACGAGTGGCCTATCGATATTCTTATTACCGTGGTTTGGCTCGTATTTGGTCTCAATATGTTTGCGACCATTGCTATTAGGAGGGTGCGGCATTTATACGTGGCGATTTGGTTCTACATAGGAACCTGGGTTGCGATTGCAATGCTTCATATCTTCAACAACTTAGAAGTACCCCTTTCTTTCGCAGGTTGGAAATCTTATTCTGCCTATGCCGGTGTGAAAGATGCTTTGGTCCAGTGGTGGTATGGTCACAATGCGGTGGCATTTTTCTTGACCACCCCCGTTCTTGGGTTGATGTATTATTTCGTACCGAAAGCTGCCGATCGACCGGTTTTTTCTTACAAATTGTCGATTATTCACTTTTGGTCGTTAATATTCGTCTATATATGGGCCGGTCCTCACCACTTGCAATACACGGCTTTGCCGGCTTGGGCACAAGCCTTAGGTACGGGATTTTCTATTATGCTTATCGCCCCATCTTGGGGAGGGATGCTAAACGGTTTGCTCACATTAAGAGGAGCTTGGGACAAAGTAAGAGAAAATCCGGTTCTGAAATTCTTCGTTGTAGCGGTAACTTGCTATGGAATGGCTACTTTTGAAGGGCCGCTTTTGGCTACAAAAACGGTGAATAAGGTCGGGCATTTTACAGATTGGGTTATTGGTCACGTACATATCGGCGCTCTTGGTTGGAACGGATTTATGGCATTTGGAGTCATTTATTATCTTGTTCCAATTATGTGGAGAACCAAACTGTGGTCTGTGAAATTAGGCAACTGGCATTTCTGGCTGGGAACTTTCGGGATTATTTTCTATGCTGTTCCTTTATACATTTCAGGATTTACACAGGGATTAATGTGGAAACAGTTCAATCCTGATGGTACTTTGGTTTACAAAAACTGGCTGGACACCGTGACAGCAATTCTGCCATATTACAAACTGCGATTTGTAGGCGGATTGTTGTATTTTTCAGGGGCATGCTTGATGGTGGTTAATTTAATCGCAACAGCCAGAAAGGGCTCTTTCCAAAAAGAAGTACCTGCAGAAGCACCAGCTTTGGCAAAAATTAACGGTAACAGAAAAGAAGGCGAAACCTTCCATCTTTGGCTGGAACGGACTCCTTTTTACTTGTCGTTGTGCGCTTTTATTGCGTTGGCAATTGGTGGCGTATTAGAAATTATCCCTACAATATTTGTGAAAGATAATGTTCCTACCATCTCCGCTGTGAAGCCCTACTCCCCTTTAGAATTGGAAGGTAGAGATCTTTACATTCGGGAGGGCTGCAATGCGTGCCACTCGCAGATGATTCGGCCTTTCCGCGACGAAGTTGTACGCTTCAACGGCAAGAACGGACAATATTCCAAAGCAGGAGAATTTATCTATGACAGACCTTTCTTATGGGGTTCCAAAAGAACAGGTCCGGATTTGCAAAGAGAAGGTGGTGCAAGACCGGATTCTTGGCACTTCAAACATATGTACAACCCACGATCCACTTCTGCGGGTTCTATCATGCCAAGATATCCATGGCTGATTGAAAATACATTGGATAGAAGCAAGACCAAAGCAAAATTGGAATTGATGAAAAACACTTTTGATGTCCCATATACAAAATCGCAAATCGATTCTATGGATGCCTGGATGGATCATCAGGCTGATAGGATTGTGAAAAATGTTTTCTCGGAGGCAGACGATGTTAAAAAATCATTTGCCGAAGCTAAGGCCAACAAAGCCAAATCGGGAGAAAAATTTGTACCGCTTGAAAAGCGCGAGATCGTGGCTTTGATATCATATTTGCAAAGACTGGGAACAGATATCAAGACCACAGAAGTCAAAACAGCCAGCAATTAATTTAAAATCAAATGATTCCTCAAAGTTTTAAAGACATCATCGCCAATGTGGAAAATGCAGGTTTGTTTCAGACCATTGCAATGATTGTCTTCATTTTGTTCTTTGTTATAATGATCTACGTGGTAATGAGCAGGCCAAAGAAATATTATAAGGAAGAAGAAAATGCACCTTTGGAAAAAGATGATGAAGAGGATAAATTTACTTTATAATAAAAAAATAAATAATAAGTCATGAAAAGACGAACACCTATTTATATTAATATTTTAATCGTTTTGGGATTACTGCTGGTACTGTTCTACATGTTTGCTCAGACCTCCGATTTCCTAACCAGCAAGTTTTTCCTAGGAACCGCGCTGATCAGCATCATTGTCGTATTCATACAATCAGCCATTGGTGATCTGATCGAAAACGAAAAATTTAAGAAATTGACCGAGGAAGAGAAAGCCGCTTACCTTGCCGAGAAAAAAATCCCCTACCTCCGATATCTATGGAATGGTGCTTTCAAAAGCCAATCTGAAAAAGAAGAAAAGGACATCCTTATCGACCACGGATTCGACGGCATTATGGAACTAGACAATCAGCTTCCGAAATGGTGGCTGGGTCTCTTCTATTTTGGAATTGCCTACTGTGCTTTGTATATGGCATCTTATTTCTTAACAGACTTTGCACATCCGGAGAAAGAATACGAACAAGAATACAGAGAGCAAACTGCGGCCATCACCGAATATATGTCAACGGTAACGCAGCCCACTTTGGAAACCGCTGTCTTCTCCGAAGATAATGTAGAAGCCGGCAAAGCCGTTTTCGAGACCAACTGTGTCTCTTGCCACGGCGAAGGTGGAAAAGGAGGAATAGGACCTAACTTAACCGATAATTTCTGGATCAACCAAAAAGAAAAAACATTATTCAAAAATATTTTCTGGATGGTCGAAAACGGAAGTCCAAATAATCCGACAATGCAGGCTTGGGGTAAGAACGGCGTTCTTTCAGGATTTGATATACAAAATGTGGCTGCTTACGTCTACCATATCAATCAGGAACAAGCTCCCATTACGCCTGCACAAGGTGGCGCCGCTCCGCAAGGAACAGAAGCCCATTGGGAAAAAACCAAATAAAATCATATAAAAAAAGAGATTGTTAAAAATATCGTTCTCCTGAGAATGATGCAAAAATGAAAACGGATCCCGTTTCATTTTGATAAACAGTCTCTTTTTTACATAAAATATTATGAGTACTACAGAAAAAAAATACAACGAGGCGGAAAGCTGGGTCGTAGAAGCTGAAACATTCAGAGACTCTGTAGGTACAATGGACAATACCGGCAAGAGAAGGTGGGTATTTCCACGAAAACCTAAAGGAAAATATACCAATTACAGAACCCTGGTAAGCATCTTTTTATTAGCGATCCTGTTTACCGTCCCCTTCTTTAAAATCAATGGCAATCCGGTTTTGATGCTGAATATCATCGACCGCCAATTTTTTATTCTCGGACAACCGTTTTATCCTCAGGACTTTTTTATTCTTGCCCTCGGAGCCATTGTTTCATTAATCTTCATTATTATTTTCACCGTCGTATACGGAAGGATATTCTGCGGTTGGATCTGCCCACAAACGATTTTTTTGGAAATGATATTCCGCAAAGTGGAATATGCAATCGAAGGCGACCGGAATAAACAGATCCGGCTGGACAATCAGCCTTGGAACGCAGAAAAAATCTGGAAACGATCTTTGAAGTGGTTTATATTTATTCTGATTTCCGTTTTCATTACGCACATTATGTTTATGTACATCGTAGGCTATGAAGAGGTTTTAAACATCATGAGGCAAGGCCCTTTCGAAAAACCCACCAATTTTTTGGTGATGATTCTTTTCACCTCCGCATTTTACTTTGTATTTGCTTGGTTCAGAGAACAGGTTTGCACGATGGTCTGCCCCTACGGCAGGCTCCAAGCTGTCCTTATCGACAAAGAAACCATCAACGTTTTTTACGACTACAAAAGGGGCGAAAACCGAGCTAAATGGAAAAAAGGCGAAGACCGAAGAGCGGCTGGCAAAGGAGACTGTATCGATTGTAAACAGTGCGTCGTGGTCTGCCCCACCGGAATAGATATCCGAGACGGGCAGCAACTGGAGTGCGTCAACTGTACTGCTTGCATCGATGCGTGCGACGAAGTGATGGTGAAAGTGGGCTTTCCTCCCGGACTCATCCGCTATGCCTCCGAAAGAGAAATTGAAGAGCAGAAAAAATTCAATTTTTCCGGTAGGATGAAGGCTTATACAGTTGTCCTTTTGGCATTGGTAGTTTTCTTAGGCGGATTGTTGTACAACAGAGGTAGTATGGAGGCCAAATTCCTAAAACCGCCGGGTTCTACTTTCTTCGTAAGAGACGGGAAGATCACCAATACTTATAACTATACATTCCTTAATAAATCGAACGAGGACAAAACCGTTATCATAAAAATCATCGAACCTGAAAATGGCGAAATATCATCCGGCACTTCCAACAGAATTATTATGAAACGGGGTGTCATCAGCAAAGGAACCATCAATATCAGCTTCCCCGAAAGCCAAATAAAACTTTCAAAACAAAATCTGAAATTGGGAGTCTACGATATGAATGGCAACTTGCTGGATTCCTACACCACCTATTTTGAAGGACCCTTTAAATTCCAATTTTAATCAGTAATTCATGAAAAAACTAAATTGGGGGCACGGGTTGGCCATCGCACTCGGCTGTTTCATACTTTTCATCCTCTTTTTAATCTTTATTTTCCCCATCGGAAAGCAAAATGCAGAGATGGTGTCAGATAATTATTACGAAGAGGAACTAAACTATCAGGAGGTAATCGATGCAAAAAATAACGCAGCGAAATTAGAAAAAATACCCTCTTACCAAGCTACCCGCGAAGGCATCCTAATGACTTTCCCGGAAACTATCAAAGCGGACGACAACAAAGTAAACTTCATTTTGTTCCGCACAGACGACGCTAATCTCGATGTGAAAAAGGAAGTCACGCTGCAACACAATACATTCCTTATTCCTAAAAAAGTGATCTCTAAAGGATCTTACACTCTGAAAATCAAATGGAAAGAAAATAAAAAACCATATCAGGTAGATTATGACATCTTATGGAAATAGCACTCATCATATCGGCACTTGGTCTGGGGTTCGCATCCGGGTTCCATTGCATCGGTATGTGCGGTCCGATTGCTTTATCAATGGGATTGGCGAAAAATCAGAAAGCTAATTTTTACCTTCAGAATTTGACTTATCAATTCGGAAGGATTCTCACTTATTCTGTTCTCGGCGCTATCTTGGGGATCATCGGTCAAAGTTTTGAATTGGCCGGATTTCAAAAATATCTGACCATTTTGGTCGGAATTTTATTGATTGTGATGGCAATTTTTTCTTTTGGAGGAAAGGATTTTGCGGCAAGAATCCCTTTTGTTTCAAGAGGTTTATTGAAGGTAAAAATGAAACTCGGTAAGATTCTTCAACGCCCTGATTACAAATCGCGCTTCACAACCGGGATTCTGAACGGGCTTCTGCCTTGCGGAATGGTTTATATGGCTCTCACAGCTTCCTTAGCCGCAGGCGGGATCTGGCAAAGCTCCCTTTTTATGTTTCTTTTCGGATTGGGAACTTTCCCGTTTATGTTCGCGGTCGTTTACTTAGGAAATTTCATCACGACAGCTTTCCGAGTAAGGATTTTAAAAGTCATTCCCGTGATGATGATTATCTTGGGTGGATTATTCGTTTTGAGAGGCTTGGAATTGGGGATTCCTTACGTTTCTCCACATTCCGAATCTTTACACGTCAACCATTCTACTGACGGTTTTCATACGGATCATACAAATTGTCATTAGAATTCCAAATTATTACAAAAAAAATCGGCCAGTTGACCGATTTAATTTTTTTAGAAAGTAACCTCCGCCGTTTCTTTTCCTTTCTGGAAATTGAGGGTTTTCAAAGTGCCTTTGTAAGTGATATTCACGATATTGACTTGTTTTGGAAACTGCCCGATTAAAATACTGTTTCTTATTTTCAAACTTGAAATGTCGGAAATGCCATTCGCTTCATAATAAACCCAAACGGATTCTCCATTGACTTGGCTTCCCGTGAAAGTTAATTCTTTGGCAGCGCCGTTGATAGCAATATCGACATTATTATTAACATATTTTTTCACTTCTGCTTCAAAGCCTGCTGTTGCCGGATCTATTTTCACCGCTTGCGCGATATGAGAAGTATTGAGTTTGGTGGTGAATTTCAAAGTTTTGGTGCCATCGATGTAATCTACCTTGGTCATCGAGGAAAAGAAATCCGAAGCGGCAAAACTGAGAACAGAAACCAACACAATCCCGAGAGATAATATAAGTAGTAATTTTTTCATTTTAATTTAATTTAAAATTAATATTGTTAAGGATTTATGATTAATAGGGTCAAATAATATGCCACCGCTTAGAAATTGACGCTCACCGAATATTTGTCATAGAAAGCTTTGATGTGGGCAACCGCATCGTCGGCATTATCAACGATTCGGAAAAGTGACAGATCGCGCTCCGCAATCAAACCTTCTTTCAGCAAAGTAGTTGTGAACCAATCCAACAGTCCGTTCCAAAACTCGCTTCCTACCAGTACAATTGGGAATCTGCCTATTTTGTTGGTTTGGATTAAGGTCAATGCTTCAGACAGTTCGTCCAAGGTTCCGAAACCGCCCGGCATTACCACAAATCCCTGCGAATATTTCACAAACATTACTTTTCTTACAAAGAAATAATCGAAATTAATCGCATAACCTTTGTCCACGTACTGATTAAAATGCTGTTCGAAAGGCAAGTCGATATTCAGTCCGATGGATTTTCCTTTGCCGTGTGCGCCTTTGTTCGCCGCCTCCATGATCCCCGGCCCGCCTCCGGAAATGACACCAAAACCGATTTCCGTGATCTTCCTTGCGATGTCGACCGCCATTTTGTAATACATATTATCTTCCTTCAGTCGGGCAGAGCCGAAGATGGACACGCAAGGCCCTATGCTCGCCATCTTCTCGTAGCCGTCCACAAATTCGGACATTATGCGGAACACCATCCAACTGTCTTTGGTAATGGTTTCGTCCCAAGTTTTCTGCCTAAAACTTTCCTTTAGTCTTTTGTCGTCTCTGTTTTCTGTCATTTGAATATTCTTTCTGCCTCGATGATGGATTCCGGTCTGCCAACATCCACCACATTCGAGCTGTGTTGGTAGCCAATGATGAGGTCTTCTTTCATCAGATCCATATATTCGTCCATAATAGAGAATTTTCCGGTTCGGGTTATCTTGTCAAAAATCTCCGAATTCACACAATGAATACCGCTGAATGCCAATTCTCTCAACTTGAAAATCCCGCCCACCACTTTTTTTTGGTTCGTCAATAAATTTCTCCAGCCTTTCAGGAACATTTTCTCATTGAACATCAGTTTTCTCGAACTTTCTCTGTCCGACACGGCCAAAGTTACCATTGCACCTTTCGTTTCGTGAAGCCGGACAAAATTGCTGATATTAAGATCCGTCAAAATATCGACATTCGTGATTAAAAATGTTTTCTCATTTTCCAAAAATTTTTTCGCAAATAATAATCCGCCGCCGGTTTCCAGAAGTTCTTCGTGCTCGTTGGAGATTTCTACATTCGCCCCGAAGTTGTCGTTCTCCGCCAAAAAAGCCAAAATCTGCCCGCCGAAATGGTGAATGTTGATTACAAAATCATTAATGCCAAAACTTTGCAGATACTTGATATTTCTTTCGAGAAGCGGAACACCGTTCACTTTTGCCAAAGCCTTCGGATGTTCATCGGTAAAAGGTTTCAGCCGCGTCCCCATTCCTGCAGCAAATATTAATGCTTTCATATTTTAAAAATAGCCATAATAATTGATGGTTACAAAATAAGAGATTAAGAATCGATTTCTAATTGTCGCTTATCGGTGATAGATTGTGATTGAATTGCTCATCGTGAAAAATCGAAACTTCCGTTTCGGGATATTTTTCCTTAATAAATTCGGCCGTTTTGAGAGCCGAATAAACGGAGCGATGCTGCCCGCCGGTGCAGCCAAAATTAATTTGCAGATGCTGAAAACCGCGACTCAAATAATTTTCTATACTGATGGAAATAAGCTCATACACGGCTTTTAAGAAGTTTGGCATTTCGGTTCTGGTTTCCAAGAACTTCTGCACATCGATATCTATTCCGGTCTTTGCCTTGTATTCTTCTATTCTTCCGGGATTCAGGATTCCGCGACAATCGAAGACGAATCCGCCGCCATTTTCGGTTTTATCCTTTGGGATACCTCCTTTTTTGTAAGAAAAACTATGAATCTCTATTTTGAGTTTGTTCTGCATCCAATCTAATTTTTCCGTAAAGTTACTTTTTTTAATTTTCTTTGAAAAATCTAAGTATTCTGAATTTAAAATTTAATTTTGCATATTAATTGATCTCAGAGCGTCAACATCAATCAAAAAGCTTACTTTTAAAATAAATTACAGCTAAAAATGAAATTCCTAAAATACTGTCTGTTAGCAAGTTTACTCATCTTTACAATAAGCTGCAAAAAAACCAAAGTCGATGGCACCAACCGGATGAGCTTCCAAGAAAGTATCAACGATATGGCTTCCAGCTTACCCACTTTGAAACAAGTAAAATTCAATGAGGCTCTGTACATCCTGAAAACCTTCGGTGTAGAAGCGGATGGCGACGTTGCAGAAATCGCCGCGCTCGGTAAACTTCTGCACGGAAAAACCACTCAGGAAATACTGGCCATGGCAGACGAAGTTGCCCGGAAAAACGGCATTGCGTGGAGTAGCACGGCACCGCCAAGCCTGGGGCAAATGAATATTTTCGGAAACGATACCGCTACCGAAAAAGACGTGAACGACATCGATGCTGCCGGATTGAACATCGTGATCCGAAATATTGCCGGCGACAGTTTGACAGGTCCCAAAGGATTGATCGTCATTCCTCAACTGATTGATAACAATGGAAGAAAAGTGGACTTTGAAGGCGCGGCTTTGGAAACCATTTTGGAAGTTTCCAGCGGAGGAACCAAAATCGCAACCTTCAAAAATCTAATGCAAGATAATGCATTCCGAGGATTTACTATCAGATATGCTTCGCTGCCAAAAGATAAAATCTTTGAAGATAAAATCGATATTAAATTGTCTGTAAAAACGACCAAAAAGCTTTTGCAAATGACCAAAATGGGAGTTCCGGTGAATGCGAATGCGCTGTACAGCCCGCCGGCTCCGCAAGTGGTAGATTCCTTGCAGGTAGCGCAGCCGGAAGTGGATCCCGACACCGGAGAAATCATTGCGCCGCCGGCGCCAAAGCCATCCAATCCGGATCCTAAGACGAC
The DNA here is from genome assembly GCF_003932955.1 of Chryseobacterium sp. SC28. Classification (GTDB taxonomy): domain Bacteria; phylum Bacteroidota; class Bacteroidia; order Flavobacteriales; family Weeksellaceae; genus Epilithonimonas. The sequence continues at coordinate 70,099 of NZ_QOVY01000001.1, forward strand.
GGTAAGCAAATTTCTCAACAACCTTTCCAGCCAGAATTTCAAAGCGGCTTATGATATGGCCGAAAATCCTAATTGGGGCTCGTACGACAAATTCGCAAATCCCAATTCCGGTTTCGGATCTGTGAAGAAAATTGTCGTTAAAAACATTACCGTGCCCTACAACAAAGATAATTCTGCGAATGTAAACGTTACCTATGAGGTGACAGACAAAAACGGAAAAGTCAACTCCTTGAATGTGACCTACGGCCTGAAAGCCGTGAACAACAATTGGAAAATCACAACCTACAAAATCAACAATCCTTAATAACAATGGCGCCTGCAGAACTCATCCAAAAACTTGAAAATACGATAGAGACCATCCCCGACTTTCCGCAGCCCGGAATTCTTTTCAAAGATATCTGCCCCATTTTCCTGCAACCCAAGCTGTATGAAGAAGTGATTGCAGATCTCGCTGCGTTCAGCCGGGGCAAAGTGGATGTCGTTTGCGGCATAGAGAGCCGCGGCTACTTGTTCGGGATCGCTATCGCTATTGCACTGGACGTTCCTTTTGTCTTAATCAGAAAAGCAGGAAAGTTGCCGCCACCCTTCATCGGCGAAAAATACGACTTGGAATATGGCTCTGCAGAAATCGAAATGAAAACGAATCATCTGAAAGCCGGTCAACGCGTCCTGATCCACGATGATCTGCTGGCTACAGGCGGCACCACGGAAGCCGCGGCCAAATTGGTATCCAAGCAAGGTGCAACACCCGCACAATTCAGTTTTTTGATCAACTTAAAAGATCTGAACGGCGAAGAGCGACTCAAAAAATTTGGAGCAGAAGTCTATTCTATTCTTAATTATTAAATAAAAATTTCATCCCAATAAAGAAGTATTTGCAAATCAAAAGGAAAGCACTAAATTTGCAGTTCATTACTAAAAAAATTATGGCAAAAAGACCTAACAACAAAAAACAACAAGAGGGCAAAGAAACGGTAGAATTCTTCAAAGACCTTGATAAAGAAGCACTTAGCATCGAGGGATTTTTAGAAAAAAATGCAAGAGCGCTCAGCATTGGTTTCGGTATTTTGGTGGTAGCAGTTTTAGGCTGGTTCGGTTATCAGCAGTTCATCCTCGGTCCCAAAAATGAAGAGGCGACGAAGAGCTATCTCTCTGCCCAGAAAAACTTGGCAGAAGGCAAAGAAGATCTTGCTTTGGGCGGAAAATCTGTTGCAAACCCCGGATTCTTGGGAACTTATGAACAATATGGCGATACAAAGGCCGGCAAATTAGCCGCTTACAACGCGGGATTAATTGAGTTCAAAAGAGGAAATTATCAAAAAGCTTATGATCTTTTAGACAAATTCAGTTCGGGCAACAAAGTTTTGATGGCGCTTAAATATGGTGCGATGGCAGACTGTCTTGCTAATCTCAACAAAAGCGAGGATGCGCTGGCAATGGCAGCCAGAGCGGCTTCTGCGTCGGATGATGCTTACACAACGTACTATTTCACAAAGAAAGCGGGAATGCTGGCTCTTGCACTTAAGAAAAATGCCGATGCCAAAAAATATTTCGCCACGATCGACGAGAAATATCAGGATTACGACAACGGCCAGTCCGACGCCTTTATAGAAATGACCAAATATTATTAAAAAATGGCAACTGTAAATCTTTCAGATTACAAACCGCTCAACATATCCAATGCCGATGAATATTCAATCGGCATTGTTGTTTCTGAGTGGAACGACTTCATTACCCACAACCTGCGGGATGGCGCTCTCGAAACGCTGAAAGCCGAAGGAATCCGGGAGGAAAATATCCACATTTATTACGTTCCCGGTGCATTTGAATTGAGTTTTGCCACGATGAAGCTGTGCCGCTCCGGCAGATTTGCCGCAGTAATTGCCATAGGGAACGTCATCCGCGGAGAAACCCCTCATTTCGACTATATTTGTTCCGGCGTTGCGCAAGGCATCAAAGACTGCAATATTCTGACGGAAACCCCGGCCATCTTTTGTGTTTTGACGGATGACAACAAAGAGCAATCCCTTGAAAGAAGTGGCGGCCGGCTTGGCAACAAAGGTGTAGAAGCAGCCATCACGGCACTCAAAATGATCGACTTCAACAAAAAGTCCATTTAATATGCCCTCTTCTTTTCAACTAAAAATATAAGTTTTTTTTCAAAGCTCGAAAATTGAATTGGGGATTTTTGCCATAGCACTGCAAGATCCATCTGCCTTATGCCTCTGGATTGCACAAATCCTCTCGTGTGGTGCAGCAGTAATCTGCGATCTGATTTTTTAAATCAAACCTTATTATTAATGTAACCCTCAGTAGCATTCAGTTTTGGAGTAATCACAGCAGGATTTCCCACAGCAATAGAATTATCGGGAACATCGGTATTCACATAAGCGTTCGGAGCAATTAGGACATTATTCCCAATTGTAATTTTACCCACTATCACAGCGTTTGGACCAATCCAGACTTCGTTGCCGATGACCGGGACACCTTCATTTTTCCCACGGTTAGCCTGCGCGATGGTTACGCCTTGCGCAATGTTGCAGTTTTTGCCAATCTTAGCTTTCGGATTGATGACGAGCGCGCCCCAATGCCCGAGATAAAGACCTTCGCCAATCTCCGTTTCCGGATAGATCTGAAAACCGTATTTGATTTGATAATGGCGGAGAATCAGGCGGTAGAATTTGCCTGTTAATGAGGATTTCGGATGTTTCTGAGCATTCCGAAGCCAGTAAATATAATGCAGATTGGGACTGAAACACTTTTTCAACATTTGAAAATGCGATAGGTATTTTCCGCTTTCTCTGTAAAAATCTTTTTGAAGAATGCTGTAAGCCATTTTGTAAAATTAGGAATTTGAAATTATAATCTGTGATAAATTTAATTGCGGAAAAAGTACTCTCGCAGATTAATTTTGATCTAACATCTAAACTCTAATATCTAATCTCTTGCTAAAGATTATCAATGATTTCCATAATCTTAAGGACAGAATTTTTCAGGTTGAAAGGCATTTCGTAATTCTCAAGATTTTCCTGATACATTTGGAAATATTCCGGATTGGTCAAGGCTTTTTTCATTCCGAGATAAATTCCTTCTTCGGAGTTTTCCGTAATCAAACCTAATTTTCCATTTTCCAACAGTTCTGCCACGCCGGAAACGTCGGTTGCTATGATGTTTTTTTTCAAAGCAATAGCTTCGAATAAAACGGTTGGGAACCCTTCGTAGCGGGAGCTGAGAATATAAAAATCCGCCGCTTTGAAGTATGGATAAGGATTGTCTGTAAAGCCCAACATTGTAGCAGTGTCATCAACGCCCAATTCAGTTTTCAATTTCTTTATGTTTTCGAAATCATAGCCGTCGCCCACGATCAGAACTTTGTGCCGGAAACCTTCATCCAAAAGTCTTTTGTGAACTTTCAACAATCGGTCAAATCCTTTCTGCGGAAAAACGGTTCCTACGGAAATGAACGTCGGAACCGTTCTATCGAATTGATAATTAAGAACAGGTTTTTTAGATTTTGTAAGAATCTCATTAGTGTCCAGAGGATTATAAATTCTTACGATTTTATTTTTTTCGATTTCAGTTTTTGCTAAATCCAGGAATGTCTGCTGAATTTTCTCAGAGATCACCATCACTTTATCATAAAGGAAAAAATGTCTGATCTTTTCCGGCGTATATCCGCTGACTTGCGTTAGATCGTTGTGGATCCACATCAGTTTTTTAGAAGATTTCAGCGGACTGTTTAAGATTTCATCCTGGAAACCGTGGATGGCGGCAAACTCGATGTCGTAAACTTTGTTTTTGAGTTTTCTTTTGTAAAGAATTTTCGGATATTTTTTCAGAAGATTTTGATAGACTACGCGGTATATTTTTTTAGGAATGTCTTTGGGGCGGTTGGTAGTGATCATCTCGCCGCGGTTCAGGTACATCACGTTGACCCAATTCGGAACATCAGTCAGATATTTACCCGAATATAAATTTAATAAAAGATCAATTTCGTATTTGTCTTCTGGAAGATTTTTGAGAAGAGTCACCAGCACTTTTTCTGCGCCGCCGTGGCGAAGAGAACCAATTCTGATAAGGATCTTCTTTTTCAAACAAAGTGGTTTTTAAAATTCCAGAATCCCCGCTCCCCAGGAATAGCCCACGCCGAAACCTGCCACCAGCACTTTGAAACCCGCTTTTATTTTGCCCTGATTCAGTGCTAACTTCAATGCAATCGGGATGCTTGCTGAAACTGTATTGCCGATGTCTTGCATTTCCAAAAAGAATTTTTCCTCCGGGATGTTACACAGCGTCTTGAGATAATTCAACATATAAGAACTCGCTTGGTGGAAAACAAAAAGATCGATATCTTCCAGTCTGAGTTTGTTTTTAGCCAGCGTCTCAGAAATCAATCCGGGAACATTTTCTAGTGCAAATGTAAAAATTTTTGGACCTTTCATAAAAAGCACGGGCTTCTCCGAACTGTTTCTCGAAGCACCATTTTCTACAATCAAATTGTTGTATCCGGAGCCATCGGTACCCACAACGAACTGAAAATCTGCCTTGGAATCGTCTTTTTCTATGATGGTTACAGCGGCGCCATCGCCAAAGATGCTTCTGTTGGACTTGTCATTTTTGTCCAAATATTTGGTATAAGTATCAGAGGTAACCAATAAAATATTTTTCGCTAAACCAATAGCAATCAATCCTTTAGCCAAGGTCAGTCCGTACACAAATCCAGAGCAACCGAGGTTAAAATCCAATGCGCCAATGTTTTTTTGAAGACCCAACCTGTCCTGCAGAAGGCAAGCGGTGGTGGGAAGAAAATAATCCGGACTCTGCGTGCAGAACAAGATAAAATCTATCTTGCTCCGGTCGTAATTTGCAAAAAGATTTTCACAAGCCTCGACGGCCAAATCCAGTGCAGTTTGCGACGGATCTACAAAATGTCTGGAATCTACGCCTATTTTGGATTTGATTTTTTCTGCATTCCACTCCGGGAATTCATTGGCAATATCGTCGTTGGTTAATATATTGTTTGGCAAATAGAAATCTATTGCCGCGATTTTGATCATGCGAACGCGGGATAATTTCCACAAAGATAAGCATCTTAAAATAAAATACTCTGCAAAGCATAGGGACGATCGCATAAAAACTTGCTCCTGTACGCCGTTTATTTGACAGGTTTATATTGGTGCGGCAGATTTTTTTTGATATAATGGTCCAACTCAGCCCGGTTCTTTTCCAGCTCCCGCGGATAGAGTGTGTTGGCCCGGAGGGCTTTGTCGCCATATTCTTCTATACTGCAAATGTATCGGGCAGGAGTGCCGGCATAGACCGAATTGTCGGGCATCGAGGAATTAAGAACCGATCCTGCGCCGAGGATGCAATTGTTTCCCATTTGCGAGCCCGGCAAAAAGATGCAATTATTGCCTACAAAACAATTCGCTCCGATTTTGATTCTGCCGAAGTTGCGGGCATCGGCATATTTTTCCATATTACGAATGACGTACATTGCGCCATCGTGATTGATGAAGGTGCAGCCGGCCGTAATTTTGGTGCGGTCGCCGATTTCTATCAAATATGGTTCGGAACCGAAAGAAGGTGCCTCTACGAAAATGACGCCCTTCCCTACTTTCATTCCTCTCGCTTTACAAATTTCGATGTAAGCTTTTTTGTAAATCAAATTCCCTATCGTATGGATTTTCAGAATTAATCTGTAAATAAAATTCATCTTTTAGTTTTTTGCTAAGTTAGTGATGATCTGCTCCACCGCATCGAAGATTTTTTGGTTGTCAAAAAGATCTTCCGCTTTTTCAAGATTTTTACCAAGATGCTGAATTAAATCTTTATTCGTAAGGAATTCCTTCATACCATTGTATATTTCTTGCGAATCGTAATTGATCAAATAACCGTTTTCTTTGTGCTCAATCATTTCAGGAATGCCGCCAACAGCGGTGGCTAAGATTGGTTTTTGAAGAATCAATGCCTCTGCAACAATAAGTGGCCAGCCCTCCGACTCGGATGGCATTATGAAAAAATCGGCGTTCTTGACGTACGGATAAGGATTGAGGAGCGAGCCCAGCAGAATAAACGATTTTTCGACATTTAGATCGTTGATTAGATTTTCGAGGTTTTCTTTTTCCTCGCCGTCGCCGATGATGAAAATCTTGTGCAGGAAGCCGTCCTTAATCAACTCCGAATGCACCTCGGTCAACTTTCGAAATCCCTTTCTGGAGTGTAGCCTTCCGACTGCGACAAAAACGGGATCTGCCGTTGCGAAGTCCGGAACAAATTCTGCCGCTTTTTGTTTGACCTCATCGATTGGAATTGCATTTAGGATTACCTGATTTTCAGGGAGTTCCAAATCGGGATAAGTCTTGGTCAAAATATCCTTGGTCTGCTGCGAGCCAAAAATGAAATAATCAAACTGAGGAATTTGGTTCAGAATTTGGGGAACAGCAGGCTGTAGTTTCGGAAAGGTGATATCGGAATGGAACCAACCTATTTTCTTAGACTTTCTGTTGGAACTGTTGAGAACCGGCGCGAAATCGGCATAAGTGGAAGCGATTTCTATATCATATTCTTTATCCAGATAGAATCTGTCCGAGATTTTTTGAAAACGGTCGAAAAATCTGATTTTCAAGTTTCTCAACACCAGTTGGATCTTATGGAGCACCGGGTTTTTAGAAAAATCCTCTCTTCCGCTATTCATTTTCAAATACCGGACGTACTTAGGAATCTGATTCCGAAGTTCACCTTGATAAAGACTGACGAGGAAGCTGATGTCAAATTTATCCTTATTCAGATTTTCCAAAAGACTCAGGATGACTTTTTCTACGCCGCCCATTTCCATCGAGCGGTGGCGGAAAAGCACATTTATTTTACGGTTCATTCAATTTTTTCAGAAAATTCGCAAACAAATATAAGCATTATCGTGGCCAATCCGCGCTGTCACTCCAGTTGGCAACCCAGATTTCTGTATTGAACTTTAAACTGATCTACCCATTTTTCAAATTCCGCGAAGTTGATTTTTTCTGCAACAAAGGATTTCAAATAATCCAGCGAGAAATCTTTAGGAAAATTTTGCATCGCATCAAAATCGTCATTTAGCCAAGCTTCGTTGATCAGATAATTAAATTGATTGACGTCGAAGTCGAAACCATATTCGTGGTAAGCGTTGGTTGCGGAGGATTGGAAAGTGGTTTTCATCGCTTCTGCTTTCAGTCTGGAGATGAAATTCGGATTGTTTTTGTGCTTTTTGTAAACTAACGAAGCATTGACGAGCTGTCTTTTTTCGTCCACTTTGCCATCCATTGTTTTCCAGATTTCCAGCCAATATTCTTTGTTGAAAAAGCCCATCAATATGGAGTTCAGCGCCCAGTATTTTCTTTGGGTGTAATTATCTACCAATCCTAATTTGTACAGAACGGAGAAGAATTTGAAGTGATTGTAGAAAAAGGCTTCCATAAGTTTTTTGGGCAAGAAGATCAAATCTTTGGGCTGCGCAGATTCTATATTTTCACTGATAGATTTCAGATGCAGATCTTGGCGCTCTTCTAAATTTCCAAGCCAGCCGAGTTTCAGCAGATGAATATCGAGTTGCTCTGCTTGAGCAGCAAGTTCATTCAGATTTAGAGGCTGTGTAAACCAGACATCATCTTCGGTGACGATTACATATTTGGACGACTTTTGGACATTTTGGTACCAGAATTTTGTCGGGATTTTCATACCATCAATAGGTTTTCCGGAGGCTAAATTTTCAGCAATAGCTTGGCTTTTACTTTCATAATTATCAGACAGAAGAACCTTCACATTGGGATATTTTGTCCGGATTTTATCAAGATATTTCTTTGGCGTGCCATCATCCAGAATTTTAATTGTAAAATCCCCCGTAATATTTTTAAAGATCGAGGCAACACATCTGTCGAGATAAAATGCGCGGTTGAAAGATTTGATAAAGATCTCTGTCATCTCAATTTTCTTTGAAGTTTTTTAAAGAAAGAGTTTTGTTTTTGGTAGATAAATGTGGCCAGATTATCGATCTCTTCTACATTTTTGCCATATATTTTTGTGATGTTTCGGCGTCTTAAAGTTTCTTCCAAAACCCTATTCCAAGCCGCATATCTCTGAACAGTCTTGTTTTGGTCGCGCGAAAGTCCCTTGGAATGAAGTCTGTAGAACAACAGCGGTTTTTTAATAAATTTAAAATCTCCAAATTCGTACAATTTTAAATAAAGCTCCTGATCTTCCGCAATCCTGTAATGTGGACTTATTTTACTGGTTTTCAGATAAATATCTCTTCTAAATGTGAAAAAATGATTCGCGGTAAAGAAGATATTCAGAAAAAGTGGATCGCCGTTTTTGATCTGGTAAGAATCTCGGAATTTTCTAATTATTTTTAAAGATGAGTCGCAAACCCAAAATTGTGAATAAGTTGCCACGGTTTTTTCCGAGTAGCTTGCGATAGAAATTTCGATGGCGTCTGGTGTCAAAACATCATCCGGGTCCACAAAACCGCAGATTTCTCCTTTGGCAAGCTCAATTAACTTTCCTTTGGTAAAACCCACGCCTTCGTTTTTTTCATTTCTGAAAACCCGGAACCGGGAATCATTTTTTACCAAATCGGAGACTTTTTCAAATGAACCATCCGTAGAACAATCATCTACAATGACTACTTCAAAATTGTCATAAGTTTGATTCAAAATGCTTTGGTAGCAATCCAAAAAGAAGTCGTAATTGTTGTAATGGGCAATAAGCAAAGAAAACCGCATACTAAAAATAATCACAAACTTAATAAAATTTTTTATCGTGTTAGAAGAAAAAATAAACAGAGAGCGTCCAAGTTCTCCTTTGTTAACAGAAGTTTATTGCAGGCAGAAATCCAATGGTTTGAAGCTGGGGATTTTTTTATGAACCAGCATCGTCTTGATAATGAAAAGAAACGGTTTCAAAATTTGTACAATCATAAATGCCTTCGGGAAAGTCTTTTTTTATTTTGAAGCCTACAAAAAACTCCGGAGCCAAAATTCTGTTGGCCGTCTTGCTAAGATAAGCCGCCCACCAGCTGAACGTGCTGTTGGAAATAATGAGGGCAGAAGCATTCATCAGAAGCTGAAAATCTATGATCTCGCTTTCTGAAAAAAAATCGATATTGTCCAAAAAACCAAATCGCCGTGTGGCCATCTCTCTGTCATCCGTTACGACTATTATCTTGTAAGAATCCAGATTGTCAAATTTTTTAATGGCATTTTTATAATAAGCTATGGGTAAAACTAGATTTTTGCCGCCAAGGCTTGCGTTGCCCCAATTGACATAATCTCCCAATCTGCAGTGAATGGCTAATATTTTGTTTTCTTCAAAAAGTTTTCCATATTTTTCCTCAAATTCGACTTTGTATTTTGCTTTGATTTTGAGCTTTTGTTTGATCACATCTTCCTGTCCTTCAAAAAAAATTAACGATTGGAAATAGCCTTCTAAAAAAATATTTTGCTCTATTCCTTTCTTTACGTCTTGGACAGGTTCAAAATCATATTGAGAATAGATTTTCTTAGGAAACAGCCCTTTTAATCGATGAATTATTTTGCGGACATATTTTGAATCTTTTGCCGAAATTTTTTCAAAATATTTCTGAAAACCGGGATCCCAGCCATAAACGAAAACAGGTGTTTTATATTTTTTTTTTAATGTTAAATACATCGCATATTGAAAAAGATTGTTACCAATTCTTCCTTTCAGTTTGATAAATTTCATGACTTGAATTTATAATAGACATTGTAGGCATGGCTTATCATCAACCGGTAATAATACTTACAAGAACTAATGATAAGGTAATATTTAATATTGAAACGGCTTGTTTGTTTGGTCACAAAACTCAACATCGACCGATTGCTTTTTCTCACGTATAGGGCGTCTCCCCAAAAATTTCCAGTAACGAAAGTTTCTTTTCTTACAAATCCCCGCTGGAGCAGAAATCGATCCAGCTCTTTTAGAAGAGTACCGTTCTTATAAAGTTCTTTCAGGTTAATTTCCGTCATTATGAAGTCGAAATTTTCCAGTAGGTTGCCAAAACTTTTTAATGCAGGCAGTTCGTAACCCTGCAAATCGAGATTGACTAATTTGTACCCGGATAATGAAATTTGGTTTTCCTGGAAATAATCTTCAAGCCTTCTTCCAATCACTTTCTGAGTTTTTACCACCGTGGTTTTGTGGAATTTCTGAGTAAGAGCAGGCTCGAGTATTGATGAACTTTGATCAAAATCCGTAATGTTGAAGATGATTTCTTCCTTGTCTTTTTCAGAGATCATAATATTATGAATCTGGCTGTTCATCTCATAGTTTTCAAGTTTGGTTTTCAAACCATCGATAAGCCCGGCATTGCCCTCCACCCAGATGACGTCGGTAATGCCATTGGCGCCATAGTCATCCGCTTCTTCGGCAAGGTGCGCTCCCAAGTGAAGAATTTTGGTGGGGAAATTGGGGTATTTATTCTTTAAATGTGAGAATGATAGGAGCATAATATTATTTTTTTTGCGCAGCGATACAATTGCAATTCATGAAAATTTCCAAGGAGACCTGATATTTTGCTATTTCAACAAGCGACGCATCGTTAATTCGGTCAATTTGTTGTGTAGCACTTACTCACCAATAGCATCCGCCTTCAATTTTTTTATAGTTTTCGGGGATTTCGTCAGCGTAAATCCAATGATCACCCTTGTTTTTTCTCAGATCTCTGTAATGTTGCCAATCTTCCCATCTTTTCCCCTTGATTCCAAATAGAAGTTGGGTCACGCCGCCCAAGTGGATGGCCTGTTTGCCCATTTCTTTGACAAAAGAAGCCAGCGGAAAACCGTATGCCCCGCAACCGATAATCGCAATGTCAAAATCCGTTTTTAAAATCTGATCTTTCATCGAATCTAATGCATCAAACCAAGTTTTGAAATCCGATTTTTGTCCCGCGATGGTCTGTACGGCTTTGATGGTCTTTAGATCAAAATCCGGAAGAATCTTTGGATTTTTGTAAAGAAAATCTTTCTGTGCAAACTGGCGCCGGATAGATTCCTCAAAAGGGTGCACCACAAGAACTTTTTTGCCTTTCAATTCATAAGACCAAGGATCGTCGTAGAACCAAGGTTCCAGTTCTCTTATTTTGCACAAGACGGTATTTTGAGGTATGATCTTATCAAAATGGAACTCGGTTTCATTCCAAATCCCTAAAACATCTAAATTTGTCATCGACTGATGGTATTCATCGACGAATTTTTCTGTTTTGGAATAATCTTTCGGAAAAAAACCGGCGTTCATGCAGAGCTGGGAAAGAAACTGCTCATCATCTTTCCAAAAAACGTTGATGGAACCGGTTAAGGTCTTTGCAATTCCTGAAAGATCCGAACCAATCATTTTTTGTAAAGATTGATTTACTAAAAATCTGGTCTCGATGCTGCCTAGTCTTGCCACCATACAAGGTTTTCCATGCTTTATCATTTTCGATATCAGCAGGTTTGTATCTCCGTTTTTGTCACGATCCATAACACGATCAAATCGGTTTTTATTATGAAGAAGTGGAACCGTTCTTTTCGCGAGCCGATGCAGATAATGGTAGTTTTGGGCCGTGATCATTTGTGTTTTATTACAGCAAATATAAAGTTAATGCCTGATTTTATTTCTATTTTTGCCTAAATTTAATAAAATAAAACACTTTGGATGAATCCTCTTGTAACCATCATAATCCCGATTTTTAAGGTTGAAAAATTCGTCGTAAGGTGCCTTCAATCGGTTGTCAATCAGTTATATAGTAATATTGAATGTATTCTGGTTAATGATGCGTCGCCCGATGCTTCTATAGAAATGGCGCAGGAGTTTATTTCCAAATATCCCGATTTTGATTTTAAAATTATCAACCAACCCTTCAACCAAGGCCTTTCTATGGCGAGAAACGCCGGGATGGATGCTGCAAGCGGAAAATATATCTATTTCCTCGACAGTGACGATGAAATCACGAATTATGCCATCCAAAATCTGGTACAATTAGCCGAAGAAACCGGCGCAGAAATGGTCTTGGGGCAGAGCGTCTGCATCAATGAAGAAGAAGGCTGGACGAGAAATTATTTCCCCATCGATGCTGAAAAAGATATTCTCGAAAGCAATCAAGAGATCGTCTGGAATTTTGCAAAAGGAAAATATCCCGTGATGGCTTGCGACAAGCTAATAAAGAGGGATTTCTTGATGAAAAATAAACTCTATTTTGTAAAAGACCTTTTCTCGCAAGACGTTCTCTGGAGTTTTCAAAGTATGCTGAAATTTGAAAAAATTGCTTTCTTAAGAGAGGATACTTATCTCTATTATTTCCACAGCGCTTCTATCATCCATAATCGCGGTGAAAAGCATTTCGGGAACTGGATTACGATTGCTGAATATATGGACAAGGCTTACCGAGAGGAAAAAAATCAGTATAACAAAAAATTAATCTTAGAAAATCTGGTGAACTTCAAAGCGACAACTTTGGAAATGAACTGGAAAGCCCAAAAAAATGAGGCTCTTTGGAAAAGAAGTTACAAAGCCTACAATCAATTATCCGGTCTTAGCTTGCCCCATTATTTTTCAAAAGACTATTCTGCAAAATTGAAAAAACAGGACTTGTTTTACCGCTTGCCTTTGTTTATGGGTTATCCATTTTTCCGATGGCGTTTTGAACGATAAATTTGGTAGGACTCAAGCCTGCATCGCAGAATTCGCTCTTTTTACAATCTGGTCACGCCATTTTCTTTTGCAAGAATGCCTTTCACATCATAAATTATTCCGTTTTCCGACAGCAGGTTTTTGATGTTTAAGGTTTCAAATTCCTTGTGAGAAACAGCCAGAACAACCGCTTCGTATTTTTTAAATGGCATTTTGGTGGAAGTTTCGATGCCGTATTCGTGCTTCACTTCATCAGGATTGGCCCAAGGATCAAAAATGCTGACGTTGATACCATAATCCTCAAGATTTCGCACCACATCCACCACTTTCGTATTCCTCACGTCGGGGCAATTTTCTTTGAAAGTGAAGCCTAAAACCAAAACATTCGCGCCATTCACTTTTAGATCCTGTTTCAGCATTTGCTTCACCGTTTCGCTCGCAACGTACTGGCCCATAGAGTCATTCATCCTTCTCCCCGCAAGGATAATTTCCGGGTGATAGCCAAATTCTTGTGCTTTCTGCGCCAGATAATAAGGATCTACGCCGATGCAATGACCGCCCACTAGACCCGGTTGGAAAGGCAAAAAATTCCATTTTGTTGCTGCCGCTTTCAGAACGTCGTGCGTATCGATGCCCATCAGATTGAAAATCTTTGCCAACTCATTCACGAAGGCGATATTGATGTCGCGCTGAGAATTTTCGATCACCTTTGCCGCTTCTGCCACTTTGATGTTCGGCGCGAGATAAGTCCCCGCTTCGATGACAGACTTATAAAGATCATCCACAATTTTACCAATTTCCGGCGTCGAGCCTGCTGTCACCTTCAGGATTTTTTCTACCGTATGCAATTTATCTCCCGGATTGATTCTTTCCGGAGAATAGCCAGCAAAGAAATCAGTATTGAATTTTAAACCTGAATTTTTTTCCAGAACGGGAACGCATTCTTCTTCGGTAACACCGGGATAAACCGTGGATTCATAGATCACAATATCACCTTTTTTCAGAACCTTTCCGACGGTTTCGCTGGCTTTGTAAAGCGGCGTGAGATCCGGGCGGTTGTTTTTGTCCACCGGCGTCGGAACGGTGACGATGTAAACATTGGAATCGGCGATATCTTCGATTTTATCAGAACAGAACAAGCCTTTTTCTCCAGATTTCGGATTTTTGGAAACCAAAGACGCCTTCAGTAACGCATCGGAAACCTCCAAAGTATCGTCTTTCCCGGACTTGAGTTCGGCGATTCTTTTTTCATTTATATCAAATCCGACGACGGGATATTTGGTGGAGAATAATCGTGCCAATGGCAAGCCCACATAACCCAATCCGATGATTGTAATTTTATGATTCATAATTCTATTTTAAATTTTCCCAGTACCAGCTAACCGCTTCTTTCAGGCCTTCCTGCATAGAATATTTTGGCTGATAATCCAGTAGCTTTTTTGCCTTTTCTATGCTTGCAAGCGAATGAGGCACATCGCCTTTTCTATAATCGCCGTAAATAATCTCTACATCGGCAATTTTTGGATCAAAATCTGCCAAATATTGTTTCAAATATTTTACAAGATCATTCAGTGTCGTTCGTTCTCCAAAAGCCGTGTTGTACACCTGATTCTGAGCTTCCGGATTTTCCGAAGTCAGCGCCAGAATATTCATGAGAATCACATTATCGATGTAGGTAAAGTCCCGCGAATATTCGCCGTCGCCGTTGATGACTGGAGCTTCGTGATTCATCAGTTGCATCACAAATTTGGGAATTACCGCGGCGTAGGCACCATTCGGATTTTGTTTTCTGCCGAAAACATTAAAATATCGCAAGCCAATCGTATCAAAATCATAAGTTCGCTTGAAAACCTCGGCGTAGAGCTCATTGACATATTTGGTAATGGCGTACGGGGAAAGTGGTTTTCCGATGACATCCTCTACTTTCGGAAGACTTTCGGAGTCGCCGTAAGTGGAAGAGCTAGCGGCATAAACGAATCTTTTGACGCCCGAATCCCTTGCCGCAACCAACATATTGAGAAATCCGCCGACATTGACCTCGTTGGTGGTTATCGGGTCGTTGATGGATCTCGGAACAGAGCCCAGCGCCGCCTCGTGTAGCACGAAATCTTGGTTTTCGCAGGCTTCTCGGCAGGTTTCCAGATCGCGGATATCGCCTTCTCTTAATTTGAAATTCGGGTTGTCTTTTATTGCTTCCAGATTCTCGCGAAATCCGGTGGAGAAATTATCAAGACAAGTGACCTTAGCGCCAAGATTCAGAAGTTCTTCGCAAAGATTGGAACCGATAAACCCTGCGCCTCCGGTTACCAAAATATTTTTATGACTCAGCTTTTCTTTGAAGTTCATCTGTTAAGAGTAATATTTTTCCAAGATCCTACAGAGGTAGAATTCTTTGTTTGTAAGGGCGTTGCGTCGGAAATAATCTTCCACATCGGGTATATTGATGTCGTATCCGGAACCGCTTTTGATGAGGTTTAGATCCAGTTTCTTATTGTAAAAACGCTCGATAATTTCAAGGATTTCGATGATTGTATAATTCTGAACATAGGCGACATTAATAATTTTATTGAAGTTTTGGTTATTTAACAATTCAAATGTAATATTTTTTATATCATCGGTATCTATGAGGTTGCGGGTTGCTTTGGTATGGACATTGATGGTTTCGTGGTTTTTGATAGATCTCATCAGGTAATTCATGAGTAGATTAGGATTGCCGCCCTTCCCCACAGCATTGCTGACCCGCAGAATGAGATATTTTTGACAAGAATTTTTTATGATTTGCTCCATTTTGAGTTTGTGCAGCACATAATCGCTTCCGGTTTTGGAAGAGTCGTAGATGCTGCAGGTGGAGAAATAAACAAAAATTTTTTCGGGATTTTCTCGAATGGTTTTTGTGATCAGATTTTCTTCTCGTGAGAATTCTTCCGCTCTCTTTTCCAGCGAGTTGGAGACGCCTGAGGCGAAGAAGACGGTATCTCCCCGGTCGTTGCCTATGAAAAGCGATGCTATAAGTCCTTTGCCGATGATCATTTTCTATGGTTGTAATAATTTTTGGGAGATGAGTTTTTCTCAATTCTCAGATAAGTTGCAGGAGAAGCAAAAATTTTCCGGCTCGCAATTTTGGTTTTAAAATTCCTTTTTATGACTTGTAGATGTTGCTGAATAAATATCAAAATTTAATTTGTAAAAGTACAAAAAAAGCATAATTTAGCGGGAAATAAGGTTAATTATAATCGGTTACAGCAACTTTTTTAGCCGGATCCGAAGCAGACAATATAAGAAGTTTTGGCTCAATTTCTCAGCCTTCCGAAGTTGTCTTTTCTGTCGATCACTCTTTTATAAATTTTTGGTCTTGGATTCACAGATATGGAAAAATTTCTTACCGTTTTTACCCCAACTTTTAATAGGGCATATATTCTTCCAAAATTATATCAAAGTCTGGCTAATCAAGCCAATAAGGATTTCCTTTGGCTCATCGTTGACGACGGCTCTTCGGACGGAACTCAAGAGTTGGTTGAGGCTTTTCGGCAGGAAAATAAAATTGAAATCCAATATATTTTTCAGGAAAACAAAGGGAAACATGTTGCGATAAATCACGGACTCCAAAATACCACCACCAAATTTTTTGTAGTGATTGACAGCGATGACTTCATTGCCAAAAATGCGATTGAAGAAATGAAAATCCTGGCAGATAAAATCCGAAAAGATGGTGAGGTTGCAGGATTTACTTTTATAAGATTTTCAGAAAAAGTCAACTTTGACCGAGAAAAATACGGCAAAAAGGAGTGGCTCGTGAGCGGCAGAAACGATTATGAGTGGGAGTTTCAGGGCGAAATGATCTATTGTTTCAAATCAGAAATCCACAAAAAGTTTCTTTTCCCTGAATTTGAAGGTGAAAAATTCTGCCAAGAATCTTTGGTTATCAGAAGAATAGAACGGCAGTATAAAATTCTCTTTACAGACAAAGTCCTTGCTCACGGAGATTATTTGGAAGACGGATTGATGAGCAACTTCTATGCGCTGCTAATCAAAAATCCCAAAAGTTCTCTACTAAAGCTACAGGAGCTCTATCAAGATGAGCTGACGGCCGCGGAAAGGTTTTATTTCGCGAAAGTATATTGGGACATTGCATCGAAATCGGGGGCGTCTTTCAGAACCAAATTTTTCGGCATCAATCCGTTTCTTATAATGAAAGTGCTCTTTAACAAACTCAAAAAATGACAAAAATCTCCATCATCATCCCCGTTTATAATGCCGAAAACTACATCATAAGGTGTCTGGATTCTATTAGAAATCAGACGTACAAAAACTATGAAGTGATTATTATCGATGATGAAAGCAAAGATAATTCTTGGAACTTGTTGAGCGAATATGCAGCTGATAATCAACCTATTAATTTTAGAATATTCAAGAACGAAATTAATCTTGGCCTCAGTAAAACCCGAAATCGAGGAATGGATCTTGCGATGGGAGATTACATTTTTTTTATGGATATTGATGATGCATTGGTCGATAATTTCTCATTGCAGCATTTTGCAGAAGCCACAGAAAACAATCCCGACATTGTGATTGGAAAGACCCGTTTTCTGCAGAAAGACGAGCCCAAAGAAAGCAACTATCACACACTGAAGAATACTAAAAACACTTATCAAGACAACGAAGTTGTCGATGGCTTTTTGTCCGGCCAATGGGCGGTTACGGCGTGGAATAAACTATACAAATCGTCATTTTTGAAAGACAATCAACTCCGCTTTCCCGATAATCTTTTGCACGAGGACGAGCTTTGGGCTTTCGAAACGGCCATTGCTGCCAGAAAGGTCAACTTTTTGGATTTTGAAACTTACAATTATTATTCCCTATCCAATCCCGGATCGATTACTGCAACGATGGATCTGAAAAACATCGAACATTATCTTATTATCCTGACCAAAAAACTTGAAATCGCACAGAAAAAAGATCTTTACCAAAAGACCGAACTGATAGGAAATTACCTCAAACATTTCGCCAATGTTGTGATTATAAGCAGAGTATGCAAAACAGACTTTTTTGTTTTCAAAAGTTTCTATGAGAAAATAAATTTAGCTTTTGAACAACATTTTCCCAAAAAAGGAGAATTCTCATTAAATCCGCGACTCGCTTTCTATCTTTACAAAATGAGGTATGACGAAGGCTTTTTCTTGTATCGGAAACTTCCGAAATATGTGAACCGACTGCTGAAAATCTAATCCACGAATTTTCTTTCGTAGTTTCTTTTTCGATAGATGAGCTTGTAGATTTTGTTTTTAAAATTTCTCAGCATTGTGCCGGGTTTGCTATGGTAAAATTGGGCATATTCGTCAAAATGTCTTGCCATATTCTGGATTTCTAAAGACACATTCTCGGCCAGATATTTTTTTTGCTCGCCAACGCCCAGTTCGTGATTGATCGTGCTGATGCCGGTTTTCTCAAAAATACTGATAAACTGATCGATATATTTCTGCGAAATATTGTGATGAATAAAAAGATCCATCATAAAAGTCCAGTCCGATGCAATTTTGTTTTGCTCATCATACATCCCGAATTTTGTAAACAATTCCTTTTTGAAGAAAGCTGACTGATGGCAGATGGGCTCTTTCAGAAGCGAGCCGATTGTTATTTTGGAGGGGATTCTGTATTCATATTTTTTGCGGTTTTCCAGTTCGTAATACGCATTTCCGTACACGATGTCTTCGTTCCCAAAATGAGGCGCGATCTTTTCCAGAATTTCGGGCGAAGAGAACCGGTCGCCGCTGTTCATGAAGATGAGGTAGTCTCCGCTTGCCTTTGCAATGCCTTTGTTCATCGCGTTGTAGATGCCGTTGTCCGGTTCGCTCACCCAATAATTGATCTGCTCGGAATAAGTTTCCAAGATTTCCTTGCTGCCATCATTAGAACCACCGTCTATTACAATGAATTCAAAGTCCTTATAAGACTGATTGACAACGCTTTTGATGGTCTCTTCCAAGCCAAATTGGTTGTTGAAATTAATGGTAATTACACTGATCATTTGTCAAAAATAAGTTTTTCTTGTTTGGAAATTTGCTGTTTTAGATTATTCTTTTCCAATTAGTAAAAGCCGGGCGATTTTGTTTCTGTTTATTATATCTATAACGAGCATTATAATTTGTATAATGACTATTGAAACGATTGGTAAAATGACAAGTGATGTAAGCCACCGGTTAAAAAAATAAAAATCAATGTATTGAGTCAAAAATTATAGTATTTGACATCGGCATTGCGGAAGATGCGCTGATCTTTTCGGAAGCGTTTGTAATCTGCAACGGTGCTTTTTATGCTGGTTTTAAGGCTCAATTATAATATTTTAAGATCCTCTTGTACCATTTCTTTTATCAGCGCTTTCAGGTCGTATTGGGGTTCCCAGCCAAGTTGCGTTTTGGATTTTGTGGGATCGCCGATTAAAACATCCACTTCAGTGGGTCTGTAATATTGCGGATCGATTTTCACCACCACTTTTCCGACTTCGAGTTGATAATGCGGATGCTTGCATTTAGCAACTTTTGCCACTTCGTTTTCATGTTCACCTTCGAAGTTCAGTTCAATTCCGGCTTCTTCAAAAGCCATCCGCACGAAATCTCTTACCGAGGTGGTTTTTCCCGTAGCGATGACGTAATCCTCCGCAACGTCTTGCTGCAGGATTCTCCACATCGCTTCTACATAATCTTTCGCGTGGCCCCAATCTCTTTGCGAATTAAGATTTCCGAGATATAAAGTTTCCTGTTTTCCTTTCGCAATTGCAGCGACAGCCCTCGTGATCTTTCTCGTGACGAATGTTTCGCCTCTTCTCGGAGATTCGTGGTTGAACAAGATGCCGTTGCAGGCGTAGATTCCATAGGCTTCGCGATAGTTTTTTGTGATCCAGAAGCCGTAGATTTTGGCAACGCCATACGGTGATCTTGGATAGAAAGGCGAGTTTTCGTCATAGAAACCGGCTGCGTTTTTATTTTGTTCCAAACCGCCATAAAGTTCGGAGGTCGAAGCCTGATAAATTCTGGTTTTCTTCTCCAAACCAAGAATCCTGACGGCTTCCAAAATTCTCAAAGTTCCTATTCCATCGACGTTGGCAACATACTCCGGCGAATCGAAGCTGACTTTCACGTGAGACATCGCGCCGAGGTTGTAGATCTCATCGGGTTGCACTTCTTGGATGATTCGGATAATATTGGTAGAATCTGTCAAATCGCCATAATGCAATTTGAAATGCACGTGTTTCTCGTGCTGATCTACATATAAATGGTCGATTCTCTGCGTGTTGAAAGAAGAAGCTCTTCTCTTGATCCCGTGGACCTCATAGCCTTTTTCCAAAAGCAATTCTGCCAGATATGATCCGTCTTGTCCCGTGACTCCCGTTATTAATGCTGTTTTCATCTTATTTTTGTTTGTATTTGTAACCTCTTATTTCTTTAATTATTTTGTCTGCTGTAATAATTTCCTGCGGTTCATAAATGTGATAATAAGGAACTTCTCCCATCACACTCGCCCAGTGAGAAAATGTTGACGGGGCGCCCAGAAGATAGTCTGTTTGAGAGATCAGAAATTGATCTTCAACTGGTCCTTCCTGCGACTGCTGCACATTCCCGAATTCGCTTCTGTACCTTTCCAAATCCAAGTTTTCGTCATTGGTACAGATCAAAAATTTATATTTTCCCTGTGGAATTACTGCCAGTAATTCTTTAATTTTTTTGATATAAATATCATCATCAAAGAAATATTTGCCACCCAAAAATTCTTTGTAATCGCCCCGCCGGATATGGACGCTGATGATCTTTTCGTTCGGCTTTTTTTGAAGATATTTTTGCGTCAGTTGCGCTTTATCAACCATTGGGTCGAAAAGATTCTGATAATATCTGATGTCCTCTTCCCGATAAAAATCATTGTTGAAAAACCAACCGTAGCAGAACGTTACAAGATAATCCTTCTTGATTTGTGCTCTGTACTCCGGGATTTTTGTTTCCTCTGTAAATCCTAAAATACAATTGGGATTCAGTTTTCTGTAATACTGGTTGTACAGCAACTTTTTAATTATTGTTGGTATTTTCGAAGATGCCGGAAGATTCGGAAACTGTGGACAGTATTTCTCATGAAAACTTGGCGAATAGAATCGCACGCCGTTTCTTCTGCAAAACGAGTCCAGATGCATAAACTGGAAAAGATCATTGCCGCGACCGCCGCCTAATATGGAAAGACAGATCAGCATTTAGTTTTTAAATTTCTTCTCGTAAACATCTCTTATTCCTTCTTCCAAACCGATTTTCGCTTTCCAACCAAGATTGTTAATCTTCGTAACGTCCATCAATTTTCTCGGCGTGCCATCCGGTTTTGAAGTGTCCCAAACCAAATCGCCCTCGTAGCCCACAATTTTCTTGACCAACAAAGCCAAATCTTTTATGCTGATATCCTCGCCCACACCCACGTTCACGTGTCCAAAATCATCGTAGTTCTGCATCAGAAAAATGCAAGCTTCCGCAAGATCGTCGGAATGGAGAAATTCTCTCAAAGGCTTTCCTGTTCCCCAAACGGTAACATTCGGAAGATTCTGTTCTTTGGCTTCGTGAAAT
The DNA here is from genome assembly GCF_003932955.1 of Chryseobacterium sp. SC28. Lineage (GTDB taxonomy): Bacteria > Bacteroidota > Bacteroidia > Flavobacteriales > Weeksellaceae > Epilithonimonas. Next base: position 91,353 of record NZ_QOVY01000001.1, read on the forward strand.
TTTCTTAATAAAGCCGGTAAAACGTGCGAATTATTGAGGTCATAATTGTCATTCGGACCATACATATTCGTTGGCATTGCCGAAATAAAGTTAGAATTGTATTGGCTTCTGTACGCATCGCACATTTTGATGCCCGCGATTTTTGCAATGGCGTAAGGCTCGTTTGTAGGCTCCAAAGGTCCTGTCAAAAGCGAATCTTCTTTCAAAGGTTGCGGCGCCAATTTGGGATAGATGCAACTGGATCCCAAGAACAACAATTTCTTGACCCCGTTGATATGAGCCTGATGAATCACATTGTTTTGAATCATCAGATTTTCATAGAGAAACTCGGCTCTGTAAGTATTATTGGCCTGGATTCCGCCCACTTTTGCGGCTGCGAGAAAAACATATTGCGGCTTTTCTTGCGCAAAAAATTCGGCCGTGCGGTGCTGATCGCGCAGATCCAATTCTTGTGAAGTTCTGGTCACAAGATTGGTATAGCCGTGCTTTTCCAAGGCTCTTAGAATGGCGCTTCCCACCAAGCCTCGGTGACCGGCAACGTATATTTTCGAGTGTTTGTCCATCATTTTTTTATTTTGTAATAGGTCTTTTTTAAAAAAGAAGTGAGGCTGTTTTCTTCCGATTTATCAACCCGTCTCGAGGCGAGCACAATTTGGTCGGGATATTCGCCTTCGCTTTCTTCATCGCTGATTTCGATATTGATTTTTGTGTCATAATATCTCACAATGGCCGAGAGAATCGTCTGATCATACCGATGCGAGGCAAATCCTTCCAATTGATTGTCCCTTTCAAAAATCAGCGGATCGGTTACCAAATCTGGTCTGTAAACCATCACATCCAGCCAGTCTTTTACAAGTTGAACGGTTTCGGGTGTTTTTTTGAGAATGATAAATCCAGCCCAAAGTTTATTTTTTTCCAGCCATTCTTCGTCATTTTCAAACAGATTTTGGAATTGTTCTGCAGCAGATTTTTTGATCCAATATTTAAGTTTTGGACTATCTGTCAACTTTGGATTGAAGGCCTTCCAGCCATAGTCTTTTCCGTCTCGATACTGAAAAAAAAGCGCATCAGAATTTTTTAATTTATCAAACTGAAGCTGCCATCCGGCGGGATTTTTCAGCTCGCTGCCACAATCTACATAAACCAGAATATCGCCGTTATTGAGCTTGGACAGGCTGTCAAAAATCAAATAGGATTTCCAAATCCAATGACCGCCTTTTTTCTTATCCAGAAAAAGTGGAGACACTTTCAGGGCAAATGGCAAGTCGGAATATTCATAACGCTTGGTTTCGTCAAAAATATTCAAAGATTTGGCTTCCTCCAGAATTCTTTTGGACGATTGAAGAAAAGCGTTGCTTCCGTAGGTAATGAATTTCTTTTTCAAAATTTATTTTAAATATAAAAGACCCGCACTATCGATCTGGAAAACCCAACCGGTCTGCATTCTGGTGCCTTCGAACTCGACTCTTATTTTGCTTTTCAAATCGGTGTACATTTTCTTTCCGGGATCTGCGAGATACGCATTCATATAAAGATTCCCTTTGTTGATGCCTTCAGGAAGCTGAATGGTTCTTTCCAACACGAATTTCCCTTTCGGATATTTTTTCGCCCCTTCGTAATGTCCCGGAGCATAAAACATCATCGGGATATCAAAATTATTAAAAAAACGAGCTTCTAATTCAAATTCTGCATCGTCGGTCAACTCGCCTTCTATTCGGATATTGATTTCGTTGTTATCAAAATTCATCGGAACAAGCGTTCCCTTGATGCCATTGGCGGAGAAATGCGAAATGCTAAGGTTTGGATCTTTGATATTCAAAACATCCAAAATAGAAGCGTCTGCAGAAATGTTGTCATTTGAGTAAAGATTGATGCATTCATCAATGTTTCCGTTGTATTTTATGCTTCCTTGCTCAAGGAAAATTCCTTTGTTGCAAAGCTGTTTGATGGCCGCCATATTGTGGCTTACGAACAGAACCGTCCTCCCTTCGCCACTGCTGACATCGCCCATTTTTCCAAGACATTTTTTCTGAAACTCGAGATCTCCCACAGCAAGCACTTCGTCCACAATCAGGATTTCGCTTTCCAAATGCGCCGCCACCGCAAAGGCCAATCGGACGTACATTCCTGAACTATAACGCTTTACTGGCGTGTCGATGTATTTTTCAACACCGGAAAAATCGACGATCTCGTCAAACTTTCTGGTAATTTCTTTACGGGTCATTCCAAGGATGGCGCCATTGAGGAACACGTTTTCGCGGCCCGTCATCTCCGGATGGAAGCCCGTTCCCACTTCCAACAACGAAGCGATTCTTCCTTTGGTATAAATAGTTCCCGTCGTTGGTTTAGTGACTTTACTCAGTAATTTTAGCAAAGTTGATTTTCCGGCGCCGTTTCTGCCAATGATTCCCACAGCATCGCCTTGTTCCACTTCAAAGTTGATATCTTTCAGAGACCAAACATAGTCGCTTTGGCTTTTCACCGTTCGGTCATTCACTTCGCCAATTCGCAAATAAGGATCTTCTTTGCCTCTTATTTTATGCCAAAAACGGTTGAGATCGTGGGACAGCGTTCCTGTACCGACTTGACCAAGACGGTATTGTTTGGAAATATTTTCTGCCTTTATGGCGATGGGTCTTGTCATTCCCTGTGTTTAACGAATTTTGCCGGCACGCCGGCGACTACTGTATTTTCTTCAACGTTTTTTGTAACGGCGCTTCCGGCGGCAATCACAGCGCCACTGCCGATTTTGACGCCGGCCATAATTTGGACAGAACAGCCGATCCATACATCATCGCCAATTTCTACACCCCGGTTTTCAGTTTTCCAAGGCTGATCTTGTATATTGATTCCTTTTTTAAAAGTGTGATCCGAGCCGATAATGCTGACTTGCTGCGAGATCAGGCAGTTTTTGCCGATTTTTATAGTCCCGCCGGCTGCTCTTATATTATTTTGTTCGCCGATGTATGTGTTCTCACCAATGATCAGTTTGCAGTCTTTTTTATCATTCTCATTCAGTACATAAATGACGGTAAATGCTCCTAAATAAACATTTTTTCCGATTTCGAGATTATTTATATCATCAAATGAAATCTGAGTGCGATGATCGATTTTGCAGCCAAATTGACGGTTAAGACGTTCTGCTTTCCTGTACTCCGTGATGAATCTATCAAAAGCAGGCTCCAGATAATAATACTTTCTCAGTGTCTTGAAAAATTTAAACCAATTCATAACAACAAATTATACCGTATCCATAAAGCCTTTCTCCACCTTGTTGAAAATCACCGTTCCCAAAGCTAAAGTGACCAAAATAATTGCAGTGCTGATGCCCAACATCACCGGACTGAAGTCGCCAACACCCAGCCAAGCGTATTTGAAACATTCGAAAATCCCGGTCAAGGGATTGTAATAGGAAAGCGTTCTGAAAACGCCTTTCAAGCTCGAAGCAGGATAGATCACGGGCGTTGCGTACATATACAAACTAATTCCAAATGATAAAAGCATCTGAAGATCGCGATATTTGGTAGTCAATGAGGAGAAAATCATTCCTAATCCTAAAGCAAAAATCGCCATCAACGCAATGAGCAAAGGCGTTGCCAAGATCCACCAGTTGGGTTGCACTTCGCCCAAGTATAAATAATAAAAAAACACGACCAAAAACAAAAGCATCTGCACGCCCAGCTTCATCAGGTTCGAAAAAACAATGGAAATCGGCATAATCAATCTGGGAAAATAGACTTTCCCAAATATTCCTGCATTGGCGGTAAACACATTGGATGTGGAGGAAAGACAAGTCGAGAAATAATTCCACAGCGTGACACCCGAGAGATAGAACAGGATTTTAGGCGCACCGTCCGTCGATAATTTGGCGATATTTCCAAATACAACAATGTAAACAACAGTGGTAAAAATGGGATTGATGAAAAACCAAATGGGTCCCAAAATGGTCTGTTTGAAACTGGAAACAAAATCCCGCTTCACGAACATATAAACCAAGTCTCTGTAGCGCCAGACTTCCTTCAGATTGAGATCCAAAAGCGAATGGCTGGAGCCGATGGTCTCTGTCCACTGATGATTTTGAGTGTCGCTCATTTGTGTTTTTTGTTTTTTTTCTAATTATTGGATTAGCATTTTCAAGTAGTCGCCATAGCCACTTTTGCCATATTTTGCAGCCGTTTCCAGAAGTTTTTCTTCGTCGATGAAGCCATTTCTGAAAGCAATTTCCTCGATGCAGCCGATTTTGAAACCTTGTCTTTTTTCGATCACGCTTACAAATTCCGAAGCGTCTTGAAGAGAATCAAAAGTTCCCGTATCGAGCCAGGCCGTGCCGCGGTCGAGAACGCCGACTTCGAGTTTACCTTTGCTAAGATAAACATTATTGATATCGGTGATTTCCAACTCGCCTCTTGCAGATGGTTTTATATTTTTCGCAATTTCAACGACCTCATTATCATAAAAATAAAGTCCAGGAACAGCGTAATTGGATTTTGGTTTTGTGGGTTTTTCCTCAATAGAAAGCGCTTTCAGATCTTTGTCAAATTCTACCACGCCGTATCTCTCGGGATCGGAAACGTGATACGCGAAAACCACGCCTCCATCGGGATTGGTTTTGTTTTTTAGTAACGTTCCCATCTCGGAACCGTAGAAAATATTATCGCCCAAAACCAAAGCTGCAGAATCATCACCAACGAACCGGTCACCCAAAATAAATGCCTGCGCCAATCCGTCCGGACTTGGCTGGACCACATATTCAATATTACAGCCAAGTTGCGATCCATCGCCCAAAAGCTTGATGAAACCTGCCTGATCGTGTGGCGTTGTGATGATCAAAATATCCTTGATTCCGGCCAACAATAAAGTCGAAAGCGGATAATAAATCATTGGTTTATCATAAACCGGCATCAGCTGCTTGCTGACGGCAATTGTTAATGGGAAAAGTCTGGTTCCGGATCCGCCGGCTAATATGATTCCTTTCATTTATGCGTTTGTGTTTTTACGAATATTGACTGTCGTAATATTTCTGATACTCGCCGGAAGTTACATTCTCCAGCCATTCTTGGTTTTCCAAGAACCAATCAATGGTTTTTGCAAGACCTTGCTCGAAAGTTACAGACGGTTTCCAGCCGAGATCTCTGTTGAGTTTCGTAGCATCGATGGCATAGCGCTTGTCGTGTCCCGGTCTGTCTTTTACAAACGTGATCAGTTTTTCCGAGTATCCGGCCGGTCTCCCCAACTTTTCATCCATTTGTTTGATTAATTCTTTTACCAAGTCGATGTTCTTCCACTCGTTGAATCCGCCGATATTATAGGTTTCTCCAGTTTTAGCTTCATTAAAGATCTGATGAATAGCTTTGGCGTGATCGACCACGAACAGCCAGTCTCGGGTATAATTTCCGTCGCCGTAGATTGGCAATGGTTTTTCATTAATGATATTCAAAATACAGAGCGGAATCAACTTCTCAGGGAAATGATTTGGTCCGTAATTGTTGGAACAGTTTGAAAGAATAAAAGGCATTCCATAAGTATTTCCGTAAGCTCTTACCAAATGATCGGAAGCCGCTTTGGAAGCGGAATATGGCGATTGCGGATCATAAGGCGTTGTTTCTAAGAAGAAACCAGTTTCTCCCAAACTTCCATAAACTTCATCTGTAGAAACGTGATAAAATAAGTTTTTTCTTGGTTCATCCGGGAATCTGCCGTGCGTGTGATCCGGGTTAAGAGTCCAAAATTCCACACAAAGGTTGAGAAGATTTGCCGTTCCGTTTACGTTGGTGTTGATGAATGCATTCGGGTCTGTGATGCTTCTGTCCACGTGGCTTTCGGCGGCCAAATGAACTATTGCATCCGGATTGTATTTTTCGAAAACTTTTCTAAGTTCTTCCGGTTTGGTGATATCTGCTTTTTCGAAAACGTAGTTTGGTTCGTTTTCGATGTCTTTTAGATTTTCAAGGTTTCCGGCATAGGTCAATGCATCAAGATTGATGATGGTGGAGTCCGGATTATTTTTTACAAATTCTCGTACAACGTGCGAACCTATGAAACCGGCACCTCCGGTAATGATTATGTTTTTCATTGGTGATATTATTGGATAATTAGTTTCCGGCCGATGCTTTTGTAGAAAAAATGATGTTGCTCCGCCACTTCCAGCGGGAACATATTTCTACCGTCAAAAATGGCTTTGTTATTCATTTTTTTCGCCATCAGATTGAAGTTGGGATTTTTAAATTCCGGCCATTCGGTGGCTATCAACAAGGCGTCTGCGCCATCAAGTGCTGAATACATATCTTTCGCGTAAGTGATCTTTTCACCCAATATTTTCTTTACATTTTCTTCAGCGATAGCGTCATAAGCTACTACTTCAGCGCCTTTTTCTAATAATAATTTGATATTGTCGAGAGAAGACGCCTCGCGGATGTCGTCTGTATTAGCTTTGAAAGCCAGTCCCCAAACCGCAATTTTTTTACCTTGCAGACTTCCTCCGAAATATTTTTCCAATTCGGGAATCAAGATGACTTTTTGAGTTTTATTAATATTTTCAGTGGCCTCCAGAAGTTGGAAATCGTAGCCTTCCTGCTTTCCACTGTTTAGTAACGCTTTCACATCTTTCGGGAAACAGCTGCCGCCGTAACCAATGCCCGGGAAAAGGAATCTGTGGCCGATTCGGTCGTCGCTTCCCATTCCAAGCCGCACCAGATCTACATCGGCGCCCACTTTTTCGCAGAAATTGGCAATCTCATTCATAAAAGTGATTTTCACGGCAAGGAAGGAGTTGGCAGCGTATTTAGTGAGTTCCGATGATCGCTCGTCCATATTAATAATAGGAACACCGATATTGCTAAAGGGCTGATACAATTTAGCCATGATTGTTCGTGCTTTTTGAGACGACGATCCGATGATGACTCTGCTGGGATTCATACAATCTTCCACGGCAAAACCTTCCCGCAAGAATTCTGGATTAGAAACCACATCAAACGGAATATCTGTTTTTGCGGCAATCGTTTGTTTCACTCGGTCTGCTGTCCCAACCGGAACTGTGCTTTTGTTGACAATGACTTTATATTCCGTCATCAAATCTCCGATATCATTGGCAACTTTCAAAACGTAGGAGAGATCGGCAGAGCCATCTTCGCCGGGAGGCGTGGGCAAGGCCAGAAAGATGACTTCACTTTTTTCCAAAGCTTCTTTCAGATCGGTCGTAAAAAAAATTCTTTCTGCCTGAATATTTCTGAGAAACATCTCTTCGAGACCCGGTTCGTAGATGGGAACAATGCCGTTCTTCATCGCTGCGACTTTTTTTTCATCGATATCTACGCAATAGACCGAGTTTCCTAATTCTGCAAGGGTGGTTCCGGTAACCAAGCCCACATAGCCGGTGCCAACAATTGTAATATTCACCAAGAATAATTTTAAATTCAGGGCAAAAATAAGAAATTTTAGAAGAAGTATCTGTAAATGGAACAGGAGCTTTTGTTTGTTATAATAAATTTGATTATCTTTGCATCGGATTTACGGGAAAATGGGAAGGCTTTCGCAAGAATGCCTTTTTTCGTAAATGAAATCAGGAGGAATATTATGGATTTTAAAACAGAATTGAGCCGCTTGCTTAATGAGTTTCTAAAAACAAGGCCAGATCTTTTTTTAGTAGACCTGAAAATCTCTGCAAGCTCCGATGTCACCGTGATTTTGGATGGCGATCAAGGCGTCACACTCCAAGATTGTCTGGATGTTAGCAGGGCGGTAGAATTCAATATGGATCGCGAGATTCACGATTTCAGTTTGCAGGTAATGTCTGCCGGGCTGGGTGAGCCTCTAAGGTTTCCGAGACAATTTAGAAAAAATATTGGGAGAGAGCTAGAAGTCACCCTGAACGATAACTCAGAAGTCCAAGGCGAGCTTATGACCGCCGATGATGAAAAAATCGTTTTGAAACGGGCATACAAACGGCCAAAAATAGTTGGAAAAGGAAAAGAAACCGTGATAGAAGAACGAGAAATCCCGTACGCCGACATCAAAAAAGCATTAGTAGTAATTAAATTTTAACAATCAGATGATTTGATTTTAGATCATTCATCACTTATCAATTATATATTAGGATATGGATAATTTAGCTTTAATAGAAGCCTTTGGTGATTTTAAAGAAATAAAAAATATCAGCAAAATAGACTTAATGGCTATTATCGAAGACTCTCTCAAGACTCTTCTCAGAAAAAGGTATGACTCCGATGATCATTTCGATGTTATCGTGAATCCGGACAAAGGGGATTTTCAAATATTTCTGAACAAAACGATCGTCGAAGACGAGATGTCTGAAGATGATGATTTGGAAATCGAAATCTCCGAAGTCAGGAAAATCGATCCCACCTTCGAAGTTGGAGAAGAATTTACGCAGGAGATCGACATTGACAAGCTGGGCAGAAGAAGCATCCTGACGCTTAAGCAAATCTTGGCTACAAAAATCCAAGAGCATTTCAATGCCGCGTTGTACGACCAATTCAGAGACAGAATCGGCGAAATCGTCATCGGCGAGGTACACCATATCCGTCATAAACACGTGATCCTGCTGGATGATGATGATAACGAATTCATCTTGCCAAAGGAAAATCAGATCCCGTCCGACTTCTTCAAAAAAGGAGAAACCGTGAGGGGCATTATAGAAAGTGTGGATTTCCGAGGTTCTAAACCGCAAATTATTATTTCCAGAACGGCACCGAAGTTTTTGGAACAATTGCTAGAACTAGAAATTCCCGAGATCCAAGACGGCACCATCATCCTGAAAAAAGTAGTAAGAATCCCGGGAGAGAAAGCCAAAATCGCCGTGGATGCGTATGACGACAGAATAGATCCGGTGGGCGCATGTGTCGGCGTGAAAGGTTCCAGAATTCACAGTGTGGTGCGGGAACTGAGAAATGAAAATATCGACGTCATCCAATGGTCAAAAAATCCTGAAATCTTTGTAAAAAGAGCCTTGGGAAATATCATCATCAATAAAATCGAAATCAACGAAGATTCTCATTATGCCTTGGTTTACACACCAGTCGAAGAGATTTCTAAAGTCATTGGCAAGCAAGGTCAAAATATCAAATTGGCATCCTGGTTGACGGGTTACGAGATCGATGTGTACAGAGAAACTTCTGACGATGACGATGTCGAGTTGCGAGAATTCTCTGATGAGATCGAAGTTTGGATCATCGATGAGTTCAAAAAAGTGGGGCTTACAACGGCAAGAAGCGTCTTAGACAAAGACACGGAAGCGCTATTGAAAATCGTGGATCTGGAGGAAGAAACCATCGAGGATGTAAAGAATATTCTAAGAGAAGAATTGGAAGGATAAAAAATAGAAAAAATAGAAAAATTCGGAATTGACTTCTGAAGCACTAAAATCCAAAAAAATAAAAAAAATAAAAAGCTTAAAACGCTAAAAGCCAAAAGCAAATTTATATTTATGCCAAACATACGATTAAATAAGGCCGTTAAAGAACTGAACATTTCTATCCCTAGAGCTGTGGAATATCTGCAGGGAATAGGGATAGAAGTGGACAGTAATCCTAACGCTCTATTAGAAGAACAGGCATTTTCTGCATTGGAAGCTGAGTTCCGAAAAGATGGCGAACAGAGAAAGGCTTCTCATGAGGTGGTGATTTCCAAAGTTCCTGATGAAAAACTGGCAATCGAAGAAAGTATCCCCGAGGTGATAAGAGCCAAATCCCACACAAGACCCGAAACCCGAATTCTCGGCAAAATAGATCTGAACACAGGAAGTCCGGTCGAAAAAGAGACCCCCGCTCCTGCCGCAGACGAGAATAAAAAAGAGGCGTTGCCGGAAGTGGCAACAAACGAAGAAAAACCAGCCCTGACAGTTGTAGACAAAATTGATCTTTCAAGCATCGGCAGTACAAAAAAGAAAGTTTCTGACCGACAAAAAGAAGAGCCAAAACCACCAATCAAAACCACTTCAAAGCCGGCTGCTAAGGTAGAAAAGCCCATTGCCAAAACGGATGAAACCGTTCCTAAACCCGATTCTGAGGAGTCGCAAAAAATAGAAACCGTTTATCAGAAATTAGACGGTCCCAAAATAGTCGGGGACAAAATTGACCTTACCCAATTCGACCGAAAGCCATCTTCCAATTCAAACAGCAACGCTGCCAAGAAAAAAAGAAAGCGCATTGCGAAAGATGTTCCGGGCCAAGCCAGCCCCAACCAAGCAGGAGGCAACAGACCTGCCGGACAAGGCAACCCTAACGGAAACCGCCCATCGGGACCAGGCGGTAATAATAATCGCCCGAGCGGCGGCAATAACCGCGGAGGACAACACGCGCGTACAATGCCGGTGGAGCTAAGTGATGAACAAGTCAAAAACCAAATTAAAGAAACCTTAGAAAAATTAACCAACAAAGGCGGTAAATCTAAAGGATCCAAATACAGAAAAGATAAAAGATCGTGGCGACGAGAGCAGGATGAGATCCAGCAAGAAATAGACGCACAAGACAGAACGCTGCGAGTCACAGAGTTCATTACCGTAAGCGATCTGGCCAGTTTAATGAATGTAAGCCCTACAGAAGTGATCTCCGCCTGCTTCTCTCTGGGTGTGATGGTAACGATGAACCAGCGCTTGGAAGCCGACACCCTTCTGTTGGTCGCAGACGAATTCGGATATAAAATCGAATTCTCCGATGCCGATATTGAAGAAGCCGTGGCAGACGATGTAGAAGATCAGGAAGAAGATCTCTTGCCGAGAGCACCAATCGTAACGGTGATGGGTCACGTAGATCACGGGAAAACATCCTTGCTGGATTATATCAGAAAAACCAACGTCATTGCGGGAGAATCCGGAGGAATCACGCAGCACATCGGTGCCTATAACGTGAAATTGGAAAACGGACAGAGAATCACGTTCTTGGATACGCCGGGTCACGAGGCCTTCACGGCGATGAGAGCCCGAGGCGCGCAAGTGACCGATATCGCAATCATCGTTGTAGCAGCAGATGACGACGTGATGCCGCAAACCAAGGAAGCCATTGCTCACGCGCAAGCTGCCGGCGTGCCAATGATCATCGCTATCAACAAAGTGGATAAAGCCGGAGCCAATCCGGACAAAATCAGAGAGCAACTCTCCGCAATGAATATCTTGGTAGAAGAATGGGGCGGCAATGTACAGTCCCAGGAGATCTCTGCCAAATTTGGGAACAATATCGATTTGCTGCTGGAAAAAGTTTTGCTTCAAGCAGAAATGTTGGAGCTGAAAGCAAATCCAAATAAGCCCGCAAGCGGCGTCGTAATAGAAGCCGCCTTAGACAAAGGGCGCGGATACATCGCAACGATGTTGGTCCAAAACGGTACTCTGTCCGTCGGCGATTATGTATTGGCCGGGAAAAATCACGGCAAAGTAAAAGCAATGCTCGACGAGCGTGGCAAATCTATGGATAAGGCAGGCCCCTCGATTCCGGTTACCATTCTCGGACTTGACGGCGCACCAACCGCGGGCGATAAATTCCGGGTTTTCGAAGACGAAAAAGAAGCCAAAAGCATTGCCAACAGACGAGAGCAACTCCAAAGAGAGCAATCTATCCGAACCAAAAAACACCTGACGCTGGACGAGATCGGCCGACGTATTGCTTTGGGCGATTTCAAGGAGCTGAATATTATCCTGAAGGGCGACGTCGACGGATCCGTCGAAGCATTAGCAGATCAATTGCAAAGATTGTCCACAGAAGAGATACAAGTCAACATCCTGCACAAAGGCGTGGGCCAGATCACCGAGTCCGACGTGCTATTAGCAGCGGCATCGGATGCCATTATGATCGGGTTCAATGTGCGGGCGAGCGCCAATGCCAAAGAAATTGCGGAGAAAGAAGAGGTGGAGATCAGAACCTATTCTGTAATTTACCGCGCCATCGACGAAGTGAAGGAAGCGATGGAAGGCATGCTATCTCCGGAGATTCAGGAACAGGTGATTGGCAACGTAGAAGTGAGAGAAGTATTCCGCATTTCCAAAGTCGGGACTATTGCGGGCTGTATGGTGCTCTCCGGCAAGGTTACCAGGAATTCTAAAATCAGACTGCTAAGAGATGGCATCGTAAAATTCGATGGCGAGCTCGACAGTCTGAAGCGTTTCAAAGACGATGTGAAAGAAGTAACCAAAGGATACGAATGCGGACTTAGCATCAAAGGCTATAATGACATCGAAGTGGGTGATATTCTGGAAGTTTACGAGGAAGTCGCCGTGAAGAAAAAACTGAAGTAACATATATTTTTCTATAATGAACCCGTCGAAAGGCGGGTTTTTTTGGCTTCTATTTATTATTTATATTATTTCTAAATAATTATTTTTATGTTAACTATTTTTTATGATATTAGCCTATTTTGCAATATACAGAAAACATTTTAAAGAGAAATTTTCAGTAAAAATCAAAATTCATTGAAATATTCGGACACTTTGAGGCGAAGTATCACAAATTTTGCAAATGAAGCTGTGTTAAATTCTTTTGTTTTGTTAATATTTTTTAACATATTTGCAGATTATAATTAAATAGTGTTAATATGAATGTAAAATTACGATTGTTATCCGTTGGCGTTCTCTTCTTCACGGGACAAGCATTAATGGCACAGAGAAACAAACAAGATAGTACTGAAACTAAAAATATTCAGGAAGTTGTTCTTGTCGGTGGAATCAAATTGGATCCAGCTGTTAAATTGGGATCTTATACAGTTGTGTCCAAGGCGAATTTTGAATCGACACCTGTGGCCTCAATTGATGAAGTATTAAATGGTAGAGTGGCAGGCTTGGTTTTTTCTACTAACGGAGGAGATCCAGGCTCTACCAATCTAATTACAATACGAGGGGTGGGTTCATTAATAGGAACTCCAAACCCCTTATACGTTATTGATGGAGTTGTCGTAGGTAAAGGTTCCGATAATTCACAAGTAATGGAATCTTGGAATCCATTGGCCAGCATTGATCCAAATGCTATAGAGAAAGTTGCAGTATTAAAAGATGCATCTGCTACAGCATTATATGGTGCAAGAGGGGCGAACGGAGTAATTGTAGTTACGACAAAAAGGGGTAAATACAATCAAAAAACAAGATTCAATTTGTCAAGCGATATGTCGGTCCAAGATATCGCCTATGACAAACAAAAGTATATGAATGCAAGTGAATATCTTCAATGGGGCGGATTAATGTATGTCAATAGAGAATATAGAGCGGGACAGACTTTAGACATGCAGACAGCAATCAGCCAATTTGCAGCGGATAATAACTATGATGGAGTTACTAATGAAAACTGGCAAAAAGCGGTTCAAAGAAACACCTCTACTGTCAACACCTACAATTTTTCTGCTACAGGAGGTAGCGAAAATACTTCTTTCCGTCTAGGAGGCTCCTACTATCAAAATGAACCTTTAGTATTAAATAGTAAATTTGATAGATTAAGTTTAAATACGGCAATAGATCATAAAATATCCGACAAGTTCAATTTAGCATTTAATGCAAATTTCACTAATGTAGAGAGAAAAACATATGATGATGGAGGTGCTTATAGAAATCCTTGGTTAACTAACTGGTATATCGCTCCTATTTATCCCGTATACAATGCGGATGGCACCTATAATCAGACAAACTTGGGTAATGGAAACGATTATTTTAATCCTGTAGCGATCCAGAATATGGACTTTATGACAGGCTCGATTAAAACATTTGTTTCATCAGTAAACGGGGAATGGCAATTTGCAAAAGGGTTTTATGCAAACTCATTATATGGAGTTCAGTATCAAGCCTTAGATGAAAAGCAATTTTGGCATCCTTCGATTGGCGATGGACTCAATTATGGTGGGTACGTCTTAGAAAGTAGAACGAGTGCATTTGATTGGAATTGGAATAATTCTATTAGTTATAGAAAAATTTTAGGAGATAAGCATGACATTCAGGCATATGTAGGAATGGAATATCAAGAGCATAAATATTATGTATTAGGCGCCCAAGCTGACAAATTATCTAGCCCTCTGCCATACATCACATTCGGTACACCTGATTTTCTGCCCTCCTTTTCTTCTCGAGAAAAATGGACTCAAATTTCGTATTTTTCTAGAGTAAATTACACATTTGATGAAAAATATTCATTTTCTGGACAAATCAGACGAGATGGAAATTCTACCTTAGGTGATTCCAAATTTGGTAACTTCTGGTCAGTCGCAGGATCTTGGAACGTTAAAAATGAAGATTTTTTACCCGATCTTTTTCATCAATTATCTCTTAGAGCTAATTATGGTGAAATTGGAAATATACCCTATGCGGATCAATGGGGGGCTTCATATAACTCACTAGCTTTGATTAGCCCCTCGTTTTTATATGGTGCGGAAACTGCAACCAATATCACGCAAGCGGGTAATCCAAATTTAGTATGGGAGGTTTCGAAACAGTTGAATGTGGGATTGGATGTAGCAGTACTTGATGGAAATTTGGGAGCAACGATTGACGTGTATAATAGAAAAACAGTAGATGCAATTTGGCAAAAACAAACGGCATCGACAGCCGGATCTTTGGATACTTATTTTGCGAATGTAGGAACTGTACTGAATAAAGGTGTTGAAGTTACATTGAGTGCAAGACCATATACAAAAGGTGACTTTAAATGGTTTATGGATGGAAATTTCGCATACAATAAAAACACAATCGAAAGCCTCTCAAATCCTACCGAAATAACACTTTCAGGTACTGCAAATAGTATGAGAGCAACTGCTGAAGGTCACCTCTTAGGAGAGTACTACACATATGATTGGGCCGGTGTTGATCCTACAAACGGTGATGGATTATTTTGGACAGATGGTTCGCATACAGAAACAACAAATAATAGAGCTTTAGCAAAAAGAGTATGGCAAGGAAAATCTCCTTTTCCGAAATATACGGCTGGTTTCAAAAGTGAATTTAGATATAAAAACATTTCTTTAAGTGTATTTTTCACAGGGCAATTTGAATATTCAGTTCATAATAGATGGCAGAACTACATTTTAGGCGATGGATCTTCAATAAATAACCAAATTACAGATGCATTATACGACAGCTGGACACCCACAAATACCACTGCCTCCAATCCTATCCAATTGCCAGGCTCTAGCAATCCTTATAATGCATCGGGGCCGTCCACAAGGTGGATGAGAGACGGCGATCATATTAGACTGAAAGAAGCGAAATTAGCATACAGCTTTGGATCTGTATTGAAGGACGCAGGCATAGAGAATCTAACAGTATATCTACGAGGATTTAATCTATGGATATACACATTTGATAAGGATCTTACCTTCGACCCAGAAGCCAACTCTAATGCGGCTGGTGCTTCTTGGCAAGGTAAAGGATTGTACGATTACACATCTCCAATTATGAGAAGTTTTTCTTTTGGAGTTTCTTTAGATTTTTAAAATTATTTGATTATGAAATTACAAACAATATTTTTTAGTATATTAGTGGGGACACTTTCAATAATATCTTGTAGTGAAAATAGATTAGAAGAAAGTCCTGTCGATCAGTTTCCACTTGAAAGTCCTCTAACAAGTGAGTCCGACATGTTATATCTTTTAAATGGAGTATATGACCAATATTCTACCGCAGCAGGTTTTGGAACAGACATCCTTGTTTTTGGAGATTTAATTTCCGATAACGTATTTATAACTTCTCAAAATACTGACGTTGCCTATCGTACAACAGGATTTTTAAATTGGTCACCAGACGTTTCCGATTTCGGTATGCTAGACGATCTCTATGATGGCATAGTTTTAGCAAATGCCGTTATTAATGATCAGTCTTTAGCAGAGACACCCACTGTTTTAAATTACAAAGGCGAGGCAAGAATTGCAAGGGCTATAGGTTATTTTTACGCTGTAAGTTTTTATTCTCCAAATCCAACAGCGGGAGTCAATCAAGAATACGGCGTTCCATTAAACGTAGGTATTTACAATCCGGATAACAACTTACCCCGAGCTAGTGTTGCAGAGGTCTATGACTTAATTATTTCGGATCTGACCAGCGCGTTGAGCATGATGACCTCGGAAGTACCTTTAAACAAAGGCCACTTAAGTCCTACTGCAGCGAGATTGTTGTTGTCAAGAGTTTACTTGACACGAGGTGCTGCAGGAGATTATCAAAAAGCTTTAGATTATGCAAATCAAGTAATTAATTCTGCAGGAAGTAATACTTTTGATTTCGTTTCCAAAACCAATTATGTTAATTATTTTACTTCCTCTGATATTGCGATAAGCGAAAATCAACCAGAAACTGTTTGGGAAATCAACATGACCTCCACTCCATCCGAAAATACGTCCGTCAATAATTCCCTATCATCTTTCTACGCCAGTAACGGATCAAAGAAAAGATTCCTATTTACTCAGAATTTCTATAGTTCTTTCCCATCTACAGATGTTCGTAGATCCTTATTTACTTCGTCAGCGGTGCCTACTCAAGATAATCCCACCGGTTTATGGACAAGAAAATATATAAGATTAACATCTGAAGGCAACTTTACTCAAAATGTTAAAATTCTTAGGATGTCAGAGGCTTATTTAAATAAGATAGAAGCCTTAAATAAATTAGGAAACCTAACTGCTGCGTTGACAGAACTAAATTCTTTTGCTACAAAAAGAGGAGGCTCTACATATACTTCTGCAAGTATAGAAAATATCTTGACCGAAAGGAGAAAAGAATTTTTTGCAGAAGGACAAAGATTTTTTGATTTGAAAAGAAATAACTTAGGATTCTCTAAAATCACAAATTGCTATAGTAGTATTTGTGACGTTCCTGCAAACAGCAGATTATTTATAATACCAATGCCGCTGAGAGAGATGAATATTAATCCCAATATGACACAGTATCCTGATTGGAAATAAAAAATTCTAAAATTAAAATAAGGAAAAATAAACCACCTCGTGATTTTAATTAGATATATTTTCTAACTCCCAAACTATCAATTTTTATTTTTAACTTGACAACTTTGTGAAAAAGTTTTATCTTTACATTAAATATAACAAAAAAAGGTTTTATTATGAAAAAAGTTTTACTTACTTTAAGCGTAGCTGCACTTTCATTTAGTGCAAATGCTCAGTATTCTTGGACACCTCAGGCAACCAATTTTCCTGTTAATTTCGGTGTCGATGAAATTTCGATTGTGGATGCCAATACGGCTTGGATTTTTGCATACGACGGCTCAGGAGCGGGAACATATCCCAAAATCGTATCAAAAACCAGCAATGGCGGTAATACTTGGACTGCCAGTACTATCACTGGGCCGGGCAGTAATGCTTTGATATCCGACATAGCTGCCGTTGATGCCAATACAGCTTACATCGTTACTGCACAATTTACTATAGGCGAAAATGCCAATAGAATTTGGAAAACCACAGATGGTGGCAGTACATGGGTAAATCAGACTTCAGGATATTCCAGTGCATCTTTCGGTAATCAAATTTATTTTTGGGATGCTAACAATGGATGGACGGCAGGAGATCCAGTAGGCGGTAAATTCGAAATGTATAAAACTTCAAACGGTGGTGCCACATGGACAGCTGTAGCTGGCGCTCCGGCACCTTTTGGAGGTCAAGGCGGTGAGTATAGCTATGTAGGGGTAAAAGATGTTGTTGGGGATCACATCTGGATTGGGACAGATAGCGGACGTATTTTGCATTCCCCGGATAGAGGTAGTACGTGGACGGGCAATTTTAGTCCGGTAATTGATTTTGGTGGAGTTAAAGAACCAGGCTCTTTCGGTTCTTTCGCTTTTAAAGACCCTGCCAATGGTCTTCTAATTGCTGTCGATGGAGATGTGAATGCCACATTGTGGTCTACTTCAGATTCCGGCGTTACTTGGGATCCTGTGGAGGCTACAGGAACTTGGTTCTTTGGTGATATCGCCTATGTGCCGGGTACCGCAAATACTTATGTGACAACAGGTATTAATTCTAACGCTGCTCAAGGAACAGGTTCTTCCTACTCAACGGATGGCGGACTTACTTGGACTATCATAGATAACATACCAGGTTTACAAGGCGGGCAAAGAGGGAGAGTAAAATTCTACAATTCCACAACAGGCTGGGCAGGATTCTTCAGTGATGGTCCTGGCGGTTCGGAAGGAATATTCGAATTTTCCGGAGATCTTTCTCTTGCAGTTAACGAAGCTGCTGCAAAAAGTAATTTGAAAATTTATCCAAATCCTGCTGTTGACGTTCTGAATCTTACTTCTAATAAAAAAATCGAATCCGTCACTATCTACGACTTAACCGGTAAAAAAGTGAAGTCAACGACAGATACTCAACAGATTAATGTCTCTTCATTAGCTAAGGGTACATATATTCTTCAGGCATACTATGGAAATGGTGCCGTAGAAAATACCAAATTCATCAAAAAATAATCCCAATTATTTTTTAACCATAAAATCCCGCCACCCGCGGGATTTTTTATTTCGGTATATCTTACTATTTTTGTACTCAAATTTCCTTGATGAAATATTTTTTAGCGCTGGCATTCGTTTGCAGTATTTTTGCAAACGGACAACAAGTGAACAAAACTGATTCCAACCAAATCCCTTCCGACACCCTCAGAGTAGACTCCGGAGAGAAAGATTCAATGGAAATCTACAAACCTACCATCAACGATTATCAGGTCAAAACCAGATTTTCCGAAAAGAAAATCTTCGATACCACTTTTACGATTGAAAGATCCTACATCGCAACGCAATACAACAAAAAAGATAATTTCGGAAAGATCCAATTTGCCAACATCGGCTCCGGATTTCAAAATCTGATGTACTCCAAAAACCCCGAGCAGAACCTGAGTCTATTGCCGGAAAACAAATCTTTTTTCATCAAAGGCGAAAACGACATCCACTATTACGACGTCAAAACGCCCACCACCACTTTTTATTACAACAATGCCATGCAAAACGGTGGACAATTGCAAACCACCTACACACAAAACATTGGCAAAAGCTTCAATTTCGCGATAGAATATATGGGACTGAGATCCCAGGGCCTTTACCGGAACAGCCTCGCCGCCAGCAACAACACCATATTCAGCGGTCATTACATCTCAAAGAATGGCAAATACGAAGCCTATGCCCACTTCATCCACCAGAACGTAGATAATCAGGAAAATGGCGGAATTGCCGATCTGACGGTCTTCCTCAGCGGAGATTCCCGATTCAACAACCGGCAAAATATAGAGACCAACCTCTCCGGCACAGATTCGAGATATTCCTACAGAAGGTATTATTTCAGCCAAGAATTTTCTCCTTTCGATCCCGCAAAATATCCCTTCAAGCTGAGGCATACGATCTTTCATCAAGGCAATAAATATTATTTTACGGAGACCACTGCCAATACAGAATTCTTCGGCTCAGAAGATATTCCCAACTTCCCACTCTCCAATAAAAAATTCTCCAATAATCTTAGCAATACGCTAAGCTTGGTTTGGGACAACGACAAATTCAAATTAGATGCCGGTTTCCGACACCAATCTTTGGAGTTTGGCAACAAAAATGCGTTTCCACTTCTGAACATTCCCGGCTATTTCAAAGAGCAAAGAATCGGCGCAGTGGGCAATTTGCAAATTAAATTGTGGGACAAAATCCAACTGAAATCGTTTCTCGAAATCTCCAAGGGCGATGACTTTGGAGATTATGTCAAAACCACCAACGATTTGATTTTTGAGCCGATTAAAGGCTATTTGGTCGAAGGCCGGGTCAACTTCCAGTCTGCCTATCCAAGCTTCAACTATCTCGTCAACTCTTCGCATTATCAGAATTACAATTATTACCTGCAGAATCCCGATAACGAAATCGTGACCCAGCTGGGAGGCACGCTAAGATTGGCAAAATGGTTTGACACCCAAGTTTTTGTCGATTTTTTCAAGATCGACAATTACACCTATTTTGACGCGTTTTCGAAACCTCAACAGAGCGCGTCGGCGCTCAATATTTCGCAGATCGGCGGCGAAAGCACCCTGAAATATGGCAAATTCAATCTCAACGGGAAAGTGATTTTTCAAAAGGCACTCAGCAATCAGGAACTGCTGCCGATGCCGGATTTCATTGGCAGAATCAACGTTTTTTATCAAGCACCGGCTTTCAAACGAGCGGCCGAGGTGCAGGTGGGCGTCAAGCTCTATTATTTTTCCAAATTTGACTCCAGAGAATATTCGCCCATTCTCAATGAATATATTTTACCGGGAAGCAATCCTTATTCCATTGGTGGCCAGCCTATTGCAGACGTTTATTTCAATATGAGAGTCAAGCGGATGTTTTTCTACATCGAGGGGCAACACATCAATCAGACTTTTATGCAGAACAAATCTTTCACCGCGCCGGGCTACCCGATTTACGATTTCAGGCTCAATCTTGGCGTAGTCTGGTATCTTTTCCATTAATTTTGCAAATAGTGATGGTGGCCGTTTTCATTTTTCCCTTCCGCAAATCCATACCATAAACCAACTGACAACCGACAACCCAATGAACATTGACTTCCAAAATATAGCCAGCATTCCGCCGCTCATAAAAGATTTTTTAGGAAAGAATCTCGACGGATTTCAGGATAAAATTTTTGATTTGGATCATTTTAAAAATCAAATATTAGCAAAGCAAAAGTCATTTTCTGAAGATAAAAGGCAAATCCTTTGCGAAACTATTCTATTGCAACATCAGGCTGAACCGATGTCCGAAAAACAGCGGGAAACTGTTGCTCTTCTAAAAAAGCAAAACACTTTCAGCGTCACAACGGGTCATCAGCTCAATCTTTTTACCGGACCGGTTTTCTTTGTTTATAAAATATTGCAGACGATAAAAACCGCTGACTTTCTAAAATCCAATTTCCCCGATCACAACTTCGTCCCGATTTTCTGGATGGCAACGGAGGACCACGATTTCGAAGAGGTCAATCATTTCAAAACCCGCGAAAATTATTATGAGATCAAAGGTCATTCGGGAGGTGCTGTAGGGAATATCAAGGTGGAGGATCAGTATTTTATTCAGGAATTTGAAAAGGAATTTAAAGATTACATTTACGGCACAGAACTCATTCTCTGGCTCCGAAATGCTTATAAAAAAGGAAATTCGCACACGCAGGCCATTCGCTATTTGGTCAATCAATTATTTGCAGATTACGGCTTATTGACGATCGATGGAAATTCCAGAGCGTTAAAATCTCAAGTCAAGGATATTTTTAAGAAAGAATTACTGCACAATCAGCTTTTTGAAACCACCCAAATTCAACGGGCATTTTTGGAAAAGCAATATCATAAAGTGCAGGTCAATCCTCGGGAAATCAATTTGTTTTATCTTTCGGAAACCAGAAATCGTATCGAAAAAATTAATGACGAGTATGTGGTTCTCGACACCGATTTGAAGTTTTCGGAGGAAAAAATATTGGAGGAATTAGAAAATCACCCGGAGAAATTTAGCCCAAATGCTGTGCTTCGTCCGGCTTATCAGGAATCTGTTTTGCCCAATTTGGCCTACGTTGGCGGCAATGCCGAAATCATGTATTGGATCGAACTCAAAGATTATTTTGCGGCCATCGATATCCCATTTCCCGTTTTGATTCCAAGAAATTCGATGCTGTTCCTCGAAGAAAAGACGATGCGAAAAATCGAAAAAGCCGGACTGGAGGTTGAAAATTTCTTCGAAAATTTTGCCGAAGTCTTGAATCAGAAAATACTGGAAAACAATGAGATTAGGTTGCTCCTTGCCGAAAAAGAAGTGCAACTCATCGGGTCTTTTTCCGAACTCAAAAACAAAGCTTCGGAAACCGATCGAAGTTTTTTCAATCTTGTAGAAGCAGAAGAAGCCCGGCAGTTAAAATCTTTCCGGCGGATGCAGAAACGCCTTCTGAAAGCGGAAAAAATCAAACAAGCAGAAAGGTTTGATCAGATGCAGCGGCTTTTCCTCGAGGTGCATCCGGGTGGGAACTGGCAAGAAAGGGTTTTTAATTTCAGTGTGTTCTATGCAGATCGGGGCAGGCAATGGATCGACGACTGCTACGAAAAAATCAATGTTCAAAAATCCGAACTAATAATTTCGCCCATTTAATCTGAAAGCATTATTTTTGTATGATTATTAAATAAAAATGATAAACAAAATTTTCATTTTATCCGCCATCACGGCGTTTTTAGGCTTATCTGCCCAAAAAACACACACTGTAGCGCCAAAAGAAACCATCTACGGAATTTCCAGACAATACGGTCTGTCCATCGATGAGTTTTATCAATTGAATCCTTCCAAAAAAGAAAGCGGCTTAAAAATAGGCGATGTTTTGACGGTTTCAAAAACCGGAACGCCAACCAAAACTGCCACGCTCAAATCAACTCCCGCAAAAACGACTCCTGCGGCAAGTGGCTCGGCCTCCGGCAAAACAGGAAGCATTACCTTGCAGCCAAAGCAAACCATCTACGGCATAACCAAACAGTACAAAATATCGGAAGCCGATCTTCGGAAACTGAATCCAGAGTTGGATTCTCATCTCAAAATCGGCGATAAAGTGACGCTGCCTTTAGACCGTATTCAAAAATATGGAGGCTCTGCACCGGATAACAACGCTACAACTACAATTGCCGAGACCAAGCCGGCCACACAACAGCAAATGCCCGCTACGGCCACAGCAGAAGGACTGTACACCGTCCAAGCAAAAGACAACTATTACAAAATCTCCAGACAATTCAACCTTACTCAGAAACAATTGTTCGCACTTAATCCGGGCTTGGAAGCCTCAGGTTTGAAACCCGGCGAAACGATTAAAATCTCGGGAGGTACCACGATAAACATTGAAGATAACTCCAAAAACAATACGAAATCGGATCCTGCGACAGCGCCCATCCCATCCTCAGAAACTTCGGCCTCCAATAACGCTTCCAGCTCAGCAAATACCTTGACATCAGATGATGATTATATCACCTACACTGTTCAAAGTGGCGACACGATGTTCAGTATTATGAACCATTTCAACGTGACACTGGATCAGCTATTGACCCTGAATCCCAATCTTGCCGACGGTCTCAAAACCGGAATGGTTTTGAAAATCAAAAAGCAAGATCCGATGTACTCCAAAAAATCGGGCGATGTTCTGAGCGTGGTTCTGATGCTGCCCTTCGGATTTGATGCCAATGATGCCAAATACAGAACATTGTCTATGGATTTTCTTACCGGCGCAAAACTAGCGGCCGAGAGAAATGCCGGATTAGGTCAAAAACTGGACATCAAAGTCGTAGATGCAGGAAACGAAAATACGTTTAAGAACAGCCTTTCGCAAATTAATCAAGATAATACCGATCTAATCATTGGGCCTTTTTTCAAATCGAGTGTTTTGGAAGTCCTCAATTATGTGAAGCAGAAAAACATTCCGGTGGTGGCACCTTTTGCCAATTCGCCCGACCTTTTTGATTATAGCAATTTAATCATCGTTGAAACCGAAAATTCTGTTTATTCGGATCGGATTGTGAAAGAGGTGGCGCAGGTTTATCAAGGTCAAAAAATCTATATCGTGGCCGATAGTTCCCGAGCTCACGCCAACGCTATAAAAACAGGTCTGGAGAAATCTTTGTCGAATCCGACTGTCGTCATCGTCAATACCCCCGCCGACATCCAGTTGGAAACCAATATGGTAACGGGACAGTCTGCTCCGGTGATTGCAGTCTTGGCAGACGACAATGATGCTGCGGGTAGCGCCTTCGCTTCAAAAATAATAGCACTCGCCAAACAAACCGAAGGTGTCAAAGCCTTTAGTATGTTCTACAGCCCCAGCTTCGAGAAAAACGTGGATGAACTTTCCAAAGCGAGTCTCGTCTATCTGATGGACAGAAAAATCAATTACGACGGCGATTTCGAAAAAGAAATATTAGCTGCTTACAAATCAAAATATTGTAAAACGCCATCGAAGTATGCGGTCATCGGTTTCGACGTGATGAATGATATGCTGATGCGAGAGAATAAAAAAGGGGAAATCTTCAAACAAATCGACAAATCGCAAACCCAACTTGCCACAAAATTCGAATTCGCAAAAGCAAAACCCAATGGCGCGTACATCAACAAGGGTTATAGAGTGGTAAGATTGGTACAGTAATACCTACAAAATGACAGGAAAAATCACAGAGATGAAATGCGACCGCTTTTCATCATAAAAAAGAACAATTGCTGCTGAGCCAAAGAGCTTCAAGTTTCAATCTCCATCAAAAATCAATAAAAAAATCGGATGACACGCTATAGATGTTTCCATTTACCAAAAAAAGTAATCCTTAAATGAAAGCACTTGTATTTCCCGGGCAGGGGTCGCAATATGTAGGAATGGGCAAAGAATTGTATGATGCCCGAAAAGACGTAAAAGACCTCATGGATTCCGCCAACGAGATTCTCGGTTTCGACCTTGTTTCGATGATGTTTGGCGGCACGGAAGAAGATCTCAAAAAAACCAGCGTGACGCAACCCGCAATTTTCGTACATTCTGTTGCCGCCGTAAAAGTAGCCAATGGTCTTGGCGCTGAGATGGTTGCGGGACATTCTTTGGGAGAGTTTTCCGCCTTGGTGGCCAACGGCGTTTTGTCATTTGACGACGGACTGATTTTGGTGAAAGCAAGGGCTGAGGCGATGCAAATGGCTTGCGACAACAATCCCGGTTCTATGGCCGCCATTCTCGGTCTGGAAGATGCCAAAATTGAGGAGGTCTGTGCTGAAATAGAAGGCATTGTGGTGCCGGCGAACTATAACTGTCCGGGGCAATTGGTAATTTCCGGCGAAACGACCTCCGTAGAAAAAGCGTGTGAAGCCCTGAAAGCAGCAGGAGCAAAAAGAGCGTTGATCTTGTCCGTAAACGGAGCCTTTCACTCGCCTCTGATGATGCCGGCTCAGGAAAGGCTGGCAATTGCCATAGAAAATACCAAGTTTCGAAAAGCAACAATTCCGGTGTATCAAAATGTTACAGCCACGGCAGTCTCCGATCCGGATGAGATCAAAAAAAACCTGATGGCGCAATTGACCGGTCCGGTGAAATGGACACAAAGCGTGCAAAATATGATTAAAGACGGCGCTACCACCTTCGTAGAAGTTGGACCCGGGAAAACGCTACAGGGCTTGATCAAAAAGATCAATCCGGAAGTTTTTGTATCTTCGGCCATATAAAACTGAAGCTATGAACAGAATATTTTCGCCTGGAAAGCTAATGCTGACCTCAGAATATGTTGCTGTTGATGGCGCTCTTGTCTTGGCTCTTCCCACAAAGCTTGGACAGTCGTTTTTTTTTGAAGAAAAAAATGATGACCAATCGCTAATCTTTTGGATCGCGTATCATCAAGACCAATTGTGGCTGGAGACTATCATTGACTATAAAACCTGGACAATCTTAAAAACCAACGATCAGAAATCGGCGGAATTCATTCTAAAAGTTCTGAAAAACGTTCAAGATCTTTCGGAAACCAAATTCAAAACCAACGATTCTTATCATCTCAAGACCAATCTCGAGTTTCCGCCGGACTTCGGGTTGGGCAGCAGTGCTACTTTGATGAGCAATCTGGGACAGTGGGCAGCAGTAAATCCATTTCTTCTAAATGAGCAAAGTCTCGGCGGAAGTGGTTACGATGTGGCTGTAGCCAAGGAAAAATCTGCCGTTTTGTACAAGCGCTTTCCCGAAAGAATTTATAAAAGGGTTAATTATGAGCCGGCTTTCAAAGATGAATTAATTTTCGTTCACCTCAATCAAAAGCAAGACACCCGCGAGGGCATCAGGCATTACCAATCAAAACCGAAGTCGCAAGATTTGATTAAAGAATTTGATGTGTTGACCGAAGCCGTTTTTCGGAGTCAAATTTTGGAAGAATTTTCCGAATTAATGACGATCCACGAGCAAAAATTGTCCGATTTTCTCGAAATGCCGACTGCGAAAGAAAAATATTTTCACAATTATCCGAACTTCGTCAAAAGTTTAGGAGCCTGGGGAGGAGATTTCGTTCTGACGGCTAAATCCGGCGATTACAAATCCTATTTTAACCGGCAGGGCTATCACCAAATCTTTTCTTGGCAAGATTTAATGATGTGAGTTTTAACTAATTATGATATTTAGCTTTTCTGATGAATATCACTTAAAAAATAAGGCGATAATGCGCTGATATTTATACATTTGTCTTAGAATTTAATCTTCAAAAAAATATAAAATGGACAAGCTAAAATCTTACCTGGAACGTCAGGGCATTTCGAATCCCAAAGAAATTTTCTACAATCCAACCTACGAAGAAATTTTTCAGGCTGAAATAAATCCTAAAAACTCTGGTTTAGCGAGAGGCGTTCTTACCAAGTCCGGAGCTGTTGCTGTAAAAACCGGAAGATTCACCGGAAGATCACCTAAGGACAGATACATCGTCAAAGATGATATTACGAAAGATACCATTTGGTGGGATGGCGTCATCAACCACCCGACTACCGTAGAAGTTTTTGACGAGTTGAAGGACATCGTAACCCAAGACCTGTCCGGCGAAAGCCTATACGTCATCGATACCTATTGCGGATCCAATCAAGATACGAGGCTGAAAGTAAGATTCATAACAAAAGTCGCTTGGCAGGCACACTTCGTCATGAATATGTTCATCCGTCCTTCTCATTATGATCTTCAAAATTATGGCGAACCCGATTTTCTTGTTATCAATTCATCGGAATCTGTAAATCCCAATTGGAAGGAGCACGGCCTCAATTCCGAAGTTTTCGTGATGTTTGATTTGACCAAAAAAATTCAAATCATTGGTGGAACGTGGTATGGCGGAGAGATGAAAAAAGGGATGTTCTCTATGATGAATTATTATCTTCCACTGAGGGGAATGGCTTCTATGCACTGCTCTGCAAATGTGGGCGAAAAAGGCGACGTGGCGGTTTTCTTCGGACTATCCGGCACGGGCAAGACCACACTTTCTGCAGATCCTAAACGATATTTGATTGGCGATGACGAGCACGGCTGGGATCACAACGGCATCTTCAACTACGAAGGTGGATGCTATGCCAAAGTGATCGACCTAAGTCCTGAAAAAGAACCCGACATCTATGGAGCCATCCGGAGAGACGCCCTTTTGGAGAATGTGGTTATAGACGACGAGGGAAACGTAGATTATTCCGACGGTTCTATCACAGAAAATACGAGGGTTTCCTATCCCATTTATTATATCAACAAGATTGTGCTGCCTTCTAAAGCGGGCCACGCCAATAAGATTATTTATCTTTCCGCAGACGCGTTCGGAGTTTTGCCTCCGGTTTCTATTTTGACAGAGTCTCAGGCGCAGTACCATTTTCTTTGTGGCTACACCTCCAAATTGGCAGGAACAGAACTCGGCATTACAGAGCCAACGCCTTCCTTTTCTCCGGCATTTGGAGAAGCATTTTTGACGCTTCACCCAACGATGTATTCCAAAACCTTGATTGGAAAAATGAAAGAACACAACGCGAAAGCATATCTCGTAAACACCGGCTGGAACGGCACCGGCAAAAGAATTTCTCTCAAAGATACAAGAGCCATCATCGATGCCATCATAGACGGCAGCATCGAAGAAGCCGAGACAAGTTGCGTTCCAATTATGAATCTCACCTTCCCGGTTTCGCTACCGAATGTTTCCGAACATATCTTGGATCCGCGCGACACTTACGAAAATGCCTCAGATTGGGAAACCAAAGCCAAAGACCTGGCTGCCAGATACATCAAATATTTCGAACATTTTGCAGACAACGACGAAGCAAGAGCTTTGATTCCATCGGGACCTGTGCTCTCGGAGGCTCATCAATCTTAATCACCAAAATCCCGCCGTTTCTTGGAACTTGGCGGGATTTTTCTTTTAAAACTTTCCGTTCATCTGCTCGCTCGGTATGTGGCAGTTCTGAATCTAACGTAGCATTTTTCCAAGGGATTTCAACTTTCGCCGCTTTTGGGTGACGGTAGCTCGTTGCTGAATTGGAAATGGTTATAATTTGCCGATTCGAAGATTTTGTCATTATTTTTTTAAATTTGGTAGTTTCGGACAGAACATATATTTCGTCAATTCGCTGGGAGTCATCCGACTAAGTGTTTTCAATCCATTGATTTTTTTTTTGTATTATTATTTTCTAATTTCAGAACGGTTTCAAAAAATAATTATAATGAAGAAAATTGGATTAATAGGATTCGGCAAAGCCGGAAAAGCAGTTGCCAATGTGATACTCCGCAACAGCGATTTTTCTTTGGAATGGGTGTTGAGAGACAGTACAATAATGGAAAATTCATCGGCCAAAGAATTTCTAGGAATATCGGTGCAAGATCCGGGAGTAATACATTCACGGCAGAACACAGATTTGGACGACTTGCTATCGAGTCATCCGGTAGATTTCATCATCGACTTTTCCGGCGCCGAAAGCATCTTCGGCTATGGCAAGAAGGCTGCCCAAAAGAAGATTAAAATTATATCTGCGATCTCTCACTATGGCGATGATGAGATCAAATTACTGAAGGATTTGGCTTTAGATACTGTCGTTTTCTGGTCGCCCAATATTACCTTGGGCGTCAATTACTTATTGTTTGCAGCGTCCTTGTTAAAAAGTATTGCGCCAGGCGTGGATATTGAAGTTATCGAAGAGCATTTCAAATCCAAATCGGGCGTTTCGGGAACCGCCGTGAAGATTGCCGAAACTTTGGATATCGAAACCAAAAGCATCAACTCGATCCGCGCAGGCGGAATTGTCGGAAAGCACGAAGTCATTTTCGGATTTCCTTATCAGACGGTGAGACTCGTTCACGAATCTATTTCGCGCGAGGCATTTGGAAGTGGTGCCTTATTCGTTGCTGAAAACCTTAAAAATAAACTAAACGGATTTTACAGTTTTGATGACATCTTAAGACCGTACTTTTTCGGCCAAACGCAAACTATCCTGTCCTAAAAAAGTAGCGTTCTTTGCGAATCTGCATCCAAAAAAGCAATGTCAAACCAAGACCGCTTGGGAATTTTCAAAGTCCTTGTTTTGGCCGAAGTTTGAAAGACTCGTCAAAGTGGAACTTGCAATCTGAAGCAGCGCCTCCGACGTAAAGAAAGCCTGATGCGCAGTTACCAAAACATTGGGAAAACTCATTAACCTCTGGATGGTGTCGTCCTCAATAATCGTATGCGAAAGATCTCGGAAAAATAATTTCTCCTCCTGCTCATAAACATCAATACCGAGATAACCGACATGTTTGGACTTCAGCCCATCGATTACCGATTTGGTATCGATCAAAGCACCACGGCTGGTATTGATAATCATAACGTTTTCTTTCATCTGACCAATCGACTCTTTATTAATCAAATGATGCGTGGCCTCCATCAGCGGACAATGAAGCGAGATGATGTCGGACTGTGCCAGCAGATTGTCTAAGCTGACATACTCAATTCCCAACGCCTGCAAACCCTCGCTTGGTGCCACGTCGTAAGCTAAAACTCGAGCACCAAATCCTTGTGCTATTTTCGCAAATGCTTTCCCGATATTTCCGGTTCCGATGACTCCGATGGTTTTTTGGTAAAGATTAAATCCCATCAATCCGTTCAAAGAAAAATTTTGCTCGCGAACCCTGTTGTAAGCCTTGTGCGTTTTTCGGTTTAGCGTCAGGATCATTGCCATCGCATGCTCGGCCACGGCTTCCGGCGAATAAGCCGGCACTCTGCAGACGCGCAGACCGAGACGTTTGGCAGCCTCCAGATCTACATTGTTGAAGCCGGCACATCGCATGGCAATATATTGTACGCCCTTTTGAGACAGAGATTGCAAGACTTCGGCATTCAAATTATCATTTACGAAAGCGCAGACCGCATCAGAATGATCGATGACATTCAGAATGTGCGGACCAAGATGCGTTTCGAAATAATCGAGTTCAAAATTAAAATCCTTATTGACTTTGTCAAAGAATTCTTTGTCGTACGGCTTGGTAGAGAAAAAGGTCACTTTCATAATGTAAAGTTATAAAAATCGGTTCTAAAAGAAATTTTAGCGTATTGATTTTTCATCATTCATCCCTATTTTTCATTGCCAACTTTTTATCGATCCAAATGGTTGCGAAGGGGAAAAATGCTGCCATCAAAGCAAATACAAATTCCTCATCGTCCCAGGCAAAGATCTTCCTGCCGGGTAGCAGAAGCAAAAGGTACAAACTGAAAAATAATCCGTGGATATTGCCGATAATGATGATATAAATCGTTGGGAGCAACTCATCGTGATTGGTTCGGATCCAGATCATTGCAGTAAAAAGCAAAAACCACGAAATGGCTTCTGCAACGCAAATCTGGTGGAACCATTTGATGATTTTTTCTTCAGGATATTTTGAAAAAAATTTTTGGATGATGTTCATATCAAGGCAAAGATAAGGGAAAAACGGAGACTTCAGAACGAATTGCGATCAGCTTTTTATTTGTAAAACGAAGAACCATCGAGATATTCAAAAACTTCCGGAGGCAGCATTGGGCGCACGTTTTTGCCAGATTTTATCATATTACGGATCTCTGTGGCAGACAATTCTATAATCGGTGCATCGATGAGATGAATATTTTCGTGTTGCAGATAATCGTTTTTTGTTTTGTCATCCGAAATCCTCGGATACACGATTATTTGATATCTGTCCAACAACAATTCGTGGTTTTTCCATTTGTGAAGATTTCCCAGATTGTCTTCTCCCATAATTAAGGCGAAGGAATAATCCGGATATTTTTCTGTCAAATACGTCAATGTATCGATCGTGTAGCTGGGAACCGGCAACGAGAATTCGACATTCGAGGCACGCATTTTCGGATAATTTTTGATGGCCAATTGCACCATATCCAGACGATTATGGTCCCGAAGCAAAGATTTTTTGTCCTTCAGTGGATTTTGCGGGCTGACGACAAACCACAGCTCGTGCATATCAGAATTTTCAAGAATATAATTTCCCAAAATCAAATGCCCAATGTGAATGGGATTGAAAGTACCAAAAAAAAGGCCGATCTTCTTGCGGTTTTCCAAAATTTTAAGCGTTTTTTGAACCTCAAATTTAGAGAATTAAAATGTCTTGATAAAGTATTCTCTCACCATTTCTTCGGCAAGAAAACCTCAGCCAGCATACATCTCGCGCTGCCGCCGCCGTTGGTTTCTATGGTTTCCAAATCCGAATAGACGATTTGGCAATAATTTTTGATGGCCGAGATTTGGTTTTGATTTAAAGATTGATAAGCCCTTTGACTCATTACCAAAAATTTTTCGCCCGACCTATTTTGAACTTCGAGCATATTTCCTGCAAAATGCTGCATCTGCTCTTCTGAAATCTCCAATAGTTCTTTCCCCGATTTTTTGATAGTATCGGCCACCTTTTGACGTTCTGCTTCATCATCGATGCAATTCAAACAGATCACGACAAAATGCTCTGCAACGCTCATCATCACATTGGTATGGTAGATGGGCAATCTTTCGTTTCCGGCATTTTGGTAAGAATGGAAGACGACCGGTTGGAAGCCAAACTCGCTGCAGAATTTTCTGAAAAGACCTTCATCCAGCCGCAAAGAAACCGATCCGTACGCGATTTTGTTTTCGTGGTCGAAAATCATACTGCCTGTACCCTCTAAATATTTATTGTCTTTTTCCGCACTTGAATAATCCACCACTCTGCTGACCTCAAATTGTTCTTTGATCTTGTCGATAATATCAAGCCGCCTTTCCAAGCGTCTGTTTTCGGCAAACATCGGATAGAGAACGACCGTTCCGTCGTGGTGAAAACTGACCCAGTTGTTTGGAAAAATAGAATCCGGCGTTTCGGGATCTTGCGTATCTTTTATGACGATGACCTCAATGCCTTTTGAGCGCAGTTTCTCTACAAAAGCGCGGAACTCTGCAAGTGCTTTTTTCTGAACATCGCCTGTCTGCCGCTTCTGGAAGTAATTATTGACTGCTGTTTGCGTATTAAAACCGAATGCCACGGGCTCGATCATTAGAACCGTATCTGTAGTTTGCATTTTTAAAATTCAATAAAATATAAGTAAAATTATTCTCTAACCAGTGGAAGCGTAGAACATCGCAATAGTCCGCCCATTTTTGAAATCTCCCGATAAGGAATTTCTTCCACCGTGATGCCCCATTCGTTGCGAAAATGATCGTTCATCCGGGTGAAAGTTTCATCGGAAACCACAACATCTGGCGCAATGGAAAATACGTTGGGGAACATCTGAAACATCTCTTCAGTATTGATGTGAAAGCAGTTCTCTTCTCCAAAAATATCTATCACCAATTGGTAATCGTCCTCATCTACAAATCCGCCTTTGTAAATCACACATTTGTCTTTTCCGATGGGATTAAAAGTGCAATCCAAATGCAAAATGCCCTCGTACGGATCGGTATCATTTTTTTTAAGATCGAGGTCGATGATTCTTTTCTTTGGAAAATATTCTTTCAATATTTCAATGGCATATTCGTTGGTTCTGGCGGTTTTCAGGTTTCGATAATCCGGGCTGTAGCTGGTCCCGATGAACAGAAACTCGTCCCAAACGATGACGTCGCCGCCTTCGATGTGCGCTTTTTCCGGAAGATTGATGACGTTTCTCCAAGAGACTTTGTCGATGATATGCCGGTAAGCTTCCTGCTCATCGGCGCGATCTGGGATGATATTGGAAATAATCATTTTGTCCTCGATGACGAAGGCGACATCGCGGGCAAAAACCTGGTTGTAATCTTTAATAATTTTCGGCCGGAAGACCTCCACGTCATATTTTTTCAAGACCTTTTCGAATTGGGTCATCTCGAAAATGATGTCTTCTTCTTTGGGATAGGTATTATGGGCGATGCTGTAGTAGGATTTGGCATCGTAGCTTTCTGCAAGCGTAGGAATCGGACCGATGGATTTTGGTTGTCCTAGAACGACGGATTTCAGCTTTCCTGTTTCGTTTTTAATATTAAGTTGGATTGACATAGGATTGTAAGTGGAGCAAATATAATTAAAGCATTCCAAAAAAGGAAGAATGCGCAATAATATCTCATTACAAGCAGTATCGGGGGTTTCTGCGTGAAGAATATTAACTATGTTGACAAAAAATAATCCCCAAAACAGCGTTTCAGGGATTATCAATCGTTTCAGAAAGAGAATATCTATTATCTGTTATTCATATCCACATAATCTCTTGGTGTAGCACCTTGGTAGATTTGTCTTGGTCTGCCAATCGGGTCACCTTTGAGTCTCATTTCCCGCCATTGGGCAATCCATCCCGGCAATCTTCCTAAGGCGAACATGACGGTGAACATTTCAGTCGGGATTCCTAAAGCTCTATAAATGATTCCTGAGTAGAAATCTACATTCGGGTATAATTTTCTTTCGATGAAATAGTCGTCTTCCAGCGCCACTTTTTCCAATTGCATCGCGATGTCTAAGGCTTTATCGTGAACTCCTAAGGAATCAAGAATGTCGTCGGCCGCTTTTTTGATGATTTTCGCTCTTGGATCAAAGTTTTTGTAAACGCGGTGTCCGAAGCCCATCAGACGGAAGCCATCGTTTTTGTCTTTGGCTTTTTCCACCCATTTGCTCACGTCGCCCCCATCTTTTTCGATCAGTTCCAGCATTTCGATTACCGCTTGGTTGGCACCGCCGTGCAACGGACCCCAAAGTGCAGAAACGCCCGAAGCAATCGATGCGAAAAGTCCCGTATGTGCGGAACCTACCATTCGTACCGTAGAAGTCGAGCAATTTTGCTCGTGATCGGCGTGTAGGATCAGCAATTTGTCCAAAGCCGCTACCACGACCGGATCCATCTGGAATTCCTGATTAGGAAGTTTAAATGTCATTTTGTAGAAATTTTCTACATAATTCAGGCTGTTGTCTCCGTGGTTGATGGGCAGGCCTTGCGTTTTTCTGTACGTCCACGCACAAAGGTGTGCAAATTTTGCAATCATTAATTCCGAGGCATGATCCAGATCTTCTTTGGATTTAACATTCACGGCAGTGGGATTAAAAGCCGTAAGCGCAGAGGTCATAGAAGAGAGAACGCCCATCGGATGGGCAGAACGAGGAAAAACATCGATTAACTTTTTAAGCTCGTCGGCAACAAAATTATATTTCTTGATGCTGTTTTCGAAGTTGGCGAACTGCTCTGCGTTGGGTAATTCTCCGTGAAGCAAAAGATACATTACTTCCGTAAAATTAGAGTGTTCCGCAATCTGCTCGATTGGATATCCTCTGTACAGCAGTTCTCCTTTATCGCCATCCAGATAAGTGATTTCACTGATTGTAGCGCCCGTATTTTTGTAACCAAGATCCAAAGTGATTAGTCCCGTCTGATCTCTCAGTTTGGAAATATCTATGCCTCTGTCTCCGATGGTGCTTTCTACGATCGGGTACTCGTAATTTTTCCCGTCGTAATTTAATATAACCTTGTTGTCTGACATTTTAAAAACTTATTTTATTGTGTTAAATATAACACTTTATGTTGAAATAGTCAACTGAGAAAAGTCATATCAGGCAATTGATTTTATGGATGCCTGTAATTGAGCAATCTAAAGGACATCAACTCCTCAAACTTATAAGTATAATTAATTGATTATCAATTGTATTAAATTAAAAAAGCATTTGAAATATTCCAAATGCTTTCCATAGTGATTTTTGGTAAAAATCTTATCTTTTGATTTTGAAAGCGTCTAATCCCGGGAAAATGGCAGTTTCTCCCAATGCTTCTTCTATTCTGAGGAGCTGATTGTATTTCGCCATTCTGTCGGATCGGGAAGCTGATCCGGTTTTGATCTGTCCGCAGTTTTGTGCCACGGCAAGATCGGCGATGGTAGAGTCTTCCGTTTCTCCGGATCGGTGAGACATCACGGTGGTATATCTGTTCTGTTGCGCCATTTGCACGGCAGCCATCGTTTCGGAAAGAGAACCGATTTGGTTTACTTTCACCAAAATTGAGTTTGCAATGCCCTGATCAATACCTCGCGCAAGTCGTTCCACATTGGTCACGAAAAGATCATCGCCCACAAGTTGGACTTTGTCTCCAAGTTTGTCTGTCAGCAATTTCCAACCTTCCCAGTCGTTTTCCTGCATGCCGTCTTCGATGGAGATGATCGGATATTTATTTGCCAAGTCGGCCAAATAAGAAACTTGCTCGCTGCTGCTAAATTGGGCGGCATCCGGTGTTTGGAATTTTCGGTAATCGTAGATTCCGTCTTTGTAAAATTCTGAACTGGCGCAGTCCAAGGCAATCATCACATCGTCGCCGGGTTTGTATCCAGCCTTCTCGATCGCTTGCAACAAAGTATCCAAAGCGTCTTCCGTTCCTTTGAAAGTGGGTGCAAATCCGCCCTCGTCGCCAACAGCTGTGGACAAGCCTCGGCCGTGAAGGATAGATTTCAAGTTGTGGAAGATTTCGGTTCCTTTCCTCAAGGCGTGCGAGAAAGAATCTGCTTGCACCGGCATTATCATAAATTCCTGAAAAGCGATGGGCGCATCGGAGTGCGATCCGCCGTTGATGACGTTCATCATCGGGACGGGCAGTGTGTTGGCATTGACTCCGCCTACATATTTGTAAAGCGGCATTCTGAGTTCATTGGCCGCTGCTTTTGCCACGGCTAAAGAAACACCCAAGATCGCGTTGGCGCCTAATTTTCCTTTATTAAAAGTTCCATCAAGATCGATCATCACGGCATCTATCAAATTTTGTTCGAAAACCGGCAGACCTATCAATTCCGGAGCGATGATTTCCTTTACATTTTCTACCGCTTTCAAAACTCCTTTTCCAAGGAATTCCGGCGCACCGTCTCTTAGTTCGATGGCTTCGTGCTCACCTGTAGAAGCGCCAGAAGGCACTGCTGCACGGCCCATTGCTCCACTTTCTGTGAAAACGTCCACTTCTATCGTGGGGTTTCCTCGGGAATCTAATATTTGTCTTGCTTCGATAAATGAAATGTAACTCATTGTCTTGATGTTGTTTTAAGATTTTTATTTTTGACTTTTGTTTAAAGCATGACAAATTTAAGCATTTTTAGTGTTATGAACTGAATGACTTTTTACATTTTAATGCTATTTTCACGGACTATTTCAGTATTCTGTACTTCACTTTTACGATGCCGTCATTCAGATTTGCTATTTTTTTGAAGGCTCCTTGGCTGAGGTCGAATGCCCGGGAAGGCTTTAGAGGACCACGATCGTTTACTTTGATGACCACCGACTTATTGTTCGCAATATTGATGATTTCTACCCTGGTTCCAAATGGAAGTGTTTTGTGGGATGCGGTGAGTTTAGAATGCCGATAGGTTTCCCCGCTCGAGGTTTTCCGGCCGTCAAATTTATTGGCATAATAGGAAACGGTTGTGGTTTTATATCCTGAAAAGTTTCTGGAATCGCGGCTCGCACTGCAGGAAATAATAAGTCCTAAAAAAAGCAAGCAACACGTTTTAAACAAAGTTTTAAATAAAGTTTTTTTATTTTCAAGCAAGGTTTTGTTCATTGGAATTGGGATTAATATTGCAATCAGAGTTCAAGTGCGTGGTTCTATTTTGTTTATCTTGCAAAAACTTCTATCTTCGAGACAAAATTAAAGAAGAACCTCGAACATAATTATTTTTAAAATGAATTACGAAAGTATAAAATTAAGCATAGAAAGCAAAATCGCAGTGGTAACCATCAACCGGCCGGAGAGTCTCAACGCTTTGAATGCCCAAGTCTTCAATGATCTGGACAGCGTTTTCGATGATTTGGAATCGGAACCGAGCGTCAATTGTATCATTATTACGGGAAGCGGCGAAAAAGCCTTCGTGGCGGGCGCTGACATTAAGGAATTCCCTTCCTTGAACCAAGATCAGGCAAAACAACTTTCCAAAAGAGGTCACGATGTCTTCAATAAAATCGAAAATCTCAGCAAACCGGTTATCGCAGCCGTTAATGGATTTGCGCTCGGCGGCGGATTAGAATTGGCGCTTGCATGCCACATCCGATATGCCTCAGAAAATGCCAAATTAGGCTTGCCCGAAGTCACATTGGGACTGATTCCCGGCTATGGCGGCACCCAAAGATTGCCCCAATTAATCGGAAAAGGATTGGCAAACGAAATGATCTTCTCCGCTAAAATGATCACCGCAGAAAAGGCAAAATCTATCGGTCTGGTGAATGAAGTGTTTTCTCAGGAAGAGCTGATTTCCAAGACAAAGGAATTGGCAACGCTGATTGCAAAAAATT
Source organism: Chryseobacterium sp. SC28 (assembly GCF_003932955.1). Classification (GTDB taxonomy): domain Bacteria; phylum Bacteroidota; class Bacteroidia; order Flavobacteriales; family Weeksellaceae; genus Epilithonimonas. The sequence goes on from NZ_QOVY01000001.1 coordinate 128,514, forward strand.
CGCCACAAGGGATTGCAAAAGCCATCAAAGCCGTCAATGCCAGCGACTCGGACAATGGAATGGAAACAGAAATCAATTCTTTTGGAGACCTCTTCGGCCAAGAAGATTTCAAAGAAGGTGTTTCGGCTTTTTTGGAAAAGAGAAAGCCCATTTTCAAATAAATTTTGATAATGGATTACAACAAATTCGATATCGCCTATCTCAAAATGGCGGCAGAATGGCGAAACCTGTCTTACTGCAAGCGGAAAAAAGTCGGCGCACTGATCGTAAAAGACCGGATGATCATCTCCGATGGCTACAACGGCACACCCTCCGGATTTGAAAATATATGCGAAGACGAGCAAGGCAAAACGCACTGGTACGTCCTTCATGCAGAGGCCAACGCCATCCTCAAAATTGCAAGCAGCACGCAATCCTGCAAAGATGCCACACTCTACATCACGATGTCGCCCTGCAAAGAGTGCAGCAAACTGATCCTGCAAGCGGGCATAAAAAAAGTGGTTTATATGACCAATTATTCAGACGACAGCGGACTGGAGTTTTTAAAAAATGCCGGAATCGAAATTCTAAACATTACGGAACAGGAACTTTATCTTTTGTGAACAAAAACGCATAAAAGAAAACTAAAAATCACAAAATGAACTGGGCCGAAAAAATAAACGATTTCTCCAATTTCCTTCGGTTTGAAAAAAATTTTTCCGACAACACTATGGATGCTTACCTTCGAGACATCAAAAAACTCGAAAAATTCGCGAATACGGATTTGGACGAGATTTCTCCGCAAGACATCAGCTACGAAAACCTGCAAGAATACCTTTATCAATTATCAAAAAAAAGGATGAGCGAGCGCTCGCAAGCCCGCGGCATCTCCTCTATTAAAGCATTTTTCAAATTTTTGCTGGAGGAGGAATACCGAGAGGACAATCCGGCGGCACTCTTGGAAACCCCGAAACTGGGGCTCTACCTACCCGACACCTTGAGCATAGAAGATGTGGACAAAATCATAGACAGCATAGATACCGACACCGATATTGGAATAAGAAATCATTGTATTTTGGAAGTGCTATACGGCTGCGGTCTTCGCGTTTCGGAGTTGGTGAATCTCAAAATCTCCAACATCAACTTCAAAGAAAACTATCTGCTGGTAGAAGGAAAAGGCGACAAAACACGGCTCGTGCCACTGGCGACCACCACCGCCGGCTATATTCTAAATTATATTAAAACCGTCAGAAGCCAAGCCAAAATCAGCAAAAAATCGCAGGATATATTATTCCTGAACAACCGCGGAAACCGTATGTCCCGCGTCATCGTCTTTATCATTATAAAAGATTTGGCGCAAAAAGCAGGCATCAACAAAAATATTTCGCCGCACACCTTCCGGCATTCTTTCGCCACGCATCTGCTGCAGAACGGCGCCGATCTTCGGTTTATTCAGGAAATGCTGGGCCACAGCAGCATTACAACCACTCAGATTTACACGCATCTGAAAACCGAGGAGTTGAGAGACGTCATCATCCAATTTCATCCTCGAAACAAAAAAGCGATCTAAATTCTGAGGAAATCGGCTCAAGTGGGATTTTTCGCATTTTTTTTCAGTAATTTTATACGATGAAAAATCTGACATTCTGCCCCAAATGCGGACAAGAAACTTTACAATGGGATCACATCAGCAAGTTCAGTTGCAGCCACTGCGATTTTGTGTTGTTCCACAATACCGCCGCTGCAGTAGCCGTGATCATACAATGTGAAAACGAAATATTTTTTACCGTGCGAAATCAGGAACCGGGCAAAGGAAAACTCGATCTACCGGGCGGCTTCAGCGATCCAAAAGAATCTGCCGAAGAAACCTGCGCCAGAGAACTAGACGAAGAATTGGAACTGAAAATTGATATTCGAAAGCTGAAATATCTGGGCAGCCGACCCAACATTTATCCTTATAAAAACGTCGATTACAACACGATGGATTTATTTTTTCTTTATAAAGTGGAAGAAAAGTTCGAGATCCAGTTGGAAGAATCTGAAATATCAGCCGGCACTTGGATTGCAATTTCTGAAATCGAAATTGACAAGATTGCTTTTGAGTCGCAGAAAGATTTTATCAAAAATAACTTGGAAAAGTTTCAATAAAAAAACCGGCTCGTAGGAAAACGAAACGGTTTGCTTTTACCGAAAAAATTCCAAATTAATTTCGGGCTTCTTTCTTTTTCCACTTAATGTTGCAGCCCAAGCTCGGTCTTTGCAAATCTTCTTGCGCTTGTCCTGCCAAATGATTTTCGAAGGCGATAATCAAATCTTCGCCGGTGATTTCCTTTTGATTTCCGGGTCGCGAGTCGTCCATCTGCCCGCGGTAGATCAGTTTTAAATCGTCATCGAAGAAATAAAAATCGGGCGTGCAAGCGGCATCATAAGCCTTCGCAACATCCTGACTTTCATCAAATAGATAAGGAAAGTTGATGTTTTTTTCCTGTACAAATTCCACCATCTTCTCCGGAGAATCCGCCGGATATTGATCCGCATCGTTGGCGTTGATGCCAATAAATTCGATGCCTTGCGATCGATAATCTTCGTACAATTCCTCCAGTTTATCAATGATATGAAGCACAAACGGGCAGTGATTGCACATAAAAACTATTAAAGTTCCTTTTTTTCCTTTCAACGAATCCAAACTTTGAATTTCGTTGTTTTTCGCGGGATTTGGAAGGCTGAAGTCCGGCGCTTTTGTGCCTAAAGCCAGCATATTGGATGGTGTGTTTGACATAAATTTTTTGTTTAAAGTAAGATATAACAATTTACCAATTCGCAAAATGGTCTCACTAATAAGTATTTAGGGCATAATGGATGGCAAAGATAAGGCTTCTGAAAGAGAATTATCAAAACGGACCCAATTCACATTTTCCAATTTGCGATTCCAAGTCATTTGACGTTTGGCGTATCGGCGCGAATTTTTCTTGATTTCGGAAACGGCGAACTCCAAATCCCATTCGCCATCAAAATATCGAAACAATTCCGCATAACCGACGGTTTGCAGCGCCACTTTATCTCTGTCTGCAATTAATCCTTTAGCCTCTTCCAGCAAACCTTTTTCCATCATTTGATCCACACGGCGGTTGATTCTTTCGTAGACGATTTCTCTCGGCGCGTCGATTCCGATTCTGATGGTTTCGAAATCCCGTTTTGGTTTTGGCAAACTAAGATTTTCGGTGTAGGTTTTTCCCGTTTGCCAGATGATGTCGATCGCACGCAGAAGTCTTCGCGGATTATCTTTATCTACCGTTGCAAAATATTCCGGATCCATTTCTTGTAGTAATTTTTGCAAGGCTTCGATGCCTTGATTTTTTAAAATTTCATTCAATTTTTTTTGATGATCTTCGTCCGCTTCTGGCAGATCGTTCATTCCTTCGACCACGGCTTTTTCGTACATTCCGCTGCCACCGACCATTATGGCGATATCTTTTTCGGCGAAGATTTCGTTGAGTTTTTTCAAAGCATCTTGCTCATATTGCCCGATGGAATAATAATCATCAATGCTCAAATTGCCCACAAAATAATGTTTTGCCTCTTCCAATTCAACTTCGGTTGGCATTGCCGTTCCGATTTTCAGTTCCCGATAGAATTGTCGCGAATCGCAGGAAATAATCTCTGTGTCCAGACGCTTTGCCAAATCGATGGCCAATCTGGTTTTGCCGATTCCGGTAGTTCCGATGATGGATATGAGACGCTTCAAGCAAAATATTTTTGCAAATTTACAAAATGAGATTCACTTTTTTAATCAGCACAACAGTCGCATAAGACATTTGTAGATAAGCCCCAAAAAGCATAGTTGAAACTTTTTTATAACTTTTTGGTTGCTATTATTGATAAAAACTTTGTGACTTTTAGGGTAGAAAAACATCGGTAATATGATTAGAAAGTTTCTCAATTATTACTTAATTTTACCGTCATTATGGCTTTAAGACTTCCCAATTCCAAACTTCCAAATGTTGGAACCACCATTTTTACAGAAATGTCTATGTTGGCTCAGCAGGAAAACGCCGTGAACCTTTCGCAGGGATTTCCGGATTATCTGCCGGATGAAAATTTATTAGAATATTTGGGTGATTTTGCAAAGAAGGGTTACAATCAGTATGCGCCACTGTTCGGGATTATAGAACTGCGCGAAGCGATTTCTGCAAAATTCAATTCGCAATATCAAGTGGATTATCATCCTGCTTCCGAAATTAATATCACGGCTGGCGGAACGCAAGCCATTTTCACAGTGATTTCTGCTTTTGTGGAAAAAGATGACGAAGTGATCATCTTCGAACCCGCTTACGATTGCTATGAACCGGCGATTATTCTGAACGGAGGCGTTGTCAAAAATGTCAAAATGCATTATCCGGATTATGAAATCCGTTGGGAAGAAGTGAAAAATCTAATAGGCGAGAAGACAAAAATGATCATCCTCAATAATCCCAATAATCCAACGGGGAAAATCTTGAAACAAAACGATATTGATGAATTAATCAAACTGGTAAAAAATACAAACATCATAATCCTTGGCGACGAAGTTTATGAAAGCATTACTTTCGACGGGAAAAAGCATTTGACCTTAGCCCGATATCCCGAGCTGAAAGAAAGAACCTTTGTTGTAGGCTCTTTTGGAAAATTACTTCATATTACCGGCTGGAAAATTGGATATCTTGCCGCGCCCGAAGAGTTGATGAAAGAGTTTCGGAAAGCGCATCAGTTCAATGTTTTTTGCGTGAATACGCCGGCGCAATATGCGATTGCGAAATATTTGGAAAATATGAAAGATTTTTCCGAAATTTCTACTTTCTTCGAAGAGAAAAGAAATTATTTCAGGAGTGCATTATCAGCAACGTCTTTTCAATTGTTGGATTGCGAAGGGACTTATTTTCTATCCGCCCACTTTGGTTCGATTTCTGATAAGCAAGACAAGGATTTCTGCCATTGGCTGACGAAGGAATATAAAGTTGCGACCATCCCATTTTCGGCGTTTTACCAAGATCAAACCGACGAAAAAGTGATTCGGTTTTGTTTTGCAAAAAAACAGGAAACGCTGGACAAAGCGATAGAAAACTTATTAAAAATAAACTAAAAACAATCAAAATTTATGAAAAATTTACTTTTAGCTGCCGCATTACTGATCGGCGTCAGCGCTTTTTCTCAAAGCAAAATGAATCCTACCAAAGTATCCTACCCGCCTGCCGATGCGAGTCCGATGGATGCGACTTATTTTCCACTTCAGGTGACGTCTTCCAAAACAGAAACCCCGAAAGTGAAAGTCTTGTACTCGCGACCGCAAAAAAAGAACAGGGTCATCTTTGGAAACCTCGTGAAATATGGAGAAATCTGGAGAATGGGTGCCAATGAAAACACGGAAATCAAATTCTACACACCGGTAAAAGTGGGCGGAAAAGACATTGCTGCCGGGACTTACAGCCTCTTCGCCATCCCCAATGAAAAAGAATGGACCATTATCCTGAATTCGGACATCGATAAGTGGGGCGCTTATTCCTACGACAAGAGCAAAGATGTCGTACGGTTCAATGTGCCGGCTGAGAAAGTGTCCTCGCCTATTGAATATTTTTCGATCTCGTTTGTACCAACCAAGTCGGGAGCCGATTTGTACGCCGCTTGGGACAATACGCAAGTGAAGTTCCCCATCGAGTTTCAGTAATATTTTTGAGCTTAATCATCGATAAGTCTTATCATTTTTTGATAGGACTTTTTTATTTGTTAAAGCACTGAAAACTTTTGTCGATTTTTGCCAAGGGGCAGCTGTGTTGCATTTATCTTCGAACCAAAAAGGTCAAATAAGTCCCGCTCCTAAGGCTAATGAAATTATGATTAACATTACTGCCACGAGTGTCTGTATAAATTTCAACGTCACCTTTTTCAGAAGGCGGTTTCCAATGAATGCGCCGAGAATTCCTGCGAGGGTCGCCGGTATTACGACCTTAAGATTTTCAGTAAGTCCCGCTTTTGTGAATCTTGTTGCATAAACAGATAGGCGCGTGAAGTCCACAAATGTGGATACGACTACTGCTGTGGCAACAAAAGATTCTTTTGATAGCCCGGCTCTAATCAGAAATGCACTTCTCAGCGCGCCCTGATTGCCCGACAGTCCGCCGAAGAAACCGCTTAGAACACCGCCCAGCGCTAATTTGTCTCTACCAAATTGAAGTTTGCCAAAATAAGGAATAAGATCCATGCTCGCAAAGATGATGAGAAGTACGGAAATAATAAATTTGACGGGATAAACTTCAAATGTATTTCCGTTTATTTGATAAGTGAACAAAGGATGGCTGTCGGGAATGTGCAGTAAAAGCAAAGCACCTACAAATGCCCCCACTACTGCAGGAATACCAAAGCGCAACAAGACTTGCTTGTCCGCATTTTTGCCAACCAAAACCAATTTGAAAATATTATTAAAGAAATGCACGATGCCCGTTAAGGCGATGGCTAAATCTACCGGAAAGAAAATCATAAACACAGGCGTAAGGATGGTTCCCAAACCAAAACCTGAAAAGAAAGTGAGAATGGCCACTAGAAATGCGGCAGCAGAGATGATAATAATTTCCATTTTCTACGAATTCTTGAGTTTTCTGTCAAGAGACCAATAGCCGGCGCCTTTGATTATTAAAAAAATAGTACCGATGGTCATCGCGAAGTCTGCTCGGTATTCGTGTGCCATCGTCCAAAAACCCTTATCTATGAGAATGGGATATTTGGTGGTGACGAAGGCGACGAGCATAATGATCAAAAGAGGTACGGAGGCAAGCCGCGTAAGGAAGCCCAATAAAATCATAGTGCCGCATAAAATTTCAAAAGAGGCGGTGAACTGCGCCCAAAACCCGGGATGGCAAAACCCTATTTTTTCAAAACGACCCGCTCCCAGAAGCTCCGGGAACGTCAATTTCTGAATACCTTCCGACAGAAAAACGGCTCCTACGAGCAACCGAATCAAAATCGTGCTTTTTGAATAATCTGTACTAATGATTTTATCGAAAAATTTCATTATGATTTGTTTTTTGAATTTAGTCGGGGCGGAATAACTTAGTTTTTGCCGAAATTAAAAAAAATAGCTGTTGGCAGTAGTAGTTTTATCCTGCAATTTTTACCTTGCTGTTTAAGATTTCTACATTAAAATTCACTTTAGCTTTTAACGCACTAAAAACTCTCAAAATTGTTTCGACTGTAACGTTTGTAGGATTGTTTTCAAGTTTTGATATTTGTGCTCTTTGAACTCCGATTAATTTTCCCAGTTCTTCTTGCGTCATATTTTTTTCAAGGCGGACTTTTTTAATTAAATCCCCGAGAATTTCCATTTGAAGTTCTTGTTCGTAAAGCGTTCTTTTTGCAGTTCCAACTTCGCCCATAAATTCATCTTTTATTTTGTCGAAAGAGAACATTTCTAATTCTTTTTCTTTATTTTTCATTTTGCTTATTTTTAAATTTAAAATATCTCAATCTTATTTTTTCTGCTTTTTCTATTTCTTTTTCAGGGGTTGATTTTTTTCGTTTTGTAAGAAAATGTTCTTTAGGGATTCTGAGAAACTATTTCTGCCAACATTTACGAACTTGCTTACAATGTAGATCCCTCAACATCAAGCCATTACAAATATACACCAAACTTTAATGTTGTGCCAAGTTCAATCCGAGAACTGCAGTTGAATTTTGCACTGAACCCGCAACTTTTACCACACCGCTGTTGGCCGGTGCTGTTCTATCAGTCGTCATTTTGTTTAATAATGTTTTTTAGTTCGTCTATTGTCAATGGTGGTTCTTGCCGGTGTAGCATTGAATGACAATTTGGGCAAACTGGAATTAGGTCGTTAATTGGATTCACTTGATATGCTTTTCCAATTTGCGAAACAGGTGTCAAATGATGAACGTGTATAAAACCTTTACCAATTTCTCCATATGTTTTTTCGAAGTCAAAAGTGCAAACGGCACAAATGGCTTTCCAATGCTTTACGCAAAGTTGTCTAGCCTTTGAATTTCTTTCGTATGAGTTTACCGTTATTGTCCGCTTAATACCTTCAAAGAGTTCTTCTGTAATTTCTGTTGGAAGTTCGTCCGGATAAATTTCCTCTCCTGTCAAGCCTGTTGCTATTAAGGCTTCAACTAATTCAGGTCGTAATTGCCAAACAAATTTTGTCCCTTCGTACCAGCCGTTAAAAAACAAATCCCAAAACTTGAATTTTCCAGAACTTCTTGCCGTAAATTCTATGTGATAATGTTTCGCAATACGTTTTGCATAGCGTCCAATTTCAAGATTTAGTGGGGGGTGAGTTGTTTCTAAAATTAAGGCAATTTGACTTGCATAAGCTTTGTAATCTTGAAACGAATACAAGGCTTGAAAAATTGCTAAATCAAGTTCATGCGTTAGTTTTTCGTTCCGCAGTATTTCAGTCCATTCCAAACTGTTTGGTTCAGCTGATTTTGAAAATATTGTCTTTAAGTTCTTTTGTTCGCTCTTCTTTCTCGTCATTTTTTTCAAAGATTGGTTTGGATAGTGTTTCCTTAATTGTAACTCTCATTTGGCTTCCAAGTTTTAGCTTTCCCGAATGGAAAAAGCAAAGCAAAGTTTATCATCAAAGTTTGGTTTTTCGTTTTCAATTTTACGCAAAACTTTTCAGCCTTCAACTTTAAGAAAATATAATGCGTATGGCCTCTTATTCGAAAGTTTATGATTTTAATTTAGGACTTAAGCCCTAAAAATTGCTGGGTATTGCGAAATCTTAATAAAATACACGAGCTAAAAGTGCGTTAAACTATATTTTTTGTAATTATTTTTTACCTGCTAACTCAGGCTTGTGATCTCAATTTTGTTTTTAAAAATGATAATTTAGGCCAGCGGCAGGGAAAGTAAATTTGTCGCTTAAAAAGCTATTAGCAATAAACTGAAATATTACTAATCAATTTTTTTGGGAGCGACTAATTACCATATTCAAATTTCATTGATAATCCGGCATTAGAACTTCCTCCAACCATGACCTTGAAAGTTCCGGCTTCGACTACAAATTCGTGCTGATGATTGTAAAATCCAAGTTCTGCATCTGTTAGTGCAAACGTTATCGTTTTTGTTTCGCCAGCTTTCAGTTCTGCCAGTTCAAATCCTTTAAGTTCTTTTACAGGTCTTACCACAGAGGCAAACTCGTCGTGCAGATATAACTGTACCACTTCTTTACCCGTAACTTTACCTGTATTTTTCAGATCTACACTTACAATGATTTTTTCTCCTTTAGCAAAAGATTTTTTATTGACTTTCAGATTAGAATATTCAAAAGTTGTATAACTTAAGCCGTACCCAAAAGGGTAAAGCGGAGTCTTGTCGACATCGGAATAATGGCTCCAAAACACATTATTATCCTTGTCCATAAATCTTCCGGTACTGTAATGGTTGTAATAGATGGGAATCTGACCAACATTTCTGGGGAAAGTCATGGGTAATTTTCCACTCGGGTTATAATCCCCGTATAAAACTTCTGCCACGGCATTTCCTGTTTCTGTGCCCAACTGCCAGCATTCTAATATTCCGGGAATTTTCTCTGCTGCCCAGGAGATTGATAATGGGCGACCGTTGGTAAGGACTAAAACAATATTGGAATTAACTTTATAAATTTCTTCTAAAAATTCCTGCTGAAGACCGGGCAGATCAATATTGGTTCTGCTTCTAGCTTCCCCGGACGAAAAACCGTGCTCTCCTAAAACCATAACGACGATGTCGGCCTCTTTCGCCGCTTTTTTTGCTTCTTCAAAACCACTTCGGTCTGTCATATTATATTGCACTTCGGTTAAGAACGTTGGTTCTACTTTTGTGATTTCGAGCCCTTTGACATACTTTAAAGAATTGCCTTTATATTTCTGTAAACCCTCTAATACTGAAACGGCAGTATCATCGTCTGCTGCGATCCTCCAACTTCCCAAAGGCGAGTTTTTACTTTCTGCCAAAGATCCTAAAACCACAATGTTCTGCCCCGATTTTTTGAGCGGTAGAATGTTCTGGTCGTTTTTAAGTAATACAATAGATTTTTTTGCGATATCCAGAACCGCTTCCCTGTTTGCTTTGCTTCCGATGATTTCCTTTTCTCGTTTTTCATCCAGAAAGCGGTAGGGATCATCGAATAGTCCCAATTCAAATTTAACCCTCAAAATTCGGCGCACTGCATCATCTACGTGCTCTTGTTTTACTTTTCCCGTTTTTACTAAATCAATCAGATAAGGAACATAAATGCCACCTTCCATATCCATATCCGTACCCGCTTCTACCGCCGATTTTGCTGCTTCATTTTCGTCTTTTGAAAATCCCCAAGGAATCATTTCCTTAATGGAAGCCCAATCTGAAATTACAAATCCTAAAAATCCCCATTTCTTTTTTAATACATCCCGCAAGAGATATCTATCTGCGGTAGCGGGAATTCCATTGATGGTATTAAAAGAGGTCATCACACTTTTTATGCCGGCATCGACGGCGGCATTAAACGGGGGCAAAATCTGGTTATAAAGAGTATTGGTACTGATTTCAGCTGCATTGTATTCCAAAGCGCCGTCCACAAAACCATAGCCTGCGAAATGTTTCGCAGTTGCAGCAATTCTCAAAGGCGATTTAAATGTATTATCGCCCTGAAAACCTTTAACCCGTGCAATGGCAATTTTACTTCCCAGAAATGGATCTTCTCCCGCGCCTTCCATTACTCTGCCCCATCTTGGATCCCGGGAAATATCCATCATAGGACCGAATGTCCAGTTGATCCCAGACGCTGCAGCTTCGGAGGCTGCTATTTGTGCAGATTTTTCTATGGCTTTCAGATCCCAACTTGCAGCTTCTGCAAGAGGAATAGGACTTAGGGTTTTATAGCCGTGAATGACATCAAATCCAATAATCAAAGGAATTCCTAATCTGGTTTGTTCTACTGCAATTTTTTGGACGGCTTTCACCTCTGAAACCCCTCGCACGGTAAGCATAGAACCCACCAACCCTTTTTTGATATTTTCATATTTTTGTTCAGCGGTTCCGCCCACCGGCGCAGGACCCGTCACGTCCCAGAATCCGTTGTACTGATTCATTTGACCTACTTTTTCTTCTAATGTCATCTTAGACATCAAAATATCGATTTTCTTTTCTGTTTCGGGATTCAGCTGTTGTTGTGCATTTATCATAGTTGTCAAGCTCATCATCATTGTTATGGTAAAAAATTGGGTGAATTTCATTTGTTAAGTGTTTGTTAAATGTGTATTTAAAAATTATTTGATGGTTTCATTGCTGTACACCGAAGCTGGCAGACCGGCCTTGTTGAAAAGATCGGGAAATGCGTCGTTGCTCCAATTGTAGCGTACCAAAGCAGGATCTTTGACGCTTTTTGCTTCTAGAATAATTTGGTTCCCAATGATTTTAGCTTTTGCTTTCACAAAGTTTTTGTCACTTCCGGCTATTTCAAACTGGTCGGATGTCTTGTTTTTAAAATGTAAGCCGTCTGCAAAATCTAAAGTTAAGATGGCTTTATTACCTTTAAATTCTAAGGACTTCCAAGTAGGAAAACCAGCAGGAAGATCTTTATGATAAACATCTTTCAGCACCAAATTAGCAAGTCTAATGCCCACAGGCTTTTTTTCCTTTGGGTGAATATCGTCGATCATAGAATAATCTGAGATAACTACCAAACCTGAATTTTCTACATTTTGAGAAACTTTTCTTTGGATATTTTTAATCTGTGCTGTCGCGTCTCCAAATCCTTTGAAAGATGCTATCTGGATAATATAAAATGGAAATTTATAAGCTCTGTTTTGACGCCAGGAACCGATAAGAGAGGTCAAAAGCTTTTCGTAAGAATTCGGATTTGCGGTATTGGTTTCACCTTGATACCAAGCCGCTCCTGCAATTTTGAAATCATTAAAAGGTGCGATCATTGCATTGTACACAACAGAAATGTTGCTGGGGCAATATTCGTTTTTTGACGATTGTATCGTCTTGAAACTTTCCGCCAAATCGGGTTGCTGATCAAAAATGTATTTTGGCGTCCAAATTTCCGCTGCACTCCCTCCCCATGCCGAACAGATAACGCCGACCGGAACACCGACCAATTCGCTGTGGAGCTTTTGGGCAAAAAAATATCCGACTGCGCTGAAATTTTTAGCTGTCTCTGTTGAACAGATATTCCAATTTCCAATAATGTCTGTCTGCGGGCAATCGGCGGCAGATTTTCCGACGGTAAATAGACGTATATATGGGTAGTTGGCATTTGCCATTTCGCTGTCGCCATCTTTGATTCCCCAAGCTGCGCTCATTTCCATATTGGACTGCCCCGACATGAGCCAGACCTCTCCCAACATGACGTTCTGAAGAACCACCTTATTGTAACCTACTAAAGAAATAATGTAAGGCCCACCCTCGGCGGGGGTGTTGAATGTAATTTTGAAGGTGGCATCACTTTTTGCTGTCGCGCTGTACTCCTTGTCTAGAAAGTCTGCGTTGAGGGTTATTGTTTCTGCAGGATCTGCGTGACCCCAAATGGTTACTTCGGCGTTTCTTTGCAAAACCATATTGTCGTCGAAAATAGCAGGGAGATGGATATTTGCAAAAGCGAACCCGGTAATGATCAAGAATGAAAGTTTAAGAAATGATTTCATTTTAAAGTTTTAATTTTTGAGTAATTTTTCATAAAAAGGAAAAAGCAATTCTGCCATTTTTTTGTGGTCTGATGCGCTTGGATGATGGCCACAGCCTTCGGTTTTCATTTCCGGAAATTCAAAGATTTCGACAGGAGGATGCAGCTTATCATTGATAAAAAAACTTTTTATTTCACGGAGACATTCTACAAAAAGTTTGTTTCGCTCGCCGCCAACCATTGGGCTATTGAGTAAGGCAATTCTGGTGTTAGGATACAGCTTATATATATTTTGGATGAATTCTATATACTCCAGAACAAATCTACCCCTATCGAAGGGAGAGCGCTGTTTCGTACCATCGCCAAGGGACAAATCGTTTGTTCCCAGACATATGCTTACGAGATCAGGTTGGTAATCATTTTCAAATTTTTCTGGATTGTCTTTTCTTAAATATAAATAAGGATAGACTTCCGGTAAAGTATTTTCTTCTTCCGGCTCGGAATTCCAATTTCGGTATATGCCATATCCTGAAACGGAACTCAATAAAAAATTAGTCCCCAACATTCTTGAAACCACAGGGCCATAAGCCAAATAAGCGTTGTGCTGGTCAAACCACTGTCCTTGTCCACAAGGAAGCGCGGTTTCATCATTTCCAAATCCGCAGGTAATGGAGTTTCCTATGAACTCGATTTTCTTTTTAGCGAGTGCTGGGCTCGGAAGCGCTTCGATCTCGGAAACATCTACTATAACTTCTCCCATTGCGGCTTCAGTCGCTTTGAAGATCTTGATGTCATGGATATTTGTAGATTTATTGGCCTCAAAAGTAAATAACTTAAAATCATTGTTATCAACTTTGATTCTTCCAATATAAATTCCGTCTAATTCTACTGAAATATAATTGTAATAATTTTGATGTGGATTGTTTTTCAGTTTGATACCGGTGGAATTTCCTTTGAAACTGAATTCAACTGATGAAGCAGACCCCGAGAGTGTAGCTGTTGTATTTGATGTTTTTTCCACTCGGCCTTTCCATTGAAATGTCGGAATATACTCGCCTCTTCGATTGAATTGTTTTAAGTATTCTCTGGTTTTGATACCTGATTCATTCAGATCTGACTGTTTCCAGTTTCCGGTGGATGAAGCTGTGGGCAAAAGCATGGAACAGGTTTCTTTTTTGTCAGATATCGACCAAGTGATCCAGCTCAGTTTTCTTTTTTCCATCCAGTCAAAATATTTCTGCCATTCCCGATAATCAATTTTTCCGTCGCCGGTTGCTTCCATTCCTGCAGATTCTGAGACAAAAACGGGAATTCCGGAATTGATAGCAGCATCGGCCAGATCACGAAGTTCTTTTTTGTGGGTGCCGGCATAGAAATGCAACGTGTACATTATGTTGGAAACATTTTTTATGGGATTTTTTTGGACAAGATCAAGCCTTTGATCCCATTCTGGGGAAGGGACCAAAATCAAATTGTGGGGGTCATTTTTTCGGATGGTTCTAATAATTTCTTCGGCATATTCTTTTACCTCTTGCCAAGATTGTTGTTCGGGCTCGTTGAATATTTCGTAAATGACATTTGGATATTTACCGTACTTTTTAGAAACTTTGTCGAAGAATGTACCTGCTTCATCGGGGTGGATTTTATGGGTATGCCAATCGATAATAACATAGACACCTTCTTTGATGGCAGCTTCTACAACGGTTTCTATGTTTTTATAATTCTCTTTTGGATTTTGGAGATAAGCACCTTCTGGATCTATTCCTAATGCTGCACGAACTACATTGACATTCCAATCGTTTTTAAGCCATTTGACGGTACCTTTCGTGTAGAATCTGGAGTGCCAGTTGTTCCATCCGAAACTTGTGCCTACCAATCTTATCGGCATTCCTTTATGATCCGAGAGCTGAGTTCCGATAACGCGTAATTGCCCTATTTCGTCCACCGGCGTTTGTGCTAACTCGAGAGAAAAAACGAAAACATATAAGAGTAAAATTATTTTTGAAAATTTCATAATCATTGATTTTTTTTCAAAGTTTTGCGAGGTTTTCAGGTACCATAAGCGCGTATTGGGTCTTATGCAAATAAAATTGAAATCTGAATTACTGATAAAGTTTCATCTTTCTGGCATCCTTCTCAAACCATGTATTTTTGTCTTTATAGAATTTTATAAAATCCTTTTCTGCCGGGTGACCTCTAAATGGGAGATAATATTCCACTTCATTACGATCGGGTTTAAAGCCAGCGTTTCTCCAAAACAACACATACGAAAACTCATGCTTATCAAAAATAGGTTTTAAAATTTTCGTAAACCAATATTTGTCAGGTATTTTATTATAGCCTATCTCACCGATTGCGGAAATTTTCTGATGCTCTTTGGCTGCAATGTTCATCACTGAAAGCAGTGTGTCCAACTGTTGCAAAAATTTGTTTTCATCTTCTGATGCCGATCGTTGATAGGTATCAAATGAAAAAACATCTACATACTTATCACCCGGATATCTTCTAATAAATTCCTCCACCGTAGAATAATCTGCACTTGTATTATATTCGATAATGAGATTGTGTATTTTTTTTGTTATTCTTAAATAATCGACAGAAAACTTGAAGAGTTCTTTGTATTCATCATCCGAAGCAGAATTGACACCCCACCAAAACCAAGTTCCCGTGTGCTCATGAAATGGGCGCCACAAAATGGGAATCGGTTCTCCATTTTTTCCTTTTAAATCAAGGAAAAATGCAGCCACTTTATCTAGATAATCTTCTAAAATTTTGTTTTTACTACCTGCAGGCAAAATATCTTTTATTGAGGTGCAGGAGGTGTCCCACGCGTTATTCCCTGTAATCGGATTATTGGTATGCCAGCTGAGTGTAATAATTCCACCCCTCTCATATCCTTCCCGGATATATTGTTTTATTTTATCGAAAGGAACACCGTCAAGATTTTTATCTCTTCCTAATTCCAGATCGCCTAATTCCCAACCGTAAACAGCAGGAAAATCTTTCACTACATCTTTTACATCGCTTTTCCCCTCCTGATATTTCCAATAAACGCCATACGCCAGATCATCCTGATGCCCCACAAAATAGCCCTCAGCCTGAGCTTTTACCAAATTGTTATAAAGGTTTACAGTTTCTTTGGTGGCTTCCGGATCCGACAGTCTGTATTGCGCATTAATGATCGACAATAGATTGATTGATATGATGGTAAAGATGGTCTTCAAAGTATTTGGCTCTCGGAGCTCCTTTTATTTGGTTTGTCCTTATGGATTAAATTTCACCTGAACGTCATCCACATACATTATTCCAGTAGCTTCGTTTAAAGCAATCATAATTCTATATTTTTTAGAACCATTTGGGATTTCCAGAGTTTTGGAAAACATCTGCCAGTCCCCGGAGCCCAAAACAGAGAATATCGTCTGA
This sequence comes from Chryseobacterium sp. SC28, assembly GCF_003932955.1. Lineage (GTDB taxonomy): Bacteria > Bacteroidota > Bacteroidia > Flavobacteriales > Weeksellaceae > Epilithonimonas. The sequence goes on from NZ_QOVY01000001.1 coordinate 144,551, forward strand.
TCTTGAGAGGTCTTTTTGCTTCCGTCTGAAGTGAATTCTACAATCATTACGCCTTTGTTCCAATCGTTCTTGCCTTGTTTTAGATCTTGGGGCTTAGCATAAGCGGAAACACTTATGGTTTGAGCATCCGCAGGAATGTCAGCTATTTGATCTATACCCGTCCACACGGGATTTTGCGAGGAAAGCTTCAGGCTTTTTTGACCTTCATATTTTTCTTCAGAAACTACTTCCGCACCTCCTCGCCATCCTTCTAATCCTTTTTCAAAGTTTCCGTTGCTTAATTTTAAAAATTCTAACGGGGTAGCATCTTTAATGACAGCTACTGGATATTGGTTAGTTTGCTCTTCCAAGATTATGTTATAATCTTGCGTTGAAAGTGGAATGACCTGAATCTCATCAAAATAGAAAGTCCCTGTGCATTCGGATAATGCCAGCATCAATCTTCCTGAACGGGAGTGGTCAACGGGAATTATCTTTTTTACCAATTGCCATTGCGTAGTTCCCTCCAATTCTGCAATATTTTGATTTTTGCCGGCCATTTCAAGAACCATTACCGCTTTGTTCCAACTGTTTTTCCCTTTTTCTACTCCGTCTGCTTTTAGCCATGCGGATACTTCTACAGCAGCTGTATTTTTTGGAATGATGAATTCCTGATCTATTCCTTTCCACTGCGGCGAAACAAATTCGGAAATACAGCCTGCATTTGCGCCATTTTTTTTGGTGTAAGGATTGATGGTGAGGATATTTTCGCCACGCCAAAACTCTGAATTAAGTTCAAATCCCCCATTTTTGATTAGGTTTTTCTGTCCGAATGTGAAAAGTGAGGATGCCAACGCGATTGCACAAATTATTTTTTTCATTGGTCTTCTTTATTTCTTTTTAGTATCTCTAAGCAAGCTCTTCCATTGTGATATGGACATTTCCAAATACCTGTTTTGTCTTTATTCAGTCTTTTGTGATTCTCGTCGATTCCCCAAAACCACTCTCCATTTTTGTGATCGATGATATATTCATCAACGAAGATCCAATTTTTATAAACAATGTTCAAATAATTTTTATTTGCTGTCAGTTGGTAGGCATTCATAAATCCGATCCATAGTTCTGCCTGCGGCCACCAGTGTTTCTCGGCAATAAGTTGATTTTTCTGGGGGTCATATTCATACCAAAGACCACCATCTGCGTCCAAACCTTCGAGAGTGGCATCTGCCATTTTTACAGCGTAAGACTTAAAAATATCTATTAGCCGATTGTCTTCAGAAACTTCTGCACACCACTGCAGGAGCCAAGAAGCCTCGATATCGTGCCCATACGAGATAACATCTTTTTTCTCTACCCAGTTTTCATCAAAAAAAAGTTTGAGGTGCCACTTTTCTTTATCAATGAAATAAAGATCGATAATATCTAAAAGTTGAGTCGTATTCTTTTTTAATTCCTCATTTTTCCAGACCGTATAAAGATTGGCAAAAGCCTCTGCGATATGAAGATGTGTATTCATTGTCTTTTTTTCATTGGCGTCTTTATCACTGAGTCTTACATCTTCAATCGCTTCCCAATCTTTCGTATAAGCCTCAAAATAACCACCTTTATACCGGTCGAAACTATGCTCTTGAATACTGTGGTATAGACTAACTGCCAAATCCAAAGCGTCGTGATTTTTGGTCACCTTATAAAATTCGCTAAGACCATATATGGCAAATGCCAAGGCGTAAATTTGATTTTTAGTTTCCTTTGGCGTTCCGTCTGCATTAATGCTCCAATAGATTCCTTTCTGGAAAGGATTATAGAATTTAGTTCTAATTTCTTCAAAAGCCCTCTGTGCTATTTTAAGATGTTCGGAATTTTGTGTTATAGGATAGGCTGCAGAGAAAGTCCATAAGATCCTGGCATGCATTACCGAACCTTTTTCAGCTTTTGGATTTTTGCTTTCGTCACTGTCAATTTTTCCGATGAATCCTCCATTGGCATCATCGAGGGTGTTCTGAGCCCAATAATCAAGGATATGATGAAGTTCTTTTTCGACTTCTTTGATGATTGCTAATGATGACATTTTAATTGAAATTTTAAAAATGCAATGTTTTGGTTTCCAAGCCTGTACAAATTGAATAAGAACTAACTGACGAAAAGTTTAATTGACAAGATTATTTTCTATAATTCTCATAATGGTTTGTACAGATTCGTAGGAAGACAATTTGTCTTCCGGCGTATTAATGCAATAATCCAATAGCTGGTCGACAGATGAGAGGGCAACATGCATCCTCGTGTCTGCAGAAGCATAATAGATGAAGACTTTGCCATCATCATCCGCGATCCAACCATTCGAAAATAATACATTTGAAACATCTCCCACCCTCTCAATTCCTTCGGGAGCCATAAAGTAACCTGCGGGTTTATAAATTACTTTTCCTAATTCATTAAGATCTGTCATAAACAGATACAATACATAGCGCAGTCCGGCGGCTGTATTGCGAACACCATGTGCCAAATGCAACCAGCCTTTTTCTGTTTTAATAGGTGCTGGACCCAATCCGTTTTTCAGTTCGTAAACGGTGTGATATTTCTTTCCATAAATGATGGCTTCATCCTGAATTATGGGATTTTTCATATCCTGAACGTAACCTAATCCGATGCCGCCTCCCTTACCCACATCAATGAATCCATCTTGTGGGCGGGTATACAAAGCATATTTTCCATTTGAAAATTCCGGATGGAGAACCACATTTCTCTGTTGGCCAGTGCTGGAAACCAGATCGGGAAGTCTTTCCCAATCTAATAAATTTTTCGTTCTTACAATTCCGGCGTTTGCAGTTGCTAAAGTGGTATCGCCTTTTGGTGCTCTTATATCTTTGCGCTCCGTACAGAAAATACCGTAAATGTAACCGTCTTCGTGCTCTACAAGACGCATATCATAAACGTTGGTGTCCGGATTTCCTGCAATTTGTGGAATTACAATTGGTTTTTCCCAGAATCTGAAATTATCTATTCCATTGGGAGACTCTGCTATAGCAAAAAAAGATTTTCTGTCATATCCTTCTACTCGTACTGAAAGCAAGTATTTATCTTGCCATTTCATCGCCCCTGCATTAAAAGTGGCATTGATCCCAAACCTTTGCATGAAAAACGGATTCCTTTCGGCATCAAAATCAAAACGCCATTCCAAAGGAGTGTGGGCAGCTGTCACCACAGGATTTTTATAACGGGTAAAAATACCATTTCCGGCTTCTTCGAAGGGAAAGTTTTTTATTGTAATTAAATTTTCAAATTCTTCCTTTACTGCATTCAAGCGTGTAGTGAATAAATCGCTCATTGTACTTCTATTGTTTTTATAGGTGAAATTTATATAAACTGCTTCTTGGAAGTCGTGTGGTCTTTCTCCACGACTCTTCTTTCGTTTAATTCTTTGCTAATGTTTTTTAATTTTTCTTCACTTAAAGGATAGATCGATATAAACAGCATCGATATGCCTGCGCCGATTGCGGGTAAAACACTCAGCATCAAGCGGATACCCCACTGGGCGGATTCTGATTGTGGAATATTGGCCTTAAATCCGAAATAAGCCAACAACCAGCCTGTTGCCGCGCCCCCGAACGCCCAGCCTAATTTCTGGGACATTGATGAGGCAGAAAAAATCAATCCGGTTGCTCTTCTCCCTTGCTTCCATTCCGAGTAATCGGCCGTATCGGCGTACATAGACCATAAGAGCGGGAAGATGCATCCTGCGCAAATGCCTATGACAAATTGAAATATTAATATAAGAACCATTTCATTTTTGGTCAAGAAATAAAAAGCAAGACTTAAAATTGCAGCTAATAGCATGGCGCCGAAAAATGTATTTTTCTTCCCTACTTTATTGGCCAAGGGAGTAGCTAAAACTACACCTATAATATTGGCTGCCTGACCCAAAACCAGATAGATCGTGAGATAGGACATCCCTGTCCCCATTCCAAATATAGCGAATGTCTCGTGGTCGGCTTTACTGAGAAAATATTTGAAATAGTAGATAGCGCCTCCATCTCTAATAGTATTGAAAAGTAGCGTTGCAACGCCGGCTCCCAATAGAATCCACCAAGGTTTGTTGCTCAGAAGATCCTTCAAGTCTTCCTTGAGAGGAGATTGCTCTTCCCGTATGGGTTTTACTCTTTCGCGAGTCCCTGCAAAACAGCCCCAGAACAACAGAGTAGTAATAACTCCGAATACCATAATAGTATAAAACCAACCTTGGGGCGAGGTAAGTGTGCCGTCTCCAAAATATTTTACCAACGGCTCAATGAGCCAAAGGGCAAACAGGCTCCCACAGAAAGCAAAAACCATGCGATAAGACGCTAAAGTGGTTCTTACTTTCCCATCGGCTGATATCACACCCAGCAAAGAAGCGTAAGGCACATTTATTAGAGAGTAAACCATCATCATCAAAGAATAAGTGATGTAGGCATAAATGAGACGGCCGTTGTATGAAAAATTGGGCGTGTAGAAAGTAAATACACCGATTACAGCGAACGGAACAGCTACCCAAAGCAGAAAAGGCCGGAACTTCCCCCATCTTGTCTCGACCCTATCCGAGTAAATACCCACCAAAGGATCAAAAAGCGAATCCCAAACTTTTGTTACCAGAAACATCGTTCCCACAGCCGCCGCGGTAAGACCGAAAACATCGGTGTAGAAAAACAGCAGATACATACTGAATATCTTCCAAAACATAGAGGATGCTGCATCTCCGAATCCGTAAGCTATTTTTTCTTTTAATTTAATTTTTTCAAGATTCATATTATTTACCTTCTATGCTGGGTAATTTGATTTTTGTTTAAACTTCGTTATAACTAAAAAAATAAGGTAATGTGATTAGGATTTGTACGTCTCGATGATGAAAAAGCTTAGTAATAATAACCAATATCGTCGAGATAGATTTCGTACTCTGAGCCCGATGCGTTATTGAATGTCAGATTCATTGTTGAAGGTGTTCCCGATAAGCCAAAACCAGCAGATCCCTCAAAAGGTATCTCGTAGTATTTGTAAACTTCTCCAATGGTAATAGTTGGCGTTGTCCCCCAGCTATAATTTAAAATTAGTTTTATGGCATTAGTAGCCGTGGCGACTTTCGCTTTAGCATAGAATCTGATTCCCTTGGCATTAGCCGGTATTTCCGGAGAATTATCAATCTGCAATGCGGACCAAGTCTTAGCATTCCATTTTATTGCTTTATCACCTTGCATAATATTAGTTGGATCTTCACTATAAGCGATGTCATATACATCTCCTGCCCAAGTGGAAACGCTTATGCCGCCGTAAAAGACATCATCGTATATAGATGTTCCCACCTGCGAATTGTAGGTAGCCGTCCCGGAGAGCGTAGATACAGAAACCTTTTTACCTTGAGAACCCGCCGGCAAAGTCGCTACAATATGGGTAAGATCGCTTGATACAATTGTTGCTGAGGCATCCCCTACTTTTACCTCCGGGTTGACAAAATAGTTTCCTTTGATAGTAATATTGGTTCCGTCAGCAGTATTTACCGGTTGGAAGCCATTGAAAACTGGCGCAGGTGGTGCGATTACAAAATCATATTCTACCGTCCCGACGCCTGTTACAAGCTTCAATTTGTTACTTACGTTAGAGTACGGCGTATTTTCATTAATGCTTACAATGATATTAGTATCTGTCACCAAAGTTGGATTAAAATAGGACTCATAATCATTAAAATAAATATGTTTTAGCGAAGAAAAATTTTTTCCTCTTATAACATAGGTGTTGTTAGCAAATCCTACGTTTGTCGGAGTAAGATCGCTTGGCATTCCGTTGGCATCTACTGCAGGTGCAACAAATTCTATGATGGGAGCTCTATCAATGCCGCTCGTATCATCATCATTACAGGCGGACCAGAGTGTCACGGCAAGTAGCGCTAAAAATACTTTTTTATAACTGTTTCGAATTAAAGTTTTCATTATTTTAAAATTTTAAAATTGATATGGAACAGGTGGTTCTAATAATTTTGGATTCTTGGCAACATCATTTGCAGGATAAGGCAGAGTAAAATCGCTCTCGTCTGGCGTGAAATATTCAGGGCCGTACATATTACCTCTGTTTTGTGCGGCCATTATCGCAATAGCCTGAGCACGAGGCAGTCTCCCTAAATCAAACCAAAAATCACCTTCGAAAGCTAATTCCTTTCTTCGTTCTCTGAATATATCATCAAATGTAAAAGAAGTAACAGCGGAAAGCCCCGCTCTGTTTCTAACTGCATTGTAGGAGGCAAGTGCAGCAGCATCAGATGTTGAGCCAGCTCCTGCAAGAATTGCTTCTGCATGGATCAGTAGCAATTCGGCATATCTCATAATATAAGTATTATTATTCATCATTCCCCATCCATCTACAGGGCCTGTATATGTCCCGTTTTCAATACCAATGCAATATTTTTTGATGGCCGCGCCGGCGCCCTGACCTCCGATTTGATCTGCCGCTGGCACGGTAAATCCAACTTGGAAAGAAGTTCCATTCTTTACTTTTATATCTGGATAAGTATTGCCCGGAAGCATCAGCGTTTCATTTCTTCTGACATCATTTGCATCATACAGAGTAAGAATGTCTTGGGAAGGGCCGAATACACCGCCGTAGGAAGCATTGGATGTAGAGAGTGTTCCGTTGCTGATTCCAAATTGCGTATTGCTATTATTACCAGATCCATAATTGGCGTCGGTCTTCCATTGCAATGCAAAGATTGATTCTTCGTTATTGTTATTTGAATATTTAAAGAGATCGCCAAACGATTTCGATGTGACAGAGTATTGCGAGGTACCCCCCAAAAGTTTGAATTCTCCACTATTGATAACCTCTTCGGCCAATTCTTTTGCCTTTGCATAGTTTTTATCGTATAGATAAACTTTAGCCAACATTGCTTTTGCTGAACCTTTTGATACTTTGGCATTATCCGCATAGTTGGATCCCCGTACTTTGTTGTCCAAAAGCGCAATAGCCTGCGTGTAATCTCTTCTAATCAATTCGTACACATCTTCAACCCGGTTTGTGTTAACTTGCGGACTGGAAGAGGTCGCCAGATTATCAATAATAATAGGCACCGGTCCCCATAATCTCACTAAATAGAAGTAGGCTGTTGCCCTCATAAAATAGGCTTCTCCCAACACGTTATTGATAGTGGACAGGCTGACGCCCGGTTTTGCCAATGTTTTCAGATTATTGATCAAAAAATTTGCTTGTGCTACGTTGGCCCAGAGCGATTGCCACCCCGAATTCAGTTCAGGATCTACAGCGGTTATAGAAAAATTTCTCATCGCGTTCACATCAGAAGAATTGGTATACATATTACCAGAACCGACTTCTGAGATGGCATAGAAAAATTTATTATTAAAGGGAAACCAAGTTTTGTAGTATAGTGCATCGGTAGAGGCTTTTACCTGCTCGTCTGTTTGATAGAAATTACTCGTATCAATAGAATCTTCTGACGGCCTGTCCGTAAAATCATTGCTACAGGAAATTATCGCACCGAATAGTAGTGCTGCCGTCACTATTTTTTTTACGTTTAAAATATATAAGGTTTTCATAATTCAAAAAATTTAAAAATCTAAGTTAACACCAAAAGTATATGTTCTGGGAGATGGATACCTGCCGTTGTCAATTCCTGACAGTAAGATATTTTGGTTGAATGATCCAATTTCCGGGTCGTAACCAGAGTAGTTGGTGATGGTAAAAAGGTTTTGAGCCGTCGCATAAATTCTTAATCTTGTGAGCCCAATTTGCGACACAAAATCAGAGGACAATGTGTATCCCAAGGTCACATTTTGAATCCTCAGATAATCGCCTTTCTCGACATATCGATCAGAAATCATAATATTAGGATGTGTAATGCTGTTGATTAGTCTTGGTTGGCTAGCATTGGGATTGTCTGTGCTCCAATAGTCTAGAGCTTCTACTAATTGATTTTGATACATCATGGCATTTTGAGTTCCATTTCTTTTAGTAAGATTCATAACGTCATTTCCTACAGATCCCTGCACAAAAACAGATAAGTCAAAGTTTTTGTATTTAAAATTGTTGGTAAATCCAAAAGTAAAATCCGGATGGGGATTTCCAATAATCGTTCTGTCCGAATCATCTATTTTTCCGTCACCATTGATATCTGAATATTTTACGTCTCCTAATTGCGGAGCCGAGCCGAAGACACTCGTTGGGGCACCGGCCAGATCGGCATCAGTTCTGTAGATTCCTTCGCTTTTCAAGCCATAGAACATCCCGATAGGTTGCCCGATGGTGGTATTTGTAGCAACCATTGGAAGATAGCCGTTTATATTGACTTGTTCGGAGATATTTGATATGCCATCTACCAGACTAAGAAGTTTGTTTTTATATTGTGAAAACACCAAATTGGTGCTCCAGTTGAACGTTTCTCCTTTTAATTCGTAACCTGCGGTGACATCCACACCTTTGTTTTGTAAACTTCCGATATTAGAATAGGGTGCCTCTATACCACCGAAAAAGGAGGAATTGCCCGTAAGATAATCTGGTAAAGGCACTTTGAACAGGAGATCAGAAGATTTTTTATTGTAGAGATCGACATTAATATTTAATCGCTTAAATAAAGTAATATCAACCCCGAAATTAGATTGCTTTACCGTTTCCCAAGTCAGATTCGGATTGTTTTGGTAAGCAGGATTATTATAGATTGTAAGTTGGGAAGCATATAAATTATTTGGAATCTGCTGGTTTCCGGTTTCTCCATAGCCTGCTCTGAATTTCAAATTACTTATCACATTTGCTGGAATCCAATCCATAAATTTTTCATTGGTCACCCGCCAAGACCCCGTAATTCCCGGAAAATATCCTATTTGATTTTCTCCATCATTATAATTCGGATCAAATTTAGAGGACTGGTCTCTTCTGATTGAAGCGGTAATGCTATATCTATTGTCAAAATCATAAATTAATCGTGAGAAATAAGAATTCATAGATGAACTTCCTTTATAACTAGTCGCTTTGGTCGTGGTAGCCATTGATAGGGTGTAAACATCATTGGATTTGAAACCGTGTCCCTCGCCGGTATTCCCTTTCCAGTGCGAATCTTGAGCCTCCTGCCCGACCAATAAAGTCACTTTGTGCTTTCCAAATGAGCGGTCGTATGTTAAGAGGTTTTTAATGTTGGTGGAATACCAATCATTATTTCTCAACCAGAGGTCTGCATCAATATTGTATTGGGAACCGCGGTCGAATTGGGGGGCAAATTCAGTGTTTTCTGCAAACTCTGTGCTGGCAGAGATTTCTAAACGGTACTTCAAACCCTTAAAAATATCAGCTTCCCCATAAATATTACCTACGAAATTTTTTCGGATTAATTTGTTTACTTTAGTAAGCGCTTCAGCTACAGGATTGAAGTAATTGATATTTTGTCCTGCCGGAGGCGAAGCAAAAGTGCCATCGGCATTATAAACAGGTAAGTCGGGCGCCTGGAGGAGCGTGTTGGATATTAAGCCATTATAACTTTGATTGATGGTGTAGTTTTGGTTGGTAAATCCACCGGAAATATTAGCTCCTGCTCTTAGCCAAGGTTTTACTTTGGCGTTGAGATTCAATCTTACTGTATATCGTTTCAAGCCCGTATTGATAATGGTACCTGTTTCATCCAAGAAGCCTGTAGACAAAAAGTAGTTGACATCATCTTTCCCTCCGGAAAACGACAACTGATGGCTTTGGCTAATGGCGGTCTGGTAAATGGTCTTTTGCCAATCTGTTCCTTCTCCAAGTAATTCAGGGTGTGCAAATTCCGGGCGCAAGGGAACATTGAAAACCGGTGCCATTGCATTTTGGAGTTGTGCATATTGACGAAGATTGAGAACATCGAGATCTTTATAGTTTTGTGCCATTGAAGTATAGCCCTCGTAGCTTATTCTTCCTGCTCCTTTTTTACCAGATTTTGTGGTAATGATGATAACCCCGTTTGCACCTCTTGATCCATAAATTGCAGTAGCAGAAGCATCTTTAAGTACATCAATAGATTCAATATCATTTGGGTTGAGGAATGAGACGGGAGAAACCGCCACACTTCCAGAACCGCCGGTTGAGGAAAAGTCGTTACCCGCAATCGGCCTTCCCGAGGTAGACCTGCCTGTTGCATCGCCTGAAATCGGTACTCCGTCAATGATATAAAGGGGTTCATTGGTGTTGTTGATCGATGCGGCACCACGGATTTTAATAGAAACGGCCGCACCCGGTTGTCCATTTCCGTTAGTAACTGTCACACCGGAAAGTTTCCCCTGTAACATCTGATCGACAGAGGTCTGCTTGATGTTTTCCAAATCCCTTGATTTGATGGAAGAAATAGCTGAATTTACTTCGCTTCTCTTTTGCGTTCCATATCCCACAATCACGACTTCGTCGATCTTACTTTCTCTCAGAGTGTCACTTGTGATCTGTGCATTGGTAAGCCCAAATGGTAACAAAGCGAGCGCAAGAAAAAGCGCTGCCTTATTTTTCGCTATTGGATGGCTCACATTTTGTTTTATTAATCTCATAGTCCATGAAGAATTAATTGTTAAAATTGAGTTAATAATTAGTTTACAATAATGACAAATCTAAATTTTGGCAGCAACAAAGGTTAATGTTATTTTGTCAATATATTATCTTTTTTTTACAGGATTTAATTAATTTATTTTAAACGCAGAAGAAAAAGGCTATGGATAGCGGTTTTAGCTTGTTTTGTAAAAAGCAAAAAATAGATATAGAGTATATGCTATTTTTATCTGTCAGCCAGCAGTGGTTCAGCTTACGGAACTCAAGCTTTACATTATGAACGTATACCAGCTGATTGTGGATTCTAGAAATAACCGCATAAAGATGTCAGAAGAGGTATAATTAATGAGAGAATCGTAATGCCTTGGCTTTGTTGTTGAAGCTGGCACTTTTCTTATTGAATCTTTTTAACCCCGTTGAATTTTGCTTTAAATTCCGATGGTGTAGACTTTTGAATCGATTTAAATATTTTATTGAAATTTGCAATATTGTTGAATCCTGATTCAAAAGCAATTTCTGAGACAGTCAGATCCCTTTCTATCAGCCATCTTGCAGCATAGCCCACTCTGATCTCGTTTAAATAGCTTACAAAGGTTTTACCGATTCTTTTCTTAAGGAATCTATTAAGAGTCACGCTACTCATATTGGTCAAAGAGGCTACTTCATCTAATTTTATTTTTTTGTCGAAATTATTATGAACATAATCGTGAATCAGCTTCATGCTATCTGTGTCAATAAAAGTCTCTTGTTCTACACTGTAAGACGAAAGGACGGTTGTATGCTCAGCAATTGAAAGCTCATATAATATATTCAGCATTTCGAGAAAGGTTTCAAAACCGTTCAGCTTGGATAGGTTGAAGAAGCGATCTTTTAGTTTTTCAGCTGTCTCACGCGAAAACAGAATGCCCCGTATTGATTTTTGCAACAGCTCACCAATTGATTTCATAATCCTTCTGCTCATCAGCGATTCGTCAAAAAAATCCTGATTAAACTGAATGGTGATTTCGTGAATCCTTTTATATTTGCATTTGTGATTGTTCCAGTAATGCGGAAGATTGGGACCAATCATCACTAATTCCAAATCATCAATTTCGCCTATATGATCCCCGACAATCCTTAGATTACCCTTTCCTTTGGAAATAAAATTTATTTCGATCTCAGGATGATAATGCAAAGGGAAATCGAAGATTTTTTTGACCCGGTCAAAAACCAAAAATGTCTCATCGGGAAGGATGGGCGGTATCTCTCGTATAATAGGTTGATTCTTGTTCATTTTGTACCTTTACTAAATGCTTGCAAAACAGGTTGTAGCAATGCTATTGTTTATTTTTAATGTGAAATTGACAAAATAGTATTATACAATACAAACTTACATAAAATAAATTTGATATTAAGCAAATGTTAACAAATACAAACAAAATCTTAATGAAATTAATGACAAGAGGTCTTTGCTTTCTTTCTCTATGCGCATTAATCCAAATTAATGCACAAAAGTTCGTCTCTGTAAAAGACAATCAGTTTCAATACGAAAAAAAAACATATTACTTCGTTGGAACCAATTTTTGGTATGCGTCTTATCTCGGTCTGGAACCAAATCAAAAAAAGGGGATCGAAAGACTTAGAAAAGAGCTAGACTTCCTGAAATCCCAGAATGTGACCAATATTCGTGTACTGGCGGCAACCGAAGGCACAGGTAAAATAAACGGTGTCAGCCGTGTGGATCAATCCTATCAATATGATAAAGGCAAGTTTAATGAGGAAAACTTGAAAGGACTGGATATCTTAATGAATGAAGTCTCCAAAAGGAATATGAAGGTGGTGCTTTTTCTTTCAAATAACTGGGAGTGGAGCGGCGGATGGCTGCAGTATCTCAATTGGAACGGAAAAATCGACGATGCAACAGTACAAAGGGCTCTTAATTGGGATGAGTTAAGAGATTATACCAGCCAATTTTATTCTTGCGAAGCATGTATCAATCAATATAAGGAGCAGGTGAAAAGAATCATCAACAGAAGAAATACCGTTACCAAAAAATTATACAAAAAAGACAAAAACATAATGGCGTGGGAGATTGCCAATGAACCTCGTCCAATGCGCCCTGCCGCCAACGAAGCCTATAAAAAATTTATTTCTGAAAGTGCCGCTTTTATAAAGTCCTTGGATAAAAATCATCTTTTAACTACCGGTAGCGAAGGCGAAATGGGAACCGAAAATATGCATCTTTATAGAAGTAATCACCAAGATAAAAATATAGATTATTTAACCATCCACCTCTGGCCAAAAAACTGGGGCTGGTTCGAAAAAGATAAAATGGAAGCAGGATTTGAAAATGCAAAGAACAAATCTCTCGAATATATCAATAAACATATCAAGGTTGCAGACGAACTCAATAAACCTTTGGTACTAGAAGAATTTGGTTTCCCCCGAGATCGGCATTCCTATGACATTAATAGTACAACGCATTTGAGAGATCAATATTTCGAGGCCATCTTCCAACTTTGGCAAGCCAACAAAAATATTAATGGTAGTTTTGCGGGTTGTTCATTTTGGGCTTTCAACGGATATGCAAAGCCAATCCCCGGGCAGATCTACTGGAAAAAAGGAGACGAGTATATGGGAGATCCGCCAATGGAAGAGCAAGGCTTAAATGGCGTTTTTGTCTCCGATAAGTCAACTTGGCAGATAATCCAAAAGTATAGCAAGCCCTAATTTTTTTAGACTTAAAATTACTCGCCCAACCTTCAAGATATCTCCCTTTTATAATGAAAATTTATCAAAAAATGCTTGTTTGTATTTTAACTTATTTTGTTTTATTTGGCAACGCGCAGGTCACGCTATTATCCGATCCCAAAGCTACTCCGGAAACCCAAAATTTGTATCGTAATCTTTGGAAAACTCTTGACATAGGTATTATGTTCGGTCATCAAGATGATCTTGCCTACGGAGTAAACTGGAGAATGCAAAAGGACAGGAGTGATGTTTTGGAAACTGCCGGAGATTACCCTGCTGTGTTCGGCTGGGATATTATGAATATGGAACTTGACAAAGCAGGCGCTATTGATATCTTTACTTTTAAGGAAATGAAAAAAATGATTGAAAAAGTCTATGATAAAGGAGGTGTCAACACCATCAGCTGGCACACTTCTAATCCTAAGACTGGAAAAGATGCCTGGGACAATTCACAGGAAACCATTGCGACTATTTTACCAAATGGCGAAAAGCATGATCTTTATAAATCTTGGCTAGACAAAATTTCGCACTACTTCTTGAGTATTAAGGGAAAAGACAAGAAGCTTGTTCCGATAATTTTCCGCCCTTATCACGAACTTACCGGAGGTTGGTTCTGGTGGGGCAAAGGAAAATGTACTCCCGAAGAATTCAAGTCTCTATGGAGGTTTACTTATGATTATATCACCAAAGAAAAACAAGTCCATAATCTTATTTGGATGTATAACACCTCCGATTTCAATAGTAAAGAAGAATTCCTAGAAGCGTACCCGGGAGACAACTACGTAGATATGATAAGCTTTGATATCTATCTGACGACCAATCCGGTGTACGACAACTCGTTCGTGCAAAACGCACAAAAACAGTTCTCCATAATGGACGAGATAGCCAAGCAACATCATAAAGTGCCGGCATTAGCAGAAACAGGATTCGAACAGATTCCTTACAATAAATTCTGGATGAAGACTCTTATGGAGGCCATCGGAGAATTCCGAATTTCGTACGTCTTAGCTTGGCGAAATCACGGACTGACTCAGGAAAATAAAATGCACTATTACGTCCCCTATAAAGGGCATCCTAACGAACACGATTTTAAAAATTTTTATAACTTAGACAAAACTCTTTTCTTAAAAGAAATTCAAAAGCTAGAGATGTATAAATAGATATGTACTAAGGAGTACGGCTATATGCAAGTATCTAAATTCCGAATTTTATTTAGATACACTCTCTTAAAATCATAGAATAAGCCCTGTCAAGTTTTGCTAAAAATAACTGCAAACTCCTCAAAATAAAACAGTTTTCTATTTCATTTTGAGGGTTTTATGCCAAAAGTCTTTTTCAGACAAACTTCCTAATACGCCGTCTCGTGTACTTTTACCGCTCTTCCGCTTGGGTCGTTGGCATTTTTAAAAGCTTCATCCCATTCCAATGCAACTGGTGTAGAACAAGCTACTGATGGAACCGAAGGAACACAACTAGCGGCAGAATCACTCGGGAAATGGCTTTCGAAGATCGTTCTGTATCGGTATTCCTCCTTGCTCATCGGCACGTTGATCGGGAATCTGTGTTTCGCATTCGCCATCATTTCGTCCGTCACTTCATCTTCAGCCACTTGCTTCAAAGTATCGATCCAGGAGTAGCCCACGCCGTCGCTGAACTGCTCTTTCTGTCTCCAGACAATACTTTCCGGCAATAAGTCTTCAAAAGCTTTTCTAAGAACCCATTTCTCCATTCTTTCCGGGGTGATCATTTTGTCTTTCGGATTGATGCTCATCGCGATGTCCATAAATTCTTTGTCCAGGAAAGGCACCCGGCCTTCGATGCCCCAAGCCATCAGAGATTTGTTGGCACGCAGGCAATCATAAAGATGCAGTTTGCCCAATTTTCTTACAGTTTCCTCGTGAAAAGCCTGTGCCGACGGCGCTTTGTGGAAATAAAGATAGCCTCCGAACAATTCGTCGGAACCTTCGCCGGAAAGTACCATTTTGATGCCCATAGACTTGATGACTCTTGCGAGAAGATACATCGGAGTAGAGGCGCGTACAGTAGTGACGTCGTAGGTTTCCAAATGATAGATCACATCGTTGATTGCATCCAGACCTTCTTGAACGGTGTATTTGACTTCGTGATGCACCGATCCGATATGATCTGCCGCCTTTCGCGCTGCTGCCAGATCGGGAGATCCTTCCAGCCCGACCGCAAAACTGTGCAATCTCGGATACCAAGCTTCCTGCGTATCGCCACTCTCGATTCTTTGTCTTGCATATTTTGCTGTTACAGCTGCGATTATTGATGAATCCAAACCGCCCGAAAGCAAAACGCCGTAAGGAACGTCGCTCATCAATTGTCTGTGAACTGCTTCTTCCAATCCTTTTCTGATGGCCGCGATGTCGGTTTCGTTGTTTTTTACATTATCAAATTCCGCCCACTCACGTTTGTACCATTGCTGCAGTTGCTGCCCGTCTTTGCTGTAAAGGAAATGTCCCGGCAAAAATTCTTCAATTTTGTTGCAAACACCTTCCAGAGCTTTTAATTCAGATGCAACATAGAAACTTCCGGTTTTGTCCCAGCCCATATAAAGCGGCACAATTCCCATATGGTCTCTGCCGATGAGGTAGGCATCATTTTCTTCGTCATAAAGAGCAAAAGCGAAAATGCCGTTGAGTTTTTCCAAGAAATTTTTTCCATCTCTTCTGTACAAAGCCAAGATGACCTCGCAGTCCGATTGGGTGAGGAATTCGTAATCCGGAAATTCTGATCGCAGTTCTTGATGGTTGTATATTTCTCCGTTCACGGCCAATGCCACTTTTTTATCCTTTGTGAACAGCGGCTGTTTGCCCGATGTCGGATCTACAATCGCCAGCCGCTCGTGGGAGAAGATGACGTGGTCGTGCTGATATATCCCCGACCAGTCGGGACCGCGGTGTCGTATTTTTTTCGACATTTCCAAGACTTGGGGTCTTATGGTTTCATTTTTTTGTTTGATGTCAAACACGCATACAATTCCACACATTATTCTTTTATTTTTGATTAAAATTATATTGCAAAATTAGAATTCATTATTTAAAAATAAAATTAATTTTGATTTATATTTAAAATATTTTATTAAAATAATTAAATATATGAATAATTTCCCGAAATTAATCTCAGTTCAACCATTCTGCTTAAAATTTTTTAGAAACGCCGAATTTTTCCTTTTATCATTAAGGATGTCCGGCCGTGCAATGGACAAAGATTGAGCATTTATGACCAGTAGCCAAAATGTCGTTTTTAAAATAATTTTGAAACAATTATCAGAATAGTACGATTTTTGCTACCAAAATTGATTATAAATGCGCAGTAGGACTATTGAGCATTTATAATTTTTTTTCATCATTTGTGTTTTTGCCCTCTTACTTTCATTGGTAAGAGGGTTTTTTGTGCCGCCAATTTTGCCAGCCAATTTTTAAAATTTAACTTTGCCGATGAATCTAAAATAAGTAAAAAATATGTCAACTTACGTCGTTGTCGGTCTTCAGTATGGGGACGAAGGAAAGGGAAAAATCACAGATGTTTTGTCGGCCAAATCAGATTATGTCGTTCGTTTTCAGGGCGGAGACAATGCCGGTCACACCGTTTATGTAGGCGATGAAAAATTCGTGTTGCACCTTTTGCCTTCCGGCGTTCTCCAATGCAAAGGCAAATGCATCATCGCAAACGGCGTGGTGGTAAATCCGAAAGCTTTTGTGAAAGAAATCAATCAAATCGAAAGCAAAGGAATGCGCACAGACCACGTCTTCATCAGCAGAAGAGCCCACGTGATAATGCCATACCATATTCTCCTTGATACCTACAGAGAAGAAGAGCAAGGCGGCACTCAACTCGGCACGACGAAAAAAGGAATTGGCCCTTGCTACGAAGACAAGATTGCCAGAGTCGGCATCCGGATGATTGATCTTTTGAATCCCGAAGTGTTGCGCGAAAAAATAGAGAAAAATCTTAAAACCAAAAATTCACTGTTCGAAAAATACTTCGAGAAACCCACTCTGGATGTCGAGGAGATCTATCAAGAGTTTATCGCCCTCGGCGAGCTGCTGAAAGACCGAATCGTGGATACAGAGCTGGAACTGAACGAAGCAATAAAGGAAGGAAAAAATATTCTTTTTGAAGGCGCTCAGGCTTTGATGCTGGACATCGATTTTGGGACTTATCCTTTCGTCACTTCGTCTTCGCCCTCTACAGGCGGCGTTTGCACGGGCGCAGGGGTTCCGCCGACGGCGCTGCAAAATCTGATTGGCGTTGCCAAAGCCTATACCACGAGGGTAGGAAACGGGCCTTTCCCAACGGAATTGGATGATGAGTTGGGAGAGAAAATCAGGCAAATCGGCGCCGAGTTTGGAGCCACTACCGGCAGACCAAGAAGAACCGGCTGGCTGGATTTGGTCTCCCTGAAACACGCCTGTATGATCAACGGAATCAATAATTTGGTGATCACAAAATTGGATGTTCTCACAGGAATTCACCCTTTGAAAATCGCAACGAAATACAAAACCGAAGACGGAAAAATAATTGATTATTTCACGTCGTCCACCACCAAACTGAACGATTATGAGCCTCAGTATGAAGAATTGGAAGGCTGGGACGAGGACATCAGCAATGCCCGAACTTACGAAGAACTACCTCCCAACGCCAAAAAATATATTGAATTCATAGAAGAGCATTTGGGAATCAACGTTTATTTGGTATCTGTAGGGCCGGAGCGTTCGCAAAATATCATCAGAAAAGAACTTTTCTAAACACTCTTAAGACAAACTTTCTCCTAGCCGGGAAAGTTTTTTGTTTATCAAACTTTGATGATGGATTTTTCTTTTGGAATAAAAATTGAATAGGTAAGATATTAATTCACTTTCGGTGGAAAATTGAACATCATGAAAAATTTATTCTTATTAGGATTTGCAGCGATGCTTACTTTTTCCTCTTGTAACAAAGATGAAAAAGTCCAAACTGCTTCCCTCGAACAGCAAAAATTAGATTATCAAGCAAGACAAATCGCTCTCGAAAAACAAAAATTGGCGATTGAAAAAGAAAAAATAAACTTTGAAAAGCAAAAAGACAGCCTCGAAAAAGTAGCACAAGAAAAAGAAGCTGAAAGAAAAGCACAAGCGGCGCCGGTAGCTAAAAAATCCAGCTCTGCGGGAAGCTCTTCTTCGGGAAGTTCCGGCGGAGGATCAGCTTCTGGGACAACCGCTTCCAGTTCTGGATCCAGCAGTTCCTCTGGCACTACAACGGCTAAGAAAGAAGGATGGAGCAGCGCCGCGAAAGGTACTGTAATCGGCACAGTTGGTGGCGCTGCCGCCGGCGCCATTATCTCCAAGAAAAATCCCGGTCTGGGCGCAGTCATTGGCGGTGTGGCCGGTGGCGCCACAGGCTATACCATTGGGCGCTCCAACGACAAAAAGACAGGACGGGTAGAATAACTTTTCTCCACATATCTTATTAGACAAAGAAAGATTGCTTATTTTTAAGCAATCTTTTTTTATGCTGTCGATTCTGCCAACTATTTTCGTTTTGCTTGTTGTTAATTTCGGAAACGGAATCATCATCAGAAATGTGCTGCAAATCAAGAATCCGGGCTTTGTTTTGACCTCATTTTTAGGAATAATGGGCATTACTATTTTGGAAACGATCGTCGCATTTTTCTTTCCATTAACTATTTTTGCGGAAGTCGCCATCGCATGCACCGGAGTTCTGGGCTTCGGGTGGTTTTTGAAGCGTGAAAAATTCTCTCAGTTCAAGATAAATTTTGATTTTTGGTTTTACTTCTTTTTAGGTGTCATCATTTTTGCTGCGTCATTTTCGCCATATCTTTTTGATCATTACAGCTATTACGTGCCAACGATTTCTTATTTGAGAGACTTTGGTTTTGTGAAAGGCATTTCCAACTTAGATTTGTTGCTTGGTCAAAGTTCTTTTTGGCATATCTATCAGACTGGTTTTTCGCACATTATCGATCCTTTTTTGAAGATCAATTCCTATTTATCGGTCCTTTTTTTGATTTATATTTATGAAAAAAAGCAACTCTTTTTGCTCATTTTTCTACCAATCTTTTTACTTTTTGTTCAGCAGCCCAGTCCCGATTTGCCGATTTTAATCCTCAGTTTGATTGTCATTAATGAACTAATCGCCGGAAGAGAAAATCCGATACTTTTATATTTGTCATTATTCGCTGTGTGTGTGAAACCGATTGTTTTTTGGTTGCCACTTTTTGTGATTTTAAACAACTTTGGACAGAAAAAAATCATTTTCAAGGCCATTATTCCGGTTTTTATTTTTGGATTTTTAGTTATAATGAAAAATCTCTGGCTGTTTGGATTTCCGATATTTCCTGTTGCCGTCTTCGATTTCAATCTACCTTGGAAACCGAGTCATGAGATTTTGACTTATTCATCGCAGATCGGGCAGATGAAATCTTATGATATGAAATACTCCTACCAGCAAATTTCCGGATTTAATATTTTTGATAAAATATTTCATTGGTTTACAATCGGTTACAAATCCGTCTTCAATGTTGGGATTCTCATTTCGTTGTCAATCGTGGGATTTTTCGCATTTAGCAAGAAAAGCCGTTTTTATTATTTTTTATTTATTTGTTTAATCATCAAATTTATTTTGATTGTTTCATTTTCTGCGCAATATCGGTTTTTCTTGGATGTTTATATTGTGGCTATGTTTTTACTTTTCAAAAATTTAGCTGCATCGAAGTCCATTTTTGCCACGCTGCTTCTCTCCATTATTATTTTGATGATGTTCATTTTTCCCGGATCTTTCAAAAATAAATTTCACTCAGGAAGTTGGATGTTTGGTTTCCATTGGTCACAATTCATCAAACCAAAAGAATCCGCATCCGAAAAAGCACAATCGTTTCAATTAGGAAATCTTAAATTCCAAACCACCAAAGGCTTGATTTATAAAAATTCCTTTCCCACAATTCCGCTTTATTGGTTGAAAATCTATCAATATTATCACATCTTTCCGCAGTATTCCAATGGTGGATTGATTCAGAAAAATCTGAACGAAGGCGAAATAAAGGAATTGGAGAAGATCATCTCACAAACCGAAAAACAGCATTCCCAAATCCCCTAATTTTTCATTATCTTTGAGTTTAAAGTTTGAAACCGATTTCAAGATTCATTTTTAATTATTAGCCCATCGAAATGCCCGATTTTTTACATCCAGATAAGGAAAACTACTCCGACGACGATTTGATTCAGGAAGAAAAAATTCGTCCGCAGACATTTAGAGATTTTGCCGGACAAAGAAAGACGCTGGACAACTTGGAAGTTTTTGTGGCTGCCGCGAAAAATCGGGGTGGCGCTTTGGATCACGTTCTGTTGCACGGCCCGCCGGGCTTGGGAAAAACAACTTTGGCGCACATCATTGCGAATGAACTCGGCGTAGGATGCAAAATAACGTCCGGTCCCGTTCTGGACAAACCCGGAAGTTTAGCAGGACTGCTGACCAATCTGGAAGAAAATGATGTGCTTTTCATAGATGAAATCCACCGCCTGTCGCCGATTGTAGAAGAATATCTCTATTCAGCAATGGAAGATTACAAGATTGATATTATGCTGGAAAGTGGCCCCAATGCGCGATCGGTACAAATTGGACTGAATCCATTCACCTTGGTGGGAGCCACCACAAGAAGCGGAATGCTTACCAAACCGATGCTCGCGAGATTCGGGATTCAATCGAGATTGGAATACTATACGATAGAACTACTCGGGATGATTATCGAACGAAGCGCCAGGGTTTTGGGCGTCAAAATCTATGAAGATGCTGCGCTGGAAATCGCGAGAAGAAGCCGTGGAACGCCTAGAATTGCCAATGCGCTTTTGCGCCGGGTTCGGGATTTTGCCGAGATCAAAGGCAATGGCGAAATCGAAATTGAAATCACAAAATTTGCTTTAAATTCTCTAAACGTCGATGAATTTGGCTTGGACGATATGGATAATAAAATCATGCGGGTAATGATTGAGAATTTCCGTGGAAAACCTGTTGGAATATCGGCTTTGGCCACTTCTATTGCAGAGAATCCCGAGACGATAGAAGAAGTTTATGAACCGTTTTTGATCCAAGAAGGGTTCATTATCCGCACGCCACGCGGAAGGGAAGTGACCGAAAAAGCCTACAAGCATTTGGGAATCGCTAGGCCTAAGAATTTGGGAGAATTATTTTAAGTCGAAATTTCAAAGAAAAAATGATCGGCAGTTTTTGAAAAAACCACATGGAAAGTATGAAAATAATAGTAACTTTTGTCACAGAACCTCGGCAAAGACAATGGATGGAAGAATTTTTTAAATCAAAAGCAGAAATTGAGTTTTTGGAAGATTATCCGTCCGAAAAGAGATCCGACATCATTTCTGAAGGCGATGTTTTGTTAGCTTGGAATCCCGAGAAAGAAGGGCTTTATGATTTAGACGCCAATATGTACGGTAATATCCGGTTTATTCAGCTTTTATCTGCCGGCTACGATCATATCAATCTGGATATTTTTCCGAAAAAAACAAAAATAGCGGCCAATCAAGGCGCTTATGCAGAGCCGATGGCCGAGCATTCCGTCGCTATGATGCTGGCACTGAGCAAAAAATTATGGATCTATCACAACGAAATGTCCACGGGCGCTTTTAAACAAACAGAAAGTGTGACAAAATCTATAAAAGGTTCGGTGCTCGGAATTGTGGGCTTTGGCTCGATCGGGAAACGAACCGCAGACTTATTAAGACCTTTTGGTGTAAAAATCCTGGCAATCAACACGTCGGGGAAAACCACCGAAGAAGTCGAATTTGTAGGTGTTTTGAAGGATCTGGATTTTGTCCTGAAAAGTTCTGATATGCTTCTGCTTTCTTGTCCTCTGACCGAGGAAACCCACAATCTGATAACGAAGCAAAAGCTGGAACTGATGAAAGACGATGCGGTGCTGATAAATGTGGCGCGGGGATCAATCATCAACCAAAAAGATCTGTACGACCATCTAAAAAACCATCCGAATTTTTATGCCGGGATCGATGCTTGGTGGGTAGAACCTTTTAAATATGGAAAATTTGAAATAGAACATCCCTTTTTCGACCTACCAAACTTACTTGGCTCGCCACATAATTCGGCAATGGTAAAAGATTCTATAAACCTAGGAACCCAAAAAGCAGCTTATAATGTGGAGCGTTTTTTAAATAATGAAAGCATTGAGGGATTAATAAATTAAATGGGCTTTTTTATTAAGGAAAGGTTTAGGTGTCTGCTCGGGGTTTAAATAGTCGTTTAGATTCTGCGGTTGGGTTTTGTGTTGAAAAATTGTACAAATAGTTGCGCAGTTTCAAATGGCAACAAAAATTTCTCTTCTGAATTTGAGAAATTTTTTGTAATTTTGCAGCCTATTATTCCAGAATCTCTAATATCTAATAATAGATCTGCCAACAGCTATTGATAACAAAAACATAAAAAGCAAAACAATGCCAAAATTAAAAACGAAATCGGGTGCTAAAAAGCGTTTTGCTCTTACCGGAACCGGAAAGATCAAAAGAAAAGGAGCTTTCAAAAGCCACATCTTGACGAAAAAAGAAACAAAGCAGAAGAGAAATCTGACGCAGACGTCTTACGTCGCAGAGGTGGACAAAAAAAGCGTACTGCGCCAATTAGCGTTAAAGTAGTTTTTTATAAATCATTTCGGTTTATAAGAATTAGAACAATTCAAAAATTTAACCCTGAGTTGGAGCTCCAAAGAATGCTGAAACATAGCATCGCACAATTCAAAAAAACATTTTAAAATATGCCAAGATCAGTCAATTCTGTAGCGTCTAGAGCGCGAAGAAAAAAAGTATTAAAAAAGGCCAAAGGTTTTTACGGTAGAAGAAAAAACGTTTGGACAGTAGCAAAAAATGCGGTAGAAAAAGCAATGCAATATGCCTACCGCGGCCGAAAAGAGAAAAAGAGAAGTTTCCGAAGTCTTTGGGTAATGCGTATCAACGCAGGAGCCCGGGAGAACGGCCTTACTTACTCCCAATTGATTGGAGGCTTGAAGAAAAACAACATCGAGCTCAACAGAAAAGTTCTTGCAGATCTTGCAATGAACCATCCTGAAGCCTTCAAAGCGGTGGTAGACTTAGTAAAATAATTACAAATCTTTGTTATCAATGTAAAATCCTGAGAAATTTCTCAGGATTTTTTTGCGTTAGGCTAACTACAATATGATAGTTTGGACTATTTTAAAGTGATTCAGTCACACGATTTCCGAACTGAGCCCTCTGTTTAGCAATTTCTGATGCATCGGTTTTAGTTTTTCCAGGGCGCCAGTTTTTACGGTACATTTTCCTTTGTAATGAACCAGCATCGTGCATTGCTCGGCCTGTTCCAAGGTATGCTCGCAAATCTCCATAAGGCACATAATCACGAAATCAAAAGTGTTGACATCGTCATTATGGAGAACCAGTTTATAAACTTCATCTTCCAACTCCAAGGTCAGAATATCCTCCTCGTACCGCCGTTTCGGCTCGTCATAGCTTTTAATATGGTTTTTCATCACAATAAATTTTAATTATTCGATGATTTCGTCCCCGGATTCTTCTGCAGAAGGCTGGTTGTATAACAGCTCCACCAGTTCCACACTTTTGTTCTGCATTTTGAGAATCTTGAAATGATAATTTTCATAATCAAACTCCTGATTTTCTTCGGGAATATCCTGCAACTCGTTCAGAATAAATCCTGCCAACGTGTTGTAATCTCCTTCTTCCGAGGGTGGTATTTTTTTTGGGAGCTGTTCGTTGATCTCGTCCAGTGGCTGTGTGGCTTTTACCCAATAAATATTTTCGCCCACTTTGTCCACAATTTTTTCTTCCTCATCTTCTTCATCTTGGATTTCGCCCACCAATTCTTCAAGAATATCTTCTAAAGTGATAATCCCCTCCGTACCTCCAAATTCATCAATGACAATAGCCAGATGCTGCTTCTTGAGCTGAAACACCTTCAGAAGATCGGAAATTTTCTTGCTCCCAACTACAAAAAAAGGCTCTCTCATAAAGGATCTCAGAGTCTCGTGGGTCACTTGTCCCTTGCTTTTGATATATTCTCTGATGATTTCTTTGGTATAGAATATGCCGATGATATTATCAATAGAACCTTCATAAACGGGAATCCGCGAGTAGCCGCTGTCCATAATCTGATTGATAATGTCCTCGGGATCATCATCAATATCGATGGAGGAGATATTCTGTCTTGTGACCATAATCTGCTTCGCATTGTGATCTGTAAAATCAAAGGCATTTTTTATGATCTCATAATTTTCTTCTTCTATTTCGCCACTGTCTGCCGATTGTTTTACCAATAATTGCAACTCCTCGGTGGAGTGAATGTCCTGCTCAGATGCCGGATGAATCTTTATCAGTTTCAGAAATGCGCTAGATAAGGAGTTCATCAGCCAGATAAACGGCCGGAAGATATTGTAAAATAAATGCAGCGGATATGCGATGAAAAGCGTAGTAGCCTCCGATTTCCTTATTGCAATTGACTTAGGGACTAATTCTCCAAAGACGATATGCATAATGGTAATCAGCAAGAAACTACAAACTACAGAAATAGTGGTCACACTGGCTGCGGCAAGTTCGATATTCAAAGAATGGAAAGTTGCTTCTATGATATGATGCAGCGCGCTTTCTCCCACCCAGCCTAATGCCAAGGAGGCGAGCGTGATCCCGAGCTGAGTTGCAGAAAGATAAGCATCAAGATTTTTGATGATCCCTTCCGCTTTTTTGGCCATCGTGTTGCCCTCGGCAGCTCTCACTTGGATTTGGGAATATCGCACTTTTACTATTGAGAACTCGGCGGCCACGAAAAAACCGTTCAGAAGGACTAAAAAGAATGCAATAAGTAGATTGACTAAACTATCGGAGTCCATTGGTGGTTGCTATACAATCTCTGCAAAGATAGATATTTTTTTTCACTTTAAATTTAAGTTTAGACTGGAGAGCAACTCAGAAAATAAAAAGCATTGGGATTTGACTCTCAATGCTTTTTACAACTAACGATAACTTTAACTTTTATTTTGATCAACTGTTCTGCAGAGCTTCGGCTCCGGAAACAATTTCTAATATTTCGTTGGTAATAGCTGCCTGTCTTGCTTTGTTGTAGTAGATCTTAAGCTCATTTCTGAGGGCTTCAGCATTGTCGGTTGCCTTGTGCATAGCGGTCATCCGGGCGCCGTGCTCGGCTGCAACAGAATCCAAAATAGCTTTGAAAATCTGCGTTTTGATGGCTTTGGGGATTAACTCGTCGAGAATTGCTTGTCTGCCGGGTTCGAAGATATAATCTACATTAATTTCCGAAGCCATTTTATCTGCCGGTACCGAAATGGGCAGAACCTGCTCCATCACCACTTCCTGCGTGGCCGCATTGATGAACTTATTGTATACGACATAAACTTTATCAAACTTTCCGGTTTTGAAGTCGGACATTATTTTCTCTGTCATATTGGAAACGCGACCGAAGGAAAGATTGTCGTACAGTGAACTGTGATTTTCGTACACCGTTTTGTTTTTCCGCAATGCCTCGAAGGCTTTTTTACCCACGGTCAAAACTTCGATCTCTTTGTCTTGGTGAGCAGCAAATCCTACGTTGAGTTCTTTGATCACGGACGAGTTGAATGCGCCGGCCAAACCTCTGTTGGAAGTTACGGTGATGAAAAGAACTTTCTTCTCATCTCTTTTCAATGCAAATTCCGAGATATTGTCTGCATCCGAGGCTGCAACCACATTTTCTATGATTTCCTGAAGTTTTTCCGAGTACGGTCTCAACATGATGATGGCATCTTGCGCCTTCTTCAGTTTCGCTGCAGAAACCATTTTCATTGCGCTCGTAATCTGCATCGTTGAAGATATAGATGCGATCCTGCCTCGTATTTCTTTTAAGTTTGCCATATTATATTCTTAGTTGTTGGTAGTCGGTTGTTGGTTGTCAGTTCAAGAAAAAACATCTATCAGTATCCACCAAGAAGCCTCAACTAATTTTAATTATATTTTCCGGAGAGTTCTGTTGCAACTTGCCTCAAAACCCCTGTCAATTGATCGTCTATTTTACCGGCTTTTAGAGCCGCCATTACTTCCGGATGTTTATTTTTCAAGAAATCCACATATTCTACGAGGAATTCTTTTACTTTTCTGATGGGGATATCTCGCAAAAGATTCTCGGTGCCGGCGTAGATCATTGCAACTTGATTTTCCACAGGAAGTGGCGAGTTTACCGGTTGTTTTAGAAGTTCTACGTTTCTTTCTCCCTTAGAGATTACCGCCATAGTAGCCGCATCCAAATCGGAACCGAATTTGGCAAAAGCTTCCAGCTCTTTATATTGAGCCTGATCCAATTTAAGTGTGCCAGACACTTTTTTCATAGATTTGATTTGAGCATTACCTCCCACCCTGGATACGGAGATCCCAACGTTGATCGCCGGACGGACTCCTGAGTTGAAAAGATCTGTCTCCAAGAAGATCTGACCATCGGTGATCGAGATCACGTTTGTCGGGATATAAGCAGAGACGTCACCCGCTTGAGTTTCAATGATAGGAAGCGCAGTCAAAGATCCGCCACCTTTTACCAATGGCCGAATAGACTCCGGCAAATCATTCATTTGGGATGCAATGGTATCGTCTTTGATGATTTTGGCTGCTCTTTCCAATAATCTGGAGTGTAGATAGAAGACGTCTCCCGGATATGCTTCACGACCCGGCGGTCTTCTCAGCAAAAGTGAAAGCTCGCGGTACGCCACTGCTTGTTTCGACAGATCATCGTAAACGATCAAAGCAGGACGGCCGGTATCTCTGAAATATTCGCCGATAGAAGCACCGGCCATCGCCGCATAAACCTGCATCGGCACCGGATCCGAAGCGTTGGCAGCCACGATTACCGTATAAGCCAAAGCGCCTTTGTCCTCCAATGTTTTCACGATCTGGGCTACGGTTGAAGCCTTTTGGCCAATCGCCACATAGATGCAGTACACCGGTTGTCCGGCGTTATAAAATTCTCTTTGATTGATAATGGTATCGATGGCTACGACTGTTTTACCGGTTTGCCGGTCTCCAATGATCAATTCTCTTTGTCCTCTTCCAATAGGAATCATAGAATCGATGGCCACGATGCCGGTTTGAAGTGGCTCGGTCACCGGTTGGCGGAAGATGACGCCGGGCGCTTTCCGCTCCAACGGCATTTCGTAAAGTTCGCCAGTGATGGGTCCCTTGCCATCGATTGGAGCGCCTAACGTATCGACTACTCTGCCAAGCATTCCTTCACCCACGTTGATGGAGGATATTTTGTTGGTTCTTTTTACCGTGTCGCCTTCTTTTACCAGTTTGGATTCGCCAAGAAGTGCCACCCCCACATTATCCTCTTCCAAGTTTAGCACGATCCCCTCTACACCCACCTCGAATCTTACCAATTCTCCGTATTGTACATTTTCCAAACCGTAAACGCGGGCGATGCCATCCCCGATTGTAAGCACAGTCCCAACTTCTTCTATGTTAGATTGTGTATCGAAATTAGCTAATTGCTGCTTCAGTATCGCTGATACTTCTGCCGGATTTATTTCTGCCATTATAGGTTATTTTAATTAAGTTGAAATTCTTTTTTGATGTTGTTCAGCTTTGTTCGCACAGATGCGTCGATCTGCTGATCGCCAACTCTCAGGATATAACCTCCCAATATTTCCGGTTTCACGTTGGTCTTCAAATCATAATTGGAAACGTTGACCATCTTGGAATCGGTGATGATGCGCTGAATGTTTTTTTCCGATAAAGCCGAGGCAGTTACCAAGGAGACACGCTGCGTGCCATTGATGTCTTCTACTTTATTGATAAATTCCTGAGCGATGTTTTTCAGATGAGATTCTCTCCCATGTTTGATGACCAATCGGATAATGTTCTTAGAAACCGGAGAAAAATCTTTGAAAATCTGCAAAGCGATTGTTTCTTTCTTTTTTGCATCGATGATCGGCGAATTCATAAATCGATTCAGTTCTTTGGATGAAGACAATATTTTCACGATGGCCTTCATCTCACCGAAAATCACGTCCGTATTTCCGGATTCTTGCGTGAAATCCAACAGACCTTGAGCGTACCTTTTAGCGACTTTGGAGTTGGCCATCTCGATTAGTTTAAGTTTGAGTTGTTTAGAATATTTTCGACCAAAGCATTTTGTGCGCTGTCAGTGCTCAATTTTTCTCTCAGAATTCTTTCGGCGATGCTCACGGACAAGACTCCGATTTGGGTTTTGATGTCTGCCATAGCAGCATTTTTTTCCGCTTGGATGGATTGCCTTGCCGCTTCGATCATTTTTTCGCCTTCTATTTTGGCACTATCTTTAGCTTGGCTGATGATTTTATCTTTCATATCTCTTGCTTCCTTCAAGATGAGGTCTCTCTCGGCTCTTGCTTCGCGAATGATTCTTTCGTTATCTTCTTTCAAATGAGCCATTTCCTGCCTAGCCAATTTGGCCTGATTCATAGCATCGATGATGGAGGTCTCTCTTTCATCGATGGATTTCAGAATTGGTTTCCATGCAAACTTACCCAAGACGAACAGCAAGATCAAGAAAATGACAGATTGGATAATAAACAATCCGGATGAAAACTGATTAATTAATTCCATTATATAACTTAGATGATTTTTTTAAATTTAAATTAAAAATATTGCTGCAGCCAACCGCTGCAACAATATTTTTGGTTTTCAATTAGTTCACTGCGAACAATGCAGCAAATGCAACACCTTCTATAAGTGCCGCAGCAATAAGCATCACAGTTTGGATCCTTCCGTACTGCTCCGGTTGTCTGGCGATCGCTTCAAGAGCTGCCGCACCAATTCTTCCAATACCGATACCGGCACCAAGTACAGCTATACCTGCACCAACAATTTTAGGCATTTCCATAAAATATATAATTTAAAAAATTTGTTTCATTAATTTATTAATGAGCATGCTCGTGCTCTTCTACCGCCATCCCAATAAAAAGTGCAGACAGCATCGTAAAAATATAGGCCTGTAAAAACGCTACCAACACCTCCAGCAAATAGATGACAAACGTGAGAAAAGGGAAGGCAATTCCTGCAATCACATTTTTGAAAACATAGATCAACCCGATCAAGCTCATTATTACGATATGTCCGGCCGTCATATTAGCAAATAGACGGATCATCAATGCAAAAGGCTTTGTAATGGTTCCCAGCAATTCTATCGGCATCATAATCAATTTCATCGGCACAGGCACGCCGGGCATCCAGAAGATGTGCTGCCAGTAATCTTTATTTCCAGAAAAAGTCGTAATAAGATACGTCAAAACCGCCAGGAAAAATGTAATCGCAATATTGCCTGTGACGTTGATCCCGAAAGGCAACAAGCCTAAAATATTCAAAAATAAAATGTAGAAAAACACAGTCAGGAGATAACCCATATAGCGCTTGTACTTATGACCAATGTTTGGGATGGCAATATCATCTCTTATAAAAACCACCACCGGCTCAAAGAACTTGGCAACCCCTGCCGGCACCAAAGATTTCTTGTAAGACCTTGCCATTCCTACGAAAATAAACACCATCAACACAGACACCAACAAAATTATCAGAACACTTTTGGTGATGGATAGATCCAAAACTCTGTCCACAGTCGGGTGGTTGTTTTCATCGAGTTTTAAATCGCCCGAAGCGTCGGTTCTATAGATTTTTTCGTGATAAAGCTTGTAATATTTGCCTTTACTTTCTATCGGATATCCGTGTATAAATTCGCCACCTTTACCCTCAGCATTACTCATAAAAACATGAAAGCCTTCATCATAAATAATCACAGGTAGCGGAAAACCTATGTGATGACCCTCTTTATCAACCATCAACGTAAAATCATGAGCATCAAGAATGTCATGATCTATATACTCCTTGTTTTCTTGGGATATCTTCTCTTTTTCAGAAAGCGCAGAAGTTTCAGTCACAGCTCTACCCTGCTGATTACCAGCATTATCGTGCTGCGCAAAGGCGAGCACAAATGTCATAAAACTGTAAAATAAAATAGCCGTTTTCTTTAGCATTGATGATTTTTTTTCGTTGTGCAAAAATAGCTTATTTTTTTTCTTTTCAAGAATAAATTTACTGTTTTTTGTCATAATTAATAAGCTGTATTGCATAATATGTAATCAGCGCAGTAAGAACCAAATAAGGCAAAATAAAATGAAATTTGTAACCCGGGATTTCGTCAAAATGGAGTTTGTTTTTGATAAGATACATCAAAAAGAATTTTATTAAAATCAAACCCAGAACGGAAAGTCCCACAAATTGCGGCGCTGTCTTGTTGATAATCAAAAGAAGCGTTACCATCATCATAAAAATAAGACTGAGGAAAAGGTAGAACTTGATGATAATGACTTCGTCCAGATGAAACATAAACTTCCACAAACAAAAATGAATGATAAATGTCGAGAAAAACAAGACACTGATGACGGTATTTTTCCTGTTCTGCATCTACGGTAATATTCTTTTAATGGTAAGGCTAAAAAATTTCTCGCAAAATAGACCAACTGATTATTTATGTGCTTCGTTTTCTTCCTCTTTATTCAAAACTTCCAATCTTTTCAAAGTGGTATAAAGCGAAAGACAAAGCCCACTAAGGCCGATAACTAAAGCCAAAACACTAGAGCCGGTTTCGAAATAAAGATCCAACCGGTGACCTCCCCAAAAGGAAATCCCGATGATGAAGAGCATTTGGAAAACTATGGAAGAATAGAGCCCGTATTTCCGTAGCGCATTGGTGTTTCTACTTTGCTTGCCGTCCAAAATTATATTTTTTACAAAAGTAAACAATCTCGGCCAACTAAAACCTGATAATTATCTATCTCATTCTCAAAGCGAATGCGCCAAGGTTTTTAATTTTCAAGCTAAAATAAAATTATTTTTAATTATTTTTCCATTTTACGGTTTCCCGTAAGGAAATGTCATTTTATGTATTTACCTTTGTATCAAATTAATAATCGTAAGAACACAAGTGATGAATTATAAAGGGTTCCAAAGAGTCTGAAGGACAACTTTAGGCTCTTTTTATTTTCTTAGCATTTCGATATGGGGAATGTCGTCTTCCAAATATTTTTTCCCGGTCTCTGCAAATCCAAAAGCGGAATAAAACTTCAAAAGATAACTCTGTGCAGAAATCCGGATTTCGGCGGTACCCAACCGATTTTCTATAACCTCCAAGGCAAATTTTATCAACTGCTTTCCCAAACCACTGCCGCGCATCTTTTTGGTGGTGACGACCCTTCCTATAGATGCTTCGGGATATTTGATACCTTTGTCGAAAATCCTGCAGTACGCCAAAACTTCGTCCCCGTTCTCTGCCCATAGATGAAGCGCCAATTGGTCGTAATCGTCCAAATCCGCATACGGGCAATGCTGCTCTACGACGAAAACATTAATTCTGGCTTTGATGATTTCATAAAGTTCCGTCGTGGTAAGTTCCGAAAATGTTTTGATCTTCCACTCAATATTAGTCATCGAAACGCACTTTGTTTTTGATGAGAAACTGATTGGTATCTTGGATAAATTTGAGAATCTGCTCCGTTCCCGTTTTTTTTTCAGCAGACGTGACATAGATTTCCGGCAAGTCTTCCCAGGTTTTCAGAAGTTCCATTTTGTATGCATCCACATTTCTGTCTGCTCCGCCGGGTTTCAGTTTGTCGGCTTTGGTAAAAACGATGGAAAATGGGACGCTGCTCTCCCCACACCACTGCATAAACTCGAGATCGATTTTTTGGGGCGAAAGACGCGTGTCCACCAAAACAAAAAGATTGACCAGATTTTGCCGATTCAGGATATAATTGGTAATTAATTTTTCAAAATCCTTTCTCATATTTTTGGAAACTTTGGCGTAGCCGTATCCCGGCAAATCGGTAAGAAACCAGCTTTCATCCACCAAAAAGTGATTGATAAGCTGCGTTTTTCCCGGCGTTTGCGAGGTTTTCGCAAGATCTTTATGATTGGTCATAGCATTGATGAGCGATGATTTGCCCACGTTGGAACGTCCGATAAATGCATATTCCGGCAATGCCGGCTCGGGACAGTCTTGCCATTTTTGGCTACTTTTGACAAATTCTGCGCTTTTGATGACCATTTGTTTTTATATGAAAACCATCTACAAATCAAATTACTTTTGGATTAAAATTCAATGGCTTGATGGTTCGGAAGATTTATTAAGTTCAGATATTAATTCACTCTTTTTAGCCAGCTGTAGAGGATTTCATTGAACTCGTCGGGCTTTTCCATCATGGCCGCATGCCCGCATTTTTCGATCCAATATAACTCCGAGTTTTTAATGTACTTGTGCATATCTTCGGCCACTTCCGGCGGCGTCACATTGTCTTGCCTTCCCCAGATGATGCAGGTGGGGCAAGTTATTTTGGGAAGATCATTCAGCATATTGTGTTTGATGGCACTTCTCGCCAGCATCACCGTTTTGATGCCTTTCATTCGGTCATTGACAACAGCGAAAACCTCATCTACCAACTCATCGGTTGCGATAGCCGGATCGTAAAATACCTCCTGCGTCTTCCTTTTGATATACACTTTGTCGCTTTTTCTGGGGAAGCTATCTCCAAAAGTCCGTTCATACAAGCCGGAGCTCCCCGTTAAAACTAAATTCTGAACCAGCTCGGGTCGGGAGATCGTAAGAATAAGCCCAATATGTCCGCCCATAGAATTACCCACAACGGTTGCAGGTGTGCCAATGACATCGGTGATAAACTTGGCAACAAACTTCGAAATGGAAGTGAGATTGGTATTCAGAATGGGCAGGTCGTAGATTGGCAGTTGGGGGACGATCACCCTATAACCTTTCTCGGCAAAAAAATTAATCATTTTATCGAAGTTGCTCAGGCCTCCCATCAAGCCGTGCAGAAGCACCATAGGATGGCCTTCACCCGCTTCCACATAAGTATATTTCGTGTCTTTTTTGGTTTTAAAAATCATAATGCTATCTCGATCGCCGCTTAAAATACAAATAAAAGATTAATTTTTGTTTTGCACTTTATTAAAGCTAAATTTTAATTTATATTTAACACTCCTTTCAGTTCATCGATACGGTTGATGACCGGCATTGAGAATATTCCGCTGGTTCGCAGATATAGTTCGTAAAATGTTTTTGCCTTTTCCGCAAAGTCTTTTTTGCCTACTGCCATATAATGAAACATAAAAACATTCGCCAGCATTTCATAATAATGCGGATGGTCTTTTGGTTCGCGCAGTTTTACCATTTCTACGATTTCTTCAACGGATTTGGAGGATAAATCAGCAAAATCAATTTTGAAAATATCCTTCATCAAAGAATCGAAATCCAGTTCCTTCTGCATCAGACTTTCTTCCGGTTTCCCGAGAAGTAATTTTTCCAAAGCCTGCGTGAGTTGTCTTATTAATCTGAGTGTGAAATCTTTGTCCTGAATCATTTTAGAATTTTTTATCCGAAGAACAAATAGGCCAATATAATCGAAACAATGATGCCCACAAGATCTGCCAACAACATCGATCCCACTGTGTATCTTGTATCTCTGATGCCGACTGCGCCAAAATAAACGGCAATCACATAAAACGTCGTGTCGGAACTTCCCTGCAAAATGGCTGATAATTTCCCCGCGAAACTGTCTGCCCCGAAGGTTTTCATCGTGTCCACCATCATTCCTCGCGCACCGGAGCCCGACAAGGGTTTAATCAAAGCAGTGGGCAATCCGTCAACAAATCTGGTGTCCAGATGAGACGCACTCGCCATCCATTTCATACCGTCTATTATCACTTCGAAAACACCGCTCGTTCGCAATAAGGAAATGGCTATCAACATCCCTACCAAATATGGAATAATCTTGATGCAGACCCAAAAACCTTCCTTAGCACCATCGATAAAAGCATCAAATACGTTAATTTTTTTATAAACTGCGCCAACAACGATCGCTAAAAAAATCAATAGGATAATACCGTTGCTCATCACTTTGCTGAAAGAATCTAACTCGTCCTTACTCAATTGAACTAAATAAATGACCAGTAAGGCAATAAGGGCAGAAATACCACCAACATAAGCCAAAATAACCGGCTGAAAAAGATTAATTTTTTGTCTGATCGAAACAATTGTCATTGCGGCCAAAGTGGCGCAGAACGTCGCAATCATACACGGCAGGAAAATATCCGTTGGCGTCTGAGATCCCATCGAGGAGCGGATGGCGATGATGGAAACCGGAATCAATGTCAATCCGCTGGCGTGGAGACAGAGAAACATAATTTGCGCATTGCTGGCTCTGTCTTTATCGGGATTCAGGGTTTGGAGGCTTTCCATTGCTTTGAGTCCGAATGGGGTTGCCGCATTGTCCAGTCCTAATAGATTTGCGCTGAAATTCAGCATCATATGACCAAATGATGGATGGTTTTTCGGGATGTCGGGAAATAATTTGGAGAAGAAGGGCTGAATCAATCGGCTGAGGAAATTGATGCCGCCTGCTTTTTCGGCAATGCTCATAAAACCCATAAATAAGGCCATTATTCCTATCAATTTCAGACAGATATTGACCGCTGTTTCGCTGGTCCCGATGACGCCGTCGGTTGCTTGAATCCTATAAGTACTCACATTTTGAAGCGAGTCCATTTTGTAGTGAATATGACTTTCTTCAAAATCAGGATTAGCCTGCAAAGATTTCTGAATATGTGCTGGAAACCGAGCCAAAGGTTCCTGAGAGATTTGAATCGTATCGCCACCTTTTCCAACCACCATATCGTTGAAAATCTGCTTGTAGTGATCTGAACTCAAATATTTGACGGAAGCCACTGCAATCGCTACGATGATGAAGGCGGACCAAATCCTGCTTAGAACCATTGATTAACCTATTTTTTTAGTAAATGTATGAAAAAAGCAAGCTAAAAAGAAATTCCGCATAAAACCTTTATTATTCCAGATAGATAAGCTTTGTTTTGTCAACTTCTTCGTCGGCAGAAGTTATTAGAACGGCATCTTTCGCTTTTTTCTGAAGCTCTTCTATGAAGAAAGAACTTTCGAAGAATTGGCGGTGAACCCCCTGCAGGAGACTCATAAAATAATCCATTCCCACCCGATTGTTGTGAAGATCCATCTTAGTTTCCAATGCTTTGTTGGGGAACAATTCTTCGTGCATATCGGTAAGTTTTTGACACCATTTCAAAGCCTTTTCCGGCGAAGAAATTTTACAGAAATACATCATCATGAGGCAGCACCAATAGGCGTGGCGGAAAGCATTGCCTATGCCGCTGTTGGTACTGGAATTGGGGTACAGTTCCTTTGCTTTTCCGAATGCTTTCAAACTGGCATAAGTGTATAAAAACGCAAAAATAGGATGCTTGATCCCAATGGAAAAAACACGGAACAATTTACGAAAAGTCAGCGATCGTAAAGCTCTGAAAAATATGCTGATAAATCTCATAAAAAACTCTCCCAAAGCTGAGAGAGTAACTATTTTTTAGCTCATAAACCGAGGTTAATGATATTCGTGCATCAAAAGTTTGAAGGCTCGGGAAACGGACTGCTTGATTTCGGTTCTTTTCACAATGAAATCTACAAAGCCTTTTTCCTGCAAAAACTCCGAGGTTTGGAATCCTTCCGGAAGGTCTTTCCCTATGGTTTCGCGGATCACTCTTGGGCCGGCAAATCCGATCAAGGCGCCCGGCTCTGCCATGATGAGGTCTGCCGTCATGGCGAATGAAGCGGTGATGCCTCCAAAAGTTGGGTCTGTCAAATACGCGATGTAGGGCAAACCGGCATCCGAAAGCTGAACCAATTTGGACTGCACTTTTGCCAGCTGCATCAGAGAGTAAGCCGCCTCCTGCATCCTTGCACCGCCAGATTGGCAAATGATGATATAGGGCAACTTGTTTTTGATGCAATAATCTACGGCTCTGCGGATTTTTTCGCCCATCACAGATCCGAGAGATCCTCCGATAAATGCAAAATCCATACAGGAGACCACCATCTCGACGCCATCTACCTTTCCGGTTGCGTTTCGGATAGAGTCGGTGAGTTTGGTTTTGGATTTCACTTCTTTCAGGCGATCCGCGTAAGATTTGGTATCCTTAAATTTCAGCATATCCACGCTTTCCACATCGGCATCCAATTCTTTGAAGTTATGATCGTCAAAGAGCATATCGAAATATTCTTTGCTTCCGATTCTCACGTGGAAACCATCTTCCGGAGAGACGAAATTATTCGCTTTCAGCTGTTCGGCTTCTATAATTTTCCCGGTTGGCGTTTTGTGCCAAAGTCCTTTCGGGACGTCTTTTTTCTCCTCCGTAGAAGTCGTGATGTTCTGCGTTCTCCTTTTAAACCAATCAAATGCCATTTTCTTAGTATTTACGTAAAATGTATTAAGTAAACACTACAAAGGAAATGCGATTACACATTATACTTTGTACATTTTACTTTTTACAAAAAATTAAAGTGTGTTAATATTGTTCAGGTCTTCAAACGCCTGAGTCAATCTCTTGATGAAAGTTTCTTCGCCTTTCCTTACCCAAACTCTTGGATCGTAGAATTTTTTATTTGGCGCATCGGCTCCCGTCGGATTTCCGATTTGATGACGCAGATAATCGATTTTTTCTGTCATATAATCTCGGATTCCTTCTGTGTAGCCAAACTGGAGATCGGTATCGATGTTCATTTTTACAACACCGTAGCTGATCGCTTCGCGGATTTCCATCAAAGTAGATCCCGATCCGCCGTGGAATACGAAATTTACCGGTTTGTCTGCGGTTCCGAATTTTTGCTGGACATATTTTTGAGAATTGTCGAGGATTTTCGGGGTTAGTTTTACATTTCCCGGTTTGTACACGCCGTGAACGTTTCCGAAAGCGGCAGCGATGGTAAAATTGTCCGACACATTTTTCAGAACTTCGTAAGCGCGAGCTACTTCTTCGGGCTGGGTGTAGAGTTTGGCACTATCGATATCCGAGTTGTCCACGCCGTCTTCTTCTCCACCGGTTACGCCCAATTCTATTTCGAGTGTCATTTCCATTTTTGCCATTCTTTCGAGATATTTTGCAGAAAGTTCCAAATTTTCTTCGATAGGTTCTTCCGAAAGGTCGAGCATGTGAGAAGAGTATAGCGTCTTGCCGGTTTTCTTGTAGTGTTCTTCGCTGGCATCCAAGAGGCCATCTACCCAAGGCAATAATTTTTTGGCGCAATGATCTGTGTGCAGAATTACCGTCGCTCCGTAAGCTTCTGCCAAGGTGTGGATGTGCTTGGCGCCCGCTATTGCGCCGAGAACCGCCGCTCGTTGATTTTCGTTGCTCAATCCTTTTCCTGCGTTGAAGATGGATCCGCCGTTTGAAAATTGGATGATGATGGGCGCGTTCACTTTTGCGGCAGTTTCCATGGCTGCATTCACATTACTTGATCCGATGACGTTGGCCGCAGGAAGTGCAAACTGCTTCTCTTTGGCGTATTGGAATATTTCTGTTACTAAAGAACCGGTGGCAACTCCTGCCGGAAATTTTCTGCTCATTTCGATTTATTTTTAAAATTTTTTATGGACGGTAAAGTTACGAAATTATTAATTATTAGTATTCCGATTTTCACATATTAAGTAGAAGCCGCTATTCTTTTGTTAATTCCTTTTGTCATTTCCCCAAAGCAACTTTTGCCGAATGGTTTCATAGAAACTGAAATTTTTCGGTTTGATGAGAAATAGGGAGAAATCTGCTTTCTCAATGGTAATTTCGCTGCCGACTTGCATATGATAAAGTCGGGAATCTAAGGCCAATGTATATTCCTCGACACGGCTTTCTACGATTAATCTGATCTTGACATCATCTTTAACGATGAGTGGCCGAACGTTGAGATTATGCGGCGCAATCGGGGTGATGACGAAGTTGTCGTTAGCCGGCGAAATAATGGGTCCTCCGCAACTCAAGGAATAGGCCGTAGAACCAGTTGGTGTGGAAACGATCAAGCCGTCGCCCCAGAACACATTCAGGAAATAATCATTGATGTAAGATTCTACCGTAATCATCGAGGTCGTTTCCTTTCTGGACAAGCTGATGTCGTTGAGTGCGAAGGGAAAATCGA
Source organism: Chryseobacterium sp. SC28 (assembly GCF_003932955.1). GTDB lineage: Bacteria > Bacteroidota > Bacteroidia > Flavobacteriales > Weeksellaceae > Epilithonimonas. The sequence continues at coordinate 182,894 of NZ_QOVY01000001.1, forward strand.
TGTTGTTTTCTGTATTGGTGCTGATTTTGATGACCGATCTTTCGCTGATGTTGTAATTTTTGTCGAGAATGATAGAATCCAATTCGTCAAAAATCTGTTCTTTTCTGAAGTTTGCAAGGAATCCCAAACGTCCTGTGTTGACGCCGATAATGGGAATTTCGAGATCTTGGATGAAGGTCATCGCATTGAGAATGGTTCCGTCTCCGCCGAAACTGAAAACGATATTGACGTGTTCCCTCTCAAGTTCTTCTTTGCAGGAAAAAGTGTCGAATTCTTTAGAAAAATTGAGCCTTTCCGCCGTTTCTGCGTGCAAAATTACAGAGACATCCCTTATGGCCAGCTCGGTAATGAATTGGTTGAGGTACAGAAATGTATCTACATCTTTTTTTTGGGAATAGATGGCCGCCTTCATCGTTTATATTTCCAAAAATTTTTGAAAAAACCCGAAGCGGTCTTTCAGCAGTTCTTCTTTCTCATCGTCGTAGTGCTTGTTGACCACGTTGTAACCATATCTTTCGAAGGTCTCGTCTATGGAACTCAGATTTTCGTTGCTGATTTTGAGTGTGATTTCGATGCTGTCTTCTTTGATGGCGCTGATGAAGATTCCGTAGATTTTAGCATTGTTACTTTCCACGATCTGCGAAATTTCTGTCATCGAATAATGCAAACTATTGGTTTCGATCGTAAGAATCGCGCCACTTTCAGAATATAAAGGATATTTTGAAAACTCACTGAAGATGTCTTCGGAGGAAATATAACCCAGATATTTCTCTTCCTTAGAAATGACGGGGATAACATTGGCATTAAAAGTATGAAAAAGCTTGATGCTGTCGAGAATACTGTTGTCCTCGATGATCGCAAACCTTTCGTAGTGAATGCTAAGCGAATTCAATGTGCCTTCCGGGCTATCTTCTAAAAAAGGCTGGCTGAGACCTCCGAGGTAAACCCCCTTGCTTACGATAAAAACGTGCGAGTATCCGAATTCCTTGGCAGCCTCCGAAGCTTCTTCTATAGAGTCCTTGCCGGAGAAGACAGGGTAATCCTTGGAAATGTAGTCTTTTATAAACATTATGCTAATTTACAAAAATTCCGTTGCCGGCAAAGATTTTAAAAATTTTTATGAAATTTTATAAAAAGTATTGCTTTGTATTATCCAAAAAATATATCTTTGTCGCCTTTCATTTTTACTTTTTATTAGATTTATTTCAAACTGCGGCACTGTAAGGTGTTTGCAGTTTTTTTATTTTAGGCTTTCAAGGTTTTTGGCAAATTCCCACATTACAATGCCGCCGCAGACACTTACATTCAAAGAATGCTTGGTGCCCAATTGGGGAATTTCTAAGAAAATGCCAATGTTTGGAAGCGCTTCTTCGCTGATTCCATCGACTTCATTTCCTAAAATCAAGGCGTATTTTTGATCAGATTTAATTTTAAAAGCAGAAATTAATTGGCTGTCTGATGTTTGCTCAATTCCAATAATATTGAAGTTTTCTTTTTTAAGATTTTTAATCGCAACATTAATATCCTGCTCATAAATCCAGTCCACACTTTCCGTGGCGCCAAGCGCGGCCTTATGAATCTCTCGGTGAGGCGGGCGTGGCGTGATACCACACAAGACTACCTTCTCAACCAAAAAAGCATCGCCAGTTCTGAAGATCGCGCCCACGTTGTGCATGCTTCTCACGTTATCAAGGATAACAACCAATGGAATTTTCGGCGTTTTTTTGAAGGTATCAACGTCGATGCGCCCCAGCTCTTCGAGTTTTAATTTCTTTGTCACAATCAGGCTTTATTTATTATTAAATCCACGTTCCTCCCGATGTTTTTGGCAATAGATTCCATCGGAATATCATTTTCGTCATTGTTGAATGGATCTTCGATTTCTTCAGCAATCAGCTCTAGACTCATTAATACATAATAAACAAACATTGTAATCGGTATCATAAAATATCCGAGGTTCACGACATTCGCCACAGGAAGCGCCAAGACATAGAAAACAACAAATTTCTTGATGAATGAGGAATAAGAATAAGGAATCGGTGTGTTTTTGATCCTTTCGCAGCCACCGCAGACATCTAGAAAACCGGAAAGTTGGGCGTCAAGAAACAACATTTCCGTATCGGAGATTTTCCCTTCTTTTTTCATTTGATAAAGTTTTTTGGTCAGCAAGAAAATCACTTCTGCGGGTGGATGATGTTTCAATTCGTTGGCGAGATCGGCAAAATCTGCATCCAAAATTAAGCTTGTGGATTCCTTGGAAAGATGGCCTGCCAAGAAATGAGGAAAAAACTTGATATATTTTGCAATCTGAGCTTTTGTTTTAAAATCTTTTTCATCCAGAATTCCGCAAATCTTGATGATAAAGTTTCGGCTGTCATTGACTAGTTTTCCCCAGAGTTTTCGCCCTTCCCACCATCGGTCGTACGCCGTATTGGTCCTGAAAACCAATAGCATAGACAACACAAATCCCAGCAAAGAATGGAGCATACCGATATGGCTTACGGTTGATTTTGCAGTGAGCCGCAGATATTCGAGTTCGAAAAAATACACTGCAAGCGAATAGGCACCCACGAGCAATATTGATGGGAAAAGAATCTTCAAAGTATCTGATTTATGAAGACTCACCAGAATTTTGAGAAAGTTTTTGGTGTTGTAGGCGCGCATAAAGTGCTTTTGAGCACAAAGGTAACCGATATCAAATAAAAATTCGGATTTACGCTACAATTAATAAAGTTTTAAAACCGTTTCTGAAAATTATTTTTAAATTTAAACTTTTAAAAAATACGTGCCGGCTATGACAGAAAAATATGACCCCGAGGATAAAAAACGAGACGAAAGTCGAATAAATGCAGATGTATTCAGTAATAGATATAGAAAGTAACGGCGCGCCTTTCCGTAAGGAAAGCATCATAGAAATTGCGATCTATCGCTTTGATGGTCACGAGATTACAGACCAGTTTATCTCGCTCGTGAATCCGGAAGACGAGATCTCCGTTTTTGTTCAAAAGCTTACGGGAATCTCAGCGAAAATGGTTTTGACTGCTCCAAAATTTCACGAAATTGCAAAACGAGTGGTCGAGATCACGCAGGATTCTACCTTGGTTGGCCACAACATCGAGTTCGATTACCGAATGCTTCGCCAATCGTTCAAACGCCTTGGTTATGATTTCAAGATCAATACTTTAGACACAATTCCATTAGCCCAAAAACTGATTCCCGATGAGAAAAGCTATTCATTGAGCAAACTCTGCAAATCCATCGGAATTCCGCTCACAGAAGCGCACCGAGCGAGTGGTGATGCGAGAGCGACTTTGGATCTGTTTAAGTTGCTGATGATCAAAGATCAAAACAATGAAATCATCCAATCTCAACACGAAGAAAATCACGCGAAAAGTTATCTTAATAAAATCCAATCGCTAACAGAAGACCTTCCAAACGAGCGCGGAATCTTATATTTCCAAAATTCTGAAGGGAAAATCATCTATTCTGATGTCGTGGAAGACCTTTACAAATCTGCCAAAAAAATCCTTGAATCGGATTCAAGGAAATACAAGAACATTCAGGAACATTCAGTTCTGACTTCCTACGAACTGACGGGAACCGACCTGATTGCCAAACTGATGATGAAGAATAAAGGCATCAGTAAAACGCAACCTTTGCCTTTCGGATTGTTTCACAGAAAGAATAAATTCATTCTTGAGAAAATCAAAAAAGAGCAGGAAGAGAGACCTTATTTAAGATTCAAAAGTTTTACGCAAGGTTTGAAAGCCATCAATTACATCAAATCCAAACCGGAGTTGAGAGAAAATCTTGAAGAATTCACGCAGAAAATCAATCTTAAAAAAAGAAACGAAATCTGGACCTCATCCGGAAGAACTTTGGGCGAAAAGTCTTTCCTCATCTTAGAAAACGGAAAACTGACAGGATTTGGATTTTACGATTTGTATCATCAAATCCAATCTTTGGAGAAAATTAAAAAACTGATGCTGCCTGTTACCAGATTCTCTCAGGATTTGCAGAATGATTTGCAATTGGCGCTTTTGAGGAATGAGTTTGAGGTTTTGGAGTTGCCGAAAGTTTGATTTAAAAATAATTTCAAACACAAATATGATTATGAATTTTCTAAAAAAATTATTTGGAAAAGCTGAAAAGCCAGTAGCAAAGGAATTTTCTGAAGAATATTACGAATTGGACTATGAGCGGAAATTGCAAGGACTTGAAAATGTTCTTGGAAAAATGCACAACTTAGTTGGTCACGCCATCATTCCCTTTTCAGTGGGTGGAGCTGTAGATAAAAACCGAATCCTCGCAGCCCGACTTGAGTGGAAATTCTTTTTTGTGGCTGGAAAAGCGTGGGCAAAAAGATTGGGAACGGAAGGCGGAAAAGCTGCCCAAATAATTATAAAAACTTCATTAATCGACAAAATTACTTTTCAAATTTTTTGTAAATTCGTAGAAAAGATACAGCATTATGGAAACATTCGCAATGGAAAAACTGAAAATTACAACTTGGATTAATGGTTTGCAAGATAAAAATGTCTTAGATCAACTTATAAAATTGATGAACAGCAAAGCTTTCGATGCAGATTATGAAGCACAGTTAAGTGATGAGGAAAAGGTAGCATATTGGGAGAAAGTAGGCATCTCTGGTGATGAATTATTCGATTCCGTCAAAGAACATATCAAGACATTGCCTTGGAAAGAAAAATAATCTTTGCGCCCCAAGTCACGTCCTACTTAGTAGATTTAATCAATATTCTGTTCGAGAAAGAGTATTTTGGTTTTCCTAAAAGTGCGGAAGAATACGTTAATAATATTCGGAATTTTATTGAAGAAAAATTGGGTATTTATCCACCGAAAAGTACACCAAAAGAATGGCTAAAGTTTGGCGAGAATTATCTCCGCTACGAAGCCAATGCAAAAACAAGCTGGTATATTTTCTATTCACAAATTGGACAAACGTATTTCGTAAAATTTATTACAAACAGCCATTCCGGATTTTTATCGGAATTCAATATTTATTAAATCATGAATTTTTTTATATTCTCAGTAGTTATTAATTTGCGAAGGAGATTTAAGATTATAAAAAATTGCAAGGTTTACAGATAAACTCTAATTTTGCCAAAATTTTATCAACAACAAGCCATGCCATATTTTAAACAAAGCAAAATCGGAAAAAAGGGAGCTGTAAGGTTTTCCAAGGTTTGGAATGTCTAAGGAGTGGCGTGCATAAGATACTTATTGTGGCAGACTCTTTATACAAGAATCTGCCTTTTTATTTTTAAAAATCGAGATTATGACCAATCAGGACTTGCTAAGTATAGCAAAAGAATTCGGGACGCCCGTGTATGTTTATGACGTTAATTCCATCAGCGAGCAGTATAAAAAGCTGACCTCTTCTTTCTCGAAGACCACGCGTTTTTTCTACGCTGCAAAGGCTTTGACCAACATCAATATCCTGAAGTACGTAGAAAAACTGGGCGCTTCTTTGGATTGCGTTTCTATCAATGAGGTGAAATTGGGACTTAAAGCTGGTTTCTCCAACGAAAGAATTCTATTCACGCCAAATTGTGTGGATTTGGCTGAGATCGAAGAAGCAATGTCTCATAATGTTCATATTAATATTGACAATATTTCGATTCTTGAGCAATTTGGAACCAAATATGGTGGTGCTTATCCGATTTTTGTGAGAATCAATCCGCACATTTATGCCGGCGGAAATCACAAAATTTCGACCGGACATATCGATTCTAAATTTGGAATTTCGATTCACCAAATGCGTCATATCGAACGTGTGATGAAATCTACAAACCTGAATGTGGAAGGTCTTCATATGCACACGGGAAGCGAAATCAAGGATCCGGACGTTTTCCTCCAAGGTCTTGAAATTATGTTTGAGTTGGCAGAGCATTTCCCAAATCTGAAATATCTGGATATGGGAAGCGGTTTCAAAGTGCCTTACCAAGATGGCGAAATCGAAACAGACGTAAAATCGCTTGGGAAAAAAGTAGGAAACGCGATTAAAAAATATGAGGAAGAGACCGGGAAAAAATTCCAGCTTTGGTTTGAGCCTGGGAAATTTCTGGTAAGCGGCAGCGGTCATTTCTTGGTAAAATCGAATGTCATCAAACAAACCACTGCAACGGTTTTCGTGGGCGTCAATTCTGGTTTCAATCATTTAATTCGGCCGATGTTCTACGATTCTTATCACATTATCGAAAACTTATCCAATCCTAAAGGTCCGGAAAGAATCTACACGGTTGTCGGAAACATCTGTGAGACAGATACTTTCGCTTGGGATCGGAAAATAAATGAAGTAAGAGAAGGCGACATTATCGTTTTCAGAAATGCCGGAGCATACGGGTTTGAGATGAGTTCCAATTTCAACTCCCGACTGAAGCCTGCAGAAGTGATGTTCTTGGACGGAAAAGCGCATCTCATTAGAAAAAGAGACGAGTTTGAAGATCTGTTGAAAAACCAGATTGAAGTGTTGTAAATAAGTTGCAAATCGCTTCGGTTTGGCACAGATTTTCTTTCATCTTGAGAAATCAAAAACTATGAAATTACTATTACTCTCGGTAAGCTTATTGATGAGTTCCCTCGCTTTTGCCCAAAACAGCGATGTGGAAGAGTCTCTTAACATCGAAATTCCAATGATGGACAATTCCCTTAGCGCGGTGGCCTACAACGTTCGGGGAATTTATCAAATCAAAGACAATTCTTGCGACCCTTCTAAGTTCCAAACACTGAAATATCCCGGAGGCTCGGAGGCTTACATCAAAGATCTGAAAGAAAAATTGATGGAAAACGTGAACTGGAAAACCTATGTGATCAACGGTTTATTTTTTGTAAAAATGGATATCACCAAAGAGGGTGTTCTTTCGAAATTGGAGGCGGGACCAAAAGTTGAAAACAGCGAAGCGTTTCTAGAGGATCTGAAAGACGCGGTGAAGAAAGTCAACAAAACGTGGACGCCGGCCAAATGCAATGGCGATCCCATCCCTTCTAAAGCCATTGTCAAAATCGATTTTTCATCGATGGCTTACGATAATGCTTTTAATTAAGATTGTACAAAGTAAAAAACAGGATGAACAAAGTATAAACCGCCTTCAATTGGCGGTTTTTTTATTTTTTGGATAATTTGACGAGATATTGATCATTCTCATCTTCAAAAATCAATTCTGATTTCCATCCTTCGTCCGAAGTGATTTCCTCTAAGGTTTTGAAATCCAGATAAAGCCAACCGAACCAGTCTGTGAACTGCTTTTGATATTCGTATCTGCAAATTACTTCGCCGTAATATTTATCCTTCGGAAGTTCTTGATTTTCAAACATATAACCGATATCCGAAGAATCGAAAATTAAAATTCCGTTTTCATTGAGCAAAGTCTCAGCTTTTTTGAGGAATTTTCTAAAACCAATCAAATCTCCGCATAATCCTATTCCGTTCATCAATAACAAAAGTGTATCGAATTTCTCATCATCAAATTGGAAAACATCTTCGCAGATCACTTTTTTTAGACCCCTTTTTGTCATCACATCGCAAGCGGCCGGCGAGATTTCCAACGCCGTGACGTCCAGATTTTTGTTTTGCAAAATCAGCGCGTGGCTACCTGCGCCTGCACCGATATCCAGAGTTTTGCCTTTGCAAAGCCGAAGCGCTATTCTTTCGAGTTTTGGCAATTGTTTTTCGTTTCGGAAGTAGAGAGAAATCGGCATTTCTACTTTTGGGCCAAAAGTGTCGTGAACGTAGAGTTTTCCCCTGCCGGTTTTTTGGTAGAAATTTTTGATGGCAAGGCCCGGCAGATCTGTCATAGAAATTTATTCATAGATTTTGGTCAGTCCGTCCATATATTCGTACGCTGTCAAATCGAATTTGACCGGAACGATGCTGATGAATCCGTTTGCCAGAGCGGTTTCGTCGGCATCTTCAGACTCGTCCATATTGTTGAAGTATCCCGTGAGCCAGTAATATTTTTTTCCGTGCGGATTGGTTCTTTCGTCGAAGCTTTCTTCCCACTTGGCATTGGCCTGTTTGCAGACTTTGATTCCCTTTATTTCATCTTTCTTCAGATTTGGGATGTTCACATTCAGCACCACACCTTTGGGCATAGGATTTTCTAAAGTTTTGAGAATAATGTCTTTAACGAAATCCTCGGACTGATCAAAATCGGCTTCCCATTTCAAATCGGCTAAAGAAAAGCCAATGGACTGCAAACCTTCTACGCCCGCTTCTACCGCGGCAGACATCGTTCCGGAATAAATGACATTGATGGAGGAATTGGCGCCGTGATTGATGCCCGAGACTACCAGATCCGGTCTTCTTGGCAAGATTTTGTCCAAGGCCATTTTCACGCAGTCCACGGGCGTTCCGGAGCAAGAAAAATCCTTTTGCGGCCCGTCCAGATGCAGTTCTTCGAAACTCAAAGTAGAGTTGATGGTTATGGCGTGGCCCTTGCCGCTTTGCGGAGAGTTGGGCGCTACGACGATGACTTCGCCGATTTGATTCACTATGTTTACTAATTTTCTAATTCCGGGAGCTATGATGCCGTCGTCATTGGTTACCAGTATCAATGGTTTGTTCATAATTTCGTTTATTTTTTATCTTTTTACAAGATTTTCAAAAATATCTCAAAAATAACCAATTTATAACGAGTAAAATAAAATAAGGTGTTAAATTTGGTTTCGTTTTTGAATACCACCGTAACATTCAAAAGAAAAATTTGACTAATAAGTAAGTATCGATTAAATTTATGTTCAAGAAAATCAAGTTCAAAAAACTGCTGATGTTTGCGCCACTGATGACGCTGATGTTCTGTTTCAACTCGCCACAAAATGATGATGAAAAAATGCAAACCATAATGGTAAGCGTTAAAAATACTCTTTCATATCTGCATTACAGCCCCAAACCTATAAACGACGCCTATTCTCAGGACGTTTTTGATAAATATATGGAAGATGTGGACGCGTCTAAAAGATATTTCCTCCAATCCGACGTGGATGAGTTCAAAAAACATTATACAAAACTCGATGATTATCTGAATGATGGCAATCTCGTTTTTTATAAATTGACGATTGACAGGCTTTATCAGCGTGTAGATGAGATCGATAAAATGACTCAGGATATCCTTTCGAAACCTATTAATCTGGATGAAGATGACGAATTGATCCTCGAGCCCAAGAAAAGGACGAATCCTGCTGATGCCAAACAGCAGTACAACGAATGGAAAAAGTACATCAAGTACAACATCTTGCAGGAAATGGAAACGCTCACCAGCAAAGAAGAAGCCCAGAAAAAGAAAAAAGATTCTGTGATTGCCAACAAACTTCCTGATACCATCAAATATGCACCGCTTTCTATGGAAAAGAAGCGCGAAAAAGCTACCTTGGAAGTGAAAGATCTGATCACCGACTCTTTCCGAAGATTCAAGAAAAGAAAAAAAATGGACTGGTTCTCTGTTTATATGAATGCTTATACAGAAACATTTGATCCGCATACCAACTATTTTTCACCCAAAAATAAGGAGGAATTTGATATGCAATTCACCGGAAAAGTAATCGGAATCGGGGCGATCATTCAGGAAAAAAAGGGCTATCTCTACTTAGGACCGTTGACAATCGGAGCCCCAGCTTGGAAATCCAAACAATTATCCGAGGGCGATAAAATCTTAAAAGTGAAATCTAAGCCGGACGAAGAACCGGTAAATGTGGTCGGGATGCTGTCCGACGAGGCTGTGAGACTCATCCGCGGCGAAAAAGGCACACCCGTAACCCTGACCGTTGAGAAAAAGGACAAAACCGTAAAAGAGGTGACGATGATCCGCGAAGAAGTGGCGATAGAAGACACGTTCGCAAGAAGTATCATCGTGAATTCTAAAAGCGGCAAAAAATACGGATTCATCTATCTGCCAAGTTTCAATGTCGATTTTGCCGATCCGCAGGGCAGAAATGCCTCCGATGACATCAAAGCGGAACTTATCAAACTGAAAAAAGAAAATGTAGAAGGCATCATCTTGGATCTTAGAAATAACGGCGGTGGATCGCTAACCGAAGTGGGCGACATTATGGGACTGTTTATGAACGCGGGGCCTTATGTACAGGTCAAAGACGGGCGTGGCAAAGTGCAGGTTCTTAGCAACAAGTCCAATAGTCCTATCTGGACGGGGTCATTAATTATTATGCAAAACGAGTTATCGGCATCGGCATCGGAAATCCTTGCAGGGGCAATGCAAGATTACGGTAGAGCCGTCATCATCGGTTCACCAAGTTCTTTCGGGAAAGGCACGGTTCAGACCTTTGTCGATCTCAACAGATTCCTGAATACCAATGAAGACTTTGGCTCGCTGAAACTGACGATTCAAAAATTCTACAGAATCAGCGGAGAATCTACACAGAGAAAAGGAGTCGAATCTGACATCAAGATGAAAGATTTCTATACCTATGCTGAAATTGGAGAACGCTATGATCCTTATGCTTTGCCTTGGGACAAAATAGAAACCGCAAGCTATAAAAAGTTGGCTCCTCTTAATATTCCTCAACTAAGAGCAGAAATAGAAAAGCAACTCGCCAATAATAACAACTATAAGTTGCTGCAAGAATCTGCCGAATGGAAAGAAGCGCTGGACAAAGAGGAAACCATCACGCTCAATCAAACCAAATTCAATGAATTGATGAAAACGCGTAAAGCGCAGATCGAAAAGTTCAAAAGTTTGGACGACTTCAATAACGGACTGAAATTTACGTTGCATCCCGAAGAAGCCATCAGAATCAAAAAAGATGAGGCCTTTGCCAAAAAAACAGAAAACTGGAGAAAAAATCTGGAACGCGATTTCTATCTCGAGGAGACGGTGGATGCGTTATCCAAGATTAAATAAAAATCAAAAAGGCGATACTTCATCTGCGAAGTACCGCCTTTTTTTATGGGTGACTGAGGATTTTCTCGATGATTTTATGAGTGATCATATAAGTCGGTTTTACACCCGTAAGCCCCAGCCCGCCCGAAGACAGCGTGCTGCCGGTTTCCAAAGGATTGTCCGAAGCGTAATAAGCATACATCACAAAGAGATCCGGAGAAATGTGATGCCGAATTTTACTCGCCACCTGAATCGCTTTTTGGTAATGTGCTCCTTCCATTTCCAGCCCGATGGCCTTCCAAGAAGTGGTCATAAAGTAAGACAGAATGTCTTTATTTTGGAGCGATGTTCCCAAAACCGTCACCATTGGACCTTCAAAAGCTTTGATCTCATCGTCTGCAAAATCTTCTAGTTTCAGAGCATTTTCGAAGGTGTAATTATCGGCAGTTCCCTCGAAGATGTGCGCTGTCGGAATCATTATATCGCCTTTGCTTCCCGTCAGGATTCCGGCTTTTCCCATTATGGAAATCGATTTTACTTTCATCATATACACTTCCTCGTGAACTTCGTAGGGTCTCAATAATTCATCCATTACCTCAAAAGCCTGCTCGCCGAAAGCATAATCGAAAACCAAAATCACATCGTCCCCTGTATATTTTTGTCCCGCGAAAATTGTATTTTTAAGTTCCGTTTTCGTTAGATCGATGATTTGCACATCGATATTGCTACCGCTGTGATCATCGATGTAGATCATTCCTTCCTGCAAGGCGTGATCCAGCACTTTGGTCTGCAGCTCCTTGCTGTTGCTGATGTCTGCAAATAGCTTATAATCAACTTGGTTGTTTCCTTTTTTGCTAAGGGCGTCATTGGCAAATAACATATTTTTTACCGAGTGCATATTGGCGCTGATGATGTGAAGCGGACGCATATGCAGATTATTCTCTACCAAAACCTGCTTGATTTTATTGGCCCATTTTTCCCCGAAAAGGTGGTGACCAACTCTTTCCTGAAGAATAGAGGAGAAATAAATTTCGCGTTCGTTGATCTCTTTCCAATCCATCAGACTGACATGTCCCAGCTGGTAGATGATTTTGAATAAACGGTCGGGATTGCTTTCATCTCCAAAATTATTGTAGGCATCAAGCGTTTCGTCAAAAGTGCGTCCCAAAAAAGAGGATAAATGTATCAGGGCGACTTCTTTCTCTTTTCGGCTGTGCTTTTTCCCGCCTTTTGCCACTTCTTCTATGATTTTCCAAAGGCGCCTTGGGCGGCCTTCATCCTCCAAATCAAAACCCAAATTTCTGATTTTGTCGGCTTCCAAATAGAGAAACGTAAGATGTGTAAGGATGTCATATATTTCCGAACGGCCCAGCAGGACTTCGATATTCATTTGGTGTTCATCGATTCGGTAGCAGTTTCTTCGGCGCTTTTTCGGAACGATTGGTTCAAAACTTCCCTTATCAAAACCCTCGTCGGAAGTCAAGTGAATGAAAGAACACTCCTCGATGCCTTCGGGAAGACGGTCTAGAACATACAGCAATCCGTTCAGTTCTATTTTGTTGGGAATGCTCATGCTGCCGTAGATTTCGGGATTGATGACCATCAGGAGTTTTCTCAACGATTCCCCCGAAACGCCTGCAGGTTTGAAAAACCCACGGTAGAATAAGTGTCTCATCGAGATGTACAATCTTTCGATAGCTTCGGTGGTTTCTCTTGCTCGTGAATTTACCATATATTTGAAATTTTTATAAAAGTGTGCGAAGATACAAAATTTAAAATAAATTATATCATATTGATACTCAAATGATTAATCGATTTGATTGAAAATATTAAAGCCTTTGTTAAAATTAATCTTTCTCAAAAGGTTCTAAAAATAATTCCCGGAATAAATTTTATTCATATTCGGATAACAATCATTAAACAAAGCTTTTTTCTTTTTTTTAGAAATCATTAGATTTTTTTAGGGTTATCGGATCTTAAAGAAATTATTTGAATTGATACGGCTGCATTTTTTTAGGGGTTACATTATTTCGATTTATATTTTGTGTAAATTTGCCTCGTTAAAACAACAAAATTTTATGTCAACATTAAGATTTAAAGCCTTAGCCGAACTTCCGTTCCGAAATTACCGAAGAGATAATTTCGTAGAAGTTCCCGCAAAACTATCGGAATTGTTTTGTCAAAACGTCTTCTCCGAAGAAACGATGAGAGAATATCTTACCAAGGAGGCCTTCCAACTGCTGATGGAAGCTTCTAAAAAAGGAACAAAAATCCAAAGACACATCGCAGACCAAGTGGCTGTGGCTATGAAGGATTGGGCTATGTCCAAAGGCGTGACCCATTACACGCACTGGTTCCAGCCGCTTACGGGAGCCACGGCAGAAAAGCACGATTCCTTCTTCACACCCATCGAGGGTGGCCGGGCGATTGAGAGATTCAGTGGCGGGATGTTGATACAGCAAGAGCCGGACGCTTCCTCTTTTCCAAATGGGGGCATCCGAAATACTTTCGAAGCAAGGGGTTACACCGCCTGGGATCCAACGTCGCCGGCGTTCATTATGGGAACCACCCTTTGTATTCCATCGATTTTTATTTCTTACACCGGCGAAACCTTAGATTATAAAACACCGCTTTTGAGAGCGTTGAATGCGGTGGACGAAGCGGCTACCGACGTTATGAAATCTTATTTTGACAAGAATGTATCGAAGGTTTCTCCAACGCTGGGATGGGAACAAGAATATTTCCTCGTCGATTCAGCTTTGTACCAGTCCCGTCCGGATTTGGTTTTGACGGGCAAAACTTTGCTGGGGCATTCTCCGGCGAAAGGTCAGCAGCTGGACGATCACTATTTCGGCTCCATTCCTACCCGAGTGATGAACTTTATGAAAGATCTCGAAATCGAATGTATGAAACTGGGGATTCCCGTCACCACAAGACACAATGAGGTGGCTCCGAACCAGTTCGAGCTGGCTCCGATGTTCGAGGAAGTCAATGTGGCGGTAGATCATAATTCATTATTGATGGACATTATGGCGCGCATTGCCCACAAGCATCATTTCCATATCTTGTTCCACGAAAAACCATTTGCAGGCATCAACGGAAGTGGAAAACACAACAATTGGTCCCTGGGAACGGATACCGGTGAAAACCTTCTTAGTCCGGGAAAAAATCCTAAGAAAAATCTTCAATTTTTGAGTTTTTTTGTTAATACCTTGAAAGCCGTTCACGATTATGCAGATCTATTAAGAGCATCCATTGCCTCGGCCAGCAACGATCACAGATTAGGTGCCAATGAAGCACCACCGGCCATTATATCGGCTTTTATAGGAAGTCAGCTATCGGGCGTATTGGAAGAGCTGGAAAAAGTGACCGACGGAAAATTATCTCCCGAGGAAAAGACAGAATTGAAACTGAATGTGGTTGGAAAAATTCCTGAAATCCTTTTGGACAATACCGACCGAAACAGGACTTCTCCTTTTGCCTTCACCGGTAACAAATTCGAGATCAGAGCCGTAGGATCCTCCGCCAACTGTGCCGAAGTGATGACGGTAATGAATGTCATCGTCGCAAAACAATTGAAAACTTTTAAAACCGAGGTAGATGCACTAATAGAAAGCGGCCTCAAGAAAGATGAAGCCATTTTCAATATCCTGCGAGAATACATCAAACAATCGAAAAAGATTATGTTTGAAGGGGATGGATATTCCGACGACTGGGCTCAGGAAGCCAAGAAACGCGGTCTTAGCAACCTGAAAACGACACCGGAAGCACTAAAAAAAGAAATGGACAAAAAATTCGTTGCGCTGTATGAAGAATTGGGAATCTATTCGCACCGCGAGTTCGAGGCAAGGAACGAAATCAAACTCGAGAAATATTCTGCAGTCATAGACATCGAGGCACGTGTGCTGGCTGACATCGCGAGAAATCATATTATCCCTGCCGCGCTCAATTATCAAAACCGATTAATCGAGAACGTCAAAGGCCTGAAAGAAATCTTCAGTGAAAAAGAATTTAAGACTTTAGCCAAAGAACAGTTGAGCCTGATATCGGACATTTCACGAAACGTTTCCCAAATCAAATTGGGAGTTGATGAATTATTGGCGGCCAAAGAAATAGCGAAAAACACAGAAGGAAGCCAGCGACAAGCCGAGGAATACTGCAATAAAGTAATTCCTTTATTCGAAAATATTCGCGTTCCGTCGGATGCTTTGGAAATGATGGTGGACGATGAACTGTGGCCGATGACCAAATATAGAGAACTCCTATTTACGAAATAAAATAAATGTTAACAAATCTTAACTAAAAATTAAACCGCAAAGTCCAAATAAAGGCTTTGCGGTTTGTTTTTCTTTAACATTCTACTTGAGATTGTTAAAATATGTTAAACTAAAGCATTGCCATACCAAAATGAAGGAAGCTTCAGAGAGTAATGGCTAATTTTGCTATGCATCACAAAAAATCAACTCAAGTTTAACAAATAATTAAATATATATGAAGAAAAGAATTCAAGTTTATTTTTTATTTGTCGCCACATTTTTTTCGCTGCAATCTTGCGTTTCCAACTATGTGGTTTCTAATAATAAACCATACAAAACGGATGCCAATTTTGAATCTTTGGACATTAAAGCTGTTCCTAAAATTCAGGCCAATAAAGGACAACAAGTTCTGGCAGCCATTGCCAATACCAATGAGCAAATCAAAAGATCGGTGATAGAAAATGCCATCAGCTATAGCAACACCATTGATAACATCTTGTCTGAAGCGGAAAGCTACCTTGGCACACCTTACAGATATGGCGGAACTACCAGAAGAGGAATAGATTGCTCGGCATTCGTGCTGTCCGTTTTTGGTGCAGCAGCCGGGATGAATCTTCCTCGCGTAGCAGCAGCACAGTCTCAGGAAGGCGATTCTGTTGACAAAAAAGAATTACAAAAAGGAGACTTGGTTTTTTTCTCGCATCAAGGAAGCAGAATCTCACACGTCGGGATCGTCGAAGAAATTACCGCAGACGGACAAGTCAAATTCATCCACGCCGCCACCTCCAAAGGCGTGATGGTTTCATCATTGGATGATAATTATTGGGGTCCCAAATTCAGATTCGCAAAACGAATCGTAAAAGCAGACAGATTAAGTGTATTAAATAATTAGAGAACCTGGAGATATTCAGAAAGAACCTCAGATTGACAATTTCTGGGGTTTTTTGTTTTTGTATTATTCGATAATCAACGCTTCAATCTTCAACCGGGCAGCCTGAGTCTTCAGCTTCTGAATCAAGGCGTACAACTCGGGGAAGTCCGTAGAAATCTGCGTCCAGACCGTACTCAATTCAAAAATATTATCGATTCCCAAGAAAAGACTTTCCAAAAAGTGCGGTTTCCGCTGGATCAAACCTCGGAATCCGTAGGCACCCAAGACCTGCAAAAAGCGCATCAGCATCATCCAATGGAAAGATGATTTTAGCGCTTTTCTGTCGAATTCAGTTTGCCAAAAGGACAAATAATAATCCAGCATTTCTGCTTTGAAATCCTCCGGAAACTTAGCTTTGGCCTGATAGAGAAAGGAAATGACATCATAGCCGGCCGGACCCTCCATCGCACCTTGATAATCGATAAAAAAAACATCGTCCTTGTCATCCACCAAAATATTTCTCGATTGGAAATCCCGAATCATCAGCACCTTCGGGGCTTGCTTCTGAACGACCTCCGAGATCTTCTGGAACTCCTTCAGCAAAGTAGATTTGTGATATTCGATTTCCAAAACATCAATCAAAAAATTCTTGAAGTAATAGAGATCGTGCATTATCGGCAGGCTATCGTATCTTTCATATTCGAAACTGTGGCTGAAATCTGCTTTCCCCGCCGTTTTGGTTTGCAATTCATAGAGCGATTTCAGACTTTTTTGAACCAAATTTTTGACCCGATTGGATTCTTTTTCAGCGGAAATAATTTCGGACAAAGTCTTGCTGCCCAAAAATTCCTGAATGTAAAGATTTTTGTCTTCGTTGATCTTGAAGACTGTTGGCGTATTAAGATTCAGATCTTTGAGTAATTTTGAAAAGTAGAAAAAAGCTTCGTTTTCGCGAATGTTCTCGTTGTAAGTAACAAGATATTTTGTCCCTGCGGAAGTCGCAATGTAGTTAATCCTCGATGATCCGCTTTGCGGCAGTTTTTGGAACGAATCGGCATTGCGACCGACAAAATCTTCGAAAAATTTCTGATGTTGCATTATATTACAAAGTTAATTAATAATAGAATTTGAAACCACGGAAAATTGTATTTTTACCCTATGAAAGATTTTCTGCCGGTTCTGAAGATTTTGTTGAGATTCGTTGTTATCTACATTGTTTTTGTCATGCTTTATCAGTTTTATCTCAATCATTACGCCGTCCAAGTGGTAGATCCATTCACCAGATGGGTGGCCTGGCAGGTTGAGGTTGTACAGGATTTTTTGGGCTTTCCCACCCAATTGGTGGACAGTATGAAACTTCACAGCATTCTTTTCCTAACCAATGGGCAATTTACAACGAGAATGGTGGAGGGTTGCAATGTGATTTCGGTAGCCATTCTTTTTGCGGCATTTATTTTTGCTTTTTACAAAGGCGCAAAAACTTTTCTCTATGTTTTGTTGGGTCTTGTCATTCTTCACGTCCTGAATATTTTCAGAATTGCACTGCTGAATATCATTTATTTGAAATATCCGCAATACGAGAAAATGGGTCACGATTATCTTTTTCCTGCCATTATTTACGGCGGCGTCATCATTCTTTGGCTGGTTTGGATTCAGTTTTTTGCACTCAAGAAAGTCGAGAATGCTTAGGTGGATTTTGGTTTTCGTAGGTGTAGTTGGGTTGGTAGGCATCCGGGCATTGGAGGATAGGCTCTTTTATGATCCGTTTCTTTGGTATTTCAAATCTGCAGATCACGCGGCGGTTTTTCCGGATTACGAATGGGGCAAACTGATTTTAGGATATATTTATCGGTTTTTGCTGAACACCTTTTTCTCCCTTTGGATTATTCATTTTTTGTTTCAGAATAAAGAATGGACCTTGCAGGCTTTGGTTTTGATGGTTTTAATTTTCATCATTGTATTTCCACTATATTTGATTTGTATCGAGGAAAGATTCCGGTTTGGTTATCTCTTTGCGTTTTACATCAGAAGATTCGTGATTCAGCCTTTAACTTTGCTTTTAATCATTCCTATTTTTTACTATAGGAAAATAATTTCAGAACGTTAAATTATCAATGGTATGCTTGTCGCGCTGAGAAATGTTCTCGCCGTTCCATTCCACTTTTTTTACGAGTTCGTGCTGACGGACGGGACAGTTTTCGATTTGGCAAATCGGGCATGAAGTCGGCTTGCAATCGTCCATATGAAAATTAAATTCTACCACTCTTTCCGTATTTTCTACAATGATTCGGATCATTTCTTCCATTTCGTTGTGTGCGGTTCTCAAATCAAAATACCAAGGCAAAGTAATGTGAGCATCGATGTGAAGCCGGCTTCCAAATTGCTGAATTTTCATATTATGCACATCGATCCACTCCGGTTTCCGGTTTTGGTTGAGGAATTCCGCAAGTCTGCCAAGCATAGCAGGATCGGCTTCGTCCATAATTCCGCTGAGCGAGCGGCGCACGATCTTGTAACCAACGGTTATAATATAAACCCCGAAAAACAACGCAACAACCGAATCTATCCAAAAAATCTGTGTGAAGTAAACGATGACCAAACTTACCACAACACCCAACGTGGTAAAAGTGTCCGACTGCAAATGTCTCCCGGAAGAAATTAAAACCACCGAATTCTGCCTTTTTCCTATCCGAATCGAGACGTACCCCAAAACATAATTGGCAATGGCCGTTGTAGCGATAATCCAGATTCCCCAATCTAATTTATTGAGAATTTTTCCGGTGAGCAAACTGTTGCACCCTTCATAAATAATCATCAGACCTGCGATGCTAATCAAGGAACCTTCGATCGCCGAGGTGACAAATTCTACCTTTCCGTGTCCGTATGGATGATTGTCATCGCGGGGTTTGCCGCCAAGATACAGGGCATACAGTCCCATAAAGGCACTCACGATATTGACAATGCTTTCCATCGCGTCCGAAAAGACAGCATCGGAGCTGGTCATCTTCCAGGCAATTATTTTGCCGACAAAAAGTATGATGCCTACTGCAGCGATCCATTTCTGAAAAGCGATGCTGGTGTTTTGTGCCTTGCTGTTTTCCATTGTTAAAATAAAAAATCTTCGAGCTTTTTCGAAGATTCTTTGATTTTTGTTAGTTTAGACTAAGTTGTTTGCCACCAAATATTCTGCGATCTGCACGGCGTTGGTAGCGGCGCCTTTCCGAAGATTGTCTGCCACGATCCACAGGTTGAGCGTCTTGGGTTGCGAGAGATCTCTTCGGATTCTTCCTACGAAGACCTCATCTTTGCCTTCGGAATACAGTGGCATCGGATAATGGTTGCTTTTCACATCGTCTTGCAGCGTCACGCCGGGCATTTCGGAAAGAATTTGTCGCACTTCATCGATATCAAATTCATTTTCGAATTCGATATTCACGCTCTCCGAGTGCCCACCTTGCACGGGAACCCTTACGGCAGTTGCAGTAAGATTAAAAGTGTCGTCGCCCATAATTTTCTTGGGCTCTTTCATCAATTTGATTTCTTCTTTGGTGTAATCGTCATCTGCAAAAACATCGCAGTGCGGCAATGCGTTTTTGAAGATTTGATACGGATAGACTTTCTCGGGATTTTCGCCTTTAATCTCGGCATTTAATTGATCTACTGCTGCTTTGCCGGTTCCCGTTACCGATTGATAGGTGGAAACGATAACCCTTTTGATGTCATATTTCTGATTGAGCGGATGCAGCACCATTACCAGCTGGATGGTAGAACAATTGGGGTTGGCGATGATTTTGTCTTCCTTGGTCAAAACGTTGGCATTGATTTCCGGAACCACCAATTTCTTCGTGGGATCCATTCGCCAGGCAGAGGAATTGTCGATAACGACGGTTCCGACTTCGGCAAATTTTGGTGCAAATTCCAGGGAAGTATTTCCGCCGGCTGAGAAGATGGCGATCTCGGGTTTGGCTGCGATAGCATCTGTCATGCTGACGATGGTCAATTCCTTGTCTTTGAACTTGACCTTTTTGCCAACAGATTTTTCCGAAGCTACTGGAATTAATTCGGTAATCGGAAGGTTTCGCTCTTCCAAAACCTTCAGCATCACTTGTCCCACCATTCCGGTTGCGCCTACTACAGCTACTTTCATTTGTTTTATGATTAATTAATAATTAATGATGATGGCTCCGACATTTGATTAATTAACTCCGAAAACCCTTGCCCAAGGGAAGGCGAACACAAAAAGCGCGACAGCTACTAATCCTAATGATACAACAGGGATGGTCAATTTGTCGTTTGTTTTCAGCTTTTTGTTGATGATTGTCATCACAACTGCGGCGATCAGCATCGAGAAAGGATGTTCCACATAGGTAAATCTAAGATCGGCATTTTTCATCACGGCTGCCATATCGAGGCCTTTTGTAATGTTGGTAATCAGCATCACAATTCCTACAAGAAACTGCACGTGGAAGAAGATCATCGTGAAGAGGGTCACTTTTCGCAAGGCTTTCGAAATATTGCCGCTGTAACCAAACATCGTGACGAGCAGAAGAACTACAAAAGCGGCCACCAGCAAAAGCTCGAGGTAGGCAAAACCGCGGTGAGCCTGCAATAGAATGTTGTAAATGTCCATATTAAAAATTTTGAATGACAAAGATAAAAAAAATCCCGACAGAGGGGATTTGTGATGATTAAAAATTTTATTTAGAAGTTGAATGATACGGATGCTGACCAAGTGGTGCCAAATCCGTAGAAAACTTCGTTTGCCACATCGATCCCGTCATAGGTCGTTCCGGCAGCATTGCTATCTCCTTGGTGAATATTGGTATAGGATTCTTGAATATAGTAAGTGTCAAACAAGTTATATACATTTCCTCTAATTGTAAATGACTGCTTATCGTTCAGAGGAATCATATAGGATGCGCCCAAATCTACCAGACCAAAGCTAGGTAATTTCAACGAACCCTTGTCTGCGGCCTCTTGAGTTCTGAAGTTAAGCACATTTAGATTAGCATAAAGATTATCTGCATATCTGTACTGTGCATTGAATTTGAAGTTTTTGAAGGGCGTGACATCGAGGCCTACTGCGGCAGTGGTTTGAGCATAATTTCCTACTTTAACTTTGTCCAGATACAAGGTGGAGGTTGCCGGTTCTGCGACTGTATTTCCGTTCGTGTCCATCGGTTCGTTGTTGTCATTAAACAAATTACCTTGCGCATTGCCGTCATATTTCCAGTCACCTATTGAGAACATTCCTGTCAATGCAAACATCTCATTGATTTTCGCATTCATATCGATCTCGATTCCTTGGTGGATTTCGGTAATCCCTGTGATGTTGGAATAACCTCTTACACCGTTGACAGTCTCACTTCTTCTGAGGAATCTATCTTTCCAAGAAGTATTGTAAAGGTTGACATTGGCATTGAAGAAAGAAGAGCGGAATCCGTAGCCGGCTTCTACACCAAAGATTTTTTCATTGGTTAAATAGGGGTTGACAAGGTTTTGGTTATTTGGGAAAACGGCATTAAAGAAAGGCTGCTTGGAGTAATAGCCGACATTTGCGAAAACGTTGTGATTTTCATTAATGTTGTAATTGGCACCTCCTTTAACGTTATATCCCACGATATCCTCGAAGCCGGTTTTTGTATGCAGGGTTCCGGCGGTGACCACGGTTCCGTCTTTGATAAAGTTATCGATTCTTTGGAAGCTTTGGTTTGAAACCGCTCCTTGTACAAATACAGAAAGGTCGTCATTAGAATATTCAAGTTGACCAAAACCGCCATACCACAAGACTTCACCATCGTTGCTATAGCCTATTCTGTCGGCAATTGGGTCAATGCTTCCGCCAAAAGGATTCCAGTCCGGTCTTGGCTCGTAAACAGTAGAAACGTAGTTGGGCGGGATATTTTTGTTTGAAGTATCTTTATAGGCGGAAGCACCCAAAAGATCGCTAACAACTTGATAATGATAACCTTATAATATCTGGTGTCAATACCTACGCTAAAATTGAAGTTATCCGTAATCTTGTGGTTGAAGTTGGAGATCAAACCAAACCAGTTATGTGAATTGACGGATGATCTTCTGATAAGCTGTCCTGCATCAGGATTTGAAGCTTCGTTTGCTGCGACCACCGCATCCCAGTTGTAAAGCCCGGTAGTTGCATCTCGGAAAGCACTTAGTCTTTTTCCTCCTACACTTCCTAGATCTCCGGTACCACCTCCCCTACCAAAAGAAGCATAAACCACGGTATTCAATTTGGAATCTTCACTCATCGTATAATCCCAGTTCAAAGACATGATGGGTTTATGATAGTAGTTTACTCTGTTGGAATATTCTCTTCCGTTCAAATATCCCCAATCCGCATTGTATCTTCTGTCCGGTTTTCCATCGGAACCATATTTTAAAAGTTCAGAAAGCTTGATCTGGTAAGCTCTTTGGTTGTGTTCTTGAGGAGCTCCTGTGAAAGTGAATTGAAAGTCATGTTTTTGGTTAGGCTGAAAACCCAGTGCGAAATAATAATTATAACCTTCAAATTTGGTTCCGTCAGCATAAGTGTTTCCTGCTGTTCTAGACAACAAAAAGGACGAAGACCATCCTTTATTGGACTTACCTGTGTTGTAAGCAAAGGAAGATTTGTAATATCCGTCATTTCCAACGCCGGCCGTTACAACACCGCCTTGCTTTTTATCGGCTGATCTTGTAAAAACGTTGATGGTTCCGCCCACTGAAGCGATGGCCAATTTGGAAGAACCCAAACCGCGCTGCACTTGGATTGCCGAAGTTACATCGGAAAGACCTGCCCAGTTTGACCAATAAACAGCCCCGTTCTCCATATCGTTCACGGGCATACCGTTTATCATCACCGCAATATTAATTTGGTCAAATCCACGAATACCAATTTTGCTATCTCCAAAACCACCACCCGATTTTGTAGCATAAACGGAAGGCGTGGTGTTTAAGATTTCAGGGAATTCTTGGTTACCAAGTCTTTCGACAATTTGTGCTTCTTTGACTGTGGAAACTGCCACAGGCGTCTTCCTGTCTTTTGCGATGTCAGCAACGCCTGTCAGCACAACTTGTTCGATGTCATTACTCTGTGTCAGTGTATCCTGAGTAGTTTGGGCGAAGTAAAAACTTGCCGTACTCATCGTCAGCATAAGGACCAATGCCGGTTTTTTCGATAACATTTTCATTCTTTTAAGATTTTATGTCGCAAAAGTCTTAAAAAAATAGTCAGTATCTGTTAATAGAATGTTAAATCTGTAAAGCCTTGAGACTGAGGTCGATATTGCTATAAGAATGGGTCAAGGCGCCCGCTGAGATAAAATCTACCCCTGTTTTTGCCACCAAATTTAACATATCACGCCCGATTCCGCCGGAGGCTTCTGTTTCGGATTTCTTGTTGACGATTTTTACGGCTTCTGCCATCATTTCTACCGGCATATTGTCAAACATTATCCGGTCGGCGCCAACCGCCACGGCTTCTTTTACTTCATCGAGACTCCTCGTTTCGACCTCGATCTTAAGTTTTAGCTTGTTTTTTTTGACGTAATCTCTCGCCATTTTCACCGCATTGGTAATGCTTCCGTTGTAATCGATGTGGTTGTCTTTCAGCATTATCATATCGTACAATCCGAATCTGTGATTGGTTCCTCCGCCGATGGCGACCGCCCATTTTTCGCATACACGGAAATTGGGCGTAGTTTTTCTGGTGTCCAGAAGTTTTGTTTTGGTTCCGATCAATCGGGAGTTCCAGTCGTGCGTCATCGTTGCGATGCCGCTCATCCTTTGCATACAGTTGAGAACCAATCTTTCTGTGGACAGAATTGATCTTGCTTTTCCCGAAACTATAAAAGCGATGTCACCTTTCTTTGCCGGTTCGCCATCCTTAATGAACACTTCTACTTTTAGATTTTTGTCAAAAAATTTAAAAATAATTTCTGCCAATTCTACTCCCGCAAGGATGCAATCTTCTTTTACAATAAGCTGTGCCTTTTGCTCCAGGGCTTTTGGAATGGTGGAAAGCGTAGAATGGTCACCGCTCTGTATATCTTCTTCCAAAGCTGTTTTGATGAATTCTTTCAGGACTTTGTCGCTGGCGTAGGCGGGTCTCTTCATTTGGTGTGGATGTTCTTATTAAGCTCATTTTCAATTTCTTCAATGCTTGGGAGGGAAGATTTAAGGTTTTCGGGCAATATTTTTCTTAATTCGTAGGAAGAAATTCCCAAGGGTTTGTGCAAATCTGTCAAAGAATATTCTGCAATAATGTCATCTTTCGTTTTGCAAATTATCAATCCAAGCGTTGCATTGTCCATTTCGTCACGCAATTGTTTTAGTATATTTCAGTTAATTACTCATTGATTACAAGCGGTTTCGTAGCCAAATCCTTATTATAAAACGCCCCTTTATTCTCTTTCATTTCTAATGATTGCTTGATAATCAAATAAGAAACATTCACAAGATTCCTCAATTCCGAAAGCTGTGGCGAAAGGATAGAATAGTTATAAAGTTCAGTTACCGCTTCATAGATTTCGCGCTGTTTTTTCTTCGCGAGTTCCAGTCTCGCATTGCTTCTCACAATGGCGACCAAATCGCTCATCATTTCCTGAAGTTGTTTTCGGAGGTACGTTATCAGAACCATTTCGTCCATCATTTTCATCCCTTCGTCATTCCATTCCGGGACAGCCTTGAGGTCATCAAAATTAAAATCGTTTTCTTTTAAAAGTTCGACTGTTTTCATCGCTGCATTATGCCCGAATACCAAACCTTCTAATAATGAATTGGACGCCAACCGATTGGCGCCGTGAAGTCCGGAATTGGTACATTCGCCCACTGCAAACAGATTTTTGATGGAGGACTGTCCATCTCTGTCAATTTCAATTCCGCCCATCAAATAATGGCAAGCCGGCACCACGGGGATCGGTTCTTTCATCGGATCTATGCCCTCATCCAGGCATTTTTGATAAATATTTGGGAAGTGATGGATGAATTTTTCCTTGTCCATTTCGCGACAGTCCAAGCCAACGTAGCTGTCTCCGCTGATCTTCAGTTCATTGTCGATTGCTCTTGCAACGATGTCTCGGGAAGCCAATTCTTCTCGCTCGTCATACTTGTGCATAAAGCGCTTTCCGGATTTGGTTCTCAATTTTGCCCCATCCCCGCGCACAGCTTCCGAAATCAGGAAGAGCATTCCCTCTCTTTTGGAGTACATCGCCGTCGGGTGGAACTGGTAGTATTGCATATTGGAAACCTTGCCGTGCGCTCTGTGAACGAAGGCGATTCCGTCTCCAGTAGCAATAATGGGATTGGTCGTGTTTCTGTAAACGTGGCCTGCGCCGCCCGTCGCAACCAATGTAATTTTGGCCGTTATTTTTTTTATTTTTTTGTTGTTCTCGTCTAGGATATAAGCGCCGTAGCAGTCGAGGTTTTCTTTATCGAATTCCTTATTGGGAACGTGGTGCTGGGTAATGAGATCGATGACATAATGGTGCGCCAGCAATTCGATATTCGGAGAGTTTTTTACGGTTTCCAGCAGCGCTCTTTCGATCTCAAAACCGGTGATGTCTTTGTGATGTACAATTCGGTTTTCCGTGTGTCCGCCTTCTCTTCCGAGGGCATATCGGCCTTTTTCCTGATCGAATTTGGCGCCCCATTCCACGATTTCATGGAATCTTAGCGGTGCTTCTTCCACCACCATTTTTACGATTTCGGGGTCATTGATGTAATCTCCTGCCCGCAGTGTGTCGTCTATATGTTTTTGGAAATTATCTTTGGTGAAATCTGTAACCACTGCCAGGCCGCCTTGTGCATATTTGGTGTTGCTTTCATCTTCGTTGGCTTTGGTCACGATGATGATCTTTGTCTCCGGCAATTGTTCGGAAATCTTGATGGCATAAGAAAGGCCTGAGATTCCGGAACCGATGACGAGAACGTCTGTTTTTATCATTATATATTATGAAATTGAAAGATTAAAATTACAGAAATTTGATGAATTTATCCGCAGGTTTTCTCACTTTTTTGAAATCTTGGAAAGGATCGTCTGCTGCGCGATAGCCCAGAGCCAGAACAACGGTAATTTTTTCGCTTTTCTTATCAACGTCCAAAAACTCTTCCAAGAGGTCGGCTTTGAAACCTTCCATAGGGCAACTGTCGATCTGTTCCAGTGCCGCAGCCATTATAAGAGAGCCCAGAACGATGTAGCTTTGCTTCTCGGCCCAACTTTCCATTTCTTTCGGAGTCAGCGTTTCCAAAAGGACATTGATGTTTTTTCTGAAAGCCGATAGTTGCTCCAAAGTGACGCCGCGCTCGTTGATAATATGACTGAAGTAATTGTCCACATACGCTTTATTAATATTAGTCTTAGAAACCAAAACAATGAGGTGAGAGCACGTTTTGATCTGCGACGGATTGTAAAAAGCCGGCACCAACTTCTGAATCGTCGCTTCATTCTCAACGACTAAAAGGTGATAAGGCTGAAGTCCTTGTGAACTGACCGACAGGCGGCCCGCTTCCAGAATATTGTTCAGTTTTTCCGACGGAATTTTCTTTCCATCAAATTTCTTTACAGAATATCGCCAGTTAAGTGCATCCAAATAATTCATTGATCAAAGATAAGGATTTGTGGATTAGATTGAAATATCAAATATTTTCATTCAATTTTTTTATGCTGCGCGCAGAAAAACCTTTATTGGAAAGCCTTTCTTTCATTTTTTCTTTAATCGATTTCAAATCAAACCATTAGCCAACAATGTGATAAAATGAAAAAGTTATAAACATTAAGTATAATTGTGGGCAAAAGTGGTAAAATGTGGTAAAATTTTATATAAATTTGCTCCAAATGAAAAACTTCATTGGGACATACGAGTGCAAGATTGATGACAAAGGGCGCATCAAACTGCCTGCTTCGCTTACGAAGCAGATGGAAAATTTTGCCGATCAACCATTTATCGTCAAGCGATCGGTGTTCCAAAAATGTCTGGAAGTCTATCCGATGGCGCCGTGGGACCAACTGATGGAGAAGATTAATGCGCTGAATCGTTTTGTAAAGAAAAACGCAGACTTCGTCAGAATGTTTACCGCCGGGGTGAAAACAGTGGAAATGGACAATGTGGGTCGTTTGCAAATCAGCAAAGATCTGACGCAGTATGCGAACCTCAGCAAGGAAATCGTGATTACAAGCGCCGGCGAATTGTTTGAAATTTGGGATAAAGAATCCTACGAACAAGTCATCGTGGTAAGCGAAATGGATTTTGCAAATCTCGCCGAAGATGTGATGGGAAATTTAGATTCTAAGAACCAAGAATAAAGAAAAGAGCTGTCAACCGACAACGATCAACTAAAACCTAAAAAATGTATCACAATCCGGTCTTGCTCCAGCAGAGTGTCGATGGTTTGGTTACCAATCCAGACGGGATTTACGTGGATTGCACTTTCGGCGGCGGCGGCCATTCCCGCGAAATTCTCCGCAGGCTTTCTGAAAAAGGAAAGTTGTACGCTTTCGATCAGGACTTGGATGCTCTGAAAAACAATATTGATGACCCCAGATTCACGCTTATCAATCAGAATTTCAGGTTTTTGGAGAATTCGTTATTGGCTTACGGCGTCACGAGCGTGGACGGAATTTTGGCCGATTTGGGTGTTTCTTCGCATCAGTTTGATGAGGCTCAGCGGGGATTTTCCATCCGAAGCAAGGCGCCTTTGGATATGAGAATGAATGTGAGGCAAAATATAGATGCTAAGAAAATCATCAATGAATATGAGGAGGAAGATCTGGCGAATGTGCTATACAATTATGGCGAATTAAGGGAATCCAGAAAGTTGGCCAGAGAAATCGTTCATCACAGAAAAACTAAAAAAATCAATACGACGGATGATTTGAAATCACTTTTCAGCTACATCCCGGCTTTCAAACAAAATAAATTCTTCGCTCAGATTTTTCAGGCGATAAGAATTGAAGTGAATCAGGAATTGGAGGCATTGAAAGAGTTATTAATTCAGTCCTATAAAGTTTTGAAACCGGAGGGCCGATTGGTAGTGATTTCCTATCATTCTTTGGAAGATCGGTTGGTAAAAAGATTCCTGAAAAACGGAATGTTCGAGGGCGAACCAAAGCGTGATATCTACGGGAATTATAAAAAAACTTTTGAACTACTGAAAACAAAAGCAACCGTCCCCGATGATAAAGAAATAGAAGAAAACTCACGCGCAAGAAGCGCAAAAATGAGAATAGGAACAAAATTATAGTTGATGATTTTTAGTAGATGGTTGTTGGAGAAATTCTAAATCTAACAACTGTCAACCGACAACAAACAACCAAAAAATGGCAAAATTAACTCAAAGCAAACAGAAGAAACTCACTTTTATGGACATCATAAAGGGGAATTTTCTTAACCGCGATGAGGTAAAAGCCCATTATAAATATTTTCTCTTCATCTTCGGACTGTTGCTGATAATGATCTACACCAATCACCACGTGAACACCAAAATAGAGCGTATCAACAAGTTGAAAGAAGAAACAGAAGAATACAAATCCCGAAATGCCTACGCACAAAGCAGGCTGATAAAAATAAGAATGGAATCCGAGTTGGGAAAAGAAATGGTGCAGGATTCACTCGTGAGCTTAGACAGCCATCCACTCAAATTATTGATAAAACCAGACAGTACCGATGAGAAGTCCGAATAACGATTACCAAAAGAAACGCGCCAACGCACTCAAGTGGGGCTACCTTTTTGTGCTCGGAGCCTTCTTTTTGTTTGCGGTTTTTTTAGCAAGAATTTTAGTGCTTCAAAACACCAATGTGAAGGAGTTTGAAGACAATTATATCAGCAAAAACTATCGCGAAGCCACTCTGAAAGCCGCCCGCGGAAATCTCTATGCTTCGGACGGATCGATCTTGGCCACCACCGTGATGCGCTACGATATCTATCTGGATTTCAAATCGATGAGAGATACTATCTACACCAACAATATTGCAGCACTGACGGATTCTCTCAGTAAAATGTTCGACAAGCCGAGAAGCTATTTCCGCGCAAAACTGGATGCTCAGAACCAAAAAAATAATCAATATTACCTTTTAGCAAGAGGTCTGGACTTCGATGAGTACGATAGAATAAGGAAATTTCCGATCTTCAAAAAAGGCAAGAACAAAGGCGGTTTCATCGTCGAAAGAAATTTTCACAGAGAATTGGCTACCATTCAAATCGGTTCCGGCACCATCGGCGCAGACAATGGCGAATCCAAATCGGGGCTGGAAGGCGCATTCAGCAAATATCTGACAGGAATAGACGGGAAAAGACTGGAACAGAGAATCAACGCAACCCAATGGAAACCAATCGATTACTGGAAGGTTCGCGAGCCTGTTGACGGGCAGGATGTTTACACTACTTTGGATCTCAGGATTCAGGATATTGCGCATACAGCCTTGGAAAATCAACTGATCAAATTTGACGCCGATCACGGAAGCGTTGTCGTGATGGAAGTGCAAACCGGTAAAGTCCGCGCAATGGTCAATTTACGAAGAACCGAACCGGGGATGTATGTCGATGCATACAATTACACTGTAAAAGACGCTCAGGAACCTGGTTCCACCTTTAAAACAGTTTCCCTTTTAGCCGCGATGGACGATGGTTTTATTGATGAAAATACGAAAGTCAACATCGGAAACGGCGTGTGGACTTATGCCGGACAGCGGATTTCCGATGGCCACGGCGGTGGCACTTATGACGTGAGCGATGTGTTGGCAAAATCCAGCAACGTGGGCGCAGCGAAGATCATTACAACGCATTATGCCGACAAGCCGGAAGTTTTCATCGACCATTTGAAACGTTGGAAAATGTTTGACAAAATGCAGATCGAATTGCCCGGAATTGCAAAACCCTCGATCCAGACGCCTCAAAGCAAACGATGGAACAGAGCCACTTTGGCATCATTGGCTTACGGCTATTCATCGAGTTTTCCGCTGCTGCAGCTTGTGACTTTTTATAACGGGATTGCCAACAAGGGCAAGATGGTAAAGCCGCTTTTCATCGATAAAATAATGAAAGACGGAAATATTCTGTATGAAGCAAAACCGGAAGTGATGGTGAAGAAAATGGCGTCCGACAAAGCCATCGAAATGATGACTAGTGCGCTAACCAAAGCTGTAGAAAAAGGAACGGCGAAAAGCATCTATACCCCGAATCTGAAAATTGCCGGCAAAACTGGTACGGCGCGAATTTTATATTGGCTGCCCGGCCCGATGCGCTATCAGGCTTCGTTTGCGGGTTTTTATCCTTCCGACAATCCGAAATATACGTGTATCGTGGTCGTCAATCAGCCGGATACGTCCAAGGGATTTTATGGAGGATCGGTTTCGGCACCGGTTTTCAAAGAAATTGCGGGAAAAACTTTCCTTAAAACGCCTTTGAATGTGGAAAAAGAAATGTTGGTGGAGCGTAAAGTGAACCTCAACAAAATGGTGGAACCAAATGTGAAACTCACTGTCAAAAGAGATTCGATGCCAAACGTCGTGGGAATGATTGGGAAAAATGTCATTCCGCAATTGGAAAATTTGGGTTACCGTGTTGATTATAAAGGCGTTGGCAAGATTAAAGGACAATTTCCCGCGGAAGGCTCTTACATTGGTAAAAATCAACGAATATATTTGGAACTCCAGAATTAAAATTTATGAAAAAGTCCCAACGGGACGGCTTAGCAAAGAATAGGATGAAATCCTATTGACGTTAAGGAAATTAAAAGATTTATTACAAAGAATAGGACGAAATCCTATCAATAAAAATGAAATTAAAAGATTTATTACAAAGAATCACGATCTTAGAAACCATTGGAACTCTGGAAAGAGAAGTGTCCGAAGTGGTTTTCGACAGCAGAAAAGTTGTGGAAAATTCTTTGTATGTAGCTGTGAAAGGAACGGTTTCCGACGGCCATTCCTACATCAATTCCGCCATCGATAAAGGCGCGAAAGTGATCGTTTGCGAAGAACTGCCTTCAGAAATTAATGGCGAGGTGACTTATATAAAAGTTGAAGATTCTTCCAAAGTATTGGGCCATTTGGCTTCTAACTTTTACGGAAATCCTTCTCAAAAATTAAAAGTAATCGGCGTTACCGGAACCAACGGAAAAACGACCGTGACGACTTTGCTATTCGACATTTTCAAAACCTTGGGTTATCAATCTGCTCTGATTTCGACGGTTGAATATAGAATTGGGGACGAAATTATCCCATCTACTCACACAACACCAGACGTCATCAGATTAAATCAAATGTTGGCAAAGGCAGTTGAAATGGGTTGTGAATATGCTTTTATGGAAGTGAGTTCGCACGGCATCGTCCAAAACAGAACGGAGGGCTTGCATTTCAAGATCGCAGGTTTTACCAATATCACGCACGACCATTTGGATTATCACAAAACGTTTCAGAATTACATCTATGCTAAGAAAAGATTCTTTGACGAATTGGAAGATTCTGCGATTGCCATCACGAATGCTGATGACAAAAACGGCTTGGTAATGCTTCAAAACACCAAAGCCAAGAAGAAAACCTTCGCCTTGAAAACGATGGCAGATTTCCACGGAAAGGTGCTGGAAGTGGATTTCAACGGAATGCTGCTGAATTTTAACGGAAAAGAATTCTGGACAACCTTGACCGGGAAATTCAACGCCTATAATTTACTGTTGGCCTACGGAATTGCTTTGGAATTGGGAATGAATGAAGATGAGGTTTTGCAGGCCATTTCTATGCTTCACCGCGTCAACGGACGTTTCGAAACGATAAAATCCGACAGTGGCATTTTCTTCGTCGTCGATTATTCGCATACGCCGGATGCGTTGGAAAACGTGCTGGACAGCATCAACGAGATCAGAACCAAAAACGAAAGGTTGATCTGCGTTTTCGGTTGTGGCGGCGACAGAGACAAAACCAAACGTCCGGAAATGGGAGACATTGCTACGAAAAAATCCACTTTGGCGATCATTACCTCGGACAATCCAAGGACGGAAGATCCTGCTCAAATTATCAAAGAAATTGAAGCGGGAATTCAGCCGCAGAATTTTAGCAAGTACACTTCGATTCCTGACAGAAGAGAGGCGATAAAAATGGCCATCAAGTTTGCTGAGCCAAAAGACATCGTTTTGGTGGCGGGCAAAGGCCACGAAACGTATCAAGAAATCAACGGTGTGAAACATCATTTTGATGACAAAGAGACGATTAGAGAACTATTAAAATTAATGGGAAAGTAAAATTAATGTAGTAATGGCAGAATTGGATAAAATATATCTATTTAGAATGACACATATTGAGAATATTCCTCATATTCTTCAGTGTGGGATTACTCATTCCGATTCTCCAAATGCTAATCCTGACTTTGTCCCAATTGGCGATAATAGTTTGATTAATACAAGAAATAATTTTTTATTAGATAATGGAAAACTTCTAGGAGAATATATTCCTTTCTATTTTGGAGTTAGAACACCAATGTTATATGTGGTTCAGAAAGGATTTAACCTTGTAATTCCAACTCCCGCAGAGAATATTGTCTATTGTGTGAGTTCAGTTCAAAAAATTATGGAACAAAATGCTGATTTTGTGTTTACAAATGGACACGCAGTTGATGGATTTTCGACTCAATATAATGTTTCAGATATTAAGAATATAGATGAAATTATTGATTGGAATGCTGTAAATGCAAAATATTGGAAAGACGAAAATGATTTGGATAGAAAAAGAAGAAAGGAAGCAGAATTTTTAGTTCTTGGAGATATTGATAAAAAAGCAATTCTAGGTTATGTTGTTTTTAATGAAAATGCAAAAAGAAAAATGGAGGCCTTTGGAATCAAGGGTAATCAAATTAGTGTTAAACCTAACTATTATTTTTAAATATGATACACTATATAACAGGTAATTTATTAGAAAGTGATGCTGAGGCTTTAGTAAACACAGTGAATACAGTTGGTGTAATGGGAAAAGGTATTGCATTACAATTCAAAAATGCCTTCCCGAATAATTACAAAAAGTATTCTGAAGCCTGTAAAAATAAAGAATTAAATGTAGGTCAGCTTTTGGTAACTGAAGAAAATGTTCTGTCAGGAAAGAAGACGATCATAAATTTCCCAACTAAAACTCACTGGCGTTTACCTTCAGAGTATAAGTATATCGAAGCTGGATTAGTAGAATTAGTTAAAGTAATCAAAGAAAAAAATATAAAATCAATTGCTATTCCACCATTAGGGGCTGGAAACGGTGGTTTGGATTGGAATAAAGTTAAACCAATTTTAGAAAAATATTTATCGCAAACCGAAGCAGAAGTGCTTATTTATGAACCGAATGCAACGATAACAGAAGTCTTAAAAAAAGAAAGAGTAAAACTGACGCCTGCGAGAGCAATGCTTTTATCAGTTCTATATGATTTAGCTAAAAATGGTGAATTTGTTTCAGAATTTGCATCAGAAAAAATCGCCTATTTTTTACAAAATTTTGGAGCAAAGGATGCTTTTAAGTTAGAATTTAAGCAAAATTTTTATGGACCATATTCAGGAAAAGTAAAACATGTTTTACATTATTTGAACGGAAGTTATATTATGGGATATAGCTCAAAAGATAAAAGACCTTTCGAAGAATTAAGAATTGTTATGGAATCTGAAAAAGAAGTGGATGAATACCTATCCAAACCAGAAAATAATGAATATAAAGCTATAGCAGAAAAAACAAAAGCATTTTTGTCAGGTTTCTATTCTGCATTTGGATTGGAGTTACTTTCAACAATAGATTTTATTATGAAAGAGAAAAGTATTACTGAGGAGAAAGAGGTTATTAATTATTTGGAAAACTGGAGTAATAGGAAAAAGACAATGTTCACAAATCCTCAGTTTGTAAGAATTGCAATGAATAAATTAAACTAAGACGAATGCTATATTATCTATACGAATATTTAACCGCTCACGATATCCACATTCCCGGTATGAACTTGTTCAAATACATTTCGTTCCGTGCGGCAATGGCCGTGTTGCTATCGCTCATCATTGCGCTGGCTTACGGAAAACGGATAATCAATTTCCTTCGAAAAAAACAAATGGGCGAATTGGTACGGGATCTCGGTCTGGAAGGGCAAAAGCAGAAAGAAGGAACGCCAACGATGGGCGGACTGATCATCATCTTGGCAACCATCATTCCTGTTTTGTTGTTTACCAGAATCACCAATGTTTACATCGTTCTTTTAATTATTTCCGTCTTATGGATGGGCGCCATCGGATTTTTGGACGATTATCTCAAAAAAGTGAAAAAGAACAAAGATGGATTGAGCGGTCAATTCAAAGTGATTGGCCAGGTCGGTCTGGGCCTGATTGTCGGCATTACGATGTATTTTCATCCAGACATCACAGTGAAAAGAAAATATGCCGATGCAGGCGTCATCAATAGAAATAATGTAGAACAAAACTTTATGCCTGAGGAGAAAATCCCCGTTTCCACATTGCCTTTTACCAAAAACAACGAGTTCGACTACAGCGGCATTCTCTTTTGGATGGATGATGCCAAAGCGCACGAATGGGCCTGGATCGTCTTCATCCCGATTGTGATTTTTATCGTAACGGCAGTTTCCAACGGTGCGAATATTACCGATGGTATCGATGGTCTCGCAGCCGGAACGAGCGTCGTTATTTTATTGACCTTAGCATTTTTTGCCTACCTCTCCGGAAATATCATTTTTGCAGATTATCTCAATATTATGTTCCTTCCGCATATGGGCGAGACCACCATTTTTGCCCTCGCTTTGGTGGGTGCCGTCATCGGATTTTTCTGGTACAACACTTATCCGGCGCAGGTTTTTATGGGCGATACGGGCAGTTTGATGCTGGGCGGCGTGATCGCCGTTTTGGCAATTATCCTGAGAAAAGAATTGCTGATTCCTGTCTTGTGTGGGGTTTTCCTGATAGAACTCTTGTCAGTAATCCTGCAAGTTTGGGTGTTCAAATACAGAAAAAGAAAATATGGGTTGGAATATGCCCAAAACAATAGATTATTCAAGATGTCGCCGTTGCACCATCATTTTCAGAAAGAAGGTTTCCACGAAAGCAAAATCGTGAACCGAATGATCATCTTGGGCGTAATGCTGGCAATCATTTGCTTAATCACTTTAAAAACTAGATAGGGAATTGTAAAATGTAAAAAGTATAATGTACAACGTATTTTTTACAGAATAAATTAAAAATTAATCACCAAATGATGCGCAACTTAAAAGTCATTTTACTTTGTACATCATACATTTTACAACAAAAATAATATGAGAGTAGTAATACTTGGTGGCGGAGAAAGCGGTGTGGGTGCAGCTTATTTAGCAAAGGCCAAAGGCTTTGATGTGTTTCTTTCGGATATGGGAAGGATCCGCGAAAATTACAAAAAAGAGCTCGATGAACTTGGGATTGATTATGAAGAAGGGAAACATTCGGAAGAGAAAATCCTCAACGCCGACTGGATTATAAAAAGCCCGGGCATCCCCAAAAAAGCTGATATGATTCAAAAGATTCAGGAAAAAAGAATCCGATTGTCATCGGAAATCGAGTTTGCATCGGAGTTTACAGATGCTAAAATCATCGCAATCACCGGTAGTAATGGGAAAACCACAACGACGTCTTTGATTTATTATATTTTAAAAGAGGACGGTTTCAACGTCGGACTCGGCGGCAACATCGGAAAAAGCTTTGCAAAGCAAGTCGCCAAGGAGAATTTTGATTATTATGTTTTGGAAGTGAGCAGCTTTCAATTGGATAACATTCAAAACTTTAGGCCCTATATTTCTTTGCTATTGAATTTGTCTAAGGATCATCTGGATCAGTACAATTACAATTATGAAGAATATGCTTTGGCAAAGTTCAGAATAGCAGAAAATCAGGATGCCGATAACTTTTTTATCTATAACAAAGATGATGAAATGAGCAAATCTCTTCTCGGCAAGCTAAACTTGAAAGTGACCAAAGTCCCTTTCTCAATGACAGAAAAATTAGAAAAAGGCGCGTATGCCATCGATGAGAATTTTGTAGTAAATGTCAATGACGGTTTCACAATGAATATCAACGAATTATCCTTGATCGGAAAGCATAATGTCGCCAACAGCTTGGCTGCAAGCATCGCCGGCAAGTTGCTGGAAATCAGCAATCAAAGTATTAGAAATTCTTTAATGACTTTCCAGGCGGTTGAGCACAGATTGGAACCTGTGGCAGAAATCAGAGGCGTCAAATACATCAACGACAGCAAAGCAACCAACGTGAACGCTACCTATTTCGCCTTGGAAAGCATGAAACAGCCGGTCGTTTGGATCGTCGGCGGAAAAGATAAAGGAAACGATTATTCAGAAATCGAAGATCTTGTCAAAAGAAAAGTGAAAGCCATTGTCTGCTTAGGAATTGACAATCAAAAGATTATCGATTTTTTCAAAGACAAAAAAACGAAAATCTACGACACATCGAGTATGCAGAAAGCCGTGGAAGTTTCCAAATCTATTGCGGAGAAAGGCGATGTGGTTCTTTTGTCGCCGTGTTGCGCAAGTTTCGACCTATTCAATGGCTACGAAGACCGAGGAAATCAGTTCAAAAAAGAAGTATTAAACGAATTAATTATTAACAATTAAAACCCACCCGATTGTAAAAAGAATTGGGATAGGATTATGGAAAACCAAAATACAGATAACAAATTTGAGCTGCTGAAAGGAGACAAAGTCCTTTGGTCGGTGATCATTTTGATCTCCCTGCTTTCGGTATTTCCGGTTTATTCTGCCAGCTCCAATTTGGAATATATTGTCAACAACGGCACCACAACCGGCCATGTTCTCAAGCATATTATTTTCGTTTTGATAGGTTTGGGAATTATGCGTTTCGTAGGAACTGTGAAGTACGAATATATCGGAAAACTGAGTTCTATTCTGCTTTTGTTTACGATTGGTTTACTATTGATTACGATGTTCACGGGCCAAAAAATCGAAGGAGCAAGTGCTTCTCGCTGGCTCAAGATTCCGGGAACACCGATTTCCTTCCAGCCCTCGTCGTTTGCCTATCTGATGCTCGTCATCTATCTCTGCCGATATCTTTCCAAGCGGGTCAAAAGAGAGCGGGTTCCGCTGGAGAATATCATTTATATTTTCGGTCCTATTCTGATTGTATTTGGCTTGGTGGTCAAAGACAATGGCTCCACCGGAATGATGATCTTGCTCATTTCCATCGCGATTCTAATTATCGGACAGTTGGATTTCAAATACATTGCGGGATTTATCGTCACCGCTGCTCTATTCATCAGTATGTTTTTGTTTGTGGCGCTGAAGACGGATTTGATCAAAAGCAATCGCGTCCACACGTGGATGAGCAGGATCGAAGTTTTCTTTGACGGAAAAAAAGTGAATGAAATCGATAATGAAGTCGATAAAGCCAAAAACTATCAAGTCAACCAAGCCAAAGCAGCCATTGTTCACGGCGGTTTCAACGGCATTGGACCGGGAAAGAGTGCATTAAAACAGACCTTACCACAGTCGGTTTCCGATTTTATTTTTGCCATCATCGTAGAAGAATATGGCTGGATGGGCGCATTTGTGCTCATCGGTCTTTATATGATTATGATTATTAGGATTGTGATGATTGCCAGCAAGATGCCTGCGTTTTTCGGCACCTTGCTGGTTTTGTCCATCGGACTAATGATCTTCGTCCAATTATCGATGAATATTGCCGTTGCCATCAATCTGATTCCGGTTACAGGTCAACCTTTGCCGCTGATCAGTTATGGCGGAACATCGATGTTGGTAACTTACATTCAGTTGGGAATCATTCTCAATGTCAGTTCGCGAATCCAGGTTTATGACGAAGAAGGACTGGGCAAAAGACAGAGTTTGGAGGAAATAAATGATATTGCTTAATGAACAAAAAACTAAAAATATTACTTAGCGGCGGCGGAACCGGTGGACACATCTTTCCGGCGGTTGCCATTGCTCAGGAGATCCAGAAAAGATTTCCCGACGCTGAGTTTTTGTTCATCGGCGCCAATGGCAAAATGGAAATGGAAAAAGTGCCGCAAGCCGGATTCAAAATCGAAGGTTTGAACATCGCCGGATTCGACAGAGGAAATCTTATGAAAAATCTCGGACTGCCCTTCAAAATTGTTTCCAGTTTGCTTAAGGCAAAAAAAATTATTAAAGATTTCAAACCGGATTTTGCGGTTGGCACGGGGGGGTTCGCCAGCGGACCAGCCTTGTACGTTGCGGCGCAGATGGAGATTCCGACTTTCATTCAGGAACAGAATTCTCTGCCCGGAAAAACCAATGTTTTCAATGCAAAAAAAGCGAAAGCAGTTTTTACGGCTTATCCCGATATGGAGAAATATTTCTCGGGAACGAAAACTTTTTTCCTGGGAAATCCAATTCGGCAAAATATCATTACTGATTTGATTGATAAGGATTTGGCGAAGGAAAAATTGGGCTTGAACCAAAATAGATTAACCATTCTTTCCGTCGGAGGTTCGCTTGGTTCCAGAACCTTGAACCACGCTTGGGAAGCCAATTTAGATAAATTAAAGGACAAAGGATATCAACTGATCTGGCAAACCGGGAAAAGCGATTATCAAAATATACTTGATAGATTACAATCTGACAACCATCAACCATCAACCGACAACCAGATACTCGTGAGAGAATTTATCAGTGATATGGCTTTGGCATATTCCGCAGCAGACGTGATAGTTTCCAGAGCCGGCGCGATTGCAATTTCGGAATTGGCCGTTGCGAAGAAACCGATTCTGTTGGTGCCATTCCCGTTTGCGGCAGAAGATCATCAGACCAAAAATGCTTTGACCTTGGTGGAGAAAAATGCAGCGAGAATGGTAAAAGACGATGAAATGAAGGATAAATTCTGGCAGACACTTCTGGAAATCTGCGAAGATGACAATCTCAGGAAAGAAATGTCACAGAATCTTGAGTTTTTTGCCAAACCAAAAGCGACGGAAGAGATTGTCGATGAGATTTTAAAAAACTTAGATATAAAAATATAAACCAAGCGATGGGCATCTTAAATAAATATCAAAACTTCTATTTCGTTGGCATCGGCGGGATCGGGATGAGTGCGCTCGCAAGATATTTCCATGCCAATGGCAAAAGAGTTTTGGGATATGATAAGACCGAAACCAAACTCACCGCTGCTCTAGTTTCCGAAGGAATTGATATTGCTTTTGAAGATGTCATTAATGAAAAAATCAAAAATTTAGACAAAGAAAATACGCTCGTCATCTATACGCCAGCCATCAAAAAACTGGGCATTTTGGATTATTTCGCAAGCGAAAGTTTTGAAATCCTAAAACGTGCAAAAGTTCTCGGACTAGTTACCGAAAACACAGATTGCATCGCCGTTGCAGGAACGCACGGCAAAACTACGACCTCCACTTTGATCGCGCATCTCTGCAAAGAAGCCAATTTGCCTTCGTCGGCATTTTTGGGAGGCATATCGGAGAATTTCAAATCCAATTTCGATTACAACGGAAACCAATTCTCTGTTGTTGAAGCCGATGAATACGACAGAAGTTTTCTTAATCTGTCGCCGGATTGGGCGGTCGTCACTTCAATTGATGCAGATCATTTGGATATTTATGGAGACAGAATTCAGATTGAAGAAGGGTTCCGCGCCTTTGCAACGTTGGTTCCGGATGATCATCGGCTTTTTGTGAGAAAAGGAATTGCCATCGGGCGAGGTCATTTGACTTACGCCGTGAACGAGGAAGCGGATTATTATTCCGATAATCTGAGAATGGATCACGACAAAATCTATTTCGATTTCCACACGCCAACGGAAGAAATCGAAGATTTTGTTTGGGAAATTCCGGGCATTCATAATGTCGAAAACGCAACCGCTGCTTTGGCAATTCTTAGCAATCTGGGGGTCGATTTCGAAACTTTGAAGAAGGCCATTGCCAGTTTCAAAGGCATCAAAAGAAGATATACAAAGCATATTTTCGACAATGGGAAGATTTATATCGATGATTATGCGCACCACCCAACAGAGCTGAATGCCGTCATTGGTTCGATAAAAACCTTTTACCCGACTAAGAAACTGCTGGTGGTTTTCCAGCCGCATTTGTTCAGCAGAACGAGAGATTTTGCGGAGGATTTTGCTCGAAGTTTGGAAAAGGCAGATGACCTATTGCTACTGGATATTTATCCGGCAAGAGAACTTCAGGAAAAATATGAAGGCATCACTTCGGCGTGGTTAGCAGAAAAAATTGAAATTGAAAACAAAAAAGTCTGCTCGTTGCAAGAGGCTTTTAAATTAATAAAAGAAAAGGAATTTGATGTGCTTTTGACCGTCGGAGCCGGAAATATCGACACACTTTATGATGGCATCGTAGAGTGGCTAACGAGGGTTTGATTTAAACGCAAGGTTCGCAAAGAGATTTTTTAAATATTGAAAATATGCTTCGGGCGCAAAGGCGTTTCACTCAGCAAATGAAGGTGCAAGGGAAATCAATTTTAACAAAAAAACTTAGAGCTTCTTGAATTAAAAAAATATGACAGAAAACGAAATTTCAAGTATTGTATTTGATGCGGGAATGAAAATTCATCGCAAACTTGGAGTTGGTCTTTATGAGAATGTTTATGAAGAATGTTTGAATTACGAACTTAAAGAAAGAGAATTGATTGTCGAAAGACAAAAAG
Source organism: Chryseobacterium sp. SC28 (assembly GCF_003932955.1). Lineage (GTDB taxonomy): Bacteria > Bacteroidota > Bacteroidia > Flavobacteriales > Weeksellaceae > Epilithonimonas. The sequence continues at coordinate 223,543 of NZ_QOVY01000001.1, forward strand.
ATATTAAAATTGAGTATGAAAATTTAACAATTGAAAGAGCATTTAGGGTTGATTTATTAATTGAAAACAAATTGATTATCGAGGTAAAAGCAGTTTCGGAAATTAATGATTATCATTTTTTTCAACTTCTAAATTACTTGAGATTGACAGAATTAAAATTGGGAATGATTTTAAATTTTCACTCAACATTATTTAAAAATGGAGTGAAAAGAGTGGTAAATAAACTATAAACAGAATTGCTGAGTGAAACGCCTTTGCGAACGAAATTAATCAGCATTAATGAAAAAAAATCTTAGCGTTGGTTGCGTTAAAATAGAGTGAAAAGAGTGGTAAATAAATTATAAGTAGAATTGCTGAGTGAAACGCCTTTGCGAACGAAATTTATCAGCATTAATGAAAAAAATCTTAGCGTTCATTGCATTAAAAGAGAGTAAAAGAGTGGTGAATAAACTATAAACAGAATTGCTGAGTGAAACGCCTTTGCGAACGAAAATAATCAGCATTAATGAAAAAAAATCTTAGCGTTCGTTGCGTTAAAAGAGAGTGAAAAGAGTGGTAAATAAACTATAAACAGAATTGCTGAGTGAAACGCCTTTGCGAACGAAATTAATCAGCATTAATGAAAAAAAATCTTAGCGTTCGTTGCGTTAAAAGAGAGTGAAAAGAGTGGTGAATAAACTATAAACATAATTGCTGAGTGAAACGCCTTTGCGAACGAAAATAATCAGCATTAATGAAAAAAATCTTAGCGATCGTTGCGTTAAAAGAGAGTGAAAAGAGTGGTGAATAAACTATAAACAGAATTGCTGAGTGAAACGCCTTTGCGAACGAAATTAATCAGCATTAATGAAAAAAAATCTTAGCGTTCGTTGCGTTCAAAAAAAAGAAAGAAAATGAAAAACAAGTGGAGAATATTGAAAATACTCGTGACAGCGGTCCTTTTTGGATTTCTGCTCAGTTTCTCCTTGAAGCGTTTCAACGATGCCAAGATGGAAAATGTCTCTATCAATATGATCCAAAGCAAAACGCCGGTTTATTTTGTGGATGAAAAGGATATTAAAGAACTCGTAAAACAATATAATCCAACGAGGAAAGTCGGCGAAATTGATATTCCGGAATTGGAGAAGAAAATTAACCAAATCCCGTTTGTGGACAGCGCCAATGTTTATCTAAACCTGAACGGAAACCTGAATGTTGACATCAAACAAAGGGTTCCGGCCTTCAGGCTCAATAAAAATGGAAGAGATTTCTATGTGGATAAAAACGGGGTCGAGTTCCCGATTTCAAGTAACTTCTCGCTACCCACTATGTTGGTAATGGGCGATGTGCAAGCTTCGGAATATATAAAACTAGGGCAATTGATAGAAAAGATCGATGGAGATCCATTTAGCAAAAAGTTTTTCATCGGAATTACCAAGGAAAAAGGAAATTATAATTTGCTGACCAGCGAAGGACATTACAAGGTGGAAATCGGCGATCTCAATCATATCGATTTCAAAATGACCGGTTTCAAAACTTTTGTCGAAAAATACCTGATCAACCAAAATCCGGAAAAATATAAAAAGATCTCGCTGAAATACGACAATCAAATCGTGACCACGCTGAATCCTTATTTTAAAGAAAACGACAGCATTCTCAGAAATGCAAGCAAAATAGAAATCCAAAAAACGAAAGAAAACACCGCACAAACGACGGCATCTACTCCTGCAAAAACCCAGGTGAAAGAACAAAAACCAGAACCGAACCCCGAGAAAAAAATAATTGTCAAAGCGGAACCCGCAAAAACGGAAACCAAAAAAGTAGAGAAAAAACCGGAAAAGAAAACTTCTGTCAAAAAGAAAGAAACAACTGCCAAAACAACTGAGAAGAAGAAAAAAGCAAGAGTAATTGTAGAATAATCAAAAATAAAAAGTCCTTGGCTTATTTGGAATGCCTTTGCAAAGGTAAACGCATTTCCAAAAACAACAAAGAACTTGCGACTTTGAATTAAATAAATTTTAGAAAAATCAAATCGAGCATATAATGGAAAATCAAGACTATTCAGTAGGTCTGGACATAGGGACAACCAAGATTGTCGCCATTGTCGGAAGACGAAACGCTCACGGGAAAATCGAAGTTCTAGGCGTGGGCAAAGCAAAAAGTTTAGGTGTTCACAAAGGAATCGTGAACAACATTTCGCAAACCATCAACTCCATCAAGTCCGCAGTGGCAGAAGCACAATCCAGCGCCGGCGTGCCTATTCATAAGGTGACGGTGGGCATTGCAGGCAAACACATCCGCTCTCTGCAGCATTCGGATTACATCATGAGAGATCATCCGGATCAATATATTACAGAAGAGGATATCGAAAAACTAAAAGACCAGGTGAAGAAGCTGGTAATGCTTCCGGGGGAAGAGATTATCCACGTTTTGCCTCAGGATTATAAAGTGGATTCCGAAGGCGAAATCCAAGAACCGATCGGGATGCACGGCAAAAGATTGGAGGCCAATTTCCACGTGGTGGTGGGGCAGATGGGGTCTATCCGAAACATCGCAAGATGCGTTCGCGAAGCCGGTCTCGAGATGGAAGCCTTGACCTTGGAGCCGCTGGCATCCTCCGAGGCGGTTCTCACAAAAGAAGAAAAAGAAGCGGGCGTGGCAATCGTTGATATCGGCGGTGGAACTACGGATATCGCTATTTTCAAAGACAATATTATCCGCCATACCTGCGTGATTCCGTACGGCGGCGGCATTATTACAGACGACATCAAGGAGGGATGTTCAATCATCGAGAAACATGCCGAGCAACTGAAAGTAAAATTCGGATCATCGGTTCCCGAACTTGAGAAAGACAGCACTTACGTCACGATTCCGGGCTTGCACGGCCGTCCGGATAAGGAAATTTCGCTGAAAGCCCTGGCTCAAATTATCAATGCGCGTGTAGAAGAAATTCTCGAAATGGTGAATACAGAACTGAAAGCGTACGGCGCTTTTGAACAAAAGAAAAAACTCATCGCAGGCATCGTTTTGACAGGCGGTGGATCAAACCTCAGAAATCTTCGCCAGTTAGCAAACTACATCATGGGATTCGACAGCAGAATAGGATTTGCCAATGAATATATTGCCAACGACAAGAACCAATATCTAAAAGGTCCGGAATTTGCCACTTCCATCGGTTTACTGATGGAAAGCCTTAAAATCAGAGATAAGAAATCTCCAACGCAAGAGGAAATCATCGAAGAGTTGAAGCCGCAAAACGAAAATGAAATTCGAGATCATGAGCCGGAAATTCTGACGCAGCAACAAACTCAGGCAGAGACAGTTGCGCGGCGAAAAGAAGAAGTAAAAAGAAACAGACCCACCTTCGGACAATCCATTTTGGATAAGGTGAAAAAATTCTTTGAAGAGGTAGAAGAGTAACGATAATGATCAATTGTAAAATCGTTGAAGTGCATAACTAAAAAATAAACAATTTTACAAATCAGCAAATTAATTAAACCAACGATTTTACAAATAAATTAAAAAAAACAAACTACAATGGACAATATAACGAATACACAAGGTTTTTCCTTTGACCTGCCAAAAGGAAATTCCTCCATCATCAAAGTCATCGGTGTTGGCGGGGGCGGCAACAACGCTTTGAAACATATGTACGAAAAAGGAATCTACGGCGTGGATTTCGTAATTTGCAATACCGATGCCCAAACCTTGGACAACAATCCGGTGTCGAACAAGGTGCAATTGGGAATCTCTATGACCGAAGGTCTCGGAGCCGGCGCAGATCCTGAAGTTGGAGAAAAAGCCGCCATCGAAAGCATAGACGAGATCAAAGCGGCAATGGGTCAAAATACAAAAATGGTTTTCATCACTGCCGGAATGGGCGGCGGAACAGGTACCGGCGCCGCTCCCGTGATTGCAAAAGTCGCAAAGGAAATGGGAATCCTTACCGTTGGAATCGTCACCGTGCCTTTTAGTTTTGAAGGCAAAAGAAGATTAGATCAAGCGGAAGCCGGCCTCGAAAAATTGAGAAATAATGTCGATTCCTTGATTGTTATTAATAATGACAAGCTAAGACAGCAATTTGGAAATCTCGGATTCAAACAAGGCTTTGCAAAAGCCGACGAAGTGCTGACTAATGCTGCGAAAGGAATGGCAGAGGTGATTACCGGCTATTTCGATGTCAATATCGATTTCCGCGATGCCAAATCTGTACTGCAAAATTCCGGCACGGCTCTGATGTCCACCGGTATTGCAACCGGCGAGAAAAAAGCCGAGGAAGCCGTGAAAAAAGCATTGGATTCGCCATTATTGAATGACAACAAAATCACCGGTGCCAAAAATGTTCTGCTGCTCATCAGAAGCGGCGTTTCCGAAGTGACGATGGATGAGATCGGTGTCATTATGGACTACATCCAGAAAGAAGCAGGCAACACGGCAGACATTATTTTTGGCGTCGGGACAGATGAAGAACTGGGCGACGCAGTCAGTGTTTTGGTAATTGCAACCGGATTTTCCAACGATGATAAAAAACACACAGGAACTACAGAAACCATCAAATATGCTTTGGAAGACAGGCCGAATTCCTTTTCGAGAAACAGAGAATCCCCATTCAAAAGCACACTACGGGAAGAGCCCAAACCATCCGATACAGGGAAAAACTTCTTCCGTTTAGAAGATGAAGATGATTTCGGAATTTCTAATTTCCCAATCAACACCCTCGCCGAGAGCTTGCTCGAAGAACCGATTGCTGAAACCGAAACTTTCATACGGGAGGAGTTGCCAACCAATTCTGACCATTCCGACGACGACGTCCAAGAGTACAACCTCTTCAACTTCGAGGAGGAATTGACGGAGGACTTCGATTGGCAGAGCCAGGCTTTCATTTTCGACATCGAAGACAAGCCCACCTCTCCATCACAAGACGAAGCAAGCGAAAAACCCATAGAAGTTACTTTTACGATGCAAGAATCTGCCGAAGAAAAGGAATTTCCCATCATCGAGAAAGAAGCAACAGCCGACAATTCTTCGTTTGACGATGTGATAAATGATGCAACAGAAAAAGAAATTTCAGAAAAACAATTAGACGACGCTCCAGCCCATAGCTTTTCTTTTTTAGCAGACACCAAAGAAATCAAAGAAGAAGACGAAATGTCGGAACCCGCTGCGGAAACTGATAACGGCTTTACCTTTGTCAACAAAACGCCGGACGCGTCCAAGGCTGTGGAAAGAAGAAATAAGCTGAAAGAATTCAATTCCCGTTACCAGCAATTGGACAACGAAAATGTTTTCGAGACCGTTCCTGCTTTCAAAAGGAAAAACATCATCATCGATGGTGCCAACGCCTCCGAGCAGAATATCAATACATTTTTGTCCGACGATAAGGGCAATATGCAACTGAAAGAAAATCGTTTTCTTAATAAAGATGTAGATTAATCTAGTTGATGGTCTGTGGTTGATGGTTGATCGGATTTAATAAAATAAAGAACCATCAGCCATCGCACAAGAAGCGTTAACCAAAATTTAAAAAACAATGAGTTTAGAAATCACCATAAACGAGGCGATAAAAACCGCCATGAAAGCGAAAGACAAAGTAGCGCTGGATTCTCTCCGAGCCGTGAAAGCGCAGATATTACTATTGAAAACCGAAGCTGCCGGCGCAGAAGTTACGCCCGAGCAGGAAATTGCCATTTTGCAAAGAATGATCAAGCAAAGGAAGGATTCGTACGAACAATTTACCGCGCAAGGAAGAACCGATCTTGCCGCTGTGGAAGAAGCCCAATCCAAAGTGATCGAGAAATTTCTCCCGCAACAACTTTCGGAACAGGAACTGGAATCTGAAATCAAGAAAATCATTTCTGAAACCGGCGCAGAAAGTATTAAAGATTTGGGAAAAGTAATGGGCATTGCATCCAAAGCATTGGCCGGAAAATCCGACGGAAAAAGCATTTCCGAAATGGCCAAAAAGCTTCTCGGATAAATTGTAAGTGACCGTCGATAAATGATCGTAGATTTTTTATACCTATCATTGATAGATGGTCATTAATTTGGATTAAGGATATACAAAATATGCATATCGATTTGATTGAGGCCCAAAATCAAGATATTTTGGGCTTTTTGTTTTTGAAAGACTTATTTTTCTATAGATTTGATGGCGATTTATTTTAGCGGCAGAATGACCAAGCATTTTATTTTTCTCATTACATTTTTCTCGATAATCTTAAATTCTGCACAAAGCCCCATTCCTCTGGTTCACCATACAACCAATTGGTTTGGTCCCAATGCCAATCCGGTTCCTGACTTTACCGATGCCACCATTCCTCAAAAAACCACATTGACAGTCTTGGGCGATGTCTATTTTGGACACGGCGACAATACTCAGAGTATCAACCTAAAAATAGAAGCACCACTCATTGCGAGCAAAGTGTCGGTAAAAGTATGGATGGTACCCTTCGAGAACTATAAGGTGAGTGATGAAGTGTTTCAGAAAAGAAATATGCAAGGGGAAAAATCGGGAACGGCGAGTGGTGATTTTTATGTCCAGACCAGGATTTCTCTCGCCTCAGAAAGAAAATACCGGCCGGCAATCATTCTGAATGCGACCCTGAAAACAGCTTCCGGCACCGGCTTCAAAGACAGACGCTTCTTCAATACCGCAGGATATTATTTCGATACCGAGATTGGAAAATCGCTCCATCTTCATAGTCCTTTTTTGAAAGAAATAAGACTGATTGGCAATTTCGGATTCTTCTCTTGGGACGTGCAAACTCCGGGACTCAATGTGCAGGACGACGCGATTATGTATGGTGCAAAACTCATCCTCCGCAATGACAAAATCGGTTGGGAAAACACCTATTCCGGCTATTCCGGATGGCTGAGAAGGGTTCCGGATTATGGCGACAAGCCGGTGGTCTTCGCATCGAGATTTAATTATTATCACAAAAGTTTCACCGCATTTTTGCAATATCAAAATGGAATCCGGTATTTTCCTTACGATCAGATCAGAATAGGAGCCAGCATTCCTTTGGATTTTCTAACGCCAAATTTTTTTAAAAAAGACGAAATCCCGAGGCAATAGATTTTGGATATTATATTAATAGAATGATTAGTCGGGGAATCGATTACAATTGATTAAATTTGCAGTTCAACAATTTAACTTTAAAAATATATTGATATGTATCCAGAGGATTTAGTATTGCCAATGAAGGCAGAACTTACAGATAAAGGGTTTCAGGATCTTACAAATCCGGAACAGGTAGACGAAGCACTTAAGCAGGAAGGAACCACACTGCTTGTTATTAATTCGGTTTGCGGATGTGCGGCGGGAGCAGCAAGACCGGGGGTTTTATATTCTTTGACGGGAGAGAAGAAACCCGATCATTTGGTAACCACATTTGCGGGATTTGATACCGAAGCGGTGGCCGAAGCAAGAAGGCTGCTAGCGCCGTTCCCTCCGAGCTCGCCTTGTGTCGCGCTCTTCAAGGATGGAGAGTTGGTGCATATGTTGGAAAGACACCACATTGAAGGAAATCCTGCGGGTGCCATTGCGGCGAATCTTCAGGCAGCGTACGAGGAATACTGCTAAAATCAAAAACCAAAATAGAAATATTTTGGTTTTTTTGTTTCTCGATGGAAGCAATCGAATTTATTATTTTTTAAATTTGCAAAAAGTAAAAAATGTCAGACCACCAACCCAGTTATCTGTTTTCCACCAGAACAAGCCACAAGTTGGCCGAAAAAATCGCTCACAGCTATGGTCAACCGCTGGGAAAAATTAATTTTCAACACTTCAGCGACGGCGAGTTTGAGCCCGTTTTGGAACAATCGGTACGAGGTTCAAGAGTTTTCCTTATTGGATCTACATTTCCCCCTGCAGATAATCTACTGGAATTGTTGCTCATGATCGATGCTGCGAAAAGAGCATCTGCCAAGAACATCACAGTGGTAATCCCCTACTACGGTTTGGCGAGGCAAGATAGGAAAGACAAACCTCGGGCGCCTATCGGTGCAAAGCTGGTCGCCAATCTTTTGATGGCCTCAGGAGCTACAAGAATTATGACTATGGATCTTCATGCCGATCAAATCCAAGGCTTCTTTGAAATCCCCGTAGATCACCTGTACGCATCCAGCATTTTTGTAGACTACATCAAATCGCTTCAGCTGGATAACCTTACCATCGCTTCTCCGGATATGGGCGGAGCCAAAAGGGCAAAGAATTATGCAGGGCATCTGGGCGCAGACGTCGTGATTGCGTACAAAGAAAGAAAAAAGGCAAACGTGATAGAAGAAATGTTTCTGATTGGCGATGTGACCGATAAAAACGTCATCCTCATCGATGATATGATCGACACTGCCGGCACACTTTGCAAAGCGGCAGATATCCTGCTGGAAAAAGGCGCAAAATCTGTAAGAGCTATGGCCACGCACGGCGTCCTATCCGGAAATGCCTATGCCAATATAGAAAACTCAAAATTGCTGGAAGTCATCGTCACGGATTCTATCCCTCTTAAAGAAGGTCTCTCTACGAAAATAAGAGTACTCTCTTGCGCATCTCTGTTTGCAGATGTGATGAAAATGGTTCATCAAAACAAATCCATAAGTGGCAAGTTTATAATTTAAAAAAAAATTGATATCTTTGCAGCCTTATAATTTTAATCAAAATGAAATCTATTACAATTCAAGGTACAAAAAGAGAAAGCGTGGGCAAAAAGTCTACCAAAGCTTTACGCGATGCTGAATTAGTTCCTTGTGTTGTTTACGGAGGTACAGAACCATTGAATTTTTCTGCTGAAGAAAAATCTTTCAAAGGCTTGGTATACACTCCTGAAGCACACACGGTATCTATTGAAGTTGACGGACAAACGATCCCTGCAGTTCTTCAGGACATCCAGTTCCACCCGATTACAGACAAGATCCTCCACGCGGATTTCTATCAGTTGAGCGAAGACAAACCGGTTATCATGGAAGTTCCCGTACGAGTGACCGGTCGTTCCAAAGGCGTTGTGGCCGGTGGTGTTCTTAGACAAAACTTTAGAAAACTAAAACTAAAAGCAATCCCTGCGAACTTGCCGGATGAAATCGTTGTGGATATTACACCGCTCAAGATTGGAAACAAACTATTTCTTGAAAGTCTAAAAAATGACAAATATACATTTATGCATCCGGATAATGCAGTAATTGCTGCAGTTAAGATGTCTAGAAATGCCGGTAAAAATACGGCAGCCGGCGATGACGAGGATGAAACAGTAGCAGAAGAAACCTCCGACGCTGCAGAATAAATTTATATCTAATTTCAGAAAAATTGAACCGTCTATTTTTAAAATAGGCGGTTTTTTTTATATTTGTAATTAACATTAAATCAATTTTTATGAAAAAACTTTTATTCGCTGCCTTATTAGCCTCAGCTATGGGGAATGCACAGTCTTCTATCTTTACGGAGAATTTTGAAGACATTACGGATTTGCAAACCGCGGGATGGACTTTGTACAACGACTCCAACACGCCTTACGGGAGTTACGCAACACTATTTACGAATGCCTGGGAAATAGTCTCGTGGAGCGGAGAAAGTGGTAATACAGTCGCCAGTTCGCCATCTTGGTTTACTACCGTGGCACCGGCAGATCGCTGGCTTGTTTCCCCTGCAATCACAATCCCCGCAAACAATTCTGCAACACTGGAATTCTTTGCCAGATCTCACGATACCAGCCCTTACGATGATGGTTTCAAACTGAAAATCTCTACCACGAATACAGCTAAAACATCCTTTACGGACATCCTGGCTGTAGACCATGCAGTGAACGCTCCCATTGCAGATCAAACACCTTTCCAGATCGATTTATCCTCTTATGCCGGTAAAACGGTTTACTTAGCCTGGGTCAATGATTACACGAACGGGAATCTGCTTAGTATCGACGACATCAATATTACGACAACACTTTTGGCTGTGGATGATATCAATAAGAAAGATGTGACACTGTATCCAAATCCAGTTGTAGATTATTTCAAAATCAATAATACAAATAATGTGGTTGCAGTCAAGATTTATGACCTGTCCGGAAAAGCCGTGAAAAACATTCCGGCGTCCGTGGACAATAAATTCGATGTTTCTGATCTTGAAAAAGGAATTTATACCATCGCGATAGAAACGAAATCCGGAATCGTGAACAAGAAGATCATCAAGAAATAATAGCATAAAAACATTTGTAACAAAGGCATTTCGAGCAGAAATGTCTTTTTTTATTTCCATTCCAAAAATTCTTATATTTGTAAGAATGGCAACCAAAGCACTTTTCAACTCTGTCGTCAATTGGTTTATCCGTCAAAGGATCGATCAAATTGAGCATTTTATAAAATATCCCGTAGAAACGCAGGAAGGACTATTGTTTTCCCAACTCTTCAATGCAGAGGAGACGGAGTATGGTATGAAGTACGGCTTCAGCTCCATTTCCAATTACAGAGACTTTCGGAAAAAAGTTCCCGTGGTATCTTACGAAGATTTTGAACCCTACATCGAAAGAGCAAGACAGGGACAAAAAGATGTGTTTTGGCCGGGCGTCATCAAGCAATTTGCCAAATCCTCGGGAACCACCAATGCTAAGAGCAAATATATTCCCATCACAGCCGAGAGTTTGGAAGATTGCCATTACAAAGCCGGCAAGGATTTGATCTCGATGTACGTAAATAATCATCCGGAAAGTGAACTCTTTCAGCACAAAAATCTCCGCTTGGGCGGAAGTGCCGAGATGTATAAAGACTTCAATACCAAGTTCGGAGATCTGTCTGCCATATTGATCGAGAATCTCCCATTTTGGGTCGAGATCATCAATACGCCTTGCAAAAAAACGTCTCTGATGACAGAATGGGAAAGCAAAATGAAAGCCATTATCCGAGAAGCCAAAAACGAAGACGTCGGCAGTCTCACCGGCGTGCCGAGCTGGATGATGGTTCTGCTGCAAAGGACTTTGCAGGAAACCGGGAAGGCTTCGATTTCGGAATTATGGCCCAATCTGGAGGTATTTTTCCACGGCGGCATCAGTTTCAAACCCTATAAAAATCAGTACAAAGAAATCATCGGAAAGGATATCCACTATTACGAAATCTACAACGCTTCCGAAGGTTTTTTTGCCATCCAAGATCAATTAGGAAGTGATGAAATGCTTTTGATGTTGGATTACGGCGTCTTTTACGAATTCATTCCGATGGATCAATATTTTGAAGGTAGCCGCGATGCTATTCCAATTCAGGACGTAGAAATCAATAAAGATTATGCCCTCGTCGTCAGCACCAACGGCGGACTTTGGCGATACCTGATCGGCGATACCGTCAAGTTTACATCGGTCAATCCTTATCGCATCAAAATATCCGGCAGAACGAAACATTACATCAATGCCTTTGGCGAAGAACTAATGATAGACAATGTCGAATCTGCTTTGAAAATCGCTTGTGAACAATTGGATGCAGAGATTTCCGATTACACGGGCGCTCCGGTTTTTATGACCAACCAGTCAACAGGCTGCCACGAGTGGATCTTCGAATTCACCAAAGAGCCTGCAAGTCTGGAAGAATTTGCCAAAGTTTTTGACCGCTCTTTGAAAACCCTCAACTCCGACTACGAAGCCAAAAGGTACAACGACATCACCCTGAAAAGCCCCATCGTGCATCGCGCAAAACCCAATCTTTTTTACGAATGGATGGCAAGCCGTGGCAAACTCGGCGGGCAAAATAAAGTTCCTCGCCTGAGCAACGACCGCCAATATATCGAGCCACTGCTGTCATTGAACCAAAATTGATTTTTTTTCAAGTTCCAATGAAATTGAAGTGACGGACTTGCTCAAACTGGTAGCCCCGACCGCTTATCCTATCAACTCTTTCGCCTGAGAAATCGCAGCTTCCGTAATCTTGGATCCGGAAATCAACTGTGCAATTTCCTGCAGTTTTTCTGCTTCAGACAGCTTTACGATGGTCGTTTTCGTGACGGTATTGTCGTCAAATTTCACCACTTTGTAGTTCTGCTTGCCTTTGGCGGCCACTTGCGCGAGATGCGTGATGACGATCAGTTGAAGATTCTGAGACATTTCCTGCATCAGTTTTCCCGTTTCTTCGGCGATTCTTCCGGAAACTCCGGTGTCTATTTCGTCTAAGATCAAGGTCGGAAGTTCATTGTTTTCTGCCATTATTTTTTTGATGGCCAGCATCACCCGCGAGCGCTCGCCGCCGGACACGGCGTTTTGGATTGGCTTCAAAGCGAAACCCGGATTGGCTTGAAATAATATTCGAATGCTGTTTTTTCCGTAAAGATTATAAGCCGGAGAAGCGGCTAAATCGATTTTCAAAATGGCTTTTTCGAGACCCAAATTCGAAAAAATGGCTTTGGCTTTTTTTTCCAAATCACCGGAGAACTTTTTTCGATTTTCTGATAATTTTTGAGCGAGATCACCAAGATTTTTCTCAATTAATTGAAGGTTTTTCTCCTTCTCTATAATTTGATTTTCAATGAGTTCCAGAGAGTTTTGCCCAGCCGACAGTTCCTCTCGTATTTCCAAAAGACCTTCGACACTGCTTACCTGATGTTTCAGAAAAAGCGCATTCAACTTGTTGACGACGGTTAATAATTGTTGCAAAAAATTGGGATCTATTTCAAGATTTTCGGCTTTATTTTCAATATCGATATAGATGTCCTTCAGCTCCAGATAAGTCGCCTCCAACCTTTGAGCCAGTTCTTGATAATCCGAAGAAAGATCCGACAGCTTAGAGATTTTGTTTTTGACCTCAGAAAGATTGCTTAGGATTCCAAAATCTTCCTGAGTCAGTTTGATAAGCACTTCCGAGAGATTGTCGGCAATCTGATCTGCATTTTCCTGCGTCTGCAGTTGGTTCTGAATCTCGTCAAAATCCAAATCATCCAACTGCATTTCTTCTAATTCTGATAGGAGAAAGTTTTTGTAATCCGATTCTTTGTTGCTCTCGGCAAGCGCGTATTTTAGGCGTTCAATTTCCTTTTTTGTTTTATCGTATTGTGCATAGGAAGCCTGATAATCTGCCAACAACGATTTATTTTTTGCTAATCCGTCGAGAATGCCAAATTGAAAATGCTCCGTAAAAAGATCCGATGTTTCGAACTGCGAATGAATATCAATCAATTGGGACGACAATTCTTTGAGAACATCCAGCGTTACGGGAACATCATTGATGAAGGCTCGGGATTTCCCTCCGGGAGAGATTTCTCTGCGGATAATGGTTTTTTCTTCGAAGTCCAGATCTTTTTCTTCAAAGAACTCTCGGAACTTGTCGCTGATTTGGAATTCCGTTTCGACGATGCTTTTGACGTCGGATTTTGCAAAGGATTTGGCATCGGCTCTTTCGCCCATTATCAAACGCAGTGCGCCAAGAATGATAGACTTTCCTGCGCCGGTTTCGCCCGTGATGACCTGCAGGCCTTGCCCGAGATCGATCTCAAGCCTGTCGATCAGCGCAAAATTCTGAATGAAAATTCTTGAAAGCATTCTTCGATAATAAGTTGGTTAAATATGGGCAAGGATTACACCGCTGCATTGTTAAACTCTTCATAGGCGTTCGTTTTCATAATGTCAATTTTAAAATCTCCATTTTTGTCTTTCATAATTATAACACTATCAAAACCTAATTTGTCTAATTTTTCCATTGTCGCCAATTCTCCTTCTTTGAGTTGTAAAACTTTACGCAAAAGCCAATCAGACAAAGCTTTGTTTGGGTTTGTCATCAATGCTTTTGAATTTTCTTGACAAACCTTTGCAGAAAAAATTTCTCCTGTTGGAATCTGCAAATTGAAAATTTTGTCTCTTGGCGGAAAGAAATTTGGATATTTTCTGTGCAATTCCGCAGGAATTGGAATGTAAATTTCTCCAAAAACTCTTTTTCTTCCATTTGCATTCCATTGATTTAAACCGCTTCGTTCAAAAATATATTTCTCTTGTTGTCGCATACCATAAAGTGGCAAGATCACATAATTGTCGCCTTTTACAAGTTTATCGGTTGCTACTTTTATATCTCTGTTTTCCTCGAATAATTCGAGTAGCAAAGAATATGGGTCGGCAATTATATCAATTGGTAAACGAAACGCATTTTTTGGAATAATAAACTTTCTAAAAAGTGTACTTTTTGAATAATTGAAAGAATATAAATTATTTCCATCCTCAAATTGTAAACTTGCTTTATTATCTTTTACAGAATGAATATTTGCAATGTCAATTGTATTATAATCAGTTTCGTACAGCAAAAGTTCCTTCTCTTTCCTCGCGACAATGTGATAAAGTGAACTTTCAATATTGTATAATCTGTTTGCTAAATTTATTCTGTCATTTCTGAATTCACCCAACTTAAATGCGAGTTCTTTGCCTTTAAAATCTTTTAGAACTCTTGAAAGTGAATTAAATTCAGCAACTTTCTCTGTGCTGTTGTTTGTGCTACAAGTAAAGGTTTTCAAACCAATACCAATTGAATTATAATTTGCATCAAAAGCCGTGTCAGAACGAGAAAGATTTCCTGCATCAAAACTTCTACAGAAAATATTTTCTGCAACACGATAATTAATGAAAGGAATTGCACTTTCACTGAACAAACCCGAAAGTTTTGAAACTGCTGAAAGCAGTTTCAAATAGTTTCCGTTTTTTTCTATGTCAATTTCTGCAAACGATTTCATCATTAATCAACACTTTTTGATAAATGAAATAAATTTTCATTACTATCAGTCATTATTTCAATTATAGAATAATAAGTTTTTTTGGGGGGGGGTTAATTTATTTGATTTGAAAAAATCATTAATAACCATATATTCTAGATTCGACAAATAGTCATTGAACCGTGATTAGTCTCTTTTCAGAATAATTATATGGGCAAAATCCATCGTGCTTAATTACTAAATCGAATGTCTTATTTTTATCAACATCTAAAATTTGTAATCCATAAATATTTTTTGGAAGATTTTCATCTATTAAATTGAAATCCAAATTTAGTAATTGAGTATTTTCCATAATTATAAAATTTTAATTATTTGATTTGCAATTCTTTCAACTAATGTTGTAGTTACAGAATTTCCTGCTTGCATATAAAGTTTACTATTTGCAAGTTTTGGAATAATATATTTTTCAATTGGATAACCTTGAAAAGCAAAACATTCTTTTGGTGTAAGCTTTCTGATTCCAAAATCATCTTTTATCAATGGAACATTATGACCACCAGAACCCATATTTGCGGTTAATGTTGGACAAAGATTGCTTTTGTTTTCTCTTGCATAAACTCTTCTCCATTGATAAACTGTATCTTTTGAAATCATTGTTTTTACTAATTCAGGATAATATTGATGGTCTTTTTTGTAATAAAAAATATCATCTTGTTTTTCTTTATCCACAAAATCGTGAATTGTTTTTGTTAATTTGATTGGTTTAGGAAACTCAAATTTCGCATAATTTTTCACTTGTTTTGGATCAAAAGCAACGATAAAAATTCGTTCACGATTTTGTGGAATATTTGCGTAAGTTGCTGTATTAAGAACTTTTGCAAATGTTTTATATCCCAATTTTTGTTCAAGTGTTTCTATGATTGTTTTAAATGTATTGCCGTTGTCGTGCGAAACGAGATTTTTTACATTTTCTAAAAAAACAACCTTGGGTCTGTGTTTTTCTACAATTTGCTCAATGTCAAAAAACAAAGTTCCTCTTGTGTCTGCAAATCCTTTCCGATAACCAGCAATAGAAAATGCTTGGCAAGGGAAGCCCGCACATAAAACATCAAATTTTTCAGGAATATAATTTTTGTTTCGCTCTTTTGTTATGTCGCCAAATGGAACTTCTCCAAAATTTTCTCTGTATGTTTTTTGGGCTTCATTATTCCATTCGCTGGTATAAACACATTTGCCACCAACATTTTGTAATGCTAATCTAAAACCGCCAATTCCTGCAAAAAGGTCAATAAATTTAAAAAAATACCTTTCAGGAGTTGGAAAAGGAACGTTTTCAACTTCAAATAAAAGTTGTTGCAAAGCATCTTCTGCAACAATTGACAGTTCAGTTTCAGCTTTTTTATATTCTAAGAAATTTCTTAAAGTAGAAAGTGCATCTTTTTCGTAATGCTTTTTGATGCCATTATTGTAATTGTGGAGATAATGTGTCAAAACGGCTTTGTCTTCAATGCCTTCAACAAGTCTAATTTGATAGTTATTGCCATCAAATTCATTAACACTTATTGTCTCTTTTAATCTCATTATTTTGTAACTAAAACTTGAAAGAAAGTTAAGAAAAATCAAGTAATTTTTGCGATCTAATTATTATATGTCATCTGCTTTTTATCTATTTCCACTTATTCCATTTGCTGTCGATGTCTTTGGGCGCAAAGGTACTCATCAAAGTTCTGAGTTCGCTGATGTTGACCGAGGCATTGTTTCCATAATTGAAAATATTGAAGATCTCGGTGCTTTTGGTTTCCAGAAAAATATTGAAGGGATAGTTCATCTGAAAATTGTTTTCATAAAACCTCAGCTGCAATAGCGATTCTGCAATGGTTTTTTTTGCCGTCGACGGATCTGCTTTGGCCAAATTATCGAGGCCGGCGCGATGGTAGCTGTAATAGACCGTCCGCAGTGTAGAACTGTTTTCGTTTTGCAATCCGGAGATCAGCGCGCCCCGATTTCTCTGGCTCTCGATTTGGTTCCAACCTTCGTAGTTTTGATTCTGAGAATTTTGTGCCACTTTCAGGGCTTTGTCAAACCACGGCTGTCCGCCTTTTAGCTGGAAACTGTCGCCATCGTAGCCCAAGATCAGATAGACGTAGAAGCTGATGACGTCGATGAGGTTTTTGCCGGAAAACTGTCTTTCGTTGAAGACCAGATTTTCGTTTTCGTTGTATTCAAAAGCAAAATTGGTGTCGTTGATATTGATCAAAGGCGATTCGTATTGGGTATTGAAAACAGGGCGAGTGGCCTGCACCACCAAACTTCCTTTGAAACTATTACTGGATGGGCGTTCGGAAATGACCATTGCAAAGTTGCATTTTATTTTTTCGAAGTTTTGAAGTTTCTTACCTGTCCAGCTCGTATTATTGATGAAATCGCGCAAGGATTTTTCCAACGTACGGAAAACCTGCGTATTGCTGCCCGCAATCTGCTGGGAGTTGATCTGCACATTGGCCAAAAGCTCCTGCGAAAAGGCAGTTTGGGCGAAGAACAGAGCACAAATGATATAGAATAGTTTTTTCATTCGGGATTCAAAATGTTTGTAAATTTAGGGAAAACTATGTCAATATGAGTTAGCGCTTGCCCAAAATTTCTTTGATATTATTTCACCAATTACAACGGAAAATCGGCTTTTTTCTTACAATTTTTCTTCAATAAAGTCTAAGATGTCTTTTGCCACCGCTTCTTTTGATTTTAAAGAAAAGGATCGCTCTTCTGCCGGCGTGAAGATTTTGATTTTATTGGTTGTGTTTGCAAATCCCGCACCTTCGTCCCGAAGCGAGTTTAGGACGATCATATCAAGATTTTTCCTAATCAATTTTTCCTTTGCATTTTGCTCTTCATTTTGAGTTTCCAGCGCGAAGCCCACGAGAAACTGTTTGGACTTTTTTTCGCCCATTGTTCCGAGGATATCTTTATTTTTGATTAATTCGATGGTGAGTTCGCTTTCATTTTTCTTAATTTTCTCCGTTGCCTTTACTTTCGGTGCATAATCTGCCACTGCGGCGCTCATTATCGCAACATCCACAATTTCATAATATTGGAAAACCTCGTCAAACATTTCTTGTGCCGAGGTCACGTGGAGAAGTGTAATATTTTTAGCAGCGATTTTTTCAGCCGACGGCCCTGAAATCAAAATGACTTCTGCGCCTCGTCTGGCGGCTTCTTTAGCCAAATCAAAACCCATTTTTCCGGAAGAATGATTGCCGATAAACCGCACAGGATCTATGTTTTCATAAGTTGGTCCGGCGGTGATTAAGAATTTCTTTCCGGAAAAGCTTTCCGCATCGGAAAATTGCTTTTCTAAAACGGAGAGAATTGTGGACGGTTCTGCCAATCTGCCTTGTCCGACAAGTCCGCTGGCCAGTTCTCCAAATTCTGCCGGGATGATTTGGTGTCCGAAACTTTCAGCAGTTTGTAAATTGCGGATTACAGTGGGGTGGGCATACATATCGAGATCCATAGCCGGTGCGATCACGACGGGGCATTTTGCCGACATATAAACGGCCATTAGAAAATTGTCGCAGATTCCTGATGAAATTTTGGCTAAGGTGTTGGCCGTGCAAGGCGCAATCAGCATCAGATCTGCCCACAGAGCCAGTTCCACGTGGTTGTTCCACGTTTTGTTTTCGTCATAAAAATTGGTATAGACTTTATTCTTTGAAAGCGTAGAAAGCGTAAGCGCCGATACAAAATCTGTTGCAGATTTCGTCATTACAATTTTTACTTCTGCACCCGATTTTAGAAGATCGCGAACGAGAAAGTTCATTTTGTAAGCAGCGATTCCGCCGGTAATTCCAAGGATTATTTTTTTGCCTTGCAAGCTCATTTTTGAGGTGATTTTTATTAACGAAAGTATTAATAATTTTGGTAACAAAAAAACCGTCTTGCAAAGTAACGCTTTAGCAAGACGGTTTTAATATTTTCGAATCGGAGGATTAATTTTGCTCGTCGGTCTTTCTGTAATAGATCTCATCGTCCAGCCATTCTCGGATTGCAATGGAGGTTGGCTTGGGCAATTTTTCGTAATGCTTGGAGATTTCTATCTGCTCTCTGTTTTCAAAAACTTCTTCCAGCGTAGAGTTGTGAACAGCGAATTCGTCTAATTTGCTATGCAGTTCTGCGCGAAGTTCGGCATTGATTTGTTCCGCTCTTTTACCCATAATGACGATCGCTTCGTAGATGCTGGCGGCTTTTTCTTCGATTTTATCTCTGTCGTAAGTGATGGTGCTTATTTCTGCTTTTGTATCTTTAATGCTCATTAGACGGATTATTTAGGATTGCAAATATACAAATTATCTTTTAAACCTGAAAGTCGCTTGAGGTTCCGGCGCATTAATCTTTGCGCTGTCTCTTCTCGCAATTTCGGCGGACTTTTGCATTTTAATTTGATGGGTTTCCTGTGCCAACTCTTTTTTCTCAGTTTCTTTGGTATCTGCGTTTTTTACTTTTTCTTCATATTCTGCTTTTCTTTTCTCGACTTCCGTCTCTAATTGGGCAAATTTGACTTTCTCGGCTTCCAATTTTACGGAAAGATCGTCTGCCGTTTTAGAATATTCGGAATTTGGCAGTTCGTTCGCTACTCTTTTGGCATAAGATGCCGCAGCGTTTAGTCGTTCTTTTTTCAGGTCATAAACAGAGTTGACGGCCAATTCATATTTGGATTTCATAACATAATCGTAGATCTTCGGCCGCAGCTTGGTAGCGGGAAAATCCTCCAAGACGTTTTCGAAAGCCACAATAGCCGCTTTATATTCGCCCATTTTGTAGTATTGTTTCGCATTTTCGAAGGCTTTGAACTCCAATTTGTAAGTGAGCTCATCCACCAGCTGATTGATATTTTTGGCACGCTCAGAATCAGGAAATTCGTTCAAAAAATTTTGCAATTCCGTAATGGCAGATTCTGTATTGCTCTGATCCAGATTATACTGCAAAGAGCCTTCATAATAGCACAGTGCCGCCAGATAAGCCGCTTCTTCTTTGCGTGGATCTTGCGGGAAACTGATGACAAAGTTCTTGAATTGGTTGGCTGCCAATCTGTAATTTTTGTCATAATAATTGGCATAAGCTGAATTGAAAACCACATTGGGCGCATCATCGGTGCCAGCCACCAAATTGGGTAGGCGGTCATACAGCGCCAAGGCATCGGTCCATTTTTTCTTCGCAAATTTGTCGTTTGCAACTTTTAATATAAAATCTTTATCGGCACTCTTCATCGCCTGGTCCATTTCTGTTTTGCAAGACAGCAAAATTACAGACAACACTATTAAACTAATATATTCCTTCATAATTCCCGTCAGAATAAATCTGACCTTTGATTGTAATTAATCTGCAAAATTAAAACTTTTTTTTTCAAAACTTTTTTTTTATGAAAGATTAACGTTTTCTTTTTGCCCACTGAAGAATAAGGCGGGACGAATTATGGATCTCCACAATATATAAGTTCCATTATCTGATCCGTCGCTTCTGACATCTCAATAAATAGTGTAATTTTGCAAATTACAAGATTTTAAATGAAAAACATAAGAAATTTCTGCATCATTGCACATATCGATCACGGTAAAAGTACTTTGGCAGATCGCCTTTTGGAATATACCCACACCGTAACTTCCCGAGAATTGCAAGCGCAAACCCTCGATGATATGGATTTGGAAAAAGAACGGGGAATTACCATAAAATCCCACGCCATCCAAATGGATTATGAATACAAAGGCGAAAAATATATACTCAATCTTATCGATACCCCTGGTCACGTGGATTTTTCTTACGAAGTTTCCCGTTCTATCGCCGCTTGCGAGGGAGCGCTTCTCATTGTGGATGCCGCGCAAAGCATTCAGGCACAGACGATTAGCAACCTTTATTTGGCTTTAGAAAATGACTTGGAAATCATTCCGATTCTCAATAAAATTGATCTGCCCTCTGCCAATCCGGAAGAAGTGACAGACGAGATTATGAATCTTATCGGTTGCAAATACGAAGACGTTTTGCGCGTTTCCGGAAAGACGGGCGAAGGCGTTTATCATCTTTTGGAGCAAATCGTGGAGAGAATTCCGCCTCCGAAAGGAGATGAAAATGCACCGCTTCAAGCCCTGATTTTTGACTCTGTTTATAATCCATTTCGTGGAATTGAAGCTTATTTCAAAGTGGTGAACGGCAAGATTTCTAAGGGAGAAAAAGTGAAGTTTATGGCAACCGGCAAAGTGTATGAAGCCGATGAAGTAGGAACGCTGAAGTTAAAACAGGTTCCAAAATCTACCATCCACTGTGGCGATGTAGGCTATATCATTTCCGGAATTAAAGACGCCAGAGAAGTGAAAGTAGGAGACACCATTACCTCGATGGCAAATCCGGCAACCGAGGCGATAGATGGTTTTGAGGATGTAAAACCGATGGTTTTCGCAGGAATTTATCCTATAGAATCCGAAGATTTCGAAGAATTGAGATTGTCTTTGGAAAAATTGAGATTGAATGATGCTTCTCTCGTCTTCGAGCCCGAAAGTTCTGCGGCGCTGGGTTTTGGTTTCCGTTGTGGTTTCTTGGGAATGCTGCACATGGAAATCGTACAGGAGCGTCTGGAAAGAGAATTCAATATGAACGTCATTACCACTGTTCCGAACGTTTCTTACATTGGCTACACCAAAAAAGAACCAAATAAACCGATTCTCATCAATAATCCGTCGGAATTGCCGGATCCAAGCATTTTGGATCGCGTGGAAGAACCTTATATCAAAGCGACCATCATCACCAAATCTGATTTTGTAGGTTCGGTGATGACGCTTTGCATAGAAAAACGCGGCGAAATTGTCAATCAGTCCTACCTTACCGCAGACCGCGTAGAATTGGCATTCAATATGCCTTTGGCCGAAGTGGTTTTCGATTTTTATGACCGATTAAAATCGATTTCCAAAGGCTATGCGTCTTTTGATTATCATCCTATTGGTTTCCGACCGTCAAAGTTGGTAAAAATGGACATTTTGATTAATGGTGATATGGTGGATGCTCTTTCTTCGTTAATTCACGATAGCAATGCGTATTATATCGGGAAAAAAATGTGCGAAAAACTGAGAGAATTGATTCCTCGCCAACAGTTTGATATTGCTATTCAGGCAGCGCTTGGTGCAAAGGTAATTGCCCGAGAAAATGTGAAAGCGCTAAGAAAAGACGTTACCGCAAAATGTTATGGTGGGGATATTTCCAGAAAGCGCAAACTTTTGGAAAAACAGAAAGAAGGAAAGAAAAAGATGAAACAAATCGGCAGAGTGGAGGTTCCACAGTCTGCATTTATGGCAGTTTTGAAGTTGAACGATTAATGGCGTGATTTGCATTTACGCTTGCGTTGCGAAATAAATCTCAATCCATTCTGAATTTTCGGGATGGATTTTTTTCTGCCGATCCTCCAAAATCTATTTCTTTCTGTCAATGCAAAAAGTATTTGGGTACTTAGCATTAATTAATCAAAAAAAATCCGCCTCAGATCATGAGGCGGATTCTATTAATATTTAGAAATTAAATTACTAATTATCTTCTTCTTCTAGTAGGTGTTCTCTTTTTCACTACTTTTTTCTCAACTACCGGAAGATCTGATTTTTGAAGAGATTCCCAAGCAGCGCGGTTTACAGCTTCAACTACAACTTTTCTGTCGGCTTGTCTTTCCGCATCAGATGCAGTTTCAGGTACTTTGGCATCTCGTTCTCCTACTCCGGTTGATTTCAACTTATTAGGATCTACGCCTTGAGCTTCTAGGGCTGCAACTACAGCGGCTGCTCTTTGTCTAGAAAGTTTCAAGTTATATTCTGCGGAACCTTTTGCGTCTGTATGACCAGTTACTAAGAATTGTCCATCTGTAGATCCTTTAAGGATGCTTGCAGCTTGTGCAATCGCACCTGCAGACTCAGGTCTTAGCGTCGCTTTGTTAAAATCAAACAATATGTTGGTAAGAGCACCCGTAGCTTCAAGGGCATATGCTTCAGCCGGTTTTGGACAACCTTGGTATTCTGCAAGACCAGGGACTGTAGGGCAAGCATCATCTTTGTCTAATACACCATCGCCGTCTGTATCTGGCCAAGGACAACCTTTGTTTTCTGCTGGACCAGCAACGTCAACACAAGCATCATCTTTGTCTAACACACCGTCTCCGTCTGTATCTGGCCAAGGACAACCGTTATTTTCTTTAGGTCCTGCTACATCTGGACATTGATCGTCTTTATCTGGAACGCCATCGCCGTCGGTATCAGGACATCCTTGGAATTCCGGTAATCCCGGTGTATCCGGACAAGCATCTTCTTTGTCTGGGATGCCGTCTTTATCTCTATCTGTATTTCCGAATCTAAATAATAAGGATGCAGAAGCTTGCCAAAAGTTAGCAACATTGGACTGATCTACAGGAGTTGTCACGTAATCTCCTTGAATACCCAAACCAAAGTTTTTAGTCACCCAGAAATTGATACCTGCGCCTGTACTTACGGTAAAATGGTCTGCTTTTCCTGTGGTGTTATCATCACCATCATAAACATTGTATACTTCTCCGGACTTAGTATCTGTTTGTGGAAAAGTAAGGTTTGTATAATCGTGTCTCAAGTAGTTGGCACCAACTCTCAAATAAGGATCGAACCAAGACTCTTCGTCCCATAAAAGACCTGCGGCTTTGACCTGAATACCAAGACCGGTCATCAAGAAGAACTCTTTGTCCATTCCGAATCTCTTGTTGTCCACGTTACCTACGGTAGTTTGCCAATCTAGCACTAAACCTTTTCCAAGGCTTCTTGCAACCGTCAACTTAGAAAGTGGCGGTGTAATTAAATACTTCGATACCCCGAATAAGTTTTCTTCAAAATTGTTGAATGAGAACGTATTGCTGAAATTGTTTCTTTGAGCAACGTGATTCACTCCATGAGCACCTACGCCTATAACCCAAGGATTGGTAGTAGTCTGCGCAAAAACAGAAGAGGCAACAGTAAGTGCCAAAGCTGTAATTCCTAATTTTAGATTTTTCATAGAATTAAATGATTAAATAATTGATAATGCAAAATAAATATAATTTTTCTTTATAAACAAAGTTTTTTTAACTTTTCTTTAATATCCTCTGGATATTTACTTTATTCTCCCGGTCTTTGATAGCTTCTCGTTTGTCAAACAGTTTTTTGCCCTTTGCCAAGGATATGAGAAGCTTTGCTTTCCCCCTATCATTTATATAAAGCTTTAGCGGGATTATCGTATTGCCAACATCGTTTAACTTTTTTTTAAGTTTTTGCAATTCGTATTTATGCATTAGCAACTTCCGTTCCCTTTTTATTTTGTGATTGTAAAAAGTTCCCAATTTATATTCGTCTATCATCATATTAATGATGTACAATTCCCCGTCTATAAACTGACAAAAGCTTTCCGCGATGGATGCTTTGGAAGAACGCAGAGATTTTATTTCTGTGCCTGTCAAAACTATTCCGGCTTCATATTCTTCCAGTATTTCGTATTCGAAGCGGGCTCTTTTGTTAAAGATATTTACGGTTTTTTCGATTTTCATTCTGTTAAATTATTATAAGAAGGTGCCATTTATCATCCCAACTTATTTTCGTAATTTTGCGCAAATTTACAAAACTATATGTTAACAGTATCTAACTTGTCATTACAGTTCGGAAAACGGGTGCTTTTTGATGAAGTCAATATAAAATTTACCAAAGGAAACTGCTACGGCATCATCGGGGCCAACGGCGCCGGAAAATCAACCTTTCTAAAAATATTAAGCGGAAAACAGGATCCTACATCCGGAAGCGTCTCGCTGGAAAGCGGCAAAAGAATGTCTGTTCTGGAGCAGGATCACTTCGCTTACGACAATTTTACCGTTCTGGAAACCATCCTTAGAGGCAACAAAGCACTTTTCGATATCAAAGAAGAAATGGACGCCCTCTATGCCAAAGAAGACTTCTCCGACGAAGACGGCATCAAAGCCGGAGAACTCGGCGTGATCTACGAAGAAATGGGCGGATGGAACGCAGAAGCAGACGCTCAAACCTTACTCTCGAATGTCGGCATCTCCGAGGATATGCATTATCAATTGATGGGCGAATTGGAGAATAAAGACAAAGTAAGAGTTCTTCTTGCCCAGGCTTTATTCGGAAATCCGGATGTGCTGATATTAGATGAGCCCACCAACGATTTGGATATCGCAACCATCGCTTGGTTGGAAGATTTCTTGGCAGATTACGAGAATACAGTCATCGTCGTGTCGCACGACCGCCACTTTCTAGACACCGTTTGTACGCACATCTGTGATTTGGATTACGGCAAGCTCAACCTTTATACCGGCAACTATACTTTCTGGTATCAGGCTTCGCAGCTGGCAACCAGACAAAGAGCACAAGCCAACAAAAAAGCCGAAGACAAGAAAAAAGAATTGCAGGATTTCATCGCAAGATTCAGCTCCAACGTCGCCAAAGCAAAGCAAGCAACTGCGCGCAAAAAAATGATCGACAAGTTGAACATCGATGATATCAAACCATCTTCCAGAAGATATCCGGCGATTATTTTTGAAACAGAAAGAGAAGTGGGCGATCAAATATTGGATGTAAAAGGTCTTGAAAAAACCAAAGACGGCGAATTACTGTTTTCCAACATCGATCTCAACCTCAAAAAAGGCGACAAAGTGGCAGTGCTATCCCGAAACTCTCTTGCCATCACAGAATTTTTTGAAATCCTGGCCGGCAATGCGCCTGCCGACAAAGGCACCTTTGCTTGGGGCGTCACCACAAACCAATCCTATATGCCTTTGGACAATACCGGTTTTTTTCAGGACGACATCAACTTGGTAGACTGGTTGCGTCAGTTTACAAAAAATGATGAGGAGCGCCACGAGGAATTTATGAGAGGTTTCTTGGGAAGAATGCTTTTCTCCGGAGACGAAGCGCTGAAATCTTGCAAAGTCCTTTCCGGAGGAGAAAAGATGAGATGCATGTTCAGCCGAATGATGCTTCAGAAAGCGAATGTTCTGCTGCTGGACGAGCCTACCAATCACTTAGATTTGGAAAGCATCACAACTTTGAACAACTCATTGAACAACTTCAAAGGCAATATCCTTCTGTCTTCTCACGACCACGAATTGCTTGGAACTGTTTGTAACAGAATCATAGAACTGACACCCAAAGGCATCATCGACAGAGATATGACCTACGACGAATATCTATCTGATAAAAAGATTAAAGAACTGCAGGAGCAAATGTATTCGTAGAATAATACCGGCTCTTTCCAAACAGCCCTTTCAGAATTTTGAAATTTGAGAGGGCTTTTTCGATTCTCGAAATTCAATTCCTCTACAAGGTTTTTTCCTGCTCATATTTATCCCTTAAAATTAAAAATAAATCAAAAACTATTTTTAATTTTAGAAAAATATATCCACCTTATGAATTTTGTCAAATATGTTCTATTATTTCTGATGATGCCGTTATTGGCATTCTCTCAGAACAAAGATCCGCGCTATCAGCCAAAGCCTTACGTAGAACTGAAACACCCCGAATGGAGCAAGAACGCCACCATCTACGAAGTCAACATCCGGCAATACAGCAAAGAAGGCACCTTCAAAGCTTTCGAAAACGATCTACCACGGATCAAGAAGCTGGGCATCGATATTATCTGGCTAATGCCCATCCATCCTATTGGCGAGCAAAACAGAAAAGGAAGTCTGGGCAGCTACTATTCGGTGAAGGATTTCAGAGCCGTGAATCCGGAATTTGGAACCTTGGCAGA
Organism: Chryseobacterium sp. SC28; assembly: GCF_003932955.1. GTDB lineage: Bacteria > Bacteroidota > Bacteroidia > Flavobacteriales > Weeksellaceae > Epilithonimonas. Next base: position 249,959 of record NZ_QOVY01000001.1, read on the forward strand.
TTTTAAAAATCTGGTAGATAAAATCCATTCGATGGGAATGTATGTGATCATCGACTGGGTGGGAAATCACTCCGCCTGGGACAATCCGCTCGCCAAACAGCATCCGGATTGGTACACGAAAACCCGGGAGGGCAACTTCCAACCAACGCCGTGGTACGATTGGGACGATGTCATAGATTTCGATTATGACAATCCCGATCTGCGGCAATATATGACAGAATCTCTGAAATATTGGGTCAAGGAAACCAACATCGACGGTTATCGTGCCGATGCTGCCGGTTTTATCCCGACCGACTATTGGGATGATGCCCGCCAGCAATTGGATGCGCTGAAACCTGTTTTTATGCTTTGCGAATGGGAATCCCGCGATCTGATGAAGCACGCATTTGATATGAGCTACTCGTGGAGCTTATTTGACAAAATGAAAGATGCTACTACGGGAAATAAAGGAATTGCCGGTCTTGTAGAATATTTGGCGCACGACGTGAATACTTTTCCAAAAGACGCCTACCGAATGACCTTTGTGGACAATCACGATATGAATTCCTGGAACGGAACGCCGCAGAAGAATTTCGGAAAAGGTCTGGAGACCGCTATGGTTTTTGCCTCGGTTGTCAACGGGATGCCGCTTGTTTATAATGGTCAGGAAGCCGGTTTGGATTATAGTCTTAAGTTTTTTGATAAAGACCCCATCGTCTGGAAAGAAAGCAAATACTACGGAATGTATCAGAAATTATTTGATCTGAAACATAAAAATCAAGCCCTTTGGAACGGACATTGGGGCGGAGAGATGATTCGCGTGACCAACGATCATATTAGCGAGGTGATCTCTCTCTATCGTGAGATGAACAAAGACGCCGTGTTGGCCATCTATAATTTTTCCGATAAAAATCTTCCAACAAATTTGGACACCAAATATTATAAGGGTGAATATAAAGAACTGTTCACGGGGAAAATCTATCAAATTGATTCTCAAAACACCAGTTTGACCCTGAAACCATGGGACTATTTGGTTTTGGTAAAGAATTGACACCTTTCTCCCAAGCAAACCGCAGATTGAAAATAATCTGAAAAAATTTCTTTTATGATATGATATTCAAAAAACAGCTTCACTCAGACGAGGCTGTTTCTGTCTGCATAATTGAGTTTGAAGAAAATAAAAGTCATGATCGAAAATGCCAAAAGCGAACTTCCACCATAACTGAAAAACGGCAGCGGAATCCCAACCGTCGGGAAAAGACCCAAAACCATTCCAAGATTAATGGCAAAATGGATCAGCAGAATCGAGGCAAAGCAATATCCAAAAACACGATTGAATGTAGATTTCTGCTTCTCGGCCAGATAATAAATCCTGCCAATAAAAACCGAGTAACAAAGAATCAAAATGGTGCTACCCACAAAACCCCATTCTTCCCCAACCGTGCAGAATATATAATCCGTCTCCTGCTCTGGCACAAATTTGCCTTGCGTCACGGAACCTTGCTTGTAGCCTTTACCCGTCAATCCGCCGGAGCCAATTGCCGTTTTTGAGTACAGCAAATTATAGCCGGAGGTGTCGCGGAAGGCCTTTTCGCCTTTGTACAAAACTTCAATTCGCTCGCGCTGATGCTTTGGCATTTTGGAAAGAACGTAATTGGAAGAATAGGATAATCCACTCAGAAGCCCGACTGTAAAAACAATCCCGATGATGAGCATCAGATTTCCTTGAACCTTATAAAAATTAAAAAAAACATAGATCCCCGCAAGGATAAGAATGGCAATGGTGACATACAAAGGATTGACCGCAATAGCAACGAGAAAAACAAAGGCTAAAATAAAAATAATCCCAAATATCCAGCCTGAAAGTCCTTCTCGGTAAAGCGCGATCAGGAAAGCAAAAAACACCAACAATGAACCAATATCGGGAATCAGCAAAACCACAACGCCGGGAATTGCCACGATGCCCAAAGCTGTGTATAATTTCTTGTTATTTTTGATGTTGAAATCGGGATTCGAAACGTAGTTGGCAAGCATCAAAGCCGTTCCGATTTTGGCAAACTCAACAGGTTGCATGGTAAATCCCCCGAATTTATACCAGTTCTTCTGACCCAAGATCTCGGTTCCGAACGGGAATAAACCGATCAATAGCAAAATGCCGCCCACATATATAACAGCCGACAAATTCTCGAAGAATTTGGTTCTCATCAAAAATATGAAAACACCCACCACGAGTGAGATGGCAAAAAACATCAACTGCTTGCCGCCCAATTTGGCGTCTACACTGTTGATATTAATAATAGCGAAGACGCAAAGCGCGAGGTAAAGCCCCATACCCAACTTATCGATTCCTTCTGCCCATTTCATTTTGCATTATTTTTTAGAGGTTTTACTTTGGCACTGTCTTTCTTCAATTTTCTATTTTCGATGGCCTGCACGCTATCTTTGATTCGTTTCAGTTTTGCGGTATCTTTTGGAGGCTCTTTGTACCAGCCTTTTCGTTTCATTTCTGCGATGTATTGGCGGCGATATTCGGGCATGAAGCTGGCATTGATCATTTTTTTATAGAGATTTTCTCTTTTCACTTCTCCGGTGATGTACTTCTCTGCGACGACGGTACAAGCCGGTCCGGCCCAAGTAGCGCCAAAACCGGCATGCTCCATTACGGCCACGACTACTATTTTTGGCTTGTCCTTAGGAGCAATCAAAACAAAAATAGAATTATCTTTTCCTTGAGGCACCTGCGCCGTTCCTGTTTTTGCCAATTGGGTAAAATCTTTGGATCTCAGGCTTCTCCCTGTTCCCCGCAGCATTACGGCTTCCATGCCTTCGAGCACCACGTTGTAATAATGCGGATTTTGCACCAGCGTGAAATGTTTTTTCTTGAATCTGGGATCCGGATTGGGCTTGCCGTCGATGCTCTTCACAATATGTGGTGTGTAATACCAGCCTTTATTCGCAATAGCCGCCACGAAGTTTGCCATCTGCAAAGGTGTGAGAAGCACATCGCCCTGCCCCATCCCGTTGTACAACGCACCGGTCGGCATCTCGTCCCAGTTTTTATAATCTGTCCGTTTGGAGCCGCTTGCTTCGTAAATAGCTTTCATTCTTTTTTCGTAGAACTCTCCGGATGGGATTCTGCCTTTGGCGCCTACCGCCAAATCATTATTGAGATATTCTCCCACACCAAAACTGTTGATGATTTTTTTCCACTCATCGACGCCTCTCGACGGATTTCCCGGATATTTTTTGATAATGGCCAAGTAGGCGTACGTAAAATAGCAATTGCTGGAAACCTGTATCGATGGGATGAGCGGGTCTGCGCCGCCGTGACCTCTGATCCTTTTTCCGCGGTAATAAAATCCCCTTCCGCACGGGAATATCGTCTTGTCTGTGATGACACCCATTTCCAAAGCGCTGAGCGCCGTCAGCAACTTAAAGGTAGAGCCCGGCGGATAAGCCGCTTGGATAGATCTGTCGAAGGTGGGTTTGTTTTCATAGATGGTATCGTTGGCAAGTTTGTAAAGATTTTGGGATTTATTGGGTCCGGTAAAAAGATGGGGATCGATGTCCGGGCCCGTTGCCAATGTCAGAATTTCACCGTTGTTGGGATCCAGCGCTACGATTGCCCCGTGCTTGTTCACCAGCATTTCCTCTGCCATTCTTTGAAGATCGTAATCGATGGTCAAAGTCAGGTCTTTACCGGTAACCACTTCCTTATCCAGCGCTCCGTTTTTATACGATCCGATGCTCCTTTGGCGGATATCTTTTTGGATGTACTTCATCCCCTTTTCGCCTCGAAGTTCCTTTTCATAGGATTTTTCGACACCGCTTTTGCCGATAAAGTCGCCCGGCAGATAGTAAGTAGAGTCTTTCTTGATATCATTATCATTGACCTGATTGGTATATCCCAAAAGATTTCCAGAGGTGCTGACTTCATATTGCCTCTGCGGTCGCGGAACAATGCTGAAAGCCGGATATTTGAAGATCAGCTCCTGAACTCGCGCCATTTCCTCGCGGGTTAGATTTTTCCTAAAAGTCATCGGCGTCAGCTTCGAATAATATTTCTCTTTTTCGATATCCTTAATTGTAGCAATGAAATCGGACTTCGTTATTCCTAATAATCTGCAAAATCCGATGGTGTCGAAGTCGGGTCTTAATAGTGCGGCCGTGTAGGAGATTTCGAACGAAGGCTGATTGCCAACCAATATTTTTCCGTTTCGGTCGAAGATGATGCCACGCGGCGGAATGATATATTCTATTTTTATGGAAGTATTCGCAGCGTTCAAAGCATATCGATCCGTAAATAGTTGTAAATAAGATAGCCTCGCAATGAAAATCACTGCAATGACGGAAAGGGCGAGAATGATCTTGATATATTGTGACTTCATAAGCGCTTCCTTATTTTAAAAGGACATCTGCAATCGCGGGTTCAAAAAATCTTGGAGTTTTTATCGATTTTCTGGCATCAAACTTTTTGCTTGATTTTAAAAGCCAATGCGTAAGCCAATATAAATACAAACGAAATTATACTGGTCATTGTTACATTCAACAAAATTTCAAAAAATCTTTCGAATTTGAAAAATTCTATGTACTGTACCAAAAGTTGATGAATGAAGATGCTGCTGAATATAAAAAACAAGAATTGCGACCATTGGATACTTTGGAACGAGAAAAAATCGGTGGTTGTGTCGGTAGAGGTGCGGAATATTAGCGTTCTGAAGTAGGCAATTGCCGTGGTTGCAAAAGCATTAATCCCCCAAGTATATAAAAAAGCGTCGATGGATAATCCCAATAAAAAACTTAATGTCAGAAATTGATATCTATTTCTGAAAAACGGGTAGAACATTACAAAGACCGGATAAACCACGGGGATATACTTGCCAAAAAGCGCAATTCTGTTGAGAATAAAAATCTGAAAAGCCGTCAGCAAAGCAATCAAAGCCAGATCTGAGACAAGGTTTCTACTGATCATCTTTTTTAATTTGAACTTTTAAGGAATCCTCTATTTTCTGAACCTCCGATTTTTTTATGTTTCGCACTACATAGATTTTACTCAGCCTCCCCATTTTTTCGCTTAGTTCTACGGCGATTTTCCAAAAACCGGTTTTGCTGTCCACTTCGTAGCCCGCCACTCTTCCGATCATAATCCCTGCAGGGAAAATAGAAGATTTACCATCGGTGACCACCGTGTCGCCCACCTTCAGCGGAACGTATTTGGGAATGTCGGAGAGCGTCATTGTTCTGGTGTCGTCGCCTTGCCAAGTTAATGTACCGAAGTAACCGGACTTTTTGAGCGCGGCACTGATTTTAATTTTATTGACACTCAGAATCGACTTCACCAGAGCGTAATTATCCGTTGTATTGATCACGATGCCGGCAATCCCTCGCGGGGCGATGACGCCCATATTGGCATTTACGCCGTGCAGGCGGCCGCGGTTGATCGTGAAATAGTTATCTCTTCGGTTGATACTGTTGAAGACCACTTCGCCGTCCACAAAAGTATAAATCTGTCCGCCGCCAATGGTGTCATAGACTCTTCTGAAATTTGGTTTTGCCGATACATCTTTTCCATAAAGCTCCAGCATCAAAGCTCTGTTTTGCGCCACGAGATCTTCATTGATTTGCTTCAGTTTCAGGTAGGAAGTCCCTTCATCAATGTAGCCAGATACCCAAGAGTTCAGCGCTGCCGTCTTTGCAGCGATGAAACTTTGCTGCATCGAGTTTTTGCTGAAAATAAGCACAATTGCAACCAATTGCAAGAATGCAAAGTACACAAACAAAGCATTCTTAGAAAAAAATCTCAGCAACGCACCCATCTAAAACTTGAGAAAAATCTTAATTATTTGATCAGAAAATTGAATTTGTCCATATTTTTAAGAGCAATTCCGGTACCCCTTACCACGGCTCTCAAAGGATCCTCTGCAACGAAAACCGGCAAACCCGTTTTTCTGTGAATTCTATCGGCGAGGCCTCTTAGCAATGCGCCTCCGCCTGCAAGATAGATGCCTGTTTTGTAAATATCGGCGGCCAACTCCGGAGGAGTGAGGGAAAGCGTTTCCATCACCGCATCTTCTATTCTGATGATCGATTTGTCGAGCGCTTTTGCAATTTCTTTATAGTTGACCATGATTTCTTTCGGTTTTCCAGTAATCAGATCCCGTCCTTGCACCGGAATATCGTCGATAGGAACGTCTAATTCTTCCACTGCAGACCCCACTTCTATTTTGATTCTTTCGGCCGTTCTTTCTCCTATGTACAGGTTATGATGCGTCCTCAGGTAGTAAGCAATATCATTGGTAAAAACATCCCCTGCTATTTTTACAGATTTGTCGCAGACGATTCCGCCGAGAGCAACCACCGCAATTTCTGTGGTACCGCCACCAATATCGATAATCATATTTCCTTCCGGCTTCTGAACATCGATGCCCACACCTATTGCCGCAGCCATAGGCTCATAGATCAACCTCACTTCTTTGGCATTTACTTTCTGTGCCGAGTCTCGAACTGCTCTTTTCTCCACCTCGGTAATTCCGGAAGGGATGCAGATCACGATTCTGAGCGCGGGCTGAAAAAGTTTGCCCTTGATGCCGGGTATCTGTTTGATAAATTCCTTGATCATATGTTCCGAAGCCTGGAAATCTGCAATGACGCCATCTTTCAGCGGTCGGATGGTCTTGATGTCCTCGTGCGTCTTGCCTTGCATATGTTTCGCTTGTTCTCCCACAGCAATCGGCTTGCCTGTTGAGCGTTCTATCGCCACAATAGAAGGCTGATCCACCACTATTTTGTTGTTGTGTATGATCAGTGTATTCGCCGTTCCCAAGTCAATCGCAATCTCTTGCGTAAACATATCCATTATACCCATTTTGTTCAGTAATTATTAAGTTTACAAAGATATAAATTTACACGCATTCTCTATCTTCTATTCAAAATAATTTGGTTAAATTTTCCTTAAATATTTCCGCCGATTATTTAGCCGGATTATGCTGACTATCAACTTGAAACCCAAATAATTCTAAGTTTTCATCAAATCTTCGAAAGCATTAAACTCATCGCAGCATCCGTAGCCTATTTATAGATTTTATCAATTTTAAATGTGCGGTTCGGAAAGCTTCTTTATATTAAATATTGTAAATTTGCAGACTGAAAATGGGCACTAAAAATAAATTTCATCAAACCTCAGATCTTGCCGTTCTCAGCATCAGCTACGAAAAAGCCGATGCCGAAACCCGAGGCCGATTTGCCTTTTTTGATGAACATATTAAATCGTTTGTCAATCAGATTCATGAACAGGATTACGGCGATGCATTCGTGGTTTCTACTTGCAACAGAACCGAAATTTATTCCACCACGAAAAATTATTTGCGCATAGCAGAACTCTATTGCGACACGGTGGGCGTATCGCTATCGGAATTTCTCAAATATGTGAATGTCTTGCAAAGAGAAGAGGCATTGCTTCATCTTTTCCGCGTGGCCGCAGGTTTAGAAAGCCAGATTATCGGCGACTTTGAGATTGTTTCGCAGATCAAAAACGCCTATCACCGATTCAAAACTTATAAGGACTTTTCGAATCCTTATCTGGAACGTGCCATCAATGCCGCCATTCAGATTTCGAAAAGAATTAAAAACGAGACGGGGATTGGCACAGGCTCGGCCTCCGTTTCCTATGCCGCCGTACATTATATTTTGAACAATATCAATCAAATTTACGACAAAAATATCCTGCTTTTGGGCGCAGGAGAAATTGGGCAAAACACCATTGAAAATTTAGTAAAACACATCCTTCAGCCCAAAATTAAAATCGCCAACCGATCTTTCGAAAAAGCCGAAAAAATCGCCGACAAGTACAAACTGCCTCAAATCGATTTCGATAACTTCCCCGAAGAATTACACCAAACTGATGTTTTAATCGTGGCTACAGGTGCTCAGAAATTTATAATTGATGAAAGTAATTTCCCCAAAAATAAGGAAATGCTCGTGATCGATCTTTCTATCCCGAATAATGTGCAGAAAGAAATTGGATATTTGGACAAGGTGACCTTGATTGATGTGGATCAGCTTTCCCGAAAAATCAATGCCACTATGAACCAACGCAAAAAGGAAATCCCAAAAGCAGAAGCAATTATCAAAGAAATGGCCAAGGAATTTGCGACCTGGGAGAAGAAAAGAAAGTTGGCCCCGCAGATCAATCATTTCAAAAATTCTTTGAAGAGAATTGAGGAAAATGAGATGCACAACATCCACAAGAAATTCCATTATGCCAAAATCGAAGATATGGAACTTTCCAACAACCTGATCCAGAAAATCACCAATCGATTTGCAAAATATATCATAGAAAACCCTTCCCGTGCAGACGAAATCACAAAATTGATGGAAGATATTCTCGATATTCACAAAAACGAAGCCGATGAAAACCGTACGAATAGGATCTCGCAATAGTCCTTTGGCAATTTGGCAAGCAGAGGCGGTGGCTGCCAAACTTCAAAGTCTGGGTTTGCAAACCGAGATCGTCCCCATCATCAGTTCCGGCGACAAAAATCTATCGCAACCGCTTTACGCCTTAGGAATCACGGGCATTTTCACCAAAGATTTGGATCTGGCTTTATTGAACAATGAAATTGACATTGCCGTGCATTCCTTAAAAGATGTTCCGACGATTTTGCCCGAAAATATTCACATTTCGGCAGTCTTGGAACGGGATTTTCCGGAGGATGTTTTGGTAAGAAATAAAGATGCACAACCTTTGGAACTGAATGTGCTGAAAATCGCGACCAGCAGCTTGAGAAGACGTGCTTTTTGGCTCAAGGAATTTCCCGAAACCCAGTTTGCGGACATCCGCGGAAATGTCCAAACCAGAATCAAAAAATTAGAAGACGGCATTGCCGATGCCACGATTTTTTCCTTAGCCGGAATCAAACGAATGAATCTGGATGTGGAATATGAACAAATTCCGTTTCTATTGCAAGCGCCCTCGCAAGGTGTGGTTGCAATCGCCAGCAAAATTGATAATCAAGAACTTAGCGAAATTTTAAAATCGATTTCTCACAAGGAAACCGAGATTTGCATTACGATCGAAAGAGAATTTCTGAAGACCTTAGAAGGTGGTTGCACGGCGCCCATTGGCGCAAAAGCTGAATTGGTGGGCAAGCAAATTCGCTTTGTGGGCAGGCTGTGTTCGCTCGACGGGAAAAACTGCATAGATACAGACGAGATTTTTGATTGGAATGAGTCTGAGAATTTTGGAGAGAAACTCGCTTTGAAAATTCTGGAAAACGGCGGAAAGGAATTGATGGACGAGATTAGAAAAAGATTTTAGTTGGTTTCAGCGCCGCGGCGCAAGAGCTATTCATTTAAAATGTTTTAAGTCACCAAATTAAAAATTTACGACTTCCTTGTTATTAACGTCGATTATTAAAATTTTTGCACCTTTGCTATCAAAAACACAATATGAAACTTCTTTTTACAAAATCATTGGATCCGCAAAAAGTTGCCGAGAAATTGGGAACGACGGTGGCGATGGATTTTGTTGAAGCTATCCAGACAAAGGTCATTAAAACGAAAGCATTCGACTTGAAAAATCATTCTCTGATTTTCACGAGCGCAAGCGGCGTGCGTGCCTTCTTCGAAAATGGTTTTGTGCCAAAGGAGATTTTAGCGGAGAAAAAATTTAATAAAATCTACGCCGTTGGTTCGCAGACGAAAAAGGCACTGAGGAAACACAATTTTGGGACTTTCAAACTGTGTAAAAATGCGAGCGAATTGTCAAAGTTTATTACAGAAAATTCTGTTTGCGAGAAGTTTCTGCATTTTTGTGGCGATCTGGCTTTGGATGTTTTGGATGAGAAATTGCCCTTGCAAAACGTTTCGTACAAGAGAATCCAAGTGTACAGAACCGAATTGCTTTATCCGAAAATTTGTGAGAAATATCAGGCGGTGGTCTTCTTCAGTCCGAGCGGAGTTCGTAGTTTTGCGAAATTCAATAGTTTTGAGGATCTTAAGATTTTTTCCATTGGATCTACCACGACTTCGGAATTGGAGAAATTGACGGAAAATAAAATAATTACAAGCCAAGAAAATACCTTAGCAGATTTGTTGGATTTGATTTCTAAGGCAAATTCAACTGCCGGCGAAACTGATTTGAAAGATTAGATGCCGAATTTTGCGAAGCGCGCCCCGACTTGAACGGAGCTCTTTTTCTTTTTTTGAAAAAAAAGAAAAAAGCGGGAGTGGAAGGCGGATAAAGGCGCCCAAAAAATTTAATAAAATGATAAAGAACACCCTATATTTGAAGGCCTTGCGAGGCGAAACCGTGGAAAGACCGCCCGTTTGGATGATGAGGCAAGCGGGAAGATACCTGCCGGAATTCATGGCGTTGCGGGACAAATACGACTTTTTCACAAGATGCCGCACGCCGGAATTGGCCTCGGAAATTACCGTTCAGCCCATCAGAAGATTCCCTTTGGACGCGGCGATTTTGTTCTCCGATATTTTGGTAGTTCCGCAAGCGATGGGCATCGATTTCCAAATGAAAGAATCTGTGGGACCTTGGATAGAGAAGCCCATTAGAACTGCCCAACAGGTTGACGATGTGATAGTTCCGGATGTCAACGAAACATTAGGTTACGTTTTCGATGCGATAGAAATGACTTTGGAGAAGCTGGACAACGAGATTCCGCTGATCGGGTTTGCGGGCAGTCCTTGGACTATTCTTTGCTATTGCGTGGAGGGAAGAGGCAGTAAATCCTTTGATATAGCAAAATCTTTCTGTTTTTTGCAACCGGCGGCGGCGCACCAATTATTGCAGAAGATCACGGAGACCACGATTGCTTATTTGAAAAGAAAAGTGGAGAAAGGCGTTTCGGCGGTTCAGATTTTTGACAGTTGGGGTGGCATGCTTTCGCCGGCAGATTATCGTGAGTTTTCTTGGCAATACATCCATCAGATTGTGGAAGCGCTCGCGCCGCTGACGCACGTGGTGGTTTTTGGGAAAGGTTGTTGGTTCGCGCTGGAAGAAATGGCGGAATCCAAAGTCTCTGCTCTGGGCGTTGACTGGACGATAACGCCGGAATTGGCGAGAAAATTTACCCACGATTCTGTCTCTCTACAGGGTAATCTGGATCCTGCGAGGTTGCACTCGTCGCCGGAGACGATTCGGAAAATGGTTCACGAGATGATTGACCGCTTTGGAAAAGACAAATACATTGTAAATCTCGGACACGGGATTCTGCCCAATATTCCGGTTGAAAATGCGGAAGCTTTTATTAAGGCTGTTGTCGATTGGAAAGAATAAAAAAACAGAGCAAGAAACTCTGTTTTTTTTTGGTCTTTATTGTGCCGGTTTTGGATCTGCCGTATTGAGTGGCTGCATTGGCTGCGTTGCCGAAGAATTGTTTGGCATCGTGGTATTTGGAGATTGCAACGTTCCGGTGTTTGGCACGGTCTGATTTTGATTTTGATTTGGCTGGATTGTATTAGGACTGCTCTGCGTTGCTCTATCCGAAGGCGCTGATGTATCCATTCTGTTGCTAGACCCGTCTGTCTCCGCCGGGGTTTTTACTTTCATCTCTGTGCTGGTTGCCGGCGTTTGCGACATTTTCGCACTACTATCTTTTTTTGTGGTTTGTGCAGTGGCAAACATTGTTCCCAACATTATAAAAGCGACTGCTGCGATTGACTTTTTCATAACAATTTTATTTAATGATTTTAGTCATTAAAGCCAAATATCAAACCAACTTATGTAAAATTTATGAACTACTGTGATTTTTAACAAAATTTTAAAACATTACTTTTCCAAGGCTTTTCTCAATCTTTCTACAAAGATGTAGGTTGCGGGACAGATCAACGTGTTCTGAATCGTCAAATTATTGATCTGATAAATCTTCTTGCGGTCGGTGTGAGGATATTCGCGGCAAGCTTTCGGACGCAGCTCATAAATGGAGCAGGTGTTGTCGTCATTTAGGAAAAAGCAAGGCAAATTTTGAAGAACTTTGTCCTGATCTTCATCCACTTTCAGAAATTTAGCTTCGAAGTCCGCCGGTTTCATCCGCAAGTGTTTGGAGATCCGCTCGATGTCTTTCTCTGTGAAGAGCGGGCCTGTGGTTTTGCAGCAATTGGCGCAGCTAAGGCAGTCGATTTCTTTGAAAGTTTCCTCGTGGGTTTCCAAAGTCAGATAATCCAGATTTTTCGGCGGTTTCTTTTTGAGACTGTCCAGAAATTTTCTGTGATCTTTTTGTTTCAGTTTTGCTTGCTTTTTATAGAATTCGAGATCCATCTTGCAAAATTAGTTTATTTTAATAACAGAACCCGAGGACAACAAGCAAGTCTTGAAGCAGGTATCTTCCTCATCTTTATAGGACTTGCAAAAGTTGTAACCGGCAATCTATCCAATCGGTAAGCATGTGAAAAAGCAATCCCACACCTATGATCCTTGGAATCCCTTTGAAAAAAAGGAGCAAAACATAAATTCCCATCGCCCAATAAGTATGAAGAAAATGGAAATTGATACTGCAACGATTCGGGGAAAAAACAGGCGTGCTGAGCAGGTGATCTGCATCTACGAGCATCGTCGCAAGGAGGATGAAGTAAGTTTTTTTCCAATTCTTCCGAAAAAAGACATAAGCAATAATCACCGGAAAAATAAGATGCAGGAAATAATGCACAAACGGCCTGAAATAAGAATAATCCATTATATCTCTGCTTTGTGGAAAGATTTGTTCTTTAACATTTGATTTTAAAATTTGTCCGAAGTTTAGGCATTTTCTCTTAATGCTTTCTCTTCAGTCGCAATCTTCTTCGGGTTCGCCACTTTACCAATCGTTAAACCTTGAACGACAATGGAAAAAACAACCACACAATAGGTGATGCTGATAATAATTTCGTTGTATTGATTCTGAGGAATTGATAACGCCAAAGCAATGGAAACACCCCCACGGATGCCGCCCCAAACCAGAACTTTTACCGTTTGAGGACTAAATCTGTATTTGAAAGCCATAAATTTGGTGGGAACAAATATGGCAATCCAGCGCGCTATCAACACAATTAAAATGCAAATTGCGCCCGCCACGAAATATTCGTTTAAATCTCTGATTAACAGTAACTCGAAACCTATAAATAGGAAAAGAACAGCATTCATAATTTCGTCGATCAATTCCCAAAATTTTATCAGATAATCTTGCGTTTGAGATTTCATCTTAAAACTTTCACTGAAGTTTCCAAGAAACAGTCCTGCCGCAACCATCGCTAAGGGTGCCGAAATATGCAAGCCGTGAGCAATTAAATAACCTCCCATTACCACTGCAAGTGTAATCAAAACAGAGATAATATAATCATCTACGACACGCAATGCCCGCACCGCAGACCAGCCCAAAAGCACGCCCAAAAGCAAACCACCTCCCGCTTCGCGCAGCAAAAGGAGTCCAACGCTTTCGGCATTCAACACCATATCTCCGCCCGCTGCGAGTTGCAAAACCACAGAGAAAACCACCACAGCCATACCGTCATTGAATAAAGATTCTCCGGCCACTTTGGTTTCTAAACTTTTGGAAACATTGGCCTGCTTCAAAATGCTAAGCACTGCCACGGGATCTGTGGGCGAAATCAGCGCTCCAAATAGCAAGCAGTAAATAAATGGCATCGATATCCCAACAAATGGAAGCAAATAATAACTACCAAATCCGACTGCGAATGTCGAAATAACCACGCCAACTGTCGAAAAGATCACCACTGGCCCGAACTGTTCCCGAAGGTCTTTGATATTAATATGAATACCGCCGGCAAATAGAAGAAAATTAAGCATCGCGCCCATCAGAAGTTCTGTGAAATTAAAACTCCTGATTAATTGTATTAGATGGGTGGTCGTTTTTGGCAAAAAATGATCGCCTGACGCCACCAATGTGACGGAGACTACAATAGCAATGACCATAATCCCAATGGCGCTTGGCAGTTTCAGAAGCCTATGATTAAGATAAGCAAATAGCGCCGCTAAAACGATAAGAACAGAAAATGAGTAATATAACTCCATTATTTTGTTGTTTCTTGATGATTAACAGTTGATGGACTTTCTGATACAATCGAAAGTGCCCTGCTCAGTTTTATTCTTCATCCTCAAAATATTCAAACAACAAATCATTGTACGGGAATCGGGAAATATGAATCCTATGAACCTCATCGTAGATCATTTTTTTCATTTCGGGGAAGTTTTCCTTCGTCAAAGCCGAGACAAAAACCGTTGGATATTTGGATTTTGCCATCCAAGTCTTGGTCCATTCTTCCAAAGGAATATTTTTGTGGGAGCCCGGCGTCAGGTCATCCTCCTCCTTTTTCTCATAACTGAAATCGTCTATTTTATTGAAAACCATTATCATAGGCTTGCGGTGTGCATCGATTTCCTGAAGGATTTCGTTCACAGAATTGATATGATCTTCGAAACTTTCGTGAGAAATATCGACCACGTGGATCAGCAAATCTGCCTCGCGAACCTCATCCAAGGTAGATTTGAAACTCTCCACCAGCTGAGTCGGCAATTTTCTGATGAACCCGACAGTATCTGTCAAAAGAAAAGGCAGATTCCCAATCACCACTTTGCGAACCGTGGTATCGAGCGTCGCAAACAGTTTGTTTTCAGCAAAAACCTCAGATTTGGACAAGGCGTTCATCAAGGTAGATTTCCCAACGTTGGTGTATCCGACGAGGGCAACGCGCACCATTTTTCCGCGGTTGTTGCGTTGCGTTCCCATCTGTTTATCGATGACTTTCAGCTTATCTTTCAAGAGATTGATGCGGTCTCGGATGATCCGTCTATCGGTTTCGATTTCTGTTTCGCCCGGGCCTCGCATCCCGATTCCTCCTTGCTGCCTTTCAAGGTGCGTCCACATACGGCTCAATCGAGGTAGAAGATATTGATACTGAGCCAATTCCACTTGAGTTCTTGCGTATGAAGTCTGCGCACGTTGGGCGAAAATATCCAGAATCAAATTCGTTCGGTCCAGTATTTTAATATCCATCTCGCGTTCCAGATTTTTAAGTTGAGACGGCGACAATTCGTCATCAAAAATCACGGTTCCGATGTCGTTTTCCTTTACAAAATCGCGGATTTCCTCCATTTTTCCTTTCCCGACAAATGTTTTGGAATCCGGCTGGGCTAATCTTTGGGTGAAGCGTTTGGCGACCGTGGCACCGGCTGTGTAGGCCAGAAACTCCAGCTCGTCCATATATTCTGTCAGTTTTTCCTCGCTTTGGTTTTGGGTGATAAGGCCTACCAAAACCGCTTTTTCGTACAGATGCTCTTTTTTTTCTAGCATTTATAATTTTATAATTTCTGATTCCGACAAGGTACTATTTTTCAACAAAAAAACCAAAGTTCATCTCTGGTTTTTATATTTCTGATTTAAATCTAAAATATTATTGTCCCGGCTAAGACAAAGTTGCTGTTAAAGTTTTTTCGAAACTGAAAGCCACGCTTACCGGGCATTTTTCTTTTGCCTCATTTGCGATTTTCTGGAAATCCGCTTCAGAAATTCCGGGCACTTTTGCGCTTAATGTCAGTTCTGATAATGAGATTTTTCCATCGGTTAGGCTTATTTTGCAATCGGTTTCCAAACTTTCCGGCGTGTAGCCTGCTTCCGATAGCAGAGAAGAAGTCATCATCGTGAAACAGCCGGCGTGTGCAGCGGCCAAGAGTTCTTCAGGATTGGTTCCGACGCCTTCTTCAAATCGGCTTTTGAATGAATATTGAGTTTGATTAAGTGTGGTGCTCTGCGTTGTCAGCACGCCGCTTCCTTCTTTTATTGTGCCTTTCCAGACTGCTTTTGCACTTCTTTTCATAATTTTTATTTTAAGTAAATGGATTTGTCGTTGATCTTTGGGTGGACTTGCCTAATTTCTTATCCAAATTCATACCAACAGATTTAAAATAATGTTTAAATTAGCTTCATTAAAATAATTCACTATGAAAAAAATATTTTTGGCACTCACATTTTTATTGAGCTTTGCCCAAATGAGAGCGGATGAAGGAATGTGGCTTCTGATGCTCATCAAACGTCTCAACGGTGTCGATATGCAAAAACAAGGTTTGCACCTCACACCGGAAGAAATCTACTCTGTCAACAACTCCAGTTTGAAAGACGCCATCGTCAGTTTTGGAGGTTTTTGCACCGGCGAGCTGGTTTCCGGTCAAGGTTTGATTTTTACCAATCACCACTGCGGCTACGACGCCCTTGCGGCAGCCTCTACACCCGAAAAAGATTACTTGAAAAATGGCTTTTGGGCTATGAAACCAAAGGAAGAATTCCATGCAAAAGGACTATACATCCGGTTTCTGGTGAGAATGGACGACGTCTCTGCAAGAATCAATGCAAAACTGAACAACAATATGACGGCGGCAGACCGAAAAGCGGTCATTGATGCCGAATACAAAGCCATCCAAACAGAAAATTCCGAGAACGGAAAATATACCGTGGTCGTAAAAGATTTCTTCAACGGAAATGAGTTCTATTATTTTGTTTATCAAGACTATAAAGATATTCGCTTGGTTGGTGCTCCGCCTTCTTCTTTAGGAAAATTTGGCGGCGATACCGACAATTGGGAATGGCCAAGACACACGGCAGATTTTACGGTTTTCCGCGCGTACGCCGATGCCAATGGCAATCCGGCGGAATATTCGGAGACCAACGTTCCTCTTAAACCGAAACATTTCTTACCAGTTTCCCTTAGAGGCTACAAGCCGGGAGATTTCACGATGATTCTCGGATATCCCGGGCGAACCAACCGATACTTGACTTCCTACGGCATCGAGCAGATGGTGGACAAAGATTATCCGGCGTGGGTGGAAGCTTCCAAAGCAGCAATGGATGTCATGAAAAAGTATATGGATCAAGACAAATCTACGCAGCTGGACTATGCATCGCAGTATGCCAGCGTGGCGAATTATTGGAAAAACAGACAAGGAACCATAGACGCTGTGAAGAAAAACGGAACCATTGCCGAGAAACAAAAAATAGAACAAATCTATACGCAATGGGCTGCGCAATCTCCAAATGAGCAAACCTATTTTAGCGTGCTACCTGAAATCAAAGCTTATTATGAGCAAATATCGGATAGAAATGTCGAGCGAAATTATGCTTCGATTTTGCAAAGAAATGCGCATTATATCGGCAACACTTTTCAATTGGGAAATCTTTTCAAAACTTATGCCGACCAAGATGCTGCAGGAAAAACTGCGATGAAACCGAAAGTCCTCGAGGCCGTAGAAAAAGCTTACGACGGCTTCCACGACAATGTAGAGGGCGATATGCTGGTAGCGCTGACCTCGCTTTACAAAGCTCGGGTTCCCAAGGATGTTGCATCGCTCACCATTGCGGCAGCAGATGTAAACAGTCTTTCAACTATGGCTTACGAATCTATTTTTGCCAATAAAAAGTCTGCTCTGGCTTTTGTAGAAAACCCCGATCGTCTGAAAATTGATGCCGACAAACTAAGACAATTCGTAAACGGCATTGTCGAAGATCAAAAATTGAGCATTGAAAAATATGCGAAGGTGGAGGATAATTTTGCCAAAAACAGCCGACTTTTCTTGGACGGCCTCCGAAAAGCACAGCCCGAAAAAGTATTCTACCCCGATGCGAACTCGACGATGCGATTGACTTATGGAACCGTTCAAACCCTCCCAATCAGATCGGACCGAAACTACGAAGGCATCAAAGAAAATTATTATACCGATATGAACGGAATGGTTGCCAAATACAAAAAAGGCGATGAGGAATTTGACCTTCCGAAAAAAGTTTTAGATATGGCCAAGAAAAAAGATTACGGGCAATATGCAGACAAACAGGGATATATGCCGATTAATTTCTTGTCCAACAATGATATCACAGGAGGTAACTCGGGCTCGCCGATCATCGATGGAAACGGCCACTTGCTGGGTCTTGCCTTCGACGGCAATAGCGAGGCCTTGAGCGGCGACATCGTTTTCGAACCCAATTTGCAGAGAACCATCAACGTGGATGTGCGATATGTCCTTTGGGTAATCGACAGATACGCCGGTGCTACCAGACTCATCAGCGAGCTGACTTTGGTGAAATAACATTTATGTTACTATATCATATCTAAGCCACCTTTTTTGGTGGCTTTTTGTTCAATATTAAGAATGGGAAACATCAGATTTTGGATGTGCGTTCCAACTAAAATAAGAATCTCTTATGAAAATCGAAATGCCTTTACCTTACCGCATCGAAGTTATCGAATCCAAAAAATTGGCGGGTTTTAGTCTCAAAACATCTTTCCAAGAAGACAAAACGCCAATTGTGTGGAAGAAATTGATGATGAGAAGAAATGAAATAACCAATCGAATCTCTGACCAATTATTTTCACTCCAGATATATCCTGAGAATTTTACGCCCGATCAATCCTTTTTAAAATATGCACTGGCGGAAGTTTCCGATTTTGACCATATTCCAAATGATTTTGAGTCATTTAGATTAAATGGCGGAAAATATCTTGTTTTTGAGTACATAGGAAAAGCAGAAAAGGGATCGGAAATTTTCGGATCTATCTTCCAAAACTTTATTCCTGAAAATAATTTCTTGATTGACGACAGACCGCATTTTGAAATTTTTAGGGAGGATTATAATCCAAACAATGATTCTGCAGAAGAAGAAATCTGGATTCCTATTAAATGAATCTTTAATGGATCATTCCAAAATCTGTGCAGCGTGGTCTTTCGTTTTTACTTTATCAATAATTTTTGTGCAAATTCCGTTTTCATCAAATACAAAAGTCGTTCGCACGATTCCCATAAACTCTTTTCCCATAAACTTCTTGCGCTGCCATACTCCAAATTTATCGATGATGTCGCGGTTTTCGTCCGCAATAACGTCAAACGGCAAGTCATTTTTATCGCTGAAATTCTTCTGACGTGTCACAGAATCTGCACTCACGCCAAGCAACTGATAGCCTTTCTGCTTCAACATCGCATAATTGTCTCTCAGGTTACAGGCTTCCGCCGTACAGCCCGGCGTGCTGGCTTTGGGATAAAAGAAAACCACCAGTTTTTTTCCTTTTAGTTTTTGAGAATCTACGGGTTCTCCGTTTTGATTGGTTCCGATAAACTCGGGTAAAGAATCACCAAGCTTCAACATAATTTCTATTTTTGTACCACAAAGTTAGCATCAAAATGACGAAAAAGCAAAGGGCAAAGACAGTTCAGCAAGAATTAGAAAAATTATATCCCGAAGTTCCCATTCCGCTGGATCACAAGGACGCTTATACTTTGATGGTTGCCGTTGCACTTTCTGCGCAGACGACGGATAAAAAAGTGAACCAAATCACGCCCCGACTATTTGCTGTTGCCGACACGCCCGAGAAGATGGCAAAACTAAGTGTCGAGGAAATCCAAGAATTGATCAAAGAAATCGGACTTTCAAATTCCAAAGCAAAAAACCTGAAAAAGATGGCGGAAGTCTTGGTAGAAAAGCATAATTCCGTTGTTCCGCAAACTTTTGAAGAACTGGAGGCGCTAGCCGGTGTGGGTCACAAGACGGCTTCGGTGGTGATGAGCCAAGCGTTCGGATTTCCCACTTTTCCGGTGGACACCCATATCCACCGACTGATGAAGCAATGGAAACTGAGTTCGGGCAAAAACGTGGCAGAAACGGAGCGCGACGCAAAACGCCTTTGGCACGAAAGCGTTTGGAATAAGTTGCATCTGCAAATCATCTATTACGGCCGCGAATATTCGCCGGCAAGAGGAAGTCGGGAGAAAGATTTTTTGACCAGGATGCTTTTTGAGAAGTAATTATTTTCTTTCCTTTGCCCAAAGGTTCATCTTGCGTTCCAAGACTTGAAGTGGCAGGCAGCCTTGGCTGAGAACCTCATCGTGGAAATCTGCAATATTGAATTTGTTTCCCAGTTCTTTTTTATACTTTTCCCTCAACTCCCGGATTTTCATAGCGCCTATTTTATAGCTCAAGGCTTGGCCGGGCAGCGCCATATAACGCTCTACTTCTGCTGTTGCGCTGGCTTCGTCGTAAGCAACATTGCTCAGGAAATACTTGATGGCTTCTTCGCGCGACATTTGTCCCGTGTGGATGCCAGTATCGACTACCAGGCGGACTGCCCGCAACATTTCGTCGCTCAAAGCGCCCATTTTTTGATAAGGATCTGTGTACAGCCCCAGCTCGGGTCCGAGCGATTCGCAGTACAACGCCCAACCTTCGCCATAAGCGCCAATCCAGCCAAATCTCATAAACTTGGGCAACTTCAGATTTTCCTGTTGCAGAGAGATTTGATAATGATGTCCAGGGATGGCTTCGTGGAGGAAAAGCGATTCCATACCCGAGGTTACGTTGAATTTTTTGGGAACAGGAATCGGAGTATAAAAAATTCCGGGGCGCTCTCCGTCCGGGCTCCCTTGGATATATTCGGCACTGGCGGTGGCTTCGCGGTATTTTTCCGTCTGACGGATTTCGAACGGTGTTTTGGGAGTGACATTGAACAAATTTTTCAGTTTCGGTGTGATCTTGTCCAAGATGGATTGGAAGCCGGCCAAAACTTCTTTCGTCGTCTTGTAAGGCATCGCTTTAGGATCGTTTTTTATGAAATCGAAGAATTCCGTCAGCGAGCCTTTGAACCCAATCTGAGTCATCACCATTTCCATTTCCTTGCGAATTCTGGCCACTTCTGCAAGACCTATTTGGTGAATCTCATCCGGTGTTTTATCGGTCGTCGTCCAGCTTTTTACGTAATAATTGTAGGCGTTTGCGCCTTTGGGCAATGCGTTGTAGCCATCTGTGGATCGGGCTTTTGGCAAATATTCATTCTCGAGAAATTCGGCCATTTTGAGATAAGCGGGGATTAGTTTATTTTGGATGGCATCCCGGTAAAGCCCCGCATATTTCTCCGTTGTTTCTGGTGCGAAATTTTTTGGCAGGTTTCTGATCGGGCCATAGAAGATGTTTTTTTCCATCTTGGTGGTCGTAATTTCTTCCGCCTTCATCTGGGAAATCATTTTTAAAACTAAAGCTCTGGGTAGCACCACCTTGTGCTCTATGCCGGCTCGGAAGTTTTCGATGGCAGAATCCATCCAGACCGGGAAAAGCTCTATTCTTTTCAGCCAATTGTCGTAATCTTTTTCGGTTTTGAAGGGCTGAATGCCGCTTCCGCTTCCCAACATTGGGAAATCCAATGGCAAGCCGCTAAACTGTGTGAAAGGGATGTACTCCGGATGGTGGGCGTAGCGCTCCTGTTTGTCGATCAGTGTGTATTCCAAAACATCGAAAACCACTTTCTGGTCATTATTAAGACGATGGTAGTCCACGATCTTTAACTGATTAAGAACTGAATTATAAAACGCAATTTCTTTTTTGATGAACTCCGGACTGATGTTGTTGGGGAGCTGATCGTTGTATCTTTCATCACCTTGCGAAGTGGCTTCTAAAGGATAAAGCTTGAGATATTCTTCATAATATTGTGCCGCGATCGTATCAAGGTCGGCCGAGCCGAAACCCGTGTTTCCTACGAATGGCGAATCGGTTTTTTTACAGGACATCACAAAAAGTAACAAAATAAAAATAAAGTAGTGACCGCAGGATTTCATTTTAAATTTTTAAGCTTTGTAAAGATAATATTTTAATGAATATAAAAAATGCAAGCCTTCTTTTTTCAGGACTTAAACTTTCAAATTAATACAATATCAAGCTTTTATGAAATAGAATGAATATTAAGAAATTTTTTTAACAAAAATTTTTCACATTAATTCAATTTTTTATCTTTGTTCAACACTTTTAGCAAAAACATATCATAATTTATTATCCTTGAATAATGAAAGGAATATTGAAGATCTATCATCCGGAGGAAACTATGAAGTATTTCATCAAAAGTACTTATTGCAAGGCGGTTTACATTAATGCACAGAATTTTCTGGAAGTAGAGATTATCACAGATGACTCTTTGGATCACGTGGACGACGACTCTTTACAATACAATTTCCCACAACTATCATTAGACATCATCGATTTTCCGGTAGCCACGTCCGAATTAAGCGGGCAAACTTTTTTAGTTGAGGATACGGAGGAAGACGTCTATACAGAAGTGGATCTTTTCGATGACGAAGAAGCTTTTCTATTTGATAATGAACTGAAATTCGACACCAACGAAAGCGGCGACCTTCAGCTTTATTGGACGGGCAACATTACCGACTTCTACACCGGTGCCAAAGATCCGATTCCCTTCAAGCTGAAATGCCACTTCCGCCCAGACGAGATAGAAATTGACGACTAATTTTTCCCGAAAGTAATATTTTATGTTAACCAATCGTTATAAAGCTAAAGTTTATAACGCAAACGAGTTTTTCCTATGTATCAGGATTTGGATGATATTATTTTCGAAGACCGGCATAAGGCTTACGGCGCATACGCTTTTCGCAAACATTATAATTTTACGCTAACCAAGGCTTTGGTGGTCGGCATTTTCATCTTTTCAGTCTTGTTTTTTCTTCCGGCCTCATTCATCAAATCGAAAAAAATAACTGCCGTAGAAAGCGAAAGCATCATCCCTATGGAACTCACGGAGATGCGCATCAACTATGGAGATAACCGAAATGGCAAAGGATTGGACGAACCCAAAAAACAAGAAGGCAGTCCTGCTCCTGCAGTAGAAAAAGAAACAAAAGAAATTGAACCCGAAGTTGCCAAAACATCGAAAGAAAAAACCGACAAAGAAATTCCTGAAAATACCGTCCCTATCCCAACAAGGACGAAAACCCCAGCAGTAGCAGGCAAAAAAAGCATCGAGAAAAGCAATTCGCCCGCTGCAGCTAATTCTACCAAAAACATAACCGGCAAAACCAACGCCAAAGGCGACATCAAAAAAGAGAATGCCAGCGGAGACGGGCGCGGAAATGCCGCTATCGGAAACCTTCTGAAAGGACGAGGAACGAAAACCGGCACACAAGGAAACGGAACAGGAGCGGGAAACTACGGCGATCCGCTCGGCGGCGATGGCGACGGAACCAGCCTGATTGGCGTGGACAGAAAATTGATTGGTTTCATCCCCGGTACGATGGGCAGAGGCGGTACACAGCCGAAGCACGACTGCACTGCCAGCGGAAGCATCAGCATTGCCTACACGGTGGACAAATCCGGCAAAGTAACTTCTGCCAAGCGCCTCGCAGGCACGGCGGATCCTTGTATTATGAACACTGCAATAGCTTGGGTAAAGCAATACGTAAAAGCAGAAACCGCCTCTGTGTCGTCCAAGGGAACCTACAAGATTGTCTTTTAAAATTGAATTAGTTTTTGTTCAATTTTTAATTAATCCTTTCTGATTTATCCCTCAGTTATTCATAAATTTGACCTAGTAAAAATATAACATGCAAACTATGGCAGATATCGATATTTCTATTTGGGAATTCCTTTTTGGTGGAGGTTTGCTGAGCGTTGTCGTCATCGCGATTCTTCTATTTTGCGGAATTGCCGCCATCGTTTTTTTCGCGCAGAAATTGTACCAGCTCAACCGCGAAAACGAGGTTGATCCTTATTTGCTAAAAAACGTGAATGATCTCTTGAATGACGGCAGAATCCAGTCCGCGGTAGATTTTTGCAGGAGAGACAACTCCCCCGAGTCGAGATGCGTGGAAAAAGGGCTCTCACGACTTGGAAGGCCTGTGGGCGAAATTGCCAACGCGATGGAAACTCAGGCTCAAATAGAACTGCAAAAAGCCGAAAAAAATATCGGCTTCTTGGCAACCCTTTCCGGCGCAGCGCCAATGCTCGGTCTGCTGGCCGGTGTTTTGATTTTAGTATTTACTTTTGTGGAATTGTCTAAAACCGGAACCGTAATCTCGCAGAATCTCTTGGCTGCAGAATTTATCAAAGCGCTGGCTCCCACGGTTGTTGGATTGGTTGTCGGGCTTTTATCTTATATTTTTCATAATATTTTGGTTGCAAAAGTGGATTATTTATTGATGAAAATTCAGTTTCATACCAATGAGTTTTTGGACATCATCAACAAGCCGGCTTAAGTAAGAAATTGGCTTTTAGAAGTCAGACTGATAATCATTTTAGATACTTTTATAAATGAAATTCCGAAGGAAAACCAAAAAATTATCAGGATTGCCGGCTGCATTTTATGTGGTGGCGCTTATGTTTTTTATACTGTTGTTTTCCTTCAATTCGCTTTATTACAAAACGCCTGAAAAACCAAAACCAGTCGTTATTACAGCTCCAAAACCGGCAACAGAACCTACAAAAGACTCGGTCCTACAACCGGAAATCTATGTTCCGGATGTTGAAGTTTTACCATCAGATACCGTTCCCTTAGCCCAAGAAATTGTGCCGGTAAAAGAAGAAAAGAAAACCGTTGCTAAAGCCGAAAGCGCTGCCGCTGAAAACAACAAAACAAGCACGAAAGACGATAAAAATATAGCTTCGACGACAGATTCTAAGGGCGAGAAAATTACCAAAATTGGAAAAGACAGAATGCTCACCAATTTCATCCCCGGAACAATGGGTAAAGCGGGAAAATTGCCGGCTCACAATTGTAAAACCAAAGGCCAGTTGGTAATGTTCATTACCATCGACAAGGCGGGAAACGTGACAAGTGCGGGCCGGAGCAGCGGCATTAAAGATCCTTGCAATATCACGGCTGCTGTGATTTGGCTGAAAAAATACGTGAAAGCCAAGAAGTCCCAAAATGTTTCTCAGGGAACTTATACGATTGTTTTTTAGCGTTTTTTGATTCTTAAAATTATATATAATTCTTTTTCGTATTATGACCTCACAAGATTATAACGAAGCGGTCGAATGGCTTTTTGCGCAAGCTCCCAATTATCAAAGAGATGGTTCTTCAGCCTACAAACCTGGACTTGAAAACATCAAAAAACTTTGTGACTTTTTCGGAAATCCTCAGGAAAAAATAAAAACGATTCATATTGGCGGGACCAACGGAAAAGGTTCTACGAGCAATATGCTGGCATCGATACTTCAGGATTGCGGTTATAAAATCGGGCTTTATAATTCGCCACATTTGATAGATTTTACGGAGCGGATAAAAATAAATGGTGAGAATTGTGACCAAGAATTTGTTTATAATTTTATCTTGAAACTGCAGGAATTACCGAGCGAAATTCAGCCTTCCTTTTTTGAATTCACCACCATAATGGCTTTCGAATATTTTTACCAAAAAAAAGTTGACTTTGCCATTATCGAAGTTGGCTTGGGAGGGAGACTGGACTCTACAAATATTATCAAACCTTTGGTTTCTGCTATTACTAATGTTCAATTGGATCATCAGGATCTTTTGGGCGAAACGATTGAGGAAATCGCTGCGGAAAAAGCGGGAATCATCAAAGATTATATTCCTGTAATTTCCGGTGATGAAAAAGATTCTGTGAAAGAAATTATCATCAAAAAAGCCACTGAATTGAACTCCAAATTCATCGATGCAACGCTGATTAACAGTTCTTTGGAGTCTGATCTCAAAGGAAAATATCAAAAAAAGAATATCCGTGTGGTATTGGCTTTGGTGGATGAACTGAGAAAGCAAGGTCTGAAAATTACCGACGAAAATGTACCCATTGGTCTTTTAAATGTTTACAAAAACACCCACTTCCTCGGCCGCTGGTTTGAGTTTTCGCAAAACCCCCTGACCATCTGCGATACCGGCCACAATAAAGATGGCTTGGAAGAAGTTTTCAATCAATTAAATGACTATCCACAGCACAAGCACATTGTTTTGGGCTTCGTAAATGATAAAAAAATAGATGAAGTTTTGGACATTCTGCCGAAGAATGCCGATTATTATTTCGTAAAACCTTCGGTGAACCGTGGCAGGCATCCGGAAACATACCAGCATTTGCTGATCAGGACCGGTCTTTCTTATCAGATTTTTGAAAATGTGCAAGATGGTTATCTTTCTGCGAAAAGCGAATGTCAATCGAATGATATGATTTTCGTGGGTGGCAGCAACTTTGTGGTGGGCGAATTTTTGGAAAAAAATTTGCGGCATTATTTATAATGTGTATATTTGCACCACTCAAAACGGAAAGCCGTTGCGGGCTCTTAGCTCAGTTGGTTCAGAGCATCTGGTTTACACCCAGAGGGTCGGGGGTTCGAATCCCTCAGGGCCCACCAAAAGGATACTGAAGCCTTTTCTAAAAATTTCAGGGCTCTTAGCTCAGTTGGTTCAGAGCATCTGGTTTACACCCAGAGGGTCGGGGGTTCGAATCCCTCAGGGCCCACAAATCTCTCACGGCTGAGGGATTTTTTTATATCCAATCTTTATCGTAATGAAAGATTCCTGTTATTTCCTTACCTATATCTATCTTCTGTTAATAAATTTACGGCAATATTAAACTTTGTTAAAACTTGCCATTTTAAAATTTTTATAACATATTTTTGTACGATTATTGATTTAGTCTATCAATTCTTGGAGATACTTTTGGTTAATCTGATAATTGCAACAACTGTAAATTTATTATGATGGCAAAAACGTACAACGATATTTTCGAGAACAACAAAAAATGGATCGAAAGCAAACTGGCAGGCGATCCCGAATATTTTCACAATTTGGCTAAAACGCAAAATCCGGATTATCTCTACATTGGATGCTCGGACAGCAGGGTTACAGCAGAAGAACTGATGGGCGCACAGCCGGGCGATGTGTTTGTACACAGAAATATTGCCAATGTGGTCAACACTTTGGATATGAGTTCTACGGCCGTCATCCAATATGCAGTTGAGCATCTGAAAGTGAAGCACATCATCGTCTGCGGTCATTACAACTGTGGCGGCGTCAAAGCAGCGATGACGCCTCAAGATCTTGGGCTTCTGAATCCGTGGTTGAGAACGATTCGAGACGTGTATCGGCTGCATCAGCAAGAACTAGACGCGCTGGACGGCGATCAAAAATACGACCGACTTGTGGAGCTGAATGTGCAGGAGCAATGCATCAACGTTGTCAAAATGGCCTGTGTGCAGGAACGTTATATTCTGGAGGAGTATCCCATTGTTCATGGTTGGGTTTTCGATCTTAGAACAGGCAAGATTATCGATTTGGAAATCGACTTTGAAAAGATATTGAAAAACATCCAGAAAATCTACGACCTCACAGATTCCGACTGGGTAATGAGAAAAAAGAATAACAAAAATCTGATATAAGATTGCTAGATGAAGTACTGGAGTATCATTACTTTAACGATTTTTATCAACTTTACGGCGCTCCCCGGGATTGCTGCAATCTTTGGTTGGGAGCTGCCGAGAACCAATGTTATTATCAACGAGGAAGAAAACCACGCCAATTCTTTTGTTCTTTACGAAAAAAGCATTCCGAAAACCTTAGATATCAACGACTTTCTGAAATTCCTTGAATCAATTCCTCAGAAGGCGGCTACGCCGAGGTGGAAAATCCATATTTATTTTCCTCCTTGCCTTAATATTTTTTCTCCACCGCCGGAGGCTTAGTTCACCATTTGTTTTTCCTATAAAATATTATTTCTGTTTGTTTTTTAAACGAACAGCATTCTTGTATTAAGTCTCACAAAAAAATTTATAGAAGAATTGGTCACCGTATCAATGACTTCTGCTATATCGTTATGCAAAAATCAAAATCTTTAATTGGAGGGATCAAAGAGAATTTCCCCTCTGGTCTTGTCGTTTTTCTTGTGGCTTTGCCTCTTTGTTTGGGGATCGCCTTAGCCTCCGGAGCACCGCCCTTGTCCGGCATCATTTCGGGTATTGTTGGGGGTATTGTTATTGGGCTTATCAGCAACTCCAACATTTCCGTTTCCGGTCCCGCTGCGGGCTTAACAGCGATTGTTTTTGATGCCATTACAGATCTTGGCGCATTCAACCTTTTTCTTTGTGCAGGGATTGTGGCCGGTATTATTCAATTGATTCTGGGATTTATCCGAGCCGGCAGCATCTCGAATTACTTTCCTAATAACGTAATAGAAGGAATGCTCGCCGGTATCGGAATCATTATTATTCTGAAACAGATTCCGCACGCCTTGGGATTTGATAAGGATTATGAAGGACACGAATCTATTTTTGACAAAGGCCTTAATTTTGGCTATTTCTTGGAATTATTTGCTGCTATCCATCCCGGAGCCATCGTAGTGACGATTGTCTCTGTGGGCATTCTTTTAGCCTGGGATCACATTCCTGTTCTTAAGAAACTGAAACTTTTGCCCGGCGCATTGGTAGCTGTAATTGCGGGAATTCTCATCAATGAATTCTTTAAAATGACAGATAGCCCGTTGGCTATTTCCGGAGATCACTTGGTTGTATTGCCCACTCCTTCGTCCTTAGAAGACTTCAAAAACCTGATTACCTTTCCCGACTTCAGCGGATTTACAAATCCGAAAGTTTGGATTGCCGGTGCTACTATTGCAATCGTGGCGTCTATCGAGACCTTGCTTTGCATAGAAGCATCCGACAGACTGGATGTTCGAAGGCGCATCACCGATACCAATCTGGAACTTAAGGCCCAAGGCATTGGAAACCTCGTCAGTTCCTTGATAGGAGGATTGCCAATGACCTCTGTGGTGGTGAGGAGTTCTGCTAATGCCAATGCCGGCGCGACCTCCAAGTTATCGACCATTATCCACGGCGTTTTGCTGCTGATCTGTGTCTTATCGATTCCCACGATATTGAACCTCATTCCTTTGGCTACTTTGGCTGCGGTTTTAATATTAATAGGCTACAAACTGGCAAAACCGGCGACTTTCAAGCATTTCTGGAGAAATGGGAAATATCAGTTTATTCCTTTTCTGGCAACCGTTCTCGCAGTCGTCTTTACAGATTTGCTGAAGGGCGTTGGTATCGGGCTGTTGATTTCCGTTTTCTATATTTTACAGGGAAATATGAAACGTGCTTACTATCTGAGCCGAAAAACCCTGGACGAAGCGGACGAGATTACCATCAAATTAGCGGAAGAAGTCTCCTTTCTGAATAAAGCCGCCATCAAGAAAACTTTGAAAAACATAAAACCCGGCTCCAAGGTCATTATTGATGCAAGGACAACCTCCTACATTACCACCGATGTTTTGGAGATGATTCAGGAATTTGCCAATATACGGGCAAAAGAAGAAGACATAGACGTGGAATTAATTGGCTTCAAGACGTCCTACAGAGACTACGCAAGTGATCAAGATTCGCACGTGGTCGTCACTCACAGAAGGGCAATGTAAAATGCGCGAAAGCACAAAAACTCACAAAAGAAAAATCAAAATTTCTGGAAGAGAAAAAGATAACTTCTAATTCATTTCTTTTAAGAATTTTTGAGCAGTTTAATGGGAAAGACCTATTGTACTTTTTGCGGTTTAAATAATTAATCATCAACACTTTATCAAAATTAAAAAATATATATGAAAGCACATACTTTCGAAACACAAGCGACAATCACGCCTGAGAAGGCATTAGAAATATTAAAAGAAGGAAACGGGAGATTCGTCAACAATCTGAAGGCGAACCGAGACCTGCTGGCACAAGTCAATGACACCCGGGAAGGCCAATGGCCGTTTGCAGTCATTTTGAGCTGCATAGACAGCCGAACTTCTGCAGAATTGATATTCGATCAAGGTTTGGGAGATATTTTCAGCGTAAGGATCGCCGGTAATTTTGTAAATCAGGATATTCTTGGATCTATGGAGTTTGGGTGTAACGTGGCAGGATCCAAACTGGTTGTCGTTCTGGGTCACACCAAATGTGGCGCTTTGAAAGGTGGATTAGATGCAGAGCAAATTGAACCTATGGGAATGGAAAACCTCAACCATTTGATTGGCCATTTCGATCCCCTCATCAAAGGCATTATCCAAGATGGTGAAGAGCGTTCTTCAAAAAACGAAGATCTTCTGGAAAGGCTGAATCAGCAAAATGTAAAACACACCATCGAGGAGATTCGCAATAATAGCACTACGCTCAAAAACCTTGAAGACGAAGGAAAAATCAAGATTGTTGGCGCCAATTATGATGTGGAAACCGGCGTGGTGACTTGGATATAAACATTTTCTTGTTCATATAAAGTTAGGTTAGCGAGCTGGGTATTTTTATCCGGCTTGCTTATTTCCCGTTAAAAGCTGTCATCGTATTTTGGGCGCCTGCAAAGACGAAAGACAATGCCGCTTCGGCAAATTTTTCGATGCGTTCCGGAAGTTTCTCTTTTTCGCCGACGCTCCACTGTCCCAGAACGTAATTTATTTGCTCGCCTTCTTTGAATTCGGCAGCAATCCCAAACCGAAGTCTTGCATAGAGATTGGTATTCAAGATGGTTTCAATGTTTTTGAGTCCGTTGTGGCCGCCGTGACTGCCTTTCATTTTCAGCCGCAAAGTGCCAAAAGGCAAGGCTAAATCATCGGTAATGATTAGAATATTTTCTAACGGAATATTCTCCTTCTGCATCCAAAATCGGACGGCATTTCCAGAAAGATTAACGTAGGTATCCGGCTTCAGGACAAAGACTTTTCGGCCTTTGTATTTACCTTCGGCAAGAAGCCCAAAGTTGGCTGATTTGAAAGGCGCTTCCAGCTTTTCAGCTATTTTGTCGGCTATTTTGAAACCGATGTTGTGCCGGGTTTCGGCATATTCTTCTCCTTTATTCCCTATGCCGACAATAAGATATTTCATTTCACAAAAAATTTAATATTGGAAAGAAATATATTGGTCTCCCACAGTGCTCCCGGTAAGATAATTATCGCTGTCATAGGTTTGTACAAAAGTAGTGACCCGGGGCGGAGCGGCTGACTTGGAAACTGTGATTTTCTCAGCATTATTAGCCGAAAGAATATTGCCATTTTCGGGCGCCAGACCTATCAAACAAAGATTATATGCCGGAGGAAGCAATTTGTAGGGCGACTTTTTCGTATCATAACCGAAGGAAACCGTCTCCGTCTCGGAACTCATTTCCAAATCTCCTGTTACCGCATTATAAACGCCGTTTTTGGTCACAGACTGCGTCATATTTTCTCCCTGAAATACAAAAGTGGTTTCATAATAAGATTTTACGGGCGTGGCACCCACCGATTCCTGGATAGCAACGATTTTCGATAGTTTGCCTGCCACAAAACTGTACGTCGCAGTTATTTTCCCTATGCCCGTCACGTTGGTAATTACCTTAGAAAGATTGGCTCCCGCATATTCGAAGTCCGATGTTTGGTTAGGACTGAATATTTTTGAAATCTGGTCGCTGCCGGTGTAAGAAATGCTGTGAACAGCGCCTGAATTATCTTTGAAAGACAACAATTTCGCGCCTGAATATGCAAAGCTGATATTTTGATCTTCAAATTGACCGGCATCGTTCCTCAAGTGGGATGTCATTTGTTTCAACTGCTTGGCCGCCGCAATATTTGTCGGAATATAATGAACACCTATCAGATAATCACCATTCAGATCTTGATTCGGATCACAGGATGCAACTACAATTAGGGTAGATAAACAATATAATAGATTTTTCATTTGATTTTTTATGCTTGCAAAGTTAATTGATTAAATATCTTTCATTCCAAGATTCTGCTCAAAACCAGATTCACCTCATCCACATCGGTCACGTTCTCCTTTCGCATCATCAGCTGGTTGTTCTTTTCTTTCAACGTGGCTTCCTTTGGATTTTGTGTGAGGTATGCAATAATTTTTTTGAATTTCTCGCTTTGGTAGAATTTATCCTGAGGATTCTGCGGAAAATACCCGAGAAACACTTTGTTCTTGACCACCAATTTATCAAATCCAATTTCTGCGGCCAGCCATTTCAGCTGCACAGATTTCAGGAGATTAACGGCTTCTTCGGGCAATTCTCCGAATCGGTCTTTCAACTCATTTTCGAATTTTTGAAGTTCATCTGCATTTTGGATTTCAGCCAATTTCTGATACAGCGATAATCTTTCTTCTGTGGAACTCACGTAATGATCCGGCAGCATCAGCTCCAAATCTGTGTCGATATTGACTTCTTTATTGGATTTGAACAATTTCTGACGATCTTCTTCGTTCTCGAAAAGATTTTCAAAATCCTCATCATCCCGAAGTTCTTCCAAAGCTTCCTGCATTATTTTCTGATAGGTTTCGAAGCCCATCTCGTTGATGAAGCCGCTTTGCTCCGCGCCCAGCAGATCGCCTGCACCACGGATTTCCAAATCTTTCATAGCAATCTGAAAACCGCTGCCCAAATCCGAAAATTGCTCGATAGCCTCCAATCGTTTTCTGGCATCAGAGTTCATCATATCAAACGGCGGCGTTATCAAATAGCAAAATGCCTTTCTGTTGCTCCGCCCCACCCGCCCGCGCATCTGATGGAGATCTGCCATCCCAAACCGGTGCGCATCGTTGATGAAAATGGTATTGGCATTCGGCACATCCACGCCACTTTCGATGATGGTTGTTGCTACCAGCACGTCGTATTTTCCGTTCATAAAATCCAGCACGTTCTGCTCCAGCTGCTTGCCTTCCATCTGCCCGTGGCCGATGACGACTTTGGCATCGGGAACCAATCTTTGGATGAGTCCTGCGATATCTTTCAGATTTTCAATCCTGTTATTAATGAAATAAACCTGACCATCGCGTTGGATCTCGTACGAAATGGCATCCCTGATAATCTCTTCGTTGAAACCTATAATGTGTGTTTCCACAGGCTGGCGGTTAGGCGGTGGCGTTTTGATCACCGAAAGATCGCGCGCTGCCATCAAAGAGAATTGCAAGGTCCTGGGGATGGGTGTTGCGGTCAAGGTCAGCGTATCGACGTTGGTTTTCATCGTCTTTAATTTATCTTTTACAGAAACGCCAAATTTATGCTCTTCATCAATGATTAATAAACCCAGATTTTTGAATTTCACCTTCTCCGAAGCCAACTGATGGGTTCCTATCACGATGTCGATTTTCCCGTCTTTGAGTCCGGCGATCGTTTCAGATCTTTGTTTCGCTGTTCGGAATCGGTTGAGATACGAAATATTGACCGGGAAATCCTTCAGCCGTTCTTTGAAACTTCTGTAATGCTGGAACGCAAGAATGGTTGTGGGAACCAGCACCGCGACCTGCTTGCTGTCTGTTGCCGCCTTGAATGCTGCCCGGATTGCGATTTCTGTTTTTCCAAACCCTACATCGCCACAGATCAGCCGATCCATCACGCCCTCGTCCTCCATATCTTTTTTGACATCCAAAGTCGCTTTTTCCTGATCCGGCGTATCTTCGTAAACGAAACTGGCTTCCAGCTCATTTTGAAGATAAGAATCGGGCGAGAATTGAAATCCTTTGGCTGTTTTCCGTTGCGCGTACAGCTTAATCAAATCAAATGCAATTTGCTTTACTCGCGCTTTTGTCTTTTGTTTTAGGGATTTCCACGCCGGAGAACCGAGTTTGCTCAGGACGATTTCTTTGCCTTCCGGTCCGTTGTATTTTGAGATTTTGTGAAGGGAATGAATGCTGACATATAGGAGATCGCCGTTTTTGTACACCAATTTGAAACATTCCTGAATTTTCCCATCATTGTTCACCTTTACCAATCCCATAAATTTTCCAATGCCGTGATCGATGTGGGCAATGTAGTCGCCCACTTTCAAAGACATCAGATCCTTCAACGTCAGCTGTTCCGATTTGGCAAAACTGTCTTTGGATTTGTAGCGCTGGTAGCGGTCGAAAATCTCGTGATCGGTGTAGATCAAAATCCGATGATCCAAATCCACAAAACCTTGATGAAGTTCGGATTTGAAACTTTTGAAAGGAATCTCGTGCTCCAGTTCTTCAAAAATCGATTGCAATCGTTCGCGCTGCTTCTCCGAGGAAAAAGAAATCCACGTGTCGAAACCTTGATCTTGTTTTGCCTCCAGATCTTCAATGAGTAATTCGAAATTCTTGTGAAAACTCGGTTGCGGTTTTTGATTGAGCTGCACCGAAACGCTGTTGGAAAAAGGCAAAAGCTGAGAATGATGACGATGCGAACTGAAATCGATGGTCTTAAAACTGGTGAGCTTGCTTTGGAAATCGTTTTCGGAGATGAAAAGTTCCTGCGGCGTGCTGTGCTTGATATCTTTGCTGAGCCTCCCGAACTGATCCAATGCTTTCTCATAGAAATTCTTAACCTTGGCAAAACCGAGATCGAGATTTTTCGTAACCACAAAACTGTCCTTGGCAATAAGATCGAAGAATGAAACTTTGCTGCCGGAAACCGAAAAATTCATGTTGGAAACCAGCTGGAATTCCTTGATTTTTTCCATCGACAGTTGCGTTTCTATGTCAAAAGTCCGGATGCTTTCCACCTCGTTTCCAAAAAAGGTGATGCGGAAGGGTTTCTCACTCGAGAAGGAAAAAACATCGACGATCCCGCCACGAACAGAAAACTCGCCGGGCTCGGAAACAAAATCAGTCTGGTTGAACTGGTAATGCGTCAGCAACTCATCTACGAAATCAAAATCCAGGCGATCTCCGACTTTGATCTGATGAGAAATGGCTTTGAAATCTTCTTTTTTCAGTACTTTTTCGGACAATGCGCCTACATAAGCCACGATGACTTTGGGAGATTTTCCCGAATTAAGCTTATTGATGACTTCGGTTCTGAGAACCAGATTGGCATTTTGCGTCTTCTCGACTTGGTAAGGCTCCAGATGTGTTGCCGGGAAATAAAGTACATTTTCTTTCCCAAGCAAGTCTTCCAACTCCGAACTCGCATACAGCGCATCTTCCTTATCATCTGTGAGAAAAAGGATGTTTTTTTTGTGTGTCAAAAACAATTCTGCGGCGAAAATTGAGGTGGAAGATCCGGCGCTTCCTTTTATAGAAATATGATGATGAGTTTCTAATTGCGAAAAAATCTCTTTTCCAAATTCTTTCTGAAGCAAGCTTGGAAGCAGATTTTCGTTGATTTTTTTTAATACCATCTTGTAAATAAGCGGTTATGTTTTGTTATAAAATTTCTATATCCTTCACCTCATTAGCCGAGATCGACAGCGGCAAATCGGCTAATTCGTTGGATTATGATTTCACGTGAAAAAATATAAAATTCTTGGTGTTTAAAATTTGTACAATTAAATGTGTGTAAACAGGAAAACGATTCCGAGCGCGTTCCCGGAATCGTAATTCTTTGCAAAGATACTATTTTTCAGAAAAATTAGTTTTAATTTTACAATTCCCAAACATTCGAAATTGAAATTGTCTTTAAAAATATGGTTCGGTTTCTGCTTTATGGTGCTAATCTTCATGCAATGCAAAGAAGATGAAGCCAATACTTTCCGGGCGTATGCAGAAGGGAAATTCACTTATACAGACGGGAAGTTTCTTCAGGATCCGATTCATCTGATTAGTAACAAAAAAATCATTGCAGAATCTTACCCCAAGGAAAGCGGAACTTTTGTCTTGGCAGGGCCGTATGAAAAAGGAACATACAAACTGCAACTGAAAAAATTCAAAATAAAATCTTTTTCCACCGAAACGGTCGGTTGCAAAATCTCTGCCGACTCTTTGAGTATCGAGATTCCCGATGGCGTGACTTATATTATCTTTAACGATATTACCCTAAAATGATAAAAAAAGGGGTTTTGTTTTTTATTTTACTGTTCTCCATTTCTATGCCGGCTCAGCGCAGGAAACGAAGTTGGACCGAGAATGTTACATTTTCCGTGGATCCTCACGTGAAGGTGATGACGTCTCCTGGCAACAATTTTTTAGG
The DNA here is from genome assembly GCF_003932955.1 of Chryseobacterium sp. SC28. Classification (GTDB taxonomy): domain Bacteria; phylum Bacteroidota; class Bacteroidia; order Flavobacteriales; family Weeksellaceae; genus Epilithonimonas. The sequence goes on from NZ_QOVY01000001.1 coordinate 285,572, forward strand.
CGATGCTTTCGACTATTTCTATGGTTTCGGGCTCGGGCTCAATGCTAATCTGTATCGTAATTTTGGTTTGGGAGTAGAATACACCTACTTTTTGGCCAACTTGAAGAAACCCGAACTTTCGGGCTATCTGGGCGCGCCATCTATGAATAATTTTGACTGGTACCTCTTTCATAAGGATAAGATCTCGGAAGCTTTTTCCGTGGAAGAAAGTTTGGGATACAGTACTTACCGAATGAAAAGTCCTTTCTTGGACGGCTCCGGTAAATTTTCAGAAGGCAACGGGGGGCTTAACTTTGGCGCAAAGGCTGTCTTGGTTTTGGATGCCGAAGGTTATCAAGCTGTCGTTTTTGGCGCCAAAATTAATTTTTATAATGCCAAAATTGGAAATCAAAATCCCGATATCGAAAAATTTTATTCCGAAGCCACTTTATTGAACTTCAGCGCGGCCTATCGGATTACTTTTTAAGCCAGTTTGGATTCTGCTTTAAATTCAACAGTAAAAAAATTCGGCTTTCTGATAAACAAAAAACGATCTTCTGCGCAAATGATAATTCTGTTATCACTTTTTGTGCAACATCATTTTTTTAAGAAATTTATAAGACCTCTTGATTATTTGGTTCGCGATTTGTTTATGAAATATTACAATCTGAAAAATCCAATGTCATGAATAATCCGGAACCTATGCTTACACTTTCTCAAGTGATGGAAAAGCTGAGACAAAAAGGAATTACCAAAGAAATTCTGATGAACGAAGACAAACAATTCGTCCTGCGTGATGAAGGAATCGTTTACAAGCCCGAAGACCTTAAAATCATAAAAACTTACAGGTTCGAAGGCGCCAGTGACCCGGCAGACAACGCGGCATTATACCTCCTCGAGGATGTCTATGGCAACAAAGCCATGATTATAGATTCATACGGTGCCAACAGTAATTATAGTGGGCCGGAGTTTGATGAATTTTTGAAAAAAATAGAAGAAGACGAGGAAAAAGAAGAATACGATTTTTAGAATTCCGTTTTTACTTTTTTATAGAAACCCTGCCTTGTAACAAGACGGGGTTTTGTTTTTAGATTTTGATGATCACCAAGGTTTTCTTGAGTCCGTCTTCGATACCCTTCCAGTACAAGTTGAAGAAGGATCTTTGTTTATTTCGCACCACGTTGACATCTACCGATTCGGGGAATTTCTGAGAATCTTTCTTTACCAACAAGTTGGCCACGCCGGTCACGAACTTCTTTTTCTTTTGCGTGTCTTTGTCGAGAACCGTCACTTTCAGATCTTCGTGCGTTATTTTGAATTTGCCGTTCATCATATCATTATTACCCTTGAAATCATAACTGAGACTCGTAATCTTGCCCGTGGCGGTGATATGCAAATAGGGTTTGATGAATGGCGAGATGTCTGGCGCCGGCAAATCCTTGATGTAGCCGCCGATCGTAAAATTGTCCTGCAGATCTGCCGTATCGAATTTCCAGTCCACCAGCATTGGCGACGAATCCATAAAATGACAAGTGATATGGATGGGAACTTTGGTTTCTGCGCCTTTCTTTTTATTAGAATTAAGATTTTTGACGTTCATATTGAAGCGCGTAAAGATCACTTTCCCGGGTCCGTTGGAGTCCGGTTTGTCTTCTTCGTACACGAGCTTGGAGTTTGTAAGATTCAGATTATCAACTATCAAAGGGAATTTTATGGTTCGTAGCAACTTGGAATATAGCAGTTTTTCTTTGGGATTGTCTTTTGGGATTTTGCTCCGGAAGATGTTGGCGTCCACTTGGTTCAATCTCGCAGATTTCAGATGGACATCCAATTCTTTTTCGTAAGTCCAATGGAGACCGGAAAGCAAGATTCTGCCGGCCTTGATATTGAACTGATCGTTCTCCATCGGAATGGTTTTCACAAACTGGGCGCGCGACATCTTAGGGATCATTTTAAAATTCACCAAATCAACCACTTGTGGCGTTAAACTAAAACTTGCCAATGTCAAATTATAATATTTTCCGGCATCGTAGAAAAATGTATTCCCGGTGATTTTGTAATCTGCAAATTTGAGCGGTAATTTATTTTTAGACGTTTCTTGGTCTATGACGAACTCCTTCACATTCGCATCAAATTTTGCGAGGCTAAGAAATCTTTTACCATAGCCGTCCAAAAGCGAAAATTGTCCGTTCCTGATGTCCACATTTGTAAAATTAAAATCGATGCCCTTCTTGCTCTTCTGATTGGGTTTCTTAATGACTTTCTGCAAGCGATTCTGAATAACGAATTGAGGATTAAGGAAATAGGCATTTGTCAAATTAATTCTGGTTCTTTCTACCAGCACATCGTCGAACGAAGCTTTTTTGCTTTTGATGCTGAAAAGACTTTTTTGCTGGGTAAACCGCTTTTCCCAGTCTTTAAAATCTAAAACCGACTTCAGTTCAAAATCGCTGATTTCCAAATGACCATCTGCGGTGCTTAAATCCTCCGACGTGACGATATAAACATCGCTGATCCTAAGAAAAAAGTCCTTAGCAGAAATATTGTAGCTATCAAGAGTAAAAGGTAGCTCGTCCGGATTATCACTGAGTTGCAGATTGTTGACCCCAAGATTAAGATTTTTGGAAGAGAAAACCTTCGTGCGCTCGGCTCTTATTACTTCGATATTTCCCTTTGTAATGTCAATATTTCTGATGACAAAGGGCATCCTTTCCTTTGCAGAATCTTTGGTTTTGGGCTCGGCAAGCCGAATTTTTAGATTAGGATTGGTAAGCCGTACAGAGTTGGTATTGATTCTCTTGTTTTTTATTAAATCAACAATAGCTAATCTGCTGATTTTCAATGCATCCAGACGCCCATCGAGCGCTATGATTTTCTTATTGGCAGAATCTTTTGATTTAATTAGAATATCCGTTGCAGAAATGCTTCCACTCAGAATCTCGACGTCGAGAGATTTGTAAGTGATTTCGTAAGGCGTTTTGTTTTTGATATAATCCGGCAGCTGATATTTCAGCCAAAGACTGAATCCGACATTCAGGACTAAGATCAGCAGCAAAAGACTTCCAAGGGCGATTGCGGTAATTTTTAAAGTTTTTTTCATCTGATTTTTTCTAAACTTATAAGTTACTAAAAACCGTTCCAACTTCAAACCGTCAGCTCCACCACGTAACCCTCATGCGCTCTCACATTGATAAAATCGCCGCCCTCAAAAGAAAGATATTGACCTTTTATGCCATTCAACACACCCTTGAAGTCGGGCTTTTTGTCCAGAGTAAAAATATTGATATTTTCGGGCTTCTCATAAGGAAAATCCAGTTTGATAATCTGATCGTCCCTTACCGCAAATTTCTTAAAATCGTTGGGAAAATAGTCGGCAATTTTGTTTCGGAAATCGATCAGATCCAAAGTGTCTTCGTAATCGTCTGCGAGCATTTTCTTCGGATTGGTTTTGTCGGCCACGTGTTTTTTCAGTTCCAGTTCTATCATTCCCGCTTCGTATCGGTTATCGGTCACGGCGATGGGCAGGGCAAAAGTCGCGCCCTGATCTATCCATCTCGTCGGGATCTGGGTGGCTCTGGTAACGCCCACTTTCACGTCACCCGTATAGGCCAGGTAAACAATATGCGGAACCAATTGGATTTCTTTTTCAACCTCCAGATCTCTTTCTGCAACGCCAAGATGGGCGGTTGATAACTCCGGGCGGATGATCGTATCGCTGGCATAAGGGCTTTCGAAAAAGCACTTTTTGCAGAACCCCATCCGGTATATTTTTTCGTCGCTGCCGCAGTTCACGCATTCGTAACCAATATGTTTGAGGTGTATTTCTTTCCCAAAAAGCTGGTTCATATTGATGAGATCGTCATTCAGGTTCAGATAATATTGGATGGGTTTGCCATTTTGAGAAATCATTTTTAGGATTTTTCCGGAGAATTGCATTTTTTGTTTTAAATTTATATTCGGATTAAAAATAGGAATTATAAATCAATTCACAACCTGATGCTATTCTTAAAAAAATCATTTTTATTTTAATTCTTATCTTCGCAACACATTTCGATGGTTTATGAATTATCTTATCACCGGCGGAAGCGGATTTATAGGTTCTCACCTGGTAGAACACCTCTTGAAAAATAGACATTCTGTCATTAACATTGACAACTTCGACCAATTTTACGATTATAAAACTAAAATCAAAAATACCTTAGAATCGTTGGGTTCGAACGCTGAATTTAATTTTACAAAGAAAGACGAAGACATTCGAAAATTAGCAACTGAAACAAAATCAGACCATTACCAACTCTATTATCTGGACATCCGTGACAAAAACGGCCTGAAAGAGATTTTCCGGAATCATAAAATCGATGTTGTGATTCATCTGGCGGCGCTTGCCGGCGTGCGCCCGTCTATTGATCGGCCTTTGGACTACGAAGAAGTCAACATCCGCGGCACGCAAAACCTTTGGGAGCTGTGTAAAGAATTCGGAATCAAAAAATTCATTAGCGCTTCATCTTCAAGTGTTTACGGTAATAATGAAAAAATTCCGTTTTCCGAAACCGATAATGTAGATCGCCCGATTTCGCCTTATGCAGCCACCAAAAAATGCGTGGAAGTGTTGGGTCACGTCTATCATCATCTTTATGAAATCGATATGATCCAGCTGCGCTTTTTCACCGTTTACGGACCGCGACAAAGACCCGATCTGGCGATCCACAAATTCGCAAAACTCATTTCCGAAAACCAAGAAATCCCTTTCTACGGCGATGGTTCTACGGCTAGAGATTACATTTTTATCGATGATATTATTGACGGCGTGTCGAAATCCATAAAATATCTTGAAACCAATGAAAAGGTTTACGAAATCATCAATCTTGGCGAAAGTGAAGTGGTTACATTAAACGAAATGCTTTCTGTTTTAGAAAAAGCAATGGGCAAAAAGGCTCTTAAGAAAATGCTGCCGATGCAACCGGGAGACGTCGCGAAAACCAATGCAGACATTACAAAAGCGAAGGCGCTGATCGGGTATTCGCCTGCCACCAACTTCAAAAATGGCATAAAAAAATTTGTGGAATGGTTTTTGGGAAATGCTCATCCATAAGCTACCTTCAAAATTGTTTAAATGTTAAATGAAATAATATTTAAATATTATTGAAAATCAGTAGAAAAGTATATCAAATTATCGCCTATTTTTTTACTTTTGCAAAAAATTTGAATTATGTATTGGACATTAGAATTAGCATCATATCTTAGCGATGCCCCTTGGCCAATGACCAAGGCAGAATTGATCGATTACGCCATCCGAACAGGAGCTCCAATGGAAGTCGTAGAAAATCTGCAAGCCATCGAAGATGAAGGAGAAGTCTACGACGCCATCGATGAAATCTGGAGCGACTATCCTACAGACGAAGATTACCTCTGGAATGAGGACGAATACTAAGAAATTGCAGGAGGCAAACCGCCTGTTGCCAATTTTTCTTTTTTGAAATCAATAACGTGGTCGGCACAGAGCTGACCGCAAACCGCAAATAGCAAATTATGAGTTTTTTAAATACAGTTCTTAAAAGTTTTTTGGGAGACAAAAATCAGAAAGATCTTAAAGAAGTAAAAAAAGTTGTTACAAAAATAAAAGCTGCAGAACCCGCCATCCAAGAATTAACCGATGACGAGCTAAGGAACAAAACCACAGAGTTCAAAGAGAAAATCAAAGCTGCTACTGCCGATTTTACCTCCCAAATAGACCAAATCAACGAGCAGATAAAAAACTCAACCAACGTTGACGAGAAAGAAGCTCTTTTCAGCAGAATCGAGTCTCTTAAAAAAGAATCGTACGAAGTAGAAGAAAAAGTACTGGCAGAGATTCTGCCGGAAGCTTTCGCGCTAATAAAAGAAACCGCTCGGCGCTTGGCTCAGAACGGCGAAATCCGCGTAAAAGCAACCGCCAGAGATCGTGAATTGGCCGCCACAAAAGACTTTGTAGCCATAGAAGGCGACACCGCCATCTGGAAAAATCATTGGGATGCTGCAGGAACGGCAATCGTCTGGGACATGGTTCATTACGACACACAGTTCATCGGGGGCGTGGTGCTGCACGAAGGTAAAATTGCCGAGATGGCTACCGGCGAGGGTAAAACACTGGTCGGCACCCTCCCGATCTACCTCAATGCGCTTCCCGGCCGCGGTGTTCACGTGGTAACCGTAAACGATTACTTGGCAAAACGCGACTCGGCGTGGATGGGGCCATTGTACGAATTCCACGGTTTGACGATCGACTGTATCGATCTTCACCAGCCCAACTCCGATGCCCGGAGAAAAGCCTACCGCGCCGACATTACTTATGGTACCAATAATGAGTTCGGTTTCGATTACCTGCGAGACAATATGGTGACTTCCCCGGCCGAATTGGTCCAGAGAGAGTTGAACTTTGCCATCGTGGATGAGGTAGATTCTGTTTTGATTGACGACGCCAGAACACCATTGATCATTTCGGGACCGGTCCCTCAGGGCGACAGGCAGGAGTTTGACGTTCTAAAACCGTCTGTAGACCGAATCGTGGAAGTGCAGAAAAAAACCGTTTCTGCGATTTTCAACGAAGCCAAAAAACTAATCGCAGCCGGCAAAACCAAAGAAGGCGGCTTCAAATTGCTGCAAGCCTACAGAGGTCTGCCGAAAAGTAGACAACTGATCAAATTCTTGTCCGAAAGCGGCAACCGCGCCCTGCTTCAAAAAACCGAAGGCCAATATATGGCAGACAACAACCGCGATATGCCGATTGTGGATAAGGATCTCTATTTCGTCATCGATGAGAAAAATAACCAGATCGACCTGACGGATAAGGGTGTCGAATATATGTCTGCGGGTAACGAGGATCCTCAATTCTTCGTTTTGACAGACATCGCTACAGAAATAGCAGAGCTGGAAAAGAAAAACCTTCCGAAGGAAGAAGAATTCGCCGCCAAAGAAGAACTGTACCGCGATTTCGCAATAAAATCTGAACGCATCCACACCTTAAACCAGTTGCTCAAAGCCTATACATTGTTCGAAAAAGATGATGAATATGTGGTCATCGACGGCGAAGTGAAAATAGTAGATGAGCAGACCGGTCGTATTATGGAGGGGCGCCGCTATTCCGATGGACTGCACCAAGCCATCGAAGCTAAAGAAAATGTAAAAATAGAAGCCGCGACGCAGACTTTTGCAACCATTACCTTGCAGAACTACTTCCGGATGTACAACAAACTGGCAGGAATGACCGGTACTGCGGAAACAGAAGCGGGCGAATTCTGGCAAATCTACAAGCTGGATGTAGTAGTAATCCCCACCAACAGACCCGTTCAAAGAGATGACAAACAAGATTTGGTTTTCAAAACCAATCGCGAAAAATACAATGCCGTAATCGAGGAAATCCAAAACTTAGTCGAAGCAGGAAGGCCTGTTTTGGTTGGTACTACCTCAGTGGAGATTTCCCAGCTATTATCGAGAGCGCTACAACTAAGGAAAATTCCGCATAATGTTCTCAATGCGAAGCTTCACAAGAAGGAGGCGGAGATCATAGCAGAAGCAGGCGGAGCCGGCGTGGTAACCATCGCAACCAATATGGCCGGAAGAGGAACGGATATCAAACTGAGAGGCAACGTCAAAGAAAACGGCGGCCTGGCCATCATCGGCACAGAAAGACACGATTCCCGCCGCGTTGATAGGCAGCTCCGAGGTAGAGCGGGGCGGCAGGGCGATCCCGGAAGTTCTCAGTTCTATGTTTCCTTGGAGGATAATTTGATGCGCCTCTTCGGCTCGGAAAGAATTGCGAAAATGATGGACAGAATGGGTCATAAAGAAGGCGAAGTGATTCAGCATTCTATGATTTCAAGATCTATCGAAAGAGCCCAGAAAAAAGTCGAGGAAAATAACTTCGGGATCCGAAAAAGATTATTGGAATATGACGATGTGATGAACAAACAGCGCGACGTCATCTACAAACGCCGCAGGAATGCCCTGTTCGGAGATCATTTAAAATACGATATTGTCAATATGATCTACGATACGGCAGCAGCCATCGTTTCTCAGTCCAAAGCCACCGGGAATTATAAAGATTTCGAATTCGATCTCATCAAATTTTTCACGATGGAATCGCCGGTGTCCGAAGCGGAATTTTCAAACACTCCGATTCCGGCTCTTACTGATATTGTGTTCAAAGCAGCGAAAGAAGATTATGATCTTAAACAGAATCTACTGAAGGAAAAAGCCTATCCGATCATCGAGAATGTATATCGTAATCAAGGATCGATGTTCAAAATGATCCAAGTACCTTTCACCGACGGCAGTAAAACAATGACCATCGTGACCGATTTGAAAGAAGCTTACGAAACCAAATGTGAATCCTTAATCACCGATTTCGAAAAAAATATTTCCCTAGCCATCATCGATGAAAACTGGAAAACGCACTTGAGAGAGATGGACGATCTTCGCCGATCTTCGCAAGGCGCAGTGTACGAGCAAAAGGATCCTTTGGTAATTTACAAACAAGAGTCTTTCTATTTATTTAGCGAAATGGTGGAGAAAATAAACAAAGAAATCATATCGTTCTTGTATAAGGGCGAAATCCCGGCGTAGAATCTTTTAATCCATACTTTTATTGTATTAGAAAAACATTTCAAAATTAACGACATATTAACCCAATATTAAATTCCTTTTTTCTAAATTTAAAGTCTTAAAAATTTTGATCGATGTCATTAATTGATTTATCACGACAAATCGCCATTGGGATAGATATTGGCGGCACTAACACCAAATTCGGTTTGGTAAACCACCGCGGAGAGATTCTCGCAAAAGGACAAATAAAAACCGAAGAATATAAACAAGTAGAAGATTTTATCAAGGCTTTGTATGTCAATATCAAGCCGCTCATCGATAAAGTTGGCAAAAACAAAACCTTAGACGGCATCGGCGTGGGCGCTCCCAACGCCAATTATTACAAAGGAACCATAGAATTGGCGCCCAATCTGCCTTGGAAGGGCGTCATCCCATTTGCTGAATTGATGGTCAAAAAATTCGGCGTCCCCTGCAAAATGACCAACGACGCCAATGCAGCCGCAATGGGAGAAATGCTCTTTGGCGCAGCCAGAGGCATGAAAGATTTCATTATGATGACCCTCGGCACCGGCGTGGGAAGTGGTATCGTAGCCAATGGTAGTCTGATCTATGGTCACGACGGATTCGCAGGCGAACTTGGACATACCGTAGTAAAACCCGGAGGAAGGAAACACTGGAGCACAGGCTCAGAAGGCAGTTTGGAAGCTTATGCCTCGGCCACAGGAATCGCTATTACGGCGAAAAAATTCAGAGCCGAGTTTCCGGATTCTATGCTGAATCAATATCCCGAGGAAAACATCAATTCAAAAACCGTCCACGAATGCGCACTGAAAGGCGATCCCACGGCTATAGAGGTCTTCCGATATACCGGCCAGAAACTGGGTGAGGCATTGGCTAATTTCGTGATGTTCTCATCTCCGGAAGCCATTTTGTTATTCGGAGGGGTAATAAAAGCCGGGGACTTTCTCCTAAAACCTACCAAATTGCACATGGAAAGAAACCTGTTGCCGATTTTCCGGTCAAAAGTAAAATTGGTTTTCAGTGAACTGGACGAAGCCGATGCTGCCATTCTTGGGGCAAGTGCTCTTGTTTGGGAAAACAAATAAGCGGCATAGAAATTTTCTTAGATCGCATTTTTCTAATAGGACTGATAATTGCTATTAATAATTCATAAAACTCAAAACTGTTTTTTTTGCGATCAAAAAATGAAACATTCTTTGCTTATCATCTTAAGCTTTTTCCTTATCAACTGCAATGGACAGGAAAATAAATCAAAACCTATTACAAATCAAAAAATGGATAAAAACAATTTGGAATATGCCACCTTGGCAGGCGGATGTTTTTGGTGTGTGGAGAGTTGTTTCCACATGCTGAAAGGCGTGGAATCTGTAATTTCGGGATATTCGGGCGGTCATACGCAAAATCCTACTTATCAAGAAGTTTGCACCGGAGATACCGGTCATGCTGAAGTGATCCAAATTGCCTTCGACCCCAAAATTATTTCCTACAAGCAATTGCTGGAAGTTTTCTGGTTTCTGCACAACCCGACCACGCTCAACAGACAAGGAAACGACATCGGAACGCAGTACAGATCAGCGATTTTCTACCATTCCGAGCAGCAAAAACAGGAAGCAGAGGAATCTATGAAAGCTTCTGAAGCCAGACAAGAATGGAAGGGGAAATATGTTACCGAGATCGTCCCCTTCAAAGAATTTTGGCCGGCAGAGGCTTACCATCAAGGATATTACGATGCCAATCCCAACCAGCCCTATTGCAGTGCGGTGGTGGGTCCTAAGATTCAGAAATTCAAAAAACATTTCGGGGCAATGGGCTGGCTAAAAGAAAAAATGGTACAATAATAATAACACAACTTGTATATTATTTGAACTAAAAAATTAGCTTTCTTTTAATTTACAAAAGGTTTGATAATGCCCGTTGTAGAATCTCTATCTATTTTATAACCAAAATTGTACGTGATTCCAAATCCCAAAGTCTGTTTGCGCTGAAGTTTTTGAATCTGGTCATGATCGTAGGTCATATCGATTGTCACCACACCGGAGATATATTTGTTGAATTTGAGATTTAAGGTTCCGCTGTAATTGATATCGACTCTTTCTGTATGGTAAAGATAGTTGCTGAAGAAATTGATTTGATTCACATAATTAATGTCCTTATAAATCTTAATTTTATAGAGGATATTGACCATCGCTCCCAACTCGGCACGCATACTTTCTCCATCTCTTTCCAGACCGTAGTTGCCTTTTGTCTGCAATTTTTTATCGAGGACGAAAGTAAACTTTCCATTGACGGGGCGCACAATCACCTGAAAATTTTCGTTGGGATTGTACGAAAATCCTAAACCGACATTCAGATAGCCGGGCGCCATGAATTTGGAAATCCGGTCGTCGTAAACCGGATCCGGGGTATTGGCATAATTATAACCGGGCGTAAACTGCGAAAGAAACTGAAATCCCGTAGAGAGATAGTAATGCTGCGCCAGTTCGTAGCCATAATTGGTCATTATATTGATGTAATCATCGGTCTTTCGGGTCGATTGACCGGTGGAAGTCACAAATCCGTAGCCCAGCTGTATATTATTGTCGAGATAATGACGGTTCTTTTTGTAAACAATATTATAGTTAACTTTTCCGATAATACCAATGTTATTGTTGCCGCCCGCATACCAGTTTGCAAATGAAGATTGGTTGAAAACCAAAGTATTTTGTCCAAAGAAAAACCACCGTCTTAGCGTGGGAAGATTGAGAATCGAAGACGGCGTGAGAGGACCGCTGTCAGCCGAATTAGAAACAAATACATTGCTTTCCACCAACTTTACGGAATCATTTTTCAAGGAGGGGATGTTTACAATTTTGGGGTTGGCCAGGCTATCGAGATCAATAGCAACAGAGTCCCATCTTCTTTGAGCGATAGAGTCAATTATTTTTTGATAATCCGTAACTTGCGCCTTAGAAAAAAAAACCATTGCGATGGCAAAAACAACCCATACCTTTTTCATCAATAAAAAAAATTTTTCACAAAAATAGGAAATCTAAAAGTTTAACAAAACTGACTTTATAACCAAATTCTCAATTATTGTCCGGCTTTTTACAGACAAAATTACCCTTTCGTTGCAAATGGCGGTATAATTGTGATTCTCCAATCGATGTTTATGAGAACCTTTCATTTGAAAGCCTTTTTGGTTCCGATGGCAATGCTGGCACTGATGTGGACTTTCTTCCTGCTTCAGAATCTCGGTTTTTTCGGAGGTTGCTACGGCGCCATCATTCCTTTGGTTCCCGAGGGTCTTCGCGGCGTCTTCTTTGCGCCTTTACTGCACGGCAATCTCAATCATATTCTCGGAAATTCTATGCCGATTGCTATCCTGCTTTTTTTGCTTTTTGAATTTTATCCCAAAATTGCCTTCAAAGTTTTCGCAATCGGATGGTTTGCCTCCGGATTGCTGGTCTGGATGCTGCCACCCATCGATATTCTCACGGGAAACTGGAATTACAACTGCATCATCGGCGCCAGTGGCCTGGTGTATATGTTGGCATTTTTTATTTTTTTCAGTGGTGTTTTCCGCTGGAATATGAGACTTCTCACGGTCTCGTTGCTCGTGGCGTTATACTACGGAAGTTTGATCTGGGGAATCTTTCCAGAGGAGTTCTTTTCCGATCTGCCGGAGCCCAGTCGCATCAGTTGGCAATCCCATTTAGCCGGCAGCATTACAGGCATTGTTCTGGCACTGGCATTCAGAAAACAGGGTGAAAAAAAAATTAAATATCTCTGGGAATATCCTGAGTATTACAATGAACGAGACGACAAGCTCTGGCAGGAGTACATCCACAATCACCCGGAAGACTTCGAAGAATTGCCCCAGCTGAAACCACACAATATTGGGGAATATCTGGATGAGATTCGGAAAAATGAAAAATAATTTATAAATTGCTGTTCCACAAATGACTTATGGTTTCTGAAAAATATCTTTACATCCTTGCATTGAAACAATGTAAAAACATTGGCAACGTCAATCTTAGAAAACTAATTTCACAAGTTGGATCTGCAAAAGAAGTTTGGGAATCTTCCCCAAAATCACTAATTTCTGTTTCCGGCATCGGCAAAAGCAGCGTCCAAGACATCGGGAATAAAGAATTTCTCGACAGGGCAGAAAAGGAAATCAATTTCTGCGAGAAAAACGGAATCAATATCGTTTCTCAAGAAGACGCACTCTACCCGCGTCATCTTCTGAATTGCGATGATGCACCCATTCTGTTGTTTTATAAAGGCAATTTGAATCCCGAGCTACATCCCGTGAGCATCGTCGGTACAAGGAAACTGACGCCGTATGGCAGACATTTCATTCAGGATCTAACGGCAGAATTATCTTCTTCCAAAGTCTGCACCATCAGCGGCTTGGCTTTGGGAGCAGACTCCTGCGTTCATGAGGAATCGCTAAAAAATCAAATCCCGACGATGGCCATTTTAGCTCAAAGTCTGGATAAAATCTATCCCTCCACCAATAAAAATCTCGCCAAAAAAATTGTTGAAAACAAAGGCGCCCTAATTTCGGAGTATGCTTCCTTCGAAAAAATGGTAAAAGAAAGCTTCTTGCAACGCAATAGGATCATCGCCGGCTTCTCGCCGCAACTCATTGTGGTAGAAACTGCCTACGGAGGAGGATCCGTAACGACGGTGACTGCGGCCAACCTGTACAACAGAGATGTTTTTGCCTTGCCAGGAAAGATTACCGACGTGTACAGCCAGGGCTGCAACAGCCTGATAGCCAATAATAAGGCCGAATGTATTGTCGATGTCAAAACATTGATCAAAAACCTCAACTTCATGCCGCAACCAGAATTGTTCGCAGAACCAGAAGTCAAAATTAAAATAGACCCCTCAAGAAAAGATCATCTGAAGGTTTTGGAGATCATTACGGGCAGCAAAAGCATTTCTCTCGATGAACTGGCAGAAAAATCCGGCATCCTGCACCATAAGTTGCTACCGATTTTACTCGATCTGGAGATTTATGGTTATGTCAAATGTCTTTCCGGACGACAATATCAATTGAATTAGGAACGGCCTATTTCGGAAATATTGAACTAATCTATTATTAACTTCAAAATTCGGTATCAGAAAAGATATAATTATACATTATGCAAATAATATCCGCAATATCATTAAATTTTTAATAAAAATCAAATTATTACTTGCGAAATTCGAAAAAGAAATTAAATTTGTTGTCATAATCATATAATAATGGAACACTATAACGTTGAGCAAAAGATTCAGGAATTTATGGCAAAAATCGAAGCCAAAAATCCAAATGAACCGGAATTTATCCAAGCTGTAAAAGAAGTTGCAGTCACCGTGATTCCCTTCATTGCTACAAGAAAAGAGTACACCGGAATGAAACTGCTGGAAAGAATGGCAGAGCCGGAACGGGTGATTATTTTCCGGGTGCCTTGGATCGATGACAATGGCGAGATCCAAGTGAACAGAGGCTTCAGAATCCAAATGAATTCTGCAATTGGACCCTACAAGGGAGGCATCCGTTTTCACCCCACAGTGAATCTCAGCGTGCTGAAATTTCTTGCCTTTGAGCAAGTATTCAAAAACAGCTTAACGACATTGCCAATGGGCGGCGGAAAAGGCGGTTCCGATTTCGACCCGCAAGGCAAATCCGATATGGAGGTTATGAGATTCTGCCAAGCATTTATGATGGAACTTTGCAAACACATCGGTCCGGAAACTGATGTACCGGCGGGCGACATCGGCGTGGGCGCAAGAGAAATCGGATATCTGTTCGGAATGTATAAAAAAATTCGGAATGAATTTACCGGCGTGTTAACCGGTAAAGGATTGGCTTACGGCGGCTCGTTGATCCGCCCGGAAGCCACAGGATATGGTGTGGTTTACTTTGCCGAGCAAATGCTGAAAACTATCGACGACAGCATCGAGGGCAAAACAGTAGCGGTTTCCGGTTTTGGAAATGTTGCTTGGGGCGTGATCAAAAAAACCAATGATCTTGGCGGAAAAGTCGTAACCATTTCCGGACCTGATGGCTATGTGTACGACAAGGACGGAATCTCCGGAGAAAAAATCGAATATCTTCTGGAAATGAGAGCCTCGGGTAACAACAGGGCAGAAGATTATCTTGCAAAATACCCCGAAGCTCAATTCTTTGCGGGACGAAGACCGTGGGAGGTAAAGTGCGATATTGCGTTCCCTTCTGCCACGCAAAACGAATTGGATCTGGAAGATGCAAAAACATTGGTAGCCAATGGTTGCATCTGCGTCACCGAGGCTGCGAATATGCCTTCGACCTTGGATGCCATCAATTATTTCTTGGATAATAAAGTCCTGTTTTCTCCGGGAAAAGCGTCTAACGCGGGCGGTGTGGCCACTTCCGGATTGGAAATGACACAAAATTCCATACGGCTCAACTGGTCTTCGGAAGAAGTGGATGCCCGATTAAAAGAAATTATGATCGGCATTCACAAAGCGTGCAGAGATTACGGAAAAGAAGAAGACGGCTACGTCAACTACGTGAAAGGTGCTAATATCGCCGGCTTCGTGAAAGTTGCGGAAGCCATGCTGGCGCAAGGTTTGGTTTAACGATCGTTTTGATTTGACATTCGAAATTTAATTGATGATAAAATGCAGCTCCACAATCGGGCTGCATTTTTGATTCTAATGCCAGCAGATGCAGAGAAATTCGAGGTGGAGGGTATTTATTTTTTAGGCAAACCTCTTTTCAAAGCATAGTTGGCTCTCTGAATGGCTTTTTTCTCCTTCCAATTCATATACTTGCCTTTGAATCTGGTCTTCATAAAATTATCAAAATTCCTTTGGACCGTCAGATTCCACAGAGAATTGGCTTTGACGACCCAACTTTTGTCCCAAGCCCGCAGGGACAGAGAAAAACTGCCATCGAGATATTTCATCCAGTGCCACCAGCCGGTGGGCATAAAAAGCGTATCGCCGTGCTCCAAGAAACATTCGATGCCTTCTACGCCATTTAATGCGGGAAACTTTTCGAAATCGGGATTTTCTATGTCATAATCTTCCAATGCGTATGTGGCGTACGGAATCCTATACAATCTTTCTTTCCATTTGTAATCAAAAAGCAAAATGTGCTTTCTGCCATTGAAATGGGTATGAAAGATATGGGCCAAGTCGATGTCATAATGCAGAAACGTCACCGAGTTTTTACCCCCGAAAAACATGCTTGGATATTTGTCCAGAAAACCGCCCATCAACTCTTTTGGAGCCACATAATCGTCCAAAATCTGCGGCGCGTGCTTTATCGGGTCAAAAAAGAAAATACGCAAATCTGTTGGTTCCCGTTGAATAAGATCGATATACTCCGAAAATTTCATCTCCGTTGTAGGCGTGTTGATCGGCGCTGCGGGATCGGCTTTGGCACTGTCGTACAAAGGAACAGTCACATCGCCTACCACGCTTTTTATATAATCGAGCGTCCATTTTTGATAGGCCGGCCAACTCTTGGCCATGTTTTTGATGACCAACGGTTTGCGCGGTTTAAGATATTTTTCCAAAAAATCTTCTTTAGTAATATCGTCTACGATGTCAATCGGTCTTAAGATTATCCCCATGTGAATAGAATATTAAGCGACAAATTTATAAATTTTAGGCGTTCCCGTCCATAATAATTTCCAATTAAAAAATGTGGGTTTATAAATGATGCACAAGCACCGAAAATCGTTCGCTCTTCAAGACAAAGTAAGATTCGGAATATTAGATTTTTTATCATGCCGTGCGGCAACTATGTAACATTCTGCCAAGTTCTTTTACTAATACTTTAGTGAAATCAAGAAGCTCTTAACGGATTTGGAAGTAAATCAAAGAGTTGTAGAGACTTCTAAATATCACAGATCAAATCCTAAATATGAAAAAACTGCTATCTTTCTTTTTTGTGCTGACGCTTGCTATAACGGTTTTTGCGCAGAAAACCATCTCCGGCATCATATCCGATGCCGATGGGAAACCACTTGCCAGCGCCAGCATCACTATAGAAGAACCGGGTAAAAATGCCATTCTTGCTTATGGAATTTCTAATGCCAAAGGCGAATACAAAGTGACTTTTAATTCGGCGGAAAGCAGTCTGGATCTGAAAATCAAAGCCTTCAATCAAAAACCGATTACGAAATCTATCAAAAATGAAGATCAGAAACTGAATTTCTCATTAGAACCCCAAGCCACAGAAATCCAAGAAGTGCGGCTGAAAACGAAACTGATTACCAAAAAAGGCGACACCATTTCTTACGATCTCAAATCTTTCGAAAATAAAAATGACCGTACGCTGGGAGATGTTTTGAAAAAAATCCCGGGAATTGAGGTTAACAAAGACGGAACCGTTCTCTACCAAGGCGAAGCGATCAACAAATTCTACGTCAACGGCAAAGATCTGATGGAAGGCGGCTACGGCACGATTAATAATTCCTTACCGAAAGATGCGGTTTCCAAAGTGGAGGTTCTGGAAAATCACCAGCCGGTGAGTATTTTGCGAGACAAAGTGCCATCGGAGCAGGCGGCGCTCAACATTAAACTGAAAAAATCTGTGACGATGACGGGCCGTGGAGAGATCGGTGCCGGCTTCAGCCCTTTTCTTTGGAATGTGAAACTCACGCCGATGTTCTTCGGACAGAAAAATCAGTGGGTGATCAATTACAAATCGAATAATAATGGAGAAAGCGTCGAGAACGAAGGTAATCTCTTAGGTTTTGGAAACCGATGGGAAGGCCGAAGATCGCAGACCACACAGAAATCTTGGCTGAATGTAGAATCTGCAGACACGCCGAATCTGCCCGAGAAAAGATACTTGATGAACAGCGTGCACTTTGTCTCAGCCAATCTTTTGACAAGCCCTTTCAAAAACAAAGAATGGGAACTGAAGGCGAACGCAAGCTATACCAATAACGACGTGGAAAGAGCATCTACTTCTATCAACGTTTACGAAGCGGGCTCGCCAAGCTTCACGCCGGGTGGCACCATCACATCGTCGGCCTCAAACCATTTCTATACGAATGCGGCTAAAGGAGAATTGATCTTTACCAAAAATGCCAAGAAAGGATTTTTCAAAAATACAACCACTTGGAACGGCTACTGGAATACGGATCGGGCAGACGTCGTTCAAAATACACCGAACCGTACGACAGGCCTTATCGATAACCGATTTAGCGGGCAATCTCTCGATTCGCCTACGGGAGCTTTTCAAAATTCCCTCAGTACCATCATCCCTTGGAAAGATAAGCTGTTCAACGTGATGAGCTATTTCAAATATCAAAAAGACAGACAGACTCTGGAGGTAAACCCCGCGAGCTACACCAATTTTCAGAATATCAATCCGGAATTTGAAAACTACGACAAGTTGAAGCAATATACCTCCTCGAGCACTGTGGAAGCCAATCATTCCGTTTCCGTTGGCTTTACGTTTAAAAAATGGACCATCATCCCGGAGATGGGACTGAATATGAACTTCAATAGGCTTAATTCCACTTTGTTTGGCGGTCAAAATAATGCGTTTACAGCGCTGGATAATTCATACGTCAATGACGTCGATTGGGACGAGATGCAGCCGTACACGCAAGTGAATGTGAATTATAAGTCCGACCGATTGAACCTGAATGTCACACTTCCGTATAATTTCTATACTATTTCCTACAAAGATCATCTTAATAATAAGAGCAATGACTTGAACAGGTCTGTTTTCGAACCTACTTTTTTCGCCAGTTATGATTTTGCTTCGTTTTTCAAATACTGGATTTTCGCGAATCAGAATTACGACTTCGGGAATTTCGGCTATTTATATGGCGGAAAAATGCTGACCAATCCTTTGAGCATCTCCGTAAGAAACCCCGATTCGGACATTATGCCGCAGTTCAGAAGTCGGAATGTCGGCACCAGATTAGAATATAGAAATCCGCTTAACAATCTGTTCTTCAATGTGAGGTACAATTACGGCACCAATCGCAAGAACATTTTGGAAAGCTATACGAGAAGTGGTCTTTCGTCTGCGCTTACACTCATCGATCGGACTACTAACAGCAAAAATCAATCGGAAAGTGCAGAAATTGGGAAATATTTTCCTAAGTTCAAATCGAATCTATCTTTTAGTTTCGCCAATACAGATGCCAACAACTTTTTCCAAAACATCCCCGTCGGCGTGACAGATCCCGGCGCTGTTCCCTTGACAGAAACTACCAACAACATTCAAACCTTGTCTGCGAAATTTAATAATGCCTATTTCAGCTGGTTTAGTATTGATTACAACATTAGTATGAATTGGAATGAGAGCCACAACAAGACCAGCGACTTCAAGCAAAAATCGCGTGGCTGGAATCACAATCTTGCAGCGTATATCTATCCTTCCGAGAACCACACTTTTGGTTTCAACTGGGATGACATCTCCACTTCCACCACCGGATTGTCATTTCGGAACTCTTTTTATGATCTTTCTTACCAATATACTTGGGTCAAGAAAAAAATCGATTTCGAATTCAAATGGCTGAATATTGCAAACAGAAAGCTCTACGAAACCGTCAGTGTGGATACGGCCAACAAACTGGTAATGTCCAACCAAATCTACATCCGCCCAAGCCAGTTTATGTTCACCGTTAAATTTAATTTCAAATAAAAAAAGAACAGCAACAAAATAGAACCCACCCTTTATCCGAAGAATTGAGCAAGCACGGCAGGAGCTACATCTGCTCATAGTTTTCTAATTTAATATTACCTTTGACAAATGAAAGATCGGGTGCGATCAAAATCAATATTTCTAAAAACAAAATGAGCTATCTATCCAAACTGAAAAATATCAAAGCCTTCGTATTCGATGTGGATGGCGTTTTCACAGACGGAAGCGTCTACCTGTTGCCAGACAAAAATATGTCGCGCGTGATGAGCGTTCTGGATGGCTACGCCGTGGTGCAAGCCGTGAAAAAAGGTTATAAAATCGGCATCATCACAGGCGGCAACGACCCGATGGTCCAAAACAGAATGGAATATCTGGGCGTCCAAGACTATTATCCCAAATCTACTCACAAGATTTCGGATTACGAAGATTTCAAGTCAAAATATCATCTGCAGGATGCGGAAATCCTGATGATGGGCGACGATATTCCCGATATAAGCATTATGAAAATGGCCGAAATCTCGGCTTGTCCTGCCAACGCCGTTCCGGAAGTGAAGGCCATTTCAGATTATATTTCTCCCGTTTTCGGTGGGAAAGGCGCGGTGCGCGATGTCATCGAGAAAGTGATGAAAATACAAGGAAAATGGAATCTGGACGAGGAAACAAAATCCATTTAGTTTATTGATAATGAAAGTGTTATTGGCTTCACAATCGCCCAGACGCAAAGCATTATTGACTCAGCTGGGTTATAGGTTTGAAACCGTGAATATCGATGTTGATGAATCTTATCCTGCAGACTTAGCGCCGGAAAACATCGCCGAATATATTTCAAAACAAAAAGCAAAAGCCTTTGATGTAGCCGCCGATGAAATTCTGATAACCGCCGACACCATCGTAGCATTAAAACAAAAAATCCTGCTCAAGCCCAAAAATGAATCGGAAGCATTTGAAATGCTGAAAAGCCTTTCGGCCAAAAGTCATCAGGTTTATACGGCGTTCACCATTAAAACTCAGTCATCAGAAATTAGCAAAACCAGCAAAACAGAGGTCGAATTTTCTGAAATGACGGATGACGAGATTGTGTTTTACATCAAGAATTATCAACCTTTCGACAAGGCCGGATCTTATGGCATACAAGACTGGTTGGGGATGGCAAAAATTAAAAATATATCCGGATCTTTCTATTCTGTGATGGGTTTCCCGGTAGATTTGGTCTATGAAGAACTCAAAAAACTGAATTGCTTGCCCAACAATTTTCAAAACACTATTTCTTAGATAATTTTCCTTGCAAAAATTCGTTATTTTTACAGATTGAATCCTCAATTTCCAGCTGAAATTTATTAAATGAGAAAATATTTATTAATCATACTTGCCGTCCTAAGCGTCGTGGCCTGCAATCCGCGGCACAAAAAAAAGAAAACCAAAAGCGGTCCGATCAACCGTTTTATGACTTATCACAACACCTTGTTCAACAGCACCGAATCCATGGCTGCCGAAATGACAAACAGAGATAAGGCTCACGTGGACAATTTTTATGATCCCTATATCTCTGTTTACACCACGGAAGATGTGGTTGCGCAACCCAATGTATTTTCCGGCGGAGCACCAGCCGGTGCGGTAGATTCCGGCGCGCCGGTGGGTGTGCGGGGCAATGCCAGAAACGTTGGAAACGAAGCCAATTTCAGCTCAGGCGATGATCCAAGAGTTTCGGCTTCCAATACTAACCCATCCACGGGCAAAAAGGGCGCTACTATTCTGCAAATTACGGAGGCAAAAGCCATTAAAGCGATTACAAAATATTCCGTCTTGGTAAATGGAGTCGAGAAAAACAAAAAAATATTCGACGCCTACATTTTACTTGCCAAAGCCCGAATGTATCAAGGCAAATATCTGGAATCTTTGGATGCGCTTACCTACCTTTTCAACACAATGGAGAAGGATAAAAGGCTGCCGCTGGCTTATATTTACAAAGCTGCCAACTACACAAAGTTGGGGGAATATTACCGGGCAGATGAGATCTTCCGAGATTTGGAAGACAATCCGAAAATCAAGTTGACCAAAGAATACAAAAAAATAATGAAGGTTTATCAAGCAGAGAACTTTCTCAAGTGGGGTAAAAAAGAAATGGCTGCAGAAGTTTTGGAAGAAGCCTTCGCGTACAACACCGATCGGAAGATCAAAAGCCGAATCGCCTTTTTGCGAGGACAAATTCTTGCAAGCCTCAACAGAAAAGAAGAAGCGCGAGAATCGTTTGCCGCCGCTTATAAATATGCCAACAACTACGAATTCGAGGTGAAATCTCAAATCGAAATTGCCAAAACATTCGACGGCAAATCCGACAGCTACGAAGAAGCAGTAGCGTACCTCTCCTCAATAGCCAAAAAAGGAACGTATGCATCCCGAAAAAACGAAATATATTACGCAATGGGATTGGTCGCAACGGCGGCCGGCAAAGATGAAGAGGCGGATCTGTACTTCAGAAAAGCGTTGAAAGAAAAACAATCGGATCCGCAGATCCGCGGGCTTACGTATGCCGAAATTGCCAAGAAATATTTTGCAAAAGAAGATTATCTCACCGCCGGTATCTATTACGACAGTGCGCTGGCTGTGATGACCTATCAGCCTGAAAAAGAACGACTAACGAACCTCACTTCCAACATCAAAAAGCTTTCTAAGAATTATTATTTGATCAAGAAAAACGACAGCATTCTCAATCTCGCCAAAATGTCGCCCGATCAGCAGCGCAACTACTTCAGCGCTTATATCGACAAATTAAAAGCCAAAGAAGAAGCCGCAGAACTTGAAAAAAGAAAAGCAGAACGAAGCAAAGGATTCGACAATTCGGATTACAACGCCAATTCCATCTTCGCGGCAAATTCTACGGATGCCAACAGCTTCCAGAACTTCGGAATCACCGGCGGATCCACCTTCTATTTTGCCAATTCCAATAATATTCCGCGAGGAGAAAACGCCTTTAGACAGGTCTGGGGCAATAGAACTTTGCAGGACAACTGGCGCTACTCCGCAAAAACGACAACGATTGAAGAACTGAAAAACGAAGCTTTAGGCCTGGCAAACGCGCCAGATCCCAGACGACTGGATCCCGAATATTATATAGAAAAAATCCCAACTTCGGCAGAAGAACTCGCCAGACTGAAAAAGGACCGAGATACAGCAAGCCTTGGAATGGGCAGAATGTACGAATCCTTCTTCGGCAACACAAAACTGGCAACCAAAACCCTATTTGATTTGCTGGATAACAGGCCGGACGAAGAAACAGAACTCCAAGCCTTGTATAATATTTTTGTTTTCAATTACGAAAAAAATCCTGCCGACGCCGAAAAAGCAAAGCAGATAATCTTACAAAAATACCCTTACACGTCCTATGCAGAATACGTCAAAAATCCTAAGAATAAGGACTTCAATAAGTCCACTGCAGATGTGGAAAAATTATACACCGATGCCTACACGCTTTACGAAAGCGGGAAATATCAAGAATCTGCAGCGCTAATAGAAAAAGCCATCGCAGACCATCCTAAGGACGCCTTGATACCCAAATTCTATTTGCTAAATGCCTATAATGCAGGGAAAAATGCCGGTAAGGAAATCATGATTTTGCAATTGGAGCAGATTGTCCTCAATTATGCCAATACACCGGAAGGCATCAAGGCAAAAGAGCTTTTGAAATATCTGAAAAGTGATGCGAAGCTGGAACTGACAGACGAAACCGGAAATGCCATTTCTCAAAAACCCCAGCAGAATCCCGGCGCAGGGGAACCACCGGCATCTGTAAACAAAAGCCCGGAGAATAACGGCAACGTCAGCCCTGCTCCGGCAAACACGGGTCCGGGAATTCCCGGAAGAGATGTGAAAATCAAAACCAGCGCTGTTCCAAGTATGCCGAAAGAATCTGCTGCAGCTCCGGAAAAGAAATAAAAAAGAGAGCAGGGAGCTCTCTTCGTCGTCAATCATACTCTATCCAACTGCACCGTGAAGTGCCGCAAAATGGCGGGTTCTTTTGTAATCTTGTAGCCTTTGTCTATTTCATTTCTTCTTTTGAAAACATTGATCAGTGCGGCGGCAACGTAATCCATGTGACTGTTGGTATAGGTTCGTCTCGGGATTGCCAGCCTCAGCAATTCCAGCTTTGGATAGCGGTTTTCTCTCGTTTGCGGATCGCGGTCTGCGAGTAAAGCCCCAATTTCCACGCCACGGATTCCGGCTTCTTTGTAAAGCTCAATGGCCAAGGTTTGAGCCGGAAATTCTTCCCGTTTGATCTTAGGCAAAAATCGGATGGCATCTATGAAAACAGCGTGTCCGCCAATGGGTTTTTGAATGGGGATTCCGGCTTGCATTAGTTTGTTTCCCAAATATTCTACCTGAGAAATCCGGCTCTCCAGATAGGGGAATTCTGTCGCCTCGTCCAAGCCTGCCGCCAGGGCAGACATATCGCGTCCCGCCATTCCGCCGTAGGTGATGAAGCCCTCGTAGATAATCGTAAAATTAGAAGCTTTTTCAAAAATATCTCTGTTTTTCAAAGCGATAAATCCGCCGATATTCACCAAACCATCTTTCTTGGCGCTCATCAGCATCCCGTCGCCATAGGAAAAGACTTCTATGCAGATTTCCTTGATCGTCTTGTTTTCCTGTCCTTTCTCTCTTTTTTTGATGAAATAAGCATTCTCGGCAAAGCGCGCGGCATCAAAAAGAACCGGAATTCCATATTGGTCTGACAATTCTTTTACCGCTTTGATATTTTCCAAAGAAACGGGCTGCCCGCCGGAGGAATTGCATGTGATGGTGAGGAGGCAAAACGGAATTTGCTCTTTTGGATGCGAATTGTAAACGGCTCTCAACTTTTCCAGATCGATATTTCCTTTGAATGGATGGAGATCTTCGATATCAAAAGCTTCATCGATGGTACAATCTATCGCGTATGCTTTTCTAAATTCAATGTGGCCTTTTGTAGTATCGAACTGCGAATTTCCGGGGCAAATATCGCCTTCTTTCACCATCACCGAGAACAGCACATTTTCTGCCGCTCGACCTTGATGGGTTGGTAATAAATAAGGAAATCCCGTGATGCGCTGCACCGTATTTTGCAAGGCTTCGAAAGATCGGGAGCCGGCATAGCTCTCGTCGCCAATCATCAGGGCGCCCCACTGTTTGTCGCTCATCGCACCCGTTCCACTGTCGGTCAGCAGATCGATGAAAACGTGTGAACTTCTGAGGTTGAACAGATTATAATCGGCTTTTTTCAGCCATTCTTCGCGTTGTTCCTGTGTTGATGGATATATTTCTTCTACCATTTTGATTCTAAATGGTTCGGCGTAAGGTAATTTCATAATAAATATAAATGATGATTGATAATAGATGAATGATCTTTTATATTGATAATTGATGGAAATAAATCACAATGGAAATTCCAATGTAAATGATCGATATTTAGGAATGATAAATTAATGACTCGCAAGGAATCAATTATCATCTATCAATTATCATTTATGACTATTACTCCGGTGCTTTGAAGACATTTTCGTCGGAATGGAAGCCGGCAACGCCTCCGCTGACCGCAAATTTCATGGCTTCGGCAGCGCTCATCCCCGTGACTTCTTTTACATTATTGAATTTGGTAATGATCACCCAGCCGGAAACGGCGTAGGAATGGGGAAGATAGACGGCAATCATCTGTTCCAGATCGACCACGGACATATCCGCCTGCGTCAAAAATCCGATTCGCCAGATCTCGGGCGTTTCATTGGTTTTGACCCAAACCGGCACATTGAATTTCTTCTTATCGCCCACGAAGGATCCGAGGACGTCTTTCAGAGAGGTGTACAGAAATTTGATTCCCGGGATATGTTCCAAAACGTAATCTAAACCATCTACGATGACCCGCCCGATGATGAATTTGTTCCCAAAAAAACCAATAAAAGCCGTTCCGAAGATGACAATGAAGAACATCAGACCGGGAAATTTCTCCGAAACAGACGGTATCAAATTATCGATGCTGAAAACGACACTCCAAATCACCCAAACCGTGATGGCGAACGGACCAATGATGATCAGCCCTTGGATGAAGGATCGTAGGAATAAGCGAAGATAATCGTTGAGGTTTCTGTTCATTTTGGAGTTAGCCGTGGATGGTCTCTTTGGTTCCGTAAGATTTCATAATATTGGCTTCATACTCCAGCCATTCTTCCCAGCGTTGGTTTACTTTTTCCGCATCGCCCAATTGCCTTGCAAAGCCGATGAATGTGGTATAATGATTGGCTTCGGAAACCATCAGATCGTGATAGAATTTCTTGAGTTCTTCATCTTTAATATTTTCCGTCAGGACTTTGAAGCGCTCGCAGCTTCTGGCTTCGATCATCGCTGCGAACAGCATTTTGTCGATGATTTGTTCGTCGCGATGGCCTCCTTTTTTGAGAAATTTGAGAAGGTCATTCACGTAATCGTCTTTGCGCGTTCGGCCCAGCACGCCGCCTCTTTTTTTGATAATCTCGTGAACCTGATTGAAATGATCCAATTCTTCCTGAGCGATTGCGAGAAGTTCGGTTACCATTTCTGTATATTCCGGTACCATTGTGATGAGTCCGATGGCGTTGGTCGCGGCTTTCTGCTCGCACCAAGCGTGATCGGTGAGGATTTCTTCCAAATTATCTTCCGCGATATTGGCCCACCGCGGATCTGTGAGAAGTTTGAGACGGAACATTTTATAATTTTTGTAAAAATAAGGAATAAATTAATTTTTTGATGCGGTTTTGTCTCTCAAAAATTGCAAAATTTTCCAGCCGAGATTGTCCACTTTTTGCAAACCGGTGGCAATCAAAAATGCCAATAGAATATTGATGGGATAAATGATTAAAACCAAAAGCCACCAACTCATCGCATCCTTCAGAGGAACGACTATGAAATAGATTAAGGACGAGCTCATGCCTTGCGCAAAATAGTAAAAAATTGCACTCTGCCCAACATTCGTAAGGAAATTGGGTCTCGATATTTTCAACCGGTTATAGAAAACGAATAGCGTGACCAATGAAAAAAGAGACCAAATAATGTAAGGAATTTTTGGCGGGAATTTCTGCTTGTTGAGTTTGTAGAAAATATCGCTTCCGTAATACCAAAACATCCAGACTAAGGCAATCGCGACCAAGGCGTACAAAACAGGAATCATCTGGTTGGGGATTTTTTTGCCTCTCATGCGATTTCCCACCAAGAAAACAGCCAGATAAAATGCGACATAACCCACCTGTCCACCAGGATAATATTGCGGAAATATATTGAAAATCAAAGTTAAAGCAACACAAACGCCGATAAACCAGTTGACATGTTTCGGGAAAAATCTCAGAATCAAAACGCCAAAAACCGTCAAAATATAATACACTTTCAAGTACCAGAAACTTCCCATCACGACGGGAAATGTATCACAATTGGAATATTCGTGCAAATACCAATTTCCCAAAATCTGCCATTGCGGCTGGCTCGAAATGCTGCTTGGAACATATTTGCTCCCAAAAGTAGAATAGAAATCCCTCAGCCATTCGAAAGAGAAAAATGTGAGCCCAAAAACCTTGAAAAAATAATCCAGAAAAAACAGAAATGTCACAAAAATCATATACGTGATCTGCAATTTCAGCAATCGGTAAAGCGTTTTCTCAACATTGTTCCCGGAAGTGATGCCACTCAATGCATAAAACAAAGCGACATCGAAAACCAAGGAGAAAACCCGGACTTCCGCCGGAATGTAAAATTGCCCGCTCCAAAACGCCGTGTGGATAAATATAATAGAAATCGTTGCCAGCCCTTTGGCAAAATCTATGTACAGATCTCTTTTCATTGGTTGTGATTTAATTGTCTGAAAGTCAAAAATATCATAATTTCCTCAACTTCTTTATAATTATTTAACTTTTATCCCTCGATTCTTATCCTTATTTTTGACAGTTTAATTGTAGAAATGTCAGACATCATCCAGCTTTTACCGGATCACGTTGCCAATCAGATTGCGGCTGGCGAAGTGGTGCAGCGCCCGGCCTCCATTGTGAAAGAGCTTTTGGAGAATTCTGTAGATGCCGGTGCCACCAAAATCCAGCTCATCATTCGGGATGCCGGGAAAAATCTCATCCAAGTGGTGGACGACGGAACCGGAATGTCGGAAACCGATGCACGCCTGGCTTTTGAACGCCACGCCACTTCAAAAATCCGCTCGACTGAGGATATTTTTAAGATCGCGACCAAAGGCTTCCGAGGCGAGGCTTTGGCATCCATCGCAGCTGTGGCACAAGTGGAACTGAAAACCAAACAAAAAGATTCGCCCGTCGGGACGAATATCTATATTGAAGGGGGACTTTTCCAATTTCAAGAGCCCATTCAAACCGTTGAAGGCTCCAACTTCTCGGTCAAGAATTTATTTTACAATGTTCCGGCGAGACGGAAATTCCTCAAAAATGATAATATAGAGTTTCGCCACATTATTGATGAATTTCAGCGTGTTGCCCTGGCTCACGAAAATATCGAATTCGAAATGTTTCACAACGACGAGCCTGTTTTCCGACTGCGAAAAGGCGGACAAATGCAAAGAATCGTGGACGTTTTCGGAAGAAAGTTGCAGCCGCTTTTGATCCCGATAAAGGAAGACCTTGGCTGGGTTCATCTGCACGGTTACGTGGCAAAGCCGGAGGGTGCGAAAAAAGCCAGAGGCGAACAGTTTTTCTTTGTGAACAGGCGGTTTTTCCGCAGTGCCTATCTCAGCAAAGCCGTACAAGACGCATTCGACGGGCTTTTGCAGCCGGGTTACATTCCTTCATTTTTTCTTTATCTGGAAATGGATCCCGAGAAAATCGATGTTAATATCCATCCGCAGAAAACCGAAGTCAAATTTGAAGATGAAGCGCTGATTTTTGCTTTGGTAAGATCTACTATCAAGCGTTCTTTGGGAATCTACAACATCGCACCCAGTCTGGATTTCGAAAGAGATCCGAAAATGGAAGCTTTCTTCGCGCCGAGTACAAGTAATTATGTGGCTGCATCGCCGTCTGCCATCAATGTTGATCGGGATTTCAACCCCTTTTCTGCAGAAAAATCAACGGATGAAGAGCGCATTAACTTGGCAAAACTTTATCAGGCCTCGGAGGCTGCACCTTCCAAAATCAATCTTTTCGAAGATGATGATCTGGAGGAAGATCTGTTCCGATTGCCAAACGGCTATTGGCTTCTGAACAAAGACGGATTGACTTATATGCTGGATCTGGGGCGGATGCACCGCGTGATAATGTCTTCGCATCAGGAAAATCTGCCCACGAAAAAAGCGGGTCAAAGTCTTCTGTTTTCTCTTGAATACCATCTTAATGAAATCGAGAAAAATAAATACAAATCCATCAAAAAATACCTGCCGGATTTCGGTTTCGAAATGACCTTGGCTCAGGAAAATGTTCTCCGAATCGATGCTGTTCCCGAGGCTTTGAAAGAATCTCAGGTCATCAAATTCCTGGAAAAGATTTTTGAAGTTTTGGAATACCGCACCGAAGAAGAATTTTCAAAATATTTTGAATATCAATGGGTGAAGTTAAAAACCAAATCTAAGTTTGATTTCATTTACAAAACCGAAGTCGAGCAATTGGTAAAAGATTTCATCGATCTTGGTTTCCCGCAATACACCGTAAATGGTAAAAAATGTTGGATGGAAGTGCCATTTGACGATTTTAAAAATAAATTTTAAACTATGTTTCCTCAACTGACACGTGTTACCAGAAATATCATCATCCTCAATGTCATCTTTTTCGTTGCAACATTTTTATTCGTAAATCTAAATATTGACTTAGGACCTTTGCTGGCGGGCTATTTCCCGCTGTCGCCTAATTTCAGATCGTGGCAAATTATCACCCATATGTTTATGCACGGCAACTTTCTCCACATTGCTTTTAATATGATGACGCTTTGGAGTTTTGGGCCGGTTTTGGAGCAGGTTTTGGGTCAGAAGAAATTTATTATTCTTTATTTCGCAGCAGGTTTGGGCGGTTTTGCTTTGTATAATGTCTGGAATTATTTTGAAGTGAGCCAGATTACCAATTTCCTGAATAGTCAAGGGTACAACGTCCACGAAATATACAGATATGCGGACAATAATTACTCGGGAGAAATGCCGATTTCGTCCAATTCCGAAGCCGTCCGCGAGGCTGCGCAAAGACTTTTCATTATTTTGAAAACGCCGATGGTGGGCGCATCGGGCGCTATTTTTGGCATTATCGCGGCTTTTTCCACCTTGTTTCCGGATGCGGAATTGATATTTTTGTTTATACCATTTCCTATCAAGGCCAAATTTCTAACCCCTATTATTATTGTCATTTCACTGTTTTTAGGATTTAGACAAGTCAGTGGCGACAATATCGCCCATTTTGCGCATCTTGGCGGCGCACTGATTGGTTTCTTGTACATTTGGAATTGGAAGAAAAACCGAGACCGCATCGAGTAAATGGGAATTCTTCGCTTTTTATTAACGATGTTGCACGTGACGATTATTGTTTTGCTATTCGGAACAATAATGAACGCCTACATTTCGCCCCACGAAATTGGAATGCTCAATCTTTTGTCGCTGGGATTTCCTCTACTGATTATTGCTGATATTTTATTATTAATCTTCTGGATCGTAACTTGGAAAAAGCGGGCGATAGTTTTCCTAGTTCTGTCGTTATTTTTCATCATTCCAACGCGAAGATGGATCAATTATACACCCAATAAAAATGAAACGCCCAATGTCAAACTCATTTCGCTCAATGGTAAATTTGGCAATAAAGGCGATGAGACGATTTATAATTATCTCAATAAGCAAAATGCAGATGTCGTCTTTTTTCAGGAATACGACAATGTAAAACCGCTGGATGGATTCCGATATTTCGAAAACAGCCGGCCGATTGTAAAGATCCAGTCCAAATTCCCGATCCTTGAAAGTGGCGAAGTGAAGACCGACGTGAGCACCGGAATGTGTCTGTATGCGGATATCAAGATCAATGGAAAAATCATTCGCTTCGTGAATGTTTATATGGAACCTTTTTTTCTCGACAAGACAATGGTAAAACCAACGGCTGATATGGATCGAAACGAAGAAAAGGCGAAGAAAGTTTTGCATAAGCTGGTACCGACTTTCAAAAAACACCAGACGCAGATAGATGAGATCAAGGATTTCATTGATAAATCAAGCTATCCGGTCATCGTAGGTGGCGATTTCAACGCGGTTCCCAATTCTTACGAATATTACAAAGTTTCCCAAGATCTGGACGATGATTTTCTAAAAGCAGGACAAGGGAGCGGAACGAGTTTCCACGACTTCAAATTCCCATTGAAAATCGATCATATTTTTTCATCAAAATCCATTATGCCAATCCGTTACACAGTTGACCGAAGTGTAGAAATTTCGGATCATTTTCCTATTTTAGCTGAATTTTATATCAAATAATTTCCCGAATTTTGTCTGTATGAGAAATCTTGGTTTTTTTACATTCATTGCGGTTGGCTTTTTGTCCTGCACCCAAAACACGCCGGTTTCAAACCATCCCGAAAATTTGGAGACGGCTCCTCCAATCACTTATGACACCACGGCGATAGATTCCTTCGGTCCAGGCGCCACATCGGCAAGCGTGCTGGCAAAAATAAATGCCGTTGCCATCCAAAGAGAAAAAGACAGCCTTGCCGCGATCGCCAAAATAGCACAGGAAAAACTCGAGAAAGAAAAACTCGAGAAAGAAAAAGCAGCACAAAAAGAAAAAGAAAAATCCGAACAGAACAAGCCCGAAGAGCAGCCCACAGCAGAAACACCAGCTACCAATCTACAAGAAAACCACCGGAATCTCTGATGGTTTCTAAGCAATATTCTATAAAAATAATTTCTATTTGTTGTAAAACTCTTCCACTTTATCCCAATTGATCACGTCAAAAAACGCAGCCACATAATCGGGTCTTCTGTTTTGGTATTTGAGGTAATAGGCGTGCTCCCAGACATCCAGGCCGAGAACTGGCGTTCCTTGTACATCTGCAACCGGCATCAATGGATTGTCCTGATTTGGTGTAGAAGTTACCGTCAACGATCCGTCGGTATTTTTCACGAGCCAAGCCCAGCCGGAGCCGAATCTTCCTTTAGCTGCGTTAGAAAAATCTTCTTTAAATTTTTCAAAACCACCAATTTTCTCGATTTCAGCTTTCACATTTCCAACTGGTTCTTTGCTGCCGCCCGGTGTCAGAAGTTCCCAAAAAAGTGAGTGGTTATAATGCCCGCCACCGTTATTTCTTACCGCCGGTTTATCCGTTCCTGTTTTTAGGATTTCTTCGATAGATTTACCTTCCAGTTCGGTACCTGCGATGGCATTGTTCAGATTGTCCACGTACGCCTGATGGTGCTTGGTGTAGTGGATTTCCATTGTTTTCGCATCGATGGTTGGCTCCAACGCATCGTATGCATAATTAAGTTTAGGTAATTCGAATGACATAATATTGTATTTATTTTGTTAATAAATTAATAATTCAAAAATACTCAATTATTATTCCAAGACAGCAGATCTGGACTTAATTTATAAATATTTAACATCGAAAAAGATAATAAAATTTGCCGTAACTTTGACACATTCTAAATAACAACGCCATTTTGCAGCTTAATTATTTGGGCAGCTATTCCGCCCTCCGTTCCCGCTTTTTTCTTTTTTCTCAAAAAAGAAAAAGAGCTCCACTCAGGTCGGGCTGCAAAAATATCGACGTTCAAATCCTATTTTAAGAGTTTTCCAAATCAGTCAAATTCTCAAATCTAAATTCTAATTTAAAATGTTCGACATCAATCATATAAGAGCTCAATTTCCAATCCTAAATGAGGAAGTCAACGGCAAACCGCTCGTCTATCTCGACAATGCGGCAACTTCTCAAAAACCAATCTCCGTTTTGAATGCTTGGGAAGAATATTACAAAACCATCAACGCCAATGTTCACCGCGGCATTCATACCTTGAGCCAGCTCGCAACCGAAGCAATGGAACTGTCCAGACAGAAAATACAACGTTTCATCAATGCACAGCACGACTACGAAGTTATTTTCACCAAAGGAACAACCGAAGGAATCAATCTCGTGGCGTATGCTTTGACCAACCAAATCAAGCCGAACGACGAGATTATCATTTCCTATTTGGAGCACCATTCCAACATCGTTCCTTGGCAAATGCTTTGCGAAAGAACCGGCGCAAAACTCCGCGTCATCCCGATGGACAAAAGCGGAATCCTCCAAATCGATGTTTTGGAAGAATGGCTCGGCGAAAAAACAAAAATAGTTGCTGTCAATCAGGTTTCTAACGCGTTGGGAATCGTAAATCCTATCGAGGAAATCATTGAGAAAACAAGACGACTTTCCAACGCTTATGTTTTGATTGACGGCGCTCAATCGGCTCCGCATTTCAAAATCGATGTTCAGAAGTTGGATTGCGATTTTTTCGTCTTCTCGGGACACAAGATGTACGGACCGATGGGAACGGGAATTCTTTACGGGAAAGAATCTGCTCTGGAAAACCTTCAAGCTTTTCACGGCGGTGGCGAGATGATTGCGGTGTGCAGTTTCGAGAAAACCACCTATGCCGGATTGCCTTTCAAATTTGAGGCTGGAACGCCGAATGTCGGCGGAAATATTGCGCTTGGAGCCGCTGTAGATTTCATCGAAAATATCGGCCACGAAAATCTTCAAAATCACGAAAATGACCTTCTGAATTACGCTCAGAAAAAACTTCTGGAAATTGATGGTCTTAAAATTTACGGCGAAAAAGCCGACAGAACCGGCGTCGTTTCTTTCAACTTGGAAGGCGCAGGAATTGCCTCTGACACAGGAATGATTCTCGACAAACTTGGAATTGCCGTGAGAACCGGACATCATTGTACACAACCGATTATGGATTTCTTCAACATTGCCGGAACGGTGCGTGCAAGTTTTGCGGTTTATAACACTTTCGAAGAAATTGATATTTTGACAGAAGGCGTGAAAAAAGCGCAGCGAATGTTGGTTTAATTGCTTTATAAACACACAAAATAACCCTTTTTGAGCTCAGGACTTGAAAGGGTTTCTTTTTTAAACTGCCAAATTGTAATGCTTTTTCCAATGGCATAGCTCTTGCGAATTTATAGACTCTCTTAAAACAGTCTTGTTAAACTGTTTAAAAAAGGGAGTAATTTTTATATCCATTAAGATTAATGACAATTTGTCATTCCACAATACTATGACAGAATTTGATAATATCAATTTAGAACAGATGATGGACGAGGGCTTCGGCATTGTCGCAGAGGAAATCAACATTTCCGACTACGTCGATCAGGAAAACGACGTTGCCCAAACCGTTTTCCCAATTTTGCCCGTACGGAATATGGTGATGTTTCCGAAAGTGATAACGCCAATTACAGCCGGACGAGAAAAATCCAAGAAACTTCTGGAAGAAGCGCTGAGGGAAAATAAATGGATCGGCATCATCAGCCAAAAAAATCCGAATGATGACAACCCCTCTGAAAAAAGTCTGTACACGGTGGGAACTTTGGCCAAGATACTTAAAATCATCACACTTCCCGAAGGCAATATTACGGCTATCACAAGAGGCGTTCAGAGATTTAAAGTAAAAAAATTTGTTTCCAACGAGCCCTATTTTCTTGCCGAAATTATCAAGCAAAAAGATACCCCGCCAAAAGATAAAGAAGAATTCTTTGCGCTGGTAGACAACATCAAAGACTTGGCAGAAAAGATTATTAACATAGATCCAAATATCCCCAACGCAGCACAATTTGCGCTGAAAAATATTGACGGAGCCGAGGATCTGCTCAACTTTGTCGCGGCGAATGGCAATTTTCAGCCTCAGCAAAAACAAAAATTGCTCGAGGAAAAAAGTCTCATAGAACGCGCAAAACATCTTTACGAAATGATGCACGAAGAGTTCCGCCATCTGGAACTCAAAAACCAAATCCATCAGAAAACCAGCAAAGATCTCGACAAGCAACAACGCGAATATTTCCTGAACCAGCAGATCCGCACCATACAAAACGAACTGGGTGGCGGTCCCGAATCGGACGCCGACGAATTAACAAAAAAAGCAGCGAAGATCAAATGGAACAGCGATGTTCAAAAGCACTTCGAAAAGGAAATCCAAAGGCTGCAAAGGCTGCACTCCAGCTCGCCGGATTATAATATTCAGCGCAATTATCTCGACTTTTTTACAGATTTGCCTTGGGAGCATTATTCCAAAGATGCCTTCGATCTCAATAAAGCCGAAAAGATCCTGGACAGAGAACATTTCGGCTTAGAAGACATCAAGAAAAGAATCTTGGAGCACATTGCGGTTCTGAAATTGAAGAACGATATGAAATCGCCAATTCTTTGCTTGGTAGGGCCTCCGGGTGTGGGAAAAACCTCCTTAGGAAAATCCGTAGCAGATGTTCTAGGCAGAAAATACGCAAGAGTTTCTTTAGGCGGTTTGCACGATGAAAGCGAAATCCGCGGTCACAGGAAAACCTACATTGGCGCGATGGCCGGACGGATCCTGCAGTCCATCAAAAAATCCGGAACATCCAATCCCGTCATCGTTTTGGATGAGATCGATAAAATAGGACAAGGTATTCACGGCGATCCGAGTTCTGCGTTGCTGGAAGTTCTTGATCCTGAGCAGAATAATAATTTCTATGACAACTTTTTGGAAATGGGCTACGATCTTTCCAAAGTGATGTTCATAGCGACGGCCAATTCGCTTTCTACCATTCAGAGACCGCTGCTAGACAGGATGGAAGTCATCAGCATTGCCGGATATACTTTGGAAGAAAAAATCGAAATTGCCAAACGTCATCTGATCAAAAAACAACTGCGCGAAAATGGTTTGGATGCAAAATATCTGAAACTTGGAAATCCGGAATTGCGACACATTATCGACGCGCATACCTCGGAAAGCGGCGTGCGAACGCTTGAGAAAAAAATTGCGGCCATTGCGCGCTGGGTGGCCTTGCAACTTGCCATGGAAAAAGATTTTGATCCGAAAATTACTGTAGAGAAAATCGATGAAATACTTGGCGTTCCCAGGCCGAAAACTTTGGCGGAGATCACCGATGTTCCCGGCGTGGTAACAGGTTTGGCCTGGACCAGTGTGGGTGGCGACATCCTCTTTATCGAAAGTATTCTTTCCAAAGGAAAAGGTGCGTTGACGATGACGGGTAACCTCGGAAATGTAATGAAAGAATCCGCAACGATTGCGCTGGAATATATCAAGGCCCACTATGATGAATTGGGGATTTCTGAAGAAGATATCGAGAAAAAAAATATCCACGTCCACGTTCCGGAAGGTGCCACACCGAAAGATGGACCCTCTGCCGGCATTGCTATGCTAACCTCGATGGTGTCGAGCTACAAAAACATCAAAGTGAAACCGCATTTGGCGATGACCGGCGAGATCACACTCCGCGGCAAAGTGTTGCCTGTTGGCGGAATTAAGGAAAAATTATTAGCAGCAACCAGAGCCGGAATCAAGGAGGTGATTCTTTGCGAAGCCAACAGAAAAGATGTGGAGGATATTAAAAAAGATTATTTGAAACATTTGAAAATCAACTATGTGACCAATATGAGTGAAGTGGTAAAAATTGCCCTCCAATAGCTTTTGGAGAAATCTCGAAATAGCAAAAACATAGCGCACTCACATAGGATGTCCTGAAAAATGAATATTTTTTTTTGTAAAAAAAATACTTTGAATTAGTTTTTGTTTTAAATTTGATAAAAATTATTTATTATGAAAGTCATCAAATTTATCTTCTGTTTGCTTTTCGGACTTATGTTTATTAACGCCGGATTGGACAAATTTTTCCACTATATGCCAATGGAAAAACCCGATGAAGCCGCGCAAAAAGTATATGCCGCATTTATGGAATTAGGTTGGCTTATGCCATTGACGGGCATTGTAGAATTGGTCGGAGGCGTATTATTCATCTTTCCGAAGACGAGAGCTTTGGGAGCGATTGTGATTTTGCCCGTGATGGTGGGAATTGTGATTCACAATTTTGTAAAATCTCCAATGACACCTGCCATGTTTATCAGTATCGTTTTGTTTTTGATTAATCTTTGGATTTTGATTGACAATCGAAAAAAATACGAAGTTCTGGTACAATGAAAAATGAGATATAATCTTGAATAGATATAAAAACCCGAGATCTAAGAATTTCGGGTTTTTTTGTGAAGAAATGCGGATTTTTTGCAATATTTTTCCCGTGATTCAAATTATCGAATATCGCCAGCACAACGCATATTACTCTGGCAAGCTTTTGATCGACCGAAGCGCACCGATATTAATCTTTGAGTCTTGCGATCACGTCGATGCCTCCTTTTGTTTTGTCTCCTATTTTGCATAGAATTTCGCTATTTAGCGGAAGAAAAACGTCCATTCGCGATCCGAACTTGATGAAACCGAATTCGTGACCCGCTTTAGCTTCATCCTGGACGTTGCAATAAAAAACAATTCTTCTCGCGACATAGCCTGCAATCTGGCGGAAAACCACGGTATGATCGGTCAGACTTTTGATGGCAATAGTGGTTCTCTCGTTTTTGGTGGATGATTTTTCGTGCCACGCCACGAGGTATTTTCCCGGATGATATTTCTTATAAATCACCTCTCCGCTGACGGGATATCGGCAAATATGAACATTGAGTGGCGACATAAAAATAGAAATCTGAATGCACTGCTCTTTGAGAAATTCGTCTTCGAAAACTTCTTTTATCATCACGACTTTGCCATCTACCGGCGCGACTACGTTTTCTCTATGATCCAAAATAGCTCTCTCGGGAACCCTAAAAAACCAAAAAATCAATCCCAGCATCACCAGCAGTGGAACAAGAACGGCCAAAGACCAAAGTTGCAGATAATAGACCGAAATCGCACCTATAAATGCTATGAAAAGAACGGCGATAATCAGCGTTCCTTTCGATTCTTTATGAAGTTTCATAGGATTTAATTTTAAATTAATTTTTCTATAATAAAATATAAATAAACCGCCGGAACGCAGAGGATGAAACTATCGAGCCGATCCAAAACGCCGCCGTGACCCGGAATGATATTCCCGCTGTCTTTGACTGCAAAACTACGCTTTAGCTGACTCTCTACCAAATCGCCCAACGGTGCAAAAACCGCGACGAGAACTCCCACAAGCATCCAATTTCCACGGAGATCTGGAAAATATCTTTCTACGAAGAAGCCCAAAACCAATGTCAGAAGGACGCCGCCGGCAAATCCTTCCCAGGTTTTCTTGGGCGAAATGCGTGGCGCCATCTTGTGTTTTCCGAGCAATTTACCCGTAAGATAGGCAAAAGTATCGCTGCTCCAGATCAGCACAAAAAGCATGAAAATATCCAAAGAGAATGGTTGACTTGAATCTGAGGAGCTGAATTGGGGCAACCCCAATGAAAAAGCAAAAGGCAAAGTCACATACACGACGGTGAATATCAATTTCCCATTTTCGAAATATAGTTCTCTGGAGTATTTGAAAAGTGTGACCACGGCAATCGCGACCAATCCTAAGGCGAGAATATCGCTGATATAATTGGTGATACTGTAGCCATTGAGGAAATCGTGATGGAAAAACCGGTTCGTAAAACGGTAATAAATAATTGCTGCAACGGGAAAAACCAGCCACTTGTAAATGCCGTTATCAAATTTCATAATCCTGATGCATTCATAGAGACCAATTGCCGTGAAAAAGGTCATCAATCCATAAAATAGATATTGCTGTCTGACTTGGGGCAAGACATCTTTTAATAGAAATTCGCCAAGCGGAGTGGTGCAAAAAGCAATAATCAGGACGTAAAATACGGCTGAAACGGTACGCAGAATGAAATTTTTATCCAAAATCCGAAATTTAATCTTCGAGCAAAAGTAAGAAAAGTTTGGTATTGTCCTTGGTGGGACTGTCCAATTTGGACTGGCTTCCGCTGATTGATGTAAGATTTTTGGGCATTCCGGCGCGTTTTACTTTCATCATCGCCTCGGTCAAATTATTTGCAATCTGAGAAACGGTGGCCATAATGATGATTTTGCTCGGCAATCTGGAAGAATGATAATGGCGGATATTATTATGAGAAAGCATAATTCTGCCATCGTAAGCGATTAGATATTCGCAAGTTATAAAAGCGGCATCATTATTTTCGGTTAATTCCAGAGAGTATGGCGTGTGGATCACGTCGAGAAAGTTTCGCAAATCCTGATCCCAGCAGAAAACATTGTTGATTTGCTCTATCTTGATAATCTGGTTGAGCGTCTGAAGGGCTTCAGATTCATCGGCGCAATAATTGAAAAATCCGCCTGAATGGGTGAACAGCTGTGCAAATTTATAATCCAAATCCGCATCGCGAAGCTGGTCTGCCAGTTTGGTAACATCCGGCCGCTCGTCTTCGGACTGGCTCATTATTCTTTTAACGAATTTTTGGAACAGACTCAACTTTTCTATTTTTAGTGCAAATGTAAAAAAATAATTGTAATCGGCTAAGAACCAAAACTTTATTTTAAAAGAAAATCCCAATTAAATCAGGATTTTCTTTTAGTTTAAATTAATAAATGCTTTACTGCTCTGTATTTAAGACGTTTCCTGCTTCTGCGGGATTATCCACGCTGGAAACCGGTTTTTCTGTCAACTCAGGATCCCAAGCACGTTTTCCGAAAATCTCTTCCAGATCTTCGCGGAAAATGACTTCTTTTTCCAAAAGTTTTTGCGCAAGTGCATCCAGTTTATCCCGATTTTCTGCCAAGATACTGACTGCTCTTGCATATTGGGTTTCTATCAATTTAGAAATTTCTTCATCAATCAGTTTGGCTGTTTCTTCAGAATATGGTTTGCCGAAGCTGTATTCCGATTGTCCCGAACTGTCGTAATAGGACACATTTCCCACTTTGTCATTGAGACCGTAAATCGTAACCATGGCCTGGGCTTGTTTTGTGACCCTTTCCAGATCGGACAATGCACCAGTAGAGATATTTCCGAAGACAACTTGTTCTGCCGCTCTGCCACCGAGCGTGGCGCAGATCTCGTCCAGCATTTGCTGCGTGGTTGTCAACTGTCTTTCTTCCGGCAAGTACCACGCGGCGCCCAGAGAACGTCCTCTCGGCACAATGGTTACTTTCAGAAGTGGTGCAGCGTGCTCCACCAGCCAGGAAATAGTGGCGTGACCGGCTTCGTGAAAAGCTACTCTTCTTTTTTCGGAAGGTTTGATGGCCTTATTTTTCTTCTCGAGGCCACCAATAATTCTGTCAACGGCGTCTAAGAAGTCTTGTTTGGTGACAGATTCGTGGGAGTTTCTGGCAGCGATCAAAGCAGCTTCGTTGCAGACATTGGCAATATCTGCGCCACTGAAACCCGGCGTTTGCTTGGCCAAAAATTCGCGGTCGATGGAATCATCCAATTTAATTTTAGCCAAATGGACGTCGAAAATCTGTTTTCTCTCGTGGAGTTCCGGAAGATCTACATAGATGGATCGATCGAAGCGGCCGGCTCTCATCAAAGCTTTGTCGAGAATATCGGCCCGGTTGGTAGCCGCCATCACGATCACGTTGACATCGGTACCGAAGCCGTCCATTTCCGTAAGCAATTGGTTGAGGGTATTTTCCCGTTCATCATTTCCGCCTTGGAAACCTCCTTTTCCTCTGGCTCTCCCGATGGCGTCAATCTCGTCTATGAAAATTATGGCGGGCGATTTGGCTTTTGCCTGCGCAAAAAGATCTCTTACTCTGGAAGCGCCTACGCCCACGAACATCTCCACAAAGTCGGAACCAGAAAGCGAGAAAAACGGCACTTTGGCTTCGCCAGCAACGGCTTTTGCCAGCAGAGTTTTGCCGGTTCCCGGAGGCCCTACCAAGAGAACGCCTTTTGGAATTTTGCCTCCGAGCTTTGTATATTTTTCAGAATTTTTCAGGAAATCTACCACCTCCTGAACTTCCTCTTTTGCGCCTTCCAATCCTGCGACATCTTTGAAGGTGACTTGGATTTTTTCTTTTTCATCGAATAGCTTTGCTCTGGATTTTCCGATGCTGAAGATCTGCCCGCCGGGTCCGCCTGCGCCGCCACCCATCCTTCGGAAAATAAAGAAATACAAAAGCGCAAAAAGACCGCCCCACAGGGCTAAAGTGAAAAGCAACTCGGAGAAACCGCTTTGGCTTTTTCCAAATTCCATCCGGGCCTGCGTTGGCAGTTTGGAATTAATATTGTCGAATCTTTCTTGGAAATATCTAAGATCGCCGTAGGTAAGCACAAAATCGGGACTTGGCTTGATATTGATTACGGAAAGCGGATCATTTTCTTTTTCGGTTTTCTTCAAATCTGCCTTCGCTGTCTTGGTAAGATAAACGTCGGCCTTGAAGGTGTCTCTATAAACCATCACTTCGCTCACTTTGCCCTGTTCCACCAACTTATAGAACTCTTTTTCATCAATGGTTTTCACCATAGAATCTCCAAGAAGTCCCGGAAGAAACACCAGTAAAATGAGTCCCAACAAAACCGGTATAAACCAGTTGAATCCTTTATTATTCATTCTTAATTTTTAAATATTGATGATGCTAACGGAAGCATCTATTAACTTACTACTTTTGTGATTTTTGCATCGCCCCAAAGTTCCTCGATGTCGTAGTATTCACGGATTTCTTTTTGGAAAATATGCACCACGACCGAAACGTAATCTACCAGAATCCACATCGAGTTTTCCGTTCCTTCGACGTGCCAAGGCCTGTCGTTGAGGTCATTTCTAACATTTTTTTGGATGTTCCCTGCGATGGCAGATACCTGTGTATTGGAGTTTCCGCTACAGATGATGAATGTTTCGGCGGCAGCGTTTTCTATGCCTGATAAATCGAAGACCAAGATGTCTTCTCCTTTTATATCTTGAATCGAATCTACGATTTTGTCTATTAATAATTGTTTTTGTGTACTTTTACCCATTAAAAAAATTGTCTAATTTGCAAATTTATTGTTTTTTATCTATTTATTTTTCGTTTCACCTGTTTATATATCTTAAAGTTTTCATAAATGAGCCGGCTAATCTATCTCGAAAACTGCTTTTCCACGAATGACGAAATAATAGCGCTTGTAAATAAAGACGAACCCACTGCGGTTTTTACTTTTAATCAGACCCAAGGCCGCGGACAATATGGAAATATTTGGAAGTGCAGTCCTAATCAAAATCTGGCGTATACGCTCGCTGTCGAAACTTCAAAAATCAACATTTCCGATACAAGCCTCAATTACTATACCGCTATTATCGTGCGGAATTTTCTTGCCAATCTGACCCATGCTAAGGTACTGATTAAATGGCCGAATGATCTGATTTTGAATAGCAAGAAAGTCGGCGGCATTCTCATCGAGAAAAAAAAAATTGAGCAAAACACCTATTTGCTCATCGGGATCGGGATAAATGTTCTTCAAACCGACTTTTCCGATCTTCCTAAAGCTGGTTCTATCCTCTCTGCCACGGGTTTTTCTTTTGAATTAGAAAAATTTGCCGAAATTTTCCACCAATTTGTGGATGCTGAACTAAGAAATATCCCCGCCGAAGATCAAATCTTAGAAATTTATAATCAATATCTTTTTGGAAGAGATAAAGTCTCGGTTTTCGAAACTGCGAAAATGCGACAAAATGGCATTATTAAAAGTGCAGACCGCGATGGTTTTCTTTGGATTGATTTGGAAAATGAAGGTTTGAAAAAATTTTTCCACAAAGAAATCGAAATGCTTTACTGATTGGCTCTCTTGAAGTAGAGATATGCTGCAACCGGTGCAAAAACGATGTTGGGAAGCCACATGGCCAATAAGGGCGGTAGCGTTTTGTTTTCGGAAACGACGTGTAAAACCTGGAAAGAAAATACAAATAAAAATGCCAGAGCAATTCCCAAGGCCAGATTGAGTCCCAATCCGCCTCTCTTTTTTTCGGAAGACAGCGCGAGACCCAAAAAGGTGAGGATGATGATAGAAACCGGCATAGAGGTTCTTTGGTAAAGCTCATTGTAAAAGGAGGTGACATTGCTGTTTCCTTTTCGTTTTTCACGGTCGATCATTTCCACCAACTCGGGCGTTGTCTTGTTTTGAGCAACCAATTTGTCCGGAAACAATTCTGAAGGCGGGAGGTTGAAATCCTGAATTTTCGATAAGCCCTCGCCCAGAATTTCGGTCTCATTTTTTCCTGCTTTTCTTTCGTTATAGTTGCTGATTAAGAAGTACTTCTTCTTCGCATCCCACAGGATATCCATCGCGGTAATCTGATAAAGCAATTTTTTGTTTTGATCAAATTTCTGATACATATAGCCGTAGCCCCGATTTTCCTTTTTGTTGTAACTGTTTACGAAAATATATTCGTTCGGATTGATATTGGAAGCGATGGTGATATTCCCCAGCAGCTTTTCTTTATTTACCGCATTATAGGTGTAGGGCTCCAAAACATTTTTTTGAATGTTGGCCCAAGGCAAAACAAAATGGTTGATCGCCAAAGTGACAAAGAAAATCAATAAAGAGGTAATCAAATAAGGTCTTGCAAACCGATGAAAACTAGCGCCACTGCTGATGACAGCTACTATTTCTGTATTATTGGCCATCCTGGAAGTGAAAAATATGACCGTGATAAAAACCAATATCGACATAAAGGTGAGAATCAAATTGAGAATCCAAAACGGGTAAAAATTTACCAGAAAATACCACACCGTGAAGCCATTGCTCTCTATTCGCGGTGTTTTGGATTGTACATCTACAACGATAATAATAATAGACAGGAGTGCCAACATAAAAATGAGGGTTCCCAAATATTTTTTGATGACGTAGAGGTCTATGATTTTCATAAGATGGGTGCTTGCGCTTAATTTCTTTTTTAATCGTTTTAATTTTAATAGGATTTCATCCTATTCTTTTTGTAAATCGTTTTTTAATAGGATTTCATCCTATTCTGTATTAAGCCGTCCGTTCGGACTTTTGTGTTTTTTTGCAATTTGGCTTTAAATGTTGTATAATTGTAATAGGATTTCATCCTATTCTGTAGTAAGCCGTCCCTTCGGGACTTTTGCGTTTTTATTCTATTTTTATAATCTTTGTTTCAATTGCGGAATGATCGAATCTTTCCATTGGTAGAAATCGCCGACAACGATGTGTTCTCTCGCAACCTTCACTAAATCAAGATAAAACGCTAAATTATGAATCGATGCAATTTGTTTGGCCAAATATTCCTTCGAAACAAAAAGATGTCGGACATAAGCCTTGCTATAAGCGGTATCCACAAAACTCGTCCCAAACTCGTCGAGAGGCGAAAAATCGGCTTTCCACCGTTCGTTTTTCATATTCATAATGCCGTGCCAAGTGAAAAGCATCGCGTTTCTGGCGTTTCGGGTCGGCATTACGCAGTCCATCATATCGATGCCCAAGCCAATGCTTTCGAGAATATTCCAAGGCGTGCCGACGCCCATCAGGTACCGGGGTTTATCTTTCGGCAGAATGTCCGTCACTTCATCCGTGATGCGGTACATTTCCGGCTCCGGCTCGCCCACCGACAATCCTCCGATGGCGTTACCGTCTGCGCCTGCTTCGGAAATCGCCTCGGCAGAAATCTGCCTCAAATCCGAATAAGTGGAGCCCTGCACGATGGGGAACAGCCTCTGTTTGTGGCCGTATAATTCTTTATTTTGTTCCGTCCATTCAATACATCTTTTCAGCCAACGGTGCGTGAGTTCCATCGATGTTTTGGCCAAGTTATATTCGCAAGGGAAAGGTGTACATTCATCAAAAGCCATAAAGATATCGGCACCGATTTGTCTTTGGATTTCCATCGAAATCTCAGGCGACATAAAATGCAAACTGCCATCGATATGCGATTTGAATTTCACACCTTCTTCGGTTATTTTTCTGCTTTTCGCTAAGGAAA
The DNA here is from genome assembly GCF_003932955.1 of Chryseobacterium sp. SC28. Classification (GTDB taxonomy): domain Bacteria; phylum Bacteroidota; class Bacteroidia; order Flavobacteriales; family Weeksellaceae; genus Epilithonimonas. The sequence goes on from NZ_QOVY01000001.1 coordinate 329,697, forward strand.
AGACCTGATAACCGCCCGAATCTGTCAGGATAGGAAGATCCCAGTTCATAAACCGGTGAAGTCCGCCGGCTTGTTCCATAATATCCATCGTGGGGCGCAGCATCAGATGATAAGTATTTCCAAGAATGATCTGCGCTTTGATGTCTTCTTTCAATTCCCGCTGGTGGACGGTTTTTACGGATGCCACCGTCCCTACCGGCATAAAAATTGGGGTGAGGATCTGGCCGTGATCGGTATGGATGACTCCGGCTCTGGCTTTGGACTCGGACGCGGTTTCGATTTCGAAAAATTTCTGCATACTTTTATCTCGCTTGTGGCGGAATACCCGGATTTTCTTTTAATTTTTTATTGATGAAGGCTTTTGCGTTTGGATCTTTGGCTAAGATTATTTCTTGGGCGTCGTCGTAGATGTCTATGATAACGTCGGGTTTGGTCATATAATATTCATAGCTTTGGGTAAAGCGTTCGCCTTTTATGTTATATTTTTTCAGGATAAATCGGGTCGCATTTTCAGAATTGATGTTTTGCCCGATGACATATTGCTGTTCATTAATCGCAAAATCTGCGATGATCTGCGCCATCTGATCTTTGGACAGGAGATCTTTCGGTTTTTCGATGGCCTCCTTGCAGGATAAAACGCAGAAAATCAATGATATGTAAAAGAAATATTTCATTCCGTAAATTAAATTTTAAACCAAAAAAAATTACAATTTTCCGATAAAATTTTTCCATTTCAGGTTCAGAACGCCGAAAACCGCTTCTTGGATGATCCCGCCGTTCATTTTGCTCACGCCCTCGGTTCTGTCTGTAAAAATGATTGGTACTTCCACGATTTTCATTTTCTTTTTGAAAACGCGGTATTTCATTTCGACTTGGAAGCCGTAGCCTTTCAATTTAATTTTATCAAGTCCGATCGCCAGTAATGTTTCTTTTTTGAAACAGACAAAGCCCGCCGTGGTATCGTGAACAGGCATCCCCAAAACGAATCGCACGTATCTCGAAGCGAAGTATGAAAGCAAAACCCTTCCCATGGGCCAGTTGACCACGTTTACTCCTTGCGAATACCGGGAGCCCACGGCCATATCTGCAGTTTTACAGGCCTCGTACAGCTTTACTAAATCTTTGGGATTGTGGGAAAAATCGGCATCCATCTCGAAAATATAATCGTAATCATTTTGAATCGCCCATTGGAATCCCTGAATGTAGGCTTTGCCCAGGCCGTCTTTTATTTTCCGAACGGCGAGATGAAGCTGCAGTGGAAACTTTTCCTGAAGATTCTTGACGATCTCTGCCGTCCCGTCGGGCGAAGAATCGTCTACCACCAAAACGTCGAAATCTTGTTCCAAGGCAAAAACTGCCGAAATGATCTTTTCGATGTTCTCTTTTTCGTTGTAGGTGGGGATAATAACCAATTTCTTCATCCGGCAAATAATCCGCAAAGATAATCTTTAATCGCTAATGTTTATTTGGCGCGGTGGAAATTAACTTTTTTTAATAGGAAAAACTGTTATTTAAATAGTCCTGAGATTCAATGTTTTTTTAGTAAAAAGTTCACTGTTGTCCGATAAAAACCAGATAAAAAAAGAAGCCAAATTAATGGCTTCTAAAAACTTATCGTAATTTTGAGTTGCAAAAATCAAATAACGATGAGCAAAAGTACATA
>NZ_QOVY01000010.1 GCF_003932955.1 Chryseobacterium sp. SC28
TTTGAGTAAGATTGTTCATTTATTTAATTATTTGATAATCAATTAAATATACGGATTTTTATCCAATTGAACAATCTTTTTTTTATTTAATTCCTAAATGCACAACAGGTAAGAATAACAATTTATGAGTAAAATAGTATCGAATATTTTGGTGATGACGCTTCTTGCCTTAGCCGGTATTTTCATGGGCAGTTGCGACGATGGAGCAGATCTCGTTGATGATATTACGGTTCCTATTCCCTTTACAGTTCCTGTTAGTTTAGAAACAGATTTAGCTCTAACAACCGTAAGCACCGATGAATTTGTAAGCTATCCCGAGATCCCGGTCAACGTGGATATAGAAGCCAAAATAAAGGAAAAATACCCGGAGCTATCCATCAGCAATTTGAAATCGGGACAACTGGACAGTTTCAGTATCGAATATATTTCGTCAGCCGGCGGCACCCAGCTGAATGCCATCAAGGATGCAGAGCTGTACATCAAAACACCAGTGTTGCCGGCCCTTCTCGTTGCAAAAAGTTTGGGCAATATCAATCCCACAGCCATCAGTTTCGTACCCGAACCAGAGGTAGAACTTCTGGAATATTTGAAATCCAAAGAGAACTCCTATGTTCTCAGAATCAGAGGATCAGTCGTAGCATCGGATTCTATAAAAATTAAAGTGAATTCTGCATTCCAAACGGTCGTGGGATTATGATAGATTAAAGAAAAAAGCAACAGCTGCTTCATTCAAAAACCAGATTGTTTTGGATGGCCATAGATTTCAGCTCCGTTTCTTCCCATTCTTTTTCAGCATTACTTTTCAACGTGATGCCGCCACCCACGAAAAGGAAAGCGTAATTTTTGAAAAAACTGGCGCAGCGCAAATTTACAAAATAGTAGACAAAATCATCCGTCTCCACCTTGATGTAGCCGGCATAAAATTCTCGGTTAAAATGCTCAATACTTTTGATTCCTTGCGCGCAAAGCTCCTTGGGGAAGCCGCAAACCGCCGGAGTGGGATGCAGTTCGGAGATGATCTTGTCCAAACTTTCCGGACTGATCTCTGCAGAAAAATCGGTTTTCAAATGTTTGAGATTGCCCGAAATTAAATCTTTAGTAGAAGAAATTTTCAGGTTTGAAGAGAATTTTCTCAAGATCGAGTGAATATAATCCGTCACTGCTTTTTGTTCCTCGATTTCTTTATCCGTCCACGTTTCGTCCAATGGTAGTGTTCCGGCGACGCTCATCGTTTCGAAAGTATTGGTTTTCTTGTCGAATTTGCCCAAGACCTCAGAAAATCCGCCCATCCAAATTTCGTTGTTTTTTTCGAAAAGATAGCAAAATGCAGTAGGGTAGCTATCGCAGAATTTTAGGAAACTTTTCGTCAAAGACAATTTCCGCTGAACATCGATATCCAAGTACATTAGTAATTTTCTCCTCGAAAGCACCAGTTTTTTTAGCTTATTTTTCTCAATGAAATCTTTTGCCTGAGCTATTTTTAAAGCATACGATTCCTGATTTTCTTTCCCAATTTCTATCAAGGGACTTTTGTTTTTGGGGGAGATATTTTGTCCTTCGATCTCTTGACGAGTAACATTTTTGATGGAACCCTTGAAGTCCAAAACGGTTTTGCAATCAAAGCTCACGAAGGACACTTTCTGTTCCGAAGCGTTGTCCACGGTGTGAAAAACCTCAGAATCGGGCAGTCTGAATACGAGCATATTTTTCGGAGAAATAATTAGACTTTGCCGACGGGTATTATGTTGTTCGTCATCGTGGTATGGCTGATGAGATGGCCTTTTTCATCGCGGATTTCGATTTGCGAAACGTGCAGTGTGCTGCCCTTGCGGATGAAAGTGGCCGTTCCCGTGACCACGCCTTCCCGTATTGCCCGAAGATGATTGCTGTTGATATTGATGCCTACGGGGACAGATTTAGTAATGTCGAGATCGATCAGCGACAGACAGGAGCCTAAAGTCTCGGCCAAGACACACGTTGCTCCGCCGTGCATTATGCCATAAGGCTGATGAACAGTGGGGGTTACCGGCATCGTGGCCGTAAGAGAATTTTCTGAGACATCGGTGTAAACGATGCTTACAGTTTCGGCTAAAGTGTTTTTATTGGCCTTGTTCAGGCGGTTTAGGATTTCGGTTTTTTTGGCATCGTCCATTACAATATGATTCTAAAATGTGAGATTGAAGTCGTGGGATTAGTATGAGTTTATAGCTAATAAATTTGCGGATTCCATTTTTCCGGATGTTTGGGCGTAATATCATAGTTGATGTAGAAATCCTGAATTTCCTGCATAATTTCTTCGTAGGAGTGCGTTTGCAATTTCTCGTAAGGAATGATATAACCCAAGTTGATGGTTTTCCTTTTGTAGTCGCCGCCGGACAAAACGATTGGTACTTTGGCTGCCAGTGCCATATTGTAAAATCCTTTTCGCCATTTCGGAACCCAACTGCGCGTTCCTTCGGGCGTGATGACAAGGCTGAAATCATCTTTTTTGAACTCGTTGGCGACAAAATTTACCAAATCATTTTTCTGCGACCTGTCGATCCCGATACCGCCAAGAGCTTTTACGATACCGCCATAGAACGCTTTGGTGTGCTCGTCTTTGATGATGACTTTCAGCTTTTTACCGAGAGCCCAGTACGCCAGATTGCCCAGAATATATTCGCTGTTGTCGGTATGAGGTGCCACCACGAGGACACATCTGTCGAGATTGTTCACGTCGCCTTGCAGTACGATTTTCCAACCGAGTAATTTTAGGATGGTTTTTCCCAAGAATTTTTTCATAAACAAAAAATAAAGTACAGCCACAAAGCTATACTTTACAAATTTACAAAATATGTTTAGTTTCTAAGAAATATCGGGATATTCTTTACACTTAAAAAAGACCGGTGAAAAAATCGACCAGCTTGATGGCGATGGCAATGATGACTTGTATCATTTTTTTGGAATTTATTTGGTTTTTAAAATTAATTTCCTCATACAAATTTAGAAATAATTTTGTGAAATTAATTGTATTGAAGTTAAAATTATATTAAGTCTTGAAACGCAGCGGGCTCATTTCTTAAAAAAGAATTATAGAAAAGCGGAAAGTTTATGTTTTTTTGTCCGTTTTCGCCGCCTTTATTGTCCGATTATTTGGTTTTGATGTTGATTTCTTTCTTGCCATCTTTGATATTGATGTTGAGATCTTCGATGGATTTCTTCACTTTTTCGTCAACTTTCAATCGGTCCAGAACGGCATCTGCCGAATCTTGAGAATAGTATTTTCCGTTGATTTTCACGCTGTCGCTTTCGTCAGAATTGTACTCAATCGTCGTTCCGTTGATGTTGATTTTGTTTTTCTCCACTGTGATTCCGTTGTTGTTATCAGAATTGTTGTCATCATCGTCGCTCTCATTGTTTACATAAACTTCATATTCTTTTTCATTAATGATTTTTGTGTTTTTGGGAACTACAAGTTCATAATTCACTCTATAATCTCTGAAACGGAATTCGTATGGATATTCGAAATAATTTGGTAAAACGATTCTGTTCCCTACGATTTGCACCGGCACTTTCATTTTAAGAGGTTGGTTATAGCCGTCTGCTTCTTTTTTCACGATGAGATAAGGCGTTTTAATATTGTCTTTTCTCGTGATTTCCACACTTGGATGATCTCTTTTGAAAATGGTAATTTTATCCGAATAGATTTCATCAAAGTAAGTTTTAAAATTCTCAGGGATTTCTACTTTTTTGCTGTCCAGATATATGGTGTCGTTTGCATTGGGTGCGGTGATAGAGATGTTCTCATAATCCTCATTTTCTCCGCTGTAAGCAAAGTTGAATCGGGAGGCATTTGCTGCTAATACGCCTATTAAAATAATCCAAATGATTCCCAAAGTTCCCAAAACCGGGGCCACATAATTGAACTTCGTTTTCGGCGAGAATAATTTGATCGATAATAATAAGAACGCAACGCCGAAAATAATGGTTGGCAAAGCCGCAATGGCTAATATTAAATAGCCCATATTATTTTCCTCAAGATAGAATCCCAAGTTGTTATCGATCCCGAATTTTCCTGTACCGTACGCAAACGTCATTGCGAAAAGTCCGATGAAACAGCCTGCGGCCATCATGGCCAGGCAGATTGCAAGAGCATATTTCAGGATTTTGAGGATGGTATCTCCGGCAGAATTTATTGTGGGTTTGTTGTCTTTATAGATTTCGCCCGCTCTCGTCGAGGTTTCGTTGGCAAACTGCACGATTTTCCCTGACTCTTCTTTCAGATTATCGAAGTTCAAAGGTTTCCCTTTCATTTTCAAAAAATCCGAAGCTGATTCTGCTTTTGGTAATACCGCCCAAAGAATAAAATAGAGGATCACAACTAAAAATGAAGAACCTGGCGCAACCCAAAGAAAAAGAAAAGCCGCTATCCAGATCAATCTCATCCAGCTGATTTCCATCCCAAAATACGCGGCCAAACCGGCACAGACCCCGGCAATCTTTTGTCTTTCCGGATCTCGGAACAACTGCTTTTGAGAATTTGTGCTGTAGGAAAAAGCACCGCCCGTTTTGGATTGTTTTTGTTTTCCTTCGGAGAAATAAGCTTCTTCCTGTTCGTCAATCTGTTCCGGCGTTCCGATTTGAGCAATTACTTTTTCAACATCAGAATCATTGATGACTTCTCGCTTTCCAAGCGTTTCTTTGAAGATCTCCACCATTCTGATTTCGATGTCGTGCATCACTTCCTCTGCTTCCGAGGCGTCCAGAGAATTGCGAAGCGCGCTGAGATAATCGCTTAGTTTTATGTAAGCCAACTCGTCTATCGTAAAGGAAAAACCGGCCAGCGCTATTGAAATTGTTTTGTTCATAATATTAGTTTTGAGCGTTTGAGATTATTTGGTTTACAGAATCTGTCAGTTCTTGCCACGTCGTTTTCAGTTCGTTGAGGAAGAGTGTCCCCTTTTCGGTAATCTGATAGTACTTTCTGGGTGGTCCGCTTGTAGATTCTTCCCATCTGTACGCGAGGAATTCGCCATTTTTCAATCGGGTTAGGAGCGGATAAAGTGTTCCCTCTACCACATCCAGTTTTCCTTTTTTGAGCGATTCTATGAGATCCGAAACATACATTTCGCGCTGTTGGATCAGGCTCAAAATACAGAATTCCAGAATTCCTTTGCGCATCTGCGCCTTTGTGTTCTCGGTATTCATATTAATTGGTTTGGTTCAAATTTCAAGTTTTCGCAAATGTTTTTTTCAAATCTTACATCACAAACATCGTTCTCTAACTTTACATTGCAAAGATATGTAATCTAAAAGGTATTGTGCAATACAAAGTACCAAATATTTTTAAATTAAATAGTTAATAGGTTGATTTTCAGGATTAAAATTTTTTTTAAATTTTAACTAAACAAAACGTTTGCCTAAATAACCACTATATTTTAGAAGTATTCTCAAAAAAAAGCGTTTTAAATTTGTCAATCTCAAATGTTTTCATATTTTCGTAAAAGATTTATAAAAAAAAAATGAATTTTACAACCACCACCACTTCTTCTACAACGACTCCAACCGCAGTTGGCAGAAAGGTGTGTATGTGAAAATTAAACATTGCAACAATACAAAAAGCCTTTCTGAACTTCCAGAAAGGCTTTTTTATGTGAAACTATCACTAAAAAACACAAATGAAAGTATTAAAATTTGGAGGAACTTCCATCGGAAGTTTGGACGCTGTAAACAATGTAAAACTAATCGTTGAAAAGGAATTCAGTAAAAAAGAACCTTTACTCGTGGTTTGCTCGGCTTTTTCCGGAGTTACAAATGCTCTTTTATCGGCTGCCGAAGCGGCTTTAGCGCAAAATGACTTTGCAGAGATTCTTAAAAAGGCAGAAGATAAGCATTATCAAATCATCTCGGGATTATTGCCAAGAACTTTGCAAAATCCCTTATTAATGATGGTAAAAGTGAGTTTCAACGAGGTAGAAGATATTCTTTTCAGCATCAAAAATCTCGAAGAATTGTCTGATAGAATCAAGGACAGACTGCTGGCGTACGGCGAACAATTGTCTAATAAAATCATTGCGACTTATCTGCAATCGGGGGATTTCCCGGCGAGTTACCAAGATGCAAGAGAACTGATTATCACCGATTCCAACTTCGGAAATGCCGCAGTAGATTTTATTAAAACTAATGAAAATCTAAGAAATTGGAACTTGGAAAATCAAATTTATGTCGTCACAGGTTTTATTGCAAAAGATAAAAATAACGATACCACAACCCTTGGCAGAGGCGGCTCCGATTACACGGCCGCAGTTTTGGCAGCGGGTTTGCAAGCTGAGGAAATTCAAATATGGACCGACGTCGATGGTTTTATGACGGCCGATCCGCGGTTGGTCAAAAATGCTTTTTCCCAGCCCGAACTCAGCTATCAGGAAGCGATGGAAATGTCCTATTTTGGCGCCAAAGTCATCTATCCGCCCACAATGATTCCGGCAATCGAAAGCCAAATTCCAATTTATATCAAGAATACTTTCAATCCGGAAAATCCAGGCACCTTGATTCATCAAAAATCCGAAGTTTCCAAAGGTTTAATCAAAGGAATCGTCTCCATCGAGAAAACTTGTCTCATTAATATCACCGGAAACGGAATGATTGGGATGAAGGGTTTCAGCGGCAGATTGTTCAACGCGCTGGCGAGATATGATGTCAATGTAATCTTGATTACACAAGCAAGTTCGGAACACAGCATCTCGTTTGTGGTCAATTTTGACGATGAGAAAAAAGCGGAAAAAGCCATCCAAGAGGAATTTTATTTTGAAATGAATGCCAATAAAATCGACCCGCCACAAATCGATAACGAGCTCAGTATTTTGTCCGTCGTTGGCGAGAATATGAAAAAAACGCGCGGCATCAGCGGTAAATTTTTCAGTGCTTTGGGTAAAAATGGCATCAATATTATCGCCATCGCGCAAGGATCATCGGAGATAAATATTTCGGCCGTAATTGAACGAAATGAACTTTCAAAAGCCTTGAATGTGGTTCACGATTCGCTTTTGCTTTCACCTGTGAAAACCTTCAATGTGATGTTTGCCGGAACCGGAAATATCGGTAAAGCCTTATTCCGTCAGTTGGAAAGAGAAGCAGAGAATCTTGAGAAAAATCATCAGATTAAAATCAATGTGGTTGGCGTTACCAATAGTCGGAAAATGATCATTTCCGAAAATGAAAGTCTGAATTTTAATTTGAATGAAATTTTAGATAAAAACTTACAAGATGCTAATCTTGAATTGTTTATAAGTTTGGTTTCTGAAAAAAATCTACCCAATCTGGTCTTCGTGGACAATACCTCAAGCGACGAGGTGGTGCAGCTTTATCCGCGGTTGTTTAACAACAATATTTCAGTCGTAACTTGTAATAAAAAAGGAAATTCTTCCGGCTACCAGCAGTACAGCCAATTCAAAAAACTTGCGAAAAAAAACAACGTTAGTTTTTTGTACGAAACCAATGTGGGCGCAGGCCTTCCGATCATCAAAACACTCAACGACCTTTGGATTTCAGGAGACGAAATCCTGAAAATCGAAGCCATTCTTTCCGGAACGATTTCCTATATTTTTAATAATTATGTGGGCGAAAAAACTTTTGCAGAAGTCGTGAAGACGGCGCAAGAATTAGGCTTTACAGAACCCGATCCGAGAGATGACCTCAACGGAATGGATTTCTCCAGAAAAATGCTGATTCTGGGGAGAGAAATTGGCTTACCTTTGGAAATGTCCGATGTAGAGATCCAAGATTTTCTGCCGAAAGCTTGCCTCAACGCAGGTTCGATTCCAAGTTTTTATGAAGAGCTGGAAAAGAACGAAACTTACTTTTTATCATTGAAAAATGAAGCAGAAAGTTCTGGCAAAAAACTCAGATTAATTGGCGTTTTGGAAGAAGGAAAAATCAGCATCGAAGTGAAAATGGTAGATGCCAAGCATCCTTTTTTTAGCCTATCGGGCAGCGATAATATTATTTCGTTCACCACGTCACGATACCGAAATACACCGTTGGTCGTGAAAGGTCCGGGTGCAGGAGCAGAAGTTACCGCAGCTGGTGTTTTTGCAGATTTGGTACGAGTTACAGCTCAGTAATTTTAATTTTTATTCAAACCTTCAAGGTTTCAAAAACCTTGAAGGTTTAACTAATACAAAAGAAAAATATGTCTATAAATACCATAAAAGTTTTCGCTCCGGCAACAGTTGCCAACGTCGTTTGTGGTTATGATATTCTCGGTTTAACTAAATACAAAAGAAAAATATGTCTATAAATACCATCAAAGTTTTCGCTCCGGCAACCGTTGCCAACGTCGTTTGTGGTTATGATATTCTCGGTTTCGCCATCGATAAACCGTGCGACGAAATCATTCAAACCTTCAAGGTTTCAAAAACCTTGAAGGTTTAACTAGTACAAAAGAAAAATATGTCTGTAAATACCATCAAAGTTTTCGCTCCGGCAACCGTTGCCAACGTCGTTTGTGGTTATGATATTCTCGGTTTCGCCATAGATGAACTAGGCGACGAAATCGTTCAAACCTTCAAGGTTTCAAAAACCTTGAAGGTTTAACTAATACAAAAGAAAAATATGTCTATAAATACCATAAAAGTTTTCGCTCCGGCAACCGTTGCCAACGTCGTTTGTGGTTATGATATTCTCGGTTTTGCCATCGATGAACCGGGCGATGAAATCATTCAAACCTTCAAGGTTTCAAAAACCTTGAAGGTTTAACTAAATACAAAAGAAAAATATGTCTATAAATACCATCAAAGTTTTCGCTCCGGCAACCGTTGCCAATGTCGTTTGTGGTTATGATATTCTCGGTTTCGCCATAGATGAACCGGGCGACGAAATCATCTTAAGCAAAAATAATTCCCACCAAATCGCTATTACCAAAATCGAAGGCGATGGCGGGAAACTGCCGAAGAACCCGGACAAAAATGTAGTTTCGCACGTTATCAGATTATTTCTGAAAAAAATAAATTCAGATCAAGGAATTGACATCGAACTCTACAAAAAAATGCCACTCAACAGCGGAATGGGTTCCAGCGCAGCGAGTAGCGTGGCCGCTTTGGTCGCTATCAACGAGCTAATGGGAGCACCATTTTCCAGACAAGAATTGCTTCCGCTCGCAATGGAAGGAGAACGCATCGCCTGTGGCAATGCCCACGCCGATAATGTCGCGCCGGCACTGTTGGGCGGATTGGTTTTAGTCAGAAGTTATGAGCCGTTGGATGCCCTCAGACTCCCTTATCCAAAGGATTTATCGGTAGTTTGTGTCCATCCATACGTGGATGTTCCCACGGGCGAGGCACGGAAAATTATCAAAGAGAGAATCAGCTTGAAATCTGCCGTTCAGCAATGGGGAAATATCGCCGGCTTGGTTGCCGGATGTTGCACCAACGATCTCGGTTTGGTTGGCCGAAGTCTCGAAGATGTCATCATAGAGCCGGTTCGCGCGATGTTGATTCCGTATTTTTACGAGATGAAGCAGTTCGCTTTGGACAGCGGCGCAATTGGATTTGGAATTTCGGGTTCGGGTCCGTCGGTTTTTGCTTTGTGTGGAAATATGGAAATTGCAGAAGTTATTTCACAAAAAATCAAAGAATTACTCAGCCAAAAAAATATAGAAAGCGAATCTTTCGTTACAAAAATCAACGAAGACGGCGCAAGAGTCATTAGTTAAAATTTGGGCAGCTTTTTCCGCCTTCCGTACCCAAACTTTTTTGCACAAGATTTTAGTTTAATAAGAAATTAAGTATAAGCATAAAAGGATTTCCACTCAAACCTAACGAAGTGGTTCATCGATTCAAATAAATAAAATAAAAAAGATGAGATAAGTCCGGCTGCAGATTCAACGTAAAACAAGTTTTGTTATTAAACCCAAGAGAGCTTAAAATTTAATTTCTTTGCTGAGCTTAAGCGCCTTTGCGAGCCTTAAAAATATTTTCAATAAGATTAAAAAAAATCTTTGCGGACTTTGCGTTAATTTTTTTTGTTAATCATAAGCAATCATTAATTTTTAATCAATTATCAATTATCAATTATCAATTATCCATCATCCATCATTCAGAAAATGAAATATATATCAACAAGAAAACAGGAAGAAACCAATATAAAAACTGCCATCCTAAAAGGTTTAGCCGATGACGGTGGACTTTTTATGCCGGAATATATTCCGCAATTGGATGCTGAGTTTTTTGAAAATTTGCCCAATCTAAGTTTGCAGGAAATCGGTTTCCGAGTAGCAAAAGAATTTCTCGGCGAATCAATTTCCGATGAAAACTTAAAAGAAATCATCGATGAAGTTTTAAACTTCGAAATTCCGGCGGTGAAAATTTCGGATAATATTTATGCACTGGAATTATTTCACGGTCCAACGATGGCTTTCAAAGATGTCGGCGCGAGATTTATGGCCCGAATGATGGCTTATTTCTCCGAAGGAAAACCGATGAAAGTGATTGCTGCAACTTCCGGCGACACGGGAAGTGCGGTGGCATCGGGGTTTTTCAATGTTTTTGGAATTGAGGTTTACATTCTTTATCCGAAAGGAAAAGTGAGCCCGTTGCAAGAAAAACAACTCACGACTTGGGGCGGAAATATCAAAGCTCTGGAAATCGATGGCACTTTTGATGATTGTCAGACCTTAGCAAAACAAATTTTGTCCGACGAAGAACTGAATCAAAAATTCACTTTGACATCGGCGAACAGCATTAATATCGCGCGTTTGATTCCGCAATCGTTTTATTATTTCTGGGCATTTGCTCAACTTCAGAATTTAGGAAAACCAATCGTTTTCTCAGTTCCGAGTGGGAATTTTGGAAATTTGACCGCCGGACTTTTTGCTAAGAAAATGGGCTTGCCAATTCAGCAATTCATCGCTTCAACCAATGCAAATGATGTGGTTCCAAAGTTTTTAGAAAGCGGGCATTACGAAGCAAAACTATCAAAACAAACCATCAGTAATGCAATGGACGTTGGCAATCCGAGCAATTTTGAAAGAATGAAAAGTCTCTTTAATAATGATGTTTCGGAATTCAGAAAAGAGATTGAAGCTTATTCTTTTTCGGATGACGAAACGAAAAAGGCGATGATAAAGGTGAAAAAGGATTTCGGTTATACTTTGGATCCGCACGGCGCGGTTGCTTATTTGGGACTGGAAACTTTTAGGAAGTCCTTCGACTCCGCTCCGGATGACAAAAATGCCTTATTAGATAAAGATTTTATTGGGGTTTTATTGGAAACGGCTCATCCTGCAAAGTTTGTAGAAGTAGTAGAAAATGTTTTGAAGGAGAAAATCGAAATACCGGAAAAGCTGGAAGCGTTCCGTAAAAAGGAGAAACGATCGGTGGAATTTGCTGTGGATTTTGAGTTGGTGAAAGAATTTTTGATGGAATAGAAATAGGTTTAAAAGTGATTTCTACTAAAAATTGTTTGACATACCGTTTCTAATCCCAAATAAAATCCTATCTTTGCACCCGAATTACATAATAATCATTTAAATAATATTGGAATGTATCTAACACCGGAAAAAAAGTCAGAAATTTTCGCAAAGCACGGAAAATCTGCAAACGACACAGGAAGCGCTGAAGGACAAGTGGCTCTATTCACTTACAGAATCAACCACCTTTCGGAACATTTGAAAGCCAATCGCCACGATTTCGCAACAGAGAGATCATTGGTAAAATTGGTAGGAAAGAGAAAGTCTCTTCTCGATTATTTGAAACAGAAAGATATTTCCAGATACAGAGCGATCATCGCTGAATTGGGAATCAGAAAATAAAATACGCTTTCAAACGCACAAGGTTGAGATAAATTAAGAAGAGTTCGGCATCTGCCGGACTCTTTCTTTTTGTGGATTTTTTCTCTTCTTATTTCTTGATAAATTTCACAATATAAGTTTCGTTGCCCAGGATCTTTAGTCTAATAAAATAAACGCCGGCTGCAAGGCTTGAAATGTCAATTTTATCGCCTTCCCAATTATTTTTTGAAATAGTTTTCCCGGATTGATCAATCACTTCGTAGGCCGTGAAATTCTTGTCGGATTCGATATTAATATAATCCTGAACCGGATTTGGAAAAATCTTCACGACGGTTATTTTCTTCGTAGGATCATTTACTGCCAAGAGACAAGCCGGCGGATTGGAAATTAATCCGGCGCTAAAATCATAAAATAATGTATTTTCTGTTTCTAAATACGGTGTACTTTGATAAAGAGGATCTAAATAAGAAAATCTACAATTATCAAACACAAAGCCGGACTTGTAATACCCGTAAGTGTATTTATACCATCCTTCACAATTAGCATCGGTCATGGGTAGTCCATATAAATAATCCACCATTGTTGAAGGATCAATTCTCATTGGAAAAACACAAGCAGTGGTCCAAGTTGAGGGTGGTTTGAAGTAAACCGTTTGTTGGGGTAACGGTCCATAATAAAAAGTTCTGGTGAAAATTGCGCTATTTCCAATTTTAGCTTTCAAAACTGTATTTTGGATAATGGTTACATTCATAATGTTAACTCCCGACGGCGAGTTGATGGTAGGATCCGTGCCATCGGTGGTATAATAGATGGTGCCACTTCCGGAGATCGTGGCGGTATAAGGCGTCAGACCGTGGTTTTCATAAGGTTCAAAAGTGATTTGAGCAAAAATTGGTTGGAAGACGGTCAACAAATAAAAAAGTAGCAATTTTTTCATATAATTAATTTTATTTGGTTCGGTCAAATTTAAGTAATTTTAATAATCGGGCTTGTATTTTTCGAATAATTTAATAAATTGGTTCCATATTACCAAAATTCATTTTCCACTGAGGTCAAGTGCGAGGAACTCAAATTTCTATCGCCCAATCAGCTGTCCATTGTTCATTAATTTCCAACTTCAATATCCCAAATTTCTCCGTCAATTCCTGATTATGATCTTCAAAATCTGCAATTCCATGCCAAGGTTCCAGGCAAACAAAATCTGCATTTTTCGCTGCCCAGATTCCGAAATAAGGAAAGTTTGAAAAGGTGAAAATAACCTTGTGATCGTTCTGATTATTTCTCAACATCAATTCTTTACTTTTCATATTCGTCATTACCAAAGCATCTTGGTAGAATAAGTCGTAAGAAAGCGAAAGCGTTTTATTTTTGAGTTCGATCGTTTTTGTTTTTTTACTAATTAGATTATTAACCAAAGGATGAATTTCCAACTTGTCATCATCAGAGAAAGCGATTTCGTAATCATCATATTTCAATCCATTCTTTGTATCAATCGCAAATCCCGGATGCGCGCCCAGCGAAAAATACAGTTCTTTTTCGGACTTGTTTTTCACATTGTAAGAAACCGTCAACTTGTTTTCAAATAATGTATATTTAATTTCCAAACTGAAATTGAAAGGATATAATTTCAAAGTTTCATCATCAGATTTTAATTGAAAAATCGCTTCATTTTCAGAAGAGTTTTTCACTTCGAAGATTTTTCTTCGGGCAAAACCGTGCCTCGGCATTTCGTAAGTTTGGCCATCAAATAGATATTGATCGTCTTTCAGCGCGCCCACTATCGGAAACAGCACAGGACTTTGCCCGCTCCAAAAATTGGGATTTCCTTCCCAGATGATTTCTTTTTCGGTTTCAAGATCGATAAGCGAAACGAGTTCTGCACCCAGTTCGTTGAAGGTGGCTTTAAGTTTTTCGTTTTGAATGATAATCATTGTCCTTTATTTATTGAATTACAAATATCTAAATTAATCTTGATTTCTGATTTAAAACAAAGTCTAAAATCCAAGTTCTAATTTTATAATATAATAAATTCCTAAATTGCCGTTTTATAAGCAATAATGAAAGGTTTCAATTTTCTGAAAAGGATCAACAGTTGGGTGGTATATTTTATACTCACGGCTATCGTTTTTGGGATTGCAATCTCGTCTTTCATTTTGATCGATCAATTACGAAAACAGGAAATCAAAAAAGTAGAACTGATTGCCACCGCTCTCAAAGTCTACACCGACGACGAAATCTCCGCCGATCCCAGGATTCAGGAGTTGTATCTGGCTGTGATGCAAGACAATACGAACATCCCGATTATCGTAACCGACGAAAATAAGACCCCGGTTTTCCAAGCCAACGTTCCCGCACATATAGAACAGGATCCTGCAAAACTGAAAAGTTTCATCGCGAAAATGGAAAATTCCTATGAGCCTTTTGTGGTAGAGTTGCCGTCGGGGCAGAAGCAATATATCTATTACGACAACTCGGATTTGCTCAATTATTTTCGATTTTATCCTTATGTCATCGCGTTGTTCATCGGTGCTTATTTGATTTTTTCTTTCTGGTTCCTTAGAACTTTGAAAAAAACCGACGAAGGTTTTCTCTGGGCAGGTTTGGCCAAGGAAACAGCGCATCAGATCGGGACGCCGTTGTCATCGATGATTGGCTGGGTCGAGATGATGAAGCTGGAAGACGAAAACGGGCTCGGCGTCAAAGAACTTGAGAAAGATGTGGATCGGCTGAAAACCATCTCCGAAAGATTCTCAAAAATCGGCTCTGTGCCGGAACTCAACGACCTCGATATTAATGAAACCGTGCAACAGAATTTTGATTATTTGAAATCCAGAATTTCTACCAAAGTCGTCTTCACTTTGAAAAAAACCTACGAGCCGGTTCTGATTCCGCACAGCAGGATCCTTATGAGTTGGGTGATTGAAAACTTAATAAAAAACGCGGTAGATGCGATGAAAGGCGAAGGAAAACTGGAGTTGGCGCTTTACAAGAAAAACAGAAATGTCTATATTGATGTCACCGATACCGGAAGCGGAATGACCAAGCAGCAAGTCCGAAATGCCTTCAAACCAGGATTTTCCACCAAAAAACGCGGGTGGGGATTGGGACTTTCATTGACCAAGAGGGTTATCACTGAATATCACAAAGGCGAAGTGAAAATTGCCAGTTCTGAAGTGGGGAAAGGAACAACTTTCAGGATTGTTTTGAGGGAGAAACAGAAAGGGTAATCGTTCCAAATTCATCTTGATTTCAAAATCCTTATCTTTGCCGATTGAAACCGGAAAATGAGCCGAAACTCAAATTAAATTTCAATTTTCCCAGCCTATACTTAAATAAATTTTCCCAAATGAACCATCCAGATTCCAAATGTTTGTATCATATAACCAGAACATTATGGATGCACCATCAGACCTTAAAAAAATAATTAAATTCAGATGAAAACCACTTTTGCAGACTTCGATTTACCGGAAAAGATTCTGGATGTATTGGCCGATCTCAACCTTTTCGAACCCACGCCGATTCAAGAAAAAAGTTTTGGACCGATACTTTCCGGGCGCGACGTGATGGGAATTGCCCAAACAGGAACCGGTAAAACTTTGGCCTACACGCTTCCCGTGCTGAAAACCTGGAAATACAACAAGAGCGGCAATCCCACAGTGTTGGTTTTGGTGCCAACCAGAGAATTGGTGGTTCAGGTAACGGAAGTGATCGCAAAAATGACAGAGAATCTGACCGCAAGAGTCATCGGAATTTATGGTGGGAAAAACATCAACACGCAGAAATTATTGTTCAATGACGGATGCGACATCTTGGTGGGAACGCCGGGCCGGGTAATGGACTTGGCAATTGACAATGCGATTTCTCTGAAAGAAGTAAACAAACTGATCATCGATGAATTTGATGAAATGCTCAATCTCGGTTTCCGTCCTCAGCTGACGCACATTTTCGAAATGATGAAAGAGAAAAGACAAAACATTCTTTTTTCTGCGACTATGACCGATGCAGTAGATGCTTTACTGAACGAATATTTCGCCAGCCCAATCGAGATTTCGCTCGCAAGATCTGGAACGCCGTTGGAAAAGATTGCACAATCTGCAGTTCCGGTTGAGAATTTCAATACCAAACTGAATTTGTTAATTCATCTCCTTAAAACGGAAACAGACCTTGAAAAAATTCTAATTTTCGCAAATAATAAAAAACACGCCGACTTAATTTTTGAAAAACTGAATGTAGAATTTCCGGATCAATTTGGTGTCATCCATTCGAACAAATCTCAGAATTTCAGGTTGAGAGTAATGCAGGACTTCACCAATGAAAAATTGCGAGGCGTTATCACCACAGATATAATGGCGCGAGGTCTGGATATTCCGGACGTTTCGCACGTTTTCAACTTCGAGATTCCGGAAGTTCCGGAGCAATATATTCACAGAATTGGCAGAACGGGTAGGGCAGACAAAGATGGGATTGCGATCAGCTTTTTCACCAAAAAAGAAGAAGCTCGGCTTCTGGATATCGAGCTTTTGATGGACAGAGAAATCCAAAAAACCGAGTTTCCGGAAGCAGTTACAATTTCAAAAGTAAAAATCGCATCGGAACAAGAAGAAGTGAAAATGAAATTCTTGACAACTGCCAAACTCAACGAAGGCGACTCTGCATTTCACGAGAAAAAGGACAAAAACAAAAAAGTCAATATGGGCGGGCCGAGCAAAAGAAAAGCACCGAAGAAATTCGGCGCGAACAGAGCTCAGCAAAAGCAAAAGTCCATTGCCAAGAGAAAGAAGTAAATTTTGCTTGCCGGTTTTGCTTCTGAAATTAAACTAATTGTCCGGTAAAATTTGATTTTAAAATCTGATTTTTAATCCTTTATAAATTGTTCAACTGTTTCCTGATTTCCCGCTTTTATTTTGATGAGATAACTACCTTTTGCAAGATCTGAGATATTAAGCTTGCTTTCACTGTCACTTTTAATTAATCTTCCCAAGAAATCATAGATTTCGACTGATGTAATGCGCTGGCCGGTCGAAATATTTATAAAATCTTTCGCCGGATTCGGATAGATTTTTACCCGGATCCTCCGGCCGTCGTTTACCGTAAGCGTTTGATACGTTTTGTAGAAGTTGAGGATGCCGTATCCCTGCTGGTTATTGGGATTTGGATACAGGGAAGCATCCTGTCTCAGCTTTTGTTTCAGTTGGTTGATAGAAGTCGTATTGGGTAGCGACTGCATAAAACAAGCCACGCCTCCGGCTGCCAATGGCGTTGCGAATGAAGTGCCGCTACCGTATCCAGAAGAATTGTTGTAGGCATAATACGTATTGGTTCCTCTTGCGGCGGCGTCCGGTTTTATCACACCCGCAGAGTTAGGTCCATACGACGAAAACCCCGATGAAGCGCCACTGGAGGTCACCGCGCCAATGGTAAATACGCCCGGCGCATCTGCAGGTGCAGAAATATAATGCCAACTGCTCTGACCTTCGTTTCCGGCTGCAATCAAAACAAAAATTCCTTTCTCAGACGCTATTTGTGCGCCTCTGGAGATGAAGGTAGTAGCGCCGTTCATATCAGCATAAGTATAATCATATCGGCTGTCATCAAATTCTGTATAACCCAAAGAAGTGGAGATGATGTCTACGCCTTTTCTGTCGGCCTGTTCTGCTGCTTCTATCCAATAAAGTTGCTCCTCGGGGATTTCTACATCATCATTTTCCGAGGCATAAAGATAAAAGTCGGCGTTGGGAGCCGAGCCCACAAAAGTTCCGTCGATATATCCGCCAATGATTCCCAGGCACATTGCGCCGTGGGAATTGAGCGATGTACTGTAAACATCTGTATGTTTCGAAACAAAGTTGTAGGTATCTTTGATACGGCTCTTCGTGCGTATCCGCCTAAAGGCACTGCCAGTATCCACATAAGGGAAACCAGTATCGATGACTGCAATGGATATTCCGCTGCCCGCAAAACCTGCAATATGCAATTGGCGGAGATTAATTTGCTCAATCTGAGCCAGACTATTTCCATAATTGAAATCATTCATAGGTTCACGATTCGAAAATTCCTCATCAAATTCCTTGAATTTTTCGATCTTTTGAGCTCTTTTGCCGCCATTTGGATTTCTTACAAAACTTTCCACATGATCTACGTAGCTCTGTTGCGATAGAATTTGGATTTGAGCCGGTGTAGCATTCACGGCAACGCCATTCAGCCATTTGGAATAATCTGTCACTGTGAACCCGAGGTTCTGAATATTAGAAATATAAGCGGGTTCGATGGGAGCGTCCTGATCCGTAAGAGCGATGCCGAGGCGCGTTCTCCGGTCAAGAGATTTCTGGGTAAGCTCCGATAGAGGATTAGAAAAGAACGCTGCTTTGTTGGGTTTATCTTTGAAGAAAACGAAAACCAATTCGGTCTGAGCCGCAACTATCAGCGAAAAACTAAGGGTTAAAATTGTAAAGATTTTTCTCACGTTTTGGTAATTTGGATTTTTTTAAACTCATAAATAAATGTAAATTTACAAAATAATGTTTTTGCATTTGAAATCGAGGGTTCAAAAATTTTTGAAAACCGATTTTAAAGTTTTTTAACAATAAATTTTTGAATATGAAGAAAATCCAGATGGTTGATCTACAAAGCCAATACTACAAAATAAAAAGCGAAGTGGATCATGCGGTTTTGAATGTGATGGATTCGGCAGCATTTATCAACGGACCGGAAGTCCACTCTTTCCAGGCAGATTTGCAACAGTATTTGAACGTAAAATACGTTGTCCCATGTGCCAACGGAACCGATGCGCTGCAGATTGCCCTGATGGCGTTGGATTTGCAACCCGACGATGAAGTCATTACCGCAGATTTTACTTTTGCTGCAACGGTAGAAGTGATCCATTTGCTAAAATTGAAATCCGTTTTGGTAGATGTAGATTACGACACCTTTACCATCAGTACCGAAGCCATTAAAAAAGCCATTACACCCAAAACTAAAGCGATCATCCCCGTGCATCTGTTTGGTCAATGCGCGAATATGGAAGAAATTCTGAAAATCGCAAAAGAACATCATCTCTATGTGATCGAGGATAATGCGCAGGCCATTGGGGCTGATTTTCACTTCTCCGACGGCACCTCAAAAAAATCCGGCACGATGGGAACTATTGGAACCACATCTTTTTTCCCATCCAAAAATCTCGGTTGCTACGGCGATGGAGGAGCCATTTTTACTGATGATGATCAGCTTGCTCACAGACTGAGAGGTATTGTAAACCACGGCATGTACGAGCGTTATTACCACGATGAGGTGGGAGTCAATTCCAGATTGGACAGCATTCAGGCGGCGGTTTTGAGGAAGAAACTGCCCAACCTCGATTCTTATAACGAAGCCAGACGAAAAGCAGCAGATTATTACGACGACGCTTTTGCCGGAAACGAAAATATCCTCACGCCAAAAAGAGCCGACTATTCCACACACGTTTTTCATCAATATACTTTGAGAATTACCAACGGAAAACGCAACGAATTACAAAAATATCTGGCCGAAAAAGAAATCCCGGCGATGATCTACTATCCTGTGGCACTCCGAAAGCAAAAAGCCTATTATCAGGAAAGTGATCCTAAAAATTTTGTGAATACTGATAAATTATTGGACGAAGTAATTTCTCTGCCGATGCATACAGAA
Source organism: Chryseobacterium sp. SC28 (assembly GCF_003932955.1). Lineage (GTDB taxonomy): Bacteria > Bacteroidota > Bacteroidia > Flavobacteriales > Weeksellaceae > Epilithonimonas. Next base: position 19,433 of record NZ_QOVY01000010.1, read on the forward strand.
CTGGATGAGGAGCAGATGAAGTATATTACAGAAGGCGTTTTGGAGTTTATCACTTCCTAAGGTTTTTTAAAATGGCATAGTGGTTGCAGTAAGGTACTTGATTTAACTTTTGATCATTTAACTAATCATACCTCATACAAACCATAAAAAATAATATTATGAAAAATTTAGTAATAGTAGCGGCATTATTAACCTCAGCGTTTAGTTTTGCACAAAGAGCCGAAAACAGAAATCAAGTGGGTGAAAGACACAGAGTAGCACAAGGCGTAAAATCCGGAGAAATTAATAAAACCGAAGCTGCAACCATTCACCAAGAATCTAAAGACGTAAAACAAGCCAAAAGAGCAGCAGTCTCCGACGGACAAGTGACTCCAAAAGAAAGAGCAGCCGTGGCAAAACAAGACAGGGAGCTCGACAAAACCATCTACGAAACCAAAAGTAATTAATGAATTTCTTAACGTTCGTAAGATATTTTTTAGTACAATATTGAAGAGAGGAAAACATTTATCCTCTCTTTTTGTTATTAAACTCGCAAAATCTGTATAAAAACATTTATAACTTTGCAGAGTGTCAAGGTGCAATTTTACAACAACAAAACCGAGCAAAAATTGCAGATAAAGACTTAACCTGAAAATAACTTTGTAAAAATAACTTCGACAAAGTAAAAAAAGAAAAAAACTATGTCCATACTCGTAACAGGCGGTCTCGGCTACATCGGGTCGCACACCGTTGTAGAACTCATCAATAATAATTTTGAAGTCGTCATTGTAGATGATCTTTCAAATTCAGAAAAATTTATCCTAAATAATATTGAAGAAATTACCGGCAAGCGTCCGATTTTTTATCCGTTCGATCTCAAAAGAAAGGAATTATTAAGCCAAGTTTTTGAGGCGCATATCATCAGCGGATGCATCCATTTTGCCGCTTCCAAAGCAGTGGGAGAGAGTATGCTAAAGCCCTTGGATTATTACGAAAACAACCTTTTTTCTTTGATCAATGTGCTTCAGGAATTCAGAAAAAGAGAAATTTCCAATTTTATTTTCAGCTCCTCTTGCACAGTTTACGGGCAGGCAGACCAGATGCCGATTGATGAAAATACACCTCTCAAAGAAGCCGAATCGTCCTACGGAAAAACCAAACAAATGGGCGAAGACATCCTGAAGGATTTCTCCAGAGCATACCAGAAAAAAGTTTCTTTACTTAGATATTTCAACCCCATCGGCGCCCATCCCACGGCACTGTTAGGAGAACTACCGGCCGGGATTCCTAATAATCTCGTTCCGTACGTCACGCAGACGGCAGCAGGAATTAGAGAAAAATTGAACATTTGGGGCGATGATTATCCCACAGAAGATGGCACGGCCATTCGAGATTACATCTACGTGGTAGATCTCGCAAAAGCACACGTTGCGGCGCTCAAAAAGTTGATGAACTCTGAAGAAGAAACCGTTTTGGATATTTATAATCTGGGGACAGGAAAAGGATCGTCTGTTTTGGAAGTCGTAAAAGCTTTTGAATTGGCCACAGGCGTAAAGGTGCCGTACCAAATTTGCCCGAGACGCGAAGGAGATATCACGATCGCTTATGCCAACGCCGATAAAGCAGAAAGAGAACTCGGCTGGAAATCCGAAACCTCTTTGGAAGAGGCCTTGAAAACGACTTGGGAATGGCAAAAATATCTGAACGAAAAATCCCAATAATAGCCGAAGTCCCGAAAGGACGATTTGTTAAAGATAGGGACAATCCTATTCAATTGTGATCGATTCTTCATTTCTCGGCAAAACTGAAAATACTGTGCAGTTTAATTTCAGAAAAACCTTTGGATTTGATTTTCGACGCATTAATCATCGCTTTAGCCAAAACCTCAGTTGGTAAAGGTTGCTGACTTTTCAAAAGTCCCAGTTTATTGATGAACTTAAGAATTTTCAGTCCCAGAACCTCGCTGCCTCTATCTGAGTTTTTGCGTTCCAACATTCCAGGCTTGAAGATGCTTGTTTTCTCGAATTTCAGATTCTTGATCGCTTCTTCCAGCTCGCCCTTCATTCGGGAATAAAAAATTTTTGAATTTGGACTTGCGCCGTAAGCCGAGACCAAAACGAAATCTTCCACCCCGTTTTCCTTCGCTGCTTTGGCAAAATTATATTGATAATCGTAGTCGATTTTCCATTGATTGTCTTTGCTGCCGGCAGATTTTAAGGTCGTTCCGAGGCAGGCAAATGCCACATCGCCCCTTACCAGATGTTTCCAATCTTCGGGATGGTCAAAGTCTACCAAGTGTTCGTGGACTTTATTATGATGAAAGTCTGAATGCCTTCTTACAAAAATATCGATTTGCTCAAACTCAGGATCTTGCGAAAGCTGATTCACAAGATCTTTTCCCGTCGCACCCGTTGCACCAATTACCAAAGCTTTCATAATTCAAAGATTGATAATAAAGTTAAGCAAAATTTCCGGCATTAAGTTTTGTAATTAAAAAAAATCAGAAAAGCGGAGACATTCATCTGTTGTAAACTTTGCTTCTGAAACCACAAAAGTCACAAAAACTTTAATTTTAATTTTAATTTAAGATTTTCAAAACTCCAAAAAATGATAATGTTCTTTTGTGTCATTTTGGTTAGTTTTTAACTCAGCTTATTGCGGTATTCCGCCCAAATAATCTTGAACCATTCCGTAAAATCATTAGGATTCTCAGCAATTTCCTTTTGCAAATCTTCAATAGAAATATATCGTATTTCAGAAACTTCATCAGAATTCAAATTAAATGATCCGGAAAAATCGCCCGTGAAAACATAGTCCAACTCGTGCTCCCAAAGCCCGTCTCCGACGTCCGCTTTGTAAATAAAATGGAATTTCTCGGTCAGCTCACAATCGATTCCCAACTCTTCCTTGATGCGTCGTTTCGCAGCTTCCAAATAAGATTCGTCAAGTCTTGGATGCGAGCAGCAGGCATTGGTCCATTGGTTTGGCGAGTGGTATTTTTCGTGGGCTCGCTTCTGCAAAAGCATTTCGCCTTCCGCATTGAACAGAAACACCGAAAATGCACGATGCAATAGCCCATTTTGGTGTGCTTGCAATTTTTCCATTTGCCCCAAAACTTCATCGTTTGGAGTTACCAATACCACTTTTTCCATAGCACAAAAATAGGTTTTTTAAAATAAATTTTTAGGAGCTAATCCCGCTTTCCACTATATCTTTTTTGTTTCATCACGTTTTATTATAAAATCGAAATTTAATCAAAAACAAAAAAGGATGCCGTTGCAATCGGGGCTATGGGATTTGTGAAAATAGGAAATTTTCTGCCTCAAGTTAAGGTTTTAACTAAGACTTCGAAACTTCAAAACTCTGCTTCCATTCATTCGTAAAATCAATAAAATCCGCAACAGACAATTCTTCCGCACGAATGTCAAGAAAACGGTGCGAATTCATAGCTTCAGGAATGCCAAGAACTTTCAGAGAATTGCTCATTTTTTTTCGTCTTTGCCCAAATCCGGCTTTCACGATTTGCTTGAAAAGAACTTCATTTCCGGCCAAGCCTGGTTTTAGATTTCGCTTCATTCGGATAACGCCCGATTTCACTTTTGGTGGCGGATTAAACACATTTTCGTGAACCGTGAAAAGATATTCCACATCGTAATAAGCCTGAACCAAAACCGACAAAATTCCGTATTCTTTAGTTCGTGGAATTCCGGATGTTCTCTCGGCAACTTCTTTCTGAAACATCCCGATCATTTCGGGAACATGCTGGAAATTATCAATGATTTTAAACAAAATATGAGACGAAATGTTATAAGGGAAATTACCAATCACAGCCACTTCTTCGCCACCAAAAACCGCCGGAAAATCAATCTTGAGGAAATCGCCTACGAAGTGCTGCTCCTTTAATTTCGGGTAATGTTTTTTAAGATAATCGATGGACTCGTTATCGATCTCCGCAACATAGAGCTCAACATCTTTTTCCAAAAGAAATTTCGTGAGAACGCCCATTCCCGGACCTACTTCCAAAACCTTTTTGTAACCCTCCAAAGAAAGCGAATCTACAATGTTTCGTGCGATGTTTTGGTCTGTGAGAAAATGCTGACCAAGGTGTTTTTTTGCTCTAACGTCCAATTCCGATTTTTTGCAAAGATAGAATTATATTCGGTTGTCCCAATGTTCTAAAAACTCATCTGAAATCCAAACTGAACGCCAAACTTCCGAACGTCGGAAGTGGAATTGGTATTGTGGTTCAGATAATTTCCTCGCCAGTTGAAATCAAATCGCAGCAATCTGAAGTTTCCCCAACCAATGTTTTCTATTCCAAATCCATATTCGTAATACGGTCTTTCCGGAGCGCTCAGGCTCAGACTTCCGGCATTAATATTCACACTGCCGTCTCTTAAACTTCCCACGCCTGAACGGAAAAAAGCTACCTCCCGCAATTTTAGTTTTTTGATTAATGGAATCTGAGACAAAATCTTTCCGTTGAAATGGTGCTCCAAAAACAAAACGGCGTAAGAATCTGCCACGAATTCGTAGTAATTCATCAACGAAAAAACCCCTCGTACCAAGCCATAAGACTGGTTGGCAGGCAGCACATTCTGCAAAGCGACGGGGAGCGAGTCGAAGTTTTTACCAACTTCCAGATTGGTAAACAAGCGTCCCCAGTTGCCGATAATAAAAGGCTGATAATAGTAAAATTGTAATTTGTTATAATTAAAATCAGAATTGAAAACGCCGCCAACGCCTTTGGTATATTTCAGAATAATCGTAGGATTGGTCGCCAAAGCTGTCATTTCGTAGCGGTCCACACCGTAGGTGGAAAATTTCATTCCTGGTCTGGCGATGATCGTTGTGGTCAATCTGGTATCGTTCAAATCCGTTCTCAGGACATCGCCTCGGTAAAAATCGATATTAAAGAAATTGGAATTAGCGGATTTTATATTCTGTGTGGTAGCATCCAATCTGATTTGAAAATTTTTCCACGGTTCTATGCTGGTGAATAGATTGGTTTGCTTTACAGAGCTCATTGAGGTCGTTTCGCCACTATTGAGAACGGAAGAAGACGCAAATGATCTGGTCATAATTCCCTCATCTGTAGTGAGTTGAACCCCGAGTTGCAGCACATCTTTTCGATATCCTGCACCAATCATAAAGCGGTTTTCTTTGTTGAACATATATTTGGCCTCGCCCCCAAATTTCCATTTATCATCGCGAAAACCGTACGCCGTATAGGCTTGGATTCGCCACATATCGTGCCGCGTCCGGTATGTTCGGAAGCCGGCTCTCAGTCTGTTTCCTTCGATATCGTTGTATCCGAAAGTCTGAAAGATATTCCCAATATCGATGCTGCGCCCCACGTGGACGTAGCCCGAGTTTCCGATTTCCACTATTTTAATAATGGCTTTGTATTTCCGATTATTGGCTAATTCGTCATACATTTTATAGATGTTTTGCTCTCGTTCTGTCAGAGCCTCGGTTCGGTTGGCTTGCCAATATGCCTCATCTTTCGCTACCAATTCATCTTCAGGCACCACTATTTTATTCAAAAATTCGTCAGATATGCCTTTATCGAATTCATAGTCGGAATAATTGGCGATCCGCCTCGCAATGACGGATTTTGCTTTCTCCCGATCCGTCAGAACCAGATGCAGTACTGTTTCGTTCCGAACGGGAATAAATGTGGAATCGTCCGGATTGTCAAACTCAATATCTGTGGATATCTTCTTTACAAAATTGATGTTGATGTTTTTGTTGGTCTGCATTTCCACCTTCGTCACATTATATTTGTCCATAGAAATATAAAGTCGGCCTTTCAGAGCGAGCGCTGCAGCATTTTTGGGTGTGAATCTGATCTCATAACTTCTTACGGTATTGACCTCCACGGTATCGGTAATATTATAATCAAAGACTCCAAAACCATCCGTAGAAACCGGACTTACAAAACCAATATTCAGATAATTAATCGTATTATCATAAATATTAATATCCTTGTACATACTTTCGACGGTCTTGGTGACGATTTGATTGTTTTGCAGACCGGAAACCCTGGTTGCTAAAAGATCGGTGCGCTCTTTCTTAGGATTGTTCTTGCCATAGGTTTGGAAGACGCTCTCAGTCAGGAAAAGAGGCAACACGGCTTTGCCCGCTATTTCCGACGAGTCATTGTATTTGAAAATGATAGAATCCAATCCGCGGAAAATTTTCTTTTTGGTAAAAGCACTATCGATGTTATCCAGCCGGAAATCTATTTTTTCGTAGGTTTTATATTTGTAATCTTTGTGAAGAAGCAGCCCGTTGGACTTTTTTCTCTTCCACACTTCGCGCATAATGGCATATGCGGGGTTTTCTTTCTTATTTTTATATTTCTTAACCCCTTGAATAACAACGCTTTCTATTTCGTTTTCCTTTTCCACTTGGGAAAACAAAAAACTAGTAATGAAAATCAGCAAAAAAGAGAGAATAAATTTTTTATCAGGCATCGAGGTCATCTGGCATTAAATATAATAACGGTTTATCACTGCAAATATTATTTCGAGGACGAGATTACTTTCCTTTTTCATAAAAGATCACATTTGCAGGACTGCAGACAGGAATAGACTTTCCCGTTGCCGAGAGCATTCCATTTTTGAGATTTCTGGTGAAAATATTGATGCGATTGGTATCCTGATTGGCAATCAAAACCAGTTTGTTGTTCGGGCTGATGGTGAAGTTTCTTGGATTTCTGCCCACGGTTTTGATCTGCTGTATTTTTTTGATGGTGCCGTTTTTCCTTCGTTTGAAAACCGTAATATCGTCTGCCTCATCCCGATTGGTGACGTAAACAAATTTCTCATTATTGGAAAGATGAATATCTGCTGCGCGGAAGTGAAATCTGACTTTCCGAGACAGCAGTGTTTCTTCCTGAATCAAACGAATTTTCCCTTCTTCAAAACTCAAAACGGAAACATCGCCGCTGAGTTCCTGCACCAGATAGACTAATTTTCCCGACTGGGCGAAAGCAAGATGCCGCGGTCCCGAACCCTTTTTTGCGTTATATTCGCCCACTTGTTCCAGAACCGGATCGCCCGTTTTATGATATTTGAAGACGTAAATCTTGTCCAGTCCCAGATCTGTCGCCAAAACGTATTGATGATCCGGCGAAAACTGTACTTGGTGGATGTGCGACTTCTCCTGACGTTTGGGATCTACGCCAACGCCTTCGAACTTGATATTCTGAAAAACTTCGGATAATTTCCCATCAACATATCGTTTGAAAACATTGATGCTGCCGCCGGAGTAATTGGCGGAGATCACATTCTGGTCGTCCGAAATCAGGAAAGCAGGATCTTCGCCCAGGGTTTTTCTTTCGTCTTTTTTGATTAATCTGCCATCGGATTCCTCAATAGAAAAGGAACTCACGGCGCTTTCAACTCCATTTTCGTTTACCGAAAAGAGGAATTTTTTATCCGGACTTAGGCTTACAAAACTAGGGTTGACGACATTTTCTGTATGAAATTTGAGATTGTATTTGTACGTATTTTCATCAAAGTCAAAAATGTATATGCCACCGCTGCTGCACTTGCCGCTATTGGTATAAGTTCCCACGATGATCGTATTTTGCGCAGACAAATTAATCATAAGAAATATTGAAAATAATAAAGTGCTCCAGATTTTCATTGTGATTTTAAAACGATTTGTAGGGTAAAATCTCAAATTTTGCCCGAATTTATCACATAAAAAATTAAGCCAAAGACCATTTAAGATAAATTAACTTTTATTTTATGAGAAAAGTCTGCCAACTTGCGCAAATCGATTTCTAAATATAATTTTGTCTCAAAATTTTTGCTATGACTTGGTCTGACATTCTAAAACCTATAAAAGAAAGTACATACTTCAAGGATTTGTGGACCGAGGTGAAACTCCAATATCAATCTTACCGCTGTTTTCCGCCAAAAAATGAGATTTTCCGCGCCTTGGAATTAACGGATTTTGAAGATGTTAAAGTCGTCATCATTGGTCAAGACCCGTATCATAACGATGGGCAAGCCAATGGACTTTGCTTCTCGGTTTCCGAAAATGTGGCCGCACCGCCATCCCTGAAGAACATTTTCCTCGAACTGAAAAATGATGTGGGAACCGAACGAATAAATAACGATTTGCAGGATTGGGCCAAGCAGGGCGTTCTCCTTCTCAATGCAACCTTAACCGTTCAGGCGCACCAAGCAAATTCTCACCGGAACCTGGGCTGGGAGCCGTTCACCGATTTTATTATCAAGCAAATTTCGGATCAGAAAGACAAGGTCGTCTTTGTACTCTGGGGCGCATTTGCCCAAAAAAAAGCTGCGTTGATAGACGAGACTAAGCATTTTATCATTCAATCTGCCCATCCATCGCCGTTTTCGGTTTACAGAGGATTTTTTGAAAGCCGACCGTTTTCCAAGATCAATAATTATCTTTTGGAAAACGGGAAAAAACCAATTGTTTGGGGATAATTTCGTTGGCTCGTTTTAGTGAAAATTAATTCTCTTTTTCATATTTAAAAGTGACGGTTGTGGCTTCTTGTTTTCCACCGGGATGCGGTTTCAAAGCCGTCAAAGTAAATTTATAACCGGCAAAAACGAACGATTTTTTAACATTTTGGGGTACAAAATCTCGCGTTCCCACTTGGAAATTGCTTTTTTGATTTCCGGAAAAAGCATCGATATCGGCGATCGCAAGGCCTTCCCAAACGCAGGTGACGCCCGCCGGGCAACGGTTGTCTTCCATCACGGCGTTGAATTGGAGATTGACATTGGAATTGGGAATTTTCACTTCTTTTCTCAGCCCGATTGTTACCAAATTATTTGTACCCGAGGAACTGGAATCGGTGGTCTGCGGCCGTGTTTTGCAATTGCAGAGGGCTAATAAAAGTGCTGTGCAAAAAAGAAGTCTCTGAATCATTCTTTAAGATTTTTAAAAGAAAATATAATAACCCACCACCAATAGCATAGCTAATCCGACCATCATGTTGAAGCCGGTTCCATAAATAAATCCTACAAAAGCACCTTTCACCGAATTAAAAGCTTTGGTAGTGTCGGTCAAGTCGTGCAACAGTTCGCCCAGAAAAACGCCGATCAACATCCCAATCAGGAAGCCAAAAGGAATGGGAATAAACATCAAGCCCAAGACGGTTCCCACAAGAGAACCGATGCTTCCGTAGCGGGTTCCGCCATATTTTTTGTTGGTTTGTGCAGGAATGATGTAGTTCAAAACCGTGGAAATAGCGGTCAACAGGGCAAATATCCAGACGTAAGCCATCGGCATCTCGTTTTCTGTCCCGAATTTGAAAATCAAGAGCCCACAAATACTGAGTAAAAGGCCCGGCAAAACGGGTATAATCGTCCCTACGAGTCCGACGAAAAGCAGCGCCAAAGCGATAATGTTTATGAGTGTGGAATCCAATTTTTATAATTTGATTAAAAATACAATTTTCGGGCGGAAGCGGAAAATTTATTATCCTTAAATTTGCGAATTATTACAGAAGCTATGAAAGACGAATTGAATGACTACAAAGATTTTCTCCAGCAAATCAGCGACGAGATTCATTTTTTTTGTAAGGACTATTTCCCCGACGAGTTTGTTTTGGCTGGGCAGATTTTCTTTAAATTTCTTTTTCTGATCGGATTAATTTTCATTCTCGCATTTATTCTAAGAAATCTCACCAATCTTATTTTTAAATTCTTCTTCGATAAGGACAAATATCCGGTGATGAAATCCATCTACCAGGCTAAAGTTACCAATTCTGTTGCTAACTTGTTGGCTCTGGCATTTGGAAATTATGCGCTTTTTTCGATTTTTTACAGGCATCCGAAGAGTTTCGTTTTTTTGGAGCGGCTTATCGGGATTCTGATCGTTTTTGTCCTCGCCAATATGGCTTTCAAATTCATCAAAGTTCTGCAGAATTACTATCTCATTCAAAAGGATTATTACAAGATTATTGCCATCAATTCTATAACGCAGACGGTTCGGATTTTTGGAACATTTATCTTTAGTGTCATCGCCATCTGCGTTCTTTTTGGCATCAGCAGCACTACAGTTTTGGGGAGTCTGGGAGCGATAACTGCGATGCTGGTTTTGGTTTTCAGGGATACGATTTTGGGATTTGTCACCGGGATCCACGTTGCAACTTCCAAAAATCTGAAGGTGGGCGATTGGGTGGCGATCCCCAAATATTCTATCGAGGGAAACATTGAGGATATAGATCTGCTGACGACCAAAATCAGAAATTTTGACAAAACACTTTCTACGATTCCGACTTACGATTTGCTGAGCACAGAGATTAAAAACCTACAGGTGATGAGCGAAAGCAATACACGGCGGATCAAGAAATCGATCATTTTCAACATCAATTCCTTTAAATTTTTGAATGACGACGATATCGAGAAATTGAAGCAAATTAATATGATAAAGGTTTATCTCACCGAGAAACAGAAAGAAATTTTGAATTCTAAAATCGGTACAGATGCTTCTGAAAAGAATATCAACGGCATCCAACTCACCAACATCGGAACCTTCCGGAAATATGCGTACGAATATCTAAAGCACAATCCGCACATCAACCAAAAAGAGACTATTCTCGTGCGCCAGCTGGAGATTACGCCGCAGGGTCTGCCTTTGGAACTGTATTGTTTCACAACAGATTCCAACTGGGAGCGTTTCGAAAAAATCCAATCCGATATTTTCGATCATCTGCTGGTGGCGTCCAAAGAATTCGATTTGGAAATCAGCCAGATCAGTTTAAAAATTTAATTCAAAATTCAGTAAATGACAAAATTAAGTGTCAATATCAACAAAATCGCAACACTCCGAAATGCCCGAGGCGGCAATGTCCCAAGTGTGACGCAAGTGGCGATGGATCTGGAAAGATTCGGTGCGCAAGGCATCACCATCCATCCCAGGCCGGACCAGCGACATATCACGAGGAAAGATGTTTATGATCTGAAACCGCTTGTAAAAACCGAATTCAACATAGAAGGCAATCCGCAGAGCGCATTTGTGGAGATGGTTTTGGAGGTGAAGCCCGAGCAAGTCACGTTGGTTCCGGATGCAGACGATGCCATTACCTCCAACGCCGGCTGGGATTGCGAGAAAAATCTGACTTTTTTGAAATCCGTCATTTCAAAATTTAAAAATGAAGGCATCAGAACGTCGATTTTTTTGGATCCCAATCCCGAAATGGTGAAATTTGCTGCAGAAACAGGAACCGACAGAATCGAACTTTACACCGAATTTTACGCGAAAAATTATCCAAAAGATAAAGAAGAAGCTATAAAGTCTTATATAGAAACCGCGATTGAAGCGGAGAAATACGGTTTAGGCATCAACGCCGGCCACGATCTGAGTCTTGATAATTTAAAATATTTTTCCGACCACATCCCCAATCTTCTGGAGGTTTCCATCGGACACGCTTTGATATCGGAAGCGCTTTATTTGGGCTTGGAAAATACCGTGCAGATCTATCTGAAACGGTTGGCAAAGTGGTAGAAATTGTTTAAATTTGAAATATGAATTCCGAAATTACAATCAACGATTTCTCACAACATCTTTTTTGGGATGTAAACCTCAAGTCTTTTGACCTCGAGAAACATAAGGAACAAATGGTATTCAAAGTACTGGAATATGGACTTTTGGAAGATTGGAATTTATTAAAAAAACTTTATGGTAAGGATGAAATCAAAAGAATTTCACTCAACATTAGAAGTTTAGATGCAGTTACCTTATCGTTTTTATCTACAATTTTCAATGTTGACAAATCAGAATTCAGATGTTACAAACACAGACAATTAGTCCAGAATGTCTGGAACTCTTAGAACGAATTTCTAATTTTGAGTTTTTCAATGGGTTTGTTTTAGTTGGCGGGACGGCCTTAGCTTTGCAAATAGGACATCGCAATTCTATTGATTTAGATTTTTTTGGAAATAAGAAAATTGATGAAGAACTTTTTATACAAAATTTGGAAAAATTTGGGAGCGTAAAGATCCTTAAAGTTTCCAAGAACATTCTGATCACTTCGATCAATAATATAAAAACTGATTTTGTGAATTATAATTATTCGTGGATATCGGAAAGAAAATACAGCGGAAAAATCTGTCTTGCATCGAAAGAAGATATTGCGGCAATGAAATTAAATGCAATTTCCGGAAGAGGAAGCAAAAAGGATTTTATTGACTTATTTTTTTTGCTTAAAGAATTTTCATTGGAAGAAATGATAAATTTTTATCGTCAAAAATACACACAACATTCTGAATTTGGAATGTTAAAATCAATCACTTATTTCGAAGATGCAGATCAAGAAAATGAGCCTGAAATGTTAGTAGAATTCGACTGGGAACACGCCAAAGAAAAAATTAAAGAAGAATATTTTAAATTGGGACTGTGGTAAATTTTCATTCAATCCCAAGTTAATCGCAAACTTTGCTATCCCAACCGTACTTTTGGAAACTTTTTTTAAGCCATCTGATGACTTTTAACTATTTGATAATTAGTTAATAAAAAAGGTTTAAATCTTCAATTTTAATATGTTTAATTAATGGAAATCTTACACTCAAAAATATACGGAGAAGAAAGAACCGAAATGCCGCTTTTGGTTTTCCACGGCTTGTTCGGAATGCTCGACAATTGGGGAAGCTTTGGGAAAGAATTTGGAGCATTGATGCCGACGCATCTAATTGATTTGAGAAATCACGGGCGCAGTTTTCATTCCGATTCGATGTCGCACGACGATCTGGCCAATGACATTCTCCATTATATGCAGTTTCACAACATCGAAAAAGCCAATCTGCTGGGGCATTCTTTAGGCGGAAAAGCGGTGATGCAATTCGCCATCAATTTTCCGGAAAAAGTCCATAAACTCATCGTGGTCGATATCTCGCCAAAAGCCTATCCTCCTCATCATCAAGGAATTATAAAAGCCTTGCAAAGCGTCGATTTTGAAGCCGTGCAGACGAGGCAAGATGTAGAAAAAGTTCTGGAAAACTATATTCACGAGAAATCTGTGATTCAGTTTTTGATGAAAAATCTCTATTGGACCGACGACAAAAAACTGGCTTGGCGATTCAATCTCAAAACTTTGGCCGAAAAATACACCGAATTTGTTTCCAAAGCCATCCGCTTTGGCATATTCAGCGGTCCCACTATGTTTGTTGCCGGCGCCAATTCCAATTATATTTTGCCGCAGGACGAATTTCTCATCAAGCAACAATTTCCTAATTCCAAAATCATTAAAATCGCCAACGCCGGTCATTGGGTTCATGCTGATAACCCGGCAGATTTCAATGCGGCGGTCCGAGATTTTCTTTTATCCTAAAAATTTTTGTTGATAATTTTATGGCAGATTTCCTCGTCAGGAACGGTGTTTTTTACCGAATTAAATTATCTTTGTAAAAATCATTAATGAAAAAATATCAAGAGACCGTTTATAAACTCATTTTGTTTTTTTCGGTTCTTATCAATCTTTTTTTGGTGGGACTTTTATTTTTCGTCGTCAGAGATTCTGTTTCCGAAACTGGCGCTTATTTTTTTGAAGGACAACGCTTTTGGTATTTCGTGGAAATCATCACAACCTATACTTTGTTGAATTTTTATTTTCTATTTAATATTCTGAAAAAATCAGCGAAACATCAACCTGAAAAATCCATCCGAGAATGATTTTAATTACAGGAGCTACCGGTATTTTGGGACGCGTGATCGCACTGGAACTCCTGAAAAAAGGGCAGAAAGTGCGTGCCGCCAAACGCCCGACCAGCAACATAGAGGAGGTTCGGGAATCTTTCCGGTTTTATACCGGCAAGCCCGATTTTTATTTTGAGCAGATCGAGTGGGTGGATATTGATTTTGAGGATTTAATGTCGTTGGAAGCGGTTTTGAAAGATGTTGAGGAGGTCTATCATTGTGCCGCGAAAGTGAGCTTCAATCCTATGGCACAAAAAGAATTGTACAAAAATAACTCCGAGTTCACCGAGAGGCTGCTTTTTGCAATAGATCCGGCGAAAGTGAAGAAGTTCCTCTTTGTGAGTTCTGTCGCCGTTCTGGATGGTTTTAATGACCAAGGCGAAATGGATGAAAATTCTGATTTCAACGCCAAACTGGATCATTCGGACTATGCGATTTCCAAATATATTTCCGAAATGGCGGTTTGGAGAGCTTCTGCGGAAGGCCTCAATACCATTATTATAAATCCGGGATTAATCATCGGTTCGGGAAACTGGCAGCACAGCAGCGGAACACTCTTCAGGCAGATGTCGAATGCTTTTACTTTTCCCGGATCTACGGCTTATGTAGATGTGCGAGATGTTGCTAAGATTGCTGTGGAATTAATGGAGAGAAATATCTTCGGACAACGGTTTATCGTCACTTCCGAAAATGTAAAATACAAACATATTGCAGACAAAGTTCGGCGGCATTTTGGGAAAAAACCGGCAAAATTGGTTCCCAATTTCATTCTCGATGTCTTGCCCATTGTCTCAACAATCTTCGGCTGGATTATTCCGATTTTTAAATTGGCGAGCAAAGCCAACATCGAAACCGTCCGATCGGACTCGAAAATTACAAATAAAAAAATCCGCGAAACTTTGAATTATCAATTCATTCCCATCGACGAAAGTGTAGATTTTCACCTGAAAAATTATGCCGAAAGCATCGCCAAATCTAAGTCATGAACATCACGGAATTTCTGAATACCAATACGAAAAGATTTCCGCAGAAAGCCGCTGTCGGATTCAAAAAAGACAACGAATGGAAGGAACTGACTTGGATGCGCTTCAAGCAGATGGTTTTCAAAACGGCAAATGCATTGCTGGAAGCAGGGGTTCGAGAAAACGATAAAGTGGCGATCTATGCCGACAATTGTCCCGAATGGATGCTTATGGACGTCGCCACGCTGGCCATCGGTGCGGTGACTGTTCCGATCTATGCTACGAATGGCGCAGACCAAGTGGAGTATATCCTGAATCACGCAGAACCCAAAATCCTCTTGACCGGCAATCAGGAGCAGTACGAAATCTGCCACAATTTGCTACAAAAAACTGCCAGCGTAGAACTGATAATTTCCGCAAAGCAGAATTTTGCTTTGAAAGAAAAATCTTCATTTTTGTCGGATTTTATTGCAGCAAGTTCGGATCAATTGCGCCTTGCAGAAAAGTCGGATGATGATCTGGCGACCATCATTTATACTTCGGGAACTTCCGGCACGCCAAAAGGCGTGATGCTCACGCACGGCAACTTTCGGAAAGCTTTCGAAGCGCACATTAATTTTTTCGGTTTTAAGGATTTTGAAAAGGAACAGTCCTTAGCATTTCTGCCCTTAAGCCACGTTTTCGAAAGAAGCTGGACCTTGTTCTGCTTCTCCGTCGGTGCAAAAGTGAGTTTTCTGGAGAATCCCAAACTCATCGCCACCGCTTTGCAGGAAGTGAAACCGACAACGATGTGTTCCGTTCCTCGGTTCTACCAAAAAATTTATGCTGGCATCCAAGAAAACGTGGAAAATGGCTCTCCAATCAAGAAAAAAATCTTCGACTGGGCCATTGCCACAGGTTCGAAAGTTTCGGAAAGAAAAAGAAATGAGCAGACCGTTCCATTTTTACTCTGTCAAAAATATAAACTTGCAGACGCCTTGGTTTTCAATCAAATTAAGAAAAAACTGGGCGGCAGACTCTGGTTTCTGCCTTGCGGTGGCGCCTCGATTTCTGCGGAAGTCACAGCCTTTTTTGATGCAATGGGAATCCACCTGACCGTCGGATACGGAATGACTGAAACCACTGCAACTATCACCGCATTTCCTTTCACAAAATATAAATATGGAACTGCGGGAAAAATGCTTGGAGATTCTCAAATCAAAATCGGGGAGAATGATGAAATCCTCGTGAAAGGCAGTGGCGTTATGAAAGGCTATTACAAAAATCCGGATGAAAACGACAAAATCTTTACCCAAGATGGCTGGATGAAAACCGGTGATGCAGGCGTTTTGGACAGCGAAGGAAACTTGACGATAACGGACAGAATCAAAGACTTGATGAAAACCTCCAATGGGAAATATATCGCACCGCAACCCATTGAAAATCTGTTTTCCAACAACCATTTCATCAATCACATTATGCTGGTTGCAGAGGACCGACCATTTGTTTCTGCCGTGATTGTTCCCAATTTTGAAACTCTAAAAGAGAAATTAAAGACAATGAATATCCCATTCACAAACTGGGCAGACGTTGTTGAAAATGAAGAAGTAAAAGCATTTTATCACAAGCTGATCGATGAGATACAAACCAAGTTGCCGGGCTTCGAGAAAATTAAAAAATTTGTATTGATGCCGGCAGATTTTGAAATTGAGAGTGGCGAAATTACACCGACTTTAAAAATTAAGCGAAATATCGTAATCGAAAAATATGCAGACAAAATTAAATCGCTTTATGGTAAATAGATCCAGAAATTGAATTTTTTGTAACGAAATGTGCTGTACCGATGCTATTTTTAAAATTTAGAACCAAAAACTATTTTTAAAATTGATTAATTTTACGAACCTTATAATAAAATCTAATTCGAAGTTTTATAAATGAATACACAACAATTCGTGAATCGCCACATCAGCCTCAACGAGTCTGATAAAGCGGAAATGCTGAAGAAAGTAAAAGCAGTGAGTATTGAAGAATTAATCTCGCAAACCATTCCCGATGCCATCAGGCTAACGAAAGATCTGGAAATTTCGGAACCGCTTTCCGAGTACGAGATGCTCTTGCACTCCAAGGAATTGGCTGCCAAAAATCTGAATTTCGATAGTTATATCGGTTTCGGATATCACGATACCATTTTGCCTTCACCGATTCAGAGAAATATTCTCGAAAATCCAAGTTGGTACACTGCTTACACACCCTATCAGGCAGAGATTGCGCAGGGAAGGTTAGAAGCTTTGCTCAATTTCCAAACGGTGGTGGCGGATCTGACGGGTTTTCCACTTGCCAATGCCTCTCTCCTTGACGAATCGACGGCAGCTGCAGAAGCCATGCACATGTTCTTCAACAACAGAACGAAAGATCAAAAGAAAAATAATGCTTCCAAGTTTTTCATCTCAGATTTAGTCTTTCCTCAAACTATTTCTGTTATTAAAACAAAGGCCGAAGGTCTTGGTATTGATGTGATTGTGGGGAATCACCTCCATCATCAGTTTAATGAATCTTACTTCGGTGTTTTGTTGCAATATCCCGGCAAAAACGGAATTGTATTGGACTATACAGAAAACATTAGTTATTATAAAAAATTTGATTTGCAAGTCGTAGTAGCTTGTGATCCGATGGCTTTGGTGAAGCTGAAATCTCCGGCGGATATGGGTGCAGATTGTGCCATCGGAACGACTCAAAGATTTGGGATTCCAATGGGTTACGGCGGTCCTCACGCGGCGTTTTTCGCTTGCAAGGACGATTATAAAAGAGATATGCCGGGCAGAATTATTGGTGTTTCTCAAGATATGTACGGCAATCGGGCGTTGAGAATGGCTTTGCAAACCAGAGAGCAGCATATCAAAAGAGAAAGAGCAACGTCCAACATTTGTACAGCTCAAGTTCTTCTTGCGGTAATGGCCGGTATGTATGCTGTATATCACGGCCCTAAAGGTTTGGAATTTATAGCAGATCAGATTCATTATAAAACCAATGCTCTAGCTGATGCGTTGAAAGTTTTAGGTTATGACATTGTGAACGAACCGGTTTTCGATACGGTAAAATTCAGATTGCACGAGGAGGAAAAAGCGTCTTTGAGAATGAAAATGAGAGATTTGAAAATCAATCTTAATTATTTCTCCCACGGCATTGTCAGTATTTCTATCAATGAAACCACAACTTTGGACAAATTGAATACTTTGGTCGAGGCTTTTGCGCAGTTCAAGGGAAAACAAGGCTATAAAGTAATTTTGAAAGAAGAATATTCCGTACCGGCAGAATTATTGAGAAAAGATCAAATATTAAAAGAAGAAGTTTTCAACAAATACCACACAGAAACCGAATTGATGCGCTACATCAAGCGATTGGAGAGAAAAGATTTGTCTTTGACCCATTCTATGATTTCTCTTGGCTCTTGCACGATGAAACTGAATGCCGCTACTCAAATGATCCCTTTATCTTGGGTAGAATGGGGAAGTGTTCATCCATTTGTGCCCACAGAACAGGCAGGCGGCTATCAGGAAATGATTAAAGAGTTGGAGAAAGACTTGGCTGAGATCACTGGTTTTGCTGGAACATCACTTCAGCCAAACTCCGGAGCGCAAGGGGAATATTCTGGACTTATGGTCATCAGAAAATATCACAAAAGCCGAGGCGAAGGCCACAGAAATATCGTTCTGATACCGCAATCGGCGCACGGCACCAATCCCGCTTCCGCCGCAATGGCCGGGATGAACATCATCGTCGTCAAGAATCTTGAGAGTGGCGAAATCGATTTCGAAGATTTCAAAACAAAAACGGAGCAACATTCTGAAAATCTGGCGGCAGTGATGATTACCTATCCTTCGACTTACGGATTTTTCGATGCCAATATCAAAGAAATTACCAACCTGGTTCACCAGCACGGCGGGCAAGTCTATATGGACGGCGCGAATATGAATGCACAAGTGGGCTATACCAGTCCGGGAAACATCGGTGCAGACGTTTGTCACCTCAATCTTCACAAGACTTTCGCAATCCCTCACGGCGGTGGCGGACCCGGCGTCGGTCCGATTTGCGTGGCAGAACATTTGGTGCCGTTTTTACCAACCAATGCAAATTTACCAATCGGCGGTAAAGAAGCAATAGAAGGGATTTCTGCAGCGCCTTACGGTTCCGGATTGATTTTGAATATTTCTTACGCTTATATCAAAATGTTGGGAACTTCCGGATTGAAAAAAGCAACGGAACACGCCATTTTGAATGCTAACTATCTTAAAGAAATTTTGGCGGAACATTTCCCGATCCTTTATGCAAACTCAAAAGGCCGAGTGGCGCACGAGTGTATCGTAGATTTTCGCCAGTTCAAATCTTTGGGAATCGAGGTGGCAGATGTTGCCAAACGACTGATGGACTATGGTTTCCACGCGCCAACTGTGAGTTTCCCGGTTGCAGGAACATTGATGATAGAACCGACGGAGTCTGAAAGCAAAGCCGAAATCGACCGCTTTGCAGAAGCGCTGATCAACATCAAAAAGGAAATCGAAGAAATAGCCAATGGCAACGCAGACCGAGAAAATAACGTTCTGAAAAATGCGCCGCATACCGAGCAATTGGTAATCTCAGATTCTTGGGATAAGCCTTACGGCAGAGAGAAAGCAGCTTATCCGCTGGAGTGGGTGAGGACTCATAAATTCTTTGCAACCGTAGCGAGAATCGATGAAGCATTTGGCGACAGAAACTTGATTTGCACTTGCGAGCCGATTGAAGCTTACATGTAAATTTGGATTCCAATAGTATATTTTTTTTTACAGAAAGACTGCATACAGACAACTAACCGAAGCAAATCATTTACTTTGGTTGTTGTTTTTTTGAGGCTTATATTTTTAAATGTTGCTTAACGTAAATGCTGAGAATGATTGAATCTCCTAGTTTCGTTTATCATTCTGGGACAAATTATCAATATATAAATCCGTTAAAATAAAATATGCCTTATTTTTGAAACTATTATGGATCTGAATTCGCTTTATACTACCGTGCGCACCGGCGATCATCGGCCCAATGTGGTTTCCAGAACGGATTTCCAGAGAGATTTTGACCGGATTATTTTCTCGTCTGCCTTCCGAAGACTGCAAAACAAAACCCAAGTTTTTCCGTTGCCAGGCAGTGTTTTTGTGCATAATAGATTGACGCATTCTTTGGAAGTTGCCTCTGTCGGTCGCAGTTTGGGAAGTTTGGCGGGCGACTATATTTCAGCAACATATCCGAATGATATTAATGAGCTTTCCAAAGATTTTTACAAGCATCAGTTGCATAATGTGATCGCATCCGCTTGTCTTTGCCACGATATTGGAAATCCGGCTTTCGGACATTCCGGCGAAGATGCAATTGCCAGCTATTTTGAAAAAAACGAATCGCAACTTAAATCGAAATTCACAGAAAAAGAATGGGCAGATTTACTGAATTTTGAAGGCAATGCCAACGCCATCCGGGTTCTCACACAGCAGCAGCAAGGGAAAGATAAGGGCGGCGCACAGCTCACTTGCACCACTTTGGCGAGCATCGCAAAATATCCTTGTGAATCTTTAGCAAAGAAGAAAGGTATCATCAACCGCAAGAAATTTGGTTTTTTTCAAAACGAAAAACAGCAGTTCCTAGACATTGCAAAATCTACCGGAATGCTGATGGAAAGCGAGGATCCTGTTATTTTTAAAAGACATCCTTTCGTCTGGCTGGTGGAAGCGGCGGACGACATCTGCTACAACATCATCGATATGGAGGATGCGCACCGGCTCGGAATCGTGAATTCTAATGATTGTGAAAACCTTTTTGTTGATTTGATATCATCCGTAAACGCTGATGAAATCAAGAAAGTAGAAGCCAAGCTCGGCATCATTACAAACAGAAATGAAAGAATCTCGTACCTGCGTGCAAAAGTCATCAATTCTCTCATCAACAAAACCATTGCGCTCTACAAAGCGAATTTTCATAAAATTCTGGGCGGAAGTTTGGACAAAGGCATATTGGATCTTTTCAAATCAGAAAGCTCTTCTCTCGCAGAAATAGAACGTTTTTCCATCGAAAAAATCTACAATCACAAAGCCGTCATCGAGATCGAAAATGCGGGTTATAATGTGATGTATGAGCTGTTGGATCACTTTGTTCCATCCATTATTAAAGAAAAGGAAGACAGAAAATCCTATGACAAAATGGCGCTGAAACTCATTCCGCAGCAATTCATCTACGAGGAGGCTACCATTTATCAAAAAACCTTGGGCGTGCTGGATTTTGTAACCGGAATGACGGACAATTTTGCCACCGATCTTTACCGAAAAATCAAAGGGATTGATATTGGGATGACGATGTAGCGATCATTCAACATCCTTAGCAGCAGTATTTTTTACGAAATAATTTCGCATTCAAAAACATCGGCGAAGTGCTTTTTGATTTTACGCTTCACAGCTTCCACATCCACTTCCTGCTCCAGCTCTCTTTTCATAGAAGTCACTTGTTTATCAGCGATTCCGCACGGAATAATATAATCGAAATAGCGCATATCGGTGTTTACATTCAGCGCAAAACCGTGAATGGTGACCCAGCGCGAGGCCTTCACGCCCATTGCGCAAATTTTTCTCGCATAAGGTTTCCCAACGTCTAACCAAACGCCGGTTTCGCCGGCAGATCGTTCTCCTTTGAGGCCATATTCTGCAATCGTTCGGATGATAACTTCCTCAAGATCACGCATATACCGGTGGATATCGGTATAGAAATTTTCCAAATCCAGAATCGGATAGCCCACAATTTGTCCAAAGCCGTGGTAAGTAATGTCGCCGCCACGATTGACTTTCACGTACGTGGCGTTGATTTCCTTCAGCTTATTTTCGTTGGCCAGAAGGTTGGATTCGTGGCCGCTTTTTCCTAAGGTATAGACGTGCGGATGCTCCACAAAAAGCAGATGATTCTCCGTTGTTTTCAGATCATCCGGATGTTCGCGGTTGTGGATTTTGAGGTCGAGATTTTGTTTGAGCAATTCCTCCTGATAGTCCCAGCTGGGCATATAATCTTTGGTTCCGAGATCCTGAAATTTTACTTTTTTATTGATGAGCGCATTCACGTTTTGATGGGAAATGTTGCTACAAATTTACTTATTATTCGCCGAACGGCAAGTTGCCAGAGAAACTTCATTGTGTTCAGAATTTTTGGTGAAAGTGGGGTTTCATTCATTTTAAAACGATTTTTTCATAAATTTGAAAATGAAAAAATTAGCATTTCTTGTTTTCTTGTTGACTCTGAGCGCTTTTCCGGCGCAAGATTTTCGTTCTTATCAGTTTTTTGATAAAATATCGAAGCCTGCTTCTCCGGAAATAATGGTTTCGGAATTGGCAAAATATGATGTCATATTAATCGGCGAATACCACGACAATTCCATCAATCATTGGCTGGAAAAGAAAATATCGGAGGCCCTTTTCGAGCGAAAAAAAGGAGCAATCATTCTGGGCGCCGAAATGTTTGAAAGAGACAACCAAAAGGCGCTTGATTCTTATTTAGCTGGAAAATTAGATCCCAAAAATCTGAAAGATTCCGTGCGACTTTGGAAAAATTACGAAACCGATTACAAGCCTTTGCTGGATTTCGCAAAAGACAAAAAATTAAAATTCATTGCGACCAATGTTCCAAGAAAGTATGCTTCTCAAACGTCGAAAAACGGCATTGAAAGCCTGAGTCAATTGCCGGAAAACGAAAAAAAATATATGGCTCAATTACCGATAGAAGTCACTTTGGAAACGCCCGGATACAAGGAAATGAAAACCTTGATGGGCGATCACGTGGACGAACTCAAACTGATGAATTTCGTCTCTGCACAAGCATTGAAAGATGCAACAATGGCCGAATCTATCATCGAAAATTTGAAAGCCGGCGCCACTTTTATCCATTTCAACGGCGACTATCACAGCAAGCAATATGGTGGCATCTATTGGTACTTGAAAAAGAAAAACCCTGAATTGAAAATCGCCGTCATCTCTGTTTTTGAGTCTGATAAACCCGAATTGGTTTTGCCGGAAAAAGATTTCGTACCAACGGAATTCAATCTCGTGATCCCAAATGATATGACCAAAACTTATTAAGATTAGGTTGGGGGTTAAACCTATTAAATTTTTTATGTTTTTCATTGGGCTAAAGCCCGAGACTTTTTGAACCTTATTTTTTTTAGCTGTTTGTTCTTCGCAAATTCTTATATTTGAAAGAAAATAGACGATGCGTAATTTTATTGTCTTCACTTTATTATTTGTAAGCTGTTTTGGATTCTCGCAGAAATTCTCAAAAGCGGAAAAGGAATTGATACATTCCGGAGACGATAAAACGGCTTTGCCAATCTACCAAACCGACAATGAGGATCAGCACAAAGTCTTGTTGAAACCTTGCGAAAAGATTTCGCCCAAAGACAAAAATCTGCCCATCCTGATCGAGAGAATGAGGCTGGCGCTCGCAGCAACGGACGGCGGCGTGGGTATTGCCGCACCTCAAGTCGGGATCAATCGCCGTCTGGTTTTGGTTCAGCGCTTCGATAAACCCAATGCTCCCGTGGAATATTTCATCAATCCTGAAATCATTTGGCGCTCTGAGCTTTTAGACAAAGGTCCGGAAGGCGATCTTTCGATTGAGAATTTCCAAGGCGATTTCTACAGAAGTCACAGCATCCGAGTGCGATACAATGACTTGGAAAATGAGAAGCACGACGAGATGGTGGAAGGTTTCTCAGCCGTGATTTTGCAGCACGAGATCGATCATTTATTTGGTATTTTAATTTCGGATAAGCAGCAAAGCGAGAAAGATTGGCAATACAAAGAAGTGAAAGTTTATCAGAAATCCAAATATTAGAGTAAGAGTATCAGAGAACGCCACTTAGGTCTGGTTTTTGAAGAGAAAGAAAGAACCCATAAAATAATAAAACTATGAACTTCATTATCCGCTTGCTGATTACAGCGATTTCAGCATTTTTGCTTAGCAAAATCCTTTCTGGCGTTCACTTCGAGGACTTTTGGTCCACGATAATTTTCGCCTTCGTTTTGGGAATCCTAAACGTTTTTGTGAGACCGATACTTTCGATCTTGTCTTTGCCGATTACCATCCTCACCTTGGGATTATTTTCACTGGTAATCAACGCCGTCATCATTCTATTGGCAGATTCGTTGATGGACAGTTTGACGGTAGCCAACTTCTGGTGGGCGCTGTTGTTCAGTATTTTGCTGTCATTGGTCACATCGGCCTTTTCGATGATTTTTGAAAGTGATGAGTAAAAATCAAAAGAGTTTCAGACCACCTGAAACTCTTTTTTTTTAATTTTTAATTCCTTCGATAAAGTCTTTTCCTTTGCTTTCCCAATCTTTATTTTCTAAAAGAATTTTCACAAAAGCAGTTCCAATAATTCCGCCCGCCGCTTTTTCGGTCAATTGTTCGAAATCAGATTTGGTCTTGATGCCAAACCCGATGAACACAGGATTTTTTAGATTCAAAGAGGCTAATCTATTCAGATAGTCTTCGTTTTTTACTTCCTTTTTTTCGGTTCCGGTGGTGGATGAGCTAGAAACGGCGTACAAAAATCCCGAACTCAAAGAATCTAAATACTGAATGCGCTCTACCGAAGTTTCGGGTGTAACCAAAAAAGTAAAATTTAAACCGTATTTTTTTAAAATAGATTGGTAATTATTCTCGAATTCTATAGGAGGAAGGTCGGGAATAATCAAACCCGAAACTCCCGAATGGGCACACTCTTCGCAGAATTTTTCAAAACCAAAAATCAAAACGGGATTGATGTATCCCATCAAGATCACCGGAACTTTGATTTCATTTTTTACCGATTTCAGTTGAGAAAAAAGTTTGGCAATCGTCATTCCGTTTTTCAGAGCCAGATTGTGGGCTTCTTGGATTACGGGTCCATCGGCCACAGGATCAGAATACGGCATCCCGATTTCCATCATATCGGCGCCGGAATTTTGGATGATTTTCATAATTTCTGCAGTATCTTCTAAGTTGGGAATTCCGGCAGTAAAGTAGATGTTGAGTTTTTTTTGTTGCATTTCGGATGCTGAAGCTTGGGAGTTATTTTGGTTCATTTTTTTATTAATTAATTTTAAAATCCTCAGTTTTCAAAATTCCCGTTTCCATATTGGCAAGATAAGTTTCCATATCCTTGTCGCCACGTCCGCTGAGACAAATCACCACCACTTCATCTTTTTGGAATTTCTTTTTGCCCAAAATAGACAAAGCGTGCGCGCTTTCCAAAGCCGGAATAATGCCTTCCATTTTTGTCAATTCAAAGGCTGAGTTTAGCGCTTCATCATCATCAATGCTAAAAAATTCTGCCCGATTGTTTTTAAATAAATTGGCGTGAAAAGGACCAATCCCGGGATAATCTAAACCGGCGGAAATAGAATGGGGTTCTATCACTTGTCCGTCTTTGGTTTGCATCACAATGCTTTTACTACCGTGCAAAACGCCCGTAGTTCCCAGAAAAGTGGTGGCTGCAGATTTCCCAGAATTTACACCAAAACCGCCCGCTTCGGCAGCGATGATTTGCACGCCCGGTTCATCTACAAAATGGTAAAAAGTGCCTGCAGCATTGCTTCCGCCGCCTACGCAAGCGATGACGTAATCAGGATTTTCTCTTCCAATTTTTTCTTTCAATTGCCATTTAATTTCCTGCGAAATCACACTTTGAAATCGCGCCACCAAATCTGGAAAAGGGTGCGGACCTACCACACTTCCGATGATGTAATGCGTGGTGGTAGCATTGTTGATCCAATCTCGCAAAGCCTCATTCACCGCATCTTTCAAGGTTTTGGAACCTGAGGTTGCGGGAACCACTTTGGCGCCAAGCATTTGCATTCGGGCTACATTTGGGGCTTGTCTTGCAATGTCGATTTCGCCCATATAAACGATGCATTCCAAATTCATCAAAGCGCAGGCGGTAGCGGTGGCAACGCCGTGCTGGCCGGCTCCGGTTTCCGCGATAATTCTCTTTTTTCCTAATTTTTTGGCGAGCAACACTTGCCCCAAAGCGTTATTGATTTTGTGCGCACCCGTGTGGTTCAAATCTTCGCGTTTGAGATAAATTTGCGTTTGGTATTTTTTGCTGAGATTCTTAGCAAAATAGAGTGGAGTAGCGCGTCCGACATAATTCTTAAGCAAATCCTGAAATTCGGTTTGGAATTCTTCGGATTCGATGATCTGGATATATTTTTCTTGTAATTCGGCAACGTTTGGATAGAGCATTTCAGGAACGAAAGCGCCTCCGAAATCTCCGTAATATCCGTTTTGGTCGGGATTTTTATAGGTCATTTTATTAATCTTTTTTAAATTTTATTTTGATGAGCCACGAAGTGGCGATTTATTAAAGAATAGGACGTAAACAATATTTTTTTTCATTTTTGATTTTATTTTGATGAGCCGCGAAGTGGCGATTTATTAAAGAATAGGACGTAAACAATATTTTTTTTCGTTTTTAAATTTTATTTTGATGAGCCACGAAGTGGCGATTTATTAAAGAATAGGACGTAAACAATATTTTTTTCGTTTTTAAATTTTATTTTGATGAGCCACGAAGTGGCGATTTATTAAAGAATAGGACGTAAACAATATTTTTTTCATTTTTAAATTTTATTTTGATGAGCCACGAAGTGGCGATTTATTAAAGAATAGGACGTAAGTCCTATATGTATAAAAATATAAATTCATCCGATAGGATTTGCATCCTATCCTGTATTAATCCGTCACTTCGTGACTGAATGACAGTTTTAATCCCAAAGATATTTTTCATCATAATCTATTTTATATTGATCTAAAATATTGATTAGTTCGGTTTTGAAAGTTTGATTTTGGTGATGTTCCTTTTGATTTTTAATATAATTAATGGTTGCAAAAATATGATTCTGACTTACTGAAAATGCACCATAACCATCTTGCCAAAAGAAATTTTCATATCTTTTTCCTTTCGTTTTGATCCACTTTGATGAGTGTGCTTTTATTTCTTGTATCAGTTTCATCAAAGCGATTTTCCTTGAGAGCGCACAAAGAATGTGAATATGGTTTTCTGTGCCTCCAATTTTTAAAGCTGGACTGTCAAAATCTTTACAAATAGAAGCAATGTAGGCAAAAAGTTCGTATTCGATATTTTCATCAATAAAATCGTTTCTATACTTGGTACTAAAAATGATATGGACGTAATTTTTAACTAAAGATTGAGCCATTTTATTTCAATTTTATTTTACGAAGCTGTTCATTTGGAATCAATTATTAATCTTTTAAATATTTTTATTTTCTCTAAATCTTTATTTCCTGGTTCAATCTCGAATTTCGAATTAATATCTAGCGCGATTGGTTGTTGGTTGATGGTTGATAGTTGATGGATATTTTCCAAAGAAATTCCGCCGCTTAAAAAATAAGGAAGTGGAATCTTGATGTCATTTAAAATATTCCAATCGAAAGTTTTCCCTGTTCCGCCAAAAACTTGGGAATCGGTGTCGAAAAGGATATACTCGATGGTTGATGGTTGATGGTTGATGGTTTTTTGTAACTCTTCCAATGTTTGATTTCCGATTCTGATGCCTTTGATAATTCCAATTTTTGGGTTTAGTTTTTCTCTTAATTCCAAAATAAAATCCTCATTTTCGTGGCCGTGAAGTTGGATGAAATTTAAATCTGACTTTTCCGAAATTTCAACAATTCTTTCCATATTTTCATTCACAAAAACCCCCACTTTTCCTCGATGGTCGATTTCCGAAATTTGTTTTAAAGTCAAGTGATTCAAAACAAATCTTGGTGATTTTTCATAAAAAATAAAGCCTAGAAAATCGACGTTCAGAGAAATTAATTCCTGAATTTGACTCGCTCTTGTCAATCCGCAGACTTTGAGTTTTAGTTCGTTTTCCATTTCTAATTTCTAAAATCTAATTTCTCTAATAAATTCTCCGAATGCTTTGCCTGGATTTTCATTTTTCATAAAATATTCGCCCATCAAAAACCCGTCGAAGCCTTTTTCTTTCAAAAATTTAAAATCTTTCACGCTGTAAATTCCACTTTCGGCAACCGATAAAATTCCTTCTGGGAGCTGATTTTTCAAATTGACCGAGTGCTGCAAATCCACTTTGAAATCCTTCAAATTTCGGTTGTTAATTCCCACAAAATCTACTGCCGAAGTGATGTGTTTCAACTCTTCTTCGGAATGAATTTCCAGCAAAACCTCCAACTCTAATGTATGTGCTAAATCTGTAAATTCCAAAACCTGAGTGGGCGACAGGCAGCTTGCAATCAGCAAAACCACATCGGCTCCCATCGATTTGGCTTCGTAGATTTGATAGCCGTCTATCATAAAATCTTTCCTCAAAATGGGAATATTGATTTGATTTCTGACATTTAAAATATCTCTAAAACTTCCTCCAAAAAAATCTTTATCCGTCAAAATAGAAACCGCACTTGCCCCAAAATTTTCGTATGTTGAAACTACTTCCAGCGAAGAAACCTTGTCGTTAATGATTCCTTTGCTGGGCGATTGTCTTTTGAATTCGGCGATGATTCCGGATTGGGTTTTGAGGGTTTCCTTCAAAGAAATGGTTTTTCTTGCAAAAAATTCGGAATTTCGAAGTTCATCAATTGAAATTTTACTTTTCGAGAAAGCGATTTCTTCTTTTTTTCTACTTATTATTTTGTCTAATATATTCATTGGCTTGATGGATTTATTGGTGAAAAAACAATCAATTCTGGACCAAAAGTTGCAAACAATGTAAGGCTTTTCCACTTTCTAAACTTTCTTTTGCGGCAGCCATACTCGCTCCGTAATTGGTATATTTCCCTGTATTTTGCAGGGCTTTTGCTGCATTGGCAAGGACTACGGCGTTCTGCTCGCTGCTGCCGTTTCCTTGTAAAATATTTCTAAAAATATCGGCCGCATCTTTTTTGGTATTTCCTCCGAAAATGCTTTCTGGAGCTACATTTCTAAAGCCTAATTCTTCGGCGGAGAAAATTTCTTCTCCATTTTTGTTGAAAATTTTGGTGTCTCCCGTCAATGAAATTTCGTCGTAACCGTCCAAAGCGTGAACCAACATAAAATCTTCGTTGTTTTTCTGCAAAAGATATTGATAAAGTCTTGCAATTTCTAAACTATAAACGCCAATCATCGAAAATTTGGGTTTGGCAGGATTGACGATGGGTCCCAGAAGATTAAAAAAAGTTTTCAAACCCAGACTTTTTCTCAGTGGTGCCACCGTTTTCAAAGCTGGATGAAAATAGGGCGCGTGTAGAAAACAAATGTTGGCTTTTTCTAAATCATTTTTCAAATCCGCCGCTTGGGTTTTGAATTGATAGCCCAATTCTTCCAAAACATTGGAGGCTCCCGAAATAGAAGACGCTCCGTAATTGCCTTGCTTGGCTACTTTTTGACCCGTTCCCGCCACGATGAAACTCGCCAAAGTAGAAATATTGAACGTGTTTTTGCCATCGCCACCCGTTCCTACAATGTCCACCAAATCGTGGGTGCCTAAATCTACTTTCACTGCCAAGTCCATCAAGGCCTCGCGGAAACCCTGTAACTCTGGCAATGTAATGCTGCGCATCATAAAAACGGTGATAAAAGCCGAAACCTCCGTTTCGTTGAATTTATTTTGTGCAATTTCAATCATAATCGCCTTGGCTTCGGGCTTGGTAAGCGTCTGATGATTGAAAAGGTATTGCAGTATTTGTTTCATAAAACAGTTTTAATTGTTAATTGTTAATGGTTAAGATTAATTTTGGAAGTTTTTAAAATGCTGGTAATCAATTTTATAATTTCCACAGCATCTTCATTTAAACTTGTAAATTCTTGTATGGAAAGATAATTAGTGGCGTGAAAAAAGTTCTAGCCAATAAATGGTTTCGTTGATTTCTTTCTGTGCGACTGATAATTTATGTATGAAATCTGCTTTGCTTTGGGCGTGCTCACTCTCTCTTATCATTGCTCCTACACTTGTTCCGCTGCGCAGTATTTGTTTGCTTAGAACAAATTCTTTTTTATCATTGGTTAAATATTGATTGAGTTTTACAATGCGAACTGCAAAATCAAAGCTTTTTTGTTTTATGATATTATTTATCTTCATATTTATAAAAATTATTTATCAATTATTAACCATTAACAATTAACCATTAACAATTAACCATTAACAATTAACCATTAACAATTAACCATTAACCATTAACCATTAACCATTAAAAAAGTTTTCCAAAATTTGTCGTCCATTGGGGGTTAAGATGCTTTCGGGATGGTACTGTACGGCGTGAACGTCATAAGTTTTGTGTTTCAGGCTCATAATCATTCCCGAACGATCTACCGATGTAATTTCTAATTCTTCTGGAAAATCTTCGGGATTGACTGCCCAAGAGTGATACCGCCCAACTTCTATGATTTTGGGTAAATTTTTAAAAATATGGTGTTCTTTGATTTGCTTGGATTCTGTGGCTACGCCGTGGTAGATCTCGGAAAGATTGATGAGGCTGCCGCCGAAGGCTTCGGCAATCGCCTGTTGGCCGAGACAAACTCCAAAAATAGATTTTGTAGGCGCATATTTTTTAATCACGTCCAAAAGGATTCCTGCTTCTTCCGGAATTCCAGGACCTGGGGAAAGGATGATTTTGTCATATTTTTCGATGTCTTCCAATGCAATCTGGTCGTTGCGAAAAACATCTACCTTTTCCCCGACAATTTGTTCGATGATTTGAACCAAATTGTAAGTGAAACTGTCGTAATTGTCGAAAACTAAAATCTTAGTGGCTGGTTGACAGTTGCTGGTTGATGGTTTTAAAATATTTTTCATTTTATTTGTTTCTGTAGTAGTTAATAAATCCATTCAATAATTTCTTACAAATCATAATTTGATTAGCGATGGATAGCAATTGTTCTTCATCAATATAATTTTGATCTCGCGAAATATAAAGTTGGGTTTCAAGTTCGTAAAGAGAGCCTCTTGCGATAAATAAAAAGTTTGCCGTATCTTTTGAGGTGCTTCTTCCGCAACCTTCTGCAATATTGGAAGGAATAGAAACCGCACATCTTCTGATTTGATTGACTAATCCAAAAGATTCCTCTTTAGGATAATTTTTTGATAAATCGTAAACAAGATTGGCGAGTTTTCTTGCTTCTCTCCAAACATCAAGATTTATATATTCCATATTTTTAATTTTAATTTTTATCAATCAACCAACAACCATTAACCATCAACCTCCAATTTTCCCTGCTTTTAAAACGGCTTTTTTCAAAGCGCCGAGTTTGTTGTTTACTTCTTGCAATTCGCTTTCTGCGTGGGATTTTGCGGTGATTCCTGCACCGGCTTGGTAAAATAAAGAGTTGTTTTTGCTCAAGAAAGTTCTTATCATTATGGCTTGATTACAGCTTCCATCGAAGCCCACAAAACCGATGCAGCCGCCATAGTAGCTTCGGGAAGTTTTTTCGTATTCATCAATGAGCTGGAGGGCTCGATATTTGGGTGCGCCACTCAAAGTGCCTTGTGGAAACGTGGAGGCAATCATCTCGAAAGGATTCTGGTTTTCTTTGACATCCGCATCAACTTCGGAAACCATATGAATCACGTGCGAAAAAAAATGAATCTCTTTGAGTTTGGCAACTCTCGTATTTTTTCCGTGAATGCTGAGGTCGTTTCTCGCAAGGTCTACCAGCATCGTGTGTTCCGCATTTTCTTTGGGGTCTTTTTTAAGTTCTTCAGCAGATTCCAGATCTTTTTCGAGGTTTCCGCTCCGTTTAAAAGTTCCAGCGATGGGATGGATTATCGCTTTTCCGTTTTTGATAATCAATTGACTTTCTGGGCTGGATCCCATTAATCTGTAATCGCCATAATCAAAGAAAAATAGATAAGGCGAAGGATTGATGTTCCGCAAAGCCCGATAAACATTGAATTCGTCGCCTCGAAACTTTTGCTCAAATC
Source organism: Chryseobacterium sp. SC28 (assembly GCF_003932955.1). Taxonomy (GTDB): domain Bacteria; phylum Bacteroidota; class Bacteroidia; order Flavobacteriales; family Weeksellaceae; genus Epilithonimonas. The sequence goes on from NZ_QOVY01000010.1 coordinate 51,021, forward strand.
TTCGGCTCAGCACCAATTGGAAAACGTCTCCACGGAAACAGTGTTTCTTGGCGAACTCGACAGAGTCCAAAAATTCTTCATCTCTAAGGTTAGAAATTTCCTCGCCCATCCTCTCGAAAGGAAAAACAGGCGCATTTTTTTGGTTGATGAAGTTTTCGATGGACAAAAATTCAGATTTGAGACCCTCGATGTGGTTTTCTATCAAGTACATTTCGTCGTTGTGATGGTTGATGGCGATGACGTATTGGTACAGCCGGTAACGCAGCAGTGGGACTTTATTGTCCTCAGATTGTGCCTTAAATTTGATATTTTCGAAGAACGGAATGGCGTCATAGCTTGTATATCCGAAAAATCCTTGCGCACTCTTTCCTATTTCGTGGTTTGGAGTTTCGCACTCAAAGCAGGTTGAAAATTCCTGCAACACATCGGTCAGTTTTTCGTTTTCCAATTTTATTTTTTGTGGATTTTCGAGCGGAAATTTGAATTCTGCTTCCTCATAATTTCGGATCTCGATGCCGGCAATCGCATTGACAGCAATGAATGAAAAAGAGTTTTCCGAATTTTGATTTCCGGCATTTTCCAATAGGATGGTATCGCGGAAGTTGTCTCGCAACCGGAGATAGATACCGATTGGCGTGAAAAGGTCTGCCAGTTGAGCTTTGACCGTGGTTTTAACTTTTATGGTTTTACAGAATTTCATCAGATTAATTTTAAAATTTAAATAAAAAAAGACTTCAACAAAAATTGTCAAAGTCTTATGATGATTGAGATATAGCAAGTTCAAAATTTAGAACACCGATAATCCTTTCAGACCCGACAACGAGTAAGAAAGCCACCACCAGTTATTTGTGTTCATTGATTTCATCGGTTGATTAAATTCTTTTTAAAATGACAGATAGAACTGTCGTTTTGATGGTAGCAAATATAAAGATGATTTTGATAAATGCAAATGTTTTTTGAGTTTTTTATCAGGATTTAGTTGATTTTCCGAGTTACAAGAAGGGTTTCATCTCGTCTTCGATGTTGCGGCGCAGATTCATCAGTTTGATGGCATATTCCTGCATTTGAACTTCATTTTCTGTGCTTGGGATCCATTTTGGAACTTGCACAGACTTTCCATTTTCATCAACTGCTACAAAAACAATGATGCAGTGCGTTTTCTTTTCGTAGGTCTTTTCATTTATTTTTCGGGAATAGACGTCGATGGCGATGTGCATACTCGTGTTTCCAGTGTAGATCACGTGCGATTCCAGCTTCACAATTTCACCAATTTTGATGGGTTGATAAAAACGGATGCCTCCTACATACACGGTAACGCAATAACTTGAAGACCAGGTACTTGCACACGCGTAGCCCACTTGGTCTATCCATTTCATAACGCTTCCGCCGTGGACATTGCCGCCGAAATTGACATCTGTAGGCTCCGAAATAAATTGGAAAGTAATTGGTTTATTGTCCATTTTTTAAAATTTTATCAAATGTAAGGTTTTCAAATGTTTTTTGGGTATTCTGCAGCATTTCGATTTCGCGATGTCCAATTTCAAATCCCGTAGATTCTTACTAATCCCGATAATAAATTTTATAAAAATCTAATCGATAATTGAGATTTTAGATTAAAACTCTGTAACAATTTCCGGTTCATTGCCGCTCCGAATTTCAAATGTTATAAATGCCAATGTGGATGCTGTAAAGAAAAAAACATTGCTTTGAGCCTTAAAAATCAATGAAATGAGACAGTTACCGTGGTTGCAATAGAGGAAAAGACGACGACATACGCTCCATGTGAAAAAAAATCCGTATTTATGCAAAATGAAAAAAGTATTTTATCTTAAAACTTGCGATACTTGTAGAAAAATATTGGGTCAATATGATACAAGAGATTGGGAAATGCGAGAAATCAAAATCAACCCCATCACAGAGCAGGAAGTAGAAGATATGTACAAATTAGCGGGTTCTTACGAAGCGCTTTTCAACAAAAAATCCAATCAGATCAAATTACAGGAACTAGATCCAAAAGCCCTTCAGGAAAAGGATTACAAAGAATTGCTGTTGGATCATTACACCTATTTGAAGCGCCCGGTCTTCCTCACCGAAGATGAAATTTTCATAGGCAGCGACAAAATCAATCTCGGCAAATTAAAAGAATATTTCTTATCCAAGAAAGAAAATTAAGACATCAAATTTGTACAATAAATCATCCGGAGCGCGCATCGTTTCGGATTTTTTTTAGTTTAAAACCATTTTGATTTACGCAATAACTACAAAAGCCAATGTTTTTTGCGTTTTAAGAAAAGTTAAAAAAAAAACAAGATGTCCTACAAAAGTGAGTTTTTCGTAATCCCAAAGATCTCTTTTTTTAGGATTTACTTTTGTGACTTTTGTGGTTTAACGATTTTTCCAACACAGAAAATTAATTGTAATTTCACACAATGAAACGTTCCGGAACTGCAGATCTCCCGCTACATTATGGCCACGTTCCGGCTTGGCTTTATGAGCGTATGTCGAAACTCGGGCTCGCCATCGTGGAAGTGATTCTGACCGATTATGGCAAGATGAAGTTCTGAGAAGACTGGCAGACCCGTTTTGGTTCCAAAGTTTTGGTGCGGTGATGGGGATGGATTGGCATTCCTCCGGCATCACGACTTCTGTGATGGGTGCTTTGAAACGTGCCATCAATCCGAATTCTAAATCGCTCGGAATCTACATTGCCGGCGGAAAAGGAAAATTTTCTAAAGAAACGCCCAGCGAGCTTCTGAAAATTGCAGATTCCACGGGACTTGACGGCACGGAACTCGTCCGATGCAGTAAACTTTCTGCGAAAGTTGATAACACGGCTATCCAAGATGGTTATCAGCTTTATCTTCATAATTTTATTTTGTCCGACGAAGGAAATTGGGCGGTTGTTCAGCAAGGGATGCACGATTCCGATGGCACGGCGAGGCGTTATCATTGGCTTTCTGAGAATGTGAGTTCTTTTGTGAATGAGCCTCATACCGGGATTTCAGGTGTGAATCGTGGAAATATTCTCAATCTGACTTCTTCCCAAGCAGAACAAAGCAGAAACGGCATTGTTGACATCACAAAAACCGATTCCGACAAATGGATGCAGGATTTCCAAAGGTTGATTTTGCCGGCGCATCACGAGGTTTTGGCCAACGATGTGGATATGAAAAAACTGGGGAATATTCTTTGGTTGGCGAGAGAAAATCAGCCCGAGAATTTTGAGGAATTGCTGATGCTGAAAGGCGTTGGTCCCAGAACGATGCAGTCTTTGGCGCTTGTAAGTGAAGTGATTCACGGTGCGCCCTCCCGATTTGCAGACCCTGCGCGATATTCTTTTGCACACGGCGGGAAAGACGGACATCCGTTTCCTGTGCCTACAAAAACCTACGACGAAACCATTGCTATCCTAAGAACCGGCATCGAGAAATCTAAGTTGGGAAATATGGATAAGAGCCAAGCCATCAAAAAACTTCACGAGATCGCGTTGAGAACAGAAGCGGACTTTACGCCGGATTTTAATCTTGAAAAAGTGATAGAAGAGGAGCGACAAAACTCTTGGCAATACGGCGGAAAAACAGTTTTTGGTGATGCGAAGCCGCTGAAACCAAATGGTGGGATACAGTTGAGTTTGTTTTGATTAATTAGTTTGAAATTGAATAATTATGGAAAAATATTTACTTAAGATTGATAAATTGATAATGACTGGTTTTATTGACCAAACTGAGATTTTTACTGATTTTGAATTCTCAGATTATTTCTCTGATTTTGAGTATATATACAATGAACTTTTTAAAATTTTTGAGTTCGAAGCTAATAAATATTCTTTAATAAATTTTTATCTAATTTATAAAAATGCCTTTAATAATAATGCTTATGCTGGATTTAATAAAAACACATATATAATAAAATTCACATCGGGATTAGTTGTCAATGTAGTCAATAGGACATTAAAAAATGATGAATTAATAGAATACAATAAAAGACACGAAAAATTTTCAAAATATCTTGATATTCCAGTTGAAAGATTAATTTATCAATTCTGCTTTTTATTTACATTTTATCACGAGTTTGCACATCTATTACAATTCACAAAAAGTGATAAATTTTACGAATTAGATGAAGAATCAGTTTTAAATACATATGAAAAAGAAAAACATTATCAAGAGATTGACGCTGATACATTTAGTTCGATTCAATTAGCAAGACATATTAGTCAATATTGTAGACAGCATTTTAGTGACTCTATGTTGGAGATTTCTGTGGAATATTTTACTCAAATAATTTGTTCAAACTTGTACTATTATATTTCAAATTTTGAACATAGTGAGAGCGAAATTTATTACTATGAAAGAAAACACCCACATCCTTTTATCAGAATAGTTAATATATTAAATACTATAAATAGTTATCTTAAAATCGATATTAATCTAGTCGATAAAAATGTAAAACCAAAAAACCAATTATTACCAATATTTTCAGAAATAGAAGCCTTAAAATTGAATCAAGTTTATTCAAATTACAATTTTATAAATTATAAATTTGAATTACCAGCAAACATTGAAAAAATTGTAGAATATTTGAATAATATTAAATCATATAAATCTCAAAATTTTAATTCTGCGTTGGAAATTTATAACAAAAATATTATTTAGCATCAAAAAACGCCTCAGAAATTTCTTAGGCGTTTTCGGTTATTTTAAATTGATAATTTAGTAAGACCCTTTCCCAATAAAATGAGCGGCAACTTTTTCTGTCAAGGCAATCGGATTTGGCGTGTTGACGTACTTTGTAAAACGTCTAAGTCCTGCCAGCATCATTCTTTGTTCGTCGCCTTCGGAGAAAGATACGATGCCTTCTTTGGCGCTGGTTGAGACGATTTCCACCGCTTTATAAAGATTCAGTCTTGCCATCGCAGCTTCCACAGAGTCGGTATCGAAATGTTTCTCAGCTCTCAGGATGGCCGATTCTGCCATATAAATTTGGTTGAGGATTTCGGAAGCATTCAGAAGCAGATGTTGTTGCTGCTCGATTTCCGTCATATATTTTTGAAGGGCAGATCCGGAAACCATCAGGAATACTTTTTTCAGATTTTTGATGACTTCTTTTTCCTCAGACATATATTCTGAATAATCCGGAAGGTCGAAAGAAGGTATTCCCATCAATTCTTTAGCTACATTTTTTGCAGGCGTCAAAAGGTCGATTTTGCCTTGCATTGCCCGTTTGATGAGCATTCCCACGGCAAGAAGTCGGTTGATTTCGTTAGTTCCCTCGTAGATTCTGGATATTCTGGAATCTCTCCAGGCAGCCTCCATCGGCGTATCTTCGGAGAAGCCCATTCCGCCAAAGATTTGGATGCCCTCGTCTGCGGTGTGCTGCGCCAAATCGGAAACGTAAACTTTCAGGATAGAACATTCTACCGCAAATTCCTCCACACCTTTCAGCTCTGCTTGCTCGTGCTGCATTCCTCCTGAAACGAATTCCTCAATTTTGTTTTCGATATCTTTTGCGCCTCGGTAGGTGCCTGCTTCGCTCACGAAAATGCCGGTTGCCATCTCCGCCAGCTTCTTGCGAATGGCTCCGAACGTGTTGATAGAAACGCCAAATTGCTTCCTCTCTGCCGCATAATTCAAAGAATGGTTAAAGATTCTTCTTTGTGCATCAAGACAAGCGGCTGCCAGCTTGATTCGGCCAACATTCAGTGCATTCAGCGCAATTTTGAAACCGTTATTTCTTTCGCCTAAAAGATTCTCTACCGGAACTTTCAGATCATTGAAGAAAACCTGACGGGTAGAAGATGCGCGAATGCCCAATTTGTGTTCTTCCTCGCCGAAGGTCAAACTATCCGGATTTTCCAGCTCCGAACGGTTGATGACAAAACCGGTGATGTTTTTGTCGTCGTCTATCTTGGCAAAAAAAGTGAAAGTGTCTGCAAAACCGGCGTTGGAGATCCACATTTTCTGTCCGTTGATGATGTAATGCTTGCCATCGTCCGACAATCTGGCTTTTGTTTTTCCGCTGTTGGCATCAGATCCTGCTTCGGGCTCTGTCAAACAATAAGAACCGAATTTGTTTCCTACAGCCAAGTCCGGGAGGTATTTGTTTTTCAAGTATTCGGTACCGTAAAGCAAGATGGGCAAAGTACCGATTCCGGTATGGGCGCCGTAAGCAGTTGCTAAAGAACCCGTTGCACCGGACAGATAATCGCAAGCCAGCGTGGTAGAGACGAAGCTCATTCCCAGTCCGCCATATGCTTCCGGAACGGCGAGACCTAAGAATCCCATTTCTCCGATTTTCCGCATCACTTCTTCCGTGTAAGCATAGTCTTTTTTCTCAAATCTTTCCTTGTTGGGAACGACTTCTTTATCGATGAATTCTTTTGCAGAATCCCGTAGCATTTTTTGTTCTTCAGAAAGTTCTTCGATGCTGAAGATGTCTTGGGCAGTGATATCTTTTACGAGAAATTCGCCGCCGTTCAGTGTTTTGGTTTCGGTACTCATTTATAATATTTTTTTTGATTGAAGAATAAAGAGAAAAGATTAAAGACTTACCAATGCAATGTTTTTTGGAAGCCTGAAATCATTCTCTGTAATTCGGTGATTTTATTTTCTATTAATTCAAATTTCGATTGTTCGATATAATCTCTTCTTGAAGAAATTATTATCTGCGTTTGTAATTCATAAAGAGAGCCCAAACTGATTTCTAAAAATCTATTAAAGTCCTTTTGTGAAGTTCTGCTTGAACCTTCTGCAATATTGGAAGCAACCGAAATTGTACATCTTCTTATTTGAGATTTCAAACCGAATTCTTCATTTTTAGGAAAACTTTCTGTAATTGCATAAATTTCATCTGCTAATTCGAGGGATAATTTCCAAACATTCAGATTCTTAAAGTTATGTTTCATTAATAAAAGTCTTTTCTCTTTATTCTTTTTTCTCCTTGTCTATAGCAACTCAAACACACTCGCCGCTCCCTGACCTGTTCCCACGCACATTGTCACGACGCCGTATTTGCTGTTTCTGCGTTTCATTTCGTCGAGAAGTTGGACGGTTAATTTTGTGCCGGTGCAGCCAAGTGGATGCCCAAGTGCGATGGCGCCGCCGTTCACGTTCACGATGTCCGGATTCAATCCTAATTCTCGTACGATAGCTACAGATTGAGAAGCAAAAGCTTCATTCAATTCAAACAAATCGATGTCGGATTGTTTGAGCCCAGCTTGTTCCAACGCTTTTGGAATGGCGTACATCGGTCCGATTCCCATAATTCTTGGCGGAACGCCAACGGTGGAATAGGAGACCAGCCGCGCTACCGGTGTCAGGTTTAATTCTTTTACCATTTTTTCGGACATTATCATCGTAAAAGCAGCGCCGTCGGAAGTTTGAGAAGAATTTCCTGCCGTCACAGAGCCATTGGCTGCAAACACAGGCCGCAATTTCGCCAAAGCTTCCAAGGAAGTATCCGCTCTTGGGCCTTCATCTTGCTCAAACGCATATTCCTTGGTCTGCACTTTTTCCTTGTCGTCCAGGAAATTATATTTTACATCAATTGGAACAATCTGACGCTCAAATTTTCCTTCTTTAATGGCTTTAATGGCTTTTTGATGAGAGTTGAAGGAGAACTGATCTTGCTCCTCTCGGCTGACTTTGAATTCGTTGGCTACGGCTTCTGCCGTCAGTCCCATTCCCCAATAATAATCGGGATGTTTCTTTGCCAAATCGGTGTCAGGAATTGGTTTGTAGCCGCCCATTGGGATGTACGACATACTTTCTGCACCACCAGCGATGATGCATTCTGCCATTCCGGCTTTGATTTTCGCTGATGCAATCGCAATCGATTCCGATCCTGATGCGCAATATCTGTTTACCGTCACGCCCGGCACTTTGTCGGTGTCCAATCCCATTAATGAAATCAGCCTTGCGACGTTGAGTCCTTGTTCTGCCTCCGGCATCGCGCAACCGACAATCAAATCGTCGATGCGGGCGGGGTCTAGGTTTGGAACATCTTTCATCAGACGTTCTATCACAGTTGCCGCCATATCATCGGGGCGGGTAAAACGCAAAGAACCTTTCGGCGCTTTGCCCACTGCTGTTCTGTATCCTGTTACTATGTATGCTTCCATTTTTATTTTGTTGTATTTAGGTATTAATGTAAAATGTATTTACGATTTTAAAATGTTTGAGTATTAAAATTCTGCTTCAATTTTGCTAACATATTTTGTATGTGTTTGATTTCGGAGTAAATGATATTAAAATCATCATTTTTAAAGAATTGCAAATCTTTAGCAATTAATATTTGGGTTTCAAATTCGAATGATGAGCCTAATGCAATATTCAGAAAATGAGAAAATTGAGCATTTGTATCACGACCAGCACCTTCAGCAAAATTAGACGGAATTGAAATTACACTTCTTCTTGCCTGAGAAGTCAATCCGAACAATTCTTCTTGTGGAAAATTATTAGAAGACAAGTAAAAGGTTTTACAAAGTTTCATCGATTTTGTCCAAACTTCTAAATCTCTAAAATTGTGCATCGTTAATACATTAATACTTTTTACATTTTACAAAACATCTAGTTTCTCACCGGCTTACCTGTCTTCAGCATTCCGGCGATTCTTTCCAAAGTTTTTTTCTCGCCGCAAAGGGAGAGAAAGGCTTCTCTTTCCAAATCCAAAAGATATTGTTCTGAAACTTCCGTTGGTTCGGAAAGATTTCCGCCCGTCATCACGTAGCCGATTTTGTTTGCGATGAGTCGGTCGTGTTCTGAGGCATAACCGCCGGCAACCATTTGGTCGGTTCCAACGTAGAACATTCCCATTGCTTCGCTGCCGAGCACTTTTACCTTCTCCGGAACTGGCGGTGTATATCCCAATTCGTCCAACACAATTGCTTGACGTTTCGCTTCGGCTATCTGACGATCTCTATTGACAACAATGATGTCTTTGTCGGTCAAAATCCCCATTTGCCGGGCTTCGTGCGCAGAAGTCGCTACTTTTGCGGTTGCAATGTTCATAAAGTAATTTCTCAAATGATTGGTTTTGACATCGTCTGGAAGGGTTCCTTTCAAAGCCCTTAGGGCAAACTCTTTGGTACCGCCGCCGCCCGGAATGAGACCAACGCCAACTTCTACCAAACCGATGTACGTCTCCGCTGCTGCTACGATTTTGTCTGAATGCATTGAGAATTCGCAGCCGCCGCCCAGCGTCATACCGAACGGTGCTGCTATTACCGGAATGGATGAATATCTCAGTTTCATAGAAGTTGATTGGAACAGAGCAACGGCCATATTGAGCTCATACCAATCCTGCTCAGCGGCCATCATCATAATCATCGCAAGATTGGCGCCCACTGAGAAATTCTCGGCTTGATTGCCAATGACCAAACCGCGATAATCCTTCTCTGCGATCTCTATAGATTTGCTAATGCCTTCCAAAACACCGCCGCCCAACGTGTTCATTTTTGAACGGAATTCGAAGTTCAAAATGCCGTCACCAAGGTCAATCAATGCAGATTCAGAATTGGACCAAACGGTCTTTTCTTTTCTGATATAATCTAGAATTATAAAGGTATCTTTCCCGGGAATAGGTTCGTATGCTTTTGAATTTTGGTTATAGAATAGTTGGTTTCCGTTTTCCAATTTGTAGAAAGAGTCATTGCCGTTTGCCAGCATCTCTTTCACCCAATCGGCCACTTTGTAACCTTCGCTTTCCACCAAGTCGATTCCTTTCTGCACGCCTAGAAAATCCCAGTTTTCGAAAGGTCCGTATTTCCACGCATAGCCGGTTTTCATCGCATCATCGATGGAGTAGAATACGTCGGTGATTTCCGGAACGCGTTGCGAAACGTAGGCAAAAAGCGAAGCATAATGTTTTCTAATCAGTTCGCCTGCTTTGGTTTCATCTTTCAGCAAAATCGGCAAACGGTTTTTCAGACTTCCGGCTTCCTTAGCTGCTTGCACGATAGGAAGTTTCGGTTGTTTCGTAGGTTCGTAGCCAAGTGTCTGATAATTAAGCACAAAACGATTGACGTTTCCGCCGGCATCTTTTTCTTTATAATAGAATCCTTTTTTACTTTTATCTCCAAAGAATTTATTTTCGATCAGATAATTCAGAGTTTTAGAATCCTTAAGCGCCTGCACCATTTCGTCATCTTTTAGATTGGCTTGCAAGCCTTTTGTAACACTGACGGCGGTGTCGAGACCAACCAAATCTCCCAATTTGAAAGTTCCGGTTTTTGGGCGGTTCAGCAAATCGCCCGTCAGAGCATCGGCTTCCTCAATGGTCAAGCCGATTTCCTCCGTGAGTTCCATAATTTTGGCCATAGAGTAAACGCCGATTCGGTTTCCGATGAAGCCCGGCGTGTCTTTGCAAAGCACCGTGGTTTTCCCAAGGAATTTTTCCGCATACGACATCAAGAAATCAACGACCGATTTGTCGGTTTTCGGTCCCGGAATCACTTCGAATAATTTCAAATATCGTGGCGGATTGAAGAAATGCGTTCCGCAGAAATACTTCTGAAAATCTTCTGACCTTCCTTCCGACATCAGGTGAATCGGAATTCCAGAGGTGTTGGAGGTGATCAAAGTGCCGGGTTTGCGAAGCTTGTCCACTTTCTCGAACATCGATTGCTTGATGTCCAATCTTTCCACGATAACCTCGATTACCCAATCCGAATTTTTGATTTTTTCCAAATCATCTTCGAAGTTTCCAACCGTAATTCGGGAAGCGAAGGATTTGTCGTAGATCGGCGAGGGGTTGCTTTTCAGGGCGTTATCAAGATGCCCTTGCGCCACGCTGTTTCTGAACTTTTTACTTTCTGGATTTGCGCCCGCTGCTTTGTCTTTGTCCGACAATTCTTTGGGAGGCATATCCAACATCAAAACCTGAATCCCGTTGCCAGCTAAGTGGCAGGCAATTCCGGAGCCCATCACGCCGGAGCCGAGAACCGTTACGTGTTTTATTTTTCTGTTCATTTATTGAGATTTATTATTTGTTTCTATAATTACGTTCATTAGCAATTTTGAGAATTTCGTTCATCACTTCTTTGAAGATCTCGTATTTCTCCGGCTGAACCCTTTCCAGCACTTTTTTATTAAAATTGAGCACCACTTCCTTTGATAAGTTTCTGGAATGGATTCCCTTTTCCGTCAACTTGATGATAACTTCACGTTTATCAGTGGTGGTTTTTTCTTTGTAGATGTAGCCGTTGTCTTCCAGAAGTTTGATGATTCTTGTGAGAGAAGTAGGTTCGATCGCCATTTTAGGACCCAGATTGGTACTTCTCGTTCCTTCTTTCGGATCGATTTTTAGTAATGTAAGTGCCTGAACCGCAGTGGAATTGTACAATGAGGCCTGATCGGAATACATTTTCGAGACTGCCAACCAAGCAGACTTGAGCATCAAGTCCACGCTTTCGACTTTTTCGGAAGTTTTCTTTTCCATAGTGATCATATTGAGTGCTTTTTACAAATATAAAAAAAATACTATGCATGCATAGTATTTCCGTGATAGAATATGTAACTATTTGATTTGTTGCGACTTAATTGTTATGCAAAACTTAATAATTAAAAAATTGTAATTCTTTCAATGTTCGGTATCGCCACTATTGATAAGGAATTGTAGCGATTGTTTCACATCTGAGAAAGTATGATAATTGTCACAAAAATTACCCATTTTCAGTTCCCATTGATCATTTTGGAAGGTCAGTTTGAATTTTTGCAGATCTGCAGAAAAGTTTTTTTGAAGAAACGAAAACATCATTTCTTTTTCCAAATTTGGCGCATCTATTTCCGGCGGTCGAAAATTTGGGTTGAATTCGAGGATTTTTGGGGTTATTAATTCAGGATTGCTGAGGATGACTTCTTCCGCAATGCCGCTGGTGAGTTTTCTGTTTTTCAACCACCAGATTTTATCCGAAAATTCCTTTGCCAATCGCCAATCGTGGGACGAAAAAAGAATCAGTTTATTTTCATTTTTTGCTAAATTTCGAATTAAAGAAAGAATCATCAATTTGTTTTCTTCGTCCAAATGCGTGGTGGGTTCGTCCAAAATAATGAAAGGAGAATTTTGCGCCAAAGCTCTTCCAATAAAAGCTTTTTGAAGATTTCCATCCGAAAGTTCTGCTAATTTTTTACTTCTAAATTGGGTAAGATTTAGCTGATCAATTATTTCATCGATTTCAGTTTTATCCTTTTCATTCAATTTAAAATAATAAGGATAGTGAATGTATTTTCCAAGTGAAATTAAATCTGTAACGGTATAATTTTCAGGTATTTCGGATTTTGAAAAGACGATGGCAATTTTGGAAGCTATTTCGTTTGGATTTAGTGTTTGAATTGATTTTCCGTTGATTGAAATTTCGCCGTTCAAAAGTTTATTCTGTCCGAGAATTGATTTGATTAAAGTCGTTTTTCCAATGCCGTTATTGCCCATCAAAAGACAGACTTCGCCTAATTCTAAGGAAGTATTGATGTCAGAAATTAATGGTTCTGAATATCCGATGGATGCGTTAATTATTTTGAGAAAATTCATCATCATTTCTTTTTAATTAGCATCAACAATATCACCGGAATCCCAAAAAACGTCGTAATAATATTAATCGGAAACTGACTGAGTTCTGAAATAATCGAAAAAACCTGCATTATCAAAATTCCCAAAACGATATTCAAAATCCATTGATGCCAAAGCTGAGCGGGATTCCAAAGCATTCTGCAAAAATGCGGCACCACAACGCCAATGAATAAAATCGGCCCCAAAAAAGCCGTCACAGAAGCCGATAGAATAGAAGAAGCGAGAATAATACTGATTTTCAATTTCGATTGGCTGACACCAAAACTCTGAGCATAAGCCGATCCCAAAGCATTACCAATCAACGGTTTGATAGATTTGAAAGTGAAAAAGAATCCGATAATTATTAAAATGGTTAAGATGGAAATTTGAGAAAAATTGGCTTGGTTATTCGCTCCGAAAGTCCATAAAATATAGTTTTTCAAACTTTGACTTTCGACATAAAATTGAAGAAAAGAAACAATGGCGCCAGCCAAAGCAGAAATCAGAAAACCGAAAATTATGATGAAACTTTTGTCGCGAAATCGATTGGAAAATAAAAGCAAAACCAACATCAGAACTACACTTCCAAGAATTGATGACAAGCTGATGAAACTGTTCTGCAGAAAATCCGGAATCGGAATATCCTGCGAAAAGAAAATGTAAAACGCGACAAACAAACCGGAAACCGACGTGATTCCCAAAACATCCGGTCCGGCCAAAGGATTTTTGAAATATTCCTGCAAAAGAAAACCACTCGTCGGGATTGCAATTCCGGCCAAAATCATTGCTAAAGCGCGATTGATTCGGAATCCCGCGATTTGAAAATTTTCTTTATTTGAATTCAAAAAATCGGAAAACGTGAGTTTTGCAAAACCTGTATTCAAATTGATAACAAAAGCCAGAATGCTGCACATCACAAGCAAGAAAACTATGACGGGAAAGCGTTTCATCGGTTATCAAGCATTAATTCTGTTATATATTGTGCAGATTTTCACATAATTAATTTAGCAGCTGTTTTATCTTGCGGTCAAGGGCTTCTTCACTCATCGATCCGATGGTTTCATCAGATTTATCGCCTTTTTTCATCAAAGTAAAAGGAATTGCTTCGCCTGTCCAAGTTTTGAAATTTTGCTTGAAAAACTCAGGTTTCAAAAGACTTCCGTCTAACAGAACTACTTGTTTTCTGATGTTTTGTTCATCTACAAAATTAGGCACTGCACTATTCCAATCGCTCTTGTTGTCCAGACTTACAAAGGTGAACTTGACGGGCTGGCCTTTTAATTCATTCATTTTCTTGCGAAAAAAAGGAATTTCGCGCACGCACGGTCCGCACCAAGTGGCGAAAAAATTGGTCACATACAAAGTATCGGGATGATTATTCTGAAGGTAATTGGATATTTTTTCCGGAGAAAACTCCGCCAATTCTGCAACGTCAGCTTCGGATTTTGAAGGTTCAACTTGTATAGAGTCTTCTTTGGCCTGAGTTTCAGCTACTTTTTCATTATTCTTTTTACAAGCTAACAAGCTCATTGACAAGATGGAGTAGATGATAATTTTTTTCATAATTTTAATTCTATAATAATTTGAAGACAAAGTTTATTGAGATCGTTTATTAATAAATGTTTGAGCTTCGCAAAGCCGCTTTGCTTAGATAAGAATTTTTTTCATTTTCTTATAAGTTTCACAACTTTGTAAAACTAAAAATGCAGCGTCAAAAAAAACTCGGTAGGTCTATAGTTCATATTAAACAGTATTCGGCAAATTTAGATTTTTTCTTCTGTCAAATTTCATTAAATTTGGTTCTTGACAATGGAGAATCTATTAACAGTAGCCAATCAGCCTCAGTTTCACAGGCTAAAAATAGCTAAAAAACAACAACTGACCAAACATGCATTTGCGCTGGAGTTGGAAGTTCCACCTGAGCTGAAATCGCGATATGATTACAAAGCGGGCCAATGTGTCACGTTGAAATATCACTTCCAAGAAAGGGAAATCCGGAACGATTATTCCTTTACGTCGGCACCTTTTGAAGAAAAAATAGCTTTGGCCATCAAGATCAATGGCGATAGCAGCTCCACAAAATTTCTTTTCGAAAATTATGACGTCGGAGATGAGATTTCTGTGAGCGAACCTCAAGGCCGTTTCTTTCTGCGCTCCAAGCCCAATGAAAAACGAACCATCATCGCATTTGCTTCCGGCATCGGCATTACGCCCATTATCAGTCACATCAAAAATATTCTTTATGAAGAAAAATCGACGCGGATCTTTCTCTTCTACGGAAACAAAAGCGAGGAAGACATCATCCTGAAAGATGAATTGACAAATCTTCAAAAACAATATGCAGGCCGGCTGGCATGTTTTTATTTTCTTTCCCAGGAATCGGTGAAAGACAAGCTGTTCGAGGGGAGAATCGATGAAAAGAAAGTTTCGCTGATTATCAATCAACTTTTGCATCTGGATGAAGACGATGAGGAATCCACAATCTGGGATAATACCGATGAAGTCCTGATCTGCGGTCCCGGGCCAATGATAAAATCTGTCGCAAACGCCTGCTACAACCACGGAATCCCAAAAAAAAATATTCATTTTGAACTGTTTGAAGCTTACAACGAGGATATCTATCCGCGCGAAAAGGAGTTTCCACTGATAGAAAATGTGAAAGTCAAAATCAAATTCAATCACATTGAAAAAGACGGCATTATCCTGAAAAATAACGAAAGAAAGATCCTGCATCAGCTATTGGATCTGGGGTACAATCTCCCATATTCTTGCAAATCCGGTGTTTGCGGCAGCTGTCTTTGCTATTTGAGAGCGGGCAAAGTGGATATGACCGAAGACGAATATCTCACCGATCACGAAAAAGATCAGGGAAAAATCTTACCTTGTACGGCAATTGCAATGAGTAAGGAGATATTTTTGGATTTTGATATAATTTGAGTATGGGTAGAGCACTCAATATTTTGAAAATCGCTTTTCGGCTTTTGGAATTGGGAATTTTGCTGATGATTCTGGCCAATTTTTGGGTGTATGCCTTGACGAGCGGCCGCACCTATACCAAGATCAGCCAAGTGCCACCGAGAGATTGTGCCTTGGTGCTGGGAACCTCGCCCAAGATGCGTTCCGGCGTTGCCAATCCCTATTTTACAGCAAGAATGGATGCAGTCGGCACACTTTATCATCACGGAAAAATCAAAAAAATCATCGTGAGCGGAGAGAAAAGTGAAAATTATGATGAGCCCGAAGCGATGAAGAATTTTTTGGTTTATAATGAAGGCGTCCCGGAGGAGATTATTATCAAAGATCCAAAAGGCTTCAACACGCACAGAAGCATCCTGAACTGCAAAAATATCTATAAGCAGAAAAACGTCATCATCGTCTCGCAGGGTTTCCACAATATGCGCGCTTTGTTTTTTGCCAGAAACAACGGGATGAATGCCTTGGGATTTGATGCGCAAGATGTGACCAAAAATGAAAGTTTTTATAGGAATCACACCCGGGAATTTCTCGCGCGCGATCTTGCCGTTTTTTATTATATTTTGGGCATTTCTCCGGAAGAATGAATTTTTTAATTTAAATAAAAAGTTGCTGAATTTAGATTTGGCAGATTCTTTGTGACTATATAAGATTCCAAATAAAATGATTATAATGAGAAATAAAATGAAAAATATAACAAAAATGGTAGCTCTGTCTCTTCTCAGCTTCGTTGTGTTCTCTTGTACTACAAGCGGCGGCGGATATGCGGCTGCTGATCCCTATTCTCAGGGATTCTCGGATGGTTACAGAGCCGGATATTACCAGTCGCCGGATGGCTTTTGGTACGCTCCCAACGTGGTTTATCTGGATTATAATAACAATTACTACCAAAATGGCGTTGTTTATGTCCCGAAAAACAGAAACCGAACTACTGTGATTGTATCTCCGAAAAGAAATTATTTGCAAAATCAGATTCCGAATAATGCAAGAATACCGTCCACCACAAGAACGCAACAAAATGCAACGCGAACCCAAAAGAGTGTTGAGGCACCACAGAAGGTAAATAGTGCCACGCGAAACCCATCTCCAAATACGGTTCGAATGCAGCCCAGGGCTAATAGCGGAACAAGAACTCAGCCTCAAAATAATGTGCGCATCCGGCCGCAGAATCCGCCAAAATCTGCTCCGCAAAATAATCCTGCTCAGCCAGCCGCGCCTCAAGATAACTCCCGAAGAAGCGGATCGCGATAGATAAAGACCAGTTTTCACTGGTCTTTCTTTTTGGATTGAATCTTCAACTTTTCAATTTTATAAACCGACGGCAAATAAAATTATATTATTTTTGTAAAAAATGAAAAGGATGCTCGTGATAGGAATTGCCGGAGGCACCGGTTCCGGAAAAACGACGGTGGTCAACAAAATTCTCCAACAGCTGAATGTAGAAGGAGTCAACGTGTTGTCTCAGGACAATTATTATCACGACAATCCCAATCTGACGCTTTCGGAGAGGGAAGTCCTGAACTATGATCATCCGAAATCCATCGATTTCGACTTGCTGCTGCGCCACGTGAAAGCATTGAAAAATCATCAAAGCATAGAGCAGCCGGTTTATTCTTTCGTGACGCACTCCAGAACCGGAGATCACGTAACCGTAGAGCCGAGAAATGTTTTGATTGTAGAAGGTATTTTGGTTTTGACCAATAAAGAACTACTGAAGGAATTTGACTTGAAAGTCTTTGTTCATGCCGATTCCGACGAGAGACTGATCCGAAGAATCCGACGCGACACGCAGGAAAGAGGGCGCGATTTGCAAGAAGTCCTCCATAGGTATCAGACGACTCTCAAACCGATGCATCAGGAATTCATCGAGCCTTCCAAAAACGAAGCCGATTTGATTGTCCCAAATATGAAACAAAACTCGGTTGCCATTGATTTTCTGACGACTGTTATCAATAATTCGCTTAAAAAAGTTCATTAATTATGAAGTCGCTTTGCGATATCATTTTGCCTTAGAAATAATATATTTTCAATATGAAAGAATTAATCAAAGACATCAAGAAAAAATCTCCGACACGCAGGTTTTTCCAAAGGTATGTTTTCAACAAATATTTGCTGACGCTTGTAGGTTTTTTGATCTGGATGATCTTCTTCGACAGCACTTCTTTTTTGGTCATCAATGAACTGAATGGCGAGATCAAACGCTACGAAAAACAGCTTAATTTTTATAAAACAGAATACGAAAAGAATGACAAATTTTACCGTAAACTGATGAACGATAAAGCCGAAAAGGAAAAGTATGCGCGAGAAAATTACTTTATGAAAAAACCCAATGAAGAAATTTTCATCCTAGTAGTCGATAGTTCCAAAATGGCTAAGAAGTAACATAAAACTCACAGAATGAATACATTGGAAGAGTGGGAAGCGCTCGTAAAAAAGCAACTCAAAACCGACAATATCTACGAGATTCTGCAAAAGGAGAACTTGGAAAACATTGTTGTAAAACCTTTTTATTACAACCAGTCGGACTATCAACACGTTCCAAAAATCGAAGAAAGCACGCACTTGGTAGCAGATTATCAGAAAGGCTTGGATGAGCAGGCGTTCGCATTCCTCATCAACGAAAATGTTGATAATCTGGAAGAAAAAGCGGTTTTCATCAATAATGCCGATTTAGCAGAACATATTTTGACGGAAGATTCCAACCGTTATTTTTCATTGATTGATGTTTTTTCTGATGACCAAAAAGCTTTAATTAATGAACATCTTGCCGGGGAATTATTATCCAAAAACTTCGATAGAAATATTTGTATTGATGTCAGTTTTCATCAGAATTCCGGCGCTTCCATCATTCATCAGTTAAGTTTTGCTTTAGCTAAATCTAAAGAACTGGTTGAGAAATTTGGTTCCGGAGTTTTAAATCAATTGATTTTCCGCTTTGCAGTAGGAAGCCAATATTTTTTTGAAATTGCAAAAATCAGGGCTTTCAAATATCTTTTCAATCAGTTTTCTAAGGAATTTGGGAAAGATTTGATTCCTTATATTTTTGTGGAAACTTCGTTCCGAAACAAGGCGAAAAATGATCAGGAAAATAATCTAATCCGTTCCACTTTAGAATTGGCTTCGGCGATGATTGGCGGTGCAGATGCGGTCTATAGCAACAATTACAAGGTAGAAAATCCGACCGAACTTTCCAAAGAAATCTCATTCAAACAGCAAATTGTGTTGGCTTATGAAAGCATCATCAATGTTTTTGAAGATGCGACTGCCGGCAGCTATTTCGTGGAAGATATTACGCAACAATTGGCCGAAAAATCTTGGAAATCATTCCTTGATATCGAGGAAAAAGGAGGTTATTTGGAATTATTGAAATCCGGAGAAATCCAAAAAATGATTTTCGAACAAGCTATCAAAGAACAAAGCTGGGTAGAAGAAGGGAAAATTAAAATCGTTGGTGTCAACCTTTATCCGAAACTGGAAGTTAAGAAATCGGTTTCAGACCTTTATAATTCTTCTGAAATAAAACCGGTTCGTTTGGCAGAAATGTTTGAATAATGAAAGCACATTTCCACGATCTTCTGAAATATAATCAGCACTTCAACCACCTGCTGATAGAAAATTTTTTTACAAATTCTTCTTTCTGGTGCGAGAAAAGTAAGCATATTCTGAATCATATTCTCAATGCGCATCAGATTTGGAATGCGAGAATCCTTAATGAAGACAAATTTGAGGTATGGCAAATTAATCCTGATCAATTATTAGTGAATATTAATTCTGCAAATCTCGCCGATAGCATCAAAATTCTCGAGGAAAGGGAACTTTCAGAAATCCTAAGCTACAACAACTCCAAAGGCGCCTCATTTGAAAATTCGATTCAAGAAATTTTTTTTCATTTGGTCAACCATTCGACGTATCATCGTGGACAAATTGCAATGCTGATGAGACAAGCGGGACTCGAACCCATCAATACAGATTATATCTTTTATAAAAGACTTTAATTAAATTTGAAATTACATTGTTTTCAATTTCAGAATTCTTAAACTCAGAATCCATCACTGCTAACTAATTCACTATCTTTGCAAAAATTTTTTCAAAATGAGCGGAGAAGGCAAAAGACCTGAACGAGACAAGAAACCAAGAAGCGCAGGCAGCAGCAAACCTTCCGGTAGTTCCCGCTACTCTGGGGAGAAAGGACCAAGCTCTGCCGGCAACCGCCCTTCCAGCAATGCTCGTAAACCTAAAACGACCCGGGGCGGCGAACGCAACTTTGACAGCCGGGACAAATATGAAAAAGGCGACAAAAAGCCCTTTAACAAAAAACCTTACGTAAAACCGGAAACTTCCGAAGACAAAACCAAATCCTTCATCCAAAAAAGAAGATTGGAAAAAATCAGCAAAGAAGTTCATAAAGATACCGTAAGACTCAATAAATACATCGCCAATTCCGGCATCTGCAGCAGGCGAGAAGCAGACGAGCTCATTGCGCAAGGTCTTGTGGAAGTCAATGGAAAAGTGGTGACAGAAATGGGCTATCAGGTTCAGAAAACCGATCGCGTAGTCTTTGATAATCAGAATATTACACCAGAAAAGCCGGTTTATGTATTATTGAACAAACCGAAAGGCTACATCTCGACCACCAAAGACGAAAAAGCAAGAAAAACCGTGATGGATTTGACGGCAAATGCTTCTCCATACAGAATTTTACCGGTTGGAAGGTTAGACAGACAGACGACTGGTGTGATCCTACTGACCAACGATGGTCATATTACGAAAAAACTAACACATCCGTCATTTTCCATCCAAAAAATCTATCACGTGACACTGGACAGGAAATTGACTAATGATGATATGAAACTCATTGCGGAAGGCATCCGTCTGGAAGAAGGTGTTGCCGAAGTTGACAGCATCTCTTTCATCGAAGGAAAACCGAAAAATGAAGTTGGGATCGAAATCCATATCGGCTGGAACAGAGTAGTCCGCAGAATTTTCCAAAAGTTGGGTTACGAAGTAGAAGCTCTGGATAGAGTGATGTTTGCGGGACTTACCAAGAAAAACATCAAAAGAGGCCACTGGCGGATTCTTACGGAACAAGAAGTGAACAACCTGAAAATGTTGTAAAAAATAGAAAGGCTGGACGAATTCAGCCTTTTTTTGTAATCTATTTTTTGCTAACTCCTTAGAAAATTAAGCAAAATTTCATTCAACTCCTCTGCGTGGGTCACATTCAGTCCGTGAGGTCCGCCTTCGACAACAACAAATTGGTTATTGGCAATTCCTTTCGCCGCTTGTTCGCCCGCAGTTTTTATAGGAACCACTTTGTCAGCATCTCCGTGGACGATCAACGTAGGAACTGTCACGTTTTTAAGTTCCGGACGGAAATCCGTATTTGCCCAGCTTTCTGCACATTTTATCGTCGCCAATGGCGAAGCTTGTGAAGCCACGCTCCAATCGTAGTTCAGCTGTGCTTGGCTTACGGTCTGCGACAGAAATCCATAACCATAGAAATTTTTATGAAAACCTTCGAGGAAAGTGACACGATCCTTTTTCAGATTTTCCAGAATCTCGTTCAAAGCGCTTTCAGGAACGCCGTCTGGATTGTCTTCTTTCTGCTTAACGAGCGGAATGATGGAGGAGATCAAAGCCACTTTATTTACTTTTTCTGAGCCGTGGTTGGTAAGAAACCGAACGACTTCTCCGCCGCCCATCGAGAACCCGACCAGAACCACATTTTGGAGATCCAAATAGCTGATAACTTCCAGAAGATCGTCCGAAAGACTGTTGTAATCGTATCCGCCGGGCGTGGGCTGAGATTTCCCAAATCCTCGTCGGTCGTAGGTGACGACACGGTAGCCGGCGTCTAACAAAGCGCCAACCTGAGGTTCCCAGGATTTGCTGCTGAGTGGCCAACCGTGAATTAAGATAACAGGTTGTCCGTCTCCGAAATCTTCGTAATAAATGCTGTAATCGGGATCAATTTCTTTGGTGATGTAAGGCATAATGGTAGATTTTTTAATAATGATTATTTTTCTCCAAACATCAGACCATAAAAAAGATTTATCTAAAATAAAAATTAAAACTCTTTTAGAAGTGTGAATATCTACTTGATAATCTCGTTGTAATAGAGCAATCGCTCATTGGGATCAAAACTGATGATGATGATTTGTCGGTTTTTGGCCTCGTCGTTGTTGAAGAATTTCACCCGGGGTGCCAGACCGCCATCTTCGGAAAGATTCGGATTCCAATACAAGGTTTCGCGGGTATCTTTGCTTATTTTTTTGTAGGCATCGCTGGTAATGTCTGGCAGTTCGAATTCGACGGATCGGTCATAGCCCCTCAAAACCAACTTGTTAGTCTTCTCTGTATTTCTTTCTTCCTCGGCAATCATATTACCTTTTTTGGTGTAAATAGCAATCGCGTTCGAAACCAAGCCACCCTCTTTCAAGATTTTTACCATTGCAATAGAACTGATGGGCAAAGAGCTGATCATGCCGGCGTCCACGGGTATCTCGTCCAGATAAAGACTCGCTTGCGAACCCCGAATGCTCGGGATGTAATTCCCGGAACTGTCTATCGTAAAAGTGAGCCCCGCGGCTCGCCCCTGCAGCCATTGCAAGATGTTTTGGGAGCTTTGGGCGTCTTTGTTTTCATTGACCAAATCAAATATCGTTGCATTCGAACTGCTAAATTTCCCGCTTGACAATTCTTTGTCGAGTTCGGCCTTTTTATCCACCTTCTTTGTTACATTCACTTCTTGGATTAGCGTTTCCCGATTGAAGTCCTCGATGCTTTGCCGGTTTTTTTTGTTCTGGAGTGCTTTCGCAATCGCGGGATCTTGCGCCGCATTTTTATCTTTTACCAAGCGATAGTTTGTGGCCGGTAGCGGATTTTTATAAGCAACATTGCTTACCAATGGCTGAAATGTGATATTGAGATTGTCGGATTCGCTCGTCTGGTTTTTGTCTTTATTAAGGTAATAAGACACGGTCAAAGGCTCGTCAAAATAGATATTATCCAAATAGATAAAACCGTTGTCATCCGTCACCAAGGGTACAAAATTTTTGTCCGAATGCGCGGTCTGAAGCATCAGGTTGATGGTTTTGTTTGGTATGAAACGGCCGTTGTTGGTCACTTTCCCTCGGAAAGAAAGGTTCTTTTGAGGTTTGTATTTTATTTCAGGACTCTTGCCTGCTAAGAGCGCATCCCAATCGTATCGATTCCATTTTTCCGAAATTAAGATGGCATCGAGTGCTTCCGGATTGGCTGTCTTTTCGAAATATTGTCCGGGATTGAAAATCGGCGATATGAAATCGCCTGTCAGCCATTTAGCGCTCAGCAATGTGTTTTCATTCTGTGGCTCCGAGAGATTTTTTTCCTTTACCAAGACCGTATAGCTTGCATAATCGCCATCGGGTTCGATGTCGAAACTATTGAAAGCCCGTGGCTCATTATTCAATGAAAAAGCCAAAGTTGGCCGATCGATATTCAGATTTTTAGGATTGACGAAGAAGAGTCTTTGAGCAACAGCATTTTGTTTATCGTCGAAAATGGTAAGATTAATAATGACGGTTTCATCATTGCTGACTTGGTTTGGGATGAGGCTTGAAACTTCGCTTTCGGTGGTTTTTATATTAGCTCTGTACACCAATTGATTATTAATAGTACCGATGATTGTGTAGCCCTTCAGGCCATTTACCAGTTGACCACCTTTTATTTTGTAAGCAATACCTTTTGCATCGGCGGATAGCTGAAGATTAATGCCCGAGCCCGACACCGGCGGTAACGTGATGCTTTGTTTAGCGCCGTTGCTATCTTCTAAAATTGCCTTGTAGGTTTTTCCAATTTTTGGCGTCATGGTAAAAGCACTTACATTTTCATCCAGATTTTTAAAAGTGGTTATTTTTTCATTTGGTTTATCCGGATCGATGACGTAGCCACTCCAACTGGCCGGTGGAATGCCTTGAGAATATAACCTCACAGCTACTTTCGTGGGGACGCCGTCAATAAAAGTTCCACTTTCGGGAAAGGCGTTGGCGGTCCATTTGGTGTTTTTGTCGAGGACTAATTTCTGATCCGAGTTAGGATTATAAATCGGAACCTGTTTCATAAAATTAAATTCCTCGGGGAAATTTGCCATCCAAGTGGTATAAGCGCGTATGAAATAAATATCTTCGTTCAGAAACTCATTCAGGGTAAATGTGCCGTCGCCTTCGCCCTTTGTCAGAAAAACCGTTTTTTTATCTACCAGATTTTTGTTGTGATCATAGAGTTCTACGAAAAGTGTGTTAGAAATCGTGGAGCGGCCGTATCCATTGAAGACAAATGCTTTGAAGTAGAGATTGTCTCCCACGACATATCGATCTTTATCCAGAAGCAGATACACTTTTTCTTGAGTATAATTCTGCTCCAGATTTTCGATGGCTTTATCTATGCGGTCTTGCGCATTGAGCTGGGACATCCCGACGACATAAAGAAAAAAAATGAGGATTTTTTTCATATCACAAAGCTTATTAAAATTTTTTATTTAAAATAATTTTTATACAACGATTGGCACTTAATGAGATTCCCTCCGGAATGACAAATTTACGTCTTATCATTTTGAATGTTACGTTATGTACCGAAACCGCAACTCGCCCGGAGTGCAAATCTTTTTTCTCAATAAAAAGATGGACGACGTTGAAGCAGACCATTAGGGTTGGGAAGAGAAGACGGATTAAGCTGCCCAAAAATATAATTAAAAGGCAAAACCCTCAACATTTGTCAAGGGTTTTATAGAATATTTAACACCGTTTAGATGGCGTTGATAATGGTATTCAAGGTTTTGGATGGTCTCATGGCGGCATCGGTCTTTTCGAAATCCGGTTTGTAGTAGCCATCGATATCCTGCGGTTTGCCCTGCGCACCGATCAATTCTTCGTTGATTTGCTTTTCGTTTTCTTGCAGGGCTTTTGCAACGGGCGCAAATTTGGCCGCGATCTCCGCATCTTTGCTTTGATTTTCCAAAGTTTCTGCCCAATACATCGCCAGATAGAAATGCGAACCTCGGTTGTCTATGGTTCCCAATTTTCTTCCCGGTGATTTGTTGGTCGCCAAGAATTTGGCATTCGCTTCGTCCAGCGCGTCGGCTAAGATTTGCGCTTTAGGATTGTTCTGAGTCTGTGCCAGATGTTCCAAAGAAGCTTGCAAAGCCAAAAACTCGCCGAGAGAATCCCAACGAAGATAGCCTTCCTCGATGAACTGCTCGATATGTTTGGGAGCAGATCCTCCTGCACCGGTTTCGAAAAGCCCGCCACCATTCATCAATGGCACGATAGATAACATCTTGGCAGAAGTTCCCAATTCCAGAATAGGGAAAAGGTCGGTCAAATAGTCTCTCAATACATTGCCGGAAACCGAGATGGTGTCTTTGCCTTCTCTTGCTCTTTTCAGCGTCTCCGTCATCGCATCTTTTATATCAAGGATTCGGATGTCGAGCCCCGAGGTGTCGTGATCTTTCAGGTATCTTTCCACTTTTTTGATCATTTCTCTGTCGTGCGCTCTATCTTTGTCTAACCAGAAAATTGCCGGTGTTTCGGACAATCTTGCTCTTTTTACCGCCAGTTTCACCCAGTCTTGGATGGCTGCATCTTTGGTCTGGCACATTCTGAAGATGTCGAATTTTTCTACTTTTTGTTCCAACAAAGTATTTCCGTGTTCGTCCAAAACTTTGATCACGCCGTCGGCTTCTGCCTGAAAAGTTTTGTCGTGCGATCCATATTCTTCCGCTTTCTGAGCCATCAATCCGACATTTGGGACAGAACCCATAGTTCGGGGATCCAACGCCCCGTTTTTCTTCATATCATCAATCGCCGCTTGGTAGAAGCCGGCATAGGAACGGTCCGGAATCATGGCCAGCGAGTCTTCTTCGGCGCCTTCTTTGTTCCACATTTTGCCCCCATTTCTGATGAGAGCCGCCATAGACGCATCGACGATGACATCCGAAGGAACGTGGAAGTTGGTAATGCCTTTGTCGGAATTCACCATTGCGACTTTGGGACCGACCGCAAATGCCTTATCGATATCTGCTTTGATATCTGCTTCCAGAGGCGTGCCTGCGATTTTATCATAAAGATTTTGCAGGCCGTTGTTGGGATTCACATCCAGTTCTTGGAAGGTGTCTTTATATTTTTCGAAAACATCTTTAAAGTAAGTCTCCACGATTGCCCCAAAGATAATGGGATCCGAAACCTTCATCATAGTAGCTTTCAAATGCGCCGAAAGCAGAACGTCGCGTTGTTGGGCTTCTTCTATAGCCTTCTCCACAAAAGTTTTCAATGAACGGATGTTCAGGACAGAAGAATCTATTACTTCGCCGGATTTCAACGGTGCAAGGTCTTTGAGGATTTTTTCAGTTCCATCATTACCAAAGAACACAATTTTGAATTGGGAATCTTTTTCTAAGGTTGTAGAAGTTTCTGTCCCGTAGAAATCGTTGCTGTTCATATGTGCAACATCGGTTTTGCTGTCGGCAGACCAAGCGCCCATTTTATGAGGATTTGCTTTTGCATAATTTTTCACCGCTTTCGGTGCGCGTCTGTCGGAGTTTCCTTCTCTCAAAACGGGATTTACGGCCGAACCCAGAACCTTGGCGTATTTGGCCTTGATCGCTTTTTCGTCGTCATTTTTCGGCTCTGCCGGATAATTAGGCAATGCATATCCTTTGGATTGCAGTTCTGCGATGGCCTCCTCCAATTGCGGTGCCGATGCCGAGATGTTGGGCAATTTGATGATGTTGGCTTCCGGTTTCGTGGCCAATTCTCCCAATTCTGCCAAAGCATCACCCATCTTTTGCCCGTCGGAAAGATATTCGGGGAAATTTGCAAGAATTCTACCTGCAAGAGAAATGTCCTTCGGTACCACATTAATCGCTGCTACCGATGTGAAAGCCTTTACGATAGGCAAAAAAGAGTGGGTTGCAAGCATCGGTGCTTCGTCCGTAAGCGTGTAAATAATTTTTGTTTTTTCTGACATTATTTATTTGATTTGGTTTCGTTTCGGATCACAAAAATACGTATTTTATCATGATGTTTTAGCGCAAACACTATGATTTTTGTTGCAATCGGTACAAAATTCTATTTTGAAAAACCATCAAAAGTTAAATTTTATTAAATTAGAATCAATTGTTTGAGTATTCAGAAATCAACGATTAACTTTGAAGAAATAAATCATATCTAAAATGTCAGAAATTACATTCAAAGGAAATCCAATTCATACTGTGGGTCAGCTGCCGGAAGTAGGCACCACCGCAAAGGAATTTACATTGGTTGCTGCCGATCTTTCCGAGAAGCATTTGTCGGATTACAAAGGAAAGAAAATACTTCTCAACATCTTTCCAAGTATCGATACCGGCGTTTGCGCCGCTTCGGCCAGACAATTCAATCAAGAAGCCGCCTCGCTGGAAAATACAGTTGTAATCAACGTTTCACGAGATCTGCCGTTTGCGCTCAACAGGTTTTGCGCGGCTGAGGGACTGGATAATGTAGAGGTGCTTTCCGATTTCCGAGGCAGTTTTGGCGAAGATTATGGCGTTACGATTACCGATTCTCCTTTTAAGGGTTTGCTAAGCAGAGCTGTCATTGCGTTGGACGAAAGCGGAAAAGTAATCTACACCGAACAAGTGCCGGAAATAGGGCAGGAGCCGAATTATGCCGAAGCGGTAAATGCATTGAAATAATTTTCCAAGAATATATCAAACGTTCAAAGGAATCCGGATAAATCGACTTTAAAAATATCAGCAGTATCTTATTTATTGCTGATTTTTTTTTTGGAATAGCGAACCCAGTCTTATATCACGCTCAGAAAAGCCATAGTATCCACATCATCCGCGTAAGTGTCCAAAGAGGGATGCTGCGCTTCGCCAAAGGCAATGGATTTTAATCCCAACTCAGGTTTTGCAACGATGGTTTGAATGTCGTTTTTGTGATTTTCTATAAATCGATTCACGTCCTCCATCGTCTGGTAACGGGAAAAATTAACCACGGATAAAGGACTGAACAGCTTTTCGTCTTCGCGAAGCATCACAAAATTATTATCCCAAAAGAGATCTTGGTTCAGAAGGTAAACCGCGCGGTTGTAATCGTAATTGTTCGCATATTTGTTATGATTGATGATGTTTTGATAGTTCACGAAATTCTCGAACAACCTATCGAGCGTCATATCGTTGGGGATCAGAAGCTTGGTGACATTCCTGCAGCCCAATCCAAAATATAGGAAAATATCGTCTGCCAAAAGCCGAAGTTCCTCATCCGTTTCATCGCCTCGCAAAACGGCAATGGAGGTTCTGTTTTTCCGAATAATGCTGAGATGGTTTTTGAAATAATATTCCAGATACCTTGCTGTATTATTGCTTCCCGTCGCAATCACGGCATCGAAGTTTTCCAGTCTTTCTACGATTTCGTAAACCAGTTCTTTATCCGAAAATCCATTCCATAATTCTAAAAGAAATGGCAGTACCAAGCGGTCTTTGGACGACAGCTTAATAATCGGAATGTGACCACTCAAGATCACAGAAATAACATCGTGAAAACCTACCAGCGGGATATTGCCCGCCAGAATGAGACCCACTCTTTTTGGCGTGCGCGACAATGGATATTTCGACAGCCAATTTTCTACATTTTCCCGAGTGAAAAGTCCAGCCCATTGTTGCAAGTTGTACCGTTGATAATCGCTGGTAAACCAAGGATTTTCGATTTCAGATCGTCTAATTAAAGCGCCAAAACGGGCTTCCTTTTCATCATAATCAATCTCTGCTTTTGTGAGAAATCCGTGGATGAAATTTCCTAATTTTTCGAGCCCCAAAATTTTGTTTTCGCTCCGCATAGCTGGCTTTTTTTTTGTAATTTTGCACAAAATTAAAAATAAAATAGCAATGGCTATCAAGATAACAGACGAATGTATCAATTGTGGCGCTTGTGAACCGGAATGTCCAAATAATGCCATCTATGAAGGAGCCGTCGATTGGAAAGCATCTGAAGGAACAGATTTGAAGGGGATGGTGGTGCTGCCGTCCGGCCTTAAGGTAGATGCCGATGCGCCACAGCGCCCGATTTCCGACGATTATTATTTCATCGTTTCAGATAAATGTACCGAGTGCAAGGGCTTCCACGAAGAACCTCAATGTGCGGCCGTCTGCCCCGTGGACTGTTGCGTTCCCGATGAAGACCACGTGGAAACGGAGGAGCAACTTTTAGCAAAAAAAGCTTTCTTACACAACGACTAATTGCCGCGCAGCCTTGGCGTAAGTTTCTTTTTTTAAATGAATACGAATATTTTATATCCCAATTCTAAATCATACCCTTAATTTTTCTCAACGAATGAAAAAACATAATTTCAGTGCCGGTCCCAGCATTTTACCACAAGAGGTTTTTCAAAAATCATCAGAAGCCATTTTGGATTTTAATGGTTCCGGACTTTCGCTTTTGGAAATCTCGCACAGGAGCAAAGACTTCGTAGCGGTAATGGACGAAGCGCGAGCGATTGTCAAAAGATTGATGAATCTGGGCGACGATTATGAGGTTCTTTATCTGCAAGGCGGCGCGAGTTTGCAATTCCTGATGGTGGCTATGAACCTGCTTTCTGTGGATGGAAAAGCGGCTTATACCAATACCGGAACTTGGGCGGCGGCGGCCATAAAAGAAGCAAAAATGATCGGAAATGTAGATGTGGTAGCCACTTCCAAGGAAGCAAATTACGCATACATTCCCAAAAATTATACCGTTGATGCGGCGTATGATTACTTCCATTGCACCTCCAACAATACCATCTTTGGAACGCAGATAAAAGAATTCCCGAAAGTGGATACATTGCTGGTCTGCGATATGTCGTCCGATATCTTCAGCAGAGAATTGGATTTTTCCCGGTTTGATTTGATCTACGCCGGTGCTCAGAAAAATATGGGACCCGCAGGAACCACTTTGGTGGTAGTGAAGAAAAGCATCTTGGGCAAAACCGGAAGGACCATCCCGAGTTACTTAGATTATTCCGTTCATATCGATAAAGAATCGATGTTCAATACGCCGCCGGTCTTCGCAGTCTATGCTTCCTATTTGAC
Organism: Chryseobacterium sp. SC28; assembly: GCF_003932955.1. Lineage (GTDB taxonomy): Bacteria > Bacteroidota > Bacteroidia > Flavobacteriales > Weeksellaceae > Epilithonimonas. The sequence continues at coordinate 80,620 of NZ_QOVY01000010.1, forward strand.
ACTCAAGCATTTGGAAGAAAATGGCGGTATCGCCGCTGCAGAAGTTAGAAACAATGCAAAAGCAAAGTTGCTTTACGATGAGATCGACCGCAATCCGAATTTCCAAGGTGTGGCAGCAACGGAAGATCGTTCGTTTATGAATGTGACTTTCACTTTGACAGACGAATCTAAACAGGAAGCTTTTGATGCCGCGTGGAAAGCAGCCGGAATTAGCGGGCTCAATGGCCACAGAAGCGTTGGCGGCTACAGAGCCAGCATCTACAACGCCATGCCGATAGAAAGCGTTCAGGTTTTGGTGGATGTAATGAAAAGTATCTAAGTTTCAACTTTCTGATTCCCCCTTTTTCGGGTAAAAAATAAATTTTATTTTTTAAATGAGAACTACAAGGTCTTCAATTTGATTTGGAGACTTTTTTTTGTTAAATGAATGTTAATTTGGGAAAATATCGTAACTTAGCGAACTTTAAATTCAGCTAAAAAAATTTGAAGGAATTCAATATTAGAAAGCATTTTTTTGAATCAAAACATGATCGTATTAGCCAATGATGGGATTTCCGACTCGGGATTTCAACTTTTGAGAGAAGCCGGCATCACGGTTTTGGACAGTCGCGTTTCGCCGGAGCATTTAAGCAATTTCATTAATGAAAATAAGGTAGATGCGCTTCTCGTGAGAAGTGCCACACAGGTAAGGCAACAATTGATCGATGAATGTCCCAGTCTGAAGATTGTTGGACGAGGCGGCATCGGGATGGATAATATTGATGTGGAATATGCGATAGACAAGGGCCTGCACGTTATCAATACGCCTACTGCTTCCTGCAAATCTGTGGCAGAATTGGTTTTTGCGCATTTCTTTTCTTTGGCTCGATTTCTTCACGAGAGCAACAGGCTAATGCCGCTGGAAGGGGAAACCCACTTCAGCGCGCTGAAAAAATCCTTTCACAACGCTTCGGAACTTTCCGGTAAAACCTTGGGCGTCGTCGGGATGGGAAATATCGGACTGGAGGTTATAAGAATCGGGATTTCTCTCGGAATGAAAATATTGGCGTACAACAGAACGCCGAAAACCAGTACCGTAGCCCTCAGCTTTTTCGACGGGCAGACTTTGAATTTCGAAATAAAATCAGTAACTTTAGATGAGGTTTTGGAAAATGCAGATTTCATCAGCCTCAACACAGGCAAAACGGATCGGTATCTGATTGACACCGATGAGTTTGCGATGGTGAAAGACGGTGCTTTCCTCGTTAATACGGCGCGGGGCGGCGTCGTCAACGAAGTGGCTATGATCGATGCGCTGGAGAGCGGAAAATTAGCCGGAGCCGCATTGGACGTTTTCGAAAAAGAGCCCACGCCGGAAGTCGAGATCCTGATGCATCCCGGCATGTCCCTTTCTCCGCACGTGGGCGCCAATACAATGGATGCCCAAGACAGGATTGGGAAAGAACTCGCAACACAACTTATTAAACTGAAAGATCAATTATAAAATATGCCAGTATTTAAACCCTTTAAAGGAATCCGACCAACCCCCGAGTATGTAGATGTCTTCCCGACTTATTCTTTGGATAATTTTACCCAAGAGGAGATCAACAAAAAGGCGCATCTGGAGAATTCATATATCCAGATGATAAAGCCGGCGGTTGTGAGCAAATCCAAAGATGTGGATAGAAATCTCAGAAAAATCCGATCCAATTTTGAAGAACTTTTGGAAGAGAAAAAGCTGATTCAAGACGATTCCTCTTATTATCTTTATGAACAAACCATGCCGGACAAGAGTACGTTCCGCGGTCTGCTGGGACTGGTAAGCGTCGATGATTTCTGGGATGGGAAAATCAAAAAGCACGAATCGACCATCACGGAACGCCGGCTGAAAATGGCGCACTATCTGGAGAAAGTCAATCTGCAAGCGGAACCTGTTCTGCTGACTTATCATTCGAATTCCAAGGTAGAATTGCTGATGACCCACGAGCAGAAAAATGTGCCCATCATGAATTATAAAGACGAGAAGGGCGTGAAACATAAAATTTGGAAAATTGATAACCGGCTCAAACTTCAGCAGTTCAAAGAAGTACTGGATCCTATTGATTCCTTTTATATTGCTGACGGACATCACAGAATAGGTTCGGTGGCAGAATATGCCAAAAAACAAAGAGACAAGTATAAGCGCTCCCACGGAACAGAGCATTACAATTTTGTTTACAGCTTCATAGTTTCCAACCAATCCATCAAAATCAACGACTACAACCGTCTCCTAAAAGACCTCAACGGACTCTCGGAAGAACAAATTATGGAAAAACTTAAAGAAGATTTCCAGATTCACGACAAAGGAACGGAGCCTTATTTTCCTTCTCAAAAGTTCCATATCAGTATGTATTTGGGTGGCAAATTCTACAGCCTGCATGTGAAACACGACATCCGCGAGGCGCTGAAAGAGGGGAATGATCTGGATCATTATATGGTCGACAAGTTCATCTTCGAAAAAATATTCGGAATCACCAATGCCAAGCATACCGATAAAATAACCTATCTGAAAGGCACTTCCGACGTCCAAGGAATTATCGAAATCAAAGAAAAAGTAGATTCCGGAAACTATAAAATCGGTTTTGGAATATACCCGATCAGTTTCAACGATTTGCTGAAAATTTCGGACAGGGAAATCAAAATGCCTCCAAAGTGTACGCTCATAGAACCGAAACTGATTACTGCGCTCGTAATGTACGATATGAAGTAAAGGGATTGTCTTTGAACTGAGCCTCCGTTCGGAATTTGGACTATTTTTGCGGCTGATTGGGCGTTCTTCTTTTCGTTCCTTATCTTCCCGTTAGCAGCAGATAATTGGTAATTGCTATTTTGTATTGGCTTTTGGCTTCTATTAGTTTGTCCTCGGTTTCTGCTTTCAGAGCTCGTGCTTCCAGCAAATCCGAAAGCTGAACCAATCCGTTGTTGTAGCTATCTTGATTGACTTTCAGGTTTTCATTCGTCTGAGCCAAAGTTTCTTCAATCAAATGTATTTTTTTATCTGCCTCCGTCAAGTCTGTCCACGCTTTTTCCATTTGGAGTTGCAGCAATCCTTTGTTATCATTCAGATTATTTTCCGCAATTTTTTCTTTATATTTCAATTCGTTCAGTTTGTGTTTTCCGCCCCACCAATCGGAAATGGGGATAGACAAAGAGGCATAGGCCATTCCGTTGAAAACACCTTTCTGGTTGCTCTCAAACTGATCCAGATAGTAGCCAGACAGACCCACACCCAAAGTCGGCAGATAATCACCTTTTTTCATTTGGGTTTCCAGTTTTGAAGCGCTAATGGCTTTTTCCAGCAATTGGTATTCCGCACGATTGGGCAGCACCTCTTCATTAGAAACAAAATAACTTTCTGGCGCCGGAAGATCATTCAGTTGATCATCAAGGACGATTTTGGGGTCATAATCTATCCCGATAGTCTGGCAAAGCTGCATTAAAGACAGTTTTTTCCCGTTTTCCAATTGGGTTTTATTCACCTGCAATTCACTTTGCTTGATGCTTACTTTCAAAACGTCATTTTTAATAATCATCCCATTTTTATACGCCGTATTGGCCTGATTATAAAGAGTATCTAAAAATTTGATATAACTGTCCAGTGTTTTTTGCTTTTCCTGAATGGCTATGACTTGCCAGTATTGTTGTTCGGTTTTCAGCAGCACTTCATTCTCAGACAATTTTTGTAGCTTTTGTTTCACTTCTATATTCAAGTCGGTAAATTTGTTGCCCGTCTTAATTTTTCCACCCGCATAGACAGGTTGCAGCACATTGAGATAGCCCAAAGCCAATTGGTTGAACAACCCGATATTCACCGCCGGGAAATAGGCAAATTGCGTAGCAGTAAGCAAATGGGCGGGGTTTCCGTCGTACACGGGTAGGTTGCCTCCTGGCAGTTTCATTTCCAAAAGCGGGTCTAAGGCTTGCATTCCCATCGCTGTGGCACTTACTTTTGGAAAATAGTTGGTGTAAGCTTCTTTCTTTATTTCGCGAGCTGCATCCAGTTCCAATCCGCTGTTTTTTACCTTGGCATTGTTTCCCAAAGCTAAGGATTTGCTTTGTTGCAGCGTGAGATGCCTCTGAGCAAACAGATTAACGGAAAAACTGAACATTAATGTAGCTAAGATTATCTTTTTCATTCTTGTTTTATCTCTTTTTTAAGGTTTATAAATTCTTCCTTTAATTTTTGGGCGTGTGCGAATCCCAATTGATATATTTCGTCTATCTTTCTGACATCAAAAAGACCATAGTCATTTAACTCATCGGGTTGTATGAAAATATCACAATCTGCCTTTCGGTCTCGGGTGATACCCGATGTAGCGATGCGAATAATCCTGTTTATAATCTCGGTATAGCTGAATTTTCCCTGATGTTTGTTGAGTGGATTGACATTAATGCCAATCACTTTCTGGCAGCTCGACCTTATGGATTCCACCGGAAAATTATTCATCAATCCACCATCGCACAGATAGGTATCTTCGCCGTAAAGAACTGGCTGAAAAACCAAGGGAAAACTGCAAGAGGATTTGACGGCAAAAGAAAGACTTCCGCTATTGATAATCAGAGATTGAGCATTCGTGAGGTCTGTAACTGACACATAAAGAGGAAGTTTTAGCCCCTCAAAACTATCGTGAGGAATATACTTGCGAATAATTTTTTCAAAAATATCAGTGCTCAATCCGCCGCCTCGCAAAATACTTGTATAATTGAAAAATTGTTCTTTTTTGGCAAAATGGTAAATCTCCTCGGGCAAATAGCCTGCAGCAACGAACGCTCCCACCAATGCTCCGGCGCTTGCCCCAGAAACCGCTTCAGGCTCTATGCCCAGTTCCCGCATATACTGCAATATTCCTAGGTGAGCAACGCCGCGGAAGCCACCCCCCGAAAGGGTGATGCCTATTTTGTTTTTCGCAATCATACAGCTACGTTCTTTTCGTCTTCATTTTTATAAGTCATCCAATAGATAAGCGGAAGCATTGTGAGAATGAATACCATAGAAATGAGTGTTCCGAAAAAGATAACAGATCCCATCGGAGCCCAAAGTGGACTATTGCTGATAATCATTGGGACAACGCCCATAGATGCTGCCAGACAAGTCAATAATATAGGACGCATTCTGCGTTTTCCCGCATCTATACAGGCATCAAGGACGGTAATATTTTCTTTGCTGCGCAGTTCTTCGATATAATCGTACATAATGATTCCGTTTCGGACAATGATTCCAATCAAACTTACCACGCCCAATATCGCTGTGACGCTGAAATCTAATCCCATCACCCAGATTCCGAAAGCAGTTCCGAAAATGCTGAACAAAGTAGAAGAAAACACGAGCGATGCTAAGGTTATATTTTTGAAGTGGAATACAAGAATGAAAAATATAATAGCGATAGACATCATCAAGGCAGTTGCCAATTTTGGCAAGATTTCATTATTAGAATCTTTGACGCCACCGTAAGAAACTGTGATGTTTTTAGCTTTGATTTCGTCTTCCATACCGCTCATCAAATCCTCGATTCTGGCCTGCATTTTATTTACTTTTTCTCCCCGTTTCAAATCGATGTAAACCGACAAGGTGCGTACGCCATTGCGGCGAACAATCTGCCCTTCGTTCCATTCGGTGGAGATTTTGGCAACTTGCCTTAGTGGTACAGCCGGAGAAAATAGTCCCGAAATATATTCTTTTTCCACATCGCCTGCTACAGGATCCTTGTGTTCCCATTTGGATTTCAGTACCACAGGAAGCTGGTAATCATTTTCCCAAACGGAGGTAATGGGCATTCCGCCAAATCGCGAAGCCAATCCTACGCCCAAGATGCCCTCGCTAATGCCTAAGCGATTAGATTCCACAGGGTCTAAAGCCACGCGGACATCAGGCAATATTTCTTCATAGTTGGTATAAACACGAATTGGTTCGTCCATTTTTCCTGCTTCAGATACTACTTTTCCTGCAATTTCTTTCAGATCGGAAATATTGTCGCCGCTTAGCCGCACTTCTACATCGGCATCCACCCCAATTTGGTAGTCCAATTGCTTGAACTTTACATAAGCGTTGGGGTAATAATGAGCATATTGAGTAGTGTATTCATCGAGAATTTCTTCTGTGGCTTCGTTTGATTCTGTATTGACGATGAACTGTGCAAAGTTAGGACCGCCTATTTTTGGGGCATAAGAGGTGTGGAAACGCGGAGAACCAGTGCCGATAAAACTGGTAATGGATTTTATTCGCTGGTCTTTGCCCAATATTTGGCTCAAATCATTGGCGATTTTTTCGGTTTGATGCAAAGAACTTCCTTGGGGCAGATAAATCTCTACAGCAAACTGATTTCGCTCAGCAATTGGCATTAGTTTCAGCGGCAGAAAAAGGAACATTACCGCGCCAACCAAAACCGATAGGATGCCAAGAGAAAGAGAAATCTTTGGAAACTGAAAAACTTTCTTCAACAGATGATCATAAATATCTTGCACATAATCGAGAAACGATCTGTTTTTTTGATTTTTGTTGTGTTCGGAATGCAAGCCTTTGGTAATAATCTTGTATTGCAGGAACGGAACGAACAGAACGGCCACAGCAAGGGAGGTACTCAGGGAGATAAGTATCGTCCACGGAAAAGACAAAACGAAATCGTAAAGTTGACCCGTAAGTGTAAAAAGGAATGGGAAGAACGTAATCCCAATAGCCAGTGTAGCCGACAGAATGGCCTTAAAATATATATTGGCACTTCTGATGGCGGCATCCCAACGTGGAATTCCTTGATCCAACATGTCGAGGTAGCTGTCCACAATGACGATAGAATTGTCCACAATCATACCGAGCACTACTACCAACGCAGCTAGGGTAACCGTGTTGAGCTCTATCCCGAAAAGGTACATCACCGCCAGAGAGATAAAAATAGAAATAGGAATGGTGGAAGCAGCTACACCTGCCACTCGGATTGGTAATAAGAACATAACTACCAAAACCACTGCAATAATGGCTGTTGCCAATTCTTTAAGAAAGGTATCGATAGAATCCGCTACCACCTTCGGCTGGTCTGCTATTCGGAACACCTTCACATCGCTGGGTAAGTTTTTTTCAAATTCTTTCATTATTACTTCCACATCTTTACCGTATTGCACGATGTTGTAGCCTTCGCGCATTTCGGTAGAGAGGATCACACATTTTTTGCCATTGCTGATGGTGTAGCTGGTGGCTTCGGGATATTCGCGAACCACTTTTGCCACATCTTTAAGGCGGATGTGATTGCCTTGTGGATCGGAATAGACGATTTGTTCTTCCAAATCGCGTTCGGAAGCAAACGGCCGTGCGATATGAATGGGAATCACCATTTCATCATTATCGATCTTGCCCGCTGGTCCAATCATTCCTTTGGTCAACAAGGTTTGGTATAGGCTGTAAATATTGATGCCGTAGCTTGCCACTTTTTCTTTGTCCACATAAATGCTAAGCTGTTCGTTCTGCATTCCGTAGCGGCGTACATTGGAAACCGATTCTACGGTGCGGAGCTTGTCTTCTAAGGTTTCCAAATAGGTTTTCAGCTGCCGATAAGTTTTGGTGTCGGATTCCAACGCAATGAGGAGTGCTGAGGTGTCACCGAAATCATCGTTGGCAATCAAAGCCAACACGCCAGAGGGCAACTGCATCTTAAAAGTCGATAGTCCGTGTTTTATTTTGGACCAGACTTCATCTTTGTTATTTACTTCATCATTCAGTTCTACAAATACATAGACGATGCCGTCGCGAGACTGAGAGTATGTCTTAGCTTTTTTGACTTCTTTGTATGTAAACAGGAATTTTTCTAACGGCTTCGTAAGTTGTTCTTCTACTTCGGAGGAGGTTGCACCAGGATATACGCCGACTACTACGCCTTGACGAATGGTAAAAACCGGGAACTCTTGTTTCGGCATTTTGTACAGCGCAAAAATACCGCAAATTACCATTGTGCTAACGAGCAGAAGCACGATTTTGTTGTACTTCATTGCGAGGGCTATGAAGCCTGTATGTTCTTTCTTTTGTTCCATTTTCTTGGTGTTATTTTTTGACGCTTACCAAAGTTCCTCTACTAATATTTTGATAACCAGAGGTAATCAATTGGTCGCCTTCCTGCAGACCGCTGATGATTTGTACGCCGTTATCCGCCAGATGCCCCAGTGTTACTTCTCTATAAAATGCTCTGTTTTGCTTATCTTTTAACCAAACGAAACGCTTTCCTGAAAAATCAACCTGTACCGCTTTTATTGGAACAATGATGCTCCCCCTTTCAGAATTGTTGCCATTATCCAAATAGGTTTTGCATACCATACCAGGCATTATTTTCCCGGCAGTATTGTTGATTTTGATTTTTATATCGTAAGTATGAGAAACAGGATTAGCGGCCACTCCCTTTTCGATGACTTGTCCTTCAAATGTTTCATTATTTAGAGCAGATATTTTTACTTGGCTTCTGCTTCCTGTGCGGATTCCTGAGATTTCACCTTCAGGAATGGCTGTTTTTATTTTTACACTGCTGATGTCCATAATATTGTAAACAGGTGTTCCGGGCATCACGTTGGCTCCGGGTTCCAGATAGCGCCTGCCAATGACGCCCGACTGCGGAGCATAAAGGTTGCAATCCTGAAGATTTTTTCGGGCGATGGCCTCGCTAGATCGGGCTTGTTGCAATTTGGTTTGGGCATCGATGTATTGAATTTCGGGCAAGCTCTTGCTTTTGTACATAGCCGACATTCTTTTGAAAGCATCTTCTGCTTGTTTGAGCGAGGCCACCGTCAGGTCGTGTGCATTTTTGAAAGAAACGGTATTCAGCCGCCCCAACAATTGTCCTTTGGAAATTTTTTGTCCTTCATTGGCATAGAGCTGTTCAATAGTACCCACCACCAAAAAACTCACATCTACTGCATTTTCGCTTTCTACGATGCCGATGTATTCCTGTGGATAAATTCGGTTTTCGGATTTAATGGTCAGCACAGTTACAGGAACGGCTTTGACTTCATTTTTTTCTTCTTTTGAAGAGCAGGAGAAGAGGATCAATGCAAAGGATAATATTCCGATGGTTTTTGCTAAGGAAAACGCTGTTTTATTCATATTTTTTGCTATTAAACATTTGTTTGCACGAAGTTCCGAATAACCAGCACCATCTTTAAAATCAATTTTTCTTCAATGATGTTTAAAAGGTCGTTTTTTTGTATATTTGGAGTTATCAATACCAAGAAACAGAAATGAAGAAGGAAGATTACAATAGGATTTCCATAGAACACTTTGCCAGACAGCTTCATTTAAATGTCATTGCAGAAACCAGTGATTTCGTTGTTTCAAAAAATCCGAATGTTTTGCAAGATCATTCGTTTGATTTTGATTATCCCCATATTTTAGATGGAATTGCTATTGTGTTTTGTGTAAAAGGAACAGCCAAGGTCAAAATAAACCTGACCGAACGCGAGGTTTATGAGCATACACTCATTATTGCTGCGCACAACAGTATTATACAGATATTGGAAAAAAGTGAGGACTTGGAGGTCGAGTTTCTGTTTTTTACCTTTGATTTTATTTCCAACATCAGGCTGTCAACCCAATTGGTTTATATCATCAAGGCAGTTGAAGAACAAAGTTGTCTGTACCTGGATCGAGAAATATTTGAGGATTTGCTGACGGTCCATCGGCTTATAGTCAATCAATATCAAAAGAATATTGCATACCGAGAAGATGTAATCAAGAATTTTCTGTATGCACTTATTTACCAGATATTGCAGCTTTACGCCACCGATATAGCAGAAACGGCAAAAGCCAAGAATAGGAAAGAGGATATCCATCTGCGCTTTATGACCTTGCTTTTTGAACACTACAAAACCAAACGCAGCGTAAAATTCTATGCTGATGAATTGTACCTTACACCCAAATATTTTGCAAAAGTCATCAAAGAAACAAGTGGAAAATCTGTGCTGCAATGGATCGACGAAATGGTCATAATGGCTGCTAAGGCAATGCTGAAAAGTTCGGAAATGACGGTTGCCCAGATCGCACTTCAGTTAGAATTTGCCAATGCTTCGTTCTTCGGTTCCTATTTCAAGAAAAGAGTAGGGATGACGCCTACGCAATATCGCGAAAAATAATGCGTGCGAAAACGAGTGACACGCCTAAGCATAACGCTTAACTGCTTTTTTTGATTACATTTCGCTGAGTTGTATCGATGGTTTTATAGCCGCAGATTATTATTCAAACGTCGCAGAAGCTGCGGCAAAATCTCTAATGAAGAAATCATAAAGAAGCTTTTACCGCAGCATCACGACGAAGTTTATCTTCGGTTTTATTTTACCATATTATTTTTCAATCTTCACCAGCTCTACGTCGAAAACCAACCAGGCATTGGGCGGAATTACGCCGCCGGCTCCTCTTTCGCCGTAAGCTAAAGCTGGAGGAATGAGCAAAGTAGCCGCTTCACCTTCTTTCAAAAGTAAAATGCCCTCGTCCCAACCTTTGATTACTTGGCCAACGCCAACCGGAAAATCAATTGGCGCGTTTCTTTTAAAGGAATTGTCGAACTCTTCTCCATTAATCAGTTTTCCTGCGTAATGAACAGCCACAGTCTGGCCGGGCGTTGGATTGGCGCCAGAACTTGTCTTGGTAATTTTGTAGAACAATCCGGATGGTGTAGATTGCATTCCGGCTTTCATTTCGTTCACCAATTTTTCTTGGTTTGCAGCAAATTCGGCCAGTTTTTTGGCCTTCTCAGCTTCCGCTTTGGCAAGGTATGTTTTATTCCTTTCTTCGATTTTGCCTTTGCCTTCGGCGAATATTTTCGCAGCGTCGTAATGCTTGTAGGCATCGCCTTTGCCGAAGATGGCCACTTTTGTCAAAACAACATCGGTTTTTGGTTTGTCTTGAGGTCCTTTTTCTACGTTGGCGATAGAATCGATTACCGCATCCCCTTTCACCACTTTTCCGAAGATGGTATGTTTACCGTCGAGCCACGGAGTGGCAATTTCTGTAATAAAGAACTGCGAGCCGTTGGTATTCGGTCCAGAATTCGCCATCGATAAAATCCCTTTTCCCGTATGTTTCAGATCGTTCTTTTCATCAGCAAATTTATATCCGGGATCCCCCATTCCTGTACCTGTTGGGTCGCCTCCTTGGATCATAAAATCCTTGATGACTCTGTGGAAAATCGTGCCGTCGTAGAAAGGCTCACCTTTTTTCTTGGCTTTGTTTTCAATTTTTCCTTCTGCTAGCCCCACAAAATTAGCTACTGTGACGGGAGATTTCTCATCTTCGAATTTTACCAGAATTTCGCCTTTGCTGGTTACGAAATTTCCGTAGAGTCCGTCGGGCAGACTTTTATAAACTTCTTTGTCTATTTCCAATGTTTTACAATTTAATAAAGTTAATAATGTTATAGAAAATGCTAAAATTTTTTTCATAGTATTCAGTACTCGTTGATTTATAATACTTTTACTTTTATGATCAGCGGCATATCGTTGCTGATTTTTTTGCCGTCGCCATAGGTGCCATAAGCTAAGACCGACGGCACGAGAATCTCGGCTTCTTGCCCTTTTCGCAAATATCGGATCACATCTTCTACGGCATCCATCTCCTTGAAGTGTCCGAATTCTACATTATCGTTCCCAAGAGGATTTTGATATAATTTAGTTCGGTCAAAATCGTAAATATCATATTGGTAAGACACTTTGTCACCATTGTTTTTGCGAGGCAACTTGTCCAAATCCGCGATGTTGACCCAATAGTTCATCCCCATCGGATAGTATTTTACATCTTGCGACTTCATCCAATCTTGAATTTGTGTCCGTTCCAATGTATTGAGATTTTTGGTTCTGTTTTTGGAAATTTCCAGGTCGCTGTCTGTCATAAATTGATCTGTATCGGGCTGTGTTGGGCTATGCTGAGCACAAGCGGTCGCCAGAGCCAATGAGCAAGTAAAAATTAATCTTTTCATATTTTTTAAAATTTTGAATAAATGAGATATTATTCAAAAAAAACTTTTGCAAAACTAAGAATTTTCATAGAATTAATTGCATTCAAAATAAAAACCGGAAGATAAATTTCCGGTTTTTGCTTTTCAATTTTACTATTTATGCAATTCTATAAGCTATAAACATTTTCTTCTACCAAGACCCGCCATCCGAAAGGATCTTCGGCTTTATTGGTCTGGATATTCACCAGATCATTCTTCAGAAGAGCCGCAAAACTCTCTTCATCCGAAAGACGCGGCAAATCCAAATGTTCTGCACCATAACCTAAACCCGCGAAAATGCTTGTGACGACGGCTGTGCCAACGCCCCAAACTTCTTTCAGCGTACCAATTCTTTGAGCATCGATCACGTCTGCCACTTTAATATCGCCAACCACAACCTCGATACCTCGTCTTTCAGCAAGTTTTATAAAGCTGTCTCGCGTAACGCCGTCCAAGATTTTTTCCGAAGTTTTCGGCGTATAAATCGTGTCGTTTATTCTCACAAAAACATTCATCGTACCGCTTTCTTCGAAATATTGGTGCGTGCAGTCGTCTGTCCAGATGATTTGATCATAGCCTTCTTCGATGGCCAATTTCGTGGGATAGAACGAAGCTGCGTAATTTCCGGCAGCTTTCGCGGCACCCACTCCGCCGTTTGCGGCTCTTGAGTAATGATCGGAAATTTTTACGGAAACAGGAGCCGTGTAGTAACTGTTGGCCGGCGTCGCCACAATGGCAAACATAAATTTGTTTGCGATTCTTGCTTTCAGCGCCTCTTCGGTTGCGAACAGAACCGGTCTTATGTAGAGCGACATTCCTTCTCCTTGCGGTATCCAGTCTCTGTCGATATCTACCAATGCCTTTAGCCCATCCATAAACATTTCTCTGGAAATCTCGGGAATTGCTAATCTTTTTGCGGATTTGTTAATCCTTTCAAAATTCTTTTCAGGCCGGAAAAGGAATACCTGACCATCATTGTCCTTATATGCCTTCATGCCCTCAAAGCACGCTTGTCCGTAATTGACCCCCATCATCGCTGGGGTAAAACCGATGGGACCATACGGAATCAAGCGAAGATCCCCCCATTTCCCGTTCTCATATTCGCAAATGACCATATGATCTATGAAAGTAGTGCCAAATGTAAAATTTTGCGGATCGAAGGTGGAAATTCTAGGGTTGGTAGATTTTTGAATTATCATTTTTAAAATTTTAATTGAGGTATTACAAATATATAATAATTATTTAATAATCAAAATATAGTTTAAATTTGTGAAAAAATATTTTGGAAAGGAAATTAATCACCACCAATGATGGTAGTAAGACATTATTAATCAATGATTTATCAGAAACTTACCATTCGACTCACGGGGCATTGCAAGAAGCAAAACATGTCTTTATTAAGAATGGATTTAATTTGATTCAAGATTGCGAAATTAATATTTTAGAACTCGGTTTTGGAACAGGTCTTAATGTTTTGGTAACAATTGATGAATATTTGCGAAATATTAATAATCGAGAAATCAATTATTTTGGCGTCGAAAAATATCCGATTTTTTCTCACGAAGCAGCAGAATTATGCTATGCAGAATTATTTTCGAATGATGTCGTGAAAGAGTTGGCTGTAAAAATCCACGAACTTCCTTGGGAAATGGCCGAAAAATTGAGCCCTGATTTTTCTCTGACCAAATTAAAAAAAGATTTTTTCGATCTAAAATTCACCGCACTGCCACCTATTGATCTGGTATATTTCGACTGCTTTGGTGCGCGAGTCCAGCCCAATCTTTGGGAAACGGAATTGCTCGAGATCGTCGCTTCAAAAATGAGATCAGGAGCACTGCTAACTACTTACTCCTCAAAAGGAAGCGTCCGAAGAAACCTGATGAGCCTAGGCTTCGATGTGGAAAAAAAACAGGGTCCTCCCGGAAAAAGAGAAATGATAAATGCTTGGAAAAAATAATTTTCCATAATTTAGTCATTCCAAATCTCAATTATGATAGATAAGATTAACATTCGGGTATATGCCTTGTGCATCAAGGGTCACAAGATTCTTGCCTTGCACGAGGAATATGCAGGCGACTTCTTGATCAAATTGCCCGGAGGCGGTTTGGAATTTGGTGAAGGCACGTTGGAATGCCTGAAACGCGAATTCCGGGAAGAACTGAATCTCGAGATTAAAGTTATCGAGCATTTCTACACCCAAGACGATTTTTTGGTGTCGCGATTTCGGGATAATGAGCAACTCCTGACCATCTACTATCTGGTGGAAATACTGAATGAAGAAGATCTACTGATTCTCGATCCTTGCATAGAAAAGACCGAATGGTTTTCTCTCGAGGGCGAAAATCCGTTCCCACTTCCGATAGACAGGCGTGTTTTTGAAATGGCAAAAGAGAAATTACTAAATTAATTTCTCGGCATTATCGGGCGTTTCAATGGGTTATTTTTACTTTTCCAAGATCTACAGGTTCCATAGTAGATCTTCATATTTTTTCATAATAATATCCTTAGAAAAACGAGATTTTATCGATGTTTTAATCTCATCTTTGTTATGATCTGTATGAACGGATTGCTGCACCTTTTCGGCAAAATTATCGTAATCTTCAATGTTGCAGATTTCACCATTAATCTGGTCTATAATAATTTCGTCTATACCGCCCGGGCAATGGTTTGCCAGAGCATAAACACCGCAAGCGCCTGCTTCCAGAAGCACATTGGGAAAACCCTCATATCTGGAACAAAGCACAAAGAGATCGGCGAATTTCAGATATTGGTAAGGATTGTTTTGCCTGCCGTGAAACAGGACGTGCTCCAGTCCCAGCAATTCTTTCATCTGCCCAAGCATTTCCCTATCTTTCCCGTCGCCCAAAATATGTACCAAAATATTCTCATTCGCAAGCCTTGAAAATACTTTTAGAAGATTGTCGAATCCTTTTCTGGGAGACAAGTTTCCGATGGCGACAACATGTTTGTATTGCGGCAAGAAATCCGGAGGCCTTTCCGAGGTTGCCAACTTTTCCTCGATAAAATCTATATCCACCGGATTATTAATCTTGACCAATTTCGCATTCTTAATTCCAAAATTATCAACCAAATCCCGCTGCATATCATTGCTTTGCGCGATAATTTTGTCATAATTATTATAAAAATTGTAAAAAAACTTGATTTCTTTTCTTGTCACGTGCTGCGAGACTACGTTCGTCTCTCGTGCGACGAATTTTGTCTTCGGGAAAAGCTTGATAAACATCGATAAATAAGCATTCACTTCCCCAAATCCCGAAAATACGATATCGGGTTTCCGCCTTTTGATTTGCAGAAGAATTGGCTTTATTGAATGCCGAATTCTGGGCGTTTTCATATCGATAACTTCGACATCAGACTGCAAAAAATCCAAATAAGCACCTTCCTTTCTTAATAGCAAGAGAGCCGGTGAAAATTTGTCTCTGGGAAGATGATTCGCAATAGTTGTAATGATGCGTTCCGCACCGCCGGTTTCCAAATCGGGCAATATGAAAAGAATGGATTTTCTCATTTTATAATAGTTCCGGGAAATCTTTGCGCGATTTTCAAAATAGCATCAACAAAATTGATTTTTTTTTTGCAAATTCGTATTCTTATCAACATTAATTTGCAACATCGCTGATGAATTTGATCCTCAAGATTCGCACTTCTTCATCCGTCAAGTCATCGCCGTACTCTGCGAGAAGCGTTTTCATGCTGTCGCTTTCGGAATTTTTCATGAAGTCCATAAATTCTTCTACGATGTCTTCGTCAAAATTTTCGTTGACGTAATAATCGATGTTCAATTTGGTTCCCTGATAGATGATGCTTTCCATTTCGGAGAGCAGCTCGCCCATCGAGAGGTTTTTTGCCCGTGCGATATCTTCGAGATCGATCTTTTTATCGGTATTCTGAATGATGAAAACTTTGTGGCTGGATTTGTTGGCCACTTGTTTGATGACCGTATCCTGCATTCTTTCTATCTCGTTTTCTTCGACATATTTTTTGATAAATTCGGCAAAGTCTTTGCCATATTTTCTGGCCTTGCCTTCGCCAACGCCATAGATTTTTGCGATTTCTTCCACAGAAATGGGATATTGCACCGTCATATCTTCCAAGCTTGGATCCATGAAGACCGTGTACGGCGGGATTCCGTGTTTTTTTGCCACCGTTTTTCTAAGTTCTTTCAATTGGGCAAATAGAGCCTCATCCAGCCCGGCGCCCGCTTGAATTTGGATTTGCTCATTATCTGCTTTTACTTTGGATTGTGCGAGGTCATATTCTCTGTCTTCTGCGATCAGGAAGCTGTGTGGGGATGTCCCGTCGATCATTTCCTGCCCTTTTTCCGAAATTTTGAGAACGCCGTATGTTTCTATATCTTTTCTGAGATAATCCTGCACGGTGGCTTGCCTGATGATTGTTTTCCAATAGTTGTCCGTTTCCGATTTTCCGAAGCCGAAATATTTCGTTTGTTCCAGTTTGTAGGATTTGGTAACGGCAGATTCTTTTCCGGTAATTAAGGAAATCAAATCTTTGGTTTTGAATTTTTCACCCAGCTCTTTGATCATTTCAAGAACTTTTTTCAGATCTTTGGTCGCATCTTTCAAAGCTGGCGGATTTTGAGAATTGTCGCACATCAAAGCACCCTCTCCGTTGACGGGATCAAATTTTTCTCCAAAATAATAAAGCAAATATTGCCTTCTGCTCATCGATGTTTCGGCATAGCCTACGACTTCATTCAGAAGCTGCAGTCCGATTTCTCTTTCGGAAACAGGTTTCTGGGCGAGGAATTTTTCGAGTTTTTCAATATCTTTCGGATCGTAAAAAGCCAGGCAATAGCCTTCTCCGCCGTCTCTTCCGGCGCGGCCGGTTTCTTGGTAATAGCTTTCCAAAGACTTCGGAATATCGTAATGAATCACGAATCGCACATCGGGTTTGTCAATACCCATTCCAAAAGCGATGGTCGCCACAATCACATCCGCTTCTTCCATCAGGAATTTATCTTGGTGCAGCACTCTGGTTTTCTGATCCAGACCGGCATGATAAGGCAAAGCATTAATCCCGTTGACCTGCAAAAGCTGCGAAAACTCTTCCACTTTTCTTCGGCTGAGGCAATAGACGATGCCAGATTTCCCCTTGTGCTGATGAATAAATCTCACGATTTCTTTGTCCACGTTTACCTTCGGGCGAACCTCGTAGAATAAATTGGGTCGGTTGAAACTTTCCTTGAAAACCAAGGCATTATTCATCCCCAAGGTTTTCTGGATGTCGTCTTGTACTTTCGGGGTTGCGGTGGCGGTAAGCGCAATCACAGGCACATCAGCTATTTTATCGATGATGCCTTTGAGGTTGCGGTATTCCGGGCGGAAATCGTGTCCCCATTCCGAGATGCAATGCGCCTCATCTATGGCCACGAACGATATTTTGATGTCTTTCAAGAACTCTACATATTCTTCTTTGATGAGGGATTCCGGCGCCACATAGAGCAGTTTGGTTTTGCCGGTGGTGATGTCTTCCATCACTTGTTTGGTTTGCGTTTTATTCAATGACGAATTGAGGACGTGTGCCACACCTTCGTCCGAAGAGAGCCCGTTTACGGCATCGACTTGATTTTTCATCAGGGCAATGAGAGGAGAAACCACGATGGCGGTGCCGTCCGAAATCAATGCGGGGAGTTGGTAACAGAGCGATTTCCCGCCGCCGGTGGGCATCAGCACAAATATATCTTTGCCGTTCAAAAGTTCGGTGATGATCTGCTCTTGCTGACCTTTAAATTTAGAAAATCCAAAATATTTTTTAAGTTCTGCGGATAAGTTGATGTCTTTTGTGTTCATCCTTTAATATTGTTTGCTAAATTTGCATTTTATTGAAGGTTATACAAATTAGAACCTTTAAAAATTATTACATTTTTGTCGGATAATAATGAAGCGAACTTCATTCTCGATTTCAAATTATTGAAGTGAAGATACAAAATTAATATTATTAAAAAAAATCACTGTTGTCCGATAAAAACCAGATAAAAAAAGAAGCCAAATTAATGGCTTCTAAAAACTTATCGTAATTTTGAGTTGCAAAAATCAAATAACGATGAGCAAAAGTACATAT
>NZ_QOVY01000011.1 GCF_003932955.1 Chryseobacterium sp. SC28
CATACGGCGGATTCCCAATCACAATATCAAAATATCCTCCGTCTGCAGAATTTAAACCACCCAATAAGGTTTTTCTTTTTTATTAATTAAAATTGATTACTATTATAATAATCAATTTTTTTAAACATTTTAAATATGAACTACGCATACATTAGAGTAAGTACAGAAAGACAAACGGTAGAAAATCAACGATTTGAAATCACCAATTTTGCATCTTCAAAAGATATTCAAATAAACAAATGGATAGAAGAAACAATCAGTTCTGTGGAACGACTAGATCAAAGAAAATTTGGGAAGCTTCTTAATAAAATGAAAAAAGGAGATCAGTTAATTGTAACAGAATTATCAAGAATGGGAAGAAATCTTATGCAAATAATGAAAATTCTGCACGATTGTATGGAAAAAGAAATTATGGTTTATACCATAAAAGAAAACTATGAATTGGGCAATAATATCAATTCCAAAGTTTTAGCATTTGCTTTTGGTCTTTCGGCGGAAATTGAAAGAAATCTTATTTCCCAAAGAACCAAAGAAGCATTAGCAAGAAAGCGTGCTGAAGGAGTTATTCTCGGTCGTCCCGTTGGAAGCAAATCCGCCAAAACTAAACTTACAGGGCAGGAAAAAAAGATACAGGAATTATTGGATAAAAAAGTTTCATATTCCGCTATTGGCAGAATTTTAAACGTTCACAGATTGACTGTAAGTAGTTTTGTAAAAAGGCAGAAATTAAGTTATTAGAAAAATTGCCTTTGTTTTGTTACAAAATAAAATAAAAATTACCCTTGTTTTGTTACAGAAATTTAGTAAATTTGGGTTTGTTTTATGATAAGAATGAATTTTAAACGACATATTTTTGATGAGTTAGCTCAATGGAAAACGAGTTCCAATGCCAAACCGTTGATACTAAGAGGAGCTCGACAAGTAGGAAAAACGACCTTGGTTCGTAGTTTTGGGGAAAGTTATACCCATTTTATAGAGCTTAATTTAGAGAAAAGCGAAGATGCCAATCTCGTAGAACGGAGTAATAGTGTGCAAGAATTGGTCAATTTTTTGGCATTAAAAAATGAAATCTCCCCAAAAGATTTCCCAAATACACTGCTTTTTATTGATGAAATCCAGGAATCCGAAAAAGCAATTTCTTTTTTGCGTTATTTTTATGAGGACTTGCCGGAATTGAATGTCATTGCTGCGGGTTCTTTGCTGGAGCATACCTTAAAGAAAACTAAAAATTATCCAGTAGGTAGGATTAATTATCTGTATTTGTTTCCTTTAAATTTTCAGGAATATCTTGAAGCACAGGGGAAAAATAATTTGTTGGAACGATTTCGGAATGTTCCCGTTGACGACATTGCCCACGAACTTTTGATGAAAGAGTTCCACACCTATTGTATTATCGGAGGAATGCCAGAAATTGTTGCCAACTATGTTGCTCATAAAGATTTATTAGCACTTCCACAGATTTATGAAAGTATTTGGAATACCTACAAAGATGATGTGATAAAATACGCAGATAGTAAATCGGAAGAAAATGTGATGAAGCACATCATCAATACCGCTGCATCATTTGTTGACCAACGGATTAAATTTCAAAATTTTGGACATTCCAATTATAAGTCGAGGGAAGTGAGCGAGGCATTCAACAATTTAGATGCTGCAAAGGTCATTCAGATAATTTATCCTTGCACCAATGTAGAGCCGCCAATTCTTCCGGATTATAAAAAATCTCCCCGATTACAATTTTTGGATACAGGAATTTTAAATTTTGATTTGAACATTCAAGCCGATTTGTTGCTGATGAAAGATCTTAGCGAAGCATACAAAGGAGCGATTATACCCCACATTATCAATCAGGAAGTTTTGTCTTTGAATACTACGGATTACAAAAAGACCAATTTTTGGGTTCGGGACAAAACGCAATCATCGGCAGAAGTGGATTTGGTCATTGCTCACGGAAAATTCCTGATTCCTGTTGAAATCAAATCGGGAAAAACAGGAAGTTTGAAATCCTTGCATCAATTTGTGAATCAAGCTCCTCATCTGTTCGCAGTCAGAATGTATGGAGGAAAATTTAACATTGAAGAAACCGTTACTCCCGAAGGGAAACCTTACTTGTTAATGAATTTGCCTTACTATTTAGGGACGTATTTAAAACAATATATCAATTATTTTATCACTAAATATAATGTCGAATAATTTTATTACCAATAATAAACAACAAAAAACACTAAAATCAAGGCTTAATACTTTGATTTCCATTAGTGATGAACTAAAATTTCTGGTAGGTTATTTTTATTTTTCAGGTTGGTCGGATATTTATCTGAGTCTTCAAAAAAATCCGCAACAAAAATTGAAATTGTTAGTCGGATTGCAAGTTTGTAACTATTTGGGCAATATCATTGAATATGCCGAACAAGGTGAAGAAGACAGTTCAAGAGATGAAGAATTTCAGAAATATCTTGTTTCGCTTGGATTTGCTTTGAATAATGAAGAAATGGACACAGAAGAATTTTACAATCAAGTGGGATTCTTCGTACAGATGATTGAAGAAGACAGGTTGGAAATCCGAAAAACAGAAAATCCGAATCACGCAAAATTGTATCTCTTTCAATACAATGAAGATCAAGCAGACAAACAAGGTTCTCCCGGGCAATTCATAACAGGAAGTAGTAATTTGACACGTTCGGGTCTTCATAATCAGGAAGAATTTAATGTAGAGATTAAAGATTACGGTTACCCAGATGCAGTTCATTATTTTGACGAATTATGGGACCGGGCAATCCCCATTACAGAACATTTGGAAAATCGTAAAATATTGATTGATTTTATCAAAAATAAAACACAGGTTGCTACAATTACGCCTTTTGAAGCCTATTGTTTGGTTATAAAAACATATCTCGACCTGCAAAATCAGGAAAATGAAGAGGTGGATTTGGATACTTTACTTGAAAAAATTGACCTCAAGAAATTCAGTTATCAGTCGGATGCGGTAAATCAGGCACTACAAATGATAAAGGAACACAATGGTTGTATCATTGCAGACGTGGTGGGTTTGGGAAAATCGGTTATTGCATCGATGATTGCCCGACAGATGAACAAACGGGGAATTATTATTTGCCCTCCTGGATTGATGGGAGATCCCGAAAAAAAAGACAGCGGTTGGTGGGAATATCTTGAAAAATTTGGGTTGCACAACTGGCAGGTTTACAGTCGCGGAATTATAGACCGTATTGCGGATAATATTGAAGGAAGGGATTTTGAAGTAGTGATAGTAGACGAAGCCCATTATTTCCGTAATCAGGATACTTCCGATTATGAGGCTTTATCGATGATTTGTCGTGGTAAAAAAGTAATTCTTTTATCAGCAACTCCATTTAACAATTCTCCTGCAGACATTTTTTCTTTATTAAAGCTGTTTATTGTTCCCGGAAAATCCACTATCTCTTTAGAGGATAATCTTGCAGGTAAATTCAGTCGTCTAAATTATGAATACAAGCAATTATCGGTTATTTTTAAAAATTGGAACTCGGTAGATGACAACAAAAGAAAACAAGCAGAAAGCTATTATACTGCAATAATAGACGCAAATCTCCCAATAGATATTAAGAAAGTAAAAACTCAGACCAAGCGCCTTTCTAACGACATCAAACGCATCATAAGTCCAGTAGTAATTCGCCGAAACCGTTTGGATCTGAAGCAAGATTATATTTACTCAAAAGAAGTAGGCGATTTATCCGTAGTTAAAGATCCGGAAGAAGTTTTTTACTATCTGGATGCAGAGCAGGATGAATTCTACGACAATATCATCAGTAAGTATTTTGGAGAAAATGGAGTTTTTACAGGTGCCATCTATCAGCCGTTCAGCTACGAAAAAATATTGAGCGATAAGCTCGATGAGTTTGGAAATAGACAATACAACCAACAGAAAAACTTGTACGATTTTATGCGGCGTATTTTAGTGAAACGGTTTGAGTCTTCATTTGGTTCTTTTGAAAAATCCATAGAACGATTCTTACAAGTGCATTTGTTAGTGAAAGAGTTTATTAATAAAACGGGCAAGTTTATTTTAGATAGATCCTTTATTGACCGAATAAATGCTTTTGAAATTGAAGAAATTGAAGCCAA
Organism: Chryseobacterium sp. SC28; assembly: GCF_003932955.1. GTDB lineage: Bacteria > Bacteroidota > Bacteroidia > Flavobacteriales > Weeksellaceae > Epilithonimonas. Next base: position 4,123 of record NZ_QOVY01000011.1, read on the forward strand.
TCTGGAAAAATATGCCGCGGGAGATCTGAAGCGCAAAACTCCAAAAAATAACGACGTTTATAATGTTGATACCTTTCATAGAAGACAAGAGTTTTTAGACGACATAGATTCGGATATTCAATTATTTAGAGATATTCAAAAGCGACTGAAAGACTTAAAATTAGTAGAGAAAGATCCTAAACAGGAAGAAATTATAAAAAAAATAAAACATCTTTTAGCTAATGAACCCGACAGAAAAATTATTCTATTTTCAGAATACGTAGATACTATTCATCATCTTGAAAAACGATTCAAAACAGAATTTAAGAACGAAGTATTAGTCTGCGATGGCAAAGTTTCAAAAGATTTAGCAAGACATTTGAACAGTGATTTTAATGCACAATACAACAGAGGTTTGAAAACAAACCAATTTAAAATCTTATTAACTTCTGATAAATTATCCGAAGGATTTAATCTCAACAGAGCGGGTGCTATCATCAATTATGATATTCCGTGGAACCCGACACGGGTTATTCAGCGTGTGGGGCGTATCAATCGTATCGGTTCAAAAGTTTATGATGAACTGTTTATTCTTAATTTCTTCCCCTCATTAAAAGGATCCGATATTGTAAAATCCAGAGAAATCGCTCAGCAAAAAATGTTTTTAATTCATAACGCTTTGGGAGAAGATGCCAAAATTTTTGATGAAGACGAAGAACCTACACCCGCTTCGTTGGCTTCAAAAATTAATAGCAATCCGCAAGAAGACGGCGAAGTAAATACCATTACAAAAATCAGAAATCTTTATGCTGATTTACTAAATAAGCATCCCGAAATCATTGAAAAAATTAGTCAATTACCTCCCCGTGTCAAAACCGCCAAAGCTTATCCGCAATATGAATTAAATGTATTAAGACGAAAAGGATTGAGCTTGTTTGCCCAAACTGTTGGAAAAGAAGAAAGTAGAACAGTCAAAGAAATAGATTTTGAAGAACTTTTACAAAAAATAGAATGTAAAATTGATGAACCAACGTTAAAACTTTCATCTGTTTTTTGGGGATTGTATGAAGAAGTAAAAGAGTTTAAACCCAAATATAAAATGGGTAGAATCGAGATTTCTTTAGAGCAAAAAGCAGAGGCTAACCTGAAAAAATCACTCAAAATTCTAAAAGATTTGAATTTTGAAAATCTCAATTTTATTCAGATGCTCATAAAGGATTTGCGTAATTATCATACGCTACCCATTAGAAGCATTAGACGTATCGGTGGTCAAGAATTGTCGGATGATAAGAAATCTATCCGTACATTTTTAGAAGAAATCACTTTTTTGAAAAAGCAACTTGGAGAAAACTACCTTGATGAGATTGAATCTAAATCAAAAGGTAAAAGCAAAGAAGTGATTATTGCTATTGAGAATAATGATGAAGTATTGAATTAATCAGTGAGTTAATAGTATTTTACATTATATCCCTTTACATATAATTTATTAAAATAAATTTAATTTATACGTTTTTACATATAATTTCATATATTTGTATGAAATAGTTGCAAAAGCATATAGTTATGTACGTTAATCTCGCAAATTTTATTAAGACAAAAAGGAAAGAAGCCAATCTTACTCAACAAGAATTTGCTGAAAGAGCGGGTGTTGCACTTACGGTGGTTCGGAAAATAGAACAGGGCAAGGAAAATCTGAGTTTATCAAAAGTAAACCAAGTTCTTTTGATGTTCGGAAGCAAGCTAGTTCCTGCAAACCTAAAAGAGATTGAGAAATGAGACAAGGGAAAGTTTATTATCAAAATCATTTCGCGGGAATCATTACAGAAACCACCGATGGAGATTTCACGTTTGAATACGACAGTACGTATATTCAGGCATTTCCCCATCAGTTCATTACTTTTTCAATGCCTGTTTCCAAGAAAGTGTATAGAGAAAATAGGTTGTTTCCTTTTTTTGAAGGATTAATTCCTGAAGGTTGGCTTTTGGAAATAGCTTCTGAAAGCTGGAAAATCAACAAGAACGACAGAATGGGATTGCTTTTGGCGTGTTGCACAAATTGCATTGGTGCAGTAAGTGTAAAACCTATAAATGCAGAAGATGATGAGTGAAAAATGTCTTTATTGCTATCAGGAACTGAATGTTGAACAAGATTTTCATTCGCAATGCAGTCAGAAAATTTTTGGAACGGCTTCCGCACCAATTTTGGACTATACATTGCAAGAAATGGGCGATTTGGCAAAACAAGTCATCGAGACTTCCGTTTCAGTTCCCGGAGTTCAGCCCAAATTATCAATGAGCTTAATCAAAGACATTTTAAACAATGGAAGTAGAGCAAGATTAACCGTTATTGGAGCTTTGGGAGGAAACTATATATTAAAACCGCAAAACACCACCTTTTCCGAAATGCCCGAAAATGAGCATTTGACGATGAAAATGGCAGAAATCTGTGGCATTTCTACTGTTGTATCTTCGCTCATTCGTTTAAAATCTGGCGAGCTATCTTACATCACTAAACGTATTGACAGAGATGAAAATGGTAACAAAATTCATATGCTCGATATGTTTCAAATTTTGGAAGCTTTTGATAAATATCGTGGTTCGGCAGAAAAGATAGGGAAATCCATTGAAGAGCATTCTTCTAACACTTTATTAGATTTATTGCGTTTTTATGAAGTTGTGATTTTTAGTTACCTTACAGGGAACAATGATATGCACCTTAAAAATTTTTCGCTTATTTTGAATGGTGAAAATTGGGAATTATCTCCTGCTTACGATTTGCTAAATGTACAACTTCATTTACCTGAAGATAAGGAAGAATTTGCGTTAACCATCGGTGGAAAAAAGAATAAACTATCAAAAACTGACTTTGTTGATTTAGGACTAAAATTGGGTTTAAGTCAAAAACAAATGGAGAATACGTTTAAACGTTTTCTGAAATCAGAAAAGAAATTAAGATCACTTATTCATCAATCTTTTTTGAGCAAGACGAATCAAGAATTATATATTCAACTGCTCAAAAATCGATTACAACTCTTCACATAAGAAATTGAAATTTAGTAGAAATCAGTACCCTATAAAACTGTAACTGATTGATTTTCATATTTTGTTTATTTTCTAAGAAGCAAAACAATTATCGAGTAACATCGATTAACAATAAATTGATAAACCGCTGTAAACCTAATGTTTGCAGCGGTTTTTTTATGGAGGGTATTTTTAGATGATTGCCTAATTTATATTGGGGCAAGTTTGCGTGCTGAAACATTGCCAAGAAATACCATTGAATATGCTTAAGCACTTGTTGGTAATATCATAAACCATCATACCCTTGACTCTATTGGCGGGAGGGATGTTAGCTATTTGGGTGCTGGTTAATCTATTAAGGACAAACCCTTTCGTTTTAGATTCTAGTGCTGTCCAAGCGCCCTTTCGTACCATCGGCCAATCATTGGCTGGGTTGCCATCGCCGTCATCGCCAGCTCTTCCCAAAGATGTAATACCGTGAATTGTAGGCAAACCGCCCACAGTAGAGGCGGGTGTTTTGAAGCAATAAGCAAAGACCGTGATGCTAATATTGGCAGCGCTACTTATTAATCCTGCGTTGTCTTTGATGCTGTAGGTCACAGTTGTGGGATTTCCACTAAAGCCGATGGTTGGTGTGAAGGTAAGAACTCCGGACGTATTCACTAACCAAGTGCCTTGGGCTGCAATGGTAAATCCTTTTACATTTCCCGAACCATCCGTTACTATGGAACTAGCACCAACTGGGGGCGTGAGGTTTACAGAGGTCGCGATAACAGTTCCGGAATTAGGATCGGTGTCGTTTGATAAAATGTTATGAGTAACCGCGTTATTGAAAGTGGTCGTGATGTTGTCATTATTAGCGACGGGAGGCTGATTAATTCCAAAATTAAGAAGCGAAGCACTTGCGGTTTCTGATATGCTGGCAGGAAGCGTGTTATTGGTATTGCCGGCAGCATTGCCTACTACTACAAAACCACTTGGAACTACCAATCTTACCGTATAATTTCCCGGAGGGGTATTTGGGAAGACATAATTTCCCAATGTGTCTGTAGTGCTTGTGGCAATCACATTGTTTCCGGAATCCAGAAGCTGAACCGTAGCATTATTATAACCATTTCCGCTGGGAGTACCGGCGTCGTTGTCATTATAAATCGTTCCGGAAATAGCTTGATATACGGTCATCGAACTTTGACTATAGGCCGTAAATGCAGAATCACTTGCCCCTGAAAATATTTGCACGAAGCGGCGGACTTGCGTATAGTTAGCAGCAGTTATTCCAAAGTCGCTCCAATCGAAGGCCATCACTCTAAGATTACGCGTGCCGGCTAAACTGCTCACAAAAGAGGGAGGTGTTACGCTGGCCTGATAGAACTTCCAACTTTGTGTAGCTACCACACTTACGCTGCTGAAACCCACAGTAAGGGGAGTGCCTATAACATTGTTGCTGGCATCAGTCACTCTAAACGTATCATTTGATCCTGAGATATCGCCAACTTGCGTTACTATAAAATCTGGAATGCCGTCTCCTATAGAGCCGGGGTTAATACTAGTAATCACATAATTAATTTCTGAAGAGGCGGGTAGATTATAAATTGCTGTTCCGAGATTCAAACCATTAGTTCCATCTACCAAATAAGTATTTAGATTATTGGTGACAGGCGGGTTTGGCGTGGTGGCACTACCGGAACCTCCATATTGATAGCCCACTCCTATGTAGGAGGAACTACTTGGAGCCGGCATGAAATTGACAGGTAGGGCATTAAAAATTCTTGGCGTAAAGGTCTGTCCATTCGCCGTTAAAATCGCATCATTAACTCCCGTAGAAATCACAGTCCCGTTCCATCTTATGGCAAGGAGATTGTGGCTGTTGTCTGGTTTTGTTGTGCTAATGGCATCTTTACTACTGGTCCAATATCCGTTGTAATCTGTATAGACTTGTGTAACTTCGTTTGCAGATTGAGAAAATAAAAAGGCCGGAATCAAAAGCAATAAGTAGATTATTTTTTTCATAAGATTTTTGGTTATGGTTTCCAGAAACTCCAGACCTTTCCGTTATAAAAACACAGCATATCGTTGCTCAAATCATAGACCATCATGCCCGGTGAAGGATTGACTACAGAAGAATACTTATCTACCAAGGGCAAAACCATCGCTTTATCGGTGTCTTCCAAAACCAATATCCCCGGCGTAGCAGTTGGCGTACCGATGGATACTCTGGCATCTGTTCTTTCCACAAGGGAACTTTGAAGAGACGTATCTGCCACGCCGGTATTATCTACGGTTAAATCAAACCAAATAGGCGTAGTATTGGTTTCTTTATAGTATTTTATTTTTTTATCCGTGGTATCGAATATTAATGTTCCCGGGACTGCACTTGCAGCTTGAACAACGCTGGCAGACTCAACCCAAGGCAGTAGAATTCCTTTCTGTTTGGAAGCATCACCCGATACATTGCCAAATTCTAAGGAGACCGAAGCACTGGAAATTGAAGATTTGCCTATGGATACTTGTGAATAGGCGTTAAAAGGAACAAGCATAAATGCCAAGAGAATAGCAATTATTTTCATCAGTATTTTTCTGTGTTTAAGGCTAATATAATTGATAAAGTCAAAATTTATCTCTGCAAAAATAAGAAAAAATGCACTATGCCCAAATGAAGCTAACCCTCCAAAGTAGAGTTTTCTTAATCATTGAGTGTTTTTATGCAAAAAATTTTATGGAAATGTCGAAATAATCAATAGCGGCCAAAGTGGCTAAATATCAATAAGTCCGCGAGTTCACTAAGTTAATTTCCTTTGCTGCCGCGCCCGCCTCAAGCCAAAAACTTCAACTCCTTGTCCTTGAATTGATTATTCTTCACCAGTTGGTTCATCGCTTTGAGTGTTTTCTTACGGATTTTTGCCAAGATCCGCACATTTTTGTCCTCACTGTAGTCGAAGATGTTATCTTCAAAAGAGAAGACGTCGCCTTTTTTGAATGTGATATGGTTTTCTTTCAGCTCTTTCAGCAGCATCAGGTTGGTCATAATTTTAAGAGACGTATTTTCTGCCGCTTCCAGATGTTTCAAGGATTTGAGAATTTCTTTTTTATATTTTTTCTTAGAATTCATAAGGAGGAATTTAATGTTTCTCAATGGCAGCTTATACCTTTTGCTGATAAAGCCTCAGCAGGCTCCGTTGGTCAATGTTTAGTATTGCGATAACAACTACAATGATCACCCAGCTTGTCGAAGAGCTCCGATACAAAACGCTCGCAAAGTGTTTTTTTTCAATTTTAAAGCATTTCAACTTCCGGAAAATAAGATGATATCAATCTGCCAGCGTTAATCTGCGAAAGGTATAAAAATATCTTCAGAATTTCTTACTTTTGACCAAAATAAATCTAAAAATGCAAGACCCCATCTTCGACCTTATTGAAAAAGAAAAAGAACGACAAACCCACGGCATCGAACTCATTGCCTCGGAGAATTTTGTTTCCGAAAATGTCATGAAAGCGATGGGAAGCGTGCTGACCAACAAATATGCGGAAGGCTACCCGGGCAGGCGCTACTACGGCGGCTGCGAAGTGGTAGACGAGGTAGAGCAGTTGGCCATCGACAGGGCCAACGAGCTTTTCGGCGTCGAATATGCGAATGTGCAACCGCATTCCGGTTCGCAGGCCAACGCGGCGATTTATCTGGCGATTCTGAAGCCCGGCGACAAGGTGATGGGAATGGATCTTTCTATGGGAGGCCATTTGACGCACGGTTCAGCGGTCAATTTCTCCGGAATCCAATACCAAGTATGTTCTTACGGCGTCCAAAGAGAAACCGGCCTCATCGATTATGATCAAATGAGAGAAGTTGCGCTTCGCGAAAAACCCAAAATGCTGATTGCAGGATTTTCTGCATATTCCAGAGATTTAGATTATGCCAAATTCCGGGAAGTGGCAGACGAGGTGGGTGCCACACTTTGGGCAGATATTGCGCATCCCGCAGGTCTGGTTGCCAAAGGACTTTTAAATAATCCATTCGAGCATTGCCACGTTGTTACGACCACCACGCACAAAACTTTAAGAGGCCCAAGAGGTGGAATGATCTTGCTGGGCAAAGATTTCGAAAACACGTACGGACATAAAACGCCAAAAGGCGAGACTAAGATGATGAGTGCCGTTTTGGACAGCGCCGTCTTCCCGGGTATCCAAGGCGGGCCGTTGGAACACGTGATCGGTGCGAAAGCCGTGGCCTTTGCCGAAGCGATTGATCCTAAATTTGAAGCGTACGCACAGCAGGTGAAGGCCAATGCCCAGGCCTTGTCTAAAGCGATGGTAGATCTCGGTTTCGAAATCGTAAGTGGCGGAACGGATAATCACCTGATGCTGATTGATCTGAGAAATAAAAACGTTAACGGTAAAGAAACCGAGCAAGCCTTGGTAAAGGCCGATATTACCTGCAACAAAAATATGGTGCCGTTTGACGACAAATCGCCGTTTACAACTTCGGGCATCCGCCTGGGAACTGCTGCCATCACGACGCGGGGTTTGAAGGAAAACGATATGCCAACCATCGCCGGATTGATTTCGGAAGTTGTAGACGGCATCGGGAATGATGAAGTTATAGCTTCTGTAAAAAAGAAAGTGAACGATCTGATGCAAGGTCGCGCGCTATTCAACTATTAACAAATCTTAAACTTTACAATAAAAGAATGGACAAACGCGTTCATTCTTTTTTTGTTGGATGCTCATGGAAAAGAAGTCCTACACTTTCGAGGAAATCAAGCAGAAGATGGTCAACTACTGCGTTTATCAGGATCGCTGCCACGCCGAGGTAGAGCAGAAGATGCGGGATTTCCTGCTGATCCCCGAAGCAAAGGATGAGATTTTTCTTTATTTGATCCAAGAAAATTATCTGAACGAAGAACGTTTCACGAGGAGCTATATCCGGGGGAAGTTCTACATCAAAAACTGGGGCAGAAATAAAATCCGGATGAATCTGAAGCAAAAGGGCATTACCGAAAAGCTGATTGCGGCCTGTATGGATGAGATCGACGAGGCCGATTACGCAGAAACCATCCAAAAGCTTTATCAAAATTATTTTGCCGCTCAAAAAGACCCACAAGAATACCGGAAAAAAAGCAAAACGATCAGGCATTTATTGTCCCGGGGCTTTGAGTATCAGGTCATTCTGGAGCTTTTACAAGAGTAGCAGATTCTAAGATTAATTTTATTTAATATGTCAATTCAGCTCATAAAGCCCAATTAAATTCTTAAAATAAATAAAAAATTATTAATTTCGTCCCAAATTTGATCAAATAAATTCATGAAAAAGCTATTTCTGATATCCACGCTACTCCTTTTTGGGTTCACCAATGCGCAGTCCATTAAATATGGTGTCACCGGCAGTGTTCACAATGGCTCTATAGCCGGCATACACGGGGTTTCCAAAAGTCAGTTTGGCGGCAGCATTGGTGCTTTTGCAGATTTTTCTTTGGTTACCAATGATATTTATGACTCGGCTTGGCTGTATTTCACCCCGCAGGTGGAGATGTACACGATAAGCGAAAAGGGCGACTGGGACGAGGATAAGTCCGGTTATCAGAAGTATAATAATATCTATTTGGCCGTTCCCCTTTATATTAAATATTTCATCAAAAATCACGGTTACAAAGGTGATCTCTACATTATGGCCGGTCCCAAATTGGAGTTTTTGGTTTCCGACAAGCAGGAAGAGGGCGATGCGGTGAGCAAAGCCACAGCAGCGGGCAGAGACCCGAAATATTTCGGCTTGGATCAGAAGATCGATTCTTTCGGCTATGGCGTCAGCGTCAAAGTGGGGGCAAAGGTAGATGAGAAGATCGAGGTATTTATAAGATTCGACCGCGGCCTTTCCAAAGTTTATCCCGATTACAGAGACGCTACTTACAACAGGTTCTTGGCCGTGGGTCTCAGCTATTATTTGGGCGAAACAGATTAGCGTAAAACATACACTGCGAAAGTTTTTGTACTTTTGCAGACTTCAAAAATGAAAAAACAAACCTTTCTATTGCTCCTATTTTTTTTAGCTTTTTCTTGTAAGCCCAAAGAAAATATGATCTACATGAGCAATCACAACTTCGATCAGGAAGTTAATCAGGCCAGATATACAGGACTTAAAATCAAAGAAGCCGACGTGCTGGACATCAAGGTCTCTGCGTTCGACGAGATCGCCGTCAAGCCTTTCAATCTCAGCTCGATGGCCGCCACCAATAATCCCGAAGCCGCCGCTTCCGGAGCAGGCTCCGGGCAATACATCGTTTCTGCCGACGGCTACATCGTGATGCCCGTCCTGGGAAAAATATATTGCTTGGGAATGACCAAAAAACAACTCGAGCAGGATATAGAAGAACGGCTCAAGGTCTATCTCACCGATCCCAGAGTGGACGTGAGGCTCACCAACTTCAGCATCAGTGTGCTGGGAGCGGTGGGAAGTCCGGGACAAAAAACCAGCAACAAAGAGAAACTCAATCTCTTCGAAGCCATTGCTATTGCAGGCGATATGAGCCCTTCTGCCGACAGAACCAATGTGAAACTGCTGCGATACTCCGAGGCGAGCCAAAGTGATACTTTGATCACGCTGGATTTTTCCGATGCCGGCATCGTGAAGTCGCCTTATTACTATTTGCAGCAAAACGATATTCTCTATGTAGAGCCCGACAAAAATGCGCAGATTGCTGCAAACAACACGAACCCCAATCGGACACTATTCCTTCAGTTGTTAGCCGTTGGGATTAGTATGATATCCTTTATTATCGGTGTTACGAATTAAACCATGGAATTATTAGATCAGAATACCAGCGCTCCCACCAAACGTATTAATTTCAAAAAAGAAATAGTGCGCTATCTGCGCTATTGGCCTTTATTGATTTTAAGCATGCTTATTTTCTATTTAGGCGCCTATTTCTATCTCAAATATACCCAACCCCAATACCTTTCCAAAACCACCTTGCTGTTTCAAGAAGCTTCCAATGGCAAAGGTGCTTTAAGCGATCTCAAGAGTTTGGGAATGGGCGTTAGTAGCGATGAAGAACTGCAGGGCGAGGCCGCCATCATTGTTTCCAAACCCATCCTCCAACGCGTGGGCAAAAACCTCAATCTGGATGTCAGTTTCTATGTTAAGGGCAAGATCAGAGAAGTGGAACTGTACGACCGTTCGCCCTTCACGGGAAAGATTATCGTAGAGAAACCCGATTTCTCGGGCGCTTCCTATTTTATAGAACCCGTCGACCAGCGAACTTATCGCTTGACGGAAGGCCCGCTGCTATCCTCGAAAAACACTTTCAGATATGACGTGCCGGCCTCCTTGCCCTTGGGTACGGTGATTATCAGCAGAAAAGAAGACTTCCGACCCTACCGCGTCAAAGTGGTATTCAACAAGATGAAAAATGTGGTCCGATCGCTGGAAGGCGGCGTGAAGGCGCAGATTGTCAGCGGTCTGTTGATGGATCTCACTTTGACCGGTCCCGTGCCGCAAAAATCCGAGGATATCCTCAATGAACTGTCGCACCAATACAATATCGACGGCATCAACGACAAAAATATCGAGGCCCAAAACACCGCCGACTTTATCGATAGCCGCTTGGCACTGATCTCCGGCGATCTTGAAAAAGTGGAGAGCGACAAAGAAAATTTCAAAAAAGCCAACCGCATCACCGATTTGGACGTTCAGGCCGGCATCGCCGTCAACCGGCTCACAGGCAATGTGGAGAATATCTTCAACCAGTCGGTACAGTTGGAGGTTCTCAAGGCCGTGGGCGCTATGGCAGACTCCGGCAAAGAGCAGCTATACCCAACGGGTCTGGGCTTGCCCGCCACCACAGAAAAACTACTCACGCAGTACAATGAACTCTTGCTCACCAAGAAGAGAACTTTGAAGCAGGCCACGCCGGCGAATCCCGCCATCAAAGCCTTCGACAAAGAATTGGCAGAGCTCGGCGTGGCCATCCGGAAAAACATCCAGGAGAGCAGCGCCCAGATCCGCCAACGGGTGGGACAGACCAATATGGAAATGGACGAGGACAAAAGAGCCATCGAAAAATATCCCACGCAGGAGAGAACGTTCAGAAATATAGAAAGGCAACGCAACCTCAAAGAATCCTTATATCTCTATCTGCTCCAAAAAAGAGAAGAAAATGCCATCACCTTGGCCGTGACGGCGCCGAAGAGCAAAGTGGTGAATCCCGCCTACACCGTTGGCGTGGTCTCGCCCAACTATGGTCAGATCCGAACCATGGCGCTCTTAGCCGGTTTTCTGCTCCCAATAGCCGTTCTGGTTATTATCAAAATACTCGATAACAAGATCCGCACGAAAGAAGATATCGAAGGCGTGGCACCCAATATTCCGGTGATTGCCGAAATCCCCTTGTCCGAAGCCCATCGGCCGGTGGTGGAGCGCAGCGATTTTACCATTTTTGCTGAGTCCTTCCGAATCCTCATCTCCAACATCAAGTTTATTTTGAGATCCAAGGAGATCAGCAAGGGCGGCGTCGTCCTCATCACCTCGTCTGTCAAAGGCGAGGGCAAGACCATCATCTCTATCAATACAGCCCTCACCCTCTGCGGCAGCGGAAAGGTTCTGCTAATCGGCGCAGACATCCGAAATCCGCAACTCCACAAGTTTATAGACCGGAACAAAAAAGGACTCACGGATTTTTTGGTGTCCAAAGATCTTCCCATTCAGCATTTCATCCTCAATTCGGGCTTGGATGCCAACCTGGATGTCCTCTTTAGCGGTGCCAAAGCACCCAATCCCAATGATCTCCTGAGTATGAAGAAGTTCGATGATATGATTGCGTTTCTGAAAAACGAGTACGACTATATCATTATGGACTCTGCACCCGTGATGCTCGTGAGCGACTCGATGCACCTCGTAGAGATTGCTGATCTTGTGATCTACGCGGTGAAATCGGAGTTTACGGATACCGAGATGTTGTCTTTTGCCCAAAACTTCTGCAGGGACAATCAGATTCAGAATATGGTCTTCGTGCTCAACAACGTCAAACCCGAATATTCCAAATACGGCTATAAATATGGCTACGGCTATTACTCCTACGTGAGGCCGAAAAACAAACTGGCTCAATTTTTTAGAAAGGATAGCGAATAAATTAAGTAATGGAAGGATATAAAAATGGAAGCATGAAATTTATAAAAAAATATATCGCCCAAAATTTTTCTAATTTCACTTTTTTCTACACCATTGTAAGAAGTCGCTTATTGGTTGTTCTTTCTTTAGCAATTCTGACAGGACTATTAGATTCTTTAGGGCTTACAATGTTTTTGCCATTATTGCAGATGTCGGATGGATCATCGAAGGTTGATTTGGGAAATTTAAATTTCATCAATGATTTTCTACAATTCTTCAACATTCAGCTGACGGTTATAAAATCATTAATTATTTTGGTTCTTGTTTTTGCACTTAAGGGCATTATCATTTATAAGACCGGAATATATCGTGTGCTCACTCAGCAAATTCTCACCAAAAAAATAAGATTGAATATCATTAATGAATTTCCAACCTATTCTTATCAGAAGTTTGTCAGTACCGATCAAGGAAAGATACAAAATATTTTTTTAGGAGAAATAAACCGGTTAAGCAGTACCTATACAAATTACGTTTCTATGATTCAGGGAGCTATATTGATTTTTATCTATATGCTCTTTTCGTTCGTTGTCGACTGGAAATTTGCCTTGTTGGTATGCGTTGGAGGCTTTCTATCGAATCTTATATTTGACCGAATTAATAAATTGACAAAAGAAAAATCCAGAAATATTTCTCAGGTTAATAATGCCTTTGCAAATATACTTATACAATACGTTTCTAACTTCAAGTACATGAAAGCTACGGGGGAAATCCTTAGATATCGGAAAAAAGTGGAAGAGGCTATAGACAAGGTGCAATATGAAAACTTGCAGATCAGCATTTTGAATAATAAAGTTTCTGCATTCAGAGAGCCGATGTTGATTTTTATTATTGCCGCAGTGATCGGTATACAGGTCTATTTTTTTGATGCCAGAATCTCATTAATTATGGTCAGTCTTCTTTTTTTTTACCGGGCATTGATAGGCATTGTGAATATCCAAAGCAGTTATAATAATACTATTTCTAATCAGGGAGCCATCGACAATATCATGGATTTTTATAAAGACATGATCAAGAACCGCGAGAAAGTGGGAAAGAGAGAATATAAGGGCTTCAAATATGATATTAAGATTAGAAATCTTAATTTTTCGTACGGAAATATACCCGTTTTAAAAAACATAAACCTTGATATTTGTAAAAACAGAACCACGGCTTTGGTTGGAGAAAGTGGAAGCGGGAAAACGACCTTGGTTAATATAATTATCAAACTATTGAATCCGGATTCTGGGGAAGTGTTAATAGATGGTGTTAATCTTAATGAATATAATCAATTCACTTATCAACAGCGGATCGGATACATTTCCCAAGAACCAACGGTGTTCAATGATACCATCTATAACAACGTCACTTTTTGGGCAACACCAACCGAGGAAAATCTACAGAAATTTCAAGAGGCTGTAAAACGAGCATCCATAGCAGAATTTATAGAGTCACTGCCCTTAAAAGAAAATTCTTTGTTAGGCAACAACGGTATTAATTTATCGGGCGGTCAACGCCAGCGGATTTCTATTGCGAGAGAACTCTTCAAAGATGTGGAAATTTTGATTTTGGATGAAGCCACGTCTGCGCTGGATTCTGAAACCGAAAAACAAATCCAGCAAAGTATAGAAAGTTTACATGGCGATACTACGATTATTATTATTGCCCATAGATTATCGACCATCCGAAACGCGGATGAAATATTTCAGTTACACAAAGGTGAAGTCATTGCTAAAGGAAATTTTAATGAATTGATAGAAAGGTCTGAGGTCTTTAGGAGAATGGTTCTTTTACAAGAATTATAAGCTGCTATAAAATATTAAGTGTTATGATTGAGAAATTAAAGAATAAAGCAAAATCTTATATTTTAAACCGGTGGGTTTATAATTCAAAAAAAAGAGATGAGTTACCGCAGATATTGCAGTACCTACCCGCAACTCAAAAAAATGATATTTTCCATGTTTCCGCTTTTAACTATGGTAATGCGGGAGATGTATTATTACCTATTGCGTTACACGACCTTTGGAATAAGGATTTAAAAACAATAAAGTGGATAGATCAAAATGTGTATCCTACGGTGACCCAAGAGATCGTAGATAAAATTAATCATACAAAAGGCTTAATAATCGGTGGCGGAGGTCTTTTCCTGAAAGATACCAATGCAAACAAAATCAGCGGGTGGCAATGGCCTTGCTCTATAGAAATGCTGGACAGGATTGAGGTTCCTTTGGTTTTTTATGCTGTCGGTTATAATAGATTTAGGGGGCAAGAAGAATTTGATGATTTTTTTAAAGATAATTTACAAGCTTTTGCCGAAAAATCAGTCTATATGGGTCTCAGAAATACTGGAAGTATAGAAGCCCTTAAAAATTACCTACCGGCAAATCTGCATCATAAATTACGATTTCAACCTTGTATGACAACTTTTTTATCAGAGATTTATCCTGATATCACCAACTATCACGAAAAGCGTGATTTCGTAGCCGTCAATGCAGCGTTCGACAGATCTCATCTGAGGTTTGGCGAAAATATCGGTAATATTTTGAACGCTACTGCAAAAGCAGTTAAAAGAATTTCTAAGGATATGCCAATCAAATTTTATTCGCACATGCCAAGTGATGACGCCTTCCTGCCATTTCTGCAGAGCTATGGTGTCAAGTATGAGGTAGTAAAACTCAACAACGTTCATCCTACTAAGATAATCGAAGAGTATGCAAAACCAAAATTGGTAGTCGGGATGAGAGGTCATGCGCAAATGATTCCTTTTGGCTGCAAAACACCAATTGTGTCCATTGTGTCGCACAACAAAATGCAATGGTTTTTAGACGACATCGGACAGCCCAATTGGGGTGCAGATGTTCTCTCGGAATCCTATCAAAATGATCTTGAGAAAAGAATGATCATCTCTTTAGAAAATACTGAAAATGAGATGGATTATATTTCAAAAAAACAAAAACAATTATTTGAGATTTCACAGAGCAATGTAAACGAAGGACTTCAAAAAATGAATATAAAAAAATAAAGATATGCACCATCCTAAAATAATAGCAGAAATCGGCTGCAATCACAAAGGTGATATGGCCATTGCCAAAGAACTGATCAAGACGGCCGCCATATTCTGCAAAGCAGATGTAGCCAAGTTTCAAAAAAGAAACAATAGAGAACTGCTATCCGACGAAGAATACAATACGCCGCATCCCAATCCCGCCAATTCCTACGGCGAAACCTATGGCCAGCATCGCGATTTTTTGGAGTTTGATGCCGACCAGCACAGGCAGCTGAAGGCATGGTGCGAAGAGTTCGGAACAGAATATTCCACTTCGGTATGGGATGTCACTTCTGCCAAAGAAATTACGGAAATCAATCCAAAATTAATCAAAGTACCTTCTGCATGCAATCTCAACAAAGCTATGCTGGAGTACTTGGCAGATCATTACGAGGGCGAAGTACATCTGTCTTTTGGGATGACAACCCAGGACGAGGAAGAGCAGATCGTTTCTTTCTTCGAATCTAAACAAAGAGCCAAAGACCTCGTCTTGTACAGCTGCACCTCCGGGTATCCGGTTCCATTTGAAGATATTTCTTTATTGGAAATCGTGAGAATCAAAAAACAGTTCGAAGGCAGAGTCAAATCGATCGGCTTCTCCGGACACCATTTAGGCATTGCTGTGGACGCTGCCGCCATTGCTTTGGGAGCAGAATGGATAGAAAGACATTTCACGCTCGACAGAACTTGGAAAGGAACAGACCACGCTGCTTCTCTGGAGCCGGACGGCATGCGGAAACTGGTGCGCGACTGCAATGCCGTTTTCCAAGCGCTGACTTACAAGAAAAGCGAAATTCTGGATATAGAAGACGTCCAAAGAAAGAAGCTGAAAAGCGGACAAATTAAGTGGTAATTGCCTGCCAGATAGATCGAAACTTTATTCGCAAAAGACCCCTTAACTAATATCTAATGACAATCGCATTCATCCCGGTCCGCGGCGGCAGCCAATCGATACCGCTGAAGAATATCAAAAGCTTCTGTGGCAAACCGCTGGTGTTTTGGAATATCTACGCATTGGAAGACACGCCGGCCATCGATAAAATCGTCGTGGCGACCGACTCCGCAGAGATCGAAGAGGCGATCCGAAGTTTCAATTTCCAAAAAACAGAAATCTACCATCGGTCGGCCGAGAACGCCCAAGATACATCCAGCACAGAAAGCGTGATGTTGGAGTATCTCCATCAATCCGGTTCGGATGCTGATGATGTTTTCATTCTCGTGCAAGCCACCTCGCCGCTTACCCAAAGCAAAGATTTTTCTGCCGCTTTGGAATTATATAAGCATTCGGATTATGACTCTTTGTTAACGGGGGTTCGCTTCAAACGGTTTTTCTGGAATGAAGATGGAAGCTCCAAAAATTATGACTACCAAAACCGCCCGAGACGTCAGGATTTTAAAGGAGAATTTATGGAAAACGGCGCTTTTTACGTCAACAGAGTGGGCAATATTCTGCGAGATCGCAACCGATTGAGCGGCAAAATTGCCTTGTTTGAAATGGAAGAATTCACCGCTTTCGAAATAGATGAACCCGACGATTGGGCTATTGCGGAAGCATTGATGAAAAAGCATATTCTGCCTCTGCAACAAGCGCCAACCCAGATCAAACTATTCCTCACCGATGTAGATGGCGTTTTGACCGATGCCGGGATGTACTACTCCGAAAATGGCGATGAGCTGAAGAAATTCAATACCCGCGACGGGATGGGTTTTGATATCCTGCGCCAGCACGGGATCAAGACCGGTATCGTGACCTCGGAGATCACTCAGATGGTAGAAAGGAGAGCGCAAAAGCTAAAAGTTGATTACCTTTACCAAGGAAAAAGAGAAGGCGGAAAACTGGAGGCTGCGCTGGAGATCTGCGCTCAGGAAGGGATTTCCATCAAAGAAGTCGCCTATATTGGGGATGATATTAATTGCTACGCCTTGCTTTCGGAAGTAGGGATGGCAGCTTGCCCGCAGGATGCCTCGGCGATCATAAAATCTGTACCCGGCATCCGGATAATGACTTTGAAAGGCGGCGAAGGCTGTGTAAGAGAGTTTATAGACAAAATGATCATAGAATGAATATTGCTGCAATTAATGGCTCTTGGCAAACGATCACTTTTCTTAATTTTTATATGGTAGAGTATGGGCGGGATCCCGGCGTAGGATGTGATGTGGTATTATTCGAAGTGGATGACCAACTAAAAGAAACTTGTATAAAGATCCTGAATAGATTTTCGTTTATCAGAAATATTTCTACGCTGGATAATATGTTAATCTTACCATATGAAAATCTTTGGATAGGAAAATTATTTTCACAAGGAGCAAAGTTCATTGCCAACAAATACGAGAAACTTCCCATAATTCTTTTCGAAGAAGGATTGCATTCTTACATAGATCCCAAAAAGTTTAAAATAAAGTACTTTTTAGGCAGATCCTATCCCTTAAAGTACAAGGTATGGGCTTCTTGGAATTATTTGCTGGGCAATAATATTTTGCAATGGGATAAAAATTTTACACATCTAGTTTTTGAAGAACACGAGAATAGAATCAAAAAAAAATATTTTCTGACACCTCTAGTAAAAAAAAGTAAAAAAGTTATTGTGAATAGTGTTCATCTAAATTTTGTTATTGATAAAATAAACGATTTGCAAAGCACGCCTATGCCGAATAATCGTACTAAAGCGACAGTTTTAATTGTAGGACAATGTTTTTCAAATTATGATCTCATGCCTTTTGAAGAAGAATTGGATTTGTATGTTCAACTTATTGGTTATTTCTTAGGCAGGGAGTACGAAGTTATATGGAAAGGGCATCCTCGTTCTAAACTATTTGATAAAGCAATAAAATCTATTTATAAAGACTTATCAATGTTAGATAACAGTATGCTACCTCTAGAGGTATTTACATATAATAATAAAACTATAGAATTGGCAGGAGTTTCTTCTTCTTCTCTCTTGTACCACAAAATACTTCACGGTGGGAAAACAACGCAAATTGCTCATTTATTCATAGAAAAATTTAATAAGAATAATAAGTGGTACTCGGATTTTAATGATATGTGCAAATTAATAGATGCGAATATAGACCGGATTGAATTAAACATTACTAAGTGATGACAAAAATCTGCCCAATAGTCTCTCCTATCATCACTTCCACTACAGTTCCCTCAAAAGTCTGCAGAGAACTTTTAAGAGCGTTTTGCGCAGACCTGTCCAGACTCATCAATACGAATGGAACGGTTGCGTTCCCTCAAAAACGCCCGCCTTTTAATGCCGTTGTGCAACCCCGGCATCTCCCCGGCCTCCCGCCATCCGTAAAGAGCATTGCCCCGAAAGGGGATTTTTTTGTCCCACTTTTTGCAGAAACAGCACGGGCCTTTGGAAGCGCCCGTCGAACCACTGCCACCTAAGACTTTGGTAATTTTTCGGGTACGGCTATAAAATTCTTCGGATAATAGATCTTGCCCCCAATCGTGGTAAACCGAAGGATGCCTTTTTTCCTGTAGCGCATCAGGGTTCGGTAGCTCACTTTTAGCAGCTGCATCATATCGAAATTGTCGTACCGGAGCATATCCGCATGGGAGCTTTCCGTTTCCATCGCCTCAGCCCTTGTTGAAGGATCCAAGATTTCTGCGATGGCCTGCAATGCTTGTTGCAGGATTGTGTTGTCTTTAGAATTATTCATTGCATTTCATATTTTATCATCTTTTCAATAATCGGAAGCGGCTGTCCTTTAAAACTTGGGCGGCCCAACCTTCCTAATTATTTTTCAAATGTAAGGAAGTGTTTTTTATTATGCAAATAGAAATTATGATAAAATCAAAAAATTTGGCTTTTTAGTCAAAAAATTACTAACTATGAACATTTTTGCAATGGTTGCAAATATGTTACTATGTACAAATTTGTATATATGATAATAGCGCATCATTTGCTTTTAGATGTATTATTTTGGTTTATATTTAAGGAATCGGCGTTTATTTTGCGAAAATGATAGTGGGTGTGGTTTGCTCTTTTTGCTGATTTTTTTCGAGATTTGTTCGAGTCCGCTTGCAGGTTTGTTCGAGAGCGCTTCGAAAAAAGCAACCTTTTTTCGAAGCAGAGTCGAAGGTCTTTCGAACAAGTCTGCAACAAAACCCCTTTTTTACCCCTCCAAATAGACTTAAAACGTGCTTAAGAATTTTAAACCACAAAAAATGAAAAATGTAAAAAAATGTGGAAATCTTTCCAAGAAATGTAAAACAGCCATTTGCGAGTCTTTTTTTGAACTGTCGATAAACTTAGAAAGCTCATAGCTTTTGTGACTTTGTGGTCAATGAAACTGATTTTAAACCACAAAAGTCACAAAGTTTAAAATCTACCACGCGGTTCTTTTTTACTTTTTGATACGCATAAGAAGCTCATAGCTTTTGTGACTTTGTGGTTTATGAAACTGATTTTAAACCACAAAAGTCACAAAGTAAAAATTAAAACTTTGGGGGTTTTTAAATGCCCTTTAAACAGGCTTTAATGGTAATAAATCCCCTTTGCTCAAAAAACACTGTGAACCAAGAGCCAATCGGCTCTGTGACACCAAAGGACAACGGGCGACAATGCATACCTCCATTCGGAAAGGAGGCGTTATCTAAGGACAAGGTGTTGATTTTCAGTATTTTATACTTTATCTTTGTTGTCGTAATAGAGCTGCAGATCTATTGCTGATTTTTTTTATTTATTAACCTATTAAATTTTTTTGCCAATGGCCACTATTAAAAGCGGAATCCTCGGAGGATTCCAAGGAAAAGTGGGAACCGTAGTAGGATCCACTTGGAGAGGTAGAGACATCATCAGATCTCTACCCAAGAGTTCGGGTAAAAACCCGACTGAATTGCAACAGCTTCAGCGCGTGAAGTTCAAAGCTGTCACCACCTTTCTCAATCCCCTGCGGACGCCCTTGGGGGTGTACTTCGGGAGCGCGTCGGGCGTTAGGAGCCGGTTCAATCTGGCAACCGCCTATCACCTGACCGATGCGGTGGAAGTGACGGATGGCGTGGCCCAGATCCTCTACCCGAGGGTTTTGGTCGCGAAGGGAACGCTCTTTGGGTTCCAGAATTTGACGGTGTCGCACGCCGGCACCGACATTACCTTGGAATGGGAAGACAACATCGTGTTGGGCAATGCCAAGGCAGAAGACGTGGTAAACGTGGTCTGCTACAGCGAAGTGTACAACACCTTTTTGGTCTTCCAGAATGTGGCGATGAGAGAGGCGCTAAGTGCTACGGTCTCCCTGCCGCAGAATTTTACAGGGACCGCCGTAGAGCTCTATGCCTTTATCTACGACCCGGTTACCAAGACGGCGAGTACCTCTGTTTATCTCGGGAATATAGCATTCTAAGAGATTAGCAGCCGTGCGTTTAACAAAAGCAACCCTCAATGAGCCGGTCTCGAGGGTTGCTTTTATTTTTGATAAAGCAGGATGTGGCGAACTGCGAACCTCTTCCAAGACGGCGAATGCCACTGTTTCTGCCCGTTGGGTAGTATTTTTAGCAGCTTAGCAGAAATGCGTTTAATAGAAAACACTCCAAGAGCCGTTTTTATCTATTAATGAACCGGTAAAATAAGAAAAATAAGCGACAATAAAGCTTGCGGATGATCCGGACGAATGTCAATAAAAATGGTTATTTTTGACAAAATTTTTGAGATGCCTTTTTACTCGATCATCATACCCACCTACAATTCTGAAAAGACCTTGGCAGCAGCGCTGGAAAGCGTTCTGCAGCAGAGGTTTTCCGATTTCGAAGTGTTGATTATGGACGGCTTGTCCTCTTCCAATTTTGAAATGGGAGGGTTAAGTAGTAGTAGCAGCGATGTGTTTTTTAGAAATGAGAAAAGAAGCAATATATTAGAATATTATAAGTTTTATTTACATGCCAAAGAATTTGACAGTTATTACATAGATATGAAGGTTTATATTTTACATCTAATCCAAAAGCATAAGCCAAAGGCGCTATACTATTTTTTAATTTTAATGTTAAAAAGAATACAAATCTATGGCAAATAAAATCCGCCCGATAGCCATCCACCTTCCCCAGTTTCATCCATTCCCCGAAAATGACGAATGGTGGGGCAAGGGTTTTACAGAATGGACGAACGTAACTAAGGCGAAGCCCCTTTTTGAAGGCCATTACCAGCCCCATCTGCCGGCCGACTTGGGTTTCTATGACTTGAGATTGGAAGAAGCGAGACTGGCACAAGAAGCGTTGGCCAAAGAGTACGGCATCTATGGTTTCTGCTATTACCATTATTGGTTCAATGGCAAAAGGCTTATGCACGAGCCCATAGACAGAAAACTGAAAAACCCCAAAGAAGATTTGCCCTTTATGCTATGCTGGGCAAATGAAAACTGGTCCAGAGCTTGGGACGGCAGCGAAAAAGAAATTTTGATTGCTCAAAATTACAGTGCGGAGGATGACGCAGAACATATTCGATTTTTGCTCTCCAATGTTTTTAATGATAAAAGATATATTAGAATTGACAATAAAATTTTCTTTGCTATTTACCGACCAGCTCATTTTCCAGAACTGAAGAAGACGCTGCAGTTATGGCGTAATATTGCCAAAGAAGAGTATAACGAAGAGCTTTTCTTGGTTTACATGAAAAATGCAAATTTTAATGATAATGCAAATATCAACTTGTTTGACAGCGCAATAGACTTTCAGCCAGACTTTCAGCACCAGCCCAATCCTAAAGTTCCAAGTATAAAAGAAAGAGTCGAAAGAAAATTTTTTAAGAAAAGATCTTTCTTTTTTGACAATAAGGTCATTTCTTATAAAGAGTATTATGACAAAGCCTTCAAAAATCAAATTTTTGATAGCAAAACTTTTCCCGGAATAACACCAATGTGGGATAATAGCGCACGCAGACAAATAAAAGCGCTGGTAATGAATGATTCTACCCCTGAATTATATGGAGATTGGCTTCAGAAAGTAATAGCAGCATATAAAAAAGTGAAATCAGAAAATAAATATATTTTTATTAATGCTTGGAATGAATGGGCAGAAGGAAACCATATAGAACCGTGCAGAAAATGGGGACGAAGATATTTAGAGGTTACGAAAGAAAAATTTGACCAACAATAATGCCAGCAGTTTCCGTTATTATCCCGAACTACAATCATGCGGCCTTTCTGCGGCAGCGGATTGATTCTGTTTTGGAGCAGACTTTTCAGGATTTCGAAGTCATTATTTTGGACGATTGCTCGAAAGATAACAGCAAAGCAATCATAGAATCATACAGGAGCCACCCAAAGATATCGCACATCGTATATAATCTGGAGAACTCCGGATCTACTTTCCGCCAATGGAAAAAAGGAATAGAACTGTCGGAGGGCGAGTGGATTTGGATTGCGGAAAGTGATGACTGGGCTGAAACCAGGTTTCTTGAAGAGCTGTTGCCTTTTGCAAAAGATGAAGTGAGCGTCGTTTATTGTGACAGCATTTCTGCTACCGCAGACGGACAAACACAGGGCATAATCAATTGGGCAAGGGCTGTAGAAAAAACACATTGGGACACTAATTTTGTAAACTCTGGAAAAAACGAAATTGTAAATTATCTGTTTTGCAGGAATACTATTCCAAATGCCAGTGCTGTAATTGTTAAAAAAGTAATAATAGAAAATACAATTAGAAATCTTCCATTTGAATTCCGGTATGCAGGCGACTGGTATATCTGGATTAAATGCTTGGAAGGCGGTAACCTCGCATTTGTTAATAAACCGCTTAATTACTTCCGCCAGCATATCCAAAGTTCACGAACCGCCAAGACGCTGCATGAAGAAAGGAAAAGATTCAAAGAATACTTTTATATAATCAATGAAATGCGAACAAAATACGCTTTGAAACTAGATAGTTCAAAACATCATTGGATAATTTACGAATGGTTACATAAAAACTTTTCAGAGAATAAGATAACGAACTTGTTATTTCCCCCATTGCCCGGTCAATATTATTTTACGTATTATAAGGGAATGTTTATGAGGCGTCTCACAAGTAGAATATCAAGAAAATGACCATCGCCTTCACCATTGTCAACATTCCTTATTTGCCGGTAGCCAAAGCCCTGGCAGACAGCTTTGTGACGCACAATCCGGAGGTTCCGTTGTACATTTGCCTTTTTGATGATCAAGATGACATCCAAGATGCGATGTTTTTGGATTATCATATCTACGACAAAAGCCATCTGAACAAAGAAGAATATGATGATATGCGACACCGCTACGACAACTTCTCGATGGCCTGCGCCTTGAAGCCTTTTTTTGCGGAGGCACTTCTAAGGGATTTTGATCCGGAACACATCGTGTACTTAGACGCAGATCTGATGTTTTTTGATTCCCTTACAAAATTGGACGAAGTCCTAAATATTCAGCAAAAATCCATTGTGCTGACGGGACACCAATATACGGTCATACCATCGGAAAATGAACTTTCCAATAACCAGACACTCAGAAAATATGGCATCTACAACGCCGGTTTCATAGCGCTAAAAAACAATGCGGTGGGGCAGCAATTCTTAGCTTGGTGGAAGCGGATTTTATTTACCAAATGCATCCGCGACGATGAGAACGGGATCTATTATGATCAGACTTGGCTGGATCTGGTGCCGATGTACTTCGGAGATGACTTTTATATGTTAAAAGATTTGGGTTATAATGTGGCTTTCTGGAATTTGGAAGAAAGGCACCTTTCTGCCAAAGGTGGCAACTATTTCATCAATGAACATTATCCATTAGTCTTTTATCATTTTGCAAGATACAAATATTACAAACCTGAGTTTATCAACGGATTTTACATGCGGTTCGAGGGTCAAGATAGCTTATTCGAAATCTTCACTACCTACCGAAAGAACTTGAAACAGAATCTTTTTGAAGAATATCATAAAGAGCCAATAGCAAAACGCCCAACGTTTATTGATAAATTGAAAATAAGCTTGAAATATCGTCTAGGATTAATCGTAGATAAATTATGAGTGTTTCCCTAATCGTCCCGATTTTTAATGCAGAACATTATCTGCCAACATTTCTCACTTCTGTGCTGAGTCAAAGTTATAAAGATTTTGAGCTGATTCTTGTCAATGACGGCTCGACAGATAACAGTGCTGCCATCTGCGACAAGTATGCCGCCGAAGACCCGAGAATACGGGTCTATCACAAAAAAAATGAAGGTGTGTCTGCCACTCGAAATTTCGGAATCGGTAAGGCTGCCAACGAGTTTATTGCATTTGCGGATGCAGATGATGTTCTTTTGGATCATTACCTTTCGGATTTGATAAGTGCTGCCAATGGCAAAGTGGATATGGTAGTGTCGGCGGTCGAACAGATTCGAAATAACGATACAGGCAAAACCACTGTACGATCTTATGACGGACTAATAATGAAAAATGATCTTCAGACTTTAACAGAAAAGTTGCAGATTGCGAATTTTGGATACGTCTATTCTATCTTGTATAGAAAGTCAATAATAGCTAAAAACAATTTAAAATTCGACACAAGACTTGCCCAGAGCGAGGATTTGCTATTTGTTCTAGACTATATTAGACATCTGGATAAAGATATTGCTTGTATCCCTTCCGCAAATTATCTGTACATAATCGATGTACCCAATTCGGGCTCCAAAAGGAAAGCATCAAGTGGATCTATCACGTTGCAGCTAAGTTTGCTCTACGAGATGATTGCCAAAAAGTATGGCATAACTGATTTCACAGCCTTTCCTCTTTTAGGACAACTTTTAGATTATCTGTATTACAAAAAGCTATCGGAACTGGTAAGCACCGAGCAGACAGATACCGATACGATCCGGAGCCTGAGAAATCTTGATAAAGATATGATCCGATTTTACCAGCGGATCAAGAAAAAGAGTCTAAGAGCCTCGCTGCTGGACTTCTTGTTGCTAAGGAGCCACTATCAATTATTTCTAAAACTTAGGAATTTTTAAAATGAGCGCCGTGAAAAGAAAGAATTTTTATACCATTTTCCCGCGTACAGAGAATTTTCATCTGGTGAAAGATGTTGGGATGGTGCCGTATATTCTTCACAGATTTTACGGTTACCAATCCACCATCGCGACTTATAAGAATACCGATAGCTACCCATTTCTGAATACCGAAGTCCAAGGCTTGAAACTCGATTTTATTCCGCAAACATACAGAAGCAGAAATGCAAACGTGGCACTTTATATCCTGAAAAACTTTAGAAAAATAGACGCCTTGCAGTTTTACCATTTCGAAATCGATCAGGTGGATATGCTGGGATTATTCATCATTTTGAAAAAGATATTTTTCCAGAAATCCTTTACCTGCATCAAATGTGATGGCAGCGACAGGTTTACCAACACCGATCTCAGCACCGTTAAATTCAAGTTTTTTAGAAAATGGGTCATTAGCAAAATAAATCTTTTTACGGTAGAAACGAGTTGCGATTTCAACATCATAAAAAGTCTCAAAGATTATCAGAACATCAACCTTCAACTGATGCCAAACGGCTTTTTTGATGGGGGCAAAACCATAGACATTTCGCCGAAAAAGGAAAAAATCATTTTGACCGTCGGAAGATTGGGGACGGCGCAGAAGAACACCGAATTTCTGCTGGAAGCTTTCGCAGCATTTGCCAAAACAGATCCCGAGTGGCAACTGTACTTGGTAGGCAGTATAGAGGAGAGTTTTCAACCGCAAATAGAAAAATTTTACAGTAAAAATCCCGCTTTGAAAGCGCGCGTGGTCTTCACTGGTGCTATCACAGACAGAGAGATCATTGGGGAATATTATCGCAAATCGGCGGTATTTATACTCACCTCTCGGGCAGAAGGTTCGCCACTGGTGGTGCCGGAAGCACTCTCGGCGGGCTGTTTCCATCTGCTGTCGGACAGGATCAATTTGAAAGATGATATCATCTGCAACGGACGATTTGGGAGAAGTTTTTCAATTCAGGACAAGGCAGATTTGATTGCCGCTTTCCATTCTCTTAATCAGATTGATTTTGAAATTCTTAAATTTGAAATTCAGAATTTTGCCTACGATCTTTTTTATTGGCCAAAAGTGGTGGAAATTATAGATACACATTTTAAAAAGAGCATACATAATTAAATGAAAATTCTCGCCATCATCGTAACCTACAACTCCGAAAAATGGATTGAAAAGAATATCAGCTCCATAATGCAGGACGGATTTGAGGGAGATATTTTGGTAATTGACAACGGGTCTAAAGATCAAACGCCGGATATTATAAAAAACAATTTCCCGGATGTCAGAATAATAGAGTCGGGCGAGAATCTGGGATTTGCCAGAGCCAATAATGTGGGATTTGAAATCGCCAAACAAGGAGGCTATGATTTTGTTTTTTTGATCAATCACGACGGTTGGCTGTTACCGGATTTTTGGTCTCACGTAATTCCCGTTTTGACTGATCGGCGCTTCGCGAAATACGGATTGCTTTCGCCGGTTCATTTGGATGCTACCGAAAATGGTCTGGATCATGGCTTCCGGAAATATGCAGGAGAAGCTTTAGGGAATCATTTTAATACAGTTTTCGACGTTGATCTTATGAATGCCGCTTTTTTATTCATATCCAGAAAATGTCTGGAGGATCTAAAAGGTTTTGATCCCATTTTTTTCTTTTACGGAGAAGATATAGATCTTTGTGAGCGCGCCAAGCGAAAAGGCTACAAAATAGGTATTATAAGAGGCGCAAAAGTAGTTCACGACCGCCACCAGAGAAAAATGACAAAAGAAAGATTGCAACTTCACCTATTCGCAAATGCCATCATACAGATAAAATCTGGTAGAAATAACTTTTTGGAAAACTTCGGAAAGGCGCTTGTTTCAAACAGCTTATTTGCATTTAGAAAGAATCCGGTTTTAGGCTATATACCTTTTTTGTATTTTAAAAACATATTAAAATTGATGATAAATATCCGCCGTATCAAACATTCTTATTATCAATATAAATAGTTAATTTTGATCCGGAATGATTAAAAAATTGCGAAGATTGTTGTGGAGAATAATGGGCGTTTATTACGATCGGTTTTTTCGAAAAATAGATTACGTCTTGCTGAAGGATGACCCGTTTACTCAGAAAGGAACCGGTACCTACGACAATGGCGCCAAAGTATGGCGCTGGTCCGACGAAAAACTAATAATCGGAAAATATTGTTCCATTGCCCACAATGTCAATTTTATTATCGACGATGGTTACCACGGCTTGTCCGCTATTACTTCCTATCCTTTTATCAATAAGCACCAATGAAGATTTTATATTGCATCGCGTCTTATTCAGCAAAGGGAGGCACCGAAAAAGTGCTTTCTTCGAAGGCTTCCTATCTGGCCGAAAACGGTCACCAGGTGACTATTTTGATATCGGATCAGCACCAAAAACCATTGGCGTATCCCCTTTCTGACCAAATAGAACTGATCGACCTCCAAATTACCAAAAAAATGAGGGGGAAAATTAAAGTGATTGGTTTTGTGCAGAATGTGATCTTCCTGAGAAAACTGTACCGCCGGGAAATTAAAAAAATCGACCCCGATGTCATTATTGTCCTCGAGAGAGGTTATGAAGATTTCATCCTGCCCTACATCCTCAAAGAGATTCCCAAAATAAGAGAATATCATTTCTCCCGAAAAGCATCGGCGTACTTGGAAAGCCAGTTAGCCCCGTTTGAGAAATATAAGAAGAAAATCATTAGAAAAATCTATGAGCATCTCTACAAGAAATATGACCGATTGGTGCTGTTGACGAAGAAAGATCAGCAGAGTTGGGCGGCCTATTCCAACACGGTAGTCATTCCCAATGTGGTAGAGCCCTCCGTAACACTTGCCAATCAACCCATTTTGACCCGACCTAAAAATATAATTGCAGTCGGAAGTATGGCAGATGACCGCAAAGGCTTCTCTGCCCTCATCGACATCTGGAGCAGACTGGAAAACAAGTTCCCGGAGTGGTCTCTAAATATTTATGGAGACGGACCCTACAAAACAAATTATGAAAAAAAAATTCGGGATTTGAACTTGAACAATGTGCATCTGAAAGGCATCAGCGAACACATTGCGGAGAAATATGCCGAATCGCAACTGTTTGTGATGACGTCTAAGGGAGAAGGATTGCCCATGGTAATGATAGAAGCATTATCGCAAGGATTGCCCGCGGTTGTTTATGATTGCTATTGCGGCCCAAGCGATATTATCGCAGGAAATAAAGGCGGATTTTTGATAGAATTCGGGAACGAAAACCAGTTTGTAGAACAATTGGAATTGCTAATGCGAAACGAGGCTTTGCGAGAGGCCAAAAGCAAAGAAACCGCGGCAGTGGCCAGCCAATATGCGTTAAAAGAAATGATGCCGCGATGGATCAACCTTTTTAAAGAGCTCGTCCGATGAAGGCCAGCATCATTATTACAACCTTTCGCCGCCCGGCTTTTTTGGAAAAAGCCATTCTAAGCTGTCTGCATCAACATACCGATTTTAGTTTCGAAGTCATTGTGGTGGATGATAACGGCAAGCATACCGAATGGCAGCAGCAGACGGAAGCCGCCCTGCCGACAGATGCCAGAATTAAATATTTGGCATTGGAGAAAAATTCGGGCGCCTGCGTGGCAAGGAACGAAGGCGCCGCCTTTGCCTCGGGAGACTATCTGTTTTTTTTGGACGACGACGATGCGTTTCTGCCCAACAAATTGGACGTGCAGATCCGTTTTTTGGAAACTCATGCAGACTACGACGGTTGCTTGGCGGCCTTCAAAAGGATAGGGAGCGACGGTAAAGAAATCATAGCAGACAGCAACTATCCCGTAGTCGGAGATTTTAAAAATTTTGTATTGCGAGGCAACTTTTTTACCCCTATGATTTGCATTAGGAAAACAAGCTTTACGAAAAGTGGCGGTTTTATAGACATTCCGCGTTTTCAGGACAGATTTTATATGATGCATCTGCTGCGGGCCGGTTTTAGATTCGGTGTTTTGCGAGATCAACTGCATCTGATGTATGAGCATTCTGAGGACAGAATAACGTCCCGATCGCTGGAGAAGACTCAGATCTCTGTTTCCTTGATAGATCGGTGGATGCGGCAGTTCAGAAATGAATTTTCCTCAGAAGAATGGATGCAATTGCAATATAATAGTCTTAGAACTATGGCGGTTACAAAATATAATGCAACATCAAGAAGCGAAAGAATATCTGCATCTGCGAGCTTTCTGCGTCTTTTTTCAATGAAAAAAAAGGGGTCGGATATTTTTTTGATGTTTAAAAGTTTAATTAAATAAGATGAAATTCCGCACAGACATCAGTTTTTTAAAATGCACTATAAGCTTTTTGCGAAAACGATCGATGTTCAAATAAAAAATAGACCAAGAATAACAAGCCATCTCAATAAAAACCAAGTAAATTAAATCATGGAAATCACAGTCAAACAATCAAATCACTTAAGGGTAACAGCAGTTTTTATGATGTTGTGTCTCCACCTATTTAACACTAATTACAAGGGACTTTTCGACTCTTTTATATTCATAAAACAACAGCCTCTTGTGTTTTACATTTCAAGATTTTGTGATGCTTGCGTTCCTATTTTTGCCTTTGTCAGTGGCTACGGGTTGTATTATAAATATGAAAAAGACGCAGGTTCTTTTGCGAAAGGTAACTTCAAGCGGTTAAAAAAGTTGTACCTCAATTTGTGGATTGTTATATTGATTTTTCCGGTGCTTGTAGGTTGGCTCCTGCACCATCCCGGTATGCCGGGTTCTTTTTCCAAACTTTTTCTAAATTTGACGGCCATAAACGTTTCATACAGTTTTATTTGGTGGTATTTTACGACCTATGTATTGGTGGTGATTAGTGCTCCACTGCTTTTTTATTGGACTCAAAAGTATAACGAATGGCTTGTGTTGCTGATCTCTTTCGTCATTTATCTGGTCGCATTTTATTTTAGAGTTTATAAAACAGACATCTTTACAAATCAACTGCTCCATTGGTTTCATTTTCAGGGAGCCAGATATGGCTTGATTCAATTCCAATTTCTATTGGGTGCTGTGGCACTAAAAAACAAGTGGAATCACAGATTTGGTGTAGTCTTTGAAAGTCTTAAATATCCAACGCTTGTGGCAGTAATTCTCATAATTTTGCTTTTTGTTTTTCGAGCCTTTGTTGCCAATTTTATTGTGTCCCCTTTCACGGCATTGGCTTTTATTTTGCTTTGGAATCAGATTTCATTAGGGGAATTTATGACCAAGTTTTTAGATTTTTTTGCACCGCACACCACCAACATTTGGTTGTGCCATTCGTTTTTCTATGTCACTTTTTTTAAAGATTTTATTTTTGGAGCCCGTTTTCCATTGTTAATCTTTATATTGCTTCTTTTTTGCTCTTTAGTGGCTTCCTATATTATTAATTTATTCTACAATAGACTGCAAACTTATATCTCATGAGCACCGCGATCCCCCGAGTGATTCACTATTGCTGGCTGAGCGGGGACCCGTTTCCACCCAGAATTCAGCGATGTATTGATTCTTGGATAAAAAATTTGCCGGGCTACGAGCTTAGGCTTTGGGATACCGATGCTTTTGACATAGACTCAGTCCTATGGGTAAAGCAGGCCTACGAGCAGAGGAAATTTGCCTTTGCCGCAGACTATATCAGATTATATGCTTTATATAGCGAGGGGGGCATCTATTTGGATTCGGATGTCGAAGTTGTTAAACCTTTTGACGATCTGTTGCAACTGCCCTACTTTGCTTGCACAGAAGGCGATAATATCATAGAAGCGGGCGCAATGGGCGCCACAAAAGGCTTAGGCTGGCTTCGGGATTGTTTGGCATATTACGAGAATAGGTCTTTCATTAAAAACGACAACCGCTTAG
This sequence comes from Chryseobacterium sp. SC28, assembly GCF_003932955.1. Taxonomy (GTDB): domain Bacteria; phylum Bacteroidota; class Bacteroidia; order Flavobacteriales; family Weeksellaceae; genus Epilithonimonas. Next base: position 35,155 of record NZ_QOVY01000011.1, read on the forward strand.
ATACTTGGCCTTTGCCACAGGTTATGATGGAACAAATAAAGGTTCACTATCTGCCGGAAGTTGTGCCAAAAGAAGATTTTATTAAAAATGTAAACCATTACGAAGCCGACAACAAGTTCTATATGCTTCCCAAAGAATATTTTTGCGCCAAGGATATGGGTACAGGCATCATCCAAAAAACAGACGAGACCTATTGCATTCACCACTTCGAGATGTCTTGGATGCCCAAAAGTCACACATTTTTACCCAATCTGAAAAGACGTATTATCCGAATCATTGGCGTTGATGCTGTGAATGCTCTGATCCACTTTTTTGCATTAAAGAAGATTAAAGATACAATAACAAAATGAAAGACGAAACAATTCGTACGATTTTACTGATAATGCCTTACGGAAGCGTCGGAGGAATGGAACGTTTAGCAGAGACATTTTATACAAATTATAAGAAACAAGGCTACACAGTAAAAGCAGTAAAAATAATTGGGCTGGCAAATGATATCATCAACTTTGGTGAAGACGAAATCGTGCTTTCTGATAAGGATTTCTCCGGCTATTCGCCTGCAAAACGGCTTCTTTTTTATGCTAAAATTCCGTTGTTACTACGAACAATCATCAAAAAGTACAGCATAGATGCCAGCATCGCATTTGGTGATATGGCCAATTGCTTTAGTGCCATTACAGGAACAAAGGAAAAAAAGATCGCGAGTTTCCACGCAGTTAAAAGTATAGAATTTCAGAGAAGCAAAGGGATTTACAAATTTTTCCAATGGTCTATTCACCATACTTATAATAGGTTCGAAAAGGTGGTGGCCATCAGCAACGCCATCAAAAAAGACCTCATCCAAAACTGTGGATATCAATTTAAAAATTTGCAGGTAATTTACAATCCGCACGACACAGCTGCGATTATACGGAAGGCCACGGATTTTTTTGAGGACGAAGAAATGCACTATCTTAGCAAAGATTTTTTGCTTTTCTTGGGACGGCTCAGTGTTCAGAAAGCGCCTTGGCACCTCATCAAAGCGTTTTCGCTCATCGAGAAGGAATTTACCGATCTTAATTTATTGATGGTGGGGGATGGTGATGATCGGGTAGAATACTTCTGCAAAAAGCTCGCTGACCATTTGGGATTACAAAACAAAATATTATTTGTAGGCAGGAAAAATAATCCGTACAAGTATCTTGTAAGAGCACGGGCTTTGGCACTTTCATCCTATTATGAAGGCACGCCAAACGTCATCGCCGAAGCCATGATTCTGAATGTGCCGGTAATTACAACAAATTGTACGGAGGGCATTTCAGAAATGATGGTCGATAAAATTAAGATGTTAAAAGACGGTCTGTTGCTGACTGATGCGGGGATAATTTGCCCTGATATATTACGGGGAACAGAGGGAAGCATACCATCTACTTATGACATTAATGCTGCAGATGAAAAATATGCGGAAGGGCTGAGATTGCTTTTGAATCCGGAAATTAACAGTCGTATTAGAAATAATGATAAGAGTCTATTATTACAAAAATACGACATAGAAGACGTTTTAAAGAAATACCTATCCTAAGTGTTTGATTTCATCCCTTTAAGTTCTTATACGACGGTTTATTATGTGGTAATGCTTATAATAGCCTTGCTCATTTTGGTGCATGCGCAGGCTTTTGATGTGCGGGACGTCGGCAGCTTGGCATTCTTCAATACTTTCGGGATTATTTTTCTAATTGTTTTCATTCTTTATATCGGTCTGCGCCCCATCAGCGGCAGATATTTTGGGGATATGGCAACCTATGCCACAGGTTATTCTCTGATGCAGCGAGGAGGCGGTGTGCAAATTGAAAAAGATTTTGTCTTTAATTATTTCATGTGGTTGTGCGCCCGGATTATGCCCGTGAAGTACTTTTTTTTGCTCATCGATGTGCTTTATATTTTGCCGTGTTATTGGTTTTCGAAGATCTATTTCAAGAGATATTGGTTTTTTGCATTTTTTATGTTTATAGGGTCGTTTTCTTTTTGGACCTATGGAACCAATGGGATTAGGAACGGCTTAGGCACCTCTCTGTTTATCTTAGGGCTCTGTTTTTATAATCAGAAGAAGTGGGTGATGTATGCCATTTTTGCCCTCTCTTATTTTATGCACAGTTCCTTGGTGATTCCTATAGCGGCGTTTATCGTGTCGGGCATTTATAAAAATCCAAGAATCTATCTTTATATTTGGCTCGCAGCAATTCCATTATCTCTGGCCGGCGGCGGTTTTTGGGAGGGCTTTTTCAGCCGCTTGGGCTTTGAAGAACGCACGAAAGGCTATCTCACGGGCGGGGAAGAGTTTCAAGATCAGTTTTCGCAGACGGGTTTCCGCTGGGATTTTGTCTTGTACAGCGCCTTTGGTATCGTGGCGGGATGGTATTTTATTTTTAAAAAGCATATCACGGACCGCTTTTATATCCATCTTTTTGGGATCTATTGTATTGCCAATGCGTTTTGGATCTTGGTCATCCGTGCAGCTTTCAGCAACCGCTTTGCTTACCTCTCGTGGTTTCTGATGGCGCCTGTGATTGCCTATCCGATGTTCCGGTACAAGATATGGAACGATCAATATAAGATATTTGGCTTTATACTGTTTGTTTATTATATGTTTACATTTTTAATGTATTTTAAAAGCTGATGAGAGTTTTGCAAGTTATCGACAGCCTGCCTACTGGCGGAGGCGCAAGATTTGTTGTGAATCTCGCGCTGGCACTAAGTCAAAAGAATATCGAAACAGATGTTTTATTGCTGGATGGCGCCGAAACAAGTTTCTACAAAGAATTACAAACAAGCTTTTCCGGCAAAATCATTAGCCTAACCACTGGAAAACGGTGGGACATTAGAAATATTTTCCGCATCGTTCCCTATCTTAAAACCTATGACATCGTGCATGTTCATATTTTTCCGGCATCGTATTTCGTAGCTTTGGCCAATATATTTACCAGAAATGCAAGCCCGATTATTTTCACAGAACATAATTCGCAAAACAGAAGAGCGGTTCATTTTCTTTTTCGATATATTGAGAAATTGGTATACGCGCAGTTCAAAAAAATCGTATGCTTGACACCGGCGGTGCAAAAGTTTGTTACAGATCATCTCGATACAGATCCTTCAAAACTGGTGGTCATCGAAAATGGAATTGATATTCAAAAAATCGTGGCAACGAAAGCATACGACAAAAAAGATTTTGGCTTCGGCGCATCTCAAAAGCTGATCCTAATGTCTGCAAGGTTCGAAACCCAAAAAGATCACGAAACACTCATCAAGGCATTGGCTCTTTTGCCCGAGCGGTTTTGTCTTATATTTGCCGGAGAAGGCAGCCTACTGAATTATTATAAAAAAATGGTGGAAAATTTTCAGCTGACAAGTAGAGTTACTTTTTTAGGCAATAGAACAGATATTTTTAAAATCATGAAAATGTGCGATTTCAATGTGCTTAGTTCGCATTTTGAAGGTCTTTCTCTTTCGGCAATCGAAGGTCTCGCAGCGGGACGGCCATTCATCGCATCCAACGTAGCGGGCTTAGACTTTATTAAAGATGCCGGCGTACTATTCCGAAAAGGAGATGAAAAAGAACTGGCCAGCATTATAAAAACACTCGCAGAAGACGATATTTTATATAAAAAAACAGCTGAAAAATGTTTGGAAAGAGCTTATGAATATGACATAAAATATATGATTGATAAATATGTGGCACTTTATAACGACCTAACCTAAACAGTTTCTATTCATGAAAAAAATAAAAGTGTTGCACGTGCTTACCGTTCTTGATAGGGGTGGATTGGAAACGATGCTGATGAATTATTTTCGAAATTTGGACAGAACAATATTCGAATTTCAATTTCTTGTACACAGAGAGAGTGGTGCTTATGAAAAAGAGATTCTACAAAAAAATGGAACAATCCATCGGGTGCCGCCCCTCAATTTTTCTGTAAGAAATTTTCTCAAATATCAAAAAGAGCTTGATGTTTTTTTTCAAAATAATAAATTCGATGTTATTCATGTTCACAACAACTCGTTTGGCTACTATCCACTGAAATATGCAAAAAAACATCGGATTCCGGTAAGGATTATTCACAGCCACATCAGCTCTTTAACCGATGATCGAAAGAAAATACTTTTGGGCAAATATCTGAATAAAAAAATCCCAAAGGTGGCCACTCAACTTTTTGCTTGCGGTAGAGAAGCGGGTAAGTGGATGTACGGTAACAATACTTTTGAGGTGATTCCTAATGCGATTGACAGCCAACTGTTTAGTTATAATATTAAGGTAAGAAATCAAGCTCAAATGGCATTGAATTGCCAAGACAAGATTAACATCATAAATGTCGCGCGGTTTAACAAGCAAAAGAATCATCTTTTTCTTTTGGAAATATTCGCAGAACTTTTGAAACTGAGTGCCAATTATCACCTCTATTTGGTGGGCGATGGGGATTTAAAACCCGATATTATGGGTAAAATTACAGAATTGGGAATCGGCGAGCAAGTAACGCTTTTGGGGGTGAGAGGTGATGTCGCGGAATTGCTACAGGCGATGGATGTCTTTCTCTTGCCGTCGCTTTTCGAAGGACTCCCGGTTTCTTTGATAGAGGCTCAAGCGTCCGGAATAAGATGCGTCATCTCAGACGGCGTCCCCAAAGAAGCCATCTTGGTGGAAGACAATGTCAAAGTCATTCCATTGAAGAAATCGGCGGCCGATTGGGCAGCGGAAATCAAAGAATTTTCGGCGTATGATAGGAAAGATGTGTCCGAAGTCATTAAGGCCAGAGGCTATGACATCGTAGAAAATGCCCGCTCATTGGAACGCAAATATCTCGAACTTTTACAAAAAAACTCATGAAATCCTTAACCGTTTTTACACCGGCTTACAACCGAGCCCATCTGCTGCCAAGACTCTATGAAAGCCTGAAAAGGCAGACCGTTTCGGATTTTGTTTGGCTCATCATTGATGACGGTTCTGCAGACCACACGAGGGCGCTCGTAGATTCTTACATCCAAGAGAAGCGTCTTGAAATCCAATACATTTATCAAGACAATCAGGGCATGCACGGCGCGCACAACACGGCCTACGAAAATATCACGACAGAACTCAATACCTGTATCGATTCCGACGATTTTATGCCCGAGAATGCCGTTGAAATGATATTAAATAAATGGAACGCCATCCCGCAAGATGACAGAAAGAAATACGCCGGAGTGGTGGGTTTGGATGCGGATATGAAAGGCAACATCATCGGCTCCAAGTTCACAACAGCCACCACCACCTTGGAAGATTTTTATCTGAACGGCGGCACCGGCGACAAAAAACTGGTTTACAGAACCGAGGTTATGAATCAATATCCGCCTTATCCACTTTTTGAAGGCGAAAAATACGTTGGGCTGGGCTATAAATATCTGCTGGCAGACAAGGACTATCAGCTCGTCACCATGAATGAGGTGTTAGTCATCGTAGATTATCAGCAGGCCGGATCGTCCAACAATATGTTCCGCCAATATTATAAAAACCCACGGGGATTTGCGTTCATCCGGAAGCAAGGCATGGTGCTGTCCAAATCTGCCAAGAAGCGATTTCAGGAAGCCATCCATTATGTATCCAGCAGTTTAATAAGCAAAAACAAAAACTTCGTGCGCGAATCGCCGCGCAAAATGATGACCATTCTTGCTATTCCTGCAGGAGTGCTTTTGTACGCTTTGGTGAAATACAAAAACAGGAAACAAAGCGACAGCAATGAATTATGAATTTTTCCGCCCCATTGTCCTCCTGAGCTTGTCGAAGGACGGATGAGGTAAACTGACGGGGCTTCGACGGGCTCAGCCTGAAAATGTTTACGGCTTAGCCACGAAGTGGCGAAATAACACAGCATCGGGTACAACCCGATGAAAAACAAATGGAATAACACAATATCGGGTGTAACCCCACGAAAAATAAATGGAATAACACAACATCGGCTTCGACGGGCTCAGCCTGAAAATGTTTACGGCTCAGCCACGAAGTGGCAAAATAACACAGCATCGGGTACAACCCGATGAAAAATAACGGGATAACACAGCATCGGGCTTCGACAGGCTCAGCCTGAAAATGTTTACGGCTCAGCCACGAAGTGGCAAAATAACACAGCATCGGGTACAACCGATGAAACAAAATAGAATCTATTTTGAGATAAAATGCAAATGGATATAAACCCATCCATCAAAAACCGATATCTTTGAGCAGCCTAATTGATTATGAAAAAACTCTTTCGGATCTCTACGGTACCTACTTCCCTCAATATCCTGTTGAAAGGTCAACTCAAGTATCTCAATCAGTATTTTGAAGTGACTGCCATTTCCGGGGCAGGTCGAGATCTGGAGGAGCTTGCGGAAAGAGAAGGGGTCAAAACCTATGCGATAGAGATGCAACGTCAGATTTCGCCCGCGAAAGATTTGATTACGCTGCTACAACTGTATAACTATTTCAGAAAAGAAAAACCCGATATCATCCATTCGATTACGCCAAAGGCGGGACTTCTGTCGATGATGGCGGGCAAACTGGCAGGCGTGCCGGTAAGAATCCACACCTTCACGGGATTGGTTTTCCCCTACAAAAAAGGATTGATGCAAAAACTGCTGATAGCGATGGATCGACTGTTGTGTTGGTGTGCCACCAATATCTATCCCGAAGGGCAAGGCGTAAAGAAGGATCTCGAAAAATACAAGATCACCAAAAAACCGTTGAAGATTATTGGGAATGGAAATGTCAACGGCATCGATGTAGGGTATTTTGATCCGGTTATATTCTCCGAGACGCAAAAGCTGGAATTCAGAAAGACATTAAATATTGCTGCCGGAGATTATATTTTTCTGTTTGTGGGTCGGCTGGTGAGAGATAAGGGCATTAATGAGTTAGTGGTAGCATTTGTGAAGCTTCATAGCAAGTTTCCTACTGCCCAATTGCTGTTGGTGGGTCCTTTCGAAGACCATCTGGATCCGCTGTCTCCGGAGACGAAAAACACCATCGAAAGTCATCCTCATATTTTGTCCGTCGGCTTTCAAGAGGATGTCCGTCCGTACTTGGCCATCGCCGATATTTTTGTGTTTCCCAGTCATCGGGAGGGCTTCCCTAATGTTTTGTTGCAGGCCGGAGCGATGGGTCTGTTCAGCATCGTAACCGACATTAGCGGGAGTAATGAAATCGTGACCGACGGCATCAACGGCAAGATCATTCCCGTGAACGACACAAAAGAATTAGGCGCCGCAATGCAAGACGCTTTAATGAAAAAAGAGGATTCGGCCACCGTGAAAAATACTTGTAGAATGTCGATCACCAATCGGTTTGAGCAAAGCGAAGTTTGGGAACATATTAAAAATGAATATTATTCCTTAATTCTTTAGATTCCGCCAATAAACCGGGAGGCAGCATCAGCGTCGTAAAAGAGGAAGTGGATGTTCTCATCACGAATACCACAGACCACATCACGGCGGTAGATGTTTTTGACGCGTCGGGAAAACTGGTTTCCGCAGTGTCCGGCAAATACGATAAAGAAATCAGAATAGATACCACCGGATTGATAAGAGGCGTTTACATCCTGAAAATCACTTCCGAGAAAGGTGTAGCGACCAAAAAAATAGTGCTGTAAGCATTTTGTTTTCATAGTGGAAAAGCCAATCTCTCCGGAGCTTGGCTTTTTTCATTTTTAACATTCAAAATGATATTTTTCGTTCAAAACGATATTTTTCATTCCTCTTGATTGATACAGGGATTCCAGAGCAAATTTCCTAAGGCCACGTGGATATGGCACAGCCTTTGTAAATTGAGAAGTGTATTAATATTAACCAAAATTTAAAAAATGAAAAAATTATTATTAGGTGCATTCGTGGTTGGAACTGGTTTGGTTTCTACGGCCAATGCACAAATCCAGGAAGGCAATTGGCTGGTGGGGAGTACCATTATCGCGAGTAATTTTGGACTAAATACTGGAGCAGGCTACAATATCGCGCTGCAACCTAAGGGAGCCTATTTCATAAAGGATAATGTAGCTTTAGGGGCTTATATCGATCTTGGAATCAGTAAAGCGACTAAAGGCAGTCCTACAGGTTTTGATTACGGTGTGGGGGCTTTGGGGCGTTATTACGTCTCTCCAGGTCAGGCTGGCATAGACAATCTCCTGAATCACGGTCGTTGGTTCTTCGAGGGCAATTTAGGTATTGGCGGATATTCGGTGGAGGATGGCCCCTCAACCACAGGTCTTGATTTCGGCGTTGGACCGGGATATACCTACTTCGTGACGCCCAATATCGGAATCGAAGGATTGGTAAAATACAAAGGTAGAGCCGGCTTTGGCAATGAGGGTTTAAATTCAAACATCACTTTCAACGTGGGATTAAGTATCTATCTGCCGACTTCGCACGCAAGAAGAATTGCTAACGAAGCTAAATAGTTTTTAGTTACATCATACAATAAAACCGGCTTTGGTCGGTTTTTTTAATATTACAATATGGAATATTTTGATACAGTTTACGAGGTTCTGGAGAAATGGTACATCAGCCTTGCCCGGCTCACGCCACGTCTGGTGGTGGGGATTTTGGTCTTCGTGTTTTTCTTGATGACCAGCACCTATCTCAGCAGGTGGTCTGTGCGCCTCTTTCACAAGGTGTTTCCAAAAACCAAAAGCGACTCCGTCGTCACCTTGATTTCGGTATTCAAATTTCTGATTATTTTGATGGGTACCTTTATCTCGCTGGAAATAATGGGTTTTAGCGGATTTTTCATCAAATTCTTGGGAAGTTTGGGAGTCGCCGGGGTTATCGCCGGGGTTGCACTCAAAGACTTGGTCTCCAGTTTGTTTTCAGGGATGCTGGTGGGCGCCGACAAAGCTTTTAAAATTGGAGACTATGTCACTATCGGCGGCAATTCGGGAACGGTTCAGGACATCGGATTGCTGACGACGAAAATGATTACCGATGATGGTAAGAAAGTGTATATCCCGAATCAGATTATCTTCAATGCACCGTTTGTCAACGTCACGGCGTCGCCGCAACGCAGAATTATTCTGGATTTCGAAATTCCAGTGGGCGAAGATATAGAAAAAGCAAAAGCAGCCATTGTGGACGAGGTCAAGATGCTGGAACATGTCGATAAAACCGACGCCACCGAAGTGTTATTCACCAACGTGAAACAAGGCGTTTTCAATCTCCAAGTGAGATTCTGGCTGGAGCAGGGCAATAATTTTGCTTATCTGAAAAGCGAGGCCATTATGAAAATCAATGAAAGATTAATGAAAGAAAAAGTAAATCTGGTAACGCCAACAAGCATTAATGTGGTACAGCCATCCACCGGAGAAGCCGGTAAAATATAACGTAAGAGAGCAGCCTGTCGTTTTTCTCGTTTAGGCTTTTAACTCCTTCTATTAATCAACTTCATATTCCAATTTAATAGTAATAGTCGCTTCTTTCTCTTTGGACGCCGTGTTATAAGTTCCGCCGTAGGAATAATCTTCATTAGAATTAGGTGCCGTTATTTGGATCACACCCATTGTTGCCTTCTTAAGATTTCCAAGACTGCTTCCCGCATTTTCAGCGATTTTCTCGGCTCGTTCTTTGGCGTCTTTGGTGGCATTGGCAATCATTTGTAGTTTTACATTTGCCAATTTTGTGTAGAAATATTGAGGAGATGAAGAGGTGAACTCAATTCCACGATTTATAATTTCCGTAATATTTCTGGAGATATTTTCGATTTTGGAAACTTCTTTGGATTTGATAGAAACACTTTGGGTAAGGTTGTATCCGGCAAATTCACCTTGCTGATAATTCCCACTGGCATCGGTAAAATTCCTAAATTGTTTCTGAATATCAACAGCAGAAAAAACCATTTCATTTTCCTTTACGCCTTTGGATTTCAGATAATCATAAATGATCTTTCTATCAACTGCCAAAGCATCGTAAGCCGTTTTGAGTTCGAAACTGTTTTTTGAAAAACTTCCAGACCAGGCAATGAGGTCAGAGGTAAAAGTTTTGGAACCAAGTCCGGTTACAGAAATGGTGTTTTCAGATTTGTTTCGGTTTTTGATGGCGTTTCCAAGGAGCGCGGCAGCAATCATAATGCCTAATGCAGCAATTGCAACTGCAATGTATGTTCTCATAAAATTTTGTATTTGAATCTTTTGCATCAAACGCAATACCAGATTTAAGATTTCTTAACATTTTAAGGTTCTTTTTGAATGTCTGGGCGATATAAAAAATGAAATGGTTTTGCCGTACTTTGGGGCGAGCCTCAGGACGATTTTTATGATTATTGAATTTCCTTCTCGAATTCCACACTCACGCCTTTCATTTCGCCGCGCATTGGCGGACTTGTTTTGGTGAGTTTTACTTTGATATATGTAATCTGAGGAAACTGATTCTCGATTTTATTGCTGATCCTGGCAATGACGTGTTCCAACAATTCCGAACGGATTTCCATTTCCTGATGGATGATTTCGTTGATTTCAGCATAATTAATGGTGTCATGAAGATCATCAGATTGCGAAGCTTTTTCCAAGTCTGCATGCACTTCAAGATTCACAACGTAATGATTCCCAATAATGGCTTCTTCGGGCAAAACACCGTGGTAAGCGTAGATCTTGATATCTTCTAACATGATTTTTGATTTCATTCTTTAAAAATAGAAAAAATACTTGAACCGGAAAGAAAGTCCCTCTCCTTCGGAGAGGGATTTAGGGTGAGGAAAAATTAGGGTGAGGAAAAAAGTCCCTCTCCTTCGGAGAGGGATTTAGGGTGAGGAAAAATTAGGGTGAGGAAAGAAAGTCCCTCTCCTTTGGAGAGGGATTTAGGGTGAGGAAAAATTAGGGTGAGGAAAAAAAGTCCCTCTCCTTTGGAGAGGGATTTAGGGTGAGGAAAAATTACGGTGAGGAAAAAGTCTCTCCTTCGGAGAGGGATTTAGGGTGAGGAAAAATTAGGGTGAGGAAAAAGTCCCTCTCCTTTGGAGAGGGATTTAGGGTGAGGAAAATTAGGGTGGGGAAAAAAAGTCCCTCTCCTTCGGAGAGGGATTTAGGGTGAGGAAAATAGCGTGAGCAAAATTATTTGATGCTTTTGGAAAGTTCCAGCATCGCCTCGATTGGCTTCAAAGCTTTCAGTCGGATTTCTTCATCCATTTTGATCTCGGGAAGTTCGTACTTCATGCACAGATAAAGTTTTTGCAGCGTGTTCCGTTTCATATAAAAACACTCGGAGCAGTTGCAGCTTTCGTCGAAAACCAAAGCCGGAATGAGTTCCTTATGCGGCGCTCGCTTTCTCATCTCGTGCAAAATCCCTTCTTCTGTTGCGATGATAAACTGCTGACAATCATCTTGTTCTACATAATTCAGCAGTGCAGAAGTCGATCCGATGAAATGTGCCAATTCCAAAACCGGCGCTTCGCTTTCGGGATGTGCTATCAGTTTTGCATTGGGATGATCGGCCATTTGTTTCGCGATCCGTTCCATAGAAAACGCTTCGTGTACGATGCAGCTGCCGTCCCAAAGGATCATATCGCGTCCTGTCTTTTTGCTGAGATAGCGACCCAGATTTTTGTCCGGAGCGAAGATAATTGGCCGGTCTTTCGGCAAAGCATTGATGATCTGCTCGGCGTTGGAACTTGTGACGATAATGTCGGAAGCGGCTTTGGTTTCTGCATTGCAATTGATGTAGGTGGCAACAATGGCATTGGGGTACTGTTCACGCATTTTGTTGAGACCTTCCGCGGAACAGCCGTCTGCCAATGAGCAACCTGCAAGCGTATCGGGCAGAACCACCTTCTTCGTTGGATTGAGGATTTTGGCGGCCTCGGCCATAAAATGAACGCCGCAAAATGCGATCATATCGGCATCGGTATCCTTGGCCTGTCTTGCCAATTGCAAAGAATCTCCTAGGAAATCTGCTATATCCTGAATAGGTCCCGGCTGATAATAATGCGCCAGAATCACGGCATTTTTCTCTTTTTTGAGATCCAAAATCGCTTTTACCAAGTCGTCGCCGGTTGGGATGGCAAATTCTTTAAGATCAAGAAAACCTTTGACAGGCATATTATCGATCGCCGTTTCTAATGTATTTTTCATTTGTAAATTTAATTTCTAATGGCAAGATGTCACGTGGAGCGTTTTCATCTGCATATCAGTTGTTTATAAAGTCTTGGATTACTTTCTCGACTTCTGCTTTTGCCGAGTCCAGATCGGTGTTGATGATGATCTTGTCAAAATGTTTTTGGTAGCTCATTTCTTCTGCTGCTTTCTCCACCCGGGTTTTGATGGTTTCGGCTTTGTCGGTATTTCTTTTGATCAATCTCTGTTCCAACTCGGCAATGCTGGGCGGCATGACGAAAATGGATAAAGCTTTGTCTCCAAAGATTTCCTTTAGCCGGATTCCGCCTTTGACATCGACATCGAAGATCACCACTTTGCCTTCGTTCCAGATTCTTTCGACCTCGGATTTCAAAGTTCCGTAATATTTATCCGTGTAAACTTCCTCGAATTCCACAAATTCGTTTTGAGAAATTTTGCTTCGGAACTCTTCCGGGGTCAGGAAATAATAGTCTTGCGCATTCTTTTCGTCGCCCCGAGGCGGTCTGGTGGTGGCAGAAACAGAAAAGCTCAACAGCGGAAACTGCGACAAAGAATGCCGGACCAATGTGGTTTTTCCGCTTCCGGAAGGTGCGGAGAATATGATGACTTTTCCCATAATTAAGCAATGAATTTATAAGAAAGAAACGCAGGATCGATCATTTATCAATTATAATTTTATCTATTATAAAACGTTCAGCGTTTGCTCTTTGATTTTCTCAAGATCGTCCTTCATCTCCACCACCAGTTTCTGAATTTCGGAATGATTGGCTTTTGACCCCAGAGTATTGATTTCGCGTCCCATTTCCTGAGCAACGAAGCCTAATTTCTTCCCGTTGTAATCCTCATTTCTCATCACTTCCAGGTAATATTTGATGTGCTGGGAAAGACGAACTTTCTCTTCAGAAATATCCAGTTTCTCGACAAAATAAACCATTTCCTGATAAAACCTTGTCTCATCGATATTGTCAAAATTCTTAAGCGCAGATTGATAACGCTCTTTGATGGGCTGGATTCTTTCTTCTTCATATTGAGCCACCTGATTCAAATTATTCTCAATATTCTGAACTATTTTTTCGATTTCCTCAGCCAAGTTATGACCTTCGGTTTGGCGAAATTCTATAAACTTGGAAACCGCCTCCTGCACCACTTCCTGGAGGGCTTTCCATTCGTTTTCGTCGAGCTCGGCATTTTTTGTGGCCAGTACGTCGGGCATCCTGACCGCCATTTTAAGATATTCGAATTCCGGCGCATGGGAAGCTATTGCTCTCAACTGCTGCATATAATTTTTGACGATATCCGGATTGATCGTCACGTCGGTACCATCTTCCAGATTTTCGCAATTGATGTAGCAATCTACTTTTCCTCGCAGAATCTTGTCGTTGAGAAGTTTTCTGATTTCGAATTCCTTTTCTTTGTATCGGAGTGGAATTTTTATATTCAGATCAAAGTTCTTGCTGTTCAGCGATTTGATGTCCACCGTAATTTTGGTTCCTTCATAAGCAGTTTCTGCTCTTCCAAAACCTGTCATCGATAATATCATGTTGCATATTTATAGAGTACAAAGATAAGGTTTATATCGATTTGAAAATAATGCTCGCACACAGAATCATTTATCGCAATGGCGCTCCTTAGAGAAAGTAAAATATCGCGTTACCCTACTGCAAAAGAAATTCGGAGCTTTACAAACTTAGCGATTTAAACCTTTTTAAAATTAAACTCGGCGTCTTTAATGATAAGACTGATGTGTGAATTTTAACACTTTACTTTCCCATATTCTTGGTATTAGAAATTTGAAAATTGTATTTTTGCACTCTATGAAAAGATGGTATCTCTACCCCTTTTCCTTGGGTTATCATCTCGGCACTGCTCTCAGAAACCGGATGTACGACTGGGGATTATTTACTTCTAAGAAATTCAGCACACCAATCATTGGCGTCGGTAACTTGTCGGTTGGCGGCAGCGGAAAATCGCCGATGGTGATGTATCTGGCAGAATATCTATCCAAATATTACAGAACCGGCGTCCTCTCCCGAGGCTATGGCAGGGTAACAAAAGGGTACAGCATTGTAAACTACAACAGCAATTACAAGTTGGTTGGGGATGAGGCGATGCAACTGTTTGAGCGCTTCCGAAATCGTTTTGTGATCGGCGTATGCGAAGACCGCGTCTATGGTGCCAAAAAAATCATTGAGGATATGGATTTGGAAGTCCTGATTTTGGACGACAGCTATCAGCACCGGGCGATACAGCCGGGATTGAATCTTCTTTTGACGGATTATAACGATCCTTATTTCAAAGATTATATTCTGCCCGCCGGCGATCTCAGAGAAAGCCGCCACGGAATGAGCAGGGCTCATATCATAATGGTGACCAAATGTCCCGATGATCTCACGGAGGAAAAAAAGCTGTATTACATTTCCAGAATCAGACCTCGAAATTATCAGAAAGTTTTCTTTTCGGCCATTGCTTATGACGAAAATATCATCGGCAGCGATAGTATGATGCCCGTGAAAAACCTCGATTATTACGATGTTTTGTTGGTAACCGGCATTGCAAATCCGGCGCAATTGTTAAAAGAAATCTCCAAATACAACCAGCGGGTCAAGCATCTGCAATACAAGGATCATCATAATTTCACGGAGGACGATGTCAAAAAAATCTTAACGGAGTTCAAAAAACTCGGCGAATATGCCATTGTTTTGACAACGGAGAAAGATTATGTCCGCCTCAAATCATTTGATTCTCTGCGTAACAAGCTGTTTTATTGGCCCATCAATGTGGAGATAGACAAGCAGGAAGAGTTTAACAAGATCATTCAAAATTATGTTAGAAAAATATAAGGAAACGGCAGAATTTATCGGGAATATTATCGGAGAGACGCCCGATTTTGCCATAGTTTTAGGTTCTGGTTTAGGGAAACTTCGGGATGAGGTGCAGGCGGTTCATACGTTGGATTACAAAGACATTCCGAATTTTCCGCAGACCACGGTCGTAGGCCACAGCGGAACATTAATCTACGGACTCCTCGAAGGCAAAAAAGTCCTGATGATGAGCGGCCGTTTTCATTATTACGAAGGTCACTCGATGGAGACCGTTACTTTCCCGTTTCGCGTTTTCCATCTGCTGGGGATTAAAAATCTGATTCTTTCCAATGCGTGTGGTGGCGTGAATCCGAATTTCAGAGTAGCCGATATTATGATTGTAACGGATCATATTAATATGTTGCCGGAACATCCTTTAAGAGGTAGGAATATCGACGAATTCGGGCCTCGTTTCGTCGATATGAGCGAGGCTTACAACCGCCGAATGATCGAACTGGCAAAATCTGTTGCTGCGAAAGAAAATATCGACATCAAAGAGGGCGTGTATGTGGCTTTGTCTGGTCCTACCTTCGAGACGCCTGCGGAATACGGCTTGGTGCGCGCCATTGGCGGCGATGCTGTCGGGATGAGCACTGTTCCGGAAGTCATCGTGGCGAAACATCAAGGGATGGATTGCTTCTGCCTATCCATCATTACCGATCTGGGCGGACCTGAAATTGCCTTTTCTGTTTCTCACGAAGAAGTTTTGGAAGCCGCGAACAAAGCGATGCCGAATGTCATTAAGATCGTGAAAGGTCTGGTAAGGAATTACTAAATTCCGGACAAAAATATGAAGACCGCTTTTCATTACTCGGCAGGAAGCGCAGTTGAGTAGTAGCAAGTTGGGGTGGGGAAGTGAGGCGGTAATTGAGAATGGTTTTTTCATTATGGTTACATTTTTCGTCTGGGTAATCCGATTTCCTGTTCTTGCGGGTAGGGCGCTCTCCAGGTAAGGCTCACATCTTCTT
Organism: Chryseobacterium sp. SC28; assembly: GCF_003932955.1. GTDB lineage: Bacteria > Bacteroidota > Bacteroidia > Flavobacteriales > Weeksellaceae > Epilithonimonas. The sequence continues at coordinate 51,076 of NZ_QOVY01000011.1, forward strand.
TGATTTTCTGGTAGGCTTCGTATTTTTTGTCATTGTCCAAAGTATATCGTGGATCGGGAACAAAGGGCATTTTGGCCATTTTTAAAATCGTAACGGTGGGGAAGTGAAAATCTACTTCTACGGTTCCTAAAAGAAGATAGCATCCGCCGCCTTGGAATGGATATTGACTCAGATTGTCGGGGAAATGAGCCGTGTCAAAATATTCGCCTTCACAGTCTATCCAAGTTCCAAAATACATCGTTCCTCTTTTGGTGGGGACTTGTTTCCTTGATATCAAATAGGCTAACATTTTCACTTGGGTTTTATGGAATTTCACAAGATCTTTGGCCATAACCGTTCCTCTGTATTTTGTCTGCAACAAATCGAACGGGCTGAACGACACCGGAAATCCTAAGATCTCAATTTCGTCAAATGCATCTTCGTAGGGATGTCTTTCTACTTCGGGAAGTGTGTAGTTTTTTTGCGGTTCTTCTAATAATGTCAGTTGTTGATGATTGGGTTTATCCCCGGACAAGAGAAAACGGGATTCGATAAGTAATTCATGTTTTGGTTTACCGGTAAATCGGAATGCCCCTATAAAAATCAATATCTGTAAGGTTTCGATACCGATGGGGATTCGTTTGACGAAGTCTTCCAAGGATTTGTACTTACCGTTCAATTTTCTTTCTTCGGGGATCAGGGTGGCAATTTTGCTTTCCAATTTTTCGATATGCATCAGGCCAATATAGATATCCTTTCCGTACACCGTGGTCTTGTATTCTCCCTTGTTGACGCAGGGGTTTAAAATCGTTGCACCAGACATTTTGGCTTCGTGAATATAGACTTCTGTGCGGTAGAACCCTCCGCCATTATTGATGGCACAAACCATAAACTCGATAGGATAATAGGCTTTCAAATATAAACTCTGATAACTTTCTACGGCATACGAAGCCGAATGTGCCTTGCAAAATGAATACCCTGCAAAGGATTCTATCTGGCGGTAAACTTCTTTGGCTAACTGTTCCGGATGTCCCAGCGCTTTGCACGATTCGAAGAAATGATCTTTTACTTTCTGCAAAGCGGCTAAGGATCTTCCTTTTCCGCTCATTGCCCTTCTGAGGACATCACCGTCGGGTGCCGATAATCCGCCAAAGTGAAGTGCAATCTTAATTACATCCTCCTGATATACCATAATACCGTAGGTTTCTCCGAGTTCTTTTTTAAAGACCTCGTGGAAGTATTCAAACTTATCCGGATTATTATGCCGAAAGATGTATTCCCGCATCATTCCGCTCTGTGCCACTCCCGGCCTGATAATGGAGGATGCTGCTACCAGAACTTTGTAGTTGTCACATTTCAATCTTCTTAATAGTCCTCTCATAGCGGGACTTTCTATATAAAAACACCCGATCGTCTTTCCAATACTCAGATATTCGTTACATTTTTTCTCATTTTTTATCGAAGTATCTTTAATATCCACGGTGATTCCTCTTTTTTCTTTCAGAAGTTTTACGGTATCATTGATGGTTCCCAATCCTCTTTGGGACAGAATATCGAATTTTTCGAAGCCGATATCTTCCGCCACGTGCATATCGAACTGAACAATGGGGAATCCTTTTGGCGGCATTTCCAGTGCGGTAAAATTCGTTATCGGTTCCTCCGAGATTAAAATCCCACAGCTGTGCATGCTTCTTTGATTGGGAAATTTCTCCAATAGCTTTCCATACTTGTAAACCAATCTTGATACAGAATTCAGGTCGTGGGATTCTATGGGTTTTGTGGCTAAGGCGTCCAATTCTTCTTTGGGCAAGCCAAATGCCTTCCCCACTTCTCGGAAGATGGATCGGTATTTAAATTGGACGTTTGTGCCACAAAAAGCAACATGCTCTTTTCCGTATTTGTCGAAAATATATTGTAAGATGGTGTCCCGGTCTTGCCAGCTCCAGTCGAGGTCAAAATCAGGAGGAGTCTTGCGGTTCACGTTCAAAAATCTTTCAAAGTATAAATCCAATTCGAGAGGGCAAATATCCGTGATTCCCAGGCAGTAACTTACGATACTATTGGCGCCGCTCCCTCTTCCCACGTGCATAAATCCCATCCTGTTGCTGTATTGGACAATGTCCCAAGTAATGAGGAAATATCCGCTGAAATTGAGGGTGTTGATGACATTTAGTTCCTTCATAACCCGTCTTCGGGCATTTTCGTTATCATCAGGGTATCGTTTTTTCAGGCCTTCGTAGGCCAGTTTTGTCAGTAATTCAAAATCCTTTTCTCTGCTCTCGGTATAATATTTTTTATTTTTTGGGGCAGAATAATCAAAGTCAAAATTACATTGCGCCAATATCCGTTCTGTGTTTTCGATAATTTCCGGATGGTGTGCGTACTTTGCCCGAAGTTCCGTAGGCGGGATCATTTTTTCCGAGTCTTTGCAATAATCGCTTTCGTTCAGTTTGGTAACTAATGTATTATTATCAATGGCTCTAAGTATTTTGTGAAGATGGTATTCTCGTTGAGATTTCACCGTCACGGGTTGTAGGATCACCATTTTGGGGATGTATGTTTTCAGCTTTGGATGGATCAATAGATTCAAATCCTCCGGTCTTACCCCGATGTATTCGTTCCCGTAGAGTTTATCGGGGAAATCGTTTAAAGGATATATCACGATGACTTCGGAGAATTGGGGGTGGTGTTTTGGAAGATCTTTGCCTTCACAATTATGCGCAGTAAGGAGTTTGTTTATCTCGCCAATGCCCTTTTTGTTTTTTGCCAAACCAATGTAAAGCAGCTGATGAGCATCCCGGACTTCTACACCCACTACCGATTTTATATGATGCTGTTTGCATAATTTATGAAACTCATAAATGCCCGTAATGGTATTGATATCCGTCAACGCCAAAACCTCGATATGAAAATCAGCAGCCTGATGGACCAATTCTTCGATAGAAATAACCCCATAACGTAAACTATGATAAGAATGGCAATTTAAAAACATCATTAATTATTTTAATAGACCGGATGCCCGGCCCACACTATCGCTTCCAAATCTCAATTTTAGTTTGTCCATCGCCTGGTAAAGATTCATTTGTTCTTCCGTATCTTCGAACAAATTCATCTGGTGGTTTCCATGAACCAAGCCCGTGAATTTTATCCCGATCAGTCGGATTCTCATTCTTCGGGAATAAAGTTTGTCAAATAATTCTAAGACATATTTCAATAAGGTGTGGTCGGACGAGGTATAAGGAATCCTGTGCTGCTTGGTTTCCGTATCAAAGTTGGAATATCGGATTTTTACCACCACCACCGAGGTCAGCCATTTCTCACTTCGCAACTGGAATGCCAACTGCTCTACCATTCGAGACAAGAGACTTTTTATCCCTTGCATATCGATGGTGTCCCGAGAAAACGTATTTTCTGCCGAGATCGATTTTCTCTCCGAATAAGGGACTACGGGCGCCTCATCGATGCCGTTGGCTTTCTTCCAAAGTTCCCTTCCGTTTTTCCCAATCAGTTGTTGCAAAACTTCTATAGGCGTTTCGGATAGATTTTTAATGGTTCTTAGCCCAATTCTGGACAGCAGCTGAAAGGTGACGTTCCCAACCATCGGGATTTTCTTAATCGATAAGGGGTTCAGAAAGGATTTCACATCGGGCTCCCGAATCTCAAACCTCCCGGTAGGTTTGGATTCTCCGGTTCCGATTTTGGAAACTGTCTTGTTGGTCGATAAAGCAAAACTGATGGGCAAGCCTGTATTTTTGGTAACAGAATTGGCAATCTCGGTTGTCCACTGATAACATCCGAAGAATTTGTCCATTCCTGATAAATCCATATAAAATTCATCAATGCTCGCCTTTTCCAGAATAGGTACTTTTTCCTGGATGATCTCCGTTACCGTGTGAGACATCTTGGAATACATTTCCATATCCCCTTTGATAACTTTGGCATCGGGGCAAAGCCTCAGCGCCATCTTAATCGGCATCGCACTACGAACACCAAAATATCGTGATTCGTAGGAGCAGGAAGCCACAACGCCTCTGTCTCCGCCGCCAATAATGACGGGAATTCCGTTTAATTTGGAGTTTTTAAGCCTCTCACAAGAAACAAAAAAAGTGTCCAAATCCATGTGTACAATCGATTTTGACATGCTACAAAATTATAGACTATTTGTCCCAAAATTTGTATATTTGTTGGCACAATTTGTCCCAATGTCGATATTCTCCGATAACATAAGATTCCTAAGGGTTAAAAAAAAATTATCCCAACAAGGATTTGCCGAAATTCTCGCCGTCAGTCGAGATAGATATGCTAAATATGAGAGTGGCCGCTCCGAAGCACCGTACGAACTCCTCGTAAAAATCTCCAAATATTATAAAATAAGTATTGATCTGCTTCTGACCGTAGATGTAAGGAAATATCCTTTAGACAATATGATCGAACTTCCAGAAAACAGAATCTTACTGCCCATACAAGTCGATGGCATGGGAGACAATAAAATTGAAATTATTCCGCACAAAGCCAAGATGGGATATTTGGAAGGTTATGATAATGCAGGGTATATCGAAAGTTTACAAAATATGTCGTTGCCATTTCTCCGAAACGGAAAATTCAGGGCTTTTCCGGTAGAAGGAGAATCTATGCCGCCCTACAACGATGGCAGTTATCTGCTCGGCAAATATGTGGAAAGCAAGGACTACCTGAAATCCGGACGATCTTATATTTTCATCACGAAGGAAGGCATTGTTTATAAACGTTTCGAGAAACAAAATAAAAAGGGAACGTCGGTAATTTCCGACAATGTATTTTACCAACCTTACGAAATTGAATGGGATGATGTTTTGGAAATTTGGGAATTTGCGGGTAGCGTAAATACCAAGGAATTACAAATTCCTAAATCGGATTCCTCCGAAATTAGACAGATATTGCTGGAATTGAAAAATGAAATAAAAAGCCTCAAATCAAATTCTTAGAAGGCATATAAAAAAATAATTGCCCAATTTTTTTTATTTTCTTGACTGCTGTAAGTCCTGCGTATTGGCTATCATTCTGAATTTGACAAAAAACGCTCCGGGAATTTCCCGAAGCGTTCTAAGTATATTTTCGGTCATCCATCTTCAGACTTCCGACTTTGCAGCTATTTTTTAGTATCTGTAATATTCCGGTTTGAAAGGGCCTTTCACGTCAACACCGATGTACTCTGCCTGTTCTGGCGTCAGCGTTTCCAATTCTGCACTTAATTTTTTAAGGTGCAATTCTGCCACTTTCTCGTCCAGATGTTTTGGCAACATATAAACTTCGTTTCCGTAAGCTGCAGAATTTGTCCAAAGTTCGATTTGAGCCAAAGTCTGATTGCTGAATGAGTTGCTCATTACAAAACTTGGATGTCCCGTGGCACAACCAAGGTTTACCAATCGGCCTTCTGCCAGGATGATGACTTCTTTGCCTTCGATGGTGTAGATGTCGACCTGGGGTTTCACTTCGGATTTGGTGTGGCCATAATTTTCGTTCAGCCACGCCATATCGATTTCGTTATCGAAGTGTCCGATGTTGCACACTACGGCTTTATCTTTCATTTTCAGGAAGTGATTTCCTCTTACGATGTTGTAGTTGCCCGTGGCCGTGATGATGATGTCTGCATTGTCCACCACGGTATCCAATCTTTTCACTTCGTAGCCGTCCATCGCGGCTTGCAAAGCGCAAATTGGATCGATTTCCGTTACCGTTACGATAGAACCCGCACCTCGGAAAGAAGCCGCCGTTCCTTTGCCAACGTCTCCATATCCGCAAACGACCACTCTTTTCCCTGCCAGCATCAGGTCTGTCGCTCTTCGCACGGCATCTACTGCAGATTCTTTGCAACCATATTTGTTATCGAATTTGGATTTGGTCACCGAATCGTTCACGTTGATGGCCGGCATTACCAAAGTTCCGTTTTTCATTCTTTCGTACAATCTGTGAACGCCTGTCGTGGTTTCTTCAGAAAGTCCTTTGATATTTTTTGTAAGTTCCGGATACCTGTCGAAAACCATATTCGTCAAATCGCCCCCGTCATCCAAGATCATATTCAAGGGTTTTCTGTCTTCGCCAAAGAAAAGGGTCTGCTCGATGCACCAGTCAAAATCTTCTTGGCTAAGACCTTTCCACGCATAAACGGGGATTCCCGCCGCAGCAATGGCTGCAGCAGCATGATCCTGAGTAGAGAAAATGTTGCAAGAAGACCAAGTAACCTCAGCGCCAAGTGCTACCAAAGTTTCAATCAAAACTGCCGTTTGGATGGTCATGTGCAGGCATCCTGCGATTCTGGCGCCTTTCAAAGGTTGAGATGGGCCGTATTCTTCGCGGATTGCCATCAAGCCCGGCATCTCTGCTTCTGCCAATGTAATTTCTTTTCTTCCCCATTCTGCTAAGGAAATGTCCTTAACTTTATAAGGAACGTATTGTGTTGTTGTACTCATATTTATAATTAAATAAATTTAAAATCAATTATTAATAGCAAGATGCAAATTTACAACATATAGTTAAGATATAAAAATGGAAAGTTTCGATCTGGGGCGAGCCGGTTGTGTTATTTTTTTTCTGGTGTCAGTGTTTTGGTAAATGAGAGCGAAGCCAGCTTCCAGTTCGTGCCTTTTTTGACATAGACTTCCGTCACGATGAAAGGATTAGTTACTTCATTGCCGCCAACCACAGCCAGCAAATCCATGTTGGTCAAAATGATAGCGGTATTTTCTATGATATTGACAGAAACCTCGTGGATGTCGGCTTTTTTGTACCAGATTCCGCCACTTCTGATGACATCCAGTTCCTGCTTTTTGCCCCAAGATCCGCCCATGTGGACGAACACCGATTTTTCATCAAAGAGCTGATCCAGCTTTTCGGAATTTTTTGCAGACATCCAGTCCCATTTATCTTTGGAAAGTTTGATGATTTCCTGTTCTGCTTTTGTTTCTTTTTTTACCACTGTTTCCACTTTGGTTTCCTGACCAAAAGAATAGGCGGAGCTTGCTGTTAATAGTAAAGCGCAAAGTAATGTTTTCATTTTTTTTATTTTAATGTTAATTTAATTGATCAATTATTTTCCCACGGTATCCTTCAAATTCTGCGGATATCTTTCGCCAACGATTTCAATTTGACTTAATGCTTCATGGATTTTTGATAAATCTTCCGTGGTAAGTTCTACGGATACGCTGCCGATAATGTCTTGCAAATGATTGATTTTCGTAGTTCCCGGAATGGGTGCGATGAATGGTTTTTGCGCCAATAACCACGCCAATGCCACTTGCGAAGGTGTAGCGTCTTTTTCTTGAGCGATGTTTTTCACCAAATTGACCAAAGATTGATTGGCTTTTCTGTTTTCTTCGGAAAATCTTGGGACGATATTTCGGAAATCCGTAGCGTCGAATTTTGTATTTTCCGTGATGGTACCCGTCAAAAATCCTCTACCCAAAGGGCTGAAGGGCACCAATCCAATCCCCAGTTCTTCTAAAGTTGGAATAATTTCTTTCTCTGGCTCGCGGAAAAAAAGTGAGTATTCACTTTGCAAAGCCGTCACCGGAAGTACCTCATTTGCTTTTCTGATGGTTCCAACTCCCGCTTCAGACAGCCCAAAATATTTCACTTTCCCTTCCGCAATCAATTGTTTTACCGTTCCGGCTACCTCTTCTATCGGTACATTGGGATCGACTCTGTGCTGATACAGCAGGTCGATGTAATCGGTATTTAAAAATCTTAAGGAATTTTCTACCACTTCTCGAATTCTTTCTGGCCGACTGTCCAAGCCTTTGGTAGAATCGCCCTCCTTGAAACCGAATTTTGTAGCGACGACAACTTTGTCTCGGAATGGCTGAATCGCTTTTCCCAGCAATCTTTCGTTTCCACCTTGGCTATAGGCTTCTGCGGTGTCAAAAAGTGTGATGCCAGAATCGTAGGCATATCTGATCAATTCTATGGCCGCTTTTTCCTCAGTTGCAGGTCCATAACCAAAAGTCAAACCCATACAGCCCAATCCCAATGCGGAAACTTCTAATCCTTGGTTTCCTAATGTTCTTTTTTTCATTATTTTTACTTGTTTTATGATTGATTTTATAGCCCTTAATCGACTTTTAAATTACTAAGCAAATTTCCGACCTTCTGACTTATATTTTTGTAGATGAATTACGGAATTAACTACCAATATTACGGATGCGCCTTGGACGATTCCAAAGAAGTGATTTTTATTTTTAGATTTACATAAAAAATTACTCACAATGGACGCTGCCATCAATTTCAAAACTGTAAAAGACTACAACGACTTTAATAAAAATCCAACACTGCATCCGCTTGTAAGCATTGTAGATCTTTCAAAAGCAGATCCCAGATCGGCACGCAAAATGATGTTCGATATTTTCTGCGTTATCCTGAAAAGTGTAAAATGCGGCGATTTGCGCTATGGTAATAACAACTATGATTATCAGGAAGGCACTTTGGTATTTTACGCGCCGGGGCAGGTGGTAGAAGTAGTGGGCAATGATGTCTATCAGCCGGCAGGCTTTGCTTTGGTTTTTCATCCCGATTTTTTACTCAATACCTCCTTGGGAAAAAGAATGCAGGAATTCGGATTTTTCTCCTACAAAACCAATGAGGCACTCCATTTGTCCGAAAAAGAGAAAAAACTGATTTTGGACTGCTTTGCGAAAATACAGTCAGAGCTGGAACAGGCCGTTGATAAGCACAGTAAGAAGTTGATCGCGTCCAATATCGAGCTTTTCCTGAACTATTGCGAGCGATTTTACGACCGTCAATTTATCACCAGAGAACATATCAATCACGGAATTTTGGAAAGATTTGAAGAGGTGCTGAACCATTACTTCACTTCCGAGAAGCCCATTAGCTTGGGATTACCTTCGGTGGCTTATTGCGCAGATGAGCTCCATCTGTCGCCAAATTACTTCGGAGATCTCATCAAAAAAGAAACCGGCAAAACGGCACAGGATCATATCCAAAACAAAATTATTGAAGTGGCAAAGCAAAGGGTTTTTGATGCCGACAGATCAATCAGCCAAATTGCTTACGACCTCGGATTCAAATATCCACAACACCTCACGCGCCTCTTCAAGCAACGTGTAGGCGTGACACCCAATGAATATCGGCATTTGAATTGATTGGCATCATTAAATTTAATATTTTTAAAGCCCGGTTTGATAATTTTTGTACTTTGTAAAACCATTATCTTTGTCTTACCTCAAACAAATCAAAAAATTACAATGCCGCTCTACAAAGACTTTTCCGACGATGTTGCCACCATTTTGATATGGCAATTTGACGAGAATGAAGTGCTGAATCCCGATGTTTTGTTGGAAACCGAGAACCAGCATAAGATTTTGGATTATCATCCACACAAGATTGCTGAGGTTCTGATGGTGAGAAAAATGCTGAAATCGGTGCTTCCGGATCATAAAATTTTGTACAAAGAAGGCGGCGAACCTTATCTTTTTCCCAACGATTATGAGATTTCCGTGAGCCACTCTTTTCCTATGGCAGGCTTGGCCATTTCTAAAAATAAGATCGGAATCGATATTGAAAAACGGAAAGACAAAATCAAAAATATCCGCCACAAGTTTGTTCTTCACGAGAACGGCTTCATTGATGATGCACAAGAGGTGGATTTCCTGACGGCGATCTGGTGCGTGAAGGAGTCGCTTTACAAAATCCATCACAGCAAACATTGGTCGCTCAAAAAACATTACGACGTGCTACCTTTTCAGCTTCAAGAGCAATTATCGGTGAAATGTAGGGTTTACGATGATGACAATGAAGATTTTTATACAGCGAAAATCTTCTTCTTTGATAATTATTGCTTTGCTGTCGTAGATTGATAGGTGAGGTACTCCTCAATGATTTTTCGCTGATCTTTGGCCACGTCGTAGATCAATTCCAAAAGTTCTCTGATGTTTTTGATCTCCGTCAAATGGCTCACGCTGAATATTCTGTCTTCAGAAACAGCCTGATTTTCCAGTTCGGCTTTTCTTTTTTCCAACAAGTCCAAAACCTGATCTTCGGGATTTATTTTGCTGTCGAATTGGTGTTGTTCGTTCAGATCTTTTTGAAAAAGTAGAGCCGAGGTTCTCAGCAATTCTGCAGAGATCTTGATCTTCCAGCTCTGAAAGTCGATTTCGGGAAAGTCGTGTCCGGATTTTGCATATTGTGCCAAGGAGGTCGTATAGGCGGTGATCAGATGTGTGGTGGTCACAAACTGATGCACGGTTTCCAGTTTTCTTTGCTGATTTTTGGGATCCGAGATCATCCGCTGAAAGTTGTCGGAAAGATTGGCAAGATCGATGATTGCATTCTTTCTGTAGAGCCTGAAATCCTGATCTGTAAGATGCTTTTTGCTAAAGTGATCCATTATTACTCGGAAATACGCCAGATTACTCTTGGAGGATTTTCTCATCAAGTCCAAATTCTGCGTGTGTTCCCAAACGGGCAAGATAAAATAGGCTACGAGGAATGTGACGGCGCCCGCAATCAAAGTATCGATGATTCGGTCTTTGAAAATGACATTCACATTCCCTGGATTCAAAAAATTGAAAGAAAGGAAAATATAGATGGTCATAAATAGCACGGCCCAGAAGTATTTTGTCTTTAATAGGCTGAAACAGAGAATCATACTCAATAAAATAATAATGAGAAGTGCTCGCGAATCTGATACGAAATACAAAATCAAATAAGCAATGAAACCGCCGGTTACCGTTCCGAATAATCTTAATAAATTTCTGTCTTTGGTCGTGGCATAGGCCGGTTTGAATATAGCGACAATGGTAATGAGAATCCAATAGGAATGCCCAATTCCAAGAACTTCGAACGTCGATACGATATAGCCCAGCAATAATGCCGTCGTGACCCGGATGGCATGACGAAAATGTGCCGATTTGAGAGAAAAATTGGAAAACAAAACCTTCAGATTGATCTCTTCTTCTTTCGGCAGAAACTTAGAATAGTCCAGACCCGAGGATAAGCTCTTGGCGAGTTTTATGTCTTGCGACAAAACCGTCACGATGGTTTTGATCTCATCCGTCATCTCCGTAACTCGCATCAAGACCTGCCGCATCATCATAAAATCTTCCAAGGTTTCGGATGAGAACCGTTTCGACCGATGGTCGAAGAATTCGTCATAGATCTTCTTCAGCTCCTGGTCGAAGTTGATGCCGGGGTGGAAAGCCGAACCGCTCTGAAGAGCTATTCCGATATTGCTTATTTCGTCGGCCAATTGCAACAGATAATCGTGGATGCTGCGAAGCAAATCGGTATCTCCGAAAAACCGATTTATCCTTTTGTAATCATTTTCGGATGTCAGAAGCTTGTCGAAAAGATCGAAAGAATTGAGAAAAACCAGCATCAGAATACGGCTTTGTGTGGTGGATTCGTTCACGATGGTTCTGGTTTTGAAAATCATTTCCCGCGTGTCTTCCTGATGATTTTTGATCTTGATCTGCAGGGAAATCAATTGATCCAGCAGCGCGTCGAAATCCGGATCCTTTGTATAATATTGGGCTTTGATTCTCAAATAATCGGCCAACTCCAGGTAATGCTCGCCCACCATTTGGCTTGCCAGTTTGTAAGGCTGCAGCGTAGAAACAATCATAAATATGACGAAAAACCACAGGCATCCCAAGAAAAATATGAAGGAACTTTTGAGAATGTGCTCGCCGGCAAGATGCCCGTCGATAAAAATACTGAGAACAACCAGGGCAATAGATCCGTAGGTGGCCAGCCGGGAGCCGTACACACCGATCATTGAAAAAAAGAATCCAAATACAATGATTTCCAAGTAAACGGCAACGGGGAATTCCCTGACCAGACTTGCAAAGAGCGCAATGAAAAAAAAAGTAAATAGAGATAATAAAAGCGTATTTCGCCTTCTAATAAATGGTCCCGGCTGATCCGTCAGCCCCATAAAACTGGTTCCCAGCGGAAACAAAAAATAGGCTTTGAGCAATCCGAAGTGTGCCAAGATAACGCTTGGAACCACTATTGCCAGAGCAATCCGCGCTCCGGAATAGATGTAATGGCTGGTAAAGAATTTTTTGAGTTCGGAACGATAGTTCATATTGCAAATTTACACGCTGTGGACTCCGAAAGCACCAAATAAGACATTACATTGTAAAAAAAATGCCAAAGCAAAAAACTCCGGCAATTCTTGAAACGGCATCTAAGGCGTTGGCTTAATAATCCTGCGCATTGTAAGTTTCGCTACCGATGTTCCAGGTCAATCCAAATCTCAAAGTATTATCCAGAGCAGTATTGATGTTGGAAGTATTGATCAGATAAGAAAGATCTAAGCCGAAAGAAGCATACTTGAACCCAACGCCAACCGTGGCATACTGTCTGGCGCCTTGCTCCGGCGCTTCTGTGAAATAGCCCGCTCGCAGAGCAAAAGTCTCATCATAAGAATATTCTGCAGCGCCGCTGAACATAATACTTTTCTTGTTGTTGAAGGATTTTCCAATTCCTTCGATTACGCCTACATTCGGAACATTCCCATTTTCATCCGGACCCGGAACGAGAATTTTGGAAGCTTCGCCACTTACGCTGAAACGGTTTTGGTCATCAATTAATAAATCATAGCCCAAGCCTAATCTTGCCATCGTCGGAAGGTAAGATCGGGATTCTTCGTCGCCTGTATAATCCAACCTTGGGCCTAAATTCTGAACAGCCCAACCTGCTTTCACGCGGCCTTCGTAGCCACTGATGCTCTCGTGCCTCGGAGAAACGAAATATCCGGAAACATCCACGGCAAAAGTATTGGCCGGTTGCAAGGTACTGTTGGAGTTGAAGCCGCCACCAATGTCGGATCGGATGAATCTGCCGGTGACCGCCATTGAATAAGTATCGGTCAGTTTCAGTCCGTAAGCGACATCAATCGAAAATTCGTTGGGCTTCGCAGTACCGTTTTGGATGACTTCATTGCCGACAATATCCGTCAGATCTACATCTCCCATATTGAAGTAATAGATACTGGCACTTATCGTAGAACGCTCGTCGTCTCCTAAAAAGGTGTAGTAAGATCCGTAAAGCAGGAATACATCATTCGTAAGCTTGCTCATATAGGGTGTATAATTGACTCCAAATCCGGAAGATACTCGTGCGAATGGATATTTCGCCGCGTTCCAGAATTGGGAGAAAACATCCGTAGAGGTCACGACGCCCTGATCTCCCATACCGCCGGCTCTTGCATCCGGAGAGATTCGAAGAAATGGGGCACCGGTAAGTACCGGCTGAATGTTTTGAGAAAAAGCAAAAATGCTTGCGCCAATTCCTAATCCTAAAAATAATCTTTTTGTTAAATTCATTTTTGTTCTTTTAAGGTAAAATTTACCGATATATTATGTGTTTGTTATTTTAATAAAACCATTTTTTCAACAGCGGTTGCTCCGCCGGAACATTTTTCTTGGTTCTGGCTGCGTGCAAATATCTTAAAAATATATGTACCTTTTGCAACGGTATCGCCAAAATCATCTTTTCCGTCCCATTCTATAGCCTGCCTTGGTGTGCGGAAGCCCTGTAGAAAGGGTTCGGCCGAAACAGTTGTAGAAAGTGTTCTTACTATTTTGCCCGTGATGGTATAAATTTGGACATTCACATCCAGGAGATCATCGCAATTGTGTTCAAACTGTACATAAGTCTTGTTGGTAAAGGGATTGGGCCAGTTCAGAAGTCTGTTGACTACTAATTTTTTCTCCGACTCGTCTTTGACTACAAAGTTTAACGTAGAGGACGCCGAATTATTGTTGATGTCCCAAACTTTGAAGACCAACTGATGCTCGCCGGGCGATAAACTTTTTAGAGGGAAGGTGACCGATCCCTTCTGATAATCCTTCAAATCGCCAAAAACGCAACCATTCCCGTCGCCGGAGGCAAAATAATCGTTGACCGCTGTGGTATTGACGATATCGCCATCCAAAACGAAAGTGATGTCGTGACCGATTCCCGCACCCGTCGAGTTGATTCCCATATTGTCTTTCACGCAGGCCAGCAGCATGGGATTCTGATCTGTGATTCCGCCATTGGCAAAATTGGTATTGTTCATATAAAGATTGATTGTGGGTGGCTCCGAATCGTTGATGCCGTCGGGATTGATGTCGCCTACAGATTGCACTTGGTTTGTAAAAACGTCGTGGGCATTGACTTTTGCGTTTTCGAAATTATCGGCATAAGCTAGGATTCTTCCGTTTCCGGTTTCATAATTGATGTCTTTTGGCACATAAAACTCTACGGTGTAGTTACCATTCACCACCTTTCCCGAAGATTTGACGATGGCGCTGGGTTCTTCGTCGTAAACCAGCTTGGGATTGAGATCCGGCGCATTGTCATTATTCAAGGTTGTTTTCTTAATTTTTTTATCAAAAATATTAATGGCAATTCTCCCGTTGAAGCCGCTGTCCAAAGTTCCGTCGGCTTTGTTTACGTGGCCTTTTATTGTGACAAAGTCCAAAGCTCTTATCTTCCCCGGTACGGGCGTTTCAATATTGTCAATTTTCAGTAATCGTTGTGGTCTGCTCATTTTCATGGCGGGATCTCCTAAGAAGTTGACACGCAATGGGTCAGACGATCCGCCGTAAGACGTGTTGAACTGCTGTCTCGCGCGCAGATGGGCATCTCCGAGTGCTAAAAAGTCATCATTATAGAGTTTAAAAAGATTTGTCGTAAAAAACTGCGTGAACTGTCGGCCATACACCACCGAAATAGCTCGGCTGGAAGTAATCATCGTCGCAGCGCCGCCTGTGGAGAGTTTCATAAGCTGTTCTCCCGCGGAGTTGGCATTGGGTTCATCCCATAGAGTAAATTCGCAAGTAATGGTAGAAACCAACGGAAATCTGCTGTAAACGGATGTAAAATTATTAAATCCCTGAACTTCTGTGGGACTCAAGACGCGTTCTTGAGCCCAGCCATTGATGCCGCCATGGCCGAAATAGAAAAGATATAAACTATTGCCCACATCATTGGAAATGGCTTGATTGACCTGCGGAAATCGCTGCCCGCCTGCACTGGTGACTGCCGGAAAGGCATCAAGATAGAGTTTTCGGATGTTATATTCCGGCTTGTCTGTATTGGTTTCAAAATTTTGTTTTATGGAATAATCTACGAGGTCGTGGAAAGGTTTTCCTACCGGATATGGTCCGTCGCCATCAGAATCGTCATCGGCTACGAAATCCAACTTCATCCGCCATTCTCCAAAGGGTGAGGACTGCCCCGGGAGGGCGTTGTAATAAGCCAATGTTTTGTCCATCATAACTTTAGCTTCCGAAACATTGTCCGCAGGTAATCTGCCGATGGGTAAATCTGGAACGATATCGGTAGGCTTCGGTGCTGTTTGCGGCCTCGTCATCACGAAGTAATCATCGGTAACGTACGAACCTATACCGTCTGCACTGTACCCGCTCTGGTAGCTTGGCAGGACATCGGTATTGTTGGGGATTCTGTTTTTAAAATCATACGAAGTATCACCCAGGAGAAATACATATTTCAGGGAACCCAGAGGGGTGTTTAGTTTGGTTACAAAATCGCGGATTGCCGTGATATCTTTGCTGCCACTGCTATATTCGTTATAGATTTTATTGACATCTACTATTTGCACATTGAAACCACTTTTGGATTGGTGATAAGATGCGAGCCGCTGTGCTTGGCTAAAGTAAGTTGGCTGCGTAATAATCAAATAATCTATGTTTTGCAGTGCTGCCAAGTCCTGATTATCAATCTTGCCCACAAAACCGGGCTCAAAAGCCGCCGTATTTTTGAAAGCTACAAATTCATTATTAAAATAAGGACTGCCGGCGACGTATCCGAAATTGAAAATCGTATTTTGCCCATTTTTATCGGTCACTTTCTTTGCATTGGTAAGATCGGATACATCCCAGACCTGATCGAGCGCGGCGGCATTGGAAATAGAAAAACCATAAGCAGTTCCCGTTCCCTCCATAATCTCGAAATCCCGGAAATTCATTTGGCTATCGTTAAAAGTTAAATCTTCCTTATATTGCACTTCGGCATAGTCAAAATAAAATTTGGCATTCGGATTGGCGCTTATGTTGGTATTATAATTGAATTTGACGGTGTTGCCGCTTTGATTGGTAAGTGTATCTACAAATTGTAGCGTGACATAGGCATTCGAATTGCTGGCTACCGACATTTCGTTTTGGGTGCCGTTTACATCAAAAGCGATTTTGCCGGATTGAGCTTCGAACCCGATGACCTGTGTCTGAAATTTGATGACATCAGTAGGCTTCATAGGACTTCTTGTGCTGAAGATGATTTCTCTGGATCCCGAAATCACATCTCCCGTCCAGATTCTTCCCAATCGGGCAAGGTTGAATTTCTCCTCATTCACGACTTGGTAATCGTCGAAGCGAGTGATGAGGTCTGCCGGCAAATCATTATCTATGGTCTGAACTCTTTTTCCCGGACCTGTGTCGAAGTTTATGAAATAATAGGAAACGTCTTCATAGATATTCACCACATTATTCGGATAATAGTCTCTGGTTTCGATTCTCTTAAATCCGTTGCCGTTATCGGTGTTGTAGAGGTTGTATCCATTAGGTCCTTGTGCGTAGAAAAGTGCGTAATCATTATCGTCCCATACGCCGTCTTCTTCGCCGATGACTTGGATGGCGTCTTCCTGCAAGGCTGCGAAACGATTGTCCTGATTGTGCTCCGGCAGCATCACGCCACCATTGCCGTATATTCTGAAATTTTTGGGATTGATGCCGGCCGGGTTGATGCCGTTTTGTTGTAGAAATTGCTTGGTAATTTTGAAAACCCCGGATTTATCCACTTTTATTTTGTAAAAAGTTCCCGATTTCAGCGGGTTCTCGGTAGTACCCAATTTGTTGGTACCGTTTCTGAATAGGGAAGCCACGTTTTTCTCGGTGGGCGCAATATTGAAAGAAACTAATTTGTATATTTTGTTGTTCTCAACTTTTATAGTTTCAACGCTGATGTTGGCGCTTTCGCTTTTTTCGATCTCATTGTAAAAATAATTGATGCTGCTTCGGGGTTTAGAGGATAAGGAATTGATTTTCAAATCTTTAATATCTTTTGCAGCCAAGGGTTCCCATACAAATTGATCCAGCCTCAGTTGGGAGGCTGTTTTCACGCTCAGATTAACGTAGATGGAATTGGCTTCTATTCTATAAATATAATTGCTAAAGAAAGGATAGGTCAATTTTTCGATTCCGTAGTCTATTTCCTTATAGCCATCCCAGTTTAAAGAGATTTTTTGGGCATGCCCCAATATGGAAATTATACAGCAAACTAAAATAGAAAGATTGAATTTCATCAACATTATTTTATTTAAGATTACAAAATAAACGAATTTTTTAAAAAAATGGTATATAATAAAATTTATTTAATTGCGTTTCATCAAAAAAAGGCAAACAATATTTGATTAATCAAAGAATTTCTATTTTCTTTGTACTTTGAAAATTTCTATATCTATTATGAAAAAACTCAGGCTGTTTTCGGTAATTACTTTAAGCGCAACAATGATTTTGGTAAGTTGTGGTGGAGGTAGTGGCTCCAAGAAAGGTGGCGGTACGAAAGGTTTTGTGAGCAAGACCGGCTGGAAACCCAACGAAAAAGACGGATGGTTCTTTTCTGGTAAGCAACAAAAAATAAAGGGATGGCCGGGGATGGTCTATGTAGAAGGAGGAACTTTTACGATGGGATTGGTAGAAGACAATGTGATGCACGATTGGAATAATACCCCAAGAAGAATGCAAGTCAGCTCTTTCTTCATCGGAGATACCGAGATTACAAATTCAGAATACAGAGAGTACACCACCTGGCTCAAATTCATATTCCCACCCTCCGATCCCGGCTTCAAGCATATCTATACAGGCGCCCTGCCCGATACATTGGTGTGGAACAATAAGCTTTCCCGCAACGATTATGCCGAGACTTATTTCCGTTCTCCGGAGTACGACTACTATCCGGTAGTTGGGGTTTCTTGGTTGCAAGCGACGAAGTACTGCGACTGGCTTACGGATAGAGCCAACGAAAAAGCGCTCATGAGGCAAGGCGTCATCGCAAAAGATATCTACAGCGCAGACAAAGCAGCAGCACCCGGCGCCACCTTCAATATGGATAAGTTCAAATCGAACGATCCGGAAATGGAAGCCTACATCGATCAGAAAAAGCTACAGCAGCGAAGCGGGATCCGGACAACTAATGAGAAAATTGCTGCTGCTAACAGAAACGCCGTCTCAGGCGTTGTAGAAAAATTCAGACTTCCCACAGAAGTAGAGTGGGAGTTTGCAGCGCTGGGTCTTCAGAAAAAAAGAGACTACAACAATTACCTTGGAAAAAGCCCGGCCATTGAAAACATCAAGGGCAAAAAAGGAAGAAACAAAGGAATGTACCTCGAAAACTTCAAAATGGGAAGAGGCGATTACTCCGGTGTCGCCGGCTGGAAAAACGACGGTTCGCCAACCACCTCAGACGTCAAACAATATCCTGCTAATGATTTGGGAATTTTCGGGATGTATGGCAATGTTGCCGAATGGGTAGCAGATATCTACAGACCAATTATCGACGAAGAATTTAGTGATTTTAACTATTTCCGTGGCAATATGGTCGTCCAAGCCGTTAAAAATCCCGACGGTACGTATAAAAAAGTCGGAAATGTCGATATCAAATACGACACATTGGCAGACGGCCGATTGGTTTACAAAGGATTACCGGGCGAATTTGAAAGAAAAGTGGTAGAAGATAACAGAAACTACCGAGATGGTGACTATCAGTCTTCATTGGATGCCGGCGGAACGCCCCCAAGCGACAGTTCGGATTTTAATATGTATAACTCTGTAAAACCAAGATTCATCGTGGATAAAGATGGCAACGTCGTAATGCAAAAAAGCAAAGAAAGAGCAACTTCACCAGTCAATGATTACAGCAGAGTGGTGAAAGGCGGATCTTGGCTGGACTCAGCTTATTGGCTGGATCCGGGACAAAGAAGATTCAAAAATCAAATGAAAGGTTATGGATGGATTGGCTTCCGCGTTGCACAAGATGCCAAAAACAACAAATCAAAAAGAACAAAAAGATAAATTTTATTGCCGCAGCAAAATATAAAAACAGCAGAATTTTCTGCTGTTTTTGTTTAAAAAGAAGACCATTTGTTTACTTTTGAATTATGAATATTGAGCAATTTTATCCGATTTTTTTGCAGAGTTCCAATGTAGTAATCGACAGCCGAAAAGTTGAAAAGGGAAGCATTCTTTTTGCATTCTCGGGCGAAAATTTCAATGCGGCGGAAAAGGCCGATGAAGCAATGGCCAAAGGTGCTTTAGCCGTCATCGTGGAAGATGAAAAATTTGCAGATGCCGACAAAAATATTTTCTACGTACCATCGACCTTGATTTTTTTGCAACAACTGGCGATTTTTCACAGAAATCAGCTTCATATTCCCATCATTGGTCTCACAGGAAGCAACGGAAAAACCACCACCAAGGAACTGATAAGTGCCGTTTTATCCGCCAAATTCAATACACAACACACGCTCGGAAATCTGAACAACCATATCGGCGTTCCTCTGACCGTGCTTTCCATCAAAAGCCAGCACCGGATAGCCGTTGTAGAAATGGGTGCCAATCATCAGAAAGAAATCGAAACGCTTTGCAAAATGGCCAAGCCGACAATTGGTTACATCACGAATTTTGGTAAAGCGCACCTCGAAGGTTTTGGAGGCTACGAAGGCGTTATCAAAGGGAAGTCGGAGCTGTATGATTATTTGATGGAGAATGGGCAGCAGATTTTAGTCAATGACAATGATCCCATTCAAAAAGAAAAAACCAAAGATTATTCATCGAAAATAAGCTTCGGAACTGCTGATTCTGATTATCAGTTTGAGGCCATTTACAAAGATCATTTTGTGGGTGTAAAATATCAAGAAACAGAAATTTTTTCCAATCTTACAGGGAATTACAATTACGACAACATCTCTGCCGCCGTCGCTTTGGGTCTGTATTTTGACGTGCCAATTGAGGACATTAAAAGCGCTATCGGAAACTATTTCCCAACCAATATGCGATCTCAAATCCAGAAAAGGGGAAATAAAACGCTGGTTTTGGATACTTACAATGCCAATCCCAGCAGTATGCTGGTTTCCTTAGAGAATTTTAAATCTTTCGAAGGCAGCAAAACCGTTATTATCGGCGATATGCTGGAGTTGGGCGAAGAAAGTCGGAAGGAACATCAGTCTATTCTGGATTTTGCGAAATCCTGTAATTTTAATGAAATCATTACCGTCGGGCCGCATTTTCAGTCTGTCTATCATTCGGAAAACGCCTTTCAAAATACATCAGAATTAGTCGAAAGGCTGAAACTACGCCCCATCCGGAACGAAAATATCCTGCTGAAAGCTTCCCGAGGAATTGCTCTGGAAAAGATTATCGATTTTTTGTAATATTAAGAAAATTCCCAAATTTTAAGATTGAGGATTTTTATTTTTAAAATCATTAAGAATCAGCCTAATATTCTCAAAAGTCGACGGCAATATTTCGGTTTGGATTTCTTCTTCGTTTTTCCAGCCTACTTCGCTGATACCTTCCTCGATTTGCGGTTTTGGGGTTTCGTTTCCGCGATAAAACATCTCAAACCAATACGTCGTTTTCAGAACCTTGGAGCCGTCTCTTTCTGTATAAATATGATAGGTAGCGTTGATGAAATCCCTGAGTTCCAGATCCGAAAGCCCACATTCTTCCTGCACTTCCCGCACCGCGGCCAGCTCCTTGGATTCGCCTTTTTCGATTTTCCCTTTCGGAAGATCCCATTTTCCCAGGCGGTGGATGAATAGGATTTGGTGTTCAGGATTCAAAACGAGGCCGCCCGCTGCCTCGATATTTCTAAAAAATCCTTTGAAATCTGCCCAGAGTTGATCCAGATCTTGATGATAAATATTGATGCCTTGGGATGGCGTATTGGTCAAAAGATCGACCGCGAATTCGAAGCTATGCATTCCATCGTAATTCATTGTTTTCGGGCTGTTTTCGGGCTTCTCGCTCAAAACTATTTTTTTTTCATTGATAAAAACTTTATACATTTGCAGGGCTTTTGATATAATTACAAAAATATAAAAAATGAATTTAGAAGGACGAAAAATTATAGTAAATAAATCTTCATCAGAACTGGCAGAAATGCTGAAAACCCCGCAAGATTACAAAGATCTGATGCCGGAAAGTCTGCAGAAATTCGAGACAAGCGAGGATGGTTTCAAATTCGGACTTAAAGGAATGCCGGAAATCGCTTTGAAAATCGAAAACGTTTCTGATAAAGAAGTAGTCCTCAGATCTGCAAGCTCCAGTCTTGATTTTACTTTAAAAGGAACCATGAATCCTTTGAACGGAAACCAAACGGAAGTTCAACTGTTATTTGAAGGGCAATTCAATCCGTTTATCAAAATGATGGTGGAAAAACCATTGCAGAATTTCATTAACACCTTGACGGATAAAATCGAGCAACTTTAAATCAACAAATCAGTCCCGAAGAATGATCCCTCAAACTTCCGGTGGCTGACGACAGCACATTGTTGAGGTTCAACGATCTCAAAACACCCATAAAAGCAAAAATCAAAGCTTCTTTGTATTCGATAATTTCTTTTGTCGGAATGCTGATTTCGGTTTTGGTCTTTGCTTTTATTTTTTCGATGAGATAGCTGTTGTACGTTCCTCCGCCCGTGCTCAAGACATTTTTAATTCGAAAATCATCAAATATTTTAGCAATTTGAACCGAAGAATGTTCCGTGAAAGTTGCCAGAAGATCTTCCGGTTTTTGATCTTTAATTAATGGAAAAATATACTCATTGATCCATTCAGTTCCCAAAGACTTTGGTGCTTTTTCTTGGTAGAATTCTAATTGATTCAGTTCCGTCAGAAGGTCATAATCGATCGTGCCGCTTCTAGCGAAGTCGCCATTTTCGTCGTGTTTTTTTCCTAATTTGAAGGCTAATTCATTAAGGATAATATTCACGGGACAAATATCGAAAGCGATTCGTTTTCCGTTTCTTTTCAAGGAAATGTTGGAAAATCCACCCAAATTAAGGCAGGCATCAAACTCTGGAAACAGCAGTTCATCGCCAATAGGAACCAGCGGCGCCCCATTGCCACCCAACAAAACATCCTGAGTTCGGAAATCGTAAACGACGGTTTTGTTGGTTCTGATTTTTATGCCTCGCCCGTCGCCAATCTGAAATGTAAATTTTTTCTTTGGCTGATGAAAAACCGTGTGACCGTGCGAGGCAATCAAATGTAGTTCTTCGATGCTATTTTTTGAAATGAATTCCTGAGTTTTTTCGCCGAGATAAAAGCCGTATTCGGCATTCAGCGCCAAAAGTTTTTCGCTGGAAATATGGATGGCGTTTTTCAGATTATTTTCCCAGTAAAAAGAGTAGGCGATGGTTTCGCATTTTAGGATTTCGAAAGTCCAACCGAAATCATTCTTGATAAATTTGGAATAGCAAATGTCCAATCCGTCCAGACTGGTGCCTGACATCAAACCGATGGCGTAAAAAGTCTGCGTCTTCATTTACTTGCTGGTGACCGGCAGATTGGTAGAGTTGAAACTTCCGGAATTATTGAAGAAGGTATATTCGGTGAAGTCGTCTTTTGCCACCATTCCGTGCGCGCCCACAAGGATATTTCCGTCTTTGTCGGAAACGTACACGGTGTCTTTGGTGTACATTTGTTTTTTTCGTTTGTCCCAATTGATGGTTTCTGTGACGAAGGTTTGACCTTCTGTCGTAATGATTTTCACGCGGCCTTTTGCAAAGTAGAAATCTTTTTTAAGGTCATTTTTTGCATATTTTGCCCAGATTTTGCCCGGAACTTTAGGATTCTTCTTATCGAAGAATTCCAGATATATTCCTTTTCTTGCTTCGATGTAAGGCGAGTCTATCAGCTCGTATTGCTCTATCAATGGCGCTTTGAAGCGTACTTTTACCATGCCGGAATCTCTCTGAATGATGGTGCCATTGTGAATGATGGTAGAAGCGAAATTGGTCTTCTTGTTGCGGTTGATTTTCGTGAGATCTTCTTCGCAGGACTGCATAAGAAAAAACATCAGCAACAGGAAAAGTTGTGATGTTTTGAACTTAAATATTTGTAAGCAATAATCTTTCATAGATTATCTGAAGCCGTTCGTTAATTGTAAAGTCGTTTTGAAAACCATTTATCAGCAAAATTAATACCTATTCTAAGATTGACAAAATTCTGGCGGATCATATTGTTTTTTAAGGTTCCTCTGTTGCCCAGTTCCACTCCCAGATCGATGCCGCTCATGCGATTGATGGTGCTTTTTTGAAAAGGAAGCGTCACGCCCGCCGTGATTGCATATTTGTTGATGTTGGTTCCGTTGATTTGCAGATTTCCCTTTTCGTAATAGGCGCCATATCGGTAGATAACTCTTGAAAAATAAGACCGGAAGTTATTGAAGTTGGGTAGATACCAACCACCGAGGGAATATCTGTAGGAATCCTGATAAGCTAAAGTATTGCCCAAGAAATTAAAATTTTCTCCTTTCTTGTAATCGAACTGCGTGCCAAGAAACCATTTGGTATCTTTTCCGTAGCCCAGGCCGAGCGATCCTTCTTGTGGAAGAAATTTTTTGTCGTAGTTGGACTGTTGTTCCACAATGTTCTCGTAAGCTTTGGTCTCTCCGATAAGGTAGAAATACGTACTATTGGTGTACATATTTTTCATATTGCC
Source organism: Chryseobacterium sp. SC28 (assembly GCF_003932955.1). GTDB lineage: Bacteria > Bacteroidota > Bacteroidia > Flavobacteriales > Weeksellaceae > Epilithonimonas. The sequence continues at coordinate 74,781 of NZ_QOVY01000011.1, forward strand.
GGTGTTGCCTAAGGTGTAAGTTGCACCCACCGTCAGTTTATGGTCATTGGGCATTTTTTTCTGGTACGTGGTACCCAGCGTAAAGTTGAATGCTTTCACCCGATAGCTGTTCGAGTAGCCGCTGACGAGTTCGGCTCCTGTAAAAGCTACTTCCTCGATGTCATACAGCTTTCCGAAGTAGAAATTGGATCGGAGACCCACTGCAAATTCTTTGTTTATCTGATAAGAAAGAGCCGCCTGAATAATGCTGACCGAGCCTTCGCCATGAAAACTGTGGTACTCCGTCACCTCGTCATTCACTACCTTGTTGGTTACCACATCATAACTTTTGGAGCTGTACGGCTGGAATCCCAGACCAAACTTTACCGTTCTCGAGAGGGGGAAGGCAATGCTAATATTTGAAAGATAAGTGGAATGCTTGGTAGATTTCAGATTGTTGAAATCTGATTTATAGTAATTGTTCTCATTGGCGGCTTCTATTTTGACCGATGTAAGTTCTAAATTGGTATTGGCAGCGGGATTCCTAAAATTAAAAGTGTTGTTGAAATCCCAAATGTACGCCGTAGAAATCCCCCCCATCGCATTGATGTCCGCTGTATTATCATATTTCCCTTCTCCGATTCCATAGGCGCCGTAAGGTGAGTTTCCGATACTTTGCGCATTTAGGAAAAATCCTGCAACCAATGATGATAAAACAAAAATTCTTTTCATATGTAGATATTGATCGTTTTTTTAAGGGCATAAGGCACCGCTCAATATCCAGCTCCGTGTTTTAACTTGAATTTTGGCGATATCATCCTTTAAAATTTCAATCCGCAAATATCTTAATTAATAATGAATTGCAAAAATATATTTCGGTTAAAGTTTGTTAAGTAATTTCGATCGATGGCGCTTTTTTTTCTGTTGGTGGTGCCTATTTTTAGATGCTTTGCTATCCAATTTTTTCAAATCCATCGGCTCAAAATTGATTAAATGATAAAAAAAAATGCTGAAATCTTTCAATCTGTTAAATCCGTCTTCTTTTCTAAAATATTATCTTTGCGGTTATGAAATGGGAACAGATAATCGGCCAAGCAGCGCTTAAAAATATATTACAGGATAGTGTTAAAAATGGCAGAGTGGCGCACGCTCAGCTTTTCTTGGGCGAGGAAGGTTATGGCGTTCTTCCTCTGGCGCTGGCAATGGCACAAGAAATACTTACCAAAGAACATCCCACAGCGGTTCACAAAATCGAAAATCTCAACCACCTCGATCTGCATTTCAGTTTCCCTGTTTTTTCCGAGAAAAATAATTCGCTCAGCAAGCGATATTTTGATCAATGGCGGGAAATGATCTTGGAAAATCCCTACTCATCCTTCGATGATTGGACAGGTTTTTTAGAGTCCGAAAACAAACAGTTGTTCATTTCGGCAGACGAAGCCGATGACATCAGCGAGCGTTTTGTACTCAAGAGTTTCGAAGGCGGCAGCAAAATCCTTATTATGTGGCGTGCCGATAAAATGAACGATAGGGCAGCCAATAAAATTCTGAAGTTCATAGAAGAACCACCAAAAAATACCTACATCATCCTTTGCGCCCCAAATGCCAATGATATTTTGCCCACCATTTTGTCCAGATGTCAGCTCATCGACGTTCCCAGAATCAGTGACGAAGATCTCTTGGAATACTTTAAAGATCAAGAGTCTGCCCGAGAATTGATCTACCAAGCGCAAGGCGATTTCAATCTGGCAAAATCTTTGGCCGAAAATACCGCTGCATCGGAGTTTGAGACTTTATTTATTCAATGGGTACGCAATGCGTTTCAGGCCAAAAAAAAACCCGAAGTCCTGCGCGAAATTGTAAAATGGGCGCGCCAAATCGCAGAGTGGAACCGCGAAAAACAAATGAAATTCCTCGGTTATTGCATCGAAATCTTCCGGCTGGCAATGCTTCAGAATTACGGCAATGATCATTTGGTTTACAAAAAACTCTCCCAAGGCAATTTCAATTGGCAATCGTTTTCAAAATTCATTCACGGTGCCAATATTGTTGCGATTACAGAAGAGATTTCAGAGGCCGCCTATCACATTTCCAGAAATGCGAATTCCAAAATCGTGCTCACGGATATGGGAATCAAACTGACGCGCTACATTCACAAGTCTCCGAACTGATAAAAGAAAAGTATTGCACATTTGGCTCGTCTGGACTGTCTTTGCAAACGGTACCGAATTATTTTTGGCATCAATTTTTAATGCTTCCTGATTATATCAAATCTGTTTAAAAGTTCTTCGTTAGCTCACGATAAGCTTTTCCTACGCTGCCTTTCTTGGGTTTCTCGAAGATTTTAAATGATAAGGATTATTTTGCAATTATATTGGCTATCAAGGTTTTTTGTCTAATCTATTTTAAAAACAATTCCGATGGATCTCACCTCTCAAATTATTTATCTCTTCGTCATCGCAATCCCTGTTTCCTGCATCGCTTGGACCGTCACGCACGAGGAGATTTTTCGCGAACCAAGAGAATATTGCCAAAAAATTTCCCGTACTGCAACATCCATTTGGAAAAGAAAGTTTTTTTACCTTTTCACCTGCGAGTATTGCTTCAGCCACTATGTCAGTCTGCTGTTTATCATCATTGGGCAGTACCAATTGCTCTACGCCGGCTGGCGCGGCTATCTTGTGTCATTTTTTGCCGTGGTCTGGGTAGCCAACTGGTATATGAGCCTGTTCGGATTTCTGCGCCAAAGTCTAAAAGTAGAGAAGATCGAAGCGACCATTATGGACATCGACCTGCAACATCTGGAAGAAAAACTGGACAATAAAGTGGAGGAAGCTGACAGCAATTTGCCCTCTTAATTTCAATCTAAAATTTTACGAAAATAAGTCCAAAAACTCCTGCTCATCCAAGATTTGGACTGTCCCTAGTTCTTGTGCTTTTTTCAGTTTGCTCCCCGCTTTCTCGCCTACGATCAGGTAATTCAGATTTTTGGAAACTGCCGAAATGTTTTTGCCGCCATGTTTTTCCACCATTTCCTCCGCAGATTCTCTCGTGAAAAGAGATAATTTCCCGGTGAAAAGAAAGGTCTTGCCTTCCAAAGTATTCGACAATATCTCGCTGGTCGTTTGTCTTTTTTCAAGTTGCACACCATAAGATTTCAAACGCTCGAGCATCAGAATATTTTCCGGATTTTTAAAGAATTCTACAATGCTTTCCGCGATTTTAGACCCAATGTCCTCCACCTGGCAAAGTTCTTCTACGGTGGCATTTTTCAACTCGTCAATGCTGCTGAAGTTTTTCACCAGTTTTTTGGCAACCGTTTCGCCCACGTGCTTGATGCCGATGCCGAACAGGACTTTTTCAAACGGTATTTCCTTTGATTTTTCGATGCCGTCGATAATATTCTGAGCAGATTTTTCGGCCATCCTTTCCAGCGGCAAAAGTTGCGCTTTGGTCAACGTGTAGAAATCGGCAGGATTTTCAATCAGCTTCGCCTGATAAAGTTGTTCGATGGTTTCGCTGCCGAGATTCTCGATGTTCAAAGCCTTTCTGGAAACGTAATGAATCATTCTTCCGACCACTTGTGGCGGGCAGTGGAGATCGTTGGGACAAAAATGAATGGCTTGATCTTCCAGTTTTATGAGTGCTGTTCCGCATTCCGGGCAGTTTTTGATGTATTCGATTTTTTTACTTTCGGGGCTTCTTTTTTCGATATTCACGCCCACAATTTTTGGGATGATTTCGCCGCCTTTTTCCACATAAACAAAATCGTGCTCGTGCAAATCAAGTTTTTTGATAATATCTTCGTTGTGGAGAGAAGCCCGTTTTACGATCGTTCCGGCCAGCAAAACCGGTTTCAGATTGGCAACCGGCGTGATGGCGCCCGTTCGTCCGACTTGGTAGGACACACTTTGCAATTCGGTTTCGGCTTTTTCGGCTTTAAATTTATAGGCCATCGCCCAGCGCGGCGATTTTGCGGTGTATCCCAGCTGTTTTTGTTGTTTCAAAGAATTGACTTTCAGTACGATGCCGTCGATCTCAAACGGCAATTGATGTCGTTCTTCATCCCAAAAATTTATAAAATCTTTGATTTCGTCCAGATTTTTGCAAAGTTTTATCTGCTCGGAAATTGTGAAACCCCAATCGCGCGCTTTGTGAAGCAGTTCCCAATGCGTGTCCGCGGGCGCCTCCTCCGCCACAAACTGATAGAGCACCGAAGACAATCGGCGTTTCCGTACCTCGCGGCTATCTTGCATTTTCAGAGTTCCGCTGGCGGTGTTTCGGGGATTCATAAAGGGATCGAGACCTTCTTCCTCACGCTGTTTATTGATTTTATCAAAATTTTTTCTCGTCAAATAGATTTCGCCACGCATAAAAAATCGCTCCGGATAATCGCCTTTCAAACGGAGCGGAATGTCCGAAATCGTGCGCACATTGGAGGTGATTTCGTCTCCTTGAAAACCGTCGCCGCGGGTGACAGCCTGGACTAATGTTCCGTTTTCGTACAAAATCGAAATCGAGGCGCCGTCAAATTTAAGCTCGGCCACAAATTCTACCGGTTCGTCGATGGTTTTGATGATGCGCTTTTCCCAGTCTGCCAGATCGTCGAAATCATAGGAATTATCCAAGGAATACATCCTGAACTGATGCTGAACGGTGGGAAAATTTTTTGTAATGCCGCCGCCCACACGGTGGGTTGGAGAATTATCATCCTGATATTCAGGGTATTGGGCTTCCAAATCCTGAAGTTCTTTTAGTAAGGTGTCAAATTCCAGATCGGAGATGCTGGGCTCATCCAGCTGATAATAGTTTTCATTATGCCGGTTGATTTCGTGGCGCAACTGTTCTATCCTTTCCTTAATATTTTCGGGCATTATGTGAAGATTATTTAAGACAAAAATAACCAAAACCGACAAAACCATTGGAAATAAAAACAGTAATTTGGCAAGCATAAAAAATCTGCCCAATGAATAAGCTATTTTGTACCGTAACATTTATGATCGCTATGATTTTTCACGCTCAAACCCAGATTATTGCGCACCGAGGCTATTGGCAGACGGTGCCGCCTACGACAGAAAATTCTCTCAAATCTTTAGAAAATGCTCAGAAACTGAAGGTTTATGGCTCCGAATTCGATGTGAGAATGTGCAAAGATGGGGTTCTGGTCATCAATCACGATGAGCATCACGGGACGATGGAAATTTCTGAGACCCCATTCAAAGATCTGAAAAAAGTGAAACTGTCCAACGGCGAAGATTTTCCCACGTTGAAATCTTATCTTAAAAAAGGAAAAAGTGACAGGTCTTTGAAACTGATCGTCGAAATAAAACCTGCAAAAACAGAGGCATTGGAAAATGAAATCGTACAGAAAACCTTGCAGATGATCCGAAATATGAAGATGGATTCTCAATGTGAATTCATCTCCTTCAGTCTTAATATTTGTAAGCAAATCAAGAAAAACGAGCCGACCTTCAAAGTTCAATATCTGAACGGGGACCTGTCGCCGCAGCAGATCAAAGCGGAGGGATTGGATGGTATCGATTATCATTACAGCGTTTTCGAAAAGAACCCGACTTGGATATCGGAAGCCAATGCACTGGGGTTGATCACCAATTCTTGGACGGTGAATGATGTGGAGCTTTACAAAAAACTGAAAGCGCAGGGAATTGGCTTTGTTACCACGAATATTCCGGATCGATTGAAAGATCTGCAATAGAAAATATCTCACAAAAAAAAGCGAGTTGCCCCGCTTTGAATGTTTTCACAACGGAATAATCCTTATTGTGAATTGCTTTCGGTTACAAATCTAAAAAAAATTTTTAAAATCTTTGCGGATTTCCAAATTTCTGTGATTTTTTTTTTACTAATTTTAACAGTTTCAATAAACTAAATAATTATGAAAAGAAAAATACTAGGATTAGACTTGGGAACGAACTCGATTGGGTGGGCATTGATCGAGGTAGATGATAATAATATCCCTTTATGCATCATTGCAATGGGTTCAAGAATTATTCCTTTATCATCATCAGATAAGGAGGAATTTCAAAGAGGGTTGTCAATTACGAAGAATCAAAGCAGAACGATTAGTCGTACCCAAAGAAAAGGGTATGACAGAAAACAATTGAAAAAAAGAGACTTAAAGAAAATTCTTGAAGAATATAATATTTTTCCATCTGAAGAATTATTGAAACTCCCTATGCTTGATTTATGGAAGTTAAGAAGTGATTCTGCTAATCCCAACGAAAATATATCTGCTGAACAATTAGGGCGTATTTTTTATATGCTCAACCAAAAAAGAGGATATAAATCTGCAAGAAGCGAAGCAAATGCTGATAAAAAAGACACCGATTATGTTCAGGCAGTCAAAGGACGTTATGCCCAGCTGAAAGATAGAAATCAGACTATTGGGCAGTATTTTTACGAAGAATTATATAATGCAAACGCAAACAATTCTTATTTCAGAATCAAAGAAGAGGTATATCCACGTGAAGCTTATATAGAAGAGTTTGACGCTATTATAAATGCACAAAAAAACAAGCATGATTTTCTAACAGATGAATTTGTTCACAAATTGCGTAATGAAATCATTTACTTTCAAAGGAAACTGAAATCTCAAAAAGGATTAGTCAGCATTTGCGAGTTTGAGGGTTTCGAGAAAACCATTTTCGATAATGAAAAGGGTAAAAATAAAGTTGTGTTTGTAGGACCAAAAGTTGCACCGAAAACTTCTCCTTTGTTTCAGCTCTGTCGGATTTGGGAAGTGGTAAACACGATTACTTTAAAAATAAAAAATCCCGAAGGAAGCAAATATAAGTGGGGTGAGAAAACTCCCAATTTAAAAGAGAGGGAGATTTTAGCAGACTATTTGTTTAAAAATGATAATTTAAGTTTTACAAAGCTTCTTGAAATTTTAGGATTAAATAAAAATGATGTTTATGTAAATAAGCAAATTCTCAAAGGTATTAAAGGAAATGAAACTTACTCTACACTTCATACTATTTTAGGTGATAACGAATTTTTAAATTTTAATGTGTCCATCATTCCGTCAAATCATACTTCAATGTTGGTGGATAAAAAGACAGGTGAGATTCTGGAAGAAAGAGCTGGTTTGGAATTGGATGCTTCATTGGAGAAAGAACCATTGTATCAACTGTGGCACACAATCTATTCCATAAAAGATTTAGATGAATGTAAAAGTGCACTAATAAAAAGGTTTGGTTTTGATGATGAAATTGCCGATCAATTGTCTCGTATCGATTTTAATAAACAGGCTTTCGGGAACAAATCGAACAAATCGATGCGGAAAATCCTGCCTTTTCTGATGGAAGGCTATGATTATTCCCAATCCTGCAGTTTGGCTGGTTACAATCATTCTAATTCTTTGACGAAAGATGAAAGAGAACAGCAAATTACTTTAGACCGATTAGAACTTCTCCCCAAAAATAGTCTTAGACAACCTATTGTAGAGAAAATTCTGAACCAGATGATTAATGTGGTCAACGCAATCCTTGAACAATATGGAAAACCATCTGAAATAAGAGTTGAACTTGCACGTGAACTTAAACAAAGTAAAGACGAGCGAAATGATGCCGATTTACAAAATTCCAAAAATAAAAAACTCAATGAGGAAATCGGGAAACGATTAGCTGAATTGGGGTTGCCTGTAACCAAGCGGTATATTCAGAAATATAAATTTATTTTTCCATCGCTCAGCAAAAATCTTAAAGATGCTCAAGTCAATAATCAATGTATTTATTGTGGGGAAACATTTAATTTAACTGAGGCTCTCAGTGGTGATGCATACGATGTTGACCATATTGTACCAAAAGATTTATTGTTTGATGATTCTCAGACCAACAAAGTATTGGTTCACAGGAAATGTAATTCGACAAAAACCAATCAAACTGCGTACGATTACATTGCTACAAAAGGCGAGGAGCAATTGCGTCGCTATTCCGAGCGGATAGATGATTGGTTCAAAAGAGGTATTATTTCTTACAATAAAATGCAAAGATTGAAAGTTTCTCACAAGGAATATCTGGAAAGAAAAAAGGTAGGAAAAGAAACAGAAACCGATAAAAAACTATGGGAAAACTTTATCGACAGACAATTGAGGGATACTCAATATATTTCTCGAAAAGCAAGAGAAATCTTACAGAAAATATGTAATAACGTTACTACAACAGAAGGTGGAGTTACGGCAAAACTTCGTAATTTATGGGGCTGGGACGATGTTTTGATGAATTTACAAATGCCTAAATATAGAGAATTAGGACAAACCGTTATCAAAGAGTGGACAAGCGAACACGGAAAAAGAAAACATCAAAAAGAGGAAATCGAAAATTGGACAAAAAGAGATGACCACCGTCATCACGCCATAGATGCTTTGGTTGTTGCTTGCACAAAGCAAGGTTTTATTCAACGGATAAATACCTTGAATTCTAGTGATACCAAAGATCTGATGCAACGAGAAATTAAAGAAGCAAAAAAACTCTTAGGAGAAAATTATAACGAAAAAGAATTTGAAAATGATAATGAGTTAGTTAAAAATCACAAAGAAAGATTATCCCAATTAGATGATTATTTGCGTTTGCAGAAACCTGTTAAATTCGATACAAAATATGTTGAACAAGAGGCAGATAAGATTTTAGTTTCTTTTAAACCGGGTAAAAAAGTTGCAACAATAACTAAATTTAAAGCAACAGGAAGGAATAAAGATACTGGAGTAATTGTTCCAAGAGGAGCATTGCACGAGCAATCTGTTTATGGTAAAATTAAAGTTATCGAAAAAGATAAACCTTTAAAATATCTATTTGAAAATCCAGACAAAATTGTAAATCCGAAAATCAAAAATCTTGTTGAAATTAGACTCTCAGAAAATCAAAATAGTTCTAAAATAGCCTTGTCCACTTTAAAGAAAAATCCAATCTTCACGAACAGACAAAAGACAGAAGTTCTAGAAAAATCATCTTGTTACAATGATGTTACTGTATTGAAATACAAATTACAAAGTTTAAAAGCCAGCCAAGCTGATGATATTGTTGATGAAAGAGTAAAGTTTTTAGTAAAAGAAAGACTAGCTCAATTTGGGAACAAAGAAAAAGAAGCTTTCAAGGATACACTTTGGTTTAACGAAGAAAAACAGATCCCGATTATCACCGTTCGTTTGTTTGCTCGTCCTGATGCTAATAATTTACAGGCAATTAAAAAAGATGAGAACGGTAAAGAAATAGGGTTTGTAGTGATGGGCAACAATCATCATATCGCTATTTATGAAGATAAGGACAATAAACTTATTCAGCATAGTTGCACTTTCTGGCACGCAGTAGAAAGGAAAAAATATAAGATTCCGCCTATTATTAAAAGTTCGTCAGATGTTTGGAGTCAAATATTAAACAAAGAACTTCCAGAATCATTTTTAAATAATCTACCAGCTGATAATCTTAATTTAAAATTTAGTATGCAGCAAAATGAAATGTTTATTCTGGGTTTATCACAAGAAGAATTTGACGAAGCTCTGAAAAATAATGATAAGTCTTTATTGAGTAAACATTTGTACTTGGTTTGGAGTGTCTCTGAAGGAGATTATTGGTTTAGACATCACTTAGAAACCAAAAATACAGAGTTAAAGAAAACTGTAGGCGCAAAAGAGAGTAAGAGATATTATCGATTAAGCACAAAAGGATTAATTGATTTAAATCCTATTAAAGTAAGATTAAATCATTTAGGAGAAATTACTAAAATAGGAGAGTACTAAATATGATCACCCGCTCCATCTATATCGGCAATCCCGCTTACCTGAAGCTCAAAGACGAGCAAATGTATATTTTGGAACCTTCTACCCAAGAAATGAAAGGGAAAATTCCCGTGGAAGATTTGGGACTGCTGATGCTGGATCATTTTCAGATTACCATTTCCCATCAGCTCATTCAGAAAATGATGGGAAATAATGTGGTGATCGTAAGTTGTGATGCCCACCATTTACCCCACGGAATAATGCTCCCTTTTTACGGACACACCGAACATTCGGAACGGGTGAAAGACCAATTGGAAGCCAGCGAACCACTGAAAAAACAACTTTGGAAACAAACCATAGAATGCAAAATAGAAAATCAAAAAGAAGTTTTGAGACGCCTGGGCAATTTTTATGAGCCGATGATTGAATATCAAAAAAATGTCAAAAGTGGAGATATTACCAATATGGAAGGCATTGCAGCACAGCATTATTGGAAATACCTCATCAGTTTAGATTTTCTCAGACAGCGTTTCGGAGACTCGCCCAACCAGTTTTTCAACTTTGGGTATGCCGTGCTCAGAAGCATCGTGGCGAGAGCCATCGTTGAGACAGGTTTGATTCCCGTACTCGGGATTTTTCACAAAAATAAATACAATCCCTATTGCTTGGCAGACGATTTGATGGAGCCCTACCGCCCGTTTGCAGATTGGCTGGTAATGGACTGGCTCACCAAAAATCCCAACGCCGAAGAATTGACCAAAGAATTTAAGGCACACATCTTACAAATCGCCACCCAAGATGTGAGCATCGACGGAAAAACAAGACCCTTGTTGGTTGCGGTAAAAACCACTGCGACATCGCTTTACAAATGTTATACGGGAGAAAAACGCTTGATTTCCTATCCCGAATTGATATGAATGCCGAAAGGTTTAATGCCTACCGAATTATGTGGGTACTCGTTTTGTATGATTTGCCAACGGAGACCAAGGCCAACGTGAGAGATGCCAATCTGTTCAGAAAACGTCTTTTGGATGATGGATTTTCACTTTTTCAGTTTTCAATGTATGTTCGCCACTGTCCCAGCAGAGAAAATGCGGAAGTTCATATTAAAAGGGTCAAATTTATACTGCCAAAAGCGGGAAAAGTGGCGATTATGTGCATTACCGATAAACAATTCGGTGACATCGAAATCTTCTTTGCCAGAAACAAGGAAGAACCGCCGCCTACCTTCCAGCAATTAGAATTATTCTAAAATTAAAATCCTAAAAACAAAAATAATCTACTGACAATCAGTAGATTATTTTTTGAGGTTGTGTTGTATCCCAAAGATACACAAAAATGAAAGCAATTCACAACTGCCGTGAAGAGCTCCTTCCTGACTCTTGGGTTGTGTTGTATCCCAAAGATACACAAAAATGAAAGCAATTCACAACTCGACAAAGTATTTTCCGAAATAAATGAAGGTTGTGTTGTATCCCAAAGATACACAAAAATGAAAGCAATTCACAACTCATTCAGCCGATGCCGCACATACTCTATCGTTGTGTTGTATCCCAAAGATACACAAAAATGAAAGCAATTCACAACTCTCCAGACTATTGCTACACACGAAGAAAAGTTGTGTTGTATCCCAAAGATACACAAAAATGAAAGCAATTCACAACGGTTGATGCAGAGACAGGGGTTTATACAGCGTTGTGTTGTATCCCAAAGATACACAAAAATGAAAGCAATTCACAACGATGTCATCGATTAAGATGATGTCTGGTCTGTTGTGTTGTATCCCAAAGATACACAAAAATGAAAGCAATTCACAACGCTAATACCCCGTTAAATGCTATTCCACAAGTTGTGTTGTATCCCAAAGATACACAAAAATGAAAGCAATTCACAACCGGAAAAGACGTCTATTGGACATCGACTTTGTTGTGTTGTATCCCAAAGATACACAAAAATGAAAGCAATTCACAACTACAACAGTTGTAGTTAATTGGGGAAATGGGTTGTGTTGTATCCCAAAGATACACAAAAATGAAAGCAATTCACAACGTCAAGCGCAATCTTAATCTCTGTTTCACAGTTGTGTTGTATCCCAAAGATACACAAAAATGAAAGCAATTCACAACCCTGTCTTGTCCATTATCTTGTTGCCGTCCGTTGTGTTGTATCCCAAAGATACACAAAAATGAAAGCAATTCACAACAGGGTTTACGATAACTACCATAGAAAATTAGTTGTGTTGTATCCCAAAGATACACAAAAATGAAAGCAATTCACAACGTGCTATCTTTGGTTTAGTTACAAGTACTCGTTGTGTTGTATCCCAAAGATACACAAAAATGAAAGCAATTCACAACTCTCATTTGAAAGTTTATATCAGTCAGTTCGTTGTGTTGTATCCCAAAGATACACAAAAATGAAAGCAATTCACAACCACGTAGAAGATATGACGCAAAGCTTTGTAGTTGTGTTGTATCCCAAAGATACACAAAAATGAAAGCAATTCACAACCAGAAGCGATAGAGTATAATTTCGAAAACAGTTGTGTTGTATCCCAAAGATACACAAAAATGAAAGCAATTCACAACTATAGCCTCGAACGGATTTTTATTAATAACGTTGTGTTGTATCCCAAAGATACACAAAAATGAAAGCAATTCACAACAGCATTTTTTTTCATTTGAAAACAAAAATAGTTGTGTTGTATCCCAAAGATACACAAAAATGAAAGCAATTCACAACACATTTACTTGAGGGAAAAAATCGGTTTACGTTGTGTTGTATCCCAAAGATACACAAAAATGAAAGCAATTCACAACAAACAATTTAAAAGACCTGCTATCCAAGTAGTTGTGTTGTATCCCAAAGATACACAAAAATGAAAGCAATTCACAACGGTTTGGCGGGATATATTTCTGCACATGGTGTTGTGTTGTATCCCAAAGATACACAAAAATGAAAGCAATTCACAACTAAAACTTTAACAAAAACTTTAACATACGAGTTGTGTTGTATCCCAAAGATACACAAAAATGAAAGCAATTCACAACTTAACGTCATCGTGTTCAATATCTAACTCAGTTGTGTTGTATCCCAAAGATACACAAAAATGAAAGCAATTCACAACTGACGAAATACTTGCAAGGTTTGAGTATCTGTTGTGTTGTATCCCAAAGATACACAAAAATGAAAGCAATTCACAACGCGCTACTTGGCGTCGTGAAAGACGGCATAGTTGTGTTGTATCCCAAAGATACACAAAAATGAAAGCAATTCACAACAATCCGGCAACTCGCTGGCTATGATGATTCGTTGTGTTGTATCCCAAAGATACACAAAAATGAAAGCAATTCACAACGTAATCAGTATTGTCATAGTAAGGTGTGTAGTTGTGTTGTATCCCAAAGATACACAAAAATGAAAGCAATTCACAACATGCAACCTATGTAGAAAGCAGAGGATTTAGTTGTGTTGTATCCCAAAGATACACAAAAATGAAAGCAATTCACAACTGCTGAGAAATCAGTTAAATAAAATTCTTGGTTGTGTTGTGTCCCAAAGATACACAAAAATGAAAGCAATTCACAACCTAAATGTGCTTCATGTTCGGTATTGAAATGTTGTGTTGTGTCCCAAAGATACACAAAAATGAAAGCAATTCACAACTGTAAATGATATTCTGGATGCCTCATAATTGTTGTGTTGTATCCCAAAGATACACAAAAATGAAAGCAATTCACAACTCGGGATGCGCGCGGACGGGCGCTTCTATCGTTGTGTTGTATCCCAAAGATACACAAAAATGAAAGCAATTCACAACTGATGAAGATGAAGCTAATACGGCTAATTGGTTGTGTTGTATCCCAAAGATACACAAAAATGAAAGCAATTCACAACTTAAGTCATCTTCATCAATTAGCTTTATGTGTTGTGTTGTATCCCAAAGATACACAAAAATGAAAGCAATTCACAACGCATTAAGCTCTTCTTCGTTTAAGTTATCCGTTGTGTTGTATCCCAAAGATACACAAAAATGAAAGCAATTCACAACCCGACGATGAATGGCTTCAACGGGGCCGCAGTTGTGTTGTATCCCAAAGATACACAAAAATGAAAGCAATTCACAACTATAGACGATATGGGTTATTATATCGTACCGTTGTGTTGTATCCCAAAGATACACAAAAATGAAAGCAATTCACAACCGCTCGTGCTAATGGATATACAGACGACAGGTTGTGTTGTATCCCAAAGATACACAAAAATGAAAGCAATTCACAACATCCTTAACCCACTCTGTGATAACGTGTATGTTGTGTTGTATCCCAAAGATACACAAAAATGAAAGCAATTCACAACTAAAACACCAGAAGATAATGGAAAATGATAGTTGTGTTGTATCCCAAAGATACACAAAAATGAAAGCAATTCACAACTATGCTTTGAGAATCAATTTTCCGGAAAAAGTTGTGTTGTATCCCAAAGATACACAAAAATGAAAGCAATTCACAACGTGAATAATAATGACAGCATTTCAGGCGTCGTTGTGTTGTATCCCAAAGATACACAAAAATGAAAGCAATTCACAACCATAGTCTCGATCACGTCAATCCGTTGTGGGTTGTGTTGTATCCCAAAGATACACAAAAATGAAAGCAATTCACAACTGCAGTTTTATTGTTATTTTTGATTCAAATGTTGTGTTGTATCCCAAAGATACACAAAAATGAAAGCAATTCACAACCATCTTGGTTATGGACGGGCGCGAGCTGGAGTTGTGTTGTATCCCAAAGATACACAAAAATGAAAGCAATTCACAACCGGTGCAGTTGTAGTTTACGATTACGGAAAGTTGTGTTGTATCCCAAAGATACACAAAAATGAAAGCAATTCACAACCGTATAACGTGGTGTGTAGCCGATAGGGCGGTTGTGTTGTATCCCAAAGATACACAAAAATGAAAGCAATTCACAACATGTTATCAATGATAACTAATCCGCAATTAGTTGTGTTGTATCCCAAAGATACACAAAAATGAAAGCAATTCACAACGCGCATTTCCAGCACTCTCAAAGTTTTGCCGTTGTGTTGTATCCCAAAGATACACAAAAATGAAAGCAATTCACAACCACACCGAATGGGATGATAACGAACTTGCCGTTGTGTTGTATCCCAAAGATACACAAAAATGAAAGCAATTCACAACACTGCTATTTTTTGTTCCATTGAATATTGTGTTGTGTTGTATCCCAAAGATACACAAAAATGAAAGCAATTCACAACTCAAAGTTTTGAAGAAAAATCAACTGTTATGTTGTGTTGTATCCCAAAGATACACAAAAATGAAAGCAATTCACAACGGAATTCACGGCCGATGCCGATGAGTTCGGTTGTGTTGTATCCCAAAGATACACAAAAATGAAAGCAATTCACAACTGTAGCTTTTGAAGAAAAATTTTCACAGAAGTTGTGTTGTATCCCAAAGATACACAAAAATGAAAGCAATTCACAACAAATAAGTCAGATTAATGGTCAAATAGAGGGTTGTGTTGTATCCCAAAGATACACAAAAATGAAAGCAATTCACAACAATCTGTAACGATGTGATAATGTATATTACGTTGTGTTGTATCCCAAAGATACACAAAAATGAAAGCAATTCACAACGCATTTTTATTCGACAAAATCTCTGGTAGAGTTGTGTTGTATCCCAAAGATACACAAAAATGAAAGCAATTCACAACCCCAAATCAATATGCACTTTGATAAAACAAGTTGTGTTGTATCCCAAAGATACACAAAAATGAAAGCAATTCACAACAGGTGTGTATACTTTATGTTGATCCCGTCGGTTGTGTTGTATCCCAAAGATACACAAAAATGAAAGCAATTCACAACATATTGAATTTTTGATTAAAATGCCTGCCCGTTGTGTTGTATCCCAAAGATACACAAAAATGAAAGCAATTCACAACTGATAGGTTATTGTTAACGGAATTGACCTTGTTGTGTTGTATCCCAAAGATACACAAAAATGAAAGCAATTCACAACTACCATTAAAATCTTCTGTAAATAAAGATAGTTGTGTTGTATCCCAAAGATACACAAAAATGAAAGCAATTCACAACTAAGCGGATAAGGTCTTCTACTTTCATTACGTTGTGTTGTATCCCAAAGATACACAAAAATGAAAGCAATTCACAACACTTAAATCTGTGTTGTAGAAATTTGAACAGTTGTGTTGTATCCCAAAGATACACAAAAATGAAAGCAATTCACAACAACAGATTGACGCTTACCGAGAAGAATCTTGTTGTGTTGTATCCCAAAGATACACAAAAATGAAAGCAATTCACAACAGATCTAGCCGTCGTGCTGGCCATGTACTTGTTGTGTTGTATCCCAAAGATACACAAAAATGAAAGCAATTCACAACATTCGGAAATATTATCAATTTCCTCTATCGGTTGTGTTGTATCCCAAAGATACACAAAAATGAAAGCAATTCACAACGGATGAGCAGCCCGTTGCACGACGCCGCGGGTTGTGTTGTATCCCAAAGATACACAAAAATGAAAGCAATTCACAACAACGGTTGCTTCCGATACTGGCATAATTATGTTGTGTTGTATCCCAAAGATACACAAAAATGAAAGCAATTCACAACATTCTTCGCTTTATTAATTGGAGCAAACGAGTTGTGTTGTATCCCAAAGATACACAAAAATGAAAGCAATTCACAACCTAAATCAACAAGTTTTTTAAATTCAATATGTTGTGTTGTATCCCAAAGATACACAAAAATGAAAGCAATTCACAACTATCGTCAAAATGAAAGATTATGCCAGCTCGTTGTGTTGTATCCCAAAGATACACAAAAATGAAAGCAATTCACAACAGTATTTAACTGCATCTAAATTGCCGGTTAGTTGTGTTGTATCCCAAAGATACACAAAAATGAAAGCAATTCACAACCGATGTTTGTTAATATTATTTATAAATCTTGTTGTGTTGTATCCCAAAGATACACAAAAATGAAAGCAATTCACAACTAACTTTGCTATGTGCTTTTCGGTAAAAAAGTTGTGTTGTATCCCAAAGATACACAAAAATGAAAGCAATTCACAACGAATTCTTAATGCGGTGATAGCGATTTCTCGTTGTGTTGTATCCCAAAGATACACAAAAATGAAAGCAATTCACAACAAGCCGAAAGTTTCCGCCTAAACCCTTGTAGTTGTGTTGTATCCCAAAGATACACAAAAATGAAAGCAATTCACAACAGCACCTTTGTCCAACAACGCTTTTCCGAGGTTGTGTTGTATCCCAAAGATACACAAAAATGAAAGCAATTCACAACAGCGCAAAGTATGAGGTTTGAGCAGGGATAGTTGTGTTGTATCCCAAAGATACACAAAAATGAAAGCAATTCACAACTAAAAAGCTGATGTCTGATACCTGATTGGGGTTGTGTTGTATCCCAAAGATACACAAAAATGAAAGCAATTCACAACAAAAACATTGACGATCACGAGAGACTTATTGTTGTGTTGTATCCCAAAGATACACAAAAATGAAAGCAATTCACAACCCTGTAACATTGTTTCCGGAGGCCAGACGAGTTGTGTTGTATCCCAAAGATACACAAAAATGAAAGCAATTCACAACATGCTATCAGCCGCGAAGTGGCAAAAGAAAGTTGTGTTGTATCCCAAAGATACACAAAAATGAAAGCAATTCACAACCGTTCAGGAATTGCTTTCTGTGGATAGAATGTTGTGTTGTATCCCAAAGATACACAAAAATGAAAGCAATTCACAACACCACATACAATTCATCAGACGGCTTCCGGTTGTGTTGTATCCCAAAGATACACAAAAATGAAAGC
>NZ_QOVY01000012.1 GCF_003932955.1 Chryseobacterium sp. SC28
TTTTGAGTAAGATTGTTCATTTATTTAATTATTTGATAATCAATTAAATATACGGATTTCTATCCAATTGAACAATCTCTTTTTTATTTAATTCCTAAATGCACAACAGGTAAAATAAATCTATTCTATTCTGAAATCTACCACAGCATCCAATTTTGGAAACTTCGTCGTCGAAATGAATTTTTTGTTGCTACAATCGATTTCCTTCCAACCTTTTTTATGGCTAAGATCACCAACTTCAGCCACATACGGCTGATAAGTCAGATTTTTGTTTTTATCTACTATTTCCTTGTATTGTACCGCAATATCCAAAATGGACTCGAACGCTGTATTGAGTTTTACATTTCTATAAATCAGATCAAAGTGAGTTTCCTTATTTTGTGGAATATCAAAATAAATTTCGTAGTTGCACGTGTCACCTTTTAGCAAAGCCATTGCTTTTAAAGCCAAATACAGCGCTTGTGTGTAATATTGCCTCGTTATTTTTCTGTCTAAGTCGTTCTCATAAAACCCGCCCTCAAATAATACGGATGGTATCCCGGCTTTCATAAAATTGTCGCCGCAGGATGTTGGATAGAATTCGTCGGTATAGGTTGCAATTCTATTGGGCAAGATTTGTCTCATTTGGGTATAAATTGCTGCAATTACGGCCATGCTTTTTTTTCGGTTCTCCGTAATATCTCGTTCCGCATTTTCTGAAGGAGCCAAAAAAGATAAAGTAGCCGGATGGACACCGTCTGTTGAAAAGATGCTTCTTTGATCGTGAAGATTCAGTAAATAAGAATAATTTCCATTAAGCACCACAGATTTCAGGACCCGCATCTCTATGCTCGAGTCTCTGATAAAATCTCTGTTGATGTCGATATCGTAAGCATTTCGTCTGGTCCAATTCTCCGAGCCATCCGGGTTCAGCATAAAAATAAAATCAAGCTGAATCAGTTCCCAAAGATCCTCACGCAGTCCCGGATGTTTTTCAAAAATCGTCAGCAAATCCAAAATCGCCAAGGTGGCCGTAGACTCGTTACCGTGCATCTGAGACCAGCCGGCTACTTTTGTCTCGCCATTTCCTAAGGTCATCATATAAATCGGTTTTCCCAAACTCGATTGTCCGACCTCTTTGACACAATCGCTGTAATCCTTTTGTAAATAAGAAAACAATTTTTCGGGCAAAATATAGCGTTCCGGAAAATTTTGATTTGCGCAATAAGGAAACGTATCGATCATTGTGGCTGCTTTTTAATCTTTCACAAAATTAAGATTTTAATATAATAATAGATGTTTACATTTGTAACATTATTAAACATATTAGAATGTCACTTTGTCGGTTGATTATTTTGTGAATTGCAAAGTTCTTAAAATAATTATTCAAATATTTATATATCAGTTAATTATAAATTTTATTTAAAGTTTAATTTTGATGTTACTTTAAGTGATGAATGAAGGCTCTATGAGCAATTGTTTGTTCGATGATTAAACATTTTCTTGATGTTTTAAAGACGGTATTTTACAATTGTATAATTCTTTTTATTCTAATAATTTGCTTATTTTTGTCGTAATAATTTACCGATGAGCAACGAGATTTTTTACCTTTCAGGATTCCTAATATTTATTTTTACACTCCTTCTACTCGATTTAGGCGTATTCAATAAAAAAGATGCAGCCGTATCTTTGCAGCAAGCGGGATTAATGAGCGTCCTGGTTATACTGATATCTCTTGGATTTTATATTTTAATAACTTATTTTGGTCATCACATCCATGGGATCGACAGTATGGAGCGCCTGCAGGAGATCGTAAAGAAGCATCAGCATCCTATTAAAATCATACCCGGTAATCTGGAGCACAGCATTATGCTCTACGATAAAAATCTGGGACTGGAGTACCTTACAGGATATGTTGTAGAATACGCCCTTTCCATCGATAATATTTTTGTAATTCTTTTGGTTTTCAGTGCGTTTGGCGTAGCACCGAGAAATTATCACCGTGTCTTGTTCTGGGGAATATTTGGAGCCATAGTGATGAGATTTTTGTTCATTTTTGTAGGCGCAGCTTTGATCCAGCGGTTTGAATGGATCATGTATATCTTCGGCGCATTCCTTGTCTATACAGGTATCAAAATGTATATCGACAGAAATAAACACGAAAAAATAGACCCACAAAACCATCCCGTGGTCAAATTTGCGCAGAAGCATTTCAACGTGCATAACCGCTTCGTGGGCAACAAATTTTTTGTAGTGAAAGATGGCGTAAGGAAAATGACGCCATTATTTTTGGTTCTTATCATCATAGAATTTACGGATTTGATCTTCGCAGTAGACAGTATTCCTGCCATATTCTCGATTACCAAAGACCCTTACATTGTTTTCTTTTCCAACATTTTTGCAATTATTGGCTTAAGATCGATGTTCTTCCTCTTGGCAGGAATTGTGGATAAATTTCGATTCCTCAAAGTTGGCTTGGCCGTACTCCTCACCTTTATAGGGCTCAAGATGATTTTCGAACATTATTTGGAAAATATCGGATTTGGAACCTCGCACTCGTTAATTGTTATTGTTTCAATTCTCTTGGTCAGTATGATTGCTTCACTTCTGTTCCCTGATAAGAAAGTGGCGCGAAAGCGTAAAAATCTTAACGATGGACTAAACTAACGATCCATTTTCGTAAGCTTTTCAAATAGTTCCTAGCACTAAAAGACTGTTGACAAAAGTAAACTTTAAAAGATTACAATTGTAGTTCATAATTTAGTTCTAATGTATTACATTTGTAAAATGGAATTTAGTGAGAGGATTAAAAAAATAATCGAACATTCGAAATTGTCGCCGGCAGAATTTGCCGAAGAGATTGGCGTGCAGCGTTCGAGCATCTCCCATATTATCTCCGGGCGCAACAAGCCTTCCTTAGATTTTATCACCAAAATAAAAACAGCGTTTCCGCAATTCCATTGGGATTGGCTCATTACAGGGGAAGGCGCCATGCTGAATACCGATGATCCACCCGAGGTGAATAATGATAAAACGCAAATTTCCGAAAAGAAGAAAGCTTCGTTGCCCAGTCTTTTCTCCTTGATAGATGATGAAAATTTCGGAAAAGAACCAGACACATCGGCATCGGCAAGAACTGATAATCCTCCAGAATCCAATAATGCTGACACTAATGGGGAAAATAAAATTTTATCCGATTCTCAGCCATCAGAAAACTACGCGGACAAATCCCATTCTAAAGTTATTAAAAGAATTGTGTTCTTTTATGGCGATGGCACTTTTGAGACTTACGAAAATTGACTAATTTTGCATCTTTGATATTTTGGTCTCATAGTTCAACGGATAGAATAGAAGTTTCCTAAACTTTTGATCCAAGTTCGATTCTTGGTGAGACCACCAACTACCGCAATCGTACGACTAAAAAATCCTGAAAATTTCTTTTCAGGATTTTGATATTGTAAGGATAAATTGTTTATTCGCAAAGGATAATTCCATTGTTTCTGCTAAATTCTAAAACCCCATTTTTGATCTCGTAGGAATAAGCGTTTTTGGTTTCTGTTTCCTTGGTAAGATATTTTTCGAAAGCCGCATTTACCTTGTCTGTA
Source organism: Chryseobacterium sp. SC28 (assembly GCF_003932955.1). Taxonomy (GTDB): domain Bacteria; phylum Bacteroidota; class Bacteroidia; order Flavobacteriales; family Weeksellaceae; genus Epilithonimonas. The sequence continues at coordinate 3,585 of NZ_QOVY01000012.1, forward strand.
TAGATTTTCACTTTTCCGCCCACCAAAGAAGAGACGATTGCCGCGTGGTTTTTAAATATCTGAAATTGCCCGCTTTTGCCAGGGACAAGAATCGAATCTACTTCGCCTTCGAAGATCACGAATTCCGGGGTTAAAATTTTTATATTCATTTTTATGAAATTATAAATTGTAGATTTTTAATTATAAATTATTGAAATTCAGTATAAAATCTAAATTTAAGATTTAAAATTTCTTAAGCGTTTTCAGCCAACAATTTTTCTCCTGCTTCTATCGCTTCTTCGATGGTTCCTTTTAAGTTGAAAGCCGATTCCGGATACTTATCCAGTTCGCCGTCGATAATCATGTTAAAGCCTTTGATGGTATCTTTGATATCCACCAAGGATCCTTTGATACCCGTAAACTGCTCTGCCACGTGGAAAGGCTGCGACAAGAATCTTTGAACTTTTCTGGCTCTGTAAACGACCAATTTATCTTCCTCAGAAAGTTCTTCCATACCGAGGATCGCGATGATATCCTGCAACGCTTTGTAGCGCTGGAGAATTTCTTTTACTCTTTGAGCACAATCGTAATGTTCGTTTCCAATGATTTCCGGCGCCAATATTCTGGAAGTAGATGCCAACGGATCTACCGCAGGATAAATACCCAATGAAGCAATCTTTCTGTCCAAAACAGTCGTCGCATCCAAGTGAGCAAAGGTTGTCGCCGGCGCGGGATCCGTTAAATCATCTGCTGGCACGTAAACGGCTTGCACTGAAGTGATGGAACCGTTTTTTGTAGAAGTGATCCGCTCCTGCATCGCACCCATCTCGGAGGCCAATGTCGGCTGATAACCTACCGCAGAAGGCATACGGCCGAGAAGTGCAGACACCTCGGAACCGGCCTGTGTAAAACGGAAGATGTTATCTACGAAGAAAAGTACATCTCTACCTTGTCCGCTTTCGCCACCATCTCTATAATATTCTGCCAAAGTAAGACCAGAAAGTGCGACCCTCGCTCTTGCGCCAGGCGGCTCATTCATCTGTCCGAAAACGAATGCAGCTTTCGAATCTTTCATTTCTTCCATATCTACTTTGGAAAGATCCCAGCCTCCATTTTCCATAGAGTGCATAAACTCGGCGCCGTATTTGATAATGCCAGATTCCAGCATCTCTCTCAAAAGGTCGTTTCCCTCTCTCGTTCTCTCGCCTACACCCGCAAATACCGATAGTCCGCCGTGGCCTTTAGCGATATTGTTGATTAATTCTTGGATCAAAACGGTTTTTCCAACACCTGCTCCTCCAAACAACCCGATTTTTCCGCCTTTTGCATAAGGCTCGATAAGGTCGATAACTTTGATGCCTGTAAAAAGTACTTCTGCCGAGGTCGTCAATTGGTCAAATTTTGGTGCATCTCTGTGAATGGGCAAACCGCCTTCTTTGGATAAGTTCTTAAGACCGTCTATCGCATCACCCACCACATTGAACAGACGCCCGTTGATGCCTTCTCCAATCGGCATTGTGATTTGCTCTCCTGTTCCAAGAACTTCCTGTCCTCTTTGGAGACCGTCGGTAGCATCCATTGCAATACATCTTACCACATCTTCGCCGATGTGCTGCTCCACCTCCAAAATCACTTTCTCTCCGTTGGATTTAGTGATTTCCAAAGCTTCATAGATGTTTGGTAATTGTTCAACTTCATCAAAGACTACATCGATAACCGGTCCAATAATTTGTGAAATTTTTCCTTTAATTTGGATTGCCATTACTAAATTTTTACTTGTGCGCAAAGATAATAAAAGTTTGTGTATCTGCATTGCCAGAAAAAAGATTTTTATCATATTTGCATTACCCTTAGCAACCTCAATTTCGGTATATTTTTGCCCGAAATATCAAAAAAATTCAGCCATTGAAAATCATCAGCGATTTTAATAATTATCACGCAAATACGCCTTTGGCATTATCCTTAGGAATGTTCGACGGCGTACATCTCGGGCATCGATCGATCATCAATACTTTAAACGAGATTGCAGAGAAAGAAAATCTGGAATCTGCGATACTCAGTTTCTGGCCGCATCCGAGAAAATTCCTCAATCCCGATGACGATGTCAAAATGCTGACGACCTTAGACGAAAAAATAGAGTTGCTGGCGAAAAGCGGGATCCGAAATCTCTTCCTCAAAACCTTTGATGAAGAGTTCAGAAACCTGACCGGGATTGAATTTTGCAAACAAATATTGGCGGACAAACTTCATGTGAAGCACCTCATTATTGGCTACGACCATACTTTTGGAAAGAATAAAAGTGGAAATTATGAGTTGCTGCAATCGTTATCTTCCGAGTTGGGTTTTAAAGTGAATCAATTAGAAGCTGTGGAATTCGACAATCTGAACATCAGTTCGACAAAAATTCGGCACGCACTTTGGGAAGGGCGGATCGCCGATGCAAATAAAATGTTGGGTTACCACTATCCCTTAACGGGAAAAGTCGTCCACGGCAGGAATCTTGGAAAAAAAATAGGCTATCCGACGGCCAATCTCGATGTGCCGGCGGATAAACTGCTTCCAAAAAGTGGCGCCTACATCGTAGAAGTTTGGATCGAAAACACATTCTACAAAGGAATGCTGAGCATCGGGACCAATCCCACGATTGATAATTCAAATAAAACGTTAAGCACCGAAGTTTATATTCTGGATTTCGATGAGGATATTTACGACCAAGCCATCACAGCGAAATTTCGAGAATTCCTTCACGACGAAATCAAATTTGAAAGCGTGGAAAAACTGATCCAAAGACTAGATCAAGATAAAAAATTGACTGGAGAATTTCAATTTTAAGCATTATTAATGTCTTCCCGCATCTTCTTGGTCAAAGATTTGAATACCAAATCATAAGAATGATCGATTAATTTAAAGATCAAATCCGGTTTCAGTCCTTCGCAAGTGACTGAATTCCAATGCATTTTATTCAAATGAAAAGCGCCTTCTATTTGCGGATATTTTTCCCGCAGTTCTTCGCTCCATTCAGGATTGGCCTTTGCAGAAAAGTTCACAGGCTGTTTTTCTAAAGAAATCAAAAGAAACATCTTTCCGCCCACTTTGAAAACCAAGGTTTCCAGATCAAAAGGAAAATCCTCCGTCACCGCTTTTTTTTCTAAGCAATATGTCCGGATCTCTTCGATTTCCATTACCAATTTAGAATTTAAAGGTGTTCTTCGGTAATTCTTTATTAATTTCTATCTTGCTGATAGTCATTACATAATCACTATCTTTCTTCGGCGAAGACGATTCGATTCTGAAAGACATTAGCAGATTTCCAACCTTTCTGTAATCGGAATAAGTCAATATCTCGTCTTTTTTGATTTCCCTAAACAGCATATAATTCTTGGTGTCAAAATAATAAATCGTTTTGTTCACATTCTTTGTGAGCTCCACTTTGAAATAATACTGCTCTCCTATTTTTTCGCGGCCTAAAAATTTGGCCTCAAAACCCTTATTTTCCCAATCGATAAAGTCGTTATCGAAACTTTCGGGAACATAATCGTTGTATTTCTGCAGTTTATTTTGAGCATAGTTCATTCCGTAGCCGTTTTTACCATCGTAGCCTTCCACCGGCATTTCTTTTCCACCGACGATCATTGCGGTTTTGCTGAGATTCGGCCGTTGCTGATAGATTCTTATCGCATATTCGTCGTTGATTCCCAGCGTTACCCTGCCTTGGATCTGAACGGTATTGAGAAGCTTCCAATTGGTAAGGCCACCAGAATTTTCGATGTTTTTGTCGATGATTTCTTTGGCGGTTTGGGCGCTTAGGAAATGAGAAAGTAAAACCGCAAAAAGGATGATAACATTTTTCATTCAAAAATATTGGGATTTCAAAGATAAGTTTTTTCTGCTCTTATCAAATTTTTGAAACTGATAAATTCCGAAAAATATTTACATATTAGATCAATCGTTTCGCCCGCTCCAGATCTTCGGGCGTATCGATCCCAACGCCAACGAAATCCGTTTCTACAAGCTTGATCTTCATCCCGTTTTCCAAATATCGGATGCATTCTATTCGCTCCGAAATTTCTAAAGGCGACATTTCCATGGAAGCGAATCTCAGCAAAGCCTCCTTGCGGAACGCATACACACCGACATGCTTGTAGTACTGCACATCATCGGCCAGATCCCGATGAAATGGGATGACCGAACGGCTAAAATACAAAGCAAAACCACTTTTGTCTGTAATAACTTTGACGTTATTCGGATTCTGAATTTCGGCCAAATCATTCAACTTGATTTTCAAAGACGCCAAAGAAATTTGCTGCGCATGATCCTCCGAAAAAACCTCAATAAGCTGCCTCAATGGTTCTTTTTTGAGGAAAGGCTCGTCACCCTGAACGTTGATGACGATATCACAATCGATATCTTTCACCGCTTCGGCAATTCGGTCGCTTCCGGTCTCGTGCTGACCTGTCATTACAGCTTTTCCGCCATTCTTCGAGATTTCATCAAAAATAATTTCGGAATCCGTGGCAACAAAAACTTCATCAAACAAACCTGTTTCCACCACGTTTTGATAAGTCGTAGAAATTACCGTTTTATTGCCCAAAACCTCCATCAGTTTTCCGGGAAATCTTGTAGAATTATAGCGTGCAGGGATTACCGCAATGACTTTCATAATTATTTATATTCCTTAATGATTTCCTCTAATCTTTGATCCGGGATAAAGTTCAGAACCTCAATTAATTTCACTTTTTTAAAATCCTTATGATAAGTGTTGATCACCATATTATAGTTCTCCGGAACCACTGCAGACGGCACTTTCAAACCAAGATGAATGCCCTCGTCAAACCAAATGTTTCCTATCGCTTGGCATTCCTTGTAGCTACGGAAATCCCTCCAGTCCGATGGCAATTGGAGGGTTTCTACTGTCGTATGAGAAAAATTGTTTGGTAGTTTGATGACCATAATTCTGAAATCAAAATTAAATCCAAAACCTTTGCGGTACGCCATCGTTTCCAGATAGGCCAGCGAAATACTTTCTGCGGCGTAGATTACTTTTTTGCCTTCCGAGTTCCATCGGCCTTCCAATCCGCTTGCAAACAGCGAATTCGAATATTTTTTGTGTACAATTCTATAAACCAGCATCAGACGGGATAGCCTTGTGCCAATTTTTCTAGCTCTGCAGAGACAAGATCGACACCTCCCGACGTTCTAATCAAATCAATCGGTTTTTCTTCGGAATTCCAAAAAGGACGATTCATCCATAAATTAAAATCTTCCAAAGACCCCAAAACTTCTTTGCCTAAACTGTAAAGATTGATTAGCTTCAAAAGATGCTCGCTGTAATTTGGATCTAGGTATTTTTCTTGATCGCGGTAATTGCTAATCGTCCTAGGGGAAAGATTAATGAGAGAAGCCAGCAATTTCTCGGGCATTTTGATGGCATCGGCTAAGGAGTAAAAAACCTCTGTCCTTACGCCTTCTCTCGCTTTTTTGATGAGAGAATATTCGTCTTTGATGGCAAGGTTTCCAAATATCTTTTGCGTTCCGTAAAGTGCTTGTGGTTCGGCAACTTTATTGCTTTCTTGGTTTTTTTTGTTTCTATATGGAGCCATTTTACTTTCTTTTCCCCAAAGGTAGTATTTTTTCCATTACAAAAACGAATTTTTTCAAATTTTTAAAACAATTTTTTCAACGAGGCCTCCAGATTGGGTAGGCAATCTTTGATATCGCCTAACGAACAGCCGCCAACAGAAGCCCGAAACCAAGGCACCGACTTGCCATTCCCGAATGCCGAAAAAGGAACCAGCGCCACTCCAGCATCATTAATAAGATAAAAAACAAGATCGGTAGAATTTTCTAAAACCTTCCCCTCCGGCGTTCTTTTACCCAGATAATCGATCTTGATTGTCAAATAAAGCGCGCCCATCGGCGAAATACTCTCCACAGCAAAACCTTTGGCTTTCAAATTCTGAATTCCCAAATGAAGTTCTTTTAAACTCGTATTCAATTTTCCTTTATAATCCTGCAGGAACGTATCCACCGCCGAATCGTTCGCCAAAAACTCGGCAACCGCTTCCTGTTCCGGCTTCGGAGCCCAAGCGCCCACGTGTGTCAGCAGCGCTTTCATTTTCTCCACGACCAGACTCGGCCCAAATCCCCAACCTACTCTCACGCCCGTTGCAGCAAAACATTTAGAGGTTCCGTCTACAAAGATTGTATAATCTTGCATTTTAGGGAATAGGCTTACAGGATTGTAATGTTCCGACCCGAAAGTTAGCATGGCGTAAATCTGATCGTACATCAAGTAAAGCGGTTTTTCATCCTCGCCTCTTCTGCTATTTTCTTCTAAAACCAATTCACAAATGTCCGACAATTGTTCTTTGGTGAACATCGTTCCGGTAGGATTTAGCGGAGAGCAAAGGCAAAGCAGAACTGCGCCATCCAAATGTGGTCGCAAATCATCTGCAGTGGGTAAGAAATTATTGGACTCTTGCGTCTGCACTTCCACAGCATTTGCGTTGGTCAAATAAGCATAATGATTGTTGTTCCACGAAGGAATTGGATAGATTACTTTATCGCCCGCGTCAACAATTGTTTTAAAAATCGCATAAATCAATGGTCTGGAACCGGCTGTTATCAGAATATCATCTGCAGAATAATTCAAATCCCAACGCTTCTTAAGATCGTGGCTCACCGAAGTTCTCAAAGATTGCAAACCGTTTGCCGGAGGGTAATTCGTAAGATTATTGTTGTAGGCTTTGCGGATTCCTTCTTTCAAATCTCCGGGAATTGGATAAATATTAGAATTAAGATCGCCGATGGTGAGATTCGAGATTTGTGCGCCCTTCGCCTTGAGATCATTCACTTCATTTCCTATTTTGATGATCTCCGAACCAATAAGGTTGGATGCGAGCTTTGATACTTTCACTATTTACTTTTTTTGATTTTTTTAAACCTGGATTTGTATTTCTTGTTTTGATATAATTTACAAAAGTCTTAAATGTAACCCATTAATTCAAAATTTATGACAAAAAAATTCTCAAAACTAAAAATGTTTAAAGGATTGAGAATTTTAAATTAAAAATATTTGGCTTTATCGGTCTATCAAATAAAATTTTCCATTACAAGTTCAGATCTTTCTCTACAACCTGAATCTTGTCTTTCAATTGAGGTAGTTTCGCAACAAAATCCTGCTCTGAAGAGATTGAATCTTTGACAGAAACATAAAATTTAATCTTCGGTTCAGTTCCCGAAGGCCGCACGCAAACCTTGGTTCCGTCTTGAGTGTAATAGATTAATACATTGGACTTTGGAATGTCATCCATTACTTTTTTCTCATTTTGGGAAACCACAAAACAAGTTTGCTCTTTGAAATCTTTTATTTCTTCAACTGGAGATCCCGCGATTTCTTTCGGAGGATTTTCACGGAAGTTTTTCATCATTTCCTCGATTTCTTCGGCGCCAGTTCTTCCCTTTTTCACCACATTGATCAAGCCTTCATAATACAGTCCCACTTCCTTATAAATGTCGATCAGATATTGATACATTGTTGTTCCGTTGGCTTTGCACCACGCGGCGATCTCGCAAGCCGTCAAGATAGAGCCGCAAGAATCCTTGTCGCGCACGAAGTCTCCGGTCATAAATCCGAAACTTTCTTCGCCGCCGCAAATGAATTTTTCGCGGCCTTCAAAATCGCGAATCATCTTCCCAATCCATTTGAAACCCGTCAGGCCAACTTTGCAATCCACACCGAATTTCTTCGCAATATCAAAGAAAATATCAGACGTCACGATCGTAGAACCGATGAATTCCTTTCCGGTGATTTTCCCCGCTTTTTTCCATTGGTCTAAAATATAATAAGTCAAAATCGTATTGCATTGATTTCCATTCAATAGCTGAATGTCACCATCAAGATTTCTCACTGCTATTCCCAGCCGGTCGCCGTCGGGATCTGTTCCGATTACGATGTCTGCATTCGTAATTCGAGCTAAATCAGTCGCCATTTCCAATGCTGCCGGCTCTTCCGGATTTGGCGATTTTACCGTTGGGAAATTCCCGCTCGGGATCATTTGCTCGCGAACCAAATCCAGCTTGGTGAAACCTGCTTTTTTCAAGGCTTTGGGAACAGTGGTATAAGTTGTTCCGTGGATGGAGGTGAAAACGATGTTGAGATTGTCTCTGCCAACATTCTGATAAAGAGAGTTTTCCATACAAGCATCGATGTAAACATCATCTTGTTCTTCGCCAATCCATTCTATCAGGTCATCATTGCCGTTGAATTTGACATCCTCAAATTTGGTTTGATAAACTTCTCTGATGATGTTTTCGTCATTGGGTGGCACTATTTGTGCGCCGTCGTCCCAATAAACCTTGTAACCATTATATTCTGGCGGATTGTGAGAAGCCGTCAAAACGATACCGGCATTGCATTTTTTGTTGCGAACAGTGAAGGACAATTCGGGCGTAGGCCGGTGGTCTTTGAACAGCAGAACTTTGATGCCGTTGGCCGTCAAAACATCGGCAACAATTTTTCCGAATTCCTTAGAATTATGCCTTACATCATAAGCAATAGCCACTTTGATTTCTTGATTGGGGAACTGCTGATGAAGATAATTGGCAAGTCCTTGCGTCGCTTGCCCCAAAGTATATTTATTAAGACGATTGGTCCCCACGCCCATTACACCGCGCATTCCGCCGGTTCCGAACTCTAATTCTCTATAAAAAGAATCTTCCAAGTCTGGCGAATTGGAGTCGATTAAAGTTTGAACAGCATTTCTTGTTTCTTCGTCAAATGTTTCGGAAAGCCAAAGTTTTGCTTTTTCTAAGGTTGATATTGTATCTGACATTGCGATTGATTTTTGTTTTATTAATTAAGGTCTTTCTTCACGATGCTTGCCTTTTCTGTGATTTTCAGTTTTTTCGAAGGATTTCCGTAATAAATCAGTTTTGCAGTATTTCCAATTTTACCTTTGATTTCTTCATCCACATTCAGTTCTGCATAATTGCCGTTCTCGGAATCGATTTCCAAATCTTTGATGTACCAATAAGGCGAGATAATGCTTGCGGTATCTCTGATGCTCAGCTTGGCCAAAGTCGTTTTCCCGCGCAGATTAGCGCGGCTTTTGTTCAGCATTTCAATCGTCGAATTTTCAGAAATCACCGATCCTATAAATTTAGCATTATCTTTCAAATGGAGTGAGAAATTTTGCATATTCATTTGGCTTGAGATATTAAGTTCCACAGAATCAGATAGTTTAATATCATCAAAAGCATTTTTTGCGTAGATGGTAATATTATAAAAATCGACTTTTTCTGTGGGGCTTTTTTCAGAGATTGAAAGGGTTTTATTGACGACTTGGATTATCAGATTGTCAAAAATATTTGGATATGTTTCCACATTTACAAAATTGTGAGGGCTTTGCACATAAAATACTCGGAATTTCCCTTTCAAATCAAGTTTTGAAAACTCGGCCAGCTCGACATCTTTCGATTGGATTTCGCCTTTCGGCGCCACTTTGCTGCAGGAAACAGCTGTGAGAATAAGAATTAAATAAAATAGATTTTTCATTAGATTATAATTTACCAAATTACCACATTTAAATCAATTCCTCGATATGATAATTCTTCTGTTCGCGATTGGTTCGGATGATGAGTTCGCCCAAAAAGCCGCCAACAAAGAGTAAGCTGCCAAGAATCATCATCGTCAAAGCTATAAAAAACCAAGGATTATTGGCAAGCAGATTTCCATAAATTTTGTATGCGTACACATCGATCAACTTCGAAATCCCCAACCAAAGTGCCGATAAAAATCCGATGACGAACATCAAAGTGCCTGCTGCACCAAAAAAATGCATCGGTCTGCCGCCAAACCGGCTGACAAACCAAAGCGTTATCAAATCCAAAAATCCGCGAATAAATCTTTCGGTTCCGAACTTCGACGTTCCGTAAGGTCTTGCCTGATGCTGAACCGGCTTTTCCGTGATATTCCTGAAACCAGCATTAGCCGCCAAAACCGGAATGTAGCGGTGCATATCGCCGTAAACATCGATGGATTTTACGACTTGCTTCTTGTAAGCTTTCAGCCCGCAATTAAAATCGTGGAGCGAAACGCCGGAAACTTTTCGGGCAGCCAAATTGAATAATTTGGAAGGTATATTCTTGGTCATCACGTTGTCGAACCGCTTCTTTTTCCAGCCCGAAACGATGTCGTAATTTCCTACTTTTACCATTTCGTAAAGCTCGGGAATTTCTTCCGGAAAATCCTGTAGATCTGCATCCATTGTGATGATCACATCGCCGTTTGCTTTCTCAAAAGCCGCATGAAGTGCCTGCGATTTGCCATAGTTTTTGGAAAATCTTATGCCGTGGATCTGCGGATTTTGAAGCTTAAGATTCTCGATGATGGACCAAGAAAGATCGGTACTTCCGTCATCCACAAACCAAACTTCGTACGACAGTTTGCTGGCTTTGCAGACCGCTGCAATCCTATTGAAGAGCTCTTCCAGAGAGTCCTGCTCGTTGAGTAATGGGATGATGATGGAGAGATTCATTGATTATGGTTTAAAATTTTGAATTAATGATTTCGAAGCTTTATTAAGCTATTCGTAGCGCTTTTTGTTTTTCAAAAATCCGGCGATGACAATCGATAAAAGTAAATAAAAAAGCAAAAAACCGCCAAAAATTCCGGACATATATCTAAAAGAAAAATAATTCCGATCTTCCTTCATTGCTGTTTCTCTTGCCAGTTTTGCACCTTTGTAGTTGTCTTCCAGTTCTCTGACCTTGCTTTGGTCTTTTTGATTCAATGCCTCACCTCTCAACTTCGCGTACGATTGATCCAGATTATCGAGTTCGGTCTGGATGTATTGGTGGTTTAGCAAATCTCTGGCATCTGTATCGGCATAATTCAGAAAAGCAAAAATCGAAAGCACGGATAATAATCCGCCTGTGAAAAGTGTTATAAAACATTGTTTAAATGCCTGAGGATAAGTAATATATTTTCCCCGTCTTAACCAATAAGTTGAAGCAAATCCAGCGACCGCGTACAAGAAGGTCATCCCAAATGCGTTGACTTGCATTGTGGTGCTCCAATAGTTGGCATTGGCAAAGAAATAATAGACGATGAAGAAAGCCAGCATCGTTGCTAAATACAAACCAAAGCCCCAAGCAAGCGGATTTTTTGTCATAAATAATATTTTACTAGTTCAGAGTTTAGAGTTTTTTACGAAGATTTTGAAACTTTTCATAATAGCACTCAGTGGTTTAAAGCCGTTTAATAAGCTGTAAATCTTTTTTCTTTTCTCTTTTCCCTTAATTTTTTTATCTTTGCACCGGCAAGTCCTAAACAACCAGCTCCTGAAAATCCTCCAGGGTGGGAACGCAGCAAAGGTAATCGGTTGTAGCGGTGTGATTTAGGTAGCTTGCCATTTTTTATTTTTTTAAGTTAAGAGATTAAGCGATATTCAAATTTTTGAAATTACTTAATCTCTTAATTTTTTTGTTTAAAATTCAAATTCCTGTCCCAATTCCGGTAACGTGAATTCGATATTCTTGTCAGCAAAATGCTTCTTGGCTTCGTCGTGATCGATTTTAATTGCCGGAAATGTATCGAAATGGCAACCAATCACTTTCGGCGTTTTCAATAATTCTGATGCAGCAAACGCGGCTTTGCGAGGGCACATCGTATAGTTTTTCCCAACGGGAAGGATCGACCAATCTAAATTCCCAAAAACCTGTGGAAACAAACTCATTTCGGCAGTCACGCCCGTATCTCCCGCCAAATAAAGGTTGCGCCCGTCTGCAAATCTGAAAATATAGCCGGATGCCAATCCGCCGTAAGAACCGTCCGGAAAGGAGCTGGTGTGCAATGCGGGAACGATAGAAATCTTTAAATTTTCAATCTTCACAGAACCGCCGAAATTGAGATCCATACTATTTGGATGTTTGAAATAGCCGCAGATCTCCGGCTGAGCAATGACGGCGGCATCAGGATGATTTTCCAGGACTTCTTTCACGTCGGCAGTATGATCGAAATGGGCGTGGGTAATGAGCACGTAATCGATTTTTTGCGCGCTAATGTCGAATCCTGATTTGTCTTTCTGAAAATTATAAAAAGGATCAGAAAGGATAGTTTTTCCGTTGTACGTGAACAAAAAACAGTTTTGTCCCAAAAATTTTATTTTCATTTTATGATTGATTTTTTGTTAAAAAAAATATTATACATTTGTTATATGAAATTTTTTGAAAAATATCCTTCTCTTAATCAGAAAGAAACGCTTATGAGCTTATTGGAAAAAAACCTGTACGCGACGATGATATTGGAAAACCAAAAAGTTTCAAGAGCAAAAATAAAAAAAATTGTTGCGGATATTTTAGATAAAAAATCAAAAAGCAACAAGGTTTTCTTCAATTAATTCATATAATTCGTGGAAATTTCCTTCGTCTGCATTTTGTAAAGCGCTAATGTAGATTTTTCTACTGTCACCTGCTCTGTGATAAAGCTCGATGGGTCTGAAACCGAATTTCATTGATACTATATTTAATATTAATCTCGCCATTCTGCCGTTTCCGTTATTAAATGGATGGATTTTCACAAATTCATAATGGGCAAATATTAAGCAATCAATAATATCTTTCTTATTTGCCGCTGAAGCAATTAAACCATCTAAATTATCAAAAAATTGATACATAATATTAGGAAATTTTTTGAAAGAGGGCGGTTGAAGCTTGCCTACAGCAACATCTATTTTTCTCCATTTGCCTGCCCAATCATAAAGTTCGCCAAACGCAATTTTGTGCAGTTTTAAAATTAATTCGGAATCAATTTTATCATCAATATCTAATTGATAAATTTCCAATTCTGCCAATCCCACACCTTTTGCTTCATATTCATTAAGCAAGTCTTTATCTGTGATTCCCAGTAAATTTTCATCCGGAAAAGGCGTCCAATTGGTATTACTATCCATACAAAAAACAGTTTTGTCCCAAAAATTTTAGTTTCATTTTTTTCTTTTTTTTTAAAATTTAAAATCGCAAAAAAAGTTTATTTTTAATTAAAATAGTTCAATCCAAAAGCCACCAAAATACTCATTACCAATGTAATGATTCCCACTTGTTTCAGAAAAGGATCGAGTTCTTTTGGTTCTTTTACTTCCATCATTTTTCTGCGCAAAGACATCAGCGGAAATACCATAACAAAAAATATAAATGCATAATAGTTTCCTTGTTTTTGCAAACCATTGATCATCATATAAATTAAAACCAAAATAGGCGGAAGCATCAAAATAATCATTTCATAGACCATTGCATTTTTGAAACCCAATCTTATTGCCAAAGTTTTTTTCCCAGATTTCGCATCACTTTCTATATCTCGCATATTGTTGAGATTAAGGACTGCTGCGCTCAAAAAACCTACTGCCGTTGCGGGCAAAAATATGTCCCAATCCAATGTTTTTGTAAACAGAAAATAACTGCCGCAAACCGAAACCAATCCGAAAAAGATGAACACAAAAATATCGCCCAAACCTAGATAACCGTAAGGTTTTTTCCCGACGGTGTATCCAATGGATGCCAAAATAGACGCAATTCCCAATCCGATGAAGATCCAAAATTCTTTGGCATAATCGGGATAAAATGCGAGATACAACAATGCCACTGTTGCCAAAAAAGATAGGATTGAAAATAAAATAACGGCGTTTCGCATTTGTTTTTCAGAAATTTTGCCAGACGCTACGGCTCTTTGCTCGGCTTCTCCTATTCTATTATGGTCGGTCCCCTTGATGCCATCGCCGTAATCATTGGCAAAGTTGGAAAGGATTTGATAGAGCAAAGTCACAAGAAGTGCCAAAGCAAAAATCCGCCAATCCCAAAAACCGCCATCTTGAGAAATCCGCCATCTGGCGATAAAAGAACCCATAATAATTCCGCTGATTGAGAGCGGTAAAGTTCGCAGTCGAGCTGCTTTTATCCAATCGATCATTTTAGTTGTTGGTTGCTGGTTGCGGGTGATTGGTCAATACTTTCAGAAAACTGACAACTATCAACCAAAAACCTTCAAAAAAATTAAGAAATCCACTGATTTTCCCCGAAATTTGGTTTTCGTTTTTCCAAAAAGGCATTTCTACCCTCTTTTGCTTCCTCCGTCATATATGCCAATCGTGTGGCTTCGCCGGCAAAAATCTGTTGCCCCACCATTCCGTCGTCTGTTAGATTCATAGCGAATTTCAGCATTCTGATGGAAGTTGGAGATTTTGCAAGGATTTCTTGCGCCCATTCGTAGGCAGTGTCTTCCAATTCTGCGTGCGGAACTACGGCGTTTACCATTCCCATTTCTGCGGCTTCTTTTGCAGAATAATTTTTACCCAATAAGAAAATTTCTCTTGCTTTTTTCTGCCCCACCATTTTGGCTAAATAAGCAGAACCGTAGCCCCCGTCGAAGCTCGTCACATCGGCATCGGTTTGTTTGAAAATGGCGTGTTCTGAGCTTGCCAAAGTCAAATCGCAAACCACGTGCAGCGAATGTCCTCCGCCTACTGCCCATCCGTTTACCACGGCAATTACCACTTTGGGCATAAATCTGATGAGACGCTGCACTTCTAAAATATTCAGCCGATGCCTGCCATCTTCGCCCACGTAACCTTGGTGTCCACGCGCTTTTTGGTCACCTCCACTGCAGAAAGCGTGTCCGCCATCTTTGGGACTTGGGCCTTCGCCGGTGAGTAGTACAACGCCGATGGAAGCATCTTCGTAAGCGTCATAAAAAGCATCGTAAAGTTCTGAGGTAGTTTTTGGTCGGAAAGCGTTGCGAACTTCCGGTCTGTTGATCGCGATTCTGGCGACGCCATTAGATTTTTTGTAGGTAATATCTTCGTATTCTTTCACGGTTTTCCAGTCTGCCATTTTTTGAAAATTTAGATTGTAAATATACACACAATTGATGGTGTTTCAAAGAAATTCTGCCGATGGAGTGAGGTTGAAATATGACCTCAATTATAGTCTTCTTTTTTTATAGAATCTACGAGCGGGTATTTTTTTTCAAACGCAATGATATTTTCGTAATTTCGAGAACGGATTTATGAAGACAAAATTTACAATAATATCCATCAAAATGTCTTTCTAAGGCATAAATCACAACTTCAAAAAATTATCATATGAAAATTAAACTTTTATCTCTAATTTTTGCAACTTCACTAATCCAGTTTTCTTGTATAAAATCAAAAGCAAGTAGCGCCGGGGGGATGTTTCCGAATCTGATTTCAGAAGGCGGAAAGGGCGAAGTAATCGAGAAATCTTATCTTATGAACTTTGATGAGCTGAAAATTTCGACTGCTTTGAAGGCAGAAGTTTTCAAAGCTGATGAGGAAAAAATTGTGGTTTATGCGCCTTCGGACTTGATGAAATATGTAGTGGTGAAACAAAATGGGCAAGCGGTACAAATCAAAATTGACAATACAAATTTTAAAAATATTTCTACAGACCGAATCAAAATTAAGGTTTATGCTAAAGATTTTGATCATTTGGCAGCAAATTCCGGCGCAAGTATTGATTTGAAAGATAATTTTTATTTTTCCAATCTGGACGTTCATATTTCCAGTTCAGGAACAATCAAAGGACATATCTATGGCGCAAATATTAATATGGAAGCATCCAGCAGCGGAGAATATGATGGGGAAGTCCTTGCCAAGAATCTTCATTTGATGTGTTCGTCTTCCGCCGGCATCGATATCAAAGGGAAATCCGACAGTATCGATGTAGAAGCGTCATCTTCCGGCGACGTGAATGCTGAAAATTTCACTGCAGAAAGTGCGGTTCTTGCAACGTCATCTTCGGCGGATATTACCATCGGCGTTAGCAAAAGCGTATCAGCAAGCGCCTCGTCAAGCGGCGATATCAAAATAATCAAACGTGGAAACCTTGCGGAAATCACAAAAAATGAAAGCAGTTCGGGGTCTGTATCGATTCTGTAAATTTTCCTAAAATCCGATGAATTGCTGCGGCGTGTTTTAGGAAATAACGGCTAATTTCTTTCCTATCTTTTCGAACGCGGCAATCGCTTGATCTAAGTTTTCCTTAGAATGGGCTGCAGAAAGTTGAACTCTGATTCTGGCCTTGTCCTTCGGAACCACAGGATAGAAGAATCCGATCACGTAGATGCCTTCGGACAGAAGCTCGTCTGCCATTTTCTGCGCCAACTTTGCATCATACAACATTACCGGAACGATGGCCGCATCGCCATCGGGAACGTCGAAGCCTTTGGCCTTCATTTCTTTCCGGAAATATTCTGCGTTCTCCATTACTTTGTCTCTCAACGAAGTATCTTCGGTAATCATATCCAAAACTTTGGAAGCGGCACCCACAATTCCCGGGGCTAAGGAATTTGAAAATAAATAAGGACGCGAACGCTGTCTCAGCATATCGATAATTTCTTTTTTTCCGGAAGTGAAGCCGCCTAAAGCGCCACCCAAAGCTTTGCCCAAAGTCGAAGTAATGATATCGACTCTGCCCATCACATCATTGGCCTCGTGCGTGCCACGTCCGGTTTTTCCGATGAAACCGGTGGCGTGAGAATCATCCACCATTACCAAAGCATCATATTTTTCTGCCAAATCACAAATACCTTGGAGGTTGGCCACGATGCCGTCCATAGAGAAAACGCCGTCTGTCACGATGATTTTGAAACGGTGATTTTTTTCGGAAGCTGCCATCAATTGTGCTTCCAAATCTTCCATATTATTATTTTTATAACGGTATCTTGCAGATTTGCACAATCTTACACCGTCGATAATCGAGGCGTGATTCAGTTCATCGGAAATGATGGCATCTTCTTCGGAAAATAAAGGTTCGAAAACGCCGCCATTCGCGTCGAAGCACGCAGCGTACAAAATCGTATCTTCCATTCCTAAAAAGTTGGAGATTTTGGCTTCCAATTCTTTGTGAATATCCTGAGTGCCACAAATAAAACGAACCGAGGACATCCCATAACCACGCGCATCGATGGCATCTTTGGAAGCTTTCATCACTTCCGGATTATTGGATAAGCCGAGGTAATTATTGGCGCAAAAGTTCAATAATCGCTTTCCGCCTACTTCTATTTCTGCACCCTGGGGAGAAGTTATGATTCTTTCTTTTTTGTAAAGACCGTCATTTTCTATATTGCTCAGTTCATTTTGGAGGTTTTCCAGGAATTTTTGTGATATCATTTTTACTTGATTTTCTGTTTTAACAAAAGTAAAAAAAGCACTTCAAATGAGTGCTTTTTTGTGATGTTTTAACGTTTTGTAGATTCTTTTGCTTTCCGCTATTCTTTTATAATCTTGAAGGACTGATTATTACATTTCAAAACATAAGTTCCTTTCACCAAAGTTGAAATATTGATTTCGGCATCTTTGTCGGCTGTTCCTCTTTTGATTAATTTTCCTTCAACAGAATAGATCGCATAATCTGCCGATCTCTCCAAACCTGCAATTTTGATAAACGATTTTGCCGGATTTGGATACACATTGACTTTCTCGGTGTCCAAATCACTGACGGCCAAGTTATTATCTTTGGTAACTGTAGATCCTTTTGTAATGATTTGGTTTTCGTAATTGAATGTCACATTTGTCACATCGAAATCCACATCCTGCGTAAAATATTGGTTGTTGGAAGTATGATTCAGTACCAAGTAGGCTGTCTGCCCGCTCGATCCTTTAACTCGTATTGGAAGCGGCATCTCGAAGAAACTCACCGCGGCGCTGCTTCTGCTTTGAGACACGCGAAAAGTCAGTTTTTTCGATGTGGGATTCTGCGTCCATCTGATTTGGTACGTTGGATAACCTTCTCCATAAATCCAGTCGTTGAAAAACTCTGTAAAATCCTTGCCGGTATAAGAATTCAGGAAATTTCGGAAATCAGTTGTTTTTACATAATTATATTCGAATGCGGGGTTGCTTTGGTACGCTTTCAGCGCAGCATAAAACTGCTCATCTCCCAGAATCCATTTTATCATCCTGAGAACGTAACCACCTTTGCTATAAGACAATCTGCCATCAAAAATCCTATAAAAATTAAGGTCACTGTCCGGAATATAGACGCTTCCGCCGGGAGCGCTGGTAATATAATTCATCTCGCTCACCAGATAGCTTTGGAACTGGGAAGCGCTCATCAATAATTTCTCATTGATGACATGTTCGCCCATTGTGGCAAAACCCTCATTGAGCCAAATATCGTTCCACGAACCACACGTCAGTTTGTCCCCGAACCATTGGTGCGCCAGCTCGTGAGCGATCAAATCCCGACTGAAATTAACGAGCGAAGTCATCGTGGCATGTTCCATGCCGCCTCCCCAATTGAATTGCATGTGACCATATTTTTCGTTTCGGTAAGGATACAAGCCAAAACTATCTTCAAAAGTTTGCATACAGCTGGTGGTCCAGTTTAGATTGGACTGCGTCGTCGAATTAGCGTAGGAAGGATAGACATAATTGATAAAAGGAAAAGAACTTCCTGCTGTTGTAATGGTAGAATTCAGTTTTGTATAATTTGAGATCCCCAATGCAAAGAGATAGGCTGGGATTGGATAATTGGTTTGCCAATAGGTCAGCTTTTTCCCGTTGCTAAGAATTGTCTCCGACATCAGCTTACCATTGGAACCCACGGTGTACTGCGCCGGCGTGGTCACTTTGATGTCCATTTTCTCGATTTTGTCGTTCAGACTCTGCTTGGTTGGCCACCATTCTTTGGCGCCAAAAGGTTCCGACAAAGTGGCCAAAACGGGATCGCCCGACGAAGTGTAACTGGCAGAAAAAGCATCTTCGGTCGCATCTGGAACGCCACTGTAAGTAATTGACAAAGAATCTGTTGCTTGAGCATTAAGGACTGCCGGAAAATTGATCTTGATCTCGTCTGTGCTGAGCTGTTGAAATGTAAGATTTTGCCCGTGATATTTCACAGAAGAAACGGAGAGATTATTGGCTAAATCAAAGTAAATATTGCTTGAATTTGCTAACATTTTGAAATGAGAAGTCATGGTTCCTGAGACGAATTGCTGCGTTGGATTGAGATCCAGGTCTAGCCGAACGTACTGTAAATCATAATTGAGCGTATTTGGATTGACATTCACATCCAATGCCGATCTGGCGGCAGCGCGCCTTTCGGAGTCTATCAATGCTTTTCTGTCAATGTTGTTAGATTGTCCGAAAAAAGAAGTGACGGATAGATAAAAAACCATTAAAGTGTAGAAACGTTTCATTTTTTGAAAAAATTTTAGGCCCAAATCTACAAAAAAACCCACAATATTTATAGTTTCGTTTATTTTAAAATAATCGTTTTTTTAAAGATCCAACGTCGGATCCAGAAGTTGCTCCATTCTCTGTTTCACTTGTGCGGTAGATCCAGCATAATTATTGATCAACAAAGAAAAAGCAAGTGTTTTGTTGCTTCTCGTTTTGATATATCCGGCGAGGCATTTTACCTGATTCAGGGTTCCCGTTTTTGCAAAAATCTGCCCGTTTGAATTGACCAGAAACATACGTTTCAATGTGCCGGTTTGCCCGGCGATTGGCAAAGAATTGAGGTATTCTTGATAGTATGGCAATTTTGTAATGGCGCCCAGAAACTTCACTTGCGAAATTGGTGTTACGGTATGCGCTTTAGAAAGTCCGCTTCCATCCATGTAATTAAGACCGGTCATATCGAAATTCGTGGCTTTCAAATGCTCGGTAACCACCTTTCTTCCAGATTCTGCCGTTTGATCGCCCAACTTCATAAAACCGTTAGCTTTTAGGAGTGCTTCCGCATAATTGTTATCGCTTCGCTGATTGGTGTAAGCCACGATCTCTGCCAAACTTGGCGATTTATAAGTACTAATAATTTCGCGTGGCTCGGGGTTGCCATCCACGATTTTGGGAACTACTTTTCCCACAGTGATTTTATTTTTAATCAAGCTTTCCCTCAACTTATTTGCTAAAAAAGCCGGCGGTTCCGCCACTTTAGTGGTTACCCACCCGCCTTCGTATTGGTCTGCATAAACCAATTTGTTGGCATAGGGCGATACGTAAAAATATCTTTTTTCCTGATTGAAGGGATTGTTGGATTGGCTGATGATCAGTTTCTCATTTCTCGGATTGATATCCTTCGTAGTTCCGGCGGGGAGAAAATAATTGGCTTGCTCCAGCCATACGATATTCTCGGGAAGTTCCGTTTTATTTTCTTTGAAAATGGCCGTTTGGATGATGATATCCCCTGTGATTTTTTTAATACCTTTCTCTTTGATGGATTCCAAATATTGCGTCACAATTTGTCCGTAACTGGCTGCTCCGCCACGGCTTCCGCCTAAAGTGGGATCGCCGCTTCCCACGATGTAAAGATTGCCCGTCAGCACGCCGTCAGGATCTATGCTTCCAGAGTATTCCAGTTGCGTGTTCCACCTGAATTGCGTTCCTAACAAAGAAAAAGCCGTCTCGGTGGTCAACAATTTGGTGGTTGAAGCCGGAATCAGTGGTGTAGTTTCGTTGTAAGAAGTGATGATCTTGTCTGCTTTTATGTCATAAACTACAAAACCCCAATTCGCATTTCTGAGAACGGGGTCCGTAAACATTTTATTGATATTGAATTCGATCTGATCTTTCGGAGAGAGCAACGCTTTCTCGGCCGTAATGTCTTTTACTAAGCTTTGTTGCTCGGCAATCTGAGGCAAAGCGGCGGCTGCGGTACCTTGTGAGAAGAGCAGTGAGGAAAAACAAAAAGCTAAAACCGAACAATAATTTTTAAACTGATTCATTCTCAAAAAAAATATATTTTTAGTGATTATTTTTACTGAAGATTTCTAATAGCATCCATCTCCTCTCAAAACAGCGTAAAATTAGAGAATATTGCGCTAAGAATTACGGCTTCCCGTAATAAAAGAATCAAAATTTTGTTAATTTCCGTTAAAAATCAACCAGAAAATCTCGCTTGATCGATTTGTATGCCGTGATCTCATCAAATTCTTCCAAAGATTTCATTAATAATTCTTTGTAAATGATGTAATTTCTGTTTTTGGGAAATTTAAGTAAAATCTGGTACTGATACAGATTGTTGATCCTTGCAATCGGAGATTTCTCCGGCCCGAGAATGCACTCTTCCGGGATATATTTTCGAAGAACCGATCCAAAAAATTGAGCAGCTCTGTTCAATTTGTCTTCTTTTCTGTGTTTTAGCTCAATCATTATTAATTTCACAAATGGCGGATAAAGAAATTTCTTTCGTTCCTCTAAAAAATAACGATAAATTTCCTTAACATTCTGATTTTTAATTAATTCGAAAACAGAGTGCGACGGATTGTAGGTCTGAATCAGTACTTTCCCATCGCCGGAAACCCGCCCGGCTCTTCCTGCGATTTGTGTTATTAATTGGTAAGCCCTTTCCTCTGCCCGAAAATCTTGCACATACAGCAACGAATCAGCTTTGGGAATCACCGCCAACTCGATATTATCGAAATCCAAACCTTTGGAAATCATCTGTGTTCCCACGAGAATATCAGTTTCGCCGTTTTCCAGCTTTTCGTAAAGTTTTTCGTAAGCAAATTTCTTTCGCATGGCATCCACATCCATCCGATCTACAACGGCTTCCGGAAACAAATTTTTTAGTTCCTCCTCGATCTGTTCTACGCCTATTCCTCTCGTATTCAGATTGTTACCGTGGCAGCTGGGGCAGAAAGCCGGCTTCGCAGCTCGGTGGCCGCAATAATGGCATTTCAGCTCGTTAGCCGCTTTGTGATAAGTCATCACGACATCGCAATTGCTGCAATAAGACACGTGGCCGCAAGTTTCACATTCGATCACATTGGCGTAGCCACGGCGGTTGTGAAGAACGATGGTTTGCTTTTTATTTTCCAGTTCAATCTTAATTTCGTCGATGATTCTTTGACTGAAATTCCCAATCATTTTCTTCTGATTTTGCGCCTCTTTGATGTCGATAATTTCAAACGTGGGAAGATCCACTTTTCCGAAACGTTCGATGAGCTGGACATAGCGGATCTTATCTTTCATCGCCAGATCGTAGCTTTCCAAAGAAGGCGTTGCCGAGCCGAGAATCAGTTTCGAATGATAAAATTCTGCCAGCATCATCGCCGCATCTTTCGCATTGAAAAAGAAGTTGGAATCTCGGGATTTGTAAGCCGAATCGTGCTCCTCGTCCACAATTATTAATCCCAAATTTTCGAATGGAAGGAACAAAGAATTCCTGGTTCCGATAAGGATTTGTAGTTCATTTTTCTTGATTTTTCGCCAGACTTCTACCCTTTCAAAATCCGTTAATTTTTGGTGATAAAAACCGAGTTTTTTGCCGTATTTTTTTTCTAATCGAATGGTGATTTGTTTTGTCAAGGCAATTTCCGGCAGAAGTAAAAGTACATTCTTTCCCGAATTCACGCAGTCTTCGATTTTTTCAAGATAAATGTGGGTTTTCCCGGAAGCCGTCGCGCCGTGAAGCAAAACGTTTTTGTTTTCTCCAAAAGCTTCATTGATTTCCGAAAACGCAACTTGCTGACTTGCAGATAATGGTTCAATATCTTCAATTTCGCCTTCGTAAGAATCTATTCTGTCTTTTTCGAGATAATATTCTGAAACCCAGCCCTTTTCTATTAACGATTTCAGTTGTTGATTTACAAAATTACCCTCATCAAAGACCAAAGATTTCCGGATTGGCGTTCTCGGTTCACCCATTTGTTTGGATAAAATATTCAGGAATAAATCTTTTTGCTTTTTGGCTTTATCCAATTTAAGAAGAATCGTGGCCAAGTTCTCCGAAACCAAAGCTTCGTCATTCACTTTCAGATAAGCGATCTCTTTGGCTTTGTATTTTTCGCTGATTTTTTCATCCACGGAAATGTATCGTTCATCAATCAGGGCATTGATGGTTTTGATGATTTCTTTTTTTGGAATGAAGGCTTCGATTTCTTGCAAATTCAACATTTGCCGCACTTCCAAAGCTTGCAAAAGATACGTTTCATTTGCATCCAGATTTTGCCAATCGATTGTTCTTTCTGATAATAAACGGACGTAAGTTTCGCTTTCCAATTTTAATGAAGATGGAAACGCAAATCGGTAGATTTCGCCGAGATTGCAGAGGTAATAGGAACTCATCCAATTCCAAAATTCCAATTGTTGTTTTGGAACAATTGGTTGATTGTCAAGCAAATTGATAATTTCTTTCGGAACAAAATTGTCTTCAAATTCATCGAATAATTCGGCAACAATTCCCGTGTAGATTTTCTTTCCGCGAAACGGAATCAGCACACGCATTCCGACCTCGATTTTATCCAAAAAGTCTTCCGGAACTTTGTACGTGAAAGTTCCTTTGAGATTGAGTGGAAGGATGATTTGGGCGAAGTTCAATTTTAGTTGATTGTTGTCGGTTGATTGTTGTTGGCAATTGGTTTCGAATTGATTCTATCAACTATCAACCAAAAACTGAAAACTTAAATAGTATAACTCCGGAACGCTTCTTCCAAACTTCCGAATTTCCCTTTAAACTCAGAAATTGGTGAATCCTGGATGATATTTCCTTGATGAATCAAAATCACGCGCGAGCAAAGCGCTTCCACTTCCTGCATAATGTGCGTGGAGAGAATCACGGTTTTTTCTTTCCCGATTTCTTTGATGACGTTTCGGATTTCGACAATTTGATTGGGGTCGAGGCCGTTAGTTGGTTCGTCGAGGATTAATAAATCTGGTTCGTGGAGAATCGCCTGAGCGAGTCCGACACGTTGTTTGTAACCTTTGGAAAGTTGTGAGATTTGCTTTGATTTTTCTGGCGTTATTCCGACCAATTCTATCACTTCCTCTACTCTTTCTTTTTTGATGTTGTGAAGGTTTGCGACGAATTGCAGATATTCTTTCACATACATCTCGTTGTAAAGCGGATTGTTCTCTGGCAGGAAACCGATTTTCTTTTTAGCTTCGATTTCGTTTTCTGTAATATTTTTACCATCAAACAAAATTTCGCCTTCGTCGATTTTCAGGACGCCGGTGATGGATTTCATCAAGGTGGATTTTCCGGCGCCGTTTGGGCCCAGAAGTCCGATGATTTCGTTATTTGAAATGCTTATATGGATATCGTTGAGCGCTATTTGCTCTCCGAATTTTTTGGTGAGTCCCGAAATTTTTAAAGACATCTATTATGTTTATAAATGATGAGTGGTAAATAATCATTGATTTACAAAATTATGAAAAATTACTTTGTTTATCTGAACGCAAAGCGCGTAAAGATTTTTTTAAATTTTTGAAAAAATTTTAGGTTCTCGAAGACGTTAAATAATGTCCAAACCCACATTTCCTTTTATAAAAAGCTTATGCATTTTCATAAGCTGAAAATTTTTGTAAATTTGCACATTTATGGGACAAATCCTGGCAATCGACTACGGAAAAGCAAGAACGGGAATTGCCGCGACAGACGATTTGCAAATCATCGCAAGCGGACTGCCGACGGTGGAAACGCCAAAGCTGATGGATTTTCTGAAAAAATATTTTTCCGAAAACCAAGTTGATGAGATTGTCATCGGACTTCCCACAGATTTAAAGGGAAATTTATCCGAAATAGAGACTGAAATTCAAAAATTCATTTCCAAATTCGAAAACGAATTTCCCGGCAAGAAAATAAGCCGATTCGATGAGCGTTTCACTTCCAAAATGGCTTCTTTTTTCATAAGCCAAAGCGGAAAAAGCAAGAAACAGAGACAGGAAAAAGGATTGATCGACAAAGTGAGTGCAACGATTATTTTGCAGAATTTTTTAGAACAAAAAATATGATTTTACCAATAAGAGCTTTTGGCGACCCTCTTTTGAGAAAAAAAGCCGTGGATATAGACCCCGATTATCCGGAACTAAAAACGCTGATAGACAATATGTTCGAGACTATGAACGCAGCCAACGGCATTGGATTGGCAGCACCGCAAGTTGGGTTGGGCATTCGGCTGTTTGTCATAGATATTTCGCCGCTTGCCGAGGATGAGGATTATAAGGATATTGCCGACGAAGTGAGGGTTTTCAAAAAAGTTTTCATTAATGCCAAAATTCTTGAGGAATCCGGAGAAGAATGGAAATTCAATGAAGGCTGCCTCAGCATCCCGGAAGTCCGAGAAGATGTGAAACGAAAATCGACCATCAAAATAGAATATTACGATGAAAACTTCGAGAAGCATACCGACACGTTTCAGGACATCCGAGCCAGAGTGATCCAGCACGAATATGACCACACCGAAGGGATTCTCTTTACAGACCGCCTAAGTCCATTGAAGAAAAAAATCGTCAAAGGAAAACTCCAAAAAATCGCGCACGGCGAGGTTGGCGTGACTTACAAAATGAGGTTTGCGAAGTAGAAAAAAAATGTAAAATTTATTTCATACAAAGGACTTTGTACATAGGATAGCCGACAATTATAAAAAATAGATTAAAGAAAACATACAAAAATGCAGTTAGAAAAAATTATTTCAATCTCCGGAAAACCGGGTCTTTTCAAATTGATTTCTCAGCTCAAGAATGGCTTTATCGTGGAAGATATCACGACCAAAAAGAAAACAAGCATCTCCAACTCCAGCCAAGTAAGCCTTCTGGACAATATTGCGATGTTCACTTTTGACAAAGAAGTTCCCTTGTTCGAGGTTTTTGAAAATATTGCAAAAAACTACGACTACCAACCTACCATCAGCCACAAATCTACCGCTCAGGAATTAAGAGATTTTATGTCAGAATCGCTTCCAAACTACGACGTAGAAAGGGTTTACGAATCCGATATCAAGAAGCTGGCGCAATGGTACAACCTTCTGCACAAAGCGGGCTACATCACGCCGGAAAGTTTCGCAAAAACTGAAGAACCTTCAGAAACTTTAGCTGAAGAAAAAACGGAGGAAACGGCCGAGAAAAAACCTGAAGCTAAAAAAACGCCTGCTAAGAAAACAGCCTCAAAATCCGAAGAAGCCACTGAAAAAAAACCGGCAGCGAAAAAAACTGCAGCGAAGAAAACAGTGGAGTAATTTGTTAAAGGTTAATTAGAAATTGGAAATTCTCTCTCAGAAATGTTTATTTTTGAGAGAGTTTTTTTATGAAAGTCATTTCACTTGTACCTTCGATCACGGAAACCTTGTTTGATCTTGGTTTGACTTCTGATGAAATCATCGGAAGGACAAAATTCTGCATTCATCCAACAGAATTAATAAATGATGTTGAGATTATTGGCGGAACGAAAAATCTAAATATTGAGAAAATTAGATCTTTAAAACCCGACCTCATCATTGCGAACAAAGAAGAAAACGTGAAAGAACAGGTTGAGGAATTGATGAAAGATTTCAAAGTTTTGGTAACGAATGTGGAGACTTTGGAAGACAATTACTATTTAATCAAAAAACTCGGACACCTTTTCGGGAAAGAAGAAAAGGCGCAGTTTTTCAATCTGAAAACTTATGAAGTTTTTGACATTCCAAAACCTGAAAATAAATTTAAAGTGGCGTATCTGATTTGGAAAGATCCTTATATGACGGTTGGCGGCGATACTTTTATTTCTAAAATTTTGGAAGAATTAGGATTTGAAAATCAATTTAAAAACAAGAAACGTTATCCTGAAATTCAGTTGGACGATTTGAAAGAAGCGGATTTCATTTTCCTATCGTCAGAGCCTTTTCCTTTCAAGGAAAAACATATTGCGGAAATCCAGAATATTTGTGTTGATCAAAAAATTATGATTGTGGATGGCGAGGCTTTTTCCTGGTATGGATCGCATTTGGCGAAGTGTGGAGAATATTATCGTCAACTTTTGGACGAAATCTTTACCGCAAAGTAAAATGATAAACAAAAATGATTTACCCTATTTTGATGTCGATTTAAAATCTACAAAACCTTTGCAACCTCCTCGCAAAGCCAGTTCAACATTTCCTCATCTTCTTTTGTGAAAGGATCTATGAAATGACTGTCAATATCGATTTGACCAATATTCTCTCCGTTCTTGAAAATAGGAACCACGATCTCCGCTTTTGTATCGATGGAACAAGAAAGATAATTATCCTGAGCGTGAACATCCGGAACTACGAAAGTCTCTCCAGAAACCGCTACCTGACCGCAAATCCCTTTGCCAAACGGAATAATCACGTGATCGGTCACCGCGCCAACATACGGTCCTAAGACCAACTCATCCTTGTCGCCATTTTTGAAGTAAAATCCCGTCCAATTGTAATAAGAGATTTCCTTATCCAAAAGTTGACAAACTTTCAGAAGTTTCGCATTCGTATCGTGATCCGGACTTTCCAAAATGAAAGAAAGTCGTTTTTTAAGTGCTACCATCGTTTCTAATTTAAACCCTCGAAGGTTAATTCTTTGTAGCCAAACATGCCGCGGTCTTTTATCATTTCTGCAACGCCATTAGGCAACTCGTCTTCCCATCCCAAATCGTGGGCCATAATTTTTTTCAGTATCTCTCTCGAGTAGATTTCGAGAAATTTTGGGTTGTAATTTTCGATATCTACGATTCTCTTGTTGAGTTTGAAATATTTGTACAATTCTTTCAGATTGTCGTGAACTTTCAGATTTTCCGAGGTCAGCAATTCGCCGGTCTCAGGATCTTTGTACGGATAGAGATAAACGCGCATATCTTTTTTGAAGAATTTACCGAAAGCCTCCAAAATGCCGCCCGAAAGATTTTTGTAATATTCCTCGTCGAAGACGTCCAGAAGATTGTTGACACCCATCGCCACTCCGATATGCTGATTGGTGAATGTCGAGAAATAATCTACCATTCGGTAATATTCGGAAAAATTGGAGATCATCACCGTGTAGCCCAAAGTTCCGAGAATATCGACCCGGTCGAGAAAATCCCTTTCATCAATATCACCAGCCGCTCTCAAGTTCGAAATCGTAATTTCAAAGAGAATCTGAGTATTTTCGCTGTCGCAAGCATTGTCTTGATTGAACATTTCCAGACCTTGCTCGAACATATCAATGTTGACACGCGTCACGGGGCGGAAACTTCCTCTTACGGCAAAAATGTTTTTCTTGTAAAGAATATCCGCCGGCAGCATATTATTGCCTTGCGAATTGAAGATCACGGCATCGGTCATTCCCAATTTTACCAGTTGGAGGCTCATCAAACGATTGTCCACATATTGGAAGGCCGGACCACTGAAATCTATCATGTCGATCTCCAAACGGTCCAAAGAAAGGTCATCATAAAGCGATTCTACAAGAACTCTGGGATTATCGATGTAGAAATAAGCACCATAAATCAGGTTGACACCCAAGCTTCCCAGCGTTTCCTGCTGCAAGGTGGGATTGGTTTCTTTGAATTTGACGTGAATGACGATTTCGTTATAGTCTTCGTTTTCAGCATTCTGATATCTGATGCCCACCCAGCCATGGCCTTTGGATGTCTTATCAAAATTGATGGTGGTTACCGTATTGGCATAAGTGAAGAACTTTTTTCCGGGATTTTTTTCCCTCGGGATTCTTTCTTCTATAAGAGCCATTTCGTAGCGCAACATTTTGCGGAGACGGTTCTGCGTCACGTATCGGTTTTTGGCTTCGGTTCCGTAGATGGCATCACTGAAGTCCTTATCGTAGGCCGACATCGCTTTTGCAATCGTCTGAGATGCGCCCCCGGCTCTAAAAAAGTGTCTTACAGTTTCTTGGCCCGCTCCTATCTCGGCAAACGTTCCGTAGATGGAGGTGTCTAGATTGACGGCTAATGCTTTTTGCTTGGGAGTAAGTTTGGTCGTTATCACGAAGAATTTAGATTTATTTTGTAAATTTACCAAAATAACAGCAAAAATAAAAATGCTTTTAAAATTTTTAGGAACCGGGACTTCGCAAGGCATTCCTGTTATCGGCAGCCATCATCCGGTCTGCCTTTCCAACAATCCTAAAGACAAACGTTTGCGCACTTCCGCCCTGGTAACTTCCGACTCCGGAAAAAAGATTTTGATAGATTGCGGGCCCGATTTTCGCCAACAAATGTTAGTGAATCGTGAGGAGCAGATTGATGCCGTTCTCGTGACACACGAACACAACGATCATATTATCGGGCTGGATGATCTTCGGCCGTTGATATTCAAAAATAAAAAGTCAATGCCCATCTACTGCAATTCTCGCGTTGCTAAAGAAATCACAGGTCGCTTCCCTTATGCTTTTATTGAACAGAAATATCCGGGAGCACCGAGTTTTGACCTTATAGAAATTGAACGCGATTTTACCTTATTCGATGAAGTGAAGGTACAGCCAATCGACGTAATACACGCTGAAATTAATATCTTTGGGTTTAAATTTAAGAATCTGGCGTACATTACCGATGCGAGTAACATCAGCGATGGTGAAAAAGAAAAACTCAAGAGTTTGGACTTCCTGATCGTCAACTGTCTCAGAAAAACCACGCCACATCATTCCCATTTCATCCTGCCGCAAGTCTTGGATTTGGTAGATGAGTTGAAGCCCAAAAAAACCTACCTCATCCACATCAGTCACGACCTGGGTTTCCACGACGAAGTAGAAATGGAGCTTCCGCAAAATATTCATCCGGCTTATGATGGCCTAGAAATAGAATTTTGAAAAAAATAGGCTTCTGATTTGCAATTCTTTCGCGAGTAAAATTCAAAAAAAATTAAAATCATTTTTATCTGCTCGAAAATAATATTATATTTGCAGACCAATTTGAAACGATGCCCAGTTGGCGGAATTGGTAGACGCGCTAGACTCAAACTCTAGTATCGAAAGATGTGCCGGTTCGATTCCGGCACTGGGTACAAAAAACCGGAAAAGCAGATTTCAAATCGCTAATCCGGTTTTTTTTATGTTAATTTTATGAAGAAAATTTAACGGCAAAAGCCGTTGTTTCATAATATCGCCGTTAAGCTTTCGCACCTCTTTCCACTCTTTTTCTTTCTTCTTCCGAAAGGATTTTCTTTCTCATACGGATGAAGTTTGGCGTCACCTCGATGGCTTCGTCGGCTTGGATATATTCCATACATTCTTCCAGAGAAAATAAGATTTTGGGCGCCACGCCGGTGTCTTTATCCTTTCCCGAGGCGCGCATATTGTTCAGCTGTTTTGCTTCCACAATATTCACCACCAGATCTCCCGGCTTATTTTGCTCGCCAACGATCATTCCCGCATAGATCTCCTCGCCCGGATCTACGAAAAACTTACCTCTATCTTGCAATTTAGAAATCGAATATTCTGTCGCCGGCCCTTGTGTTTTGCTGATCAATACGCCATTTCCTCTTCCGGGGATGGCACCTTTAAACGGTTTATATTCTGTAAAACGGTGCGCCATAATGGCCTCACCAGCCGTAGCCGTCAACATCTGAGAACGTAAGCCAATCAAACCTCTGGATGGGATTTCGAACTCCAGATGCTGCATCTCGCCTTTGGTTTCCATAATGTAAAGATCGCCTTTTCTCTGCGTCACCAAGTCGATCACGCGGGAAGCATATTCTTCCGGCACGTCCACAACCAAAGATTCGTATGGCTCACATTTTTCTCCGTCGATTTCTCTCAAGATTACTTGTGGCTGGCCGATGGTCATTTCGTAGCCTTCTCTTCTCATCGTTTCTATCAAAACGGACAAGTGCAGAATTCCTCTACCAAAAACCAAGAATGTGTTGGCATCGTCGGTTTGTTCCACCCGCAATGCCAGATTTTTCTCTAATTCTTTAGTCAATCTTTCTTTCAAGTGATTAGAGGTTACATATTTTCCATCTTTCCCGAAGAATGGCGAGTTGTTGATAGAGAAGGTCATATTGAGCGTCGGTTCATCGATAGATGTTCTCGGCAACGGTTCCGGATTTTCCAGATCTACGAAAGAATCTCCAATCTGAAACGCTTCGAAACCTACGACAGCGCAAATATCACCGGCTTTTACTTCGGACACTTTTTTCTTTCCGAGACCTTCAAAAACGTAAAGCTCTTTCACTTTGCCCTTCAAAATTTTTCCGTCGGACTGCGCCAAGCCAATCCATTGTGATTCTTTGATCTCTCCACGGATGACTTTTCCGATTGCAATTCTCCCTAAGAATGAAGAATAATCAAGCGAGACAATCTGCATTTGCAAATTTCCTTCCTCTACTTTCGGTTCGGGAACGTATTTCAAAATCCCGTCCAATAATGGGAAAATATTGTCTGTTGGTTCCAAAGAGGTGTTGAACCAGCCTTGCTTAGACGATCCATAGAAGGTTGGAAAATCTAATTGTTCTTCAGTGGCATCGAGGTTGAAGAAAAGATCAAAAACCTGATCGTGAACTTCTTCCGGGCGGCAGTTGGGCTTATCGACTTTGTTGATAACCACCAAGGGTCTCAATCCCAATTCCAAAGCTTTCTGAAGTACGAATCTGGTCTGTGGCATCGGGCCTTCGAAGGCATCTACCAGCAAAACCACACCGTCTGCCATTTTCAAAACACGTTCTACTTCTCCACCAAAATCCGCGTGACCCGGCGTATCGATGACGTTGATTTTAACATCTTTGTAGGTAACCGATATATTTTTTGACAAAATCGTAATACCTCGTTCTCTTTCGAGATCGTTGTTATCCATTATCAAATCGCCACTTTCCTGATTGTCTCGGAAGAGGTGTGTGGCGTGGATAATTTTGTCCACCAAAGTGGTTTTTCCGTGGTCAACGTGTGCGATAATCGCTATATTTCTAATATTTTGCATATCTATTTTTTACGCGTGCAAATGTAGTGAAATTTTGCGGTATGAGAAACGTCATTTAATTATTTTTAAAAATAAAGGGAAATAATTAACATCTTTTTAAAATTGTGTTAATCAACGACTTACTCAAGTGCTTCGCAGAATCTCTTTTCCATTGATGCTTTGCGTAAAAATCAAATATTGGTTTCCGCCGTCGTTCAGTTTGTATTTTTTCTTGATTTCGTCGGGTTTCAGCGGATAATTTTTGGAAATGATATTGTACTTCTCGCCTTTTTTCAAATCCTTTGCTTGTATTTTTTCGATTGATAAAACCCTTCCCGGAAAATCTTCAATTTTTTGCTCAGATGTATAAAAATGTGTGTTTCGATGCAATTTTTTCAATCCGAATTGTTGCGAAATGATATTAAAAGCGCCTGCTTTCAGGATGGAGTTATTGGGAATGTAAAGGAAATCCGAACTTCCCGAGTATTCTGATTTTGCATCTTTTTCGTCATTATGACTAAAAGAAAATTCGGCTTCATTGGATTCCAAATTCACACAAGTTATTTTGGTATGGTGCTTATTATTAATTTCTTGATTATCAACAACTAAGATTAATTCTTTCACCTCATTTCTGATCGCGATTATTTGGATTTCGGTAATGTTTTTCAAGGCGCCCAGCAGATAGGAAATATCAACCAATGGCGACAATTTGACCATAATCTTTGCTGCAATAGAACCGATTCTTTCCCAGATTTCAAAAAGATTGGGGGAAAGATCTTCGAGTAGAAATTTCTTTTTATTATTCACATCCCGCCGAGCCGGATCGAGATAAGCGACATCAAAACTAATTTTGCCTTCCAACTGAGACTGCAACTGACTTTCAAGAAATTCTTCGAGGTTTTGATTGATGAAGCTTGCTTTTCTGTTCAAAATTTTCCAGTTATGCGCTACGATTTGGATCAGTTCGGGATTTTGCTCCACGAGTGTTACATTTTCAAAATTCTGAGACAAAAAATAAGCGTCAATGCCGAAGCCACAAGTCAAATCGAGGAAAGATTGTCCTTTCACGCTTTTAGCTTTGTACGCCGCAGTCGATTGCGAAGAAGCTTGTTCCAGATTGAGATTTGGCGGAAAAACAATCTGATCTTTTAGCAGAAATGGGAACTTTCTCTGAGCCGTTTTTTTCCCTTTAATTTGCTGAACGATTTCCTGAATGGAAACGTCTGGAAATGGAGATTTTTTCAGTAATAATTGATGGAGATCGGTGCTTAAATTTTCATTAATAAATCTCTGGACTTCCGGTAAAAGCAAATTTGAAAATCCCATTTTAACCGTATATATTTTTGATTTTGGTAATGCTGGAATGGATCAATTTTCTTAGAATATCAAAATTAATATCTTCATTTTTTTTGATGTAGATGCAGGCTTTGGCCATTTTGAATTTTCCCAATTCTTGTAGTTTTTAAGCCGATTTCATATTTTCGCCGTCTCGGAAATCGAGTCTTCGGAAAACAAGTCCCGACAAAATAGTCAGAAAACCCATAATCAGAAATGTATAGCGGAAAGCATTGTGAACCTCATTTTTAATTAAAGCAGTGTCGCCTTCGAATAATTTCAGAACAATCAAGCCGAACGAAATCCCGAAGCCGACTGCAAACTGCTGATTGACGGCTACAAAGGAGTTTCCGCTGCTGTTTTGATATGGTCGCAAATCGGCGATGGAAATCGTATTCATAGACGTAAACTGAATCGAATTAAAAAACCCGAGAAGCAACAACACGGGAACAAACCAATAGATGGAAGTGTGGACGCCAGGAATTGCTAAACAACAGATTACCAAACCGATTACGAAAGTATTGAACATCAACGTTTTTCGGTAACCAAATCTTTTTAAAATAGAAATGACGGCAGATTTACCAAACATAGACGTAAGAGCCATCGGCGCCACAATCCAACCCGATGTGAGCGCAGATTGCCCGTAAGCAATCTGAATCATCAGCGGAACCAGAAGCGGAATGGAACTGATGCCCAGCCGGGTCACAAGATTTCCCAATATCCCAACCCGGAACGTGCGTACGTGAAAAAGGTTGAGCGGAAAAATAGGATTGTTGTCGGTTTTGGCGTGTTGGTAATAGAAATACAGCATCAAAAAACCCAATACGAAAACCAAGAGCACCGGCGTAATATTCTGTGCATTCCCCAGCAATTCCAAAGAAACCGACAGCAGCAAAGAGGCCATCGCAAAGATGAGAAATCCCTTCAAATCGAAATCGATAACGGGCGATTTGTAATTGGGCATATATTTTAAACTCAAAATAATCCCTAAAATCCCGATCGGAATATTGATGAGAAAAATCCAGTGCCACGTCAAATAATCGACAATATAACCCCCGACCACAGGCCCCAGCACCGGACCAATGAGAGCGGGAATCGTGGCAAAATTGAGCGCTTTCAACAATTCATTTTTATTAAATGTTTTGATGAGGGCCAATTTTCCCACCGGCGTCATCAGACTTCCGCCCACACCTTGCACCACTCTGGAAATCACCAACTGCGTCAAATCCTGCGACAATGCACAAAATAACGATCCCAGCGAGAATATCGCCAGTGCAATGATAAAAATTTTCTTCGTCCCGAATTTATCTGCCAAAAATCCGCTGACCGGCATAAAAAGAGCCAGCGTCAAGACGTAGCTGATGATCGCATTCTGCATATCCAGTGGCGACTCGTGCAAATCTCGGGCAATGGATGGCAACGATGTGTTTAGAATCGTAGAATCCAGCATCTGCATAAAGATTGCAGTGGCTAAGATGGATGGGAGATATTTTTTGAAAGACTCCGTATTTATGCCGTTTGTGGTTCTTGTTTCGCTCATTCTGTAGATTAATCTCTTATAAAAATCAGATTTTTTGGTAAATCGACTTCAAGCCAATGGCTCTTGCTGGCTGAGGCAATGGAAGCTGCCCAATCCCCAGATAATATCGGTAGAATCTATGCCCACCACTTCCCGATCTGGAAAACATTTCTGAATAATTTTGAGGGCAATCTCATCCTTTTTGCAATTGTAAATGGGGACAATCACAGATTTGTTGGCGATGTAGAAATTAGCATAAGATGCCGGCAATCTTTGTCCGTCGCAATAAACAGGATCTGGCATCGGAAGTTCAATAATATTTAGAGGTCTTCCGTCCAAAAGTTTCATTTCTTTTAGCTGGCGGAGATTATTTTGAAGAATTTCATAATTATCATCATCTTTATTATCTTCGATAACTGCCAGAACTGTGTCCACATTTACGAAACGAGCCGTATCGTCCACGTGTCCGTCGGTATCGTCGCCCGCGATGCCGTCATCTATCCAAAGGACTTGTTTTTGTCCGTAATATTTTTTTAGATATTCCTCAATTTCTTCTTGTGAAAGATACGGATTTCTGTTCTCGTTGAGCAGGCAAGATTTGGAAGTCAAGACCGTTCCGGCGCCGTTGAACTCTACGGAACCACCTTCCATAATGATTCCTGGATACAGAACAGGAAGTCCTTTTTCTTCAGCTATTTTGGTCGGAATCGCATCGTCTAATTCAAATGGCGGATATTTTCCTCCCCAAGCATTGAAACCCCAATCAATAATGATTTTCTTGGGTTCTTCTCCTTTTTTATTGATTAAGAAAGCTGGGCCGTGGTCTCTGCACCAGGCGTCGTTGGTTTCGTGGAAATAGAACTCGACCTTGGAAATATCTGCGCCGGCCTTGGCGATATGTTCCATTGCGAAGGCTTGCATTTCCTGATCTTTTACATTGATGCAGACAAATTCTCCTTTGGTCAACTCTGCGATAAATTTGGCGTAAGCAGGATAAATCCGATCGATTTTTCCCGGCCATGATTCTTCTTTATGAGGCCACGAGAGCCAGGTTGCCTCGTGTTCTTCCCATTCGGCTGGGAAAGTGTAGTCCGCGAGATTTATATTTTCAGGGATGTGATTATTGTTCATTTTGAATATTTCCAAAGTTTTTGAGTTCATTTTCTATATCTTCAATGCTTGGAAGAACACTTGGAGATGATCCGGAAGCTTTTCCACCAATTGGATTTCGCTGATGCCGATTGGTTTATGGATGTCCCTCAAAGCAAATTCGGCCTCGATATTATTTTTGTCTTTGCAAAGTGAAATTCCAATGCTTGGGTTTTCGGACTCTTCCTTTATCAAACTATCGACGGCTGACGAATAAAAATTCAGTTTTCCCGTGTATTCGGGTTTGAATTTTGTATTTTTCAGTTCTATTACGACATAGCATTTGAGTTTGATATGGTAAAAAAGCAAATCCAGATAATAACCCTGATTGGCAACCACGAGATGATATTGATTTCCCACAAAAGAAACGCCTTTTCCTAATTCTAGAAGAAATCTGGTAATGTGATGCGTTAGTTGTTTTTCGATGTCCTTTTCGTGGAATTCCTGATCTATGGTCAAAAAATCAAAGATATAAGGATCTTTCAATGTTTGATTAGCCAGATCCGAAAGTGGTTTGGGTAAAGTGTTTTCAAAGTTGTTGATGGATTTTCCTTGTCTTTCCTTCAGATTGCTTTTGATTTGCAAATCCAGAACGTCTCGGCTCCAGTTATTTTCGATGCATCTTTCTGCATACCAAAATCTTATTTTTTGGTCTTTTATTTTCTCAATTAGCAAAATATTATGACCCCACGGTAATTTTGCCACAAGCTGTGGCAAAATTGCTTCGTTTGGATATTCACGATAAAAAGCCAGCATTCTACCAAGGTTTCTTTCAGAATAACCTTTTGCATTTGGAAATTCATTTTTCAGATCTTTAGCCAATTGCGGAATCACGCCGGAGGACCAGCCTTTCTCACTTTGTTTTTGAGCAATAGAATTGCCAATTTGCCAATACAAAAAAATCATTTCTGAGTTCACAGACAAGGCAGCCTTTAGCTGGGCGCTCAGTATTCTTTGTTTTATGTCTGCAAAAAGGTTTTGGTAAATATCAAGTTCCATTAGTAGGCATCGAAAAAGTATGGGTTAATCTTCATCTATAAATCGTTTAGTAATCGGCAAATAACTATCAATCCTTCTGTCTCTCAAAAATGGCCAGTGTTTTCTCATATAATCGGTTTGAGCCAGATCTACTTCTGTCACTGCCACTTCTTCCTGATCGTGAGAAGCCAGATATAATAATTTTCCCTGAGCATTGGTCACGAAACTGCCACCCCAAAATTTCATGGCGCCATCCTGCTCGAAGCCTACTCTATTGACAGAAACTACGGGAAGCCCATTTGCAACCGAATGAGATCGCTGAATGGTCTGCCAGGCGTTGTATTGATCCTGATTGGTTTCGTCGTCCTGAGTGGTGTCCCAACCAATGGCTGTGGGATAAAACAAAATATCTGCACCCATCAAAGCAGTAATTCTGGATGCTTCGGGATACCACTGATCCCAGCAAATCAAAACACCAACTTTACCGAATTTTGTAGGGAAAACTTTATAACCCAAATCGCCCGGCGTGAAGTAGAATTTTTCATAAAATGCAGGATCATCGGGAATGTGCATTTTGCGGTACTTGCCAAGATAAGCTCCGTCTGCATCGATGACGGCGGTAGTGTTGTGATAAAGGCCCTGCGCTCTTTTCTCGAATAATGAAGCGATGATGACGACGCCCAATTCTTTTGCAACTCCAGACAACGCATCTGTTGAAGGTCCCGGAATTGGTTCTGCCAAATCGAAATTGTTGTAATCCTCTACATCGCAGAAATATAAAGAAGCGAAAAGCTCCTGCAGACATACGATCTGTGCTCCTTTTGCGGCGGCTTCCTTTATTTTTTCGATGGCTTTGTTCAGGTTTTGCTGCTTGTCTGCGGTGCAAGACATCTGAACAGTTCCTATTTTTACTTTAGACATTTTCTGAAAATTTTTACAAAAATACTAAGATTATAGGGAATCAAAATGCTGCCGGAAAAATCGGTGCGATATTATGCAAAAGTAATTTAGTAATAAGCATTTTCTATTTTCTTAAGCTCAAAATCCTGAGGGAATATTTACCTTTGTATTCTATTAAAACCTCAAATAACGACGATGAATTACCACACCAGAAAATGGATCAAACCGGAAGACCTCAATCCCAACCATTCGCTTTTCGGAGGAAGGCTGTTGCAATGGATTGACGAGGAAGCTGCGCTTTATGCGATTATTCAGTTAGAAAATTCCAGAACGGTTACCAAATATATTTCGGAAATTAACTTTGTAAGTTCTGCT
This sequence comes from Chryseobacterium sp. SC28, assembly GCF_003932955.1. Lineage (GTDB taxonomy): Bacteria > Bacteroidota > Bacteroidia > Flavobacteriales > Weeksellaceae > Epilithonimonas. Next base: position 41,434 of record NZ_QOVY01000012.1, read on the forward strand.
AAGCAGGGCGATATCATAGAGATCGGAATCGAGGCGGTTGAGTTTGGAAGAACATCTCTCACATTACGCTGCGAAGTCCGGAACAAAATGACGCACCAAAAAATTATCACGATTGAAAGATTGGTTTTCGTCGCATTAGATGAAGACGGAAATCCCAAACCACACGGCAAAACCAAAATCGAATATGTGGAAGACCGGCTCTACATCAAAAATACTTCGGCTGATAACGAATAGAATACATCCCAAAAAAAATCAGCTATACATTTTTGAAGAGATTTAATATTAGAAAGTAGCATCATTCTAATTCTAAATTATAATAGTCCCGAGTTGTTCCGATTATTTTATTTAAATTCGTCACATTGATAAATTGACAAAATGACAAGAAAAATTCTAATCTCAGCCTTATTTTTATTCGCAGCAATGGCTTTTGGCCAGCAGTACGGCGGAATGTGGATTCCCACGGAACTTAATGAAAAAGAAATGAAAGATCTGGGAATGAAGATCTCTGCAAAAGACATCTTCGACCCAAACAAAGCCAGTATAAAAGACGCTGTAGTGCAATTTGACGGTGGCTGCACGGCAGAAGTCATTTCTCCAAAAGGACTTTTGCTGACCAATCATCATTGTGGCTACGACAATATCCAAGCGCACTCTACGGTTGAAAATGATCTGCTAACCAACGGATTTTGGGCAAAAGATATGAGCGGCGAATTGCCAAATCCTGGTGTTACAGTAGATTTCGTTACAGACATCAAAGAAGTAACGGCTCAAATCCTTCTGGGAACAGAAAACCTGGCAGGCCCTGATCTCACGAAGAAAATTAACGAGAATATCGAGACCTATAAAAAAACTCAAAAAACTGAAACTTATCAAACGATTTCTGTGAAGCCGATGTATTACGGCAACAAGTTTTATGCTTATGTGATCGAGACTTTCAAAGATATTCGTTTGGTGGGCGCACCGCCTTCTGCGATTGGAAAATATGGCTCGGACACCGATAATTGGGTTTGGCCAAGACATACGGGAGACTTCTCGATGTTCCGAATCTACGCCGATAAAAACAACAAACCGGCTGAATATTCCAAAGACAATATTCCCTACACACCGAAACATTTTCTCCCGATTTCTCTAAAAGATAAGAAAGAAAACGATTTCACTTTCGTATTCGGATTTCCCGGCAGAACAACGGAATATCTGCCTGCCATCGCCGTCGAAAAAATAATGACCGAGATCGATCCTGCAATGATCGCCGTGCGAGATGTTGCACTGAAAACTTTGGACGAAAAAATGCGTACCAACGCTGCAACCAAAATCCAATACGCTTCCAAATATGCGCGGGTTGCCAATTATTGGAAAAAATGGATCGGCGAGGTCGAAGGTCTTAAAAAATCCAACGCTGTGGAGAAAAAGAAACAATATGAACAAATGTTGATTTCGAAAAATCCGGCTATCAAAACAACCATCGATCAGCTGAATCAAAAATATAATGAACAGGCGCCCTACAACCTTCACCGCGCTTATTATTCAGAAATTTTAAGGAATTCTGAAACCTTTTTGCTGGCCAACATTTACAGTACTTACATCCAAAATTACGAAGCCGGCAAAGCAGATGCAAAATATCTTGAAACCTTGAAAACCCGATTATCCGAAATTTACAAAGATTACGATGCCGAACTGGATGCGAAAGTAACGGCGAAAATTCTTGCCCTTTATGCCAACAAAACTCCAACACAGTTTCTGCCGAAAGATTTTCAATTACTGAAAGATGTGAATAAAAATTTAGCAATGTTTGAAACCATCTCCAAAATGTCTTTGATCACCGGAAGAGGAAATATGAACGGAACCAAAGCCGCTGATCTCAATAAATTATTTTCGGATCAAAAAGCTTTGATAGAAAATCTGAAAAAAGATCCGTTTGTAGAGATGTTTACAACTTTCAAAAACTCATATTTAGCTACTACAGACGACAAAGTAACAGCTCTGCAGGCGGATATCGATGCTTTGCAAAAGAAATTTATGGCGCAGCAAATGGAAACGGATAAGGAGAGGAAATTCTTTCCGGATGCCAACTCTACCCTTCGCGTAACCTATGGCCAAGTGAAAGGTTCGGAGCCGAGAGATGCGGTGACCTACGGCTATCAAACGCATCTTTCGGGGGTGATGGAAAAATACGTTCCCGGAGATTATGAATTTGATTTGCCCAAAAAATTAATCACGCTATACAACACCAAAGATTTCGGCATTTACAAAGATAAAAGCGGCGATGTTCCTGTCAACTTCACGGCAACCAACCACACCACGGGCGGCAACTCCGGAAGTCCTGCTTTGGATGCATACGGAAACCTGATTGGGCTAAACTTCGACAGGCAGTGGGAAGGCACGATGAGCGACATCAATTATGACCCGAAATTATGCCGAAATATTATGGTGGACACCAAATATATCCTCTTCGTGATTGATAAATATGCCGATGCAAAATGGCTGCTGAATGAGATGAAAATCGTAAAATAAATTTTTATTTGTTGTTTTACCAAAATAAATCCAATGGTCTCTTTATATAGTTTGGATAGACAAGCAAAAAATTTCTCAATATTAGATCCTTTTACTGAACATAGAAGTTCCTTTATAAGAAAATCCCCCGAAAAATCGAGGGATTTGCTATGATTAATAATATTTTCTTAAACTTCGTTCAGAGGTTTGTGCTCGCCGGGTTGATCTCTTCCTTCCGGGTTCACCGCTCGTTCTGATCTCGGTTTTTGCTCCGGTCGTGGCGGTCGTGGCAAAAGGACCTTTCGGGAAAGTTTCATTTTCTTGCGATCGTCATAGCCCATAAATTTTACCTCCACTTCATCACCTTCTTTGTACGGCACTTTGTCCAGACGCGCCCATTCGATTTCTGAGATATGAAGAAGGCCTTCAGTTCCCTTCGCAATCGCTACGAAAGCACCGAAGTCCATTACCTTCACAACTTTACCCTGATAAACTTCGCCTACTACAGGAACAAAAGTGATTTCATTGATTTTGGCAATTGCCTCGTTGATTTTCTCTCTGCTGAGACCGGAAATTTCGATTCTTCCGATTTCGCCCACTTCTTCGATGGCGATGACAGTGTCTGTGTCTTTCTGCATTTGCTGAATGATTTTTCCGCCCGGTCCGATGACGGCGCCGATGAAATCTTTCGGAATTTCCAGCATTACCATTTTCGGAGCGTGTGGTTTCACGTCTTCTCTTGGTGCTGCGATGGTTTCTTTGAGTTTATCGAGAATGTGCAACCTTCCCTCCTTTGCTTGCAAAAGTGCCTTTTCCATAATATCCATCGACAATCCTTGAATTTTGATATCCATTTGGCAAGCGGTGATGCCGTCGGCAGTTCCTGTTACCTTAAAGTCCATATCGCCCAAGTGATCTTCGTCTCCCAAAATGTCGGAAAGAATTGTGAACTTCCCCGATTTTACATCGGTTACCAATCCCATCGCAATTCCCGAAACCGGTTTTTTGATTGGGACACCGGCGTCCATCAAAGCTAAGGTTCCTGCGCAAACAGTTGCCATAGAAGAAGAACCGTTGGATTCTAAAATATCGGAAACGATCCGGATGGTGTAAGGATTTTCTTCCGGGATCATATTGACCAAAGCTCGCTGAGCCAGGTTTCCGTGACCAACTTCTCTTCGGGAAGTGCCTCGCAAAGGCCGAGCCTCGCCGGTGGAGAATGGCGGGAAGTTGTAATGAAGGAAGAATCTCTCGTCATAGTTGATCATCACGTTGTCTACCATATTTGCATCGCGAATGGAGCCTAAGGTCACGGCCGTTAAAGACTGGGTTTCTCCGCGGGTGAAGATTGCGGAACCGTGTGCGCCGGGCAGATAATCTACTTCGCTCCAGATGGGGCGGATGGTTTGCGGATCGCGACCATCGAGGCGGATTTTGTCGTTCAAAATCATTTGTCGCATCGCTTCTTTCTCCACATCGTGGTAATACATTTTCGCGAAAGGCGTTACTCTTTCTAATTCTTCAGGATGCTCCACATACTGCGCTAAAAACTCGTCCAAAACAGCTCGGAATTTCTCGCTGCGTTCTTCTTTTCCCGAAGGCGATTTGGCGACTTCATAAACTTTGTCGTAGGTTTCTTTCCAGACTTTTTCGCGTATGGCTTCATCGTGAACCTCGTGGCTGTATTCTCTTTTTGGGTAAGATTTGCCTACTTTTTCGGCCAATCTTTCCTGAGCTTCTATTTGTTTTTGGATTTCGGCGTGTGCGTATTGGATGGCTTCCAGCATCTCTGCTTCGGAGATTTCCTTCATTTCGCCTTCTACCATTACGATAGAATCTTTCGTAGCACCCACCATAATATCCAGGTCAGCTATTTTAAGATCTTCGCGATTGGGGTTTACAGACAGTTTTCCGTCGATTCGTACGACTCTCACTTCGGACATGGGTCCGTTGAAAGGTATATCGGTAATGGCTATGGCTGCAGATGCTGCGAAGCCCGCCAAATCATCGGGGATGGACTTGCCGTCGTAGGAAATCAATGAAATCATGACTTGCACTTCTGCGTGGAAATCTTCGGGAAATAAGGGTCTCAAAACCCTGTCGACCAAACGCATCGTGAGGATTTCCTGATCCGAAGGTCTGGCCTCTCTTCTGAAAAAGTTTCCGGGAATCTTTCCGCCTGCGTAGAATTTTTCTCGGTAATCTACTGTCAATGGCAAGAAATCTACACCCTCTTTTGCTTCTTTGCTGGCGACCACTGTTGCTAAAAGCATGGTTCCGCCCATCTTCACGACTACAGCACCATCAGCCTGCTTGGCCAATTTTCCTGTTTCGATTGTGATCTCTCTGCCATCTGCAAGAGTGACCGTTTCTGTAATTGCTTGAGGTATACTCATAAAATGTTTTGTGTTGCACTCCGTATTGAATGCGTTAATTAATATGTTTCGTCTAAAAAATTTGGTGCAAATTTAAGGATTATTTGCATATAATTAATGACTCAAAACAAGTAATTAAGAACGGTCGCGATCATTTTATTTCCTCGAAATCCGTAAAAAAATAATAACAAGGAGCAATACCGAGAACAAAAAGCCCAATATTGCCGCCAAAGGGATGCCGACGAGGCTCGGTCCCGATTCTGAAACCAAAACGATGGCCGTAGCAATAATATTTGAAGCTAAAATAAGAGCTAAAATTAAATTCACGACGCCGGATTTGATGAGATTGTTGGTCTTTTCAATATTCTTTATCTCGCTCGAAATGGTAAATTTGTTATCATCTAATTTTTGCAAAACGGATCGAAGTTCTTTGGGTATCTCGTCCACATTATCGGCAAAAGTCATGAATTTTTCCATGCCGCCTTTCAGGAATTTTCTTGGATTAATTTTTTCAGACAGAATTTTCTTGGTGTATGGATGCAGGCTTTTTACCACATCAAGATCCGGATTAATGTTTCGGCCAACGCCTTCTATGAGACTGATACCTTTGAAAAGCAGATAAAAATAATCTGGCATATAGAGATGATTGTCTTTCAAAACATCTTTCATTTTATTGATGATCACCTGCGTATCAATATCTCGTAGCGAATTGCTGTGAACGAAATTGAGAACTTCCTCCACATCGTTTTCAAACCTCCTTTCATCGGGTATCTCGTAGCTGACGGCTATTTTCTTCAAATTTCGGACGATTTTGTGAGCGTTTTTGGCAACGAATGCGAGGATCATGCTCTCAATAATTTCTTTGTCATTCGGCTGAATCTTCCCGACGGCGCCGAAGTCGATGAAAACTACCCTGCTATCTTTTTTTACAATGATGTTTCCGGCGTGAGGATCGGCGTGGAAAAAACCATAATCCAAAATCTGCGAAACGAAAAGCCGCAGACCCACTTCCGAAATCCTCGCAGGATCGATATGGTGATTTATAAGCTCCGCTTTGTCCGTCACCTTGATCCCGTCAATAAATTCCATACAGAGCACATTATTGTTGGAAAATTCGTCGTAAACAATCGGAACATAGGTTTCATTATTGTTTTTGAAATTTAAGGCAAATTGCTTGATATTATTTCTTTCATTCACCAAAGAAACCTCCTCCAGCAAAGATTTCTCAAACGTCGCTATGGCTTGCTTCAAATTAAGTTTGGATCCGAAGTCGGAATAGGTAGAAATAAGCCGCACCAAATCCTTTATTAAAAGTAAATCGTCTTCTATAATACTTTGGACATTGGGTTTTTTGATTTTGAGAATGACCTCTTCCCCCGTCACTAAGGTGGCTCTGTAAACCTGCGCGATAGAAGCGGTGGCCAACGGTGGCACTATAATTTGCGAAAAGTATTGCTTGACCGAAATATCAAATTGGTTTTCGAGAATTTCCTCCACGTTCATATCGACCACTTCTACCCGATCCTGAAGTTTTTGCAATTCCTGAATCAACTCCGGTGGCAACAGATCGTCCCGATTGCTGAAGCTCTGCCCCAGTTTCACAAAGGTGGGTCCCAGCTCTTCCAAAGCCAATCGGATACGTTCGTAAACGGTTCCTTTGGACACAATTTCGTCAGATGGTGGCACACTTTCTTCCGGTTTTTTGCCCATTCTGGCAAGTAAATCTTTGAATCCATACTTGCTGAAAACAGAAATTAGCCGGGCGGAACGTTTAATTTTTCTTTGTTGTTTATCGAACATAATTTTATAAATAAAAGCGTTGCGCTGTAACTCCAAAAATTATTCCGATAAATAAGAGTCTTCTATAAAATGCTGACCAAAAAAAATTTTCCAGAGCACTGCAAATCTTGGAAAGCCGAAAATTCAGCCTTGTTACAACCGTTTCCTTTTCGGATCGAGAAAGGTGGGAAAGATGATGACTTGCTCGCCAAACTTCGCAAGGATTCTTTCCTGCAAGTTCGGCATTTCGGTTTGCATAAACCGGTCGCGCCGCTCATCATTGTCAAAAACCAAAAACAGATTGGTATTCTTGCCCTCGTCTATCAGCTCGGACTGGACTTCGGAAAGAACGTACTGCTCTACATCCAACAGATTTTCCACCATCTGGTGCAGATCATTTTCCAGATAGATGTCCCATTCTTCAATTTTATTTTCGACGGTATGAAAAGTGATACTGAGGATGCTCATTGGCGAGAATTTTTTATGATGAATGTTGATAAATTCCACTACAAAAATCGGTTTTTTTTTGTAAATTAGCCCGTTATAAAAAAAGAAAAACCAGAGGCTTCAGAATGATTTTTAATATTCTGACAGACAACACATTAAAAAATATATATGCATAAGGAAGGAGAAAGATTAATACCGATCAACATTGTTGACGAGATGAGAACCTCATACATCGACTACTCGATGTCAGTAATCGTATCACGCGCTTTGCCGGATGTAAGAGACGGCCTGAAACCCGTCCACAGAAGAGTGCTGTATGGGATGTATGGTCTCAACGTTTTTTCAAACCGAAAACATTTGAAATCTGCGAGAATTGTGGGAGATGTTCTGGGTAAATATCACCCGCACGGCGACAGTTCTGTGTATGATGCAATGGTGCGGATGGCGCAGCCCTGGAGTTTGCGCTACGAGCAGGTTGACGGCCAGGGAAACTTCGGTTCTATGGACGGCGATCCGCCGGCAGCCATGCGATATACCGAAGCTCGCCTTAAAAAAATATCGGACGAGATTTTAGCCGATCTCGATAAAGATACCGTTGATTTTCAAAATAACTTCGACGACAGTTTGACGGAACCAACCGTTCTCCCCACACGCATTCCCAATCTTTTGGTAAACGGTGCTTCGGGAATTGCTGTGGGAATGGCCACGAACATGGCGCCTCACAACTTGTCCGAAAGCATCGATGCCATCTGCGCTTATATTGATAATAAAGAAATCACCATCGATGAGCTGATGAAGCACATTATCGCACCCGATTTCCCAACGGGCGGCATCATCTATGGTTACGACGGTGTTCGTGATGCATTCCACACGGGAAGAGGGCGTATCGTCTTGCGGGCTAAAATAAATTTCGAGGAGATTGGAAATCGGACTGCAATCATCGTGACCGAAGTGCCTTATCAGGTCAATAAAGCGGAAATGATTGCCCGCACAGCCGACCTTGTAAAAGAAGATAAAATACCCGGGATCTACGAAATCCGAGATGAATCTGATAGAAACGGATTGCGCGTGGTGTATGAACTGAAAAACGATGCGATCCCAAATGTTGTATTAAACCTTTTGTACAAATACACTTCGCTACAGACTTCATTCTCAGTCAACAACATTGCATTAGTCCACGGAAGACCTTTGCAACTGAACATCAAAGATCTGATGATCCATTTTGTAGATCACCGGCACGAAGTGGTGGTAAGAAGAACTAAATATGAGCTAAAAAAAGCACAGGAAAGAGCACATATTTTGGAAGGTTTCATGAAAGTCATCGGTACGCAGGAATCTCTGGATCGGGCAATCGCGATCATCCGCCACAGCGTGAATCCGCAGGCTGCGAAAGAAGGTTTGATTGCAGAATTTGAACTATCCGAGATCCAAGCCCAGGCCATTCTGGATCTTCGTTTGGCCCGACTAACGGGAATGGAGCTGGACAAAATCCGTGCGGAGTATGAAGAAATCATGTCCTTAATAAAAGATTTGGAAGATATTTTGACCAATGAACCGAGACGTTATGAAATCATCAAAACCGAACTTCAGGAAATCAAAGAAAAATATGGCGACGAAAGGCGTTCGGAAATAGATTACACCGGAGGAGAATTCTCGATAGAAGATATGATCCCAGATGAAAAAGTAGTTTTGACCATCTCCCACGCCGGCTACATCAAAAGAACACCACTTTCCGAATACAAAGTACAGTCCAGAGGCGGCGTCGGAAATAGAGCAGCAACCACCAGAGACGAAGACTTCCTAGAATATATCGTGACAGCCACCAACCACGAGTATCTGCTATTCTTCACAGAAAAAGGAAAATGCTTCTGGCTGAGAGTTTTCGAAGTTCCAGAAGGTTCCAAAACTGCGAAAGGAAGAGCAATCCAGAACTTAATAAATATAGAACAGGACGATAAAATCAAAGCATACATCCGAACCAAAGATCTGAAGAATCAGGAATATATCAGGCAGATGTACGTCGTGATGATTACGAAAAACGGAACCATCAAGAAAACGTCTTTGGAAGCCTACTCCAGACCCAGAACCAATGGAGTCAATGCCATCGAAATCCGAGATAATGACCAACTACTCGGCGCCAAATTGACAGACGGAAATTCCGAAATTATGATAGCGACCAAAAATGGAAAATGCATCCGTTTCCCGGAGGAAAAAGCAAGAGCCGTGGGCAGAGGATCTATTGGGGTACGCGGCATCTCCCTGGATGATGATGACGAAGTGGTTGGTATGATCGTTGTAAATGATTTGGAAAATGATACGGTACTCGTCATTTCCGAAAAAGGTTATGGAAAAAGAACTGCAGTACAAGACTATCGGGTGACCAATCGCGGCGGAAAAGGTGTGATCACCCTTAATATCACCGAGAAAACGGGAAATCTGATTGCTATCCAGAACGTGACAGACGAGGATGGACTTATGATTATCAACAAATCGGGCGTGGCGATCCGCATGAATATGAACGAAATGCGGGTGATGGGCAGAAATACACAGGGCGTGAAAGTAATCAATTTGAAAGGAAATGATGAAATTGCGGCGATTGCAAAAGTGGAAATGGACAAAGAAGTAGCCGAAGAAGATGAAAATGAGGCGGCAGAAAATGACAGCAATAATCCGGAGTTCAAAACCAAGCCTCCAAAGCCGGAAAACAAAAGTACCGCAACTTCCGACGAAGATGAAAAATCTGAAGATGGTGACGATTCTCCTGAAAGCGCCGGAGAAGAAACCGAGGATCTCTAAAAAGTAAATTTAAATAAAGAGCACATCTCATGCAATAATATCTTACAAAAAATCATCATAATGAAAAGAATAATTTTAAGTTTCGCAGTATTAGCTGCCGTATTAATTAGCGGACAGAAAAAGGAAATCGCAAACGCCGTAAAAGCAGTTGACTCAGGAGACCTTGCCACTGCCAATTCAGAAATATCAAAGGCGGAAGCTATTTTCGGAGACAAAACCTACCTGTTAGAACCATCGGTATTGGAGCAGTATTATTATGCTAAAGGAATGGCGTTGCTAAAAGCCGGAAAAAATGTCGACGGCGCGGCCTATCTGGCCAAGATTACATCTTTGGGATCGGAGCCGATCTATACAGGGCGGGATGCTCAAAAGAATAAAGTGTATTTTGTCGGCAAAGAAGCAGCAGACAAAATGGGAGCCGGCCTAAACCTGAAACAAGATAAATATGTGCCTGTAATGGGTGACAAGGTGAGAGCATCAGTAGATCCGCTTCTTAAAAAAGCCAATGAAGCGGCCACGAGCAGCTACAATAGCAAAAATTACGATTTGGCGGGCGACAAGTTCGCTGAAACCTATTATCTTTTCAAAGCCGGAGGCCAAGACGACAAAACTTATCTTTACTATGCCGGAATTGCCTACGCACAATCTCCAAACAGCAAGGATAAAGCGATAGAAATCCTCACTTCCTTGATCAAAGCCGGCTATACAGGCATTGAAACCAACTATACCGCTAAAAATACAAAAACCGGTAATGTAGAAAAATTGGACAAAGCCGCTTTCGATCTGTACAAAAAAGCCCCGGGCGGTGCCGGCTATACCGATTTCAAAACAGAACAAACGCCGAGCAAACAAGAGGAACTGTACGAAGTCACCGCGTCTCTATTATTTGAACAAAAGAAATATGACGAAGCAGCAGCTCTGGCAGATGAAGGTCTGAAAAAATTTCCTAATAATCAAGCACTTTCCCAAGTGCAAAGCAATTCTTATTTCAAAGCCGGCAAAACAGACGAGTTTGTCAATAACTTGAGAGCAAAAATCGCCAAGAATCCGAATGATAAAGAAAGTCTCTATAATCTGGGTGTGATGCTTAGCAAAGATCCTTCGAAACAGGCAGAAGCCGAAGCGATTTACAAAAAGCTGGTAGAACTAGATCCGAAATATCCAAATGCTCTTAACAATTTGATATTTACCATCATTGGAGAAGACGACAGCAAAACTATCGAAGAGTATAGAACTCTGAGAAAAGCAGGAAAAATAGACGAGGCAAACAAAGTGCTGGAACTCCGAAGGGCAAGATTCCAAAAAGCCCTGCCATACGCTGAACAATTGTATCAGCAGGATCCCAACAACAAAGAAGTTGTAACGCTCCTGAAAGGAATGTATATGACAACCCAAAACACGGCAAAATACAACGAATTCAAAGCAAAAGAAACCGCGATGAAATAAGCAAAAGGAAGCCAACCGGCTTCTTTTTTTTGCCCTTTTTGCGAAGCGAACTAAAAATGTATATTTGCGAAGAATCTTATTAACAAATCATAACCCATGAAATTTTTCATCGATACCGCCAACCTTGCACAGATCCGAGAAGCACAAGATCTTGGAATCTTGGATGGCGTCACTACCAATCCTTCCTTGATGGCAAAAGAAGGCATCTCCGGAAAAGCCGCTATCAACAAGCATTATGTAGACATCTGCGCCATATCGGACGGCGCTGTTTCGGCAGAAGTGCTTTCTACGACTTACGAAGAAATGATCAAAGAAGGCGACGAGCTGGCCGCGTTGCACGAGAGAATCGTGGTGAAAATCCCCATGATCAAAGATGGCCTGAGAGCATTAAAATACTTTTCCGATAAAGGAATCAAAACCAATTGCACGCTTATTTTCTCCGCAGGACAAGCCCTTTTGGCCGCGAAGGCGGGAGCCACGTACGTTTCGCCATTCTTGGGAAGACTGGATGATATTTCTGCTGACGGCCTTCATCTCATCGACGAAATCCGCTTGATTTTCGACAACTATCACTTCGAGACCCAGATTCTGGCAGCTTCCATCAGAAGTCCGATGCATATCGTCAACTGCGCGAAGATGGGAGCAGATGTCATCACTTCTCCTTTGCCTTCGATTCTCAATTTGCTCAATCATCCACTTACGGACTCGGGATTGGCTCAGTTCGTAGCAGATTCTAAGAAGTTGGGATAATTTTGCCTGAATCAAAAAAACGTTTCTTTCAGTAGGTACAGATTCAGGCTAATGATGATAATGCTGATAAAGATGGCCAAAATCTTGAGCCACATTTTGTTGGCAAACTCTCCCATTTTGGATTTGCTGTTGGTAAACATTACCAGGGGAACTACCGCAAAGCTTAGCTGCATCGAAAGAATAACTTGACTAAAGACCAATAAATCTGCCGTTCCTCTTTCACCATACATGATGGAAATGATCAATGCAGGAATGATGGCAATCGTTCTGGTGATCAATCGGCGGATCCAAGGTTTTAATTTGATATCAAGGAAACCTTCCATCACAATTTGACCGGCAAGTGTGCCTGTCAACGTAGAATTCTGCCCCGCAGCGAGCAACGCAATTCCGAAAAAGATGCTGGCCAGAGTGGTTCCTAAAAGTGGTGTCAGAAGTTTATAGGCGTCATTGATATCGGCTACGTCTTTGTATCCCGTGGTGTGAAAAGTTGCCGCAGCAATAATGAGAATCGAAGCATTGATGAGAAAAGCCAACATCAAAGATAAACTGCTGTCTATGCTGGCAAACTTCAGCGCTTCCTTTTTACCCTCGATTGTTCGCGGATAATTTCTGGTTTGCACGATGCTGCTATGAAGATAAAGATTATGAGGCATCACCGTGGCTCCCAAAATGCCGACTGCAATGTACAACATCGAGGGGTTGGTAATGATTTCTTTATGGGGGATCAATCCTTCTAATAAGGGAAATATATCGGGACGGCTAAGGAGAATCTCATAAAAAAATGCCATGAAAATGACAAAAATCAATCCACCAACGATGCTTTCTATATAGCGAAATCCTCTGGACTGTAAGAATAAAATAATAAAAACATCAATAATTGTGATGACCACGCCGATGCTCAGCGGAATCCCGAATAACAGATTTAATGCAATGGCAGAGCCAATGACTTCTGCCAGATCGCAGGCGGCGATGGCTATTTCGCAGAATATCCAAAGTATAAAGTTGACCACAGGATGAAAATGATCTTTGCAAGCCTGTGCCAAATCACGCTCCGCAACTACACCTAATTTCACAGAAAGATGTTGCAAAATAATGGCAAAAATATTTGAGAGCAAAACAACCGAAAGCAGCGCGTAGCCAAACTGTGCCCCGCCGGCAATATCGGTTGCCCAATTGCCCGGATCCATATATCCAACGGCCACCAGCAAGCCGGGTCCCAGATAGGCCAATAATTTTTTATTGAAGTTCCCATCTTTCGGAATATGGATGCTTGCAAAAACCTCATTAAGAGAATTGGAACTCTTCTCTTTCCGCCATCCTTTGTTATGATTGAATTGAGTCAATATTTTAATTGTTAATTTTAATTGTTAGATTAGACTAACAAAAGTACAAATACTATACTAAACTCACAAGCTATGTATAAAAAAACTGCCGATTAATTCAGCAGTTTGATATAAACACGGTTTAGCGGCGATCGTAAGTTGTAATATTACTCCCACCCTCGAATTCATCCTTGTGAAAAATTCGACACTTCAGCAGAATTTTCCTTTATAGAAACCGTCGTTCCTGTATCGCACTGTTTCCAGAAAAACCATCCTAAAATCAACAGCAAAAGCAGCGGCAATAACCATTTCCAAATATTTCCTGTGCTACCACTCTTTTCGGGTACAATATCGTGCGTCGTTCCGCTTCTGGTGACCTCAATTACCGGTTTCTCAGCCTCAGTAATCTCTGGATTTTCTGTTTTTACGGGATTTTCCGTTGTCGGATTAATATTTCCAAGCGGTGTCTGCAAAGGTTCGGGAACCACATTGGCAGTTTCTACTTCTGAAGATCCCAACCAATTTCCCAAGCCTAAGGACGCGAAACTAAATCCCGGCGGGAGAGACGACGCTAAAAATCCTTTTTGATCATTTAAGAAGTTGCTAAATGAGGAAAGTTCCAGATGGTGGTCTGCCAAATATTTATTAATGGTCTCGGCCGTAGCTTCTGTCACAAGACTAAGGAGCGATTTTGCAGACTCCGCTTTTACACCTGCATAAGCGGAAACTTCGGTCGTAATCGCAGCAAGCAAGTCTCCCTCTCCGAAAAGTAAACTCAACATTTTAGAGTTTGCAGAATCGCTGTCGTTGAGCTTTTCCAGCAGTTCGGATAAAGGTTGAGAAAATTGGGTTTCTTTTACCGTAGCGAAAAGTTCCGAAGGCGTATTGCAATGTGTAAAAGCACCAACGACTATGGGAATAAACGCCGCAATGGCTTTGGAAACACCGGATTCACTCTCTCCCAACTGAATTGCAGCTTGAGAAACCGCTGAAGATCCCAACCGGTCTTTGACGAGGTTCGTAATATTAGTTGCCATAATTAGCTTATTTTATTTATTGTTTGATGTAATGAACTGTACCAAATATTAATCCACAATTAAAAATTTTTATAGGATTTTAATTAGTTCTTATCTTCAAATTACAATGAACCTCCACACTACTGCTACATGCCTGAGTAATCCCGAGAAAATCAATAAGCCTTTGCGAATACAACCCTCTGCGCGGAAGCTTTGCCGGAGATCAGAGAAACACCTGCTTCTTGCTTGTTATTCAGAGGGATACATCTTATTGTAGCTTTTGTTTCCTGTTTTATTTGCTCTTCCTCTTCTGCAGTTCCGTCCCAATGTGCCAGGATGAAACCACCTTTTTCTGCCAACACAGTTTTGAACTCTTCGTAGGAATCAACTTTTGTGATATGTTCTTCTTTGAATTTCAGGGCTTTGTTGTACATATCTTTTTGAATAATTTTAAGTAATTCTTCGATATAAACATCGAGGCCTCCCACGGGGACGGTTTCTTTTGTCAAATTATCTCTTCTTGCCAATTCTACCGTCTTGTTTTCAAGATCTCTCTGTCCGATGGCCAGTCGCAAAGGAACACCTTTCAACTCGTATTCCGCAAACTTCCAGCCGGGTTTGTTCTGCGTGTCGTCATCATATTTCACCGAAATCCCTTTTGCTCTTAACCTATTCTGAATTTCCGAGGCCATTTCACTTATGGCTGCCAACTGATCTTCGCCTTTGAAAATCGGGACAATCACGACCTGAATCGGAGCCAAACTTGGGGGCAAAACCAGTCCGAGGTCGTCAGAATGTGTCATGATAAGCGCGCCCATCAATCTGGTGGACGTCCCCCACGACGATGCCCATGGATATTCCAATTTTCCCTCTTTATTGGTAAATTTGACATCAAAAGCCTTCGGAAAACTTTGACCAAGAAAGTGTGATGTCCCTGCCTGGAGTGCTTTCCCATCCTGCATCAAAGCTTCAATACAATAAGTCTCTTCAGCTCCGGCAAATCTTTCGGAAGGTGATTTTATCCCTCGGAAAACCGGCATTGCCATAAATTCTTCTGCAAATGTGGCATAGACCTCCAGCATTCTTTCGGCTTCTTCAACGGCTTCTTCTCTGGTTGCGTGGGCGGTGTGACCTTCCTGCCAAAGGAATTCTGCTGTTCTTAGGAACAATCGGGTTCTCATTTCCCAGCGTACTACATTGGCCCACTGGTTAATTAAGATGGGGAGATCTCTGTAAGACTGGATCCAGTTTTTATAAGTGCTCCAGATGATGGCTTCCGAGGTGGGCCGCACTACTAATTCTTCTTCCAGTTTTGCATCTGGATCTACAATCAGTTTGCCGGGCTTTTCGGGATCGGTTTTCAATCGATAATGTGTCACAATGGCACATTCTTTAGCAAAGCCTTCAGCGTTTTTCTCTTCCGCTTCGAACATACTTTTGGGAACAAATAGCGGGAAATAAGCATTTTGGTGTCCGGTTTCTTTGAACTTTTTGTCCATTTCGTCTCGCATTTTTTCCCAAATGGCGTAGCCATACGGTTTGATAACCATACACCCTCTGACACTGGAATTTTCTGCCAGATCTGCTTTCACAACCAATTCGTTGTACCACTTACTATAATCCTCTGCTCTTGCGGTTAATTTTGCCATATTTTTCTAAACTGTTTTTTTAACTATTTTAACTTTTTGTAATCTAAATAAAAAGCCTAATTTTACGGTACTTTATAATTAATTAGTGGTACAAAATTTGGTTTCTTTTTTAAGAGTACAAATATAGCAAACTTTAATACTTCCCATAAAATGAAAAATTTCAACAATAGTTACCTTGCGCATCTGATAAAATCAAAAATTTTGATTTTAATGGTCGGCGCTTTCCTAATGAGTTCCTGCACGGTCTATACAGGTGGATACTCAGAAACAGATGGTGTGTATTATGATCCCAATAAAGATTCGTTGCCCGCAGGTACCTATCCGGGAAACTACGGTAATCGTATAGATGAATATTATAATTTTCAAGATAGCGCGCCAAGCATCTACGACAATAACCAACTAAATATACAAGAGCAGCAGAACCGATATCGGCTAAACACCGATTCGGATTGGGGATTTTATACCGGTACAGAAACCTATTACAATAGTTTCAATACTTGGGGCTATGGCGTTTGGGGCTACCCAGCTTATGGTTTCTACTACTGGAATAGTCCTTTCAACTCTTGGTCTTGGGGGCTTGGCTTCGGATGGGGCTATTCTTTTTATTCACCTTGGGTCTGGGGTCCCGGATTTTACAGTCCGTTCTGGGGATATGGTTACGGCTGGGGTGGCTACTACGGCGGATATTACCATCCAATATACTATAACAGATCTGGCACCAACGGCCGATTGAACGGGATGATTACTCCAAACAGAAGTGGCAGCAGAAACGGTACTCACTATGCAGGCATTAATTCCAGTGGATTCCGTGGCAGCAGAGATGTTAGAACCCAACTTGGAACTGCAAATAGTAGCATAAGAAGTTCTAACAATGCCAACGGTATCAGAATAAATAATAGCGGAATAAGAAATTATCCAAATGGTAATGTGAGAACTTACCCCAACAGTAGCGGGGTGAGATCGCAAAACTATCCCAACACGGGCGGCGTAAGAACAACGCCTAATTATGGCGGTGGCAGAAATGGCACATATACAAGTCCCTCAAGATCTGGGAATTTCGGCGGCTCTCCGAACTACGGCGGAGGTATGAGATCCGGCGGTTCATCAGGCGGTGGCGGAATGAGATCCGGCGGTGGCGGAAGAAGATAAAAACGTTATAATCATCATAATATAATAATAAAAATACTTTTCATTAAAATGTTAAAAAAAACTATATTACTGCTAAGTATTCCAATTTTAGCCGTGCATTTAGAAGCACAGGACATTTCTGTAATTACAAATACGATTAATGTATACTCCGAAAACCCTGTCAATGGAAGTGCCAGATATAATGCACTGGCTGGTTCCGTGGGTGCGCTGGGAGGTGATATTTCTACTGTCAATGTCAATCCTGCTGGAATTGGAGTTTTCATCGCAAACGATTTAAGTATGACGCTTGGCATTTACAACAATAAGAATACTGCCACGCTTGCCGGTAGATCAGTAGGATACACAATGGATAATACAGATTTAAGCAATGCAGGCGGTGTGCTGACTTTCAATCTTGGGGATAGGGGAACTAAATGGAAGTTTGTAAATATTGGTGTCAGCTACACCACCCGTTCCCTTGATAATTATGTAGAATCCGCGGCTAATCCCAATATCATCATTACTAGTTATCCCCTGTATGCGACGCCGGTAGATTATTCTTATCGAGGACACGCCTACAACAGATATGGCGACGTGTCGAAGGCAAATTTTACAGTGGGCGCCAACTATGATAACCGATGGTTCTTCGGAGCAGGATTGAATTTCCATGACTCTTTCTTAGGTCAGGACGACGCCGCTAATTTTCAAAATAAATTAACGAATGCTATTACCACTTTTAACAAACAATATACATCTTATGAGGAGCATTCCGACGGATTCTCGGCTAATATCGGGGTAATCGCCAAGCTCAGCAACGAATTCAGAGTGGGTCTTGCTATTGAAACACCTACTTGGTGGAATATCGATAGAATATACAGCCAATATTACAAAGATGACTCTTATTATGATGTTTTTGTCGAAGACAGAGAGTTGACCACGCCTATGAAAGCTACTCTCAGCGCGGCCTTCGTCCCCAATAAGAATTTTGCCCTAAATGTGGATTATATCCAAGGAATTACAAAACCTAAGTATGACGAATATGGCGCGGCAGAGCGGGAATTGAATGATTTCTTTAGCGACTCATATAAAAATTCTTCCGAATTCCGAGTGGGTGCAGAATATAGATTGGACGCGTTCAGATTAAGAGCCGGCTACGCCTACCAAAGCAATAGCTTCGATAATCTGTCACTATTGGCTTATAACGACGATGGGTCCAAGTCTAAGCAATCTTTTTCAGATCTTTTGGTGGGAGAACGAAATACGATTGGCGCAGGTATCGGATATGATTTTAAAGCATTTTATATCGATGCAAGCTATCAGAATATTTCGTCCAAGTACAAAAGTCCATCATTATTCGGCGTGGTAACAGATCCTAATTATTATACTACTTCCGGCTATTACAATCCTTCCGGAACCGAATTATTGAGCGATGCCTATGCAGTTTCGAAAGTGAAAAACAACAGAAACAACTTCTTTTTGACAGTAGGCTGGAGATTTTAGAATAGGGTCTATCCTGCATACTAAATCCTGTAAAAATCAATTTTGCAGGATTTTTTTTAAATGGTATTCATTTCATCTGCTTCTTCCATCAGTTTCAGATAGGTGATGTAGCGCGATTCTTCAATAGTTCCGGTTTTCACACCTTCCAGAACTGCACATTTCGGTTCGTTGATGTGCATACAGTTATGAAATTTGCAAAGCCTCCCAGCCTTAAATATCTCCGGAAAATAATGCTGGATTTCTTCCTTTTGCACATCAATCATCGCAAATTCCCGAACGCCGGGCGTATCGATTACCGATCCGCCAAAATCCCAAAAATGCATTTGGGCAAAAGTCGTGGTGTGTTTACCTTTGAGCACAGATTCTGAAATATCGCCCGTTTTGATATGCAGATTGGGTTGCAAAGCATTGACCAAGGTGGATTTTCCACAGCCGGAATGGCCGAAGAATACCGATGTCTGCTCTTTGATTTTATCTATCAAAAAATTAAAATTTAGCCTTGTGTAGGATGAAATTTTCAAGGTATCGTAGCCGATGTTTCGGTATATTGCTTCGATGTTTTCCACAATTTGTATTTCCGCTTCGTCCAAAGTATCTATTTTGTTGAATAAAATCAGAGTCGGAATATTGTAGGCCTCGCAGCAAGCAAGAAAGCGATCGAGAAAACCTAAAGAAGTTTCGGGGAATTTCAAAGTATAAATGAAGCAGGCAATATCGACGTTGGAAGCAATAATGTGCGCTTCTTTGGAAAGATTGACAGATTTCCGGATCAGATAATTCTTTCTTGGGAAGATCTTCGTAATCCACGCCACATCATCCTGCTCCAAAGAAAATTCCACCTCATCTCCCACTGCCAGCGGATTCGTGAGTCTCGTTTTTTCCAATTTGAATTTGCCCCGAATCCTGGCTTCATAGACTTTTTTGGATTCTCCTTCCAACACTTGATACCAGCTGCCTGTAGATTTGATGATGATTCCTTTCAAAAATTTGTTTTTATGCCTTGCAAAGTTAGAGTTTTTATCGTCTTGGGACTATAAAACAGTCCGTAGTTTTAATCCTTAAAACTCTTACACATTTACAATAAAATCTGAAAAAGCTGTATTTATTATGCTCTCTTTTACTTAGCTTTAAATTAAACAATGGTTTTATGCATTAATAAAGATTCACTAAAAATCGCTCTATCATTTCAATATTGCTTTTTTTGCAGTAATTTTGAATTTTAAATTTTCCTATTGAAAAAATTAGATCAATATATCGTTAAGACCTTTTTTGGTCCTTTTCTTTTTATTTTCAGTGTGCTGTTTTTCATCTTCATTGTCAATATTATCTGGACACAGATGTCTCAATTGACGGGCAAAGGGCTGACCTACTGGGAAATTGCGAAACTGCTGTTTTATCTTGGGATGAGCGTGGTGAGTATGGTATTGCCGCTTACGATTCTGCTGGCTTCTATTATGACGTTTGGAGATTTTGGCGAGCGCTACGAACTCGCAGCGATGAAGGCTGCCGGGATATCGCTGCTTCGCGTGATGATGCCCCTGCTCATCACGGTTACATTTCTTGCAGGCATTTTGTTTTTATTTTCGAACAACATCATTCCGGATTTTCAGCGCAAGGCGAAAAATATGTTGTACAATATTGTGTCTTCCAAACCGGCCATCAACTTTACGCCGGGCGTCTTTATCGATCAGATTTCCGGCTATTCGGTAAAATTTGATAAAATATACGGTAAAAAGGGCGAAAGACTCGAAGGCGTTTTTCTGCACAAGAATGCAAGTCCCTACGACGACCAGCAAACAATCATCGCAAAAAATGGAAAATTCGCAAATGCCGAAGACCGAAATTACCTGAAACTCATTCTTTATGACGGATATGTTTATGAAGACAACATCTCCGGAAAATCTTTTGAACAAAGAAAAAAGCAGCCGAACCAATCTGTAAAATTCGACAGTCTGGTTTATCATTTTGATATTAGCGAACTTATCAACAATGCGATAGAGCAGGAAAAAATAACGGACGATTACCGTTTTCAGAACTACGCAGAGGTGAATGAAACCCTTAAAAAAAACAGAGAAACCAACCTATCCACTTTGAATTCCGTAGCTTCGCCGGTGATCAATCAGACCAATAACTACGTTCAATATATTGATAAAATAAAACCGAAAGACCCGAAAATAGAAGAACCGTATAAAATAGACTCTTTGCAAAAAGACAAAAAGCTGGAAGTGCTGTGGGGCGCTTACAACAAAATTGAGGCTCTGAAAAGTACCGTGCAATCCAACCAAAAATTAATTGCAGACACCATAAAAAGCCATAACAAAATGGTGATGTATCAGCAGCGCATCGTCTCCTACTCTTTTACCTGTATCATTTTTTTCCTGATTGGCGCCAGTCTCGGATCGATAATCAGAAAAGGCGGAATGGGGCTTCCTGTCATCATTGCTATCGTGATCTTCATCATTTTCTACGTCCTGAATCTCACAGTCGAGAACCTCTCCTGGAAAGGAAAGGTGAATCCCTACCTCGCCGCTTGGATTCCTAATATGGTGCTGTTCCCATTCAGTTTGTGGATCACTTACAAAGCTTTGACGGATTCTCAAGTATTTGACATCGAAAAATATAAAGCGCTATTCAAGCCGCTTATAGAAAAATTTGTGAAGCCTAAGGAACATCAGCGCTACCAATAAAGAAGTATCAGAACGTAGATCCAAGGCTTCGGCAAAAATACGTTACTTTATCGACGATGTTCGGAAAGTTTTGGGAATAAAATAGTTAAATTTGTTTAATATAATTTCCGCTCATGGGATCCTCGATATTAACCATTACATTCAATCCTGCTGTCGATAAAAGCAGCACCGTCGACAAGATAATACCCGAACAAAAACTCCGTTGCACCACCCCGGTTTATGAACCAGGTGGCGGCGGCGTCAACATCTCTCGTGCTCTGAAAAGGCTGGGCGTAGACGCCGAAACCGTTTTCCTCTCGGGCGGCAGAACAGGCGCTTTGCTCGAAGAGCTTTTAACCCAAGAAAAGCTGACTATAAACGCATTTGCTGTGAAGGGCGAAACCCGAGAAAACTTCATCGTGGTAGATACTTCCAACCAGCAGCAATACCGTTTCGGAATGGATGGCGAGGCGGTTTCGGAAGAAGAGCAGACTTCTTTCTTTAAATTTTTGCAAAACATAGAGACTATACCAAACATCGCCGTCATCAGTGGAAGTCTGCCACCCAATGTGGCGCCCAATTATTTAAAAAAAATTATTGCCAATTTTAAAGAAAAAGGTTCCAAAGTCATCGTTGATACTTCTGGAGAAGCCTTGCAGGCGGCCGCGGAGGAATCGGTATTTTTGCTAAAACCAAATATCGGCGAACTCGCAGCGCTTACTGGTAAACAAGAACTGGACACGCAGTCTGCGCAGGCGGCGGCTTATGAACTCATCAAAGCTAAAAAAGCCGAGGTGGTCGTCGTTTCTCTGGGAGCGAAAGGTGCTTTTTTATGTTCGGAAAAAGAATTCATCTGGCTGCAAGCTCCGGTTATAAAAGTCCGAAGTACCGTAGGCGCGGGCGACAGTATGGTGGCTGGGATGGCGTCTGTACTATTGAAAAATGGAACTTACAAGGAGATGTTGCAAATGGGAATCGCCTGCGGATCTGCAACCACGATGGCTGCCGGCACCGGGCTTTTCAAAAAGGAAGATGTCGATTTTTTAAATCATCTCATATCAAATCAATAATCTATATTAAATCTCATACAAAATGATAGAAATAAAACAAAACAACAACGAGAAAAACGGCGAATTCGTTGCTATTTTTGACGGACAAAAAGCCGGAACGATGACCTACCAGCGAGATGGAGCGGATCTCATCACGATCGATCATACAGAAGTTGAGCAGGAGTTCAACGGCAAAGGTGTCGGTAAAGAATTGCTTTATAAAGCAGTAGAATTTGCAAGAGAAAACAATCTGAAAATAGTCCCGCTTTGTCCTTTTGCAAAAGTAATGTTCCAAAAGAATAAAGAAATCAGAGATGTTCTGGCGTAATGCACTCAAAAATATTCGATATTTTTTAAATTATATCCATAAAGAAATGAACGAAAAAAATCAGGCAATTGCCTGATTTTTAGTTTAATAATTTAATGAAAACTAATTTCTACTTCTAAATTTTTTATAAATTTTATGGCTTATAACCATCCTTCAAAGTCACGGTTCGGTTGAAAACCGGACATTCAGGAGTAGAATCTCTATCTTTGATATAATAACCGATTCTTTGAAACTGGAAATGATCTTCCAAGGTCGCGTCTTTCAAGCTCGGTTCGGCATAGCCATTCGTCACCCGCAGAGATTGCGGGTTTACAAAATTGACGAAATCTACATCTTTCTCCGCATCCGGCTGTTCCGTCGTAAACAGTTTTTCGTAGGTTCGGATCTCGATGGGCAAGGCGTGCTTCGCGGAAACCCAATGCAGCGTTCCTTTAACTTTTCTCAGGCTGGCCTCCGTTCCGCTGCCCGACTTTGAATCTTCGTCATAGGTGGCATAGATGGTTTTGATCTCACCATTGGCGTGCTTGTCCACGCGCACGGCCTTGATGATGTAGGCTGCTTTTAATCTGACTTCTCCATCCAGTCTGAGCCGGAAAAATTTCTTGTCAGCCTCTTCTTTGAAATCCTCTCGCTCGATGTAAATTTCTCGGGAAAAAGGTACTTTTCTCGTTCCTGCATTTTCATCTTCAGGATTATTTTCAGTCTCCAACCATTCTTCTTTGTCTTCGGGATAATTCTCGATGATAAGTTTCACCGGATTTACCACCGCCATCACGCGGGTTGCTATTTTGTTCAGATCCTCTCGCACGCAGAATTCCAATAGCTGAATATCGATCAGATTTTCGCGTTTGGCAACGCCTACCCTTTCTATAAAATTTCGGATTGCCGCCGGCGTGTAACCTTTGCGTCTAAGTCCCGAAATGGTGGGCATCCGGGGGTCGTCCCAGCCTTTGGTAATTTTCTCTTGTACCAATCTTTGAAGTTTTCTTTTGGATGTCACCATATAAGAAACATTCATCCGCGCAAATTCTCTCTGCTTCGGTATCACGCGGTTGCGGTCGGCGATTTGTTCCAGAAACCATTCGTACAGCGGCCGATGATTCTCAAACTCCAATGAGCAAAGCGAATGCGAAATCTGCTCGATGTAATCTGATTCGCCGTGCGCCCAGTCGTACATCGGATAGATTTTCCAATGGTCTCCCGTTCTGTGATGTGGTGTTTTAATGATTCTGTACATCACGGGATCCCGCATATTCATATTCGGAGACGCCATATCTATTTTTGCACGCAAACTCATCGCGCTTTCTTCAAATTCTCCGTTTTTCATTTTCTCAAAAAGCGAAAGACTTTCCTCGGCCGGGCGATTTCTGAAAGGGGAATCTACGCCGGGCTCAAAAGGATTTTTTCGCTGCGCAGTAATTTCTTCCGAGGATTGCTCATCTACATACGCTTTGCCTTGCTTGATAAGCTCGACAGCCCAGTCATAAAGTTGCTGAAAATAATCGGAGGTATATAATTCCTGATCGTACCGGAAACCAAGCCATTCGATGTCCGCTTTGATAGAATCTACAAATTCTTGTTCTTCCTTCGTAGGATTGGTGTCATCAAAACGAAGGTTGACAGGCGCATTGTACTTCTCGCCCAAGCCAAAGTTGATACATATCGCTTTTGTATGCCCGATGTGAAGATAACCGTTGGGTTCCGGCGGAAATCTGAAACGCAGCTTTGCCGGATCCAGACCATTTTCCAGATCATCTTCTATAATCTGTTCGATAAAATTGAGCACTTTTTTTTCTTCTTCTTCCATAATCTGAACATGAGGTGCAAATTTAACTTAAATTCCTTGAAAAATGAATATCCCGCCAGAAGTAAAAGAGGTAAGTTATTAATAAACTTTGGTACAAGCTATCGGTTTAGTTTTTAAATGTTAAATTTGTGTGAACTTTAAACATTTAGTGATATACAGTTCAAATTTTTTTAATTTTGACATAATAATAAATCGAAATGAATCGTAAAAAAATCCTATTAATTGATGATGAACAGGACATCTTGGAAATCATCTCTTATAATTTGGAAAAAGAAGGTTATGAAGTGTTCACAGCCAGCAACGGAAATGAGGGTATTTCAAAAGCGAAGGAGGTCTTGCCGGATTTAATTTTATTAGACGTCATGATGCCGGAAAAAGATGGCATCGAAACCTGCCAAGAGCTGCGACAGATCAAGGAGCTGCAAAAAACGCTCATCGTCTTTCTATCTGCCCGAAGCGAGGAATTTTCTCAATTAGCGGGCTATCAGGCCGGTGCCAACGATTACATCGTCAAACTGATTAAGCCAAAAGTTCTTATTTCCAAAGTGGCCGCCCTGCTGCAATTGGGCGCCAATTCCAATGAAAATTCCAATTACATCGAGATCGGCGATCTCATCATTGATAAAGACAACTTCAAAGTTACCAAGGCGAAAGAAGAATTTTTGCTTCCGAAGAAGGAATTTGATTTGCTTTATCTTTTGGCATCCAACACCGATAAGGTCTTCAAAAGAGAAGAAATCCTGGAAAGAGTTTGGGGCAACGACGTGATCGTCGGCGAAAGAACTATCGATGTCCATATCCGCCGGTTGCGGGAAAAACTGGGAATCAACACCATCCAAACGCTGAAAGGAATAGGATATAAATTAGTAGTTTAAGATTTTCTTTTTAGAAAATCTTTTTTTTCAGATGAAATTAAAGAATTCTTTAAAAATCAATTGGTTATCCATTGCCTCATCGTTTGTTTTGGTGGCTGTTTTTGGAGCCGTGGTTTTGATGTTCCAGTTTTACACCGATGATGCCTATTTCAAAACCAGAGATTTTAACTATTTTTTGATCTTTACGCTGGCGTTTTTATTTATTGTCAATTATTTTGTAATGGAATTTCTTTTCGGTTTCTACAGTCGGAATCAGATAAGAAGGATTACCAACATCCTCCCCGAAGACATCATCCACGACTACGACACCGATCTCGGCTTCAAAGAACTGGGCGAGAAAATGCACGAAATGAACCAGAAAAATGCCGAAATAGATCTGATGAAGGAAATGGAAGATTATAGGAAAGAATATATTGGGAATGTTTCCCACGAGCTGAAGACGCCTCTTTTTTCTATCCAAGGTTATATAGAAACCTTGCGCGATGGCGCGGTGGATAATCTCAACATCCGCGACAAATATCTGCAGAGAATAGACAATTCTGTCGAGAGATTGCTAAACATCGTGAAAGACCTGGATATGATCAACCGTTTCGAATCCGGGCAAATCAACTTGAAGTTTTCCATCTTTGACATCAATCATTTGATTCAGGAAATATTCGATCTGCTGGAGATGGAAGCTGAAAGACAATCGATGACCATGCAACTGCAGACCACGCAGTCCCAACTATTCGTGTATGCGGACAAGCAGAAGATCTCCCAAGTTTTGATCAATCTTGTTTCGAATGCCATTAAATATGCCAACCGCGAGGAGGCGCAGATCATCGTATCTACAAGAGAAGGCTTGCAGAATATCCATATCTCTGTGGAAGACAACGGAATGGGAATAAAACCTGAAAACTTACCGCGAATTTTTGAGCGTTTTTATAGAGTAGAATCCAGCAGAAACCGGAAAGAAGGCGGCTCCGGTCTTGGGCTTGCCATCGTGAAACACATTCTGGAAGCTCATAAACAGACCATTGTCGTAGAAAGCGTCTATCTGTCGGGTACCAAATTCAAATTCAAACTGGCAAAACCCTCTCTCGATAAAATCAGGTGAGCACGATCCTTTATGATCGGTGTAGCTACGTTTCCTAATGCGGACAATTTATAAAAATCTTTTTTGAAAAAAAATTTAAATGAAATTTTTGTGGAATTCCATTTGTTTTATATTTGCATCAGCAATCAAGCTAATAAGTTAAAGAAAAATCAACAATGGTTTATAAGATAAGAGTAATCCTAAACGCGAAGGAAACCATCTTCAGAGACATCGAGATCAAAGAGAAACAGACACTTTGGAATCTGCATCTGGGGATCAAAAGTGCGTTTAGCTTACCGGGCGATGAGTTGTCTTCTTTTTATTTTTCCGATGATGAATGGGCGGAAGGCCGCCCTGTTCCTTTGGAAGATATGAGTGAGGATGGTGATGGAGAAATCATGTCGGACGTTTATTTGAAAGAGGGCTTTCCGGAGGTTGGCGCAAAAATGCGATTTCAGTACGGCTTCATAGAACTTTGGGATTTCTTCTGTGAACTATTGCAGATTGCGCCCGAAAAACCGGCCGTAAATTACCCCATTACGGTTTACAGATTCGGCAACGTACCTTTGAAAGCGCCCAGTAAAAACGGCGCTGCCAACGGAAAAGACAAAGGCTCTGCGCTTGCTTTTTTAGATGACGATTTCGACGATTTCGACGATTTTAAAACCACGGGGTTTGACGACGACGATTACAACGATGAAGATGAGGATGATGACGATTACAACGATGTTTTCGATGAAGACGAAGACGATGAAGATTAAAATTTAATTCGAAAATACAATTCCCAAGCCCGAACAGTTCGGGTTTTTTTGTAAATTGATTCCAACTCCAATCGTTTAAAAAAGCTGTTTTACTTAACAAACTTTTAACAAAAATCATCATTTTTCATTACATTTGTTACTTTCATTAAAATCTAAAACTTTGATCAACTCACTTTTCAGAAGAAAACATTACACAGAAAACTCAGACAAAGGGCAACTCAACCGTGTTCTCGGAACTTGGGACATTGTCTTTTTCGGGATAGCCGCCATTATTGGTGCCGGCAGTTTCAGCAGTTTGGGCGAGGCCATTTTCCGCGGCGGACCCGGCGTGATTATTTTATATCTGATTTGTGGTTTTGCCTGTGCTTTTACGGCCTTGTGCTACGCAGAATTTGCAAGCCGCATTCCCACGGCAGGAAGCGCTTACACCTATGCTTATGCCAGTTTCGGAGAGTTGATTGCGTGGGTCATTGGCTGGGCTCTGATTATGGAATATTCTTTTGGGAACATCTATGTGGCCTTCTCGTGGTCCGATTATTTTACCAGTTTTATGGAAAGAATTGGGATTCACATTCCGGATTTCCTTACCTGCAGCTACACCGAAGCTAAGAAAGCATTTCTGAACCAATCTACCAATGCAGAACTCGTGAATGCCTGGACCTCGGCGCCCGTGGTGGGCGGATTGAAGATTATTCTTGATATTCCGGCCTTAATTATCAATGGATTAATAACTTGGCTGTGCTACCAAGGAATCAAAGAAAGTAAGAATTTCAACAATTTTTTTGTGATTCTGAAACTGTTTGTCATTTTGTTGGTAATTGCTGTCGGGATTGGATTTGTGAATACCGGCAATTGGTTTCCGAAAGCTCCGGGTAGCGATGTTGGCATGTTTATGCCCAACGGATTTGCCGGCGTAATGTCTGCTGTTTCCGGCGTTTTCTTCGCTTACATCGGTTTTGACGCCATCTCGGTGTTGTCGGAAGAAACCAAAAATCCGCAGCGCGACCTGCCACGGGGCATGCTCATTTCCCTTGCACTTTGCACCGTTATTTATATTGTTTTGACGCTCGTTTTGACCGGCGTGGTAGATTATAAAAAATTTGATGGGATTGGCGATCCGCTGTCTTTCATTTTTGATTCTTCTAATCTGAATATACCTTGGATGGAATTTATCGTTTCGCTCATTGCGATCGTAGCCATTACCACCGTTCTATTGGTCTTCCAGATGGGGCAGCCGAGAATCTGGATGGCGATGTCTCGCGATGGACTTTTGCCAAAGAAGTTTCAGGAAGTTCATAGCAAGAATAAGGTTCCCTCATTTGCAACCATCGTCACAGGATTCGTGGTGGGTGTTCCCATTTTATTTACCGACAAATCCTTTATTTTGGATTTTACGAGCATCGGGACCATCTTTGCGTTTGTGCTGGTTTGCGGCGGCGTTCTGCTGCTTCCCAACAAAGAAAAAATCAAAGGGAGATTTCATTTGCCGTATATCAACGGGAAATATTTTTTTCCTCTGATCTTCATCGGCGGACTGGTATTTTTCTATTTTTATCAGCCCGATTTTTTCCGCCAACTGACGAATATCAATGATCCAAAAGAGGGTGAGTTCCGCTTGGCCATCTTGGTTTATATCGCGGTCAATCTGGTTTTGTGTCTTCTTACTTTTATCAAAAATCTTTCTTTAATTCCATTAATTGGTTTGAGTTCCTGCTTGTACCTGCTCACGGGAATGAGCCACGAAAATTGGTTCTGGTTTGGTGTTTGGTTCGCGATCGGTTTGGTAATTTATTTTCTTTATGGCTATAGAAATAGCAAGCTAAATAGAGAATTTAAAAAAGTTAATCCTTAAGAAAATGGATCGAATTTGACAAAATAGGTTCACATAAAATTCTGATTGAAATGATTTCTATTTTCTACAAAACTGAACTTATTTTTCCTAAAAATCAGGGGAAGATTCCAAATAAAAAAAGGAAAAAGCACTTCTAAAATAGCCTCTTCCTTTGTTTGTGACCGCGGAGGGATTCGAACCCCCAACCCTCAGAGCCGAAATCTGATATTCTATCCAGTTGAACTACGCAGCCTTTTTAATAAATGATATTGATGAATTCTAAATGATTCGTAATCATTCATATCATCATATCAATTATTTTTAGAACGTAATCTGCACGCCGGCTAAAACCTGCGCGCCCAAAACTTTGTAACCCAAATAATTTTGGTACTTCGTATTCAGAAGATTATTTCCGAGTGCGAAAATACTGAAATTTTTGTGAAACTTGTACTCCGCAGACAAATTTAAATCTGCATAACCGCCAACTTTCTCATTTCTGTTTTCGGTAGAAGTGTAAACATTGGGGTTGAAGCTGTCTGCTTGAATATTAAAAGCATTTGACGTTCTGTCCGTTACAAAATATCCTTTGAAACCGAGATTTAGCTTTTTCTCGAGCATCGAATATTTTGCTCCCAAATTAAATTGTACCACAGGCTTGTAATAAACTTCGTCCAGATTGTCCAAGTCATATTTCATAATATGCAAACCTGCATCTAAAGTCAGATTTTCCATCGGGAAAGCTTGCAAATCTCCTTTAATTTCCATCAGATTTCCGTTGTCATAAACAGAACGGAAGGTATTCGCATAATCATAAGCTCTTCTTTCTGCAGCGATATTAGAATCAAACAATCCATCATTTACAAAAAACGGCGCGCCGTTCACTTTGCTGAAACCTGCATTCACATCATATTTGAACATCTGATTGATATCACCTTTCAAACCGAAATAGAAATGGTATTTATTTTCAGTCGGTTTCAAAAGCAGATCCGAGATCAAAAATGGGTTTTCTTCCAACAGATTTCCGTAGGTATTCAGCTGCAAACCGCCGTCTACGCCGCCATAAATTTTAAATTCGTCCGCTGCCGCCAACAAAACTTCCGCTCGTGGGAACCAGTAGAATTTGTTTCTGTTATTTTCGCCGGAAATATCGCTCAATTTAGAATTCAGAAAACTAAAATCCGAACCGATTAACAAATACGATTCGCCTTTATAAAAAGTGATTTTTGGTGATAAATTGAAATTCAGTTGGTCAGAATTATTATGATTTAGCAATTTAAACTTAGAATTTACGGTTTCCAAATCGATTCCCAAATCGCTGTTTGCCGTGATCTGGTCATTGATTGCAAAATCGTGCTTAGATAAATTAAATTCCACATTTGCGTAACTTTCTTTTGCATCAAAATGATCGCTTAAGAAATATGACCTCACTTTTATATTATTCAAAATCTCGTTGGAATAATGATCGTAAGTGGCATTCACACCGAATTTATTGACTTTCTGTTCCAGATCCGGATCAGAATTTTGTGGCGTCAAAGCGTAGATTCCGTAGTAATTATAATTCTTAAAACCATAATTGGCCTCCACATTATATTTCCCTTTTTCTGCATAGATATTTGCAAATGCGCTGATATTCGCCTGACTGCTTTTGGAATCCCAATCGTAATCTTTCTTCAGTCCGGTCGTTGACAAATAATGAACATCCGCTCCTACTTCTGCATTTTCCGTAATTTTTCCCGAGATATTCGCGTCTGCCAAGAACTTTCCATAATTCCCATAACCCAATCTGAAATAATTGGACTGATAATCATTATTGAATTTCGGAGAAATATCTTCGTTTTGAATTTCCGTCGTTTTGAAGTTAGAAACCGGCGGAACATTCACGATGTCATATTTGAGATTGAGAGAATCTTCCTTCTTTTTATTTTCCGGCGGATAATTTTTTTCTTGGATGACAGACGTTGTTTTCTTCTCGATCTTTTTCACTTCAGGTTCACGTTTTCTGTTTAGGATCAGTTGCTCTTCTTTGATCTGAGCTCCGATTTCCGAGATTCCGAAAGTTCCTAAAAATGCCAGAACGGCGATATATTTCAGTTTGTTCATTTTTAATTTTTGTTATCATATTTAATAGGATTTCATCCTATTCTGGGCTAAGTCGTCCCTTCAGGACTTTCATATTACTTCTTAATTTGCGATTTCACTTCCTTCGCCTCAGCAACAACTTCCGGAAAATCCTGATAATTTTTTATAACTTCATCAATCGTGTAACTCGCCTGGTAATTATCTTTCAAAGCCAAATAATTTTTCGCCATAATGACCAAAGCTTTTGCGCCCCAATATTCTTCGGAAGCATAATTGTTTGCCAATTTGAAAATCGTTTCGTTCGACGATTTGAAGGCTTTTCCTTTGTTTTGATAGAAGGCTTTTGCGTACAAAGCTTCCGCCGCAACTTCTGTATTGGAGGATTTTTCCAGAGCTGTGTAAGCTGATTGCGCATCTTTATCTTTCGATTGTTGCATCAGGCTTCTTGCTTTGATAACTTTCGCCTGTTCCAACGTTGCTGCAGAATTTTTCGAGTTTGAGATCACTGCATTGGCGAATTTCTCCGCTTCCGCAAAGTTCTTTTCGTCCGCATAGATTTTCATCAATTCTATCGAAGCAAAGTTTTTGATATTCACATTCGTGGAGTTGGCAACTTGCTCCAGATATTTTTTCGCATCCGCAATTTTGTCTTGCGAAATGTAGATCTGAGCCAATCGAACCTGCGCATCTTGCTGATAATCATTCTGGAAATCGGCAACATTTTGCAACGGCAACATCGCTTTGTCAATTTGTTTTAACTGATAATAACTTTCGCCCAACTCGTATTGAGATTTGAAAAGATTGTCCCCACTCGGACTTTGATCCAGATATTTTTCGTAATAAGCAACGGCTTTCGCATAATCTTTCTTAGCAAAACTTTCCTGCGCCAGATTGAAATTAATCTCATTGATCTCCGAACTATCAACTTTCACATTCAAAGTTTTAGCAAAATTTTCATAACCGGCAACGTCGCCTTTTTTCACGAAAGCAGGTTTGGAAGCCAGAACTATTTTCTCTGCAAAGGCTGTATTTTTATATTGATTTGCCAAAAGTTGAAATTCCGCAAACGCTTGATCGGCTTGATCTTGATCGATGTAATTTTGAGCTCTATAAATCTGGGAATTGGCAACTAAGTCTTTGTCCGGACTTGATTGGATGACTTTTTCGAAGTATGAATTTGAATTATCAAAATCGTCGTTTTGTGCATAAGCTGTTGCTATTTCATAATTCGCATCATCAACATATTCCGATTTGGGATATTTTGAAATTAAGCTTTTCAATTCCGAAATCTTAGCAACCGTATCGCCTTTGAAACCTAAAGCCAAAGATTTCTGATACAAAGTATAATCGCTGGCGTTTTCGGTTTTATTATAGATTTCTAAAGCTTCATTCAATTGATTGTTAGCATAATAAGTATCGGCCAAACGCAATTCTGCATCCGCCTTGAATTCCTGTTTCGGGAATCTCAAATATTCCTTAAAATATTCCTGAGCATGCACAAAATCCTTGAGTTTAAAATAGGCGTAACCTAAATCGTAATCCAATTGTTCACGTTCCGGAAATCCTTCAGCCGTTTCATTTTCGAGCTTGGTGTAAGTCGCAATCGCTGATTTGTAATCGCCTTTTTGATAATAAGTTTGACCCAGCCAATATTGCGCTTTGTTGTAAAAATCTTTATTGAGATTGTACTGGAGACTTTGCTTGAAATAATTTTCAGCCACGTCAAAATTCCCTTTATTGAATTCCTCAGAACCCAAAAGATAGGAAACCTCCTGCTCTATTTTCTTGGTCTCATTCGTTTTCTGGTCGAGTTTGCCGAGCGCTTCCAAAGTCGCTTTGTAATCTCCGGAATACAAATAGGATTTCACCAAAAGCGATTTCATTTCCTGAATTTTCTCACTCTTCGGATATTTGTCAATATACCTTTGGATTACTTTTGATGAATTCTCAAACGGATTTCCCAGTTCGTAACCCAATTTTGCATATTGTTCCAAAGCTAATTGTTGAACTTTCGGGTCATAATTCATTTGTGAAGCATTCCGATAAGCCGACAAAGCTTCCTGTTTTTTTCCGGTTTCCAAATATGCATTCCCGAGCTGGTAATAAGCGTTTTGAGCCAACGGAGAATTGCTGTTGATGAGTTGGTTGTAATAGCCGACGGCTTCCTCATTTTTCTGCAACTGAGCGGCCACAAATCCCATTTCGTAAAGATCAGATTCTGAGGGTGTTGGCTCTTGGTTCAAAAATAATTTAAGATGCGGATAAGCCGATTGATAATCGCCTTTCATAAAATAACTTTCGCCCACTATCTTATGGATTTCCGCATCGTAACTTGTTGATTTTCCATTATTTAGAAGATCATTTCCTTCTGAAATTGCAAGGTCATAATTCTTTTGATTGTAATACATCTGAACATAATACGGTTTCACAAGATGCGCATATTCCTCATTATTTTTAATCTGATCGAAATAGATAAAAGCTTTATCGTTCTGTTTGTCAGCATAATACAAATGTCCCAACATATAAGCAATTGCCGGTTTGCTGGCTTCATCTGCAGATTTGAAAGATTCTTCCAAAGCCTCGATCGCTCCAGCAGAATCGCCGGTCATAAATTTGGCATAGCCCAATTTCATAATATGCTGCGTGTTTTCCTCGCGGCTCAGCTGCGCCTGATTGACTTTTTGCAAAGTGGCCAACGCTTTTTCAAAATCTTTTTTGGACAAATAATAATTCGCCAAAGGGCCGTTTGCCTGCGCAAAATAAGCAGAATTCGGATATTCTTTCATAAAAGCGTTCAAGCCTTCTTCCGCATATTGTTGCTGCAGAATCACGCCAATCACGTTGCTGAAAAACGCCGAAGCCTCTTTTCGGGCATTGCTGAGATCCTTGTTGTAAAAATATTGTTTGGAAAATTCGTATTGCGAAGCGTTGTAGATTTTGGTCCGGTAGAGATCATCGGCCAAGGTAAAATGATAATCTTCGTTTTTTGTAAAATATTGAGATTGTTGCGCTTCGGTAATTCCATACAAAGAAATCATTGAAGCAAGTACTATTTTTTTTGAATTCATCCTTGATAGAATTTTCTAAATTTTGTCTTTAAGATTCTTGTGCAAGCGGGATCTTGACAAAATGCATTTCCTTTCCAACGAAAATAGGGAAAAGATATTATCCAAGGCTGATTAATTGGGGATATATTATAATTTGAAGAAAGTTGAACTGCAAAAATCCTCTTCGATAGACAGGGACTTAAAATTGGATAGAGTTTTCAACTTATCACATTTTAGCCGCATCTATCAATTTAAGGTATTCTGCTTTTACACTTTCCGGCGAGAGGATTTTCATTCTTCCCGTGTGTGCGAGAAGTTCTTGATAGAAATCGTAGGTCGGGAAAAGGGTGAGTTCTATTCGGTATTCGGAGTCATTATCGACCAAGACTTTTTGGGAATGATGAAGTGGCAGGGATTTCACGAATTTGCCTTGTTCATAATCGAAGGACAAAACAATGGTTTCAGGTTTCTGATCCAAAGTAGAAATGATTCCGAATGAGTTTTTAAACAGAGCATCGATGTCTGTGTCTAGTTTTTTAAAGGTCTTGGAATTGAGTTCTAAATCTGAAATCCTGTCGAGACCAAAGGTTTTGAGGAAGAAGTCTTTTCCATCCACTTCATTGGCCAGCAGGTACCAGCGGTTTTTGAACTCCTTCAGGGCGTAGGGCTCCACAACTTTTTTCTTGGGAATGCCCTCCCAATGTTTGGTGTAATTGAAAGTTATGGTTTTGGAATTCTTTATGGCTCTAATCAGTCCTTCTAAGTGGTGCAAACCGGAAGCTTGCCTTTTTTCGAAAAGCAGTATTTCGGAGTTGTTTTCGGCTTGTTTGTAGGCATTTATCAACAGAATATTGTCAAAGATCGTGTGCGAATTTTGGGAAAACTCTTCATTGACGATTTGATAAGTCATCGTGGATCGTTTGAATTTGATTTCGATTCCCAATTCCAAAAGTAGGTTCTTATCTCTATTGAAGGTTCTCTGGCTGGATGCCAAATCTTTTGAGAAACTTTCTTTGTGGTATAATTCCTCAAGGTGTTTCAAGATTTCTTTAAAGTTTGCGCCGTTGGGTTTACTTTTCAGAAAATTGGCGATGCTCATTAATGTGAAGTTTTTGTCCAGGATTGCCATTATTGTTTTTTTTAGAGTGTAAAGATAAAATGGTAAATGGACATATTATGGGCGTTTGCGTTTGTTTTTTTTAAGAAGAAATCCTCAGTTTTGGGGAGACTGAGGATACACCAGTGTCTGATAATGCTTCAGTAGTGCTTGCATTTCATTTTGATGCTGAATAATTCCACGTGAATTCCAAATTTCTTCCGGATATTCATAAAATGTCTGGAACATTACTAACCTTTTCAGACTGAAATTGTTATTTTGATATGTATCTTTTTTATACTCAGGATGATCTTTTCCTGCCGAAGAATTCTCAGAATTAGATATTAGACATAAATTTCCAAAACAGTTTATAATATTACCTTTATCTTGCTGTTCGGGTGTTATATCAATTTTATCAATATTATTTCGTGCAAAAAGATGTTCTACAGAATTCAACTGTCTAAATCTGAAAGTATGAAATAAATTTTGGTGGTCTTCTTTATTTTCTTCTTTATTTTCTTTTTTAACTATATTAGATATTCTTGTTTCTAATAAATTCTTAAGAAGATCTTTGTCTTTGGGATCTAATCCATCTTCGGCACGGGAGTGTTTTTCTTTCCAGTAGTCCCATAACATATATTCAAAATAGTAGAAAATTTTTGACGCAAAATTCTGATAATAAAGATCATCGACATTTAGATTCTGAATATAGGTTCTAAAATTTTCATATAAAATTGTATATAACTTATCAGCTTCCTTGGGTTTTTCTTTCAACAAATTTATCAACCATTCTTTTTTATTATCCGAAAGAGTAGAATAATAAAACATAGACTGCAGCATTTCCAATTTATCCTCATACTTACTATTTTCAAACGCTGTTTCCTTGAGATCAAATGATTTTTCCTTTAGCACATATGTTCTAATCCCCCAATTCTGATTCTTTTCCTCTGTATTAAGAACTTGTTTTATTATACACTTATCAAAATATATCCTATTTTTTAGAAGCTCTATAATGAAAGTTTCCGATTCTACATAGTCTTTAAAAATTTCCAATAATTTTTTATCATCATAATTTTTTCCATCAATTGACATCGTATTGTAATATGTGTAAATTAAAAATTCTGGAAAATGTAGTACAGAACGGAATTTTGAAGTTTTCTCCTGATGCTCCTGTGAAAACTTATCTGAAATTAAATGATGATCTATAATATCGTCTAATTTGAAAATTTCTTTTTCTTTTTGATTATTATCTACATCTGAATTTAAACCTAACTTATCTTCTTCAGTTTTCGCATTAAATTTTTCCAAAAATTTTTCAAAATTCCAATCAGTAAAGTTTTCAGAAAATATTCTTAATGAGAAATCTTTTTCCAAATTATTCCAAATGTAGTCTCCCATATCCGAACAAGCATCCCATATTTCTGAAAATAAGTCCTCTTTATTTTTGTTTTTCAAGACTTCCATCAGCTGAGCTTTAAGAATTTCGTGTTTTTCCAATTGTTCACCTCTATTATTCATTATTTCAAAATAATGATTCAGATCAGTGTTTTCTGGCAATTCTGTTCTGAAAAGATAAGTTTTTCGGAAGAATTTTTCTGCAAATTCATCTTCTTTAATTCCCTCCTCAATAAAAGCATTTTTTATAATATTAATTGCATCCAAAAGATTCTTCGATTTAAAATTTCTTTGTACATTATCCGTCCCGCTCGTAAGCTGTTCAAAAAATAATTTACATTCTTTTCTCGCTTGGAAATTGAGGTTATGAACTTCAAAACATTTTTTAAAAACATTATACACAGAATAATTGTCTCTTAATTTTTCTTTCAAATAATATTTTATAAGATTCAATGTCGTATGTCTTTGTTGCCCGTCAATCAATTCATATTGATCATCAGATTTTTTTGATGTAACCAAAGTTCCCAAGTAATAATTTTCCCCAAAATTATTGATATCAAGTATTAATTTAGAAATCTCTTCTTTTTCCCATTCAAAATTTCTTTGATAAATAGGAATTAAATATTGATTTTCAGAAAGTATTTTTTCTATACAAAATGCATATTGTATTTTATTCGACATTTTTATCTCCTTTTAAAAATTTATACATATCCTCTGTACCACTCACAAAATCCAAATTTGTCCAAGGTTTATTTGGAGAATAATTACAGAACAAATTAGAGTGAATTTCTTCGGGGGAATATGAATTAGAAATTAATTTGAAAAATTTTTGTCCTTTTTCGTAGTTTATTATGGTGTTATCATTAATCGCCTTTTTGTCCAATCTCAATTGATAGGCATTTTTGTAAAATTCCTCGAAATATATCTTATCAAAATTTTTTATTCCAAATCTATCGACAAATAATAAACATATATTTTCAAAAAGATTTCTCACCTTTACGTCACCTGTTCTCAAGCTTTTGCCATAGTTGAAATCCTTAATATAATATTCTTCATTAGTACTATTCCCCAAACACAACTGTTTGTAAAAAAGATTAAATCTGTTTTTTTCCAAATCATTGAATATTTTACCTTTCAACTCCAAATAATGAAATACATAATCAAAGAAGTTTTTACCGTTAATAATTGGCATCGTAATCTGAAATGGAAATTTGCTCGGAATATGAAAATTTCGCAGTAAATAATCATTTTTTGCATTTTGGCTATAACCTTCCAAAATTCTAAATGATAAATCATAGTTGTAAATTACTTCCGAACTCAGACTAATTCCCTTGAATTCATTAATTTGCAATTTCGAAAAAGTATACTGTTTTTCACCCTTTGTCCATTTTCTAATACGAAAAAGATGATTGCCTAAAATATTTATTAATTTCTTCTCATCAAGAATATAATCATCCCATTTGACAGAATACTTTTCTAAATCTTTTTCTGAATATCCGTCTTTTTCCATTTCACGCAGATGAAAAGCTTTAAGCAAATTTTCTACATAAAGTTCTTTTCCCCTAGAATTTTGTGAATCAAAAAGTTGAAAAGCTTCCTCCCGATGAAATACCGTCACCAATACAAATTGTAATCTGCTCGTTATTTTTGTGGCAAAGTACTGCAGATCTTTAACATTAAATGACTTTGAATTGAACCAATTTTTAATAATCTGGTAATTATATTTGATATTATTTTTTGATGTTGTATTTTTAAATTCAGCACCAAACAATAATTTCAAATCAGAATCTATATTCTTTTCTTTTTTAAGAAACTGAAAGATTAATGTCAATGTAACCAATCTTTGTTGACCGTCAACAATATTGAGATCGGCATTCTCTTTATGTATGATAATGCTTCCTGCTCTATATAAATTATTAGATTTTTGATAGATATTTTCATACAAATCATCCAGCAGCTGGATAACGTGTTCTTTTCTCCATTTATAAGGACGCTGATATTTTGGTATTTTCAAGTCTAAAGTTCTAATTTCTTCAAGAACTTTTTCTTCCAAGTAAGGTTTACAACACATATTTCAGTAATTTTTCTTTTAAAACATAAAATTAGTTCAACTCTTCTATTTCAAAAATTGATAAACTAGTCCCGTTAGTTGCAGTTTTATCGCCATATTTTTCGTTGATAGCTTCTACAACCTCTTTCTGATTTGGTTTCCTGCTTGCATTTTTGATAAGAATTTCTACATTCATCCCTTTTTTAATGTTGAAACTGTCTCTTTTCGCAGTTACTTTCCATAATTGATTTGCCATAATTTAAGTTTTATTTGGTTAATTTTTAATTCTCTAAATCTGAATAATTTTGTGGTCTTCTATCACCGAGATTACTCATCCCCAAAAACACTCCTAAATCCCAAATCATCTTCATCAAAATCTTCATCGTGCCGATTGGGGAACATCATATCCAGTTCTGCCTCCTCATCATAGAAATCAAATTCTCGTTTCATCTTTTGGATATCATTTTTCAATTTTTTCAAGGCATCAGATTCCTTGCGCTCACCTTGGAAATCGTAATCGTCCTGATAGGCATATTCATCTGTCAGTAAGTCTATTTTTTCTTCCAAATCCGCCACTTGCTCTTCCGCTTCGTAATTGTCGTTGGAGAGCTCTTCATAAATGTGGTGGAACAGTTCTCTTAATCCGTTGATTTCTTCCATAGTTCGTTAATTATCAAATGTATAAAAAAAGTAAATCCCTACATTACGGTTTCCCGTAAAACAAAATTAATTTTCATTAATCCACGGGAAAATCGCCTTCTGCACGGTTTTGCCAATCGTAAATTGCCAGTTCATAATCTCCAGTGGATATTTGAATTTATTCAAAAAGAAGCGCTTTTGCTCCGGCAATTCCTCCATTTTAATCCGCTCTATTATTTTTTTTTCCTGCAGAGAAAATAGAGAATCGGCGTGGTTCAGAACTTCCAACCGCGAGATTCCAAGCCTGTCGGCAATATCTTCAATCCTGCAAGTTCTGTAATCTACATTAAGACAGATAATCGTAAGCAGCAAGAGTGCTTCTGTATCACCGATTGCGAAGGTTTCGGAGAGCGCGCGGCATTCTTCTTGAAAGTCGGTTTTACATTGTTCCAAGCCTACGAAGGACATTTCGGAGTTTCCTAAGTAGAAATTGTTGACAGATTCGAAAATGTGGTACATCATTTATTTTTTTAAAGTTTAATAATCTGGTTTATAAATGTTTCGGTCAGTTCGCAAGTTTTATTTTGAGCATTAATTAAAGGAGTTTCTACAAACTGTGAATACTCCAAAGATTTATCCACATTCTCCAGCCACCGGACAAAGGAATAATCCCCATCCTTTATCTTTATCAAATCGAGATCTTCCAACTCGCGAAGTGCCTTGTTCATTTTCAGAAATTCTAATGACGTCAAACCAACCAGCGGTGCCAATTGCCCAATCGTGATGAA
Organism: Chryseobacterium sp. SC28; assembly: GCF_003932955.1. Taxonomy (GTDB): domain Bacteria; phylum Bacteroidota; class Bacteroidia; order Flavobacteriales; family Weeksellaceae; genus Epilithonimonas. The sequence continues at coordinate 81,618 of NZ_QOVY01000012.1, forward strand.
ATAAGTATCAACCTCACTATTTGTTGTTGGCAAACGGCACAAAGGATGGTTTTGAAGGCAACATATAGTAATCATTTTCCCGTTGGTCTGCTTTGTTGTAAACCCGCACCAAATAAAATTCGGCGTTGCTGATCTGGATAAGGCTTTTGTCTTCCAATTCAAAAATGCTGTCGCGAAGTTGCAAGATCATTAAATTCTCGATATCCATATAAAAAAACCGTTCTATATCTGCAAAAGTGATGAAGTTTGTTTTCACACCTTTCGTATTTCAAATAGACATAGATGATAATTCCGAGTACCCGATACCGAGAATTGCTCCAAAATAGTAGAAGTCTCCTCACTCCACTCTCTTTCTAAATCTTCAAACCAATTTGTTTGCGTTGGTGCCAAATATTCCCCGAAATAAATTTTCTCCCTGCAAATACGGGAGTAAATCATGATTTTTTTGCTGCATTTTTTGCAGAAGCTCAAAAAATTCTATTTGTTTTTCTGTCATCATCTCTATTTTTTTGACAAAACTATGATACCAAACGGACAAAAGGTGTCCATCAAAAAAATATTTTTAAAATATTAGCATAATCAAATTCCTCGGGCTTTCTCATTTTTTATTACATTTACAAAATAGACTGCAAGATCCCGCAATAGCCAACGGAAAAGATTTTTCAAATGAACAATCTCCCGAAAGTGTTGCAGTAGGATCATAAAAAATTAAAGATATACAGATGAAAAAGCTGATTCTTCTGCCGGCAATCGCCGCTTTACTATTATCCTGCAATACCCTGAAACCCACTGAAAAAACATCTATGGAACACCCTCAAGACTGGAAAAAAACCACCAATATATACGAAGTCAACATTAGACAGTACACGCCCGAAGGTACTTTTGCCGCTTTCGAAAAAAATCTTCCGAGACTCAAAAAAATGGGCGTAAAAACGCTTTGGTTGATGCCAATTACACCCATTGCGCAACTCAACAAGAAGGGGAGCCTCGGCAGTCAGTACGCGGCAGCGGATTATACGTCGATCAATCCGGAGTTCGGAACCTTGGAAACCTTCAAACATCTGGTGGACGAGGCGCACCGAATGGGTTTCAAAGTCATTATCGACTGGGTGGCCAATCACACCGGCTGGGATCACGTCTGGACCAAGTCTCATCCGGAATATTACCTCAAAGATGCCGATGGAAGTTTCCACAAAGCCAGCGGAATGGATGACATCATAGAACTAGACTACTCCAACAAAGAAATGCGCCTCGCGATGATAGAAGCGATGAAATATTGGGTCAAAGAAACCAATATCGACGGCTTCCGGTGCGATCTTGCCAGCTGGGTGGAAGTCGATTTCTGGCAACAGGCACGGCCGGAAGTAGAAAAACTGAAACCCCTATTCTTCCTTGGCGAATTTGATGAGCTGGAGGCGCCCGAATATGGAAAAGTTTTCGATGCGAGCTACACTTGGAAGTGGATGCACCTCACTCAGGATTTTTATCAAAAGCATTTGCCGCTCTCTGAGCTCAAAAATCTTTTGGAGCAATATTCCAAATTGGGCGACAACTCGATGAGAGCGTGGTTTACCAGCAATCACGACGAAAACTCCTGGAACGGAACAGAATATGAAAAGTACGGCGATTTTGCGCCTGCATTAGCCGTTTTCTCGGCAACGTGGAACGGCGTTCCCTTGCTCTACAATGGCCAAGAGCTGCCGATGAAAAACAAACGGCTGGAGTTCTTCGAGAAAGACCCGATTCCTTGGACGGGGAAATATGAATTGGAAGATTTTTACCGAACGCTATTCGAATTGAAATCCGAAAATCCTGCGCTGCGAGGCGGCGATCCGGCCGTGACCACTTTTTGGGTCAATACCAATGCCAACGAAAAAATCTTGGCTTACCTCAGGAAAAATGGCGACCGAGAAGTTTTGGTTTTAATTAATACCACCAAAGATCCTGTTAATTTTAAATTGGACGATGACAATGTTGGCGGCAATTTCAAAAATGTATTTTCGAAATCTAAAAATGAGCTGCTCAAAGGTTCCGATGTCAGTCTGGATGCTTTTGGGTATTTGGTTTACGAGAAATAGATTTAATGAGAGTTGATTTATTTTATTAGGTAGTTCTTTAGACTTTCCAGATCATAGACTGATTGAGGATCGATCAATAACAAACAACCCTTTCAACATTAGAGACGTTGAAAGGGTTATTTTTACGAATTAAATTGCGAAAATAATTAAATGATGAACCCGATTTAATATCCTGCTGTAAAACGTTTTCTGATAAATCTATTTTGCTCCAGCTCATCCACCAAAGCAACGGCCACGTCTTCTACCGACAGAACGTTTCGTCCATTCTCGTCGAAGACCGGATTTTCCAATCCAATTCTGTAAGTGCCTCTTCGCACGCCCGCGGTCTCCTGATTCATCTCGATGGCCGGAGAGAAAAACGTCCAGTCCAGCACATCGTTCTTTTTGATGATTTCCAGATAATCTCTTGCGGATTGCGAAGCCGGTTTGATCTCTTCCGGCACGTGAGGCCCATCGACCACCTGTTGGCCATCAATGTAGAGACTGCCGGCACCGCCAACGGTGATGAATCGCTTAACGCCTGATTTCTCCACCGCTTTTTCGATATTTTGACTACCCTTCAGAAAATCTTCGTAGATATTCGGGTTATTCCATCCCGGATTGAAGGCGCTGATTACGGCGTCATTTCCTTCCAGAACTTTTGCTAATTCGTCCACCTGATTCACATCTGCGCTGATGGGATGCACGTTGTCTCTCGGTTCTATTTTGGAGACGTCTCTCGCGATGGCATTTACTTCATAGCCGCGGTTTGCAAGCTCGTTTACGATGTGTTGTCCTACGAAGCCTGTGGCTCCGATTACTGCTACTTTTTTGCTCATAATATTTACTTTAATTAATTGTAATATAACTTGTTACATTTTTTCACGAAAATTTTTACTCGAACTGATCGCTAAAATCGGATAGTTTTTTACTTTTCAAAAATTGGGACACCAAATCGTCGGTTTCCGAAAATAAGGCATCCAAGTTCTTATTAATGTCTTTTCCTATCGTGCAGATCGGATTGGGATGTTGATTTTTTTTACCAAGGATTTCTGAACTTTTTATCGCCTGATAAATTTCTGCAACACTGATTTCTTCTGCATTTTTGCCCATTCTGACGCCGCCGTCTTTTCCCAACCGACTCTCTACTAGGCCGGCTTTTTTCAAATTTATCAGCTCTTTGCGCACCATCGCCGGATTAATGTTGATGCTTGCTGCCAACCAGTCAGACGTGTGCCATCTCTGTGAATCTTTCGACAGAAGTATCATGATATGGATTGCGGTTGCGAATCTTGTGTTGCTCATCAGAAAACAAATTTAGTAAATATTTTTAATTGTAACAAAATTAATTACAGTTAAAAATTGTAAAAAAATAGTGCTGGAATTTAAACACCATGACTCAATTTTTGCAATGTTTTTAAATGAAAATCTTGCCAAAATATAAACTTTGACAAGATTTTTTTTATTATTAGATCCGTTTTAGTAGTGAAAATTTTGCTAATCTATTTTTTCGCAATCGCTCTGGAAATCACAATCTTTTGAATCTCGGACGTGCCTTCGTAGATTTGTGTGATTTTGGCATCGCGCATCATCCTTTCCACGTGATATTCTTTCACATAACCGTAACCGCCGTGGATTTGAACCGCTTCAATCGTTGTATCCATCGCTACTTGTGAGGCATAAAGTTTTGCCATTGCGCCACTTTCCGAGATGTCTTTGCCTTCATCTTTCTCGGCGGCGGCTTTGTAGATCAGCATTCTTGCGGCCATAATATTCACGTGCATATCAGCTAATTTGAAAGCAATTGCCTGATGATTGATGATTTCTGTCCCGAAAGATTTTCTCTCTTTAGCATATTTTAAAGATAATTCATAAGCGCCGGAAGCAATTCCCAAAGCCTGAGACGCAATCCCGATTCTGCCGCCGTTGAGTACGGCCATTGCAAATGTGAAACCAAACCCGTCCTCTCCTATTCTGTTTTCCTTGGGAACCTTCACGTCGGTAAACATTAACGAATGTGTATCACTTCCTCGGATTCCCAATTTATCCTCTTTCTTCCCTACTTGGAAACCTTCCCAACTTCGTTCCACGATGAATGCATTGATTCCCTTATGTTTTTTCTCGGGGTGCGTTTGCGCCATCACAACATAGTAAGTTGCGTTGCCACCATTGGTAATCCAGTTTTTGGTTCCGTTTAACAAATAATAATCGCCCTTATCTTCAGCGGTGGTGGCTTGAGATGTGGCATCTGACCCCGCTTCCGGCTCCGACAGGGCAAAGGCGCCAATCACTTCGCCACTGGCGAGCGGTTTCAGATATTTCATTTTTTGTTCTTCGTTGGCAAATTTTTCTATGCCTGCGCAGACCAAAGAATTGTTCACAGACATCACCACGGCCGCCGAAGCATCAATTTTGGCTATTTCTTCCAGAGCCAAAACATAAGAAATGCTGTCCAAGCCCGCACCCCCGTATTTCGGATCCACCATCATTCCCAAAAATCCCATTTCTCCCATTTTTTTGACGGCTTCGTGCGGGAACTTCTGTTCTGTATCCCTTTCTATTACGCCTTCCAAAAGCTCCGCATGCGCAAAGTCTCTTGCCGCTTGTTGAATCATTTTTTGCTCTTCCGTAAGATTGAAATCCATAAGTTTTTATTATAATTTTGATTGTAAATATAAGCTTTTTAAGAAAAAATAAAAGCAAATTGACGGGTTTTGTTGGTTGAGAAAAAAAAATTATATTTACGGCAATGTAAACTCAATTTTAATAACATATTAACAACAATTTTTTATGAACCCAAAAAGAATATTTGATTTTTCTACGCTGGTCCTAGAAAAATATCCCAAAGAAGATTGTCTGGCAACCAAAAAAAAAGGTAAATGGATCAAAACATCCACCATGGAATTTGTAAACCTGGGGAACAAAATTTCTCGCGGATTATTGAAATTGGGCATCAACCCGGGTGATAAGATCGGCCTTATTTCGACCAACAACAGAACAGAATGGGCAGTGATGGATCTGGGAATTTCTCAGATTGGCGTCATCACAGTGCCTGTCTATCCATCGATTTCCGAAGAAGATTATATTTATATCTTTAATGATTCCGAGATTAAATATTGTTTTGTTTCTGATAAGGAACTTTATAAAAAACTCATCAAAATAAAGGCACAAATCCCATCAGTTGTGGGGATTTTTACATTTGATGAGGTAGACGGAGCTCCCAATTGGAACGAAATTCTTGATCTAGGAGAAAACGACTTGACTCAAGATGAGGTAGATGATCTTGCAAAAGCCGTAAATCCGGATGATATCGTCACCATCATCTACACCTCAGGTACCACCGGAAGGCCAAAAGGCGTGCCGCTAACCCATCACAATCTTGTATCAAACGTGCTGGCAAGCACGCCGAGAATCCCAAAAGACAAAAGCATTGACTACAAGGAATTGAAGACTCTGAGTTTCCTTCCAATCTGTCACGTTTTCGAACGAATGCTGTACTATCTTTACTTTAGTAACGGTATTTCTATTTATTTTGCAGAAAGCATCGATAAAATCGGCGAAAATGTGAACGAGGTAAAGCCTCATTATATGACCGTTGTGCCGAGGGTAGTAGAAAAGGTTTATGATACTATTTATAACAAAGGTATTGCCTCCGGCGGATTGAAGGCAAAAATTTTCCTTTGGTCCATCGGGATCGCGGAGAAATATGAAATTGGCAAACCTAAATCCCTGATGCACATCATCGCCGACAAACTGGTTTTTAAAAAATGGAGAGAAGGTCTGGGTGGGAATTTCATCACCTTGGTTTCCGGCTCTGCACCGCTATCAAAGCGACTGAACATCATCTTCCATGCAGCGGGCATTCCTATTTTGGAAGGTTATGGCTTGACGGAAACATCCCCGGTAATTTCGGTTAACAGCCCCGGACATGTGAAACCCGGATCCGTAGGCACCCCGCTGGAAAATCTGCAAGTACGAATAGAATCGGACGGCGAAATTGTGGTGAAAGGACCATCGGTTTTTAAAGGTTATTATAAAGACGAAGAAAAAACCAAAGAAGCCTTCACAGACGACGGTTTTTTCCGTACCGGCGATATCGGCATGATTGATGAAGACAATTTCCTCTACATTACCGACAGGAAAAAAGAAATGTTCAAAACCTCGGGCGGAAAATTTGTAGCACCGCAGGTCATCGAAAACTTGGCCAAAGCTTCGAAATTCATTGAACAAATAATGGTTGTGGGAGAAGGCGAAAAAATGCCTTGCGCACTCATCCAACCGGACTTTGCCTACGCCAAAAGCTGGGCCGATCTTCACAAAGTCAAAGTAACAGAGTCTCCTAAAGAAATCGCCGCCAATCCTGCCATAAAATCTAGGATTGAAAAGGAAATTGAAAAAGTCAACCAGGGTCTCGGTAAATGGGAACAAATCAAAAAAATAGAACTGACGCCCAAAGCTTGGACTGTCGAAAACGGCTTGCTCACCCCAACGCTTAAACTGAAAAGGAAAGCGATAAAGGCCGAATTCCAAGATCTCTACGACAGATTATACCGCTAAAAGTTAAGAATCCGTCTCACAACAAAAAGTGAGTCGGATTTTTAATTTTTATCTATTCATATTCTTTAGTAAAAAAATAAAAAGTTGTCCTTCTCAGGCAACTTTCTTTCTTAAATTG
>NZ_QOVY01000013.1 GCF_003932955.1 Chryseobacterium sp. SC28
TAAAACAAAAAAGTAAGTAATTGATTTACAAATAAATAAAAAATAAAACAGTCCAATTTTAATTTTTATCGGACATTAATGATATTTTTAAGAACTTTGTCATCTAAAAAATTAGAAATGAAAGAACAAAATCATCACCACGATAACATCCCACCCAATCAAAGAATCTCACCAAGCTCCGTCTATTACTGTCCGATGGAATGCGAGGGCGATAAACTCTACTTCCAACCCGGCCGATGCCCCGTCTGCAATATGTTCCTCGTACCGATAGAAGAGCGCGAAGATCACAGAACAAAACCACAAGCCTACTCTAAAAACAATCTTCCGGAGAGTTTCAAAACTAACATCGGAAAATATTACTGCCCAATGTTCTGCGAAGGCGACAAAGTCTATGATAAAAAAGGCGACTGCCCCGTTTGCAAAATGCATCTGGAAAAGATTACACAAGAATTGGTAAATAGCGGAGCCAATGGAAATTCTCACCATCACGACCACCATCCTGCCAGCCAGAATCAACAAAATGCTGGAAAATACTACTGCCCAATGTTTTGCGAAGGCGACAAAGTCTATGATTCCAACGTCGGATGCCCAGTTTGCGGAATGGATCTCGTAAAAATCCCCGAAAAAACAAGCACCGAATACACCTGTCCGATGCACCCGGAAATCATTCGCGACGAACCCGGCAGTTGCCCGATCTGCGGTATGGATCTGGTGCCAAAGCCCTCCAAAAATAAAGATCACGAGGACGATACCTACAAGATTTTGAGCAGAAAATTCTGGATCGCCGTTGCATTTTCTGTTCCCGTTCTTATCTTGTCTATGGGCGGAATGCTGATCAATTGGCCATTTTCGCATCAGGTGCAGGGCTACTTTGAACTAGTGCTCTCACTTCCCGTTATTTTCTATGGCGGTTGGTTTCTGATGAAGCGCGGATGGATTTCCTTCAAAACGTGGAACCTCAATATGTTCTCACTAATCGCTTTGGGCGTGGCAGCAGCTTTTATTTTCAGTTTGATCGCATTAATTATTCCCGATCTCTTACCTCACGAATTATCCCACGGCGGCAGTGCTCCCCTCTACTTCGAGTCGGTCTGCGTCATTTTGACTTTGGTGATTATGGGTCAAATGCTGGAAGCAAGAGCACACCAACGAACCGGAAAAGCCATCGAAGCGCTAATGAATCTGGCACCCGATACTGCCAATCTTTTGGTGGACGGCACCGAAAAAAAGGTTGCATTATCAGAAATTAAAGTTAATGACATTTTAAGAGTCAAACCCGGCGAAAAAATCCCTGTGGATGGACAAATCACTGAGGGCCATTCCAATATCGATGAATCGATGATTACCGGAGAACCAATCCCCGTAGAGAAAAAAATAGGAGACAAGGTGACTTCCGGAACCATCAATGGTAGCGGATCTTTCTTGATGAAAACCGAAAAAATTGGTGAGGAAACGCTTCTTTCTAAAATCATCAAAATGGTTAATGAAGCCAGCCGCTCAAAAGCGCCGATCCAAAAATTGGCAGACCGGATTTCCAAAATATTTGTTCCCGCAGTCATTGTAATTTCAGTTCTGACGTTTGTGCTCTGGTACATTTTCGGAGAAGAAAACAAGTTGATTTACGCTTTCGTCAATGCGGTGGCTGTGCTGATCGTGGCCTGCCCTTGCGCCTTGGGTCTGGCAACGCCGATGAGTCTGATGGTGGGTATCGGAAAAGGTGCGCAAAACGGAATCCTCATCAAAAATGGAGAAGCCCTGGAAGAAATGCATAAAATCAACATCCTGATTACCGACAAAACGGGAACTCTTACGGAAGGCAAGCCAAGCCTTGACATCATCGAAACGATCGCAAACGCTGACAAAAATGAGATTTTGAAATGGGTCGCTTCCCTTAACCAAAACTCGGAACATCCCTTGTCCAATGCGGTTCTTAATGCTTACAAAAAATCAATTAATTCCGCTGAAGAAACCAAATTCGAGACCGTGCAGGATTTTGAAAATATTTCCGGGAAAGGTGTGAAAGGGATGATCAATAACGAGGAAACACTGCTCGGAAATGAATCTTTGTTAAAACAATTTCAAATTGAAATTCCGGAAGATTTAAAACAAAAAGTAATCCAGCAACAAAATGAAGCAAAAACCATTTCCTATCTCGCCAAAGGCGGCAAAGTATTGGGATATTTAGCATTTTCCGACCAAATAAAAGCCACGTCTAAACAAGCTGTTCAATTTCTGCAAAGTCAAAACATCGAGGTGATGATGATGACCGGCGATAACGAAAATACCGCAAAAGCAGTCGCAGCAGAACTCGGCATCAAAAATTTCAAAGCCAACTGCCAGCCCGCCGACAAAATGAATGAAATTAAAAAACTTCAAAACGAAGGAAAAATCGTGGCAATGACAGGCGACGGCATCAATGATGCACCGGCATTGGCCCAAGCCAACATTGGCATCGCTATGGGAACTGGAACCGATGTGGCCATCGAAAGTGCCGGAATTACCTTGCTGAAAGGCGACATCCTGGGTGTTGCCAAAGCAAAAATACTGAGTGAAAAATTGCTTAGAAACATCAAGGAGAATCTGTTTTTCGCATTCATTTACAACGTGTTGGGCATTCCATTGGCCGCAGGCTTGCTCTACCCTTTCTTCGGAATTTTGCTAAGTCCGATGATTGCCGCGGCAGCTATGAGCTTCAGTTCGTTGTCCGTGATATTGAATTCCTTGAGGCTTAACAGCGCCAAATTGGACGTTTAAAACCAAAAAAAATGAAAAAGAAACTGGTCGTCCTATCAGGCGCAGGAATCTCTGCAGAAAGTGGTATACAAACCTTTCGGGATTCTGATGGCCTGTGGGAAAGCCACCGCGTCGAAGATGTGGCGTCGCCAGAAGGTTTTGCGAGAAATCCCAAGTTGGTTTTGGATTTTTACAATGCGAGGAGAAAGCAACTGAAAACAGTGGAACCCAATGCGGCTCACAAATTGCTTGCAGAATTGGAAGCATATTTTGATGTGCAGATCATCACGCAGAATGTGGACGATCTTCACGAGCGTTGCGGATCATCGAACGTTCTTCACCTGCACGGGGAGCTTAAGAAAGCAAGATCCGTGAATGATGAGAATGCGATTTTGGATTGGGAAAATGATATTCTTTTGGGCGATCTTCATCCCGACGGTTCGCAGCTTCGGCCGCATATCGTCTGGTTTGGCGAGATGGTGCCGGAGATGGACAGAGCTATCGAAATGGCAGCAAAGGCGGATTTGTTTCTCGTGATCGGAACATCAATGCAAGTTTATCCGGCAGCCTCGCTGGTGCGATACGTGCCTCATCATTGCGAAATATTCGTCATCGATCTTAATCTCGAAAATCCCAATGCCTTCGCGCGCAATGAAAATTATTTCAAATCTCGGGCAACAGAAGGGATGAAAAAATTAGCAGAAATATTAACAGAAAAATATCAATAATGCAGGTAGAAATAAGAAAACTCAGTGTTGATGATTATGATGAACTGGCGGAAGCGATGCAAAAAGCTTATCCCGAAATGGACGACAATGTCTGGAGCAAACGGAATATCCAAAAACTGACTTCCATCTTTTCCGAAGGGCAAATCTGCATTTTGGTTGATGGCAAACTGGCTGCGGCCTCCTTGTCCATCATCGTGCAGTACGAACTTTTTGGCGATCAGCATACCTACAACGAGATTACGGGAAACGAATCCTTCAACACACACAGCAACGTGGGAAATGTGCTCTATGGAATCGAAATATTTGTGGATCCGGAATTCCGGGCGCTGAGATTGGGAAGGCGATTGTACGATGCCCGAAAAGAACTTTGTGAAATACTGAATCTGCGATCCATCATCGTGGGCGGTAGAATCCCCAATTATCATTTGTACAGCAAAGAACTGTCGCCACGGGAATACATCACAAAAGTCCGAAACAAGGAAATTTTTGATCCTGTTCTAAGTTTTCAAATCGGGAACAATTTTTCACCGGTCAAAATCATCAAGGGTTATCTCAAAGGTGATACAGAATCGGAGGAATATGCCGTGCTGCTGCAATGGAACAACATCTACTACACTGCCAAGAAGAATACGATGCAGGACAGCGTGATTCGTCTGGGATTGGTGCAATGGCAGATGCGACCTCTGAAGGATCTTGAAGATTTTTATAAGCAAGTGGAGTTTTTTGTGGATGCCGTTTCGGGTTATCAGTCGGATTTTTGTCTTTTTCCAGAACTTTTTAATACGCCATTGCTCGCGCCTTTCAATCATCTGAACGAGCGAGAATCGATGGAAAAATTATCGGAGCTGACGGAAGAGATTAAAGATAAAATATCGGAATTTGCAGTGAGTTACAACGTGAACATCATCGCCGGAAGCATGCCCATCTTGGAAGAAGGAAAACTCTACAACGTGAGCTACCTGCTTCACAGAGATGGGAAAATCGATGAATACAGGAAAATCCACATCACACCAAATGAAACGAAATATTACGGAATGACTGGCGGCGACGACATCAAAGTGTTTGATACCGATTGCGGAAAAGTGGGCATAATGATTTGCTATGACGTAGAATTTCCCGAATTACCAAGATTATTGGCAGATCAGGGGATGAAAATTCTTTTTGTTCCTTATCTCACCGATACCCAGAATGCCTACACCCGCGTTCGGCATTGCGCCGCTGCACGAGCGATTGAGAATGAATGTTATGTAGCCATTGCAGGCTGTGTGGGGAATTTGCCGGGTGTAAATAATATGGATATCCAGTACGGGCAGGCGACGGTTTTCACGCCATCAGATTTTGCATTTCCTTCCAACGCCATCAAAGGTGAAGCGACACCTAACACCGAGATGACGATCATTGTAGATGTGGATCTCAACCTTTTGAAAGAGCTTCATTACAACGGATCTGTCAAGACGATGAGCGATCGCCGGCAAGATCTTTATGATGTTATTCTTAGAAATCAAAGTTAGGATTTGGCAGCTGTTTTTTAGTCTGTTTTCGCCAGCAAATATTTTCGATAATAATTTTTCTGTTGGGACAAACTTTAGAAGTCGATTTTTTAGATTTCAATTTCTATTAAAACTGCATCTCCGGAATCTCGCCTTCGACAATCAATTCTGCTTCTGTCGCTTTGATAATATCTTCCACAGAAATCCCCGGCGCTCTTTCCAAAAGTTTAAAACCTTTGTCAGTGACTTCAAGGACTGCTAATTCAGTGACCACTTTTTTGACGCAATTGACGCCCGTTAATGGTAAAGTACATTTTTTAAGAATCTTAGATTCTCCCGCTTTGTTCACGTGCATCATTGCGACGATGATATTTTCTGCAGAGGCCACGAGATCCATCGCGCCGCCCATTCCTTTCACCATTTTCCCCGGGATTTTCCAGTTGGCAATATCACCATTCTCGGAAACTTCCATTGCGCCAAGAATCGTGAGATCCACTTTGCGGCTTCGGATCATCCCAAAACTGAATGCTGAGTCAAAAAAAGAGCCTCCGGGAAGTATCGTGATCGTCTGTTTGCCCGCATTTATCAAATCGGCATCTTCCTCGCCTTCAAAAGGAAAAGGCCCCATTCCCAGAACGCCATTCTCACTTTGAAACTCCACCGAAATGTCCTCTGGGACGTAGTTGGCGACCAAAGTTGGAATTCCGATACCAAGGTTTACATACATTCTGTCTTTGACTTCTCGGGAGATGCGTTGCGCAATTTGTTCTTTGGTTAGCATAGTAAAAACTTATTAGTGCAATATAAAGAAAATTCGTTTGATGGAAAAGTGCTTTCGATATATATCAGTATTTTTGCAACTATTATTATGAAGACATTATTGCATTACCTCAAGCCGCACAAATGGCTGCTCATCACTTCTTTACTTTTAGCTACTATCAATCAGGTTTTTTCTTTATTTGGTCCGGCGATTACAGGGAATATTCTCGATCAATTGGTAACGCATCCCAATTTTTTTGACAAAGAGAAATTAATCCCCAGAAATTTGAACCAATTTTTATACGGAACCGACAATTATCACGGTGCATTTTATTTTCTTGGATTGCTGATTGGCACGGCGATGGTAAGCCGGATTGCGAAGGCGTTTCAGGATTATGTCGTGAGCGTGATCACGCAGAAATTTGGCGCCCATATTTTTACCGATGGCTTGCAACACTCGATGGCGCTGCCTTATCAGGAATTTGAGGACCAAAGAAGTGGCGAAACTCTATCGATTTTGACTAAGGTACGAGAAGATTCGGTGAAGTTCATTACCTATTTTATCAATATATTTTTCGGGATCTTGGTGAGTATTATTTTCGTATCGATCTATGCAGTTCGCTTGCATTGGTCGATAATGCCGGTTTACACGGTCGGCATTTTTCTCATTGCTTTCGTGACCAATTTATTAAGTAAAAGGATAAAAAATATTCAGAAAACAATCGTTGCAGAAACCACAAGCTTGGCAGGAAGTACCACGGAAAGCTTACGAAATATCGAAATCGTAAAAAGTTTAGGCTTAACGAAGCAAGAAATCAAAAGACTGAACAACAACACGTACAAAATCCTGGGTCTCGAGCTGAGAAAAGTCAAAAGCATCCGTTCTTTGAGCTTCATTCAGGGAACGATGGTCAATTTTCTACAACAATTAATTACGCTCACACTTTTATATCTGATTTTCCGAAACGTCGTCACGCCGGGCCAATATCTGTCGTTGATGTTTTACGGCTTCTTTATTTTCGGACCGATGCAGGAGATTGGAAATATCATTATTTCTTACCGCGAAGCGGAAGCGTCGTTGAAAAACTTCGACAATCTAATGAAAAAACCCGTCGAAGAAAAACCGAAAACGCCAAAACAAATCGGCGCTCTCGAGGAATTGGAGTTCCAGCACGTCTCTTTCAAGCACCAATCTGCCCATTTCAAAGCTCTGAATAATGTTTCCTTTAAGGTAATAAATGGCGAAACCATCGCATTTGTGGGGCCAAGCGGTGCCGGGAAAAGTACCTTGGTAAAACTTTTGGTGGGGCTTTACCGCGCCCAGGAAGGAAATATTTTTTATAATGGCATCAACGGAAAAGAATTTGATTTTGATGAACTGCGAAACCAAATTGGTTTTGTAACCCAAGACACGCAACTTTTTGCAGGAACCATCCGAGAAAATCTTCTTTTCGTAAATCCCGATGCAAGTGAAGAAGATATCCAAATCGCCTTAAAAAAAGCAAGCTGCACCGGACTTCTTGAAAGAGCCGAAAAAGGCATCGAAACTGTGATTGGCGAAGGCGGATTGAAATTAAGCGGTGGCGAAAAACAGAGAATTGCCATTGCCAGAGCATTATTGAGAAAACCTCATTTATTGATTTTTGACGAAGCCACTTCTGCTTTGGACAGCATTACCGAGGAAGAAATCACAACGACCATCAAAGATATATCTGACCGAAAAGAACAAATCACCGTTCTCATCGCACACCGGTTGAGTACCATTATGCACGCCGACAGAATCTACGTTTTGGAACGCGGACAAGTGATAGAAATGGGCTCTCACGAAAATCTGCTGGCCGAAAAAGGTTTGTATTATGCGATGTGGCGGCAGCAGATTGGAGAGCGGAAAGCGGTGGAAAGCGTTTAAAATCTACATTTTTTTAAATTTTGGTAATTTGAATCGATGAAAAACGAATTTTTATAACTTTGTAAAAAATATGATTATGGACAACATTTTAATCACACCTAAAAATGAAAAGCAATTACATTTACTCCAATTATTGTTGGAAGAAATGAAAATCCAGTTCAGATACGAGAAAAATGAAAACGAATCTATAAACACTGAGCTCGAAAAGAAAATTAACGAAGCCCGAAAAGAGAAAAAAGAAGGAAAACTCTTGACCATTGACCCAAAAAATATATGGGAAAATATATAGTTCAACTTTCAAAAAGAGCTGTGAAGGATTTAAAAGCTATAAAAAAGTCGGGCAGAAAACTGGATATGGAAAAGGTACAAACTTTTCTCGTCGAACTAGAAGAACATCCACGAACCGGAGCAGGCTCGCCAGAACAATTGAAATATCACGATGGCGAAATCTAGAGCAGAGAAGTGAATAAAAAAGACCGATTTGTGTATGAAATTTTTGAGGAAGAAGTTTCTGTAACGCTCATCCAATCTTTGGGACATTACAACGATAAATAAAGCATATTAACAAAAACCGTGTCATTTGTACATGAAACGGTTTTATTTTTTACAATTGAGATTAATAATAAAATTTTATGGTTTCCACTTTTCCATTATAAATTTCTGGATTTTCTTCCCTCTTTCAAGAATTGTTTTATCATTCCAATCATCATATTCCACTAATTCTCTTTCAGATGCAAAATTGGATTTCGCATAAGTATTCTTTTTAGATATAAATGTTCTATTAGCTAAACCTGCATTATTAAAAGTTAAAACTAAATTTCCGAGCAAATTTATATTCTCCATAGGCTTGACTCCAGGAAGAATAGTTTGCGGAGCAATGTGTTCAATACTTATTTTACTATTGTGAATCAAATCCTTGATAGCTCCAATATCAAATTTTGTAACTGACTCCCCTTGTAAGAAATATTCATAATCTAAAAGGATAAGTTTTAAGGAATAATGATTAACACTGTTGTAAGCTCCAATATTCACAATGGATTTTTTCAAATCTGAATTATTACTATTTTTTTCAATAAGATTACGAAGTTCTTTTTTAAGTTCTGTAAAATTGATTTGGTTAGTGAATACTTTATATGCTAGTTCGAATAACGCTGAATTTCCTGTATTTCCTTTTTTATTTCCGAAAACAAAAACTCTAATAGTAAATACTTCTAAGATTTCATTTATAGCAATCAGAAATTCTGGCTTGAACTTTTTATTATTTAGTATTGCTAAGTATAAGGGCAAAAAAGTTTCAATTTTACCTAATGTCTCGAGTCTGAAAAAAGAATTATTAACTCCCTCATTATCAAAACTTTGATTTAAAATTGCAGAATAATAATTGGCACTTTTATGAAGAAAATTATTAAAATCTTTTATTTCTTTAATTTTTTTCTCTCTTTGTGCAGTATCATTGTCAAAAAGATTTTTTTTTACAAAAATTTCTCTTTGTTTTATCAATTGAGTTTTTATTTTTTTTGGAACATCAGACAAATCTTTATTATCTCCACTATATACAATATAACAATGTTTTAGAAATTGATTCTCTATTCTTGTGATTGAATAGTTTTTTATCTCCATCAGTTCTGTAAATATTTCACCAAATTTTTTATTGATTTCTTTGGCAAGTGTTTTTTCATTTAGACGATGAGTAAGATAAATTAGATAATTTTTCACTTTATCCATATCGGACAAAGGCAAACCTCTGTCATTCATTGTTTCAAATATTAAACCTACTTCAGATTCTTCCTCTAATTCAAAAACGTTAACCTTAAATTTAGATAATAGGTTATTATAAATTTTAATAAGTGTGATTATAGATGTATAACGTTGTAAATATGTATAAAAATGTATTCTTGAATTTATGAGATTTTTTTGAGTTTTACTTTTTGGAGTAAACTTCTTAATATCATTAATGTCTTGCTCATTCAATAAGGAAAAGAAGAATTCTTGATTGTCTTTATTATTTAGACGAAGTAAGGATTTCCCCTTACTTAAAACATTTTTAATAATTACTTCATCAGCTTCTGAAGCATTAATTTCCCTTATCCTATGATAAATGCTTACCAACAGTAAATGAAATGTTGTTAACCGCTGCTGACCGTCAACAATATCATATTTTGTTAAATCAGTAATTCCAATTTTTTCTTGTCCAGATTTTATTAAGGTTATTGTTCCTGCATAATGTTCTTTTATGAACTCGACATCAGCTAAATCATTTAATAAATCATCTAACTGGTCTTCAGTCCAAGAGTAACCACGCTGATACTCCGGAATAGTAAAAATTCCGTAGCTTAGTAATTTTTCAACTGAATCGAATTTCATTGTGATTTATTAGCTTTAATAAAGATACTAATTTGTAATAGAGAAAATTTTAATTTCTCTTCCTCACAGTCCGCTTCTCTATCCTTTTCTCATATTTCTCCCCTTGGAAAATCCTTTGAACCATAATTCCCGGGATGTGGATTTCGTTCGGATCCAGTTGTCCAGGTTCCAGCAACTCTTCCACTTCCGCAATCGTGATTTTCGCCGCGCCGGCCATTGGTAAATTAAAATTCCGAGCCGTTCCTTTAAATATTAAATTGCCCGCGTAATCGCCTTTCCAAGCTTTTACAATGGAGAAGTCGGCTTTGTAAGCGTGTTCCAAAATGTGGGGCTTTCCGTCAAAATCTTTGACTTCTTTTCCTTCTGCTACCTCGGTTCCATATCCTGCCGGCGTATAAAAAGCGGGAATCCCAGCTTGTGCTGCTCTGCATTTTTCAGCAAGTGTTCCTTGGGGTGTGAGTTCTACTTCCAATTCTCCGGAAAGCATTTGTCGCTCGAATTCTGCGTTTTCGCCAACGTATGACGAAATCATTTTTTTGATTTGCCGTTTCTGCAAAAGCAATCCCAATCCAAAATCGTCAACGCCGGCATTGTTGGAGATGCAGGTCAAATCTGTGACGTTTTTTTTGACCAATTCTGCAATACAATTCTCGGGAATGCCGCAAAGTCCGAAACCACCGAGCATGATTGTCATTCCGTTTTGGATGTCCTTTATTGCTTCTTCAGCATTTTTTACTCTTTTATCTATCATAAAACTTCGTTTTAAATCACGTTTTTTGTCAGCTTATAAATATAGAAATTTCCGACTAAAGCAACGAAGAAAACCATAAAAAAATGCAGCATCCATAATGATCTCACAAAAAAAAGCCATACACAAACTCGCGTATGACTTTCCTTGCTAACAATTAAATATCTATCTCTCACTGATTGTGACGCTCACCGGCATCACATACGTTGTCGCCAACATCTTTTGATTGAGGTGGTTCACATCTACTCTGTAGATAAGGTTTGCCAAAACGTTTTCTAATTCCTTGCTTACCTCGGTGCAGTCGCCTGTGGCCTGGATGTTTGTAATTTTGCCATTCTCGGCAAGACTAAATCGAAGATCCGATTTGACGGTGCCTTCTTTATAATCCGCTGCAGTGAAGTCGAAATTATCTCTTACCAGTTTCCTCAATTCGCCGAAGACATCCCCGGAACGAAGTGCCACTTCCTCAATATTTTTCTCAGCTTGCTGAGCTTTGGCAAGATTAGACCAACCTGCAAATACAAGCATTGAAAAGGCCATCATTTTAATAATCTTTTTCATAACCTTAATTTTTTATTAAATCAATCCATTACGGAACTGCAAATCTTCATCTTTCAAGATATTATTCAATATAGATTTCATAATTGGACTGATTTGAGTTAATATTTTTTCTAATTGTAATGTAAAGTTACAAAATTTTAATGTTAAGTTCACAATAAATTAACATTAAAATCTAAAAAAATTAATATCAAACCATGAAAAAGATCCAAAAAAAATCCAAGATCTCTAATCTTGGAATTTGGTTGTACTAAATTGTAAAAAAATTTATTTGTTTTGTCCGGGTGCAAATGGCTTTGCGGATTGTGTTCCGTAGATTTTTTTGGCTTGCCCTGGAGGAATCTGACCACTATTGCCTGCTGTTCTTACTTCGCAAGAGACACAACTAATGGTGAAAACTAATAGTAATAGAAAACCTTTAATTGATTTCATAATTTATTTTGAAAATAATGGTCAAATTTGATACCAATTTATAATTCCTTTTTCAAAAACCTCGCTGTCAGGCTTTTCTTAGACTTGATAATTTGTTCAGGCGTTCCCTCAGCGATGATTTGTCCGCCGTGCTTGCCACCTTCGGGGCCAACATCGATGATATGATCTGCGAGTTTGATCACGTCCATATTATGCTCGATGATGATGAAAGAGTTTCCCAAATCCACCAACTGATTAATAGCTTCCATCAAAACTTTGACATCTTCGAAATGAAGTCCGGTTGTAGGTTCATCCAGAATATAAAGTGTGTTTCCGGTTTGTCTTTTGGAAAGTTCCGTCGCCAATTTTACCCGTTGCGCTTCTCCTCCACTCAAAGTGGTCGATTGCTGACCAATCGTGATATAACCCAAGCCAACATCCTGCAAAGTCTTGACTTTCAAAAAGATTTTAGGAATGGGCTGGAAGAAATCCACCGCTTCGTTAATCGTCATTTCCAGAACATCAGAAATCGATTTTCCCTTGTATCGCACTTCCAGAGTTTCTCGGTTGAAACGTTTACCGTGGCAAGTTTCACAATGAACGTAAACATCGGGTAAGAAATTCATTTCGATCACCTTCAAACCGCCTCCTTGACAGGTTTCGCAACGCCCGCCTTTCACATTGAAGGAGAATCTTCCGGCTTTGTATCCTCGGATTTTACTTTCCGGCAATTCAGCAAAAAGATTACGAATATCGGTGAACATTCCCGTATAAGTCGCTGGATTGGAACGCGGTGTTCTCCCTATTGGACTTTGGTCCACATCTACGATTTTGTCGATGTTATCAATCCCTTCAACACTTTTATAAGGCAAAGGTTCCTGGATCGATCTGTAAAAATGGCGGTTCAGAATTGGATAAAGTGTTCCGTTTATCAAAGAAGATTTTCCACTGCCCGAGATCCCGGTTACCACCACCAATTTCCCTAATGGAATCTCGAGGTTTACATTTTTAAGGTTGTTTCCTGTCGCTCCTTTTAGTACAATTGATTTTCCGTTTCCGCCTCGTCTGGTCGATGGAACTTCGATTTTCCTCTTTCCTGTCAGATAATCTGCGGTGATTGTATCGGCTTTTTTGATGTCTTTCGGATGGCCTTGCCAAAGAATTTCGCCACCGAATTTCCCGGCTCTTGGACCGATATCCAAAACGTGATCGGCTTGCAAAATCATATCTTTGTCGTGCTCCACCACTAAAACCGAATTCCCGATATCGCGAAGATGTTTGAGCGAGGCAATCAGTCTTTCGTTATCTCTCTGATGAAGACCAATGGAAGGTTCATCCAAAATATAAAGAACATTGACCAATTGAGACCCGATCTGAGTCGCCAATCGGATTCGTTGAGATTCTCCTCCGGAAAGGGTTTTCGAACTTCTGCTCAAACTTAAATAATCTAACCCGACGTCCAGAAGGAACTGCAATCTGGTTTCGATTTCCCTGAGAATTTCGTATGCAATAATCTGATTTTTGTGACTGAATTTATCTTTGACATCGGCCAACCATTCTTTCAAATCTAATAAAGACAGGCCATTGACTTCTGCAATATTTTTTCCATCGATTTTGAAACTCAAACTTTCCTGACGCAATCGCGCGCCTTTGCAAGTGGGGCAAACTTCCTCGGTTGTGAAATTTCGTTCCACCAAAACGGCATCATAACTCTCGCGTTCGTCCACCATCTCTTCGAGAATATGAACCAAACCGTCGAAATTGATTTTGATTTTTTTGGAAATTCCGGCGTGCTTCAATTCTTTTGTAATGTCCTTATTATGACCATAATAGATGTAATCCAAAGCCTCTTTGGGGATATCTCGGAACGGTGTGGACAGACTCAAATCAAAAACCTCGAGGATTAATTTGATCTGAGAAAGAATCCATTTGCTGGATTTGATTTGCTCCAAAGGCAGTAGCGCACCCTGATTGATGGATAATTTCTCGTTTTCGACAAAATAATCGGTATTCACTTTTTTGATGGTCCCCAGGCCTTTGCACGTTTCGCAGCTTCCTTTTGGCGAATTGAATGAGAATGTATTCGGTTCGGGCAAAGCCATCGAATCTCCGGTGACATCGTCCATCAGGTTTTTAGAAAAAAAATGAATTTCGTCATTCCCCATTTCCTGAATGGCGATCAATCCTTCGCCCATTTCGGAAGCCGTTTTCAGAGATTTTGGCATTCGGAGTTCCGTTGCAGATTCTCCAATGATCCATCGATCTATCACTACTTCCACATCGTGGGTTTTGTAGCGGTCGAGCTTCAAATCATATTCGATGTCTTGCAAAACGCCGTCGATTCGTGCTTGCGAGAATCCTTTTTTGGAAAGATGGATGAACAATTCGTGGTAATGCCCTTTCCGCGAACGCACAACCGGCGCCAGGAGATAGACTTTTTTCCCTTTGAAATTCTCTTTGATGGTTTCCAGAATTTGCTCTTCCGTATAGCTTACCAAACGTTTCCCGGAACTCATCGAATACGCATCGGAAACTCTGGCGAACAAAAGTCTCAGATAGTCGTACAGCTCGGTAATCGTTCCAACAGTGGAACGTGGATTTTTATTCGTAGTTTTTTGCTCGATGGCAATCACTGGCGACAAACCCTCAATCTTGTCGACATCCGGCCGTTCCAAACCGCCCAGAAACTGTCTGGCATAGGCAGAAAATGTTTCGATGTAGCGCCTCTGCCCTTCTGCAAAAATAGTGTCGAATGCCAAGGAAGATTTTCCGCTGCCGGAAAGCCCTGTGATTACAACTAATTCGTTTCGTGGGATTTTGACGGTAATATTTTTGAGGTTGTGTTCTCGAGCGCCGTATATTTCGATAAATTCCTGATTATTCTTCATTAAAAAGTCTCATTCTGGGAAAACGCAAAAATACGGAAATTAATTGACGATTACGGTTTGGCTTTATTCAAGTTTAATAATATTTAATAGAGATTTCCAAGGAATTAAATCTGTGATAAAGCTATCTTTGTACCTTGAAAATAAATCCAAAATGAAATCTATTTTATCGAAATTTGCACTGGCAGTTCTAATCTTTTCCTCAATCCACTGTTTTGCTTGGGGATTGACGGGTCATCGGGTGATTGCAGAGATTGCGCAGCATCATTTGACTTCTAAAGCAGAAAGAAACATCAAAAAACTTTTGGGCAACGAGAAACTGGCCTACTACGCCAATTGGCCGGATTTCATCAAGTCTGATACCACCGGCGTTTGGAAAGAAACTTCCGCTTGGCATTATGTCAACGTGAATCCGCAGAAGAATTTCCAACAATTCAAAGATTCATTAGAAGCGCAGAAAAGCCCGAATCTTTATACACAAATTGAAAATTTAGCCAAGAAAATTAAAGATAAAAACACTTCGGACGCCGATAAAAAAACCGCTTTGATGTTTCTCATCCATTTGGTTGGCGATCTTCATCAGCCACTTCACGTGGGACGTTACGAAGATTTAGGTGGGAATAAAATCAATGTCACTTATTTTGGACAAGCAACGAATCTGCATTCGCTTTGGGATACCAAAATGGTGGAAGACCGCAAATATTCTTACACCGAATTTGCAAATTTGCTTGACAATAAATCAAAAGATGAAGCGAAAAATATTCAAGGCGGAACTCTGGAGGATTGGTTTTATGACAGTCAGAAAATTGCCAATTCCATCTATTTTCACACGCCGAAAGATTCTAAATTGAGCTACGATTACAATTATCGCTACGAAGCTACTGTTGAAAGACAATTGTTGTACGGCGGACTTCGCTTGGCGAAAGTTTTGAATGATATTTTTGGCTAAAAATCAATCCAGATTTTTAATCATCCACAGGTCGCAGCCGCAATGTCCGGAATTTCCCAGAGGCTTTTCCAAATACTGAAAACCTTGTTTTTCGTAAATGGAAACCGCTTTGCCGAATTCGGGAATGCTTTCCAGATAAACTTTTTTGTAGCCAAACTCTTTGGCTTTTGCGAGGCATTTTTCCATCAGCAATTTTCCGATACCTTGCCCTCTCGCCTCTTTTTTCAGATAGAATTTGGCGAGCTCGGTGGTGTCTGCCGGCAAATTTTCCGTTGGAAAAATCCCGCAGCAACCGGCGATTTCACCATCTTGTTCTGCTACGAACAAAGCCGATTTTTCCGTTTGAAATAAAGAAAAAAGATCGTCGGTCGTGGGATCGGCATAGACGGTTCCGGAGGTATTCTTCACATTAAAATCGTGAAAAGAAGTTCTGATAATCTCGGCAAGAATCTCGTTGTCTTCAATTTTATTTTCTCTAATAATGACTGACATTTTTTGAAAATATTTTAAATTAACCAAGGATATTTGTGGTAGATTCCGTCCAATAAAATTGCCAAAATACCGACGAAAATCCACAGTCGAAGAAGATTCAATGCCTTGAATTTGTCGTTTTTTTGATTTCTGAACAGCATATAAATCGTTCCTACAATGACAATGATCGTGAGCAAAAAGTACCAAGCGATAATATTCCTAAAGCCAATTCCGATACTTAGAATTAATGAAACGATAAAGGTTACGATCAATAAAATCAATAAAATCCACCTCGTTTTCCGGAATCCCAGGCGGTTGGCAATCGTCTCGTAACCAAAGATTTTGTCGGCATTTCTTGTCAAAGTATCTTTTGTAACATCGATGATGAAAAGCATTAGAAATAGGAATATTGCCAAAAAGAAAATCTTGAGGGAAAATGTCTGGTAATAAATCAACATTCCGAAGAATGGATAGAGCGTCAAAGCCACGAAAGTAATGTTGTTGACGACCATAATTTTACTCAATTTATGACTGTAGAACCACATCAAAAATTGGTAAACCAGAAAGAACACAAAGACCCGATGCGAGACAAAAAATGCCAAGCCGAGCGATAATAAATTGAGCAAAATATAAGCGGTGAGAAAATATTTCTCCTGCAAAAAACTCTGCAATCTGGATCGAAAAGGCTTCGTGAGCTGATCTTTTTCCTTGTCGTAAAACCGATTGATAATGCCGCCCGCCAAAATGCTGAGAACGGCACAAATGATAATGACGTGGACTTTGTAATCGAAGACAAACTTCCGGAAACTTTCTTCTCTGTTAAACAGAAAAAACGTAGAAACGTACAGCGCAAAAGTGAGCAAAAATGCAACGGAAAAGCGAGCACCGGAGATGAAACCGATCAACTGAGAAATACGGTAAAGGGCATTTCGGGAAGCTGGTTTTTCTGTCATTTTTTGTTTTAGATCAATCTTTCAGACCACAAATGTGACAAAAGATTTTTAATGAATTTAGAAATCAAAAATTTGAAAAAGCAGATTCAGAACAACAAAAAACGTCAAAATTTTGTAAACTTTTAAATACAAATTTTCAAGTCTTCCCTTTGTGACTTTCGTGCTTGATACTAGAATCTGTAGATCACTTCTTTGTGAAAACCTTCCAGCATTTTCTCGGCTTTTGCGTAATCTTTGGAAAATCCGAGGATGTAGCCGCCGCCACCGCTGCCGCAAAGTTTGAGGTAATAGGCATTGGAATCCAAGCCGGTTTTCCAAGCCTTGAAAATGTTTTCCGGGATCATCGGGCGAAAATGTTCGTAAGCCCAGACAGATAATTTTTTCAGGTTGCGAAAAAACGGATTCATATCTTTTTTGAGGAAAGCGTCGATGCAAGCATTGTTGTAGCGGATGAATTCTTCTTTCAATGTTTTGCGGAAGCCTTCGTTTTTCAGCTTTTCGAAGAAGATTTGGATCATCGGTCCAGTTTCGCCCGTCATTCCCGAATCTATGAGGAAAATCGCACCTTTGCCCAACTCTTCTGCCGGGATAGAAACCGTATCTACACTTTCTTTGCTCTCGATCAGGATCGGAAGATTCATAAAGCAAATCAGAGGATCGATGCCAGAACTTTTGCCGTGGAAATAGCTTTCCAACAAACCAAAAATCATCTTCAGATCTTTCAGTTCGTTTTTGGAAACAGATTCAGGATCTCTTTTGGTAACTGAATATTTTTCGAAAATCGCAGCAACCAAAGCGCCGGAACTTCCCACGCCGTAACCTTGCGGAATATTAGAATCGAAAAACAAACCTCTCTCAATGTCATTTCTAAAAGAATCGACATCCAGTTGGTATTCTTCAGGCAACTCTAAATCAAGAAGATAATCGGAATATTTTGCCAAAGACTGGTTGGATTTTTTTTCGAAATCATTGTCCAGATCAGAAAATTTGAGTGTTCCTTTATAAAAACTGTAGGGCAACGTGAGGCCTTGAGAATCTTCGATAATGCCATACTCGCCGAACAAAAGTATTTTTGCGTAAAATAAAGGGTTATTCATATTGTGTTTTGGTGTTGCAAATTTACAAAAAATAAATTAGTGGTCTATTATCAAAAAACGAACCGATGTTTTAAATTTTCATTAATTATTTGGTATTATTTTTCACTTTCATAAAACGAATCAGAATCAATCCAATGGCGAAGAAAACCGTCATCGACAAAGCAGCGTACCGCATATTGTTGTATTGCTCTATCAGCGTAGCGAAGATGAAAGTTCCTAAAATAATCGCCAATTTTTCCAACACATCATAAAAACTGAAATACGTGGTATTATCCATCGAATCCGTTGGAAGGAGTTTGGAATAAGTTGATCTTGACATCGCCTGCAAACCACCCATCACGAGACCGATTATGGCTGCAATGCCGTAAAACTGATATTCTACATTTGGATTTTCTTTGTTGAGATAGTAGGCCGAAAGGCAAGCGCCGATCCACAAAGCCACGGTGATACTGATGACATTTTTGTTCCCGATTTTCGTGGAAAGCCAGGAGAAAAACAAGGCGCCGATAATGGCTTCAATCTGAATCAGCAGCAAAGTCATTATCAATTTTTCCTGAGCCATATTGATTTCGCTTTTCCCAAACAAGGTGGCCATAAGGAAGATGGTCTGCATCCCGACGCTGTAGAAAAAGAAACTGGAAAGGAAATATTTCAGATTTTTGTCCCCGAAAAGATGATTTCCCACTTTGAATAATTCTCGGAAACTCTCTTTGCCGATATCGATATAAAAACTGATGTTATCTTTCAAAACCTCCAGAAAACCGCCTTGCTCGGTGTGACTTTTGAAAATATTTTTATAATTAAGCAAAACCAAATCCTTGGGTAATTGATCTTTCACTTGCCCAAACTGAGGCAGATATTTGAAAGTATATTGCGAAAATCCGAACCACCAAGCACCCGTCAAAAGGAAACTAATTCTGGTGTAAATCACAGCCTGCTTGGGAGTTTCTGCTAGAACCTGAATCAAAACCAGACAAATCACCACCAAAATGACGGAACCGATATAGCCGTACACATATCCCCTGGCAGAAAGCGCATCCTGCTTGTCGGGCGTTGCAATATCGGGCAAAAAGGAGTTGTAAAAAACCAAACTGCCCCAAAAACCAACACTGGCCGTCATACTGAATAATAATCCCAGCCAAACGCTTCCCATCCCGGTAAACATCGCCAATCCCATACAGGAAGTGGCACCCAGATAACAGAAAAACTGAAGAAACGATTTTTTGTTCCCAATCGTATCGGCCAAGGAGGACAAAAATGGCGAGAGCAAAACCACGATCAGGAAAGAAAGGGTGAGAGAATAGCCATAAATAGCGTCGGGCTGATATTCTTTCCCGAATATTTTGACAAGATGCCGCACCGGAACTTTGATCCATTGTCCGGTTTCTTTGACATATTCGTCTTTTTCGTAAGCCGTCGTCAAAATCGAATAATATATTGGAAAAATCGTGGAAGTAATCACCAATGAATAAACCGAGTTGGCCCAATCGTAGAATGCCCAGGCGCGCATTATTTTGGGGTTGTTCTTGATCGGATTTTCGGGAATTGCTTTTTCTAATTCAGGCATTGGAAACAATTATTTAGACAAATGTAAAAAAAGGAATTACAAGTTGACAAAAAAATGCGTTTGTAACCAAAATTTAACAGCAAAAAACCCTTTCAGATTCTAAGTCCTAAAAGGGTTTTTGAATTTATTTTAAAAAAATTATTGCAAATTTTCTATTACAATGGCCGTAGCGCCGCCGCCGCCGTTGCAAATGGCTGCCGCACCGTATTTTCCCTTATTTTGTTTCAGAACATTAATTAACGTCACTATAATTCTGGAACCAGAACTTCCCAAGGGATGACCGATGGAAACTGCACCACCGTTGACATTGACTTTGGCGGCGTCCAGTCCCATCACTTTGCTATTGGCCAAACCAACCACCGAAAACGCTTCATTCAGTTCGAAAAAATCGATGTCGTCTTTTGTAAGATTCGCTTTCTCCAGAGCGAGTGGTAGAGCTTTCGAAGGTGCCATTGTGAATCTATCTGGCTCAACGGCCGCATCGGCATAAGAAATAATTTTCGCAAGCGGTTTTAATCCCAACTCTTCCATTTTTTCTTTAGACATCAAAATCAAAGCAGAAGCGCCGTCATTCAATGTGGAGGCGTTGGCAGCGGTGACCGTTCCGTTTTCTTTTTGAAAAACGGTTGGCAAAGTCGGGATTTTGTCAAATTTAACGGCTTTATATTCTTCATCTTCTGAAAATACGACCGGATCTCCTTTTCTTTGAGGAACCGAAACCGGAACCACTTCCTCAGAAAATTTTCCTGCTTCCCAAGCAGCGGCAGATCTTTTGTAGGATTGGATGGCGAAAGCATCTTGCTCCTCTCTGCTAATATTATTTTCTTGGGCGCACAACTCTGCGCAAACACCCATATGCTGTTTATTGTAAACGTCGGTCAGCCCGTCTTTCAGGACGCCATCTTGGAGTTTTACATCGCCCAATTTTACGGCATTTCTTGCATCCAAATAGTGTGGAACCATCGACATGTTTTCCATTCCGCCGGCCACAATAATGTCCACATCGCCAGCTTTGATCGCCTGAGCGGCCATTGTGACGGCTTTCATTCCGGAAGCACAAACTTTATTAATCGTTGTGGCAGGCGTATGAATAGACAAACCGGCACCCAAAGCCACTTGCCTCGCAGGCGCTTGCCCCTCGCCGGCCTGCAAAACATTGCCCATATAAATTTCCTGAACCAAAGCCGGGTCAAGATTTATTTTGTCTAAAGCGCCTTTCACGGCGGTAATTCCCAATTGTGTCGCTGGCACCGTGGAGAGGCTTCCAAGAAAACTTCCCATTGGCGTTCTGACTGCTGACACAATAAATACTTCTTTCATTATTTTTTGATTTTGATTATGTTGCTACTTATTTCCTAACCTATGTTTTTGTGATTTAATGGTTTTGAATCATTTTTTAAATAGGCTCTAAATTATTAATAATTATCGATATTATTTTTGTCAGCATTAATATTTCTTCTCGATGCCAATAAAATCACAACTGCGCCTAAAAACGCTATGAACCATCCCCAGGATAATTTCACAATTCCTGCGAAAGTGGATTGCCAGGATTTGAATGGTAAAAAGCTAAAATAATTCAAAGATTTTAACTTAATGGCAACAATTGTGAAGACAAAAAGGAAGATCATTAGAAAAGCCATTATTCGCACAGGTTTAGTTTTGTCAATCAAGATAAAAACCAGTGTTAATAAGGAAAATCCCCAAAGTACGATGGCGAGTGTATTATCCACTTTCCAATAGTTCCAGTTGCCCACGATGGGAATATGAACCAACGGCAGAAAACTGCCAGCCACAACCAAAAACAATCCGATTAATTGTAAATTCTTCATTTCTAAAACCGCTTTGCCAATGTAATTAAAATTCTCGATTTGCAAAAGTGATGTTGGATGAATTTTTTCTAAGATTTAAAATCAAAAAAGCACACTTTTTTCAAAGTATGCTTTCGAGAAATAATAAAAATAGTGTTCTATGAAAAATTTAATCTGTTTTTATTAGAAGTCAATATTGGCAATTTCGATCCCGATTTGGATGCCGTTTTTGTTTGGTAAAAGGGCTCTGTCATTAAAAATAGGTGTGAAATCTTTCTTGATGAATAAATTAACTCCGCCATAACCCAAACTGAATTTCCCTCCGAAAAGAAACGCATTCACGCCGTCGTCCAAAGTGTAATCATACTTTTTGAAGTGGTCATTTTCGTTATAATATTTTACTTTTACGATGCTTCTCGTGTTGATTCCCGCGTAAGCTCCTAAACCGATTTTCCACATTTTCTTTTTGGCGTCCAGATATTGTTTTCCGTCATATTCTGTGTATTTCGGATTCAGATAAAGCTGAAACTCAACCGGCAATGTGAGGTAAACATTTCTTAGTTTTGACCGTTTGAGCCTTCCATTTTCAAAATTATCAAGGAACAACTGCGAATTTTCCTGCACAAAAACCTGTGGACGTTTCGGCATATAAGTGTCGGTTCTGTAAGCCAAGCCGTATCTGATAAACCACGGACTGGCGAAGTTTCCCAGTTGCTTATCTTTTCTAAATTGCACTTCGACACTGTGAGAATTCCCGATCCTCATCTCAGAATCGTTTTCAAAAGGATTGAAACTGCCTTTGTCTTTAGTCAAATTTGCGAAGGCATAAGCCACGTTCAGCGAGCTGCTGTTGAGATATTGCGCCGGAGATTTTCCGCTCTTTTTGATGCTCAAGCCCTTGCTGCTGAAGACAAAAACATCTTTACTTTTCACAGTATCCATTTTGGTGTTGTAAACCGAATTGGTTACGGCCGTTTTGGTGATATTTTCCAGTTGCTGGCGCTCATTCTCGATTTTTTCATTGATGATGATTTCGTATTTTTTAGAAACCGCTTCTTTCTGCGCAATTTGTTCCGCTTTTGTGATTTTGCCTGAGGAAAAATCGCCATCGATTTTGTCGGTCTCGGACTTCATATTCGCCTTTTCTGTCGATACGATGGAATTGACTTTTTGTGTGTAAGATTTCATCTGGTCGTCGAGCGTAGTTTGGGCTGTGGCAAAGCTGGAGAGCATTGCCAAAAGTAGAATTTTGACTTTCATAATAGTTTATTTGGTTGTTATAGAATCTTTTTCGTAGAGCGTGATTCCGAAGAGTTTGATGCGTTTTGGGTTGGGAAAATCCGACTCTATTTTGGGTTTCGACATATTAATTCCCATCGCCGATTTTGGCATTTCAGATTTCGCTTTGTCAATTTCTACTCCGAAAAGTAAGTCAGATGATGACACATATTTTACTTTCGGTTTCTGTGGGTTGAGCGAAGTGGAAGCGTCGTTTTGAGCCAGTTTTTCTTCAGGTTTTGGAATTGAAATTTCTTCATTTTTGATTAAAATTTCTTTATCTGAAATCGAACTTTGCTCTCCATTTCCAATTTTTTCTGTCATTCTGACCGGAGTCGAAGAATCTTTATTTTCAACAGCCCATCTGTCATTTCGATTTTCAGAATTGTTTTTGATTGGATTAATTGTCTCAACTTCATTATTTTCCGCCGGTTCAATTGGAATTGAATTTCGATTTTTAGTTTGACTGGCCAATTCCTGGTTTTCACGAATGTCAGATTTATGATTAATCATCCAAAAACTTCCGCCCAAACCAAACATTAATAAAACAACTGCGGCATATTTCAACCAAACCATTTTCGGCTTCTCTTTTTTCGCAGGAATTTGGTCGAGTTTTTCTTCCAATCTGTCCCAAAGACCGTTGGAAACTTGCATTTCCCTTTGCTCGTATTTAGATTTCAGATTCTGCATTTTGTTTGGTGTTTTGTTGATTAAAATAATCTGTCAGCCATTTTTTCGCTTTACTCAGCTGGCTTTTGCTGGTTCCTTCCGTGATATTCAGGATTTCTGCAATCTCCAGATGTTTCTTCTCCTCAAAAACCGAAAGATTGAAAACCAATTTGTAACCAATCGGCATTTCCTTGAAAATCACTTCCAGATCGATGTCTTGCGAAAACGCACCGATATCTTCCGTCTGTTCCGCAATAGCGTCTGTAAACTCAGTTTCCGCATAAAGAATATGTTTATTTTTCCGAATAAAACTAATCGCATCATTCACCACGATTTTCCTGAGCCAAGCCGGAAACGATTCGTGATTTTTACAGTCATCCAGCTTCGTAAACGCTTTATAGAAAGCATTCATCAGAACATCTTCGGCATCATCCCGATTGTTGATATAAGAATTGGCAACCGACAACATTTTCCCCGAAAACATTTCGAACAGGCGCTTCTGAGCCAGTCGGTCGTTTTTCTTTGCCTCGGAAAAGATCTGTTGTAACTCTGTTTTCATTTTATCTTTCTGACAATAAGACGGCAAAATACCAAAATGGTTGCCTCGATTTTTAAAATAAATTAAAATTAAATCATATATAACTGATTATCAATAAAATAAATTTTAACTTATTTACGTTTTACCTCATACATTTTACAAAATTTGGGCAATCCCCTCGCCTTTCCAAATGCCGCCGCTCGGGTCGGGCTATCCGTTGCAATCTTTTTTGTGGAAGATGTTTTCCCCAATTGATTGGAACATTTACCAACCACAAAAAAGGATTTCCACTACTATCCCTATTGCAGCTTCGCAACAAATAAAGTTTTGCGCATCAAAAAAAGATTTTTCCCTGAGCGAAGCGCCTTTGCGAACCTTAAAATATTTTCAAGAATGTCAAAATCTTCGCGAACTTTGCGTTAAAATTTCTGCTTCAATCTTTAATTCCATAGGAAATACAAGCAGTTGAGATTCCTATTGAACGACAATATTGTATTGAAAATGATTCTTGTCTGAGCGAAGCGCCTTTGCGAACCTTAAAATATTTTCAAGAATGTCAAAATCTTCGCGGACTTTGCGTTAAAATTTCTGCTTCAAACTTTAATTCCGTAAAAATATAAGCAGTTGAGATTTCTATTGAACGACAATATTGTATTGAAAATGATTCTTGTCTGAGCGAAGCGCCTTTGCGAACCTTAAAATATTTTCAATTAGATAAAAAAATCTTCGCGCCTTTTGCGTTAAAATTTTTGAATCAACCATTAAACATTAATTTCTTCTTATTTTTGCAAAAATCAAAACAAAGGTGGTAAACACAGACCAAATAAAAGATATCCAATCCAGAATAGAAGACCTGCACAAGTTCCTCCAAATCGAAAAGAAAAAAATCGAAATCGCCAACGACGACGAGAAAACAGCCGCCCCCGACTTCTGGAACAACTCCAAAGACGCCGAAGTTTTCCTGAAACAACTCCGTTCCAAAAAAAAATGGGTGGAAAGCTATGAAGAGATCAAAACGCAATTTGATGATCTTCAGGTTTTGATGGAATTCGCAAAAGAAGACCCAGAATCTGAGAAGGAATTGGACGAAGCTTTTCCAAAATTGGTGGAGAAAATCGAAAATCTTGAATTCAAAAATATGCTTTCCAACGAAGGCGATGAACTTTCTGCCGTTCTTCAAATCACAGCCGGAGCCGGAGGAACAGAATCTTGCGACTGGGCCAATATGCTGATGCGGATGTACACGATGTGGGCAGACAAGCAAGGGTACAAAATCCGCGAACTCAACTTCCAAGAAGGCGATGTGGCCGGAATCAAAACGGTGACTCTGGAAATCGATGGGGATTTTGCTTTCGGCTATTTGAAAGGTGAAAATGGCGTTCACAGATTGGTGAGAATTTCGCCTTTTGACAGCAATGCTAAAAGACACACGAGTTTCGTTTCGGTTTACGTTTATCCTTTGGTGGACGATACGATTGAAATCAATATCAATCCGGCCGACATCAGTTTTGAAACAATGCGAAGCTCGGGAGCCGGTGGACAAAACGTAAATAAAGTAGAAACTGCAGTTCGTCTTCGTCACGCACCAACTGGAATTATTATTGAAAATTCAGAGTCGCGTTCTCAGCTTCAGAACAAGGAAAAGGCGATGCAGCTCCTGAAATCAAGACTTTATGAAATGGAATTGGAAGAACGCCTGAAAGCCAGAAACGAAATCGAAGCCGGAAAAATGAAAATCGAATGGGGTTCGCAGATCCGAAATTATGTGCTGCATCCTTACAAATTGGTAAAAGACGTCCGTTCGGGATATGAAACCTCGGATGTGGACGGCGTTCTGAACGGGAATATCACGCCTTTTTTAAAAGCTTATCTAATGAATGAAGGGCAAGCCGGAAGTGGGGAGATGGATGAGTTGTAAAGTTCAATTTTTTATTTTTTTAAAATGACTAAAAATATACTTTGCAACATTGGGGAAGAAATTACTTTAAATATAGGTGGAAAATTTCAAGTTGTAACTGAAGCTGATTTATTAAATAGAGTAAATCAAATTTATAGAATTCAGTTCAGTGAAGCTCCACAGAAAAAACATTTAGAATTAGTAATTAATATTCTAAAAAGTAATAGTAAAATGGATTTACGATTTTATGGAAATTATTCCGAAAATTCTATAGATTGGAAATCACTAAATTTTGTGGAAAATCTACAAATTGACCTTTGGGAAACTAATAATTTAGAAGAAATAAAAGATTTACATAATTTAAAAAAATTAGGCATATCTAAGAATGTAAAATCAACTGTATCATTAAAAATCTTAGAAAATTTAAATAAACTTGAAATCCTTTACACATCAATATCAAAAGATGTTGACAAAGTCGGAAGTCTTCAGAGTTTAAAATTTTTAACCTTACGAGAAATCAAAACAAAAAATTTAGACTTTCTTTCTAAGTTAAAAAACCTTACTGATATTTGGCTCACTCTGGGAAGCTATGAAGACATAAATGGAATAACTCAGGTAGAAAATCTTAGAAAATTATCTATTCATCAAATTAGAAATTTTGATAATGAGGAATTGAACTCCATTATATCAAATTGCAAACATCTTACAGCTTTAGAATTACAAAATTTAAAAAATCTGTCTCAAATTAATTTCGTCAATAAACTTAATAATTTGTCATATTTATATTTAGATGCTAACAAAAACATTGAGACATTTAAAGATATTAATAATTCAAAATCTTTGAAAACATTAGTCACTTCTAATTCCCGTCCACTTGACAAAGTATTGATTTATTTGGAAAATGTAGAAAATGTTTTCTTAGGAGATAGCTATCCAAAATCAGAAATAGAAAAATTTTCAAAAGACTTCAAGGGAAAAAATCTTTGGATTCACGGTAAAGAAATTATTGGAAAACACGAGTACGAAAATCCTTTTCTAAAATAAATGTTATAAATTTGATTCAAAGTATTGAAATAATGAATACACAAATTCTCAATAAAAAACTTGAATTAATCCAATGGCTATCGACTTTGGAGGATAATACCATTATCGAAAAACTTTTAAAATTCCGACAGGAAGAAATTAAAGATTGGTGGGAATCTATCTCTGAAGAAGAAAAACAATCTATTGAAAAGGGAATTTCTGAAGCAGATAAAAACGATTTAAAACCACATTCTGAAGCAAGAAAGCTGTATGAAAAGTGGTTATGAAATTGTTTGGACGCCAAATGCCTTAAGAGAATTAGCTCAAACCATTGAATATCTCGAAAAGAATTTTTCAGAAAAATAAATTAAAAAATTGGCTGAAAAAATTGAAAATATACTTGCGCTAATCTCAAAAAATCCTAATCTTTTTCCAATTTCAGAAAATCGGAATATTCATAAAGCAGTTTTGCTGAAATACAATTCAATGTATTATCGTATAAAAAATGAGAACATTGAAATTTTATCATTTTTCTCCAACCGACAATCTCCAAATAAAAGAAAAACATAAAAAAGCCTCAGAAAATTCTGAGGCTTTGATTTTATATTTCTGTATTGAGGTCCCAATTTTCGAGATAATCGTTGACGTGTTTCAGGAACATTCCGCCTAAACTGCCGTCCACTACTCTATGGTCATAAGAATGCGACATAAACATCTTCTGACGAATCGCAATCACATCTCCAAACTCCGTTTCGATAACGGCGGGTTTTTTCACAATAGCTCCAACAGCTAAAATTGCAACTTGAGGCTGCGGAATAATCGGCGTTCCCATCAGGTTTCCGAAAGTTCCGACGTTGGTAATGGTGTAAGTGGCGCCTTGTGTGTCGGTAGGCGTCAGTTTTTTGTTTCGTGCTCTGTAAGCCAGATCGTTGATTGCTTTTGCCAAACCGGATAAGCTTAATTGATCTGCATTTTTGATCACGGGAACAATCAGATTTCCGTCCGGAAGAGCCGTTGCCATTCCGATATTGATATTCTTTTTCTTGATGATTTTATCGCCATCCACAGAAACGTTGATCATCGGATAATCCTGAATGGCTTTCACAATGGCTCTAACGAATATCGGCATAAAAGTCAGTTTTTCGCCTTCTCTCTTTTGGTAAGAATCTTTGTTTTTTGCCCGCCACGATACCACGTTGGTCACATCGGTTTCTATGAAGGAAGTCACGTGCGGAGCGGTGTGTTTGCTGCTCACCATTGCATCAGCAATGATTTTTCGCACCCGATCCATCTGGATAATCTCATCACCTGCACTTATAGAAATCGGCTGAGCCGGAGGAGATACAGGTTGAGGAGTTGGAATATCCTCCTGCGGTGTTTGAGCAATCGCCGCTGATGGGGTTTCAATTTTTTTACCTCTATTATTTACAAAATCCAGAATATTTTCTTTGGTGATTCGGCCATCCAACCCTGTACCTTTGATGGTTTTCAGTTCTTCTGCGGAGATGTTTTCTTGCTGCACGATCGATTTTACCAAAGGAGAAAGATACAGATCCGAATTTTGATTGGTAGATTTAGAAACGTCGGATAACGGCTGTTCCAAAGTACTGATGACGTCCGGATCGGGCTGAGGAATTTCGTGTTGTACTTCCTCGTAAGATTTTGCTTCCGGAGTTTCCTGTGGATGAGAATCATCTTCGGTTTCCAATATGGCAATGGGTTCACCAATCTTTGCCACCTCATCTTTTTGTTTCAGAATTTTGACGATTTTCCCCGATACGGGTGTCGGGACATCAGAATCTACTTTGTCTGTGGCTATTTCCACCACAGATTCGTCTTCTTTTACGGCATCGCCCTCATTGAACATCCAATTGATGATTGTCGCTTCCATTACCCCTTCGCCCATACTTGGGAGCAGTAGTTTGTATTCTGCCATTGTCTTGGTTTATGAATTTTTCCAAAAATACTTTTTTTTTGTGAATTATACAATTGTATTTTTTTCAAGATTGCGAAATGTTTTTTTTATACATTTGATTGTCAAATATTTTATACCGTTAGATAATGCAAATTTACTTAAGTGCGGTCTTTCATATCAAAGAGAATGCGATGATGGACGCTATCGAACTACTAAAAAAACTGGTGATAGAAACCCGTAAGGAGCAGGGATGCGTGCAGTATGACCTTTTCGAAGATCACAGAAACAAAGGTGTTTTTTTCGTCCACGAAAATTGGCAATCTGCAGAAGATTTGCATAGCCATCAAGTTTCCGATTATTTGGCAGATTTTCGCGAAGACATCGCTCCGATGTTGGAAAATCCTACCATAGTCTATATGGGCAATAAACTTTTCTGATTCTTTTATTGATAAAATATAACCGCTAATTTTAATAAATCTTTAAAACATCAAAATATATTTGCATTTATTGATAAAAGAAAGAAATTTTTAAATATTTTTGTTAACTAATTTTTTACAAATAATTTACAGTTTAATATGAAAATAAATCATCTGTCTAAATGTGCCGGGATGGGCGTCTTCTTTCTATTTGCCAGCCTCAATGCCCAGTCTAGTGAGAACCTCATCAAAAATTTTATTCAAAACGATGTCAGTTTTCGCAACAATCCTGCTGCTGAATTTAAAATCTTAAACGAAGATAATTCTGCCAGTCTGAAATCGAATATTGTGAACGTGCAGCAATATCATGGCAATACGCCGATCTACAAATCTCTGGCTAAAGCCGTTATCAAAGACGGAAAAATAGTTTCCTTCAACAATAATTTTACGATAGTTAATCACAATATTGTAGCAGATAAAATCGATAAGTCTGAGGCTTTCTCTGCTGCGCTGCGTGCATTGGATATCAAAGAATCAGGATTTCAGCTGATGGATGAGAAAGATGGCGACCTCATCAACCTGCCGGATGACAAAATTGTGAATCTTCGTTTCTATTTCCAGAAAGAAAATGGCTTGGTGCCTGCTCAGCTATTCTTCATCAATCAAAGCAAGGAGAATAAGTATTACAGTATAATGGTAAGTCTTGCGGATGGTGAGATTCTGGAAAAAAACAATATGATTGATGAATGTGCTTTTGACATCAATCGCTACGGAGATCATACGGAAGAGACTGCTAATCGAGCCGTGACTAACGTAGCTCAAAACCAGACGTCTAAAAAGCCGACCAAAGCTATTACCGATGCTACTTACAACGTATTTCCGTTTCCAACGGAAGCACCGACGTTTGGTTCAAGATCTTTGCTTACAAATCCGTGGGATCCAACGGCATCGCCCGAAGGCTGGCAGTCGGATGGGACGACGACTTACACCACCACCAGAGGAAATAACGTGCTGGCATACGTGGATAACACATCTACCAATAGTCTCAATGGTTTTTCTCCGCAAAGTACTACGACCGGCAGTCTGACTTTTGATTTTCCTTTTGCTGAAAGCAGCACATTGAGTGCTTATGACAATAGAAGTTCTGCTATTACCAATCTGTTTTATGCCAATAACATGATTCATGATATTTTTTATAAATTCGGGTTTACAGAAGCAACTCGGAATTTCCAAACCAACAATTTCGCAAGAGGTGGCGCGGGCAACGATGCGGTGCGGGCAGAAGGCTTTGACGGAAGTGGCTACAACAATGCTAATTTTGCTTCCGGATACGAAATACTAAACGGAGGCGGCACTTATGTCGTGCAGGCACCCCGCATGCAAATGTATCTTTGGAATTACAACGTTCCGCTCAAAAAAAGGTTATTCTACACGGATCCTGTATATGCTGCGAGGCCAGATGTCAATACAGGCGTGGCCAATTTCGGGAAGCAGTTGATGGAAACAGGCATTACAGCCGACATCGCTTTACCATCTGTAGCAACAGGTTGTACAGCTTTGCCCGCCGGTAGCCTTGCCGGCAAAATCGCGATGGTAAATACGAGCGGTTGCGCCTACAACGTAAAAGCGAAAACAGTACAGGATGCCGGTGCAATCGGGATGATTGTCCATAGAACGAGTTCCAACCTTGTGTCCGATATCTACATATCCGGCGTTACAAACGTTACGATTCCCACTGTGATGATTCCAAAAGACGAAGGAGATTTTATAATGGCAGAAATCAACGGCGGCAGAACGGTGAATGTGAATTTAAAAGATTTGGCAGTAGGCTATAAAAATTCTAGTTTTGATAACGGAGTGATGATTCACGAATACGGTCACGGCATCTCGAACCGGCTGACCGCAAGTGGCTACAACTGTCTTAATAGTTTGGAACAAATGGGCGAAGGATGGTCGGACTTCTTTGCTCTGATGCTCACCAATACGCCAAGTTATACTGCCACAACCGCCAGAGGTATTGCTACTTATTCCGTCAATAGTTTTCCTACGGGTCAAGGCATACGAAGCTACAAATATACGACCGATATGAGTGTCAATCCGCATACTTACGCCGATACGAATGCTACCGGGGGGCAGCCGCACGCTGTAGGAGAGATCTGGGCAACCATGCTTTGGGATCTTCATTGGGCAATGGCCGAAAAATATGGATATAATTACGACATTACGGCCGATCCCAATTCAGGAAGTGCAAAGACCTTGCAGTTGGTAATGGACGGGCTTAAATTGCAACCTTGCAACCCCAATTTCGTCTCCGGAAGAGATGCGATCTTGCAGGCGGATCAATTAGCCGGTGGTGCAGACAATTGCCTTATATGGAAAGTCTTTGCCAGAAGAGGTCTTGGTCTATCCGCCTCTGCCGGAACCGCTTCGAATATTGCAGATCAGGTTGAAAAATTCGATATTCCTTCAGCTTGCGTACTCGCAACAGACGATATTATTAAAAATAAAGCCTTCGGAATATATCCCAACCCTGCAAAAGAAGAATTCTTCCTCAAAACTACTCCGACGGTGGGCAATGCAATCCTGAAAGTGGACATATTGGATATGAACGGAAAATTGATAAAAACGCTTGAGAGAAAGAAAAACAGCTCAGAGTCTATTTCTACCAAAGGACTTATAAAAGGCACTTACCTTGTTGTAATTACAGAAAATGGCAAATCCCAAGCCGAGAAATTGATCGTAGAATAGCCTTCATTTTCTCATCCTGACATTTTTACATCCTTTCCCAATTCGGGAAGGGATTTTTTTCTGTCCCGCACCAACTTTGTCAGTCATCGAAAATTGGCATTAATATTGAGAACTTACCTTTGTAAAACCATAAATTGAAAATATTAAATGAAAAATTATTTCAGAAAGTCTTTATTTATTGCAGCATTATTATCGATGGGTATGATATTCGGTCAGACCATTGACCCAAAGTCGAAGACCATACTTGATGATCTTACAAACAATTACAAAAGCAAAAAAAATTCCTATTTCAAATTTACGTACACTTCCGGGTCATCTACACAAACCGGAATATTTTATTCAGACAATGCCAAGTACAGATTGAAAATTATGGGTACGGAGCAACTTTTTGACGGCTCCAAAATTTACAATATTAATGAAGATGACAAGGAAATCACCATTGCAAAACCGAGCGAAAATCAAGTAGCATTTTCGCCATTGAGCTACCTCGATTCCTATAAAAAAGATTATAACGTACGCTATGCCGGGAAAAAAGTGCTCAACGGCATTCCGGTGGATGTGATCAAAATGACACCTGCCAAACCCAATGGTTTGAAACAAGTGATGCTCTACGTGAACAGACCGCAGAAAAAGCTGGTCAAAATAGAGCAGGTTTCTAAAAATGATGGCTTGGCAGTCATTAAAATTATGAATTATAAAGAGAATCAAAATCTTCCCACGTCACTTTTCACCTTCGACAAGTCAAAATACCAAAACTATCTGATCACAGAATTATAAAAATCGGAAATTGATCAAAAATAAGAATGCATTACTTTTTCGGTAATGCATTTTTGTTTGGGGTTTTGTCATCATCTCATTTGGTAACTTTAAAATCATTGGCTCCGGGATAGGGTTGAAGGTAGCCCAGATTCCAATTGGACTGCAGCAAGGATTCTATAAAAAGATCTTCTCGGTATTTATGAGGATCATAAGGTGTTTTCAAACTGATCTCGGCCACATTTCCTTTTACATTCCACCAAAATGCACTCCATCCGCCTCTTAGCTCTTTAATAATTTCATACACCGTTTTTCCGGTGGCTCTGTTCATGAGCTTAGCAAAAACCTGACCTTCCGAGGTGGTGAGTTCCCGAAGTTGCTTCTCGTAGCTTGCAGCCAACTCTGTTTGTTTCTGCTTGATAAACCTGCTTTTTGCAGCACCTTTTAAATTGGCGCTTTCAATTTTGATATTTCGATATTGCTCCAGCGCTTCTAAGAACAAAGGATAAACACGATTGAGCTTTTTATTAAGGAAAAAATAAAAATTCTTGTCGAGTTGATTGTTAAAATGTGGGTTTGCTCTCAAGATTAGCTCATCGAGCACCACGACCTGTTCCCCATTGATCTTGTAGATCTTAGCCTTCTGCACCTCATCGTAGAAATATTCGTTTCCGAATTCGTCCTTTTGTAGTCTGCTTTTAGGTATTTCGTCAAAAGACTTTATTTGCAAAGTATCCGTTTGAGAATAGTAAAGCATACCTATAAATAAAAAGAGAACCGCTATCAGTTTACGAAAAATCATTACTTTTACATCATCAAATTAACAAAGAGTGCAATCAAAAATCATTCCTAATCAAAGATGAAATTCGAAAAGAAATCAATTAAATTCTTACAAGAATATTTGAATACCGCATCGCCCACCGGCTACGAACATCAAGGTCAGAAAGTTTGGATGGATTATATCAGACCTTTTGTAGATAAAATCGAGGTCGATCATTACGGAACCGCTTATGGCATTGTAAATCCCGAAGCTGAGTTTAAAGTCGTGATAGAAGCCCACGCAGACGAAATCTCGTGGTACGTGAACTACATTACGGATGATGGATTGATCTACGTCATCCGAAACGGCGGATCTGACCAAACCATTGCTCCTTCCAAAGTGGTCAATATCCACGGAGAAAAGGGCTTGATAAAGGGCGTCTTCGGATGGCCTGCCATCCACACGAGAAGTGCGGATCAAAATGAACCCACACCAAAACTGGAGAATATCTTCATCGACTGCGGTGCGACAAGCAAAAAGGAAGTTGAGGAAATGGGAATCTTTGTGGGTTGTATGATTACTTATCCGGATGAATTTTTCCAACTGAATGACCGGTATTTCGTTTGCCGTGCTTTGGACAATAGAATCGGAGGATTTATGATCGCCGAAGTGGCAAGACTTTTAAAAGAAAACCAGAATAAACTTCCTTTCGGGCTCTACATCACCAATTCCGTGCAGGAAGAAGTGGGTCTCTACGGCGCCGATATGATTGCCGACACCATCAAACCCAACATTGCCATTGTGACAGATGTGACACACGACACCAGCACGCCGATGATCGAAAAGAAAAAAGAAGGCGACCAAAAATGTGGCGACGGACCGGTGGTTTTCTTCGCACCAAGCATTCACCACACCATTCGGCAATTGATTATCGAGACCGCGAGAGAAAAGCAAATCCCTTTCCAAAGAGCTGCCTCAAGCCGGGTCACCGGAACTGACACGGATGCTTTTGCCCATTCCAACGGTGGCGTTCCAAGTGCATTGATCTCTCTGCCTTTGCGATATATGCATACCACGGTGGAAATGGTTGCCAAAGAAGACGTAGGCAATGTTATTAAACTAATCTACGAAAGCCTTCTGAAAATAGAGCCAACAATGAAATTGAAATATCATTAAAATAAGTAGAATCAGTAATCGCCCAAAATATTTTATCAAATTATGGACTATGATTTCAGTATTTTTATAATCCCATCTTAAATAAATGAAAACAAAACTGATTGCACCTTCCCTTCTTTCCGCAGATTTTGGGAATCTCCAGAGGGATATCGAGATGCTCAACCGTTCTCAGGCAGACTGGTTCCACGTAGATGTGATGGACGGCCGTTTTGTCCCAAACATCTCTTTCGGATTTCCTGTGATGAAAACCGTTCAGCAGCACGCCAAGAAATTCGTGGACGTCCATTTGATGATCGTGGAGCCGGAAAAATATGTCGAAGAATTCATCGAGTTGGGAGCAGATCTCGTTTCCGTGCATTACGAAGCCTGCGTTCATCTTCACAGAACCATTCACCAGATTCAAAGCAAAGGCGCGAAAGCCGGCGTAGTTCTGAATCCTGCGACGCCGGTTTTGATGTTGGAAGATATTATTGCAGACGTCGATTTGGTTTTATTGATGAGCGTCAATCCCGGGTTTGGCGGACAAAGATTCATCGAAAATACCTACAAAAAAATCAGCGAGACCAAAGATTTGATCCTTAGCAACAGTTCCACCGCCTTGATCCAAGTTGACGGCGGCGTGACGCTCGACAATGCTTCCAAATTATTTGAGGCCGGAGCCGACGTTCTCGTTGCGGGTCATTCGGTTTTCTCGTCACAGGATCCCGAGAGAACCATTGAGCTGCTTAAATTTTAGGAGTTAAGTCTCTCTATATCAAATTTTTGGTTTTTTTTCCGAAACTATCTTTATCGCTTACGATAATTGCTTTACCGATGTTTATTTTTGTTAAACCTAATCCATTTTCCACTGAACATTTTATTGAGAAATTAATGTTTTTATTGATTAAAAATCCATATATTTGCGCTTCAAAATTGATCCCTAAGACTATATTATGAGCACAATATTTACGCTGTTTATGATTCTGATTATCATTGCCTGCATCCTATTAATTATCATCATTATGGCTCAAAATCCAAAAGGAGGCGGACTTTCCGGTACTTTCGGAGGCACATCTGCTGCCAATTTTGGGGTGCAGAGAACCAATGATTTTATGGAAAAAGCAACGTGGACTCTGGGTGCCACGATCGTTGTTTTGATCTTGCTCAGTATTGTCCTGACGGGAAAACCGTCCCAAGCGGCGCCCACGACGCCTAAGCCTGTAAAATCTGAGGCGCCCGCAAATCAAGCTCCGACCTCAAATCAATTGCCGGCAACAAAATAACGTAGAGATTATTCTAAAAAAATAGAAATCGCCTGAAATGCTTCGGCGATTTTTTTTGTTCAATTCTATGAGCAAATTTTTATATCGAAAATGAAAGTTTATTCCATTAAAAAGCCCACAAACTCAATTGCGGGCTCAAATAAAATTTGATTTGATATGAAGAAAAAAGAAAGTACTAATTAATTATGTAACCTCTTAGTTACCTGCATCTGCCACATCAAAAGCGACAACACCAGACCATCCTTTTCCCCACTCCGGCAAAGCGGTGACACTTCCGGCTCCAACAGCGTTTTCGTTTACAGAGAAGACTGTGGATAAGGTCGTAGTAGCATCAGGATATACTGTGGTATTTTTAGCTTTCACAAGAGTTGACACATTTACAAATTTGAAATTCGTCATATATGATCCACTTGTAAACCAAGCATAGGTTCTATCTGTCTCAAAATCAAGACCGGTAGTATAATTTGCGAGTACAATGTTGTCAAACTTACCGTTGGAACCAGCTCTGATTTTCATACCTTGAGATTCAGATCCCTTGACGTTACCAATAAAAGTAGCATTTCTGATTGTAGG
Source organism: Chryseobacterium sp. SC28 (assembly GCF_003932955.1). Taxonomy (GTDB): domain Bacteria; phylum Bacteroidota; class Bacteroidia; order Flavobacteriales; family Weeksellaceae; genus Epilithonimonas. The sequence goes on from NZ_QOVY01000013.1 coordinate 36,442, forward strand.
ATTTGAGGCGCCATTACCGTTGTTGGTATTGGGATCTGTGTCTTGTGTATCGGCTTCTATACCTCTGTTTCCCGGCTCTGCAGCATTTACGTATTCTTTTTTCCTTGCAGCATAGATATATTCCGCAGTTCCCTGCCATCCTTCTGTCCAGTCAAAAGTGTCGTCACCATTTCCTAAGATTACAAGGTGATCCGCATTTACATTTCCTCCAAAGAATTCTATACCATCATCGGCACCATCTGTTATGCTGACGTAAGAAACCACTGTTTGGCTTCCAACTCCAAAAAGAGAAAGACCGTTGAATTCTTTTTCCGGGTTATATTTGAAACCGCTGTCCTTGATAACCAGATATTTGATAACTCCGGAATTATCAGCTTTGTTGGTTCCGCCGTAGGTAAGATCTCCCAATTCGGAAGTGGATGTTCCGGAAGCACTTCTGTTGCTTGGTGCATTTCCTAAAACCACGATACCTCCCCAATATCCTTGTGTGTGCTGAGCACCTTCGAAAACAACAGGATTGGTTTGCGTACCGTTGATGAAGATTTTACCCCCTCTGTCCACAATCAGATAGTTGGCACCTTGAGCACCAACCACTCTGGTTCCTGCAGGGATAATCAAAGTCGCCCCATTTTCCACAAGAAGTTTACCATTCAGATTATAAGTCTTTGAAGGATCTAAAGTTACCGTTGTACCGGTAGCTATTGAGCCTTTGAAGTTGGCAGGATCGATGGTAGGTCCAGCGGGTACAACGTCGTTATTATCATCGTCATCATTACAAGAGACGTAAAGCGTGGAGACCGACGCCATCATCGTTAAGCATAAAGCTGCTTTAAAAAAGTTCTTTTTCATAAAGTCAATTTTTAATTATTATTATTTAAATTTTTTTTTAAAATTCATAAGATAAGTTTAGGCCTATCTGCCTTCCTTTGGTGTAGCTGCGGTTGGTATATTTACCAACATTGTCTATAACTTGTTCGATTTTATTGTCGGAGTTGATCAGGTTTTTTGCACTGATTCCTATGCCTATCTGATCAAAATAGAACTTGAGGTTGGCATCCAAAATATGAATGGGGTTTTCGTATAAATTCCCGACATTATTGGTTCCTAGCGCGAACAAGCTCTTCCCGACATAGGAATAAGACACTACGAAGTCTACGGAATTTTTATCCGCAAATTTCTGGTTGTATCCTAGGTTGACATTGGCTAGGAAATCGGCGACGCCCTGCACGTCTTCTTTATCCTTGGCAAACTGAATGATCTTGCCTTCATTTTCCAAAGACAATTCTGCTTCGGATTTTAGTTTCTGTTCAGAGTGCATATAGGTGGCGTTCATAAAAGTGTACAGTCTGGAAGCGCTCCACTTGTAGATGTCTTTTCTCAGCTCCACCTCTGCTCCCACAACGTAGCCGGAATTGGCGATGTTAAAGTATGTTTGGTCGCTGGATGATGCTGTAGAAAATGTCGTGCGGGCAATTGGATTTTCGATATATTTCCCAAAAGCCGTGATGGAAAATACTTCTCCGGAATTAGGAAAAATCTCCCATTTCAGATCTACATTGTAATTGTCGGACGGATATAATGATGGATTACCATAAACGTTACTGGTGACATCGTAGTACGCAATCGGAATCAATTCTTTTGCTTGCGGCAAGGTATAAGTTTTGGATGCGGAAAGTCTCAGATTCTGTTTGTCGTTGACGCTGTATTTGGCATTAAACGCCGGCAAAAACTTTTTATAGGTCTTGTCTTTCTTTCCGTTTGGAAAGATGACATCATCCCAGTCGGTCTTTAGATCTACATAGTCATATCTGCCTCCCAACTGAACGACCAATCTTTCGCTGAATTTATAATCGAAATTTGCAAATCCGGACTGGATATTCTGTTTAAAGTTATAATAAAATGGTTTGAAAAGATCACTATTTGTCCTGAAGGTATTGTAGGTGATGATGCCATTGTTGTAAGCATTGATAAAGGCATCTACGTTGTTGGGATCTACCGCTGTAATGACGGAGAAGTTAAGACCAATCGTTGTGTTGTCGAACTGGCGATCTTTATAAGTACCGTTGTAGCCGAGGTTTATTTTCAGATCGTTAATTTGTTTGGATAGGCTTACAAAACCATTGACTGTATTGTCCTTCAACTCATCAAAATATCGGTGGTTATTGATCGCACTGCTGGCAATCAAGTTATTGGTATTGGCATCAAAAGTATTCTGAAGCCTGTCTGGTCGTTTGCTGTTCAACATATTGTAACCCACACCCCAGTCTGCAGACCAAGTGTCTGTGAGTTTGTGATTACCATACAATTGGTTGATCCAAGTAGATGTAATCTTATTATCCCCTCGGTTGATAATCACATTTGTCCCGATTTCCCGCATATAACCGTTGAAAAAACGGGCATCCTGACTGGACGAATGGATAAAATTACTGGTGAAATTGATCTTGTTTCTGGAGTTCAATTTATAAGCCAGATTGACCAATGCCGTACTGTTTGTGCCATAGGTGTAGCGTTCTACATTCAATGCTTTGATAGCGTCGCCGGTCGCATCATAGAAGCCTTCCTGACCGGAACTGTAAACGTAACTGTTTTCAAATCCTGCATAGGCGAAAGCAGATAATTTCCCGAAGCTGTAGCCACCCTCAAAACTCATATTGGAGTTGAAAGGATTTTCGGCATTTTTAAAATTCCACTGTGTTTTGAACGGATAAGTGACGTAAGGATTTCCTTTTCTAAAATCTGCTTCTTCGTAGCCAAAGAATCCCGGACCACCGTCCTGAAGTTTGAAGTTGCTTTTGTCAAAAGTCTGAAGATTGAGACTGCTGCCAATCTCCACTTTGAAGTAAGGTCTGCCCGAATGTTCCTTTGAAACAATATTGATGCTGGCGCCGCCAAAATCGCCCGAGAGCTTCGGATTATATACTTTATCCAGAGAGATATACTCTATGATAGATGTTTTGAAAATTTCGAGATTGATATTTTTATATTCCGGATTGTCCGAAGGAATGGTTAGTCCATTGAGGGTGGTGGCATTATAGCGGTCGCCCAAGCCACGGATCACGATCTGTCCGCTTCCTTCTTGCTTCTGGGTTCCGGTTGCTTTGGTTACTGCCGAAGCCACATCCCCGATGCCCTGTTTTTCCAACTGCACAGCTCCCACTCTCTCTATCACTTCCACAGATTTTTTCTGGGTATTGATGATATTGGCTTCGGCACCTTTTTTGGCATTCCCAATGATCTTTACCTCATCGATTTTCTTTTCATTTTTGAGTGTATCGGTAGTCGTTTGAGCCAACAGAATTGTGGTTGACATACAGAGAAACAAAGCACTGATGCTTATTGTTTTTACTTTCATTTTTGGATTTACTTTTTTCTTCGTTGCCAAAGAAATGCTTTACAAAGCAATCCTAATGTATAATAATTAACAATTAATCTTTAATATCTTGTTACCAAAACCAAGGTAATATTAAATCAATATTAACAGATTAAGTATTTTTAAAAATCCGTTCATTTATTGTTAAATTTGCGACAGATAATTCTAACTGCAAAAATGCTTTTAAATTATTAAAATACTGTAAATCAGTGGTTTGAATTTTTAAAAATCTATTAACACCCCCAATTTCCCAAAAAGCAGCCTCAACCATGGATTTTACCAAAGTCGTCGAAATTTTACAATCCGGAGGAAGCATTCTCTACCCCACCGATACGATCTGGGGAATCGGGTGCGACGCTACAAACACAGATGCCATCAAAAAAATCTTCGAAATAAAAAAAAGAGAGACCAACAAATCCCTTATTATTTTGGTAGAATCAGAAAAACGTCTCCAAGATTTGGTAGATGTTCCCGAAATGGCTTGGCAAATAATGGATCTCAGCGAAAAACCCGTAACCATCGTCTACGACAAGCCTAAAAATCTGCCAAAAGAATTGCTCGCCCAAGACGGAAGCATCGGCATCCGAGTGGTCAAAAATGATTTCTGCAAAACACTCATCACCAAGCTCAACAAACCTTTAGTATCAACTTCGGCTAATCTGAGCGGACAAAAATCGCCAATGAAATATAGTGATATTTCCGATGAGATAAAAAACTCAGTAGATTATATAGTAGAAGAATTTCACGACAAGGTTTCGGAATTCTCGGGCTCCTCCGTCATCAAAGTTTGGAACAACAACCAAATCAAAGTTTTGAGAGAATAAAAAACCGGCGGATGACCTTTTGCAAGATCATCCGCCGGAAAAATAAACTATGAAAAAAAAACTACTTTTGTTTTCATTCTAATCTCAAAAAAAATACCGAAACGTTTTTGCGGACAGAATTTCCCGATTGCAGTGTTCGATTCAATTTTTAAAGTCAAAATGTCTTGATTCGGGATTTGGGCGTATCTTCCTATTTTCCCAATCCTAAAAATCCAACGCAAAAATAGGAAGACCGCGCTATCCACTATTATCTTTCTTATGGGCTAGCAAGCCCATAAGAAAGGATAACCGTTACTATCGCTTACGCAGCTTCGCCATAGTAGAAACTTTTTCCAAAAGAATTATCTTTGCCTATTATTATAAATGATAATTGATAATTGATAATTGATAATTGATTAATGATCACATTTATCTAATATTTTATTTTTCCAATGATTATCAGCCTTACTCAAAATAAAAACTTCAAACTTTTCAAGATTATTTCGGAAGTTGCTTCCAGAAATGGCCAATCGGTGTACGCCGTTGGTGGTTTTGTAAGAGATCTTTTGATGAAAAGAAAAGCACCCACCGACATCGATTTTGTCACAGAATCCAACGGAATCGCCCTTGCAGAAAGCGTTGCCAAAGAAATGGATCCCACAACAAAAGTATCAATTTTCAAAACTTATGGCACCGCAATGTTCCGATACAAAGACTTGGATTTAGAATTTGTGGGCGCCAGAAAAGAAAGCTACAGCGAAGATTCCAGAAAACCATCCGTTGAAACGGGAACCCTTGAGGATGACCAAAAACGCAGAGATTTCACCATAAACGCTATGGCAATTTCGCTTAATAAAGAAAATTTCGGAGAATTGATCGATCCTTTTGATGGCCTTCAAGATTTGAAAAAGAAAATCATCAGAACCCCTCAAAATCCCCATCAGACCTATTCCGACGATCCTTTGCGAATGATGCGAGCCATCCGCTTTGCAACGACTTTGGATTTTAAAATTGAAGAAAATTCTTTGAAAGCCATAAAAGATGAAGCCGAAAGACTCAAGATTGTGTCGATGGAAAGGATCATGGTTGAATTCAACAAAATAATGCTTTCCGAAAAACCTTCAAAAGGTTTAAAACTTCTTGAAGAAACTTCACTTTTACAATACATTCTTCCGGAACTTACTGCCCTGAAAGGCATCGAAGACATCGACGGACAGACGCACAAAGACAATTTTTACCATACGCTGGAAGTTGTGGACAACATCTCGAAGACAACAGACAAGCTGTGGCTTCGATGGGCAGCACTGCTCCACGACATCGGAAAAGCGCCAACAAAAAAATTTGTGAACGGCATCGGCTGGACGTTTCACGGCCACGAATTTCTGGGTTCGAAAATGATAAAATCGATTTTTAAAAGATTGAAACTTCCGCTGGGACAAGAACTGAGATATGTCGAAAAACTCGTGAGAATGCACGCCAGACCCATTGCGCTGATTACGGATGAGGCTTCGGATTCTGCGTTGCGGCGTTTGCTTTTCGATTCTGGCGAAGATCTGGAAGATCTTTTCACACTTTGCAAAGCGGACATCACGACCAAGAATTATTCTAAACAGACCAAATTCAAACAAAATTTCGAATATGTGGCCACGAAAATCAAAGAAGTGGAGGAAAAAGACCAAGTCAGGAACTTCCAACCACCGATTTCCGGGGAAGAAATTATGCTACTATTTGGTTTGAATCCGGGCAGAAAAATCGGAATTCTGAAAGAAAAAGTGAAGGAAGCAATCTTGGAAGGCGAAATCCAAAATGATAAGACTGAAGCCAGAGAATTTGTGATCAATGAAGCCGAAAAATTGGGATTGGAAGTTAAAATTAAAAATGAATAATATGTTTTTTTTCATTATTCATTTGTGAAAGAATTAACTTTTGACAAGCTTCTTTTGCATATTTATTGTTGCTTCTTGGTCACTAATCAAAACATTCATTTATTATGAAAATTCTTGACAACAAAGTAGCTTTGGTTACTGGCGCAGGTTCCGGAATCGGACTTGCCATCGCAAAATTATACGCCAAAGAAGGCGCAAAAGTCATTGTTTCCGACATCAATGAGAAGCACGGACAATCGACGGTGGACGAGATTAAATCGGCGGGAGGCGAAGCCACATTTGTAAAAGCAGACACGACCTCGCCGGAACAGGTTGAGGCGCTCGTAAAAGCAGCGGTTGACACCTACGGCAGGTTGGACATCGCGTGCAACAATGCGGGAATCGGTGGCGAGCAAAACCAAGCCGGAGATTACAGCATCGATGGTTGGAAAAAGGTGATCGATGTAAATCTAGACGGCGTTTTCTACGGTTGCAAGTACGAACTGACGCAGATGGAAAAAAATGGCGGCGGCGTGATCGTCAATATGGCATCGATTCTGGGTTCTGTTGCAGCACCGTTTTCCTCCGCATATACCGCTGCAAAACACGCCGTGGTAGGGTTGACAAAAACAATTGGCGCAGAATATGGTCCGAAGAATATCCGCTGCAACGCCGTAGGTCCCGGTTATATAGAAACGCCGCTTTTGGAAAGCCTTAGCAGCGATCAAAGAAAAGGACTCGTCGAAAAACATCCCATCGGCAGACTTGGCAAGCCGGAGGAAGTGGCCGAGCTTGTACTTTTCCTTAGTTCAGAAAAATCGTCTTTTATGACTGGCGCCTACTACCTTGTGGATGGCGGTTATACGGCAGTTTAAGCAATTACAACAACAACTATAATTAAGGACATTCACTTTTTTGTGGATGTCTTTCTTGTTTTAGCATCCAAATTTTTAGAAGATCTGTAAAACTTTCGGCGGTATAAATGAATGATCTAAGATTGTTTTTTTCTAAATTTGATACCGAAAATCAACAGTTCATTTTATATACAAAATGCAAAACTATCTCGAGCTTTTACAACACATTTTAGACAACGGAACCGATAAAACCGATAGGACAGGAACAGGAACACGAAGCGTTTTTGGCTATCAGTTACGTTATGATTTATCTAAAGGTTTTCCTTTGGTAACAACCAAAAAGGTGCATTTAAAATCCATTATTTATGAGTTGCTTTGGTTTATCAAAGGCGACACCAACACCAAATATCTGACCGATAACGGCGTTTCCATCTGGAACGAATGGGCAGACGAAAACGGCGATCTCGGTCCAGTTTACGGCGCACAGTGGAGAAGCTGGAAGGGCGCAGACGGAAAAGTAGTCGATCAATTGTCCGAAGTCATCGAACAAATTAAGAAAAATCCCGATTCACGCAGATTAATAGTCTCCGCCTGGAATGTTGCCGAAATCCCGAATATGGCTTTGGCGCCTTGTCACGCCCTGTTTCAGTTTTATGTGGCAGATGGAAAATTGTCTCTTCAATTGTATCAAAGAAGTGCAGATGTTTTCTTGGGCGTTCCTTTCAATATTGCGAGTTATGCGCTTTTATTGATGATGGTAGCGCAAGTTACAGGCCTTGAAGTTGGCGATTATGTTCACACGTTTGGCGATGTTCACATTTATAATAATCATTTTGAACAAGTCCGGAAACAACTTTCCAGAGAACCCAGACCTCTACCGACGATGAAACTGAATACTGAGATTAAAAACATTTTCGATTTTGATTTTGAGGATTTTACTTTAGAAAATTATGATCCGCATCCGGGCATCAAAGCGCCTGTGGCAATATAAAGAATAACAATACGGGTGGGCTTTAAAAACCTTACCCTGCTAATTGTAACAAAGCTTTAAAAATAACCACTTATCTCATTTAAAATCAAATCAACGTTATAATTCCCAAAATGAAGAAAATATTAATCGCAGCCCTTTTTCTAAGTGCAATCTTTAATCCAATTACAATATCCGCTCAAACGGAAACTTCCGGCAGAAATCCCATCTACAGAGCAACGCACACCAAAACCACCGAGCTAAAACACACCAAACTAAAAGTCGGTTTCGATTACGAGAAAGAAACGATGAATGGCGAAGAATGGCTGACAGCAAGTCCCTATTTCTACCCCACCAACGTTTTGGATCTCGACGCCAAAGGCATGCTGATCCACGAAGTGGCTTTGGACAAAAACGGTTCCAAACAGCCACTCAAATTCGATTATAAAAATGATATTCTGAAAATCAATCTCGATAAAACCTATCAGAAAAATCAGGATTACACGGTTTACATCAAATATACAGCCCGACCAAATGAAGTAAAACAGCAAGGCAGCGCCGCCATCAATGATGCGAAAGGCCTTTATTTCATCAATGCTCAAGGGAAAGATAAAGAAAAGCCAACGCAAATCTGGACGCAAGGCGAAACCGAATCTTCATCGGCCTGGTTCCCAACCATTGATAAATCCAATCAGAAAACCACCCAAGAAATTTATATGACCGTTCCGGATAAATATGTCACGCTTTCCAACGGAATCCTCAAAGATTCTCAGAAACAAGCCGGAAATCTGAGAACAGACCATTGGGTGATGGACAAAAGACATTCTACTTATCTTTTTTTTATGGGCGTGGGAGATTATGCCGTTGTGAAAGACAAATGGCGGAATATTCCGGTGGATTATTATGTAGAAAAAGAATATGAACCCTACGCAAAACAAATTTTCGGGAACACGCCCGAGATGATGGAATTCTATTCCAAAAAACTGAACTACGATTTTCCTTGGGCAAAATATGCACAGATCACCGGCAGAGATTTCGTTTCAGGAGCTATGGAAAATACCACCGCCACGCTTCATCAGGAATCGGCGCAACAAAAACCCGGCGACCTCATCGATGAAAACAAATGGGAAGATGTGATTGCCCACGAGCTTTTCCACCATTGGTTCGGAGATCTGGTGACGGCAGAAAGCTGGAGCAATTTGACGGTCAACGAGTCGTTTGCCAACTATTCCGAATATCTATGGGAAGAATACAAATATGGGAAAGACTATGCAGACTATCATTTGATGAACGATCTGGCGGGCTATATGCGCAATCCCGCGTTGTTCAACAAGGATTTGGTAAGATTTGATTACGAATCGCGCGAAGATGTTTTCGACGCGGTAACTTATAATAAAGGCGGCGGCATCCTTCATATGCTGAGAAACTATCTTGGCGATGCCGCCTTTTTTGCAGGCCTTAATGATTATCTCAAATCGTATGAATATCAAAACGGAGAAGCGCACCAACTGAGATTGTCTTTGGAAAAAGTTTCCGGGAAAGATCTCAACTGGTTTTTCAACCAATGGTATTTTGGCAGCGGCAATCCGAAGCTGAGCTATACTTCTACGTATGAACCTGTGAAAAAGCAAGCGACGCTGGTCATCAATCAGTCTCAGAATCAGCCTTTTGAATTCCCTTTAGCCATCGATGTTTATGACAATGGGAAACCAAAAAGAACGACGGTTTGGGTCAATGCGAAGGCAAAAAATACTTTTACTTTTGATTCTTCCAAAACGCCGGATTTGATTAACATTAATGCAGATGGCATCTTGCTTTCTGAAATCACTGAAACCAAAACTCCTGAGCAAAATCTATTGCAATTTACCAATTCCAAAGAATTCTTGAGCCGATACAGAGCTTTGGACGGCATAAAAGAAGCGGATGCCCAAAATCCTGCGGTCATCAAACTGCTTGCGGCCGCACTCAAAGATCCATTCTTTAGAATCCGAAAGCAGGCGCTGGAGCAGATTGACCTTTCAAACGCAGATCAGGCAAAAGCTTTGACCGCCGATGTAGAGAAATTGGCTTCCAACGATCCCAAAACTCTGGTTCAGGCTGCTGCCCTTTCTGCATTAGCCAAGACCAAAAATGCCAAATATGCTTCGCTCTACGACAAAGGAATGAACGCCGTTTCCAATGCGGTGAAAGGCGCATCTTTGGCAGCAATTGCCGAATCCGATCCCACGAAAGCGGTGGCTCTGGCTGATAAAATAGATTTGGAAAACGCATCGGAAGATCTGATGACCAAACTGCTTCCCATCATCGTTAAAAATAAAATCGAGAAGCAAATGCCGGCGATAGGAACCACCGTTGCCTTCTACCCTTTCATCAAATTCCAAAATCCGGAACTGGGAAAATCTGCTGAAGAAGGCTACAACTGGATTATGAGTTCCGACAATCTGAAAGCAACCGAGAAAGTGACGAAAGTTTTGACTCAGGCCAAATCACAAATACCAGATAATCCGCAGGTCAAAATGATGATTGTCCAAATGCTGAAAGATGGACTTGCCAAAAAAATGGAAGTCCTAAAAGCCAATCCAAACAGCCCGACCATTCATCAGCAAGTGGATGCCATCAATAAGACGTTGGAAGTTTATAAGTGATAAAATTGTTATTAAAAATCAAAAACGCAGACGAAATTCTGCGTTTTTTTTGTTTATTGAATACCTCTTGCAGAGATGTCAAAAGTATTTTTTGTACTCCTTTATTTCAATTTTGGACTTATTTTCCGCCATTGAATTTTCATAAAAATTAAATTAAAACTCAAGTAGTTTCAGCTTCAACTGAACGCCAAAATTGTCTTTGAAATTATTGGTATTGTAATAACCTACCCTGTAGAAAAATGCCAGATTAAACCTAGTACTCAGGAAGTTATTGTATTCGAAACCGATTTCTTGATAAAGATGATCGAGCGGAGACAAATCTTCAAGCTGATGATACTCCGGATTCTTCAAATCGCCCACAATGCTTCTGTATATGACATCGAAACTGGATGTGTTCTTGCCAAAACTTTTGAAATACCAAGGAATGCGGTGCGAGACATAATATCCCACAAACTTGTCGCTGAAATATTTTGCAGAGGTCATCGTAGCAAATCCCAAGTAGCTGGTGAGCGAGAAATTGGAAAAAATCCCTGTTCCATTGCTGGCATCCAGGCCGCCCATCTCGAAGTTGTGCCAGATTGGTGCCTTGCCAACATAGTATCCGCCGTAGATGCGGCCCAATGTTGTACCCCAAGAACTGCGAAACTGATGCGTCAGCAGGGCATCAAATCGGCTATAATTGAATTCTCCGCCCAAGCTTTTGTAACCCTGCTCGTAATTAAGAAAAACTTCGGGAAAGTTCTGGTCGTAGGTATATTTGCCATAAGGTGTCATAATATTCCGGCTGTTGGGCGAGAATTTGATGGTGGCCAAGGAGCTGAAATTTTCAAACTTGCCCGTCATACCCCGAAAAGCGTACGGATATGTGGATTCTTCGTTTTGCTTTTTCCCGGAAATATCCACGGTCAAAGCGTTGGTGAGATCTACCTGATAGCCCAGCCGGACGCCGTCATATTTGTAATACTTCTCGTTGCGGATGTTCATTCCGCTGTTGTTAATATTCATCTTGACGCTCCAAAGATTCTGACTGTATTTCCCGGAAGGAGCTACATCATTGAAATATTCCAAACGGAAGAACGAATTCCTGTTCAAAGTGGTTTTGACATCTACGCCGGCGCCAAATTTGAAGCCACTATCTTTGAAACCATAAGCCAAATAAACGTCGGGCGAAATGTATTTGTGGAATCTTTCGTTTAGTTTGAAACCGGCACCCAATCGGAGGCCTTCGTACCAGTTGTATTTGGTTTGGAAAGGATTGATATCTACCATCCCGACGGTGATTTTGCCTCGCAACAAGGCCGTGACCACCTGCGCCTTTCTGTCAAGCTTGTACTTTTTGCCAAGGCTGTCGATCGTGACGTAGGTGCGTTGCTCTCTTGCGGTAAGGCTGTCGGTTCTGTATTTATTTAATAGCGATCCATCGGCATTCTGCACACTCATCGTATAACCTCTGAATTGCGACGGCTTCAGATCCGCAGGAGTTTGGAAATCGAAATAATCCGCTTTTAGGTAAACGTAGTTTCCGAATTTCTTGACTTGCTTCAGCCGTGCTTTTTTCTCTTCGGCCGTCTCATTGGGTTTCTTTGGAATCGTTTCAAATTCTGCAAACCCCATTTTGATTTTGAGATTTTCGGTCTTCAGAAACCATTTTTCGTTAATAGGAATCCATACCGAGGTGATATTGCCGTCTGATTTCACTTTGCTGTTGCTTTCTATTTTTTTGATTGCGTAAGAATCCTTGTCGATGTAGATATATCCGTTATATTTTCTTCTATTGACGGGCACTTTGTAATCCACTTGGCGAAATCGGATCACGTAGTTCATTCGCCCATCGATCTCGATGGAATCGGTAAGGAAATATCGGTATAGACTTCTGTTCTCGGGCAGAATTTCGCGAGGAATCTTGTTTCGGTTCGATCTCAAAGCAAGCATTTCGTACACAGGATTCTTCAAACCCGAGATTCTGTTGTCCAAGATATTGACTTTCTCACCGTATTTTTTGGAATATAAAAACTCCGTTGCCCGTTCCCACAGAAAAAGTTTGCTGTCTTTGACCACAGACATCATCTGCTCGCCTTCGATGGAGTCTTTTCTATCCTGATCATTCTTAGGCAGCAAGCGGTGATATTTAGCCTGCGAAAGCGAGTCTTTCCTTGATTCCAAAAATTGGGAATAATTCTTTATGCTGTCTTCATCCAGATCGAAGGACATTTTTTCGTATGATTTGTAAGAATAGGAATCCAACGCGTTTGGGGAATTCTCTTTGAATTTTCGAAAGGTTTTTTCGAGAATGGCAAGCGCCCGGGGATCGCTTTCATTGGTAAGCGCCACGCTTTCTATTTGATTGGATTTGATATTGTCTCGGTCGAGGGACACCTCCATCACTTCGTCCACCACTACTTCATCGCTTATGTAATTATCAATCTTCACATCCACCTTTGCACATTTGGTGCTGAAGGTCAAAATTCCCTGGTCGTTGGTTCGGCCGAGGATTTTGCCATTGCAACTCACCACTGCTCCTTTTATGGGTTTTTGATTGTCGGATCGGGTAACTGTAAGTGTGTTCTGGGCGTACACCGAAAATGAAATGGAGAATAAAAGCAGATAAAGTAATCTCTTCATTTTGAATATTGTGTTTTTTTTTATCGGTTAGATAGTAACTTACTCTGTAGGCAATTTTTCAGCCAAATGTTTAAAAAGCGCAAAAATAAAAAAACATTTCACAGGATCTATGAAATGTTTTGAATCTTTTACCGCCCGCTTTCTTAATGCAGTTCAAAATAATTGAGATTGGCATTGCCCGCTTCGATGTACACTCTCAGCTTGTTGTCCCCTGCATCCAGAGCGACATCACTTCCTGAAATAGTCTTCCAAATTCCGTTGCCTGTGGGCGGCAATTTCAGTGTTGCCAAGTGGGTGCCTGTTTCGTTTTTGAGAATCAATTCAGAAACTTGCTTGGAATCATTATTATATCGAACACTGAATTTGTAATGCTTGGCCTGCGGACTTTTCAGCGTATACTGCAACCACTCGCCTTTTTCGGTTTTTCCCACGTAATATTGATTCGTTATTTGATCATTACAAAGATAAATATCCACACCATCGTTTCGCATCTTGTTTCCCGAGTTCCATTCTGTACGATTCAACGTACTGACCCACACATTCTGGAAATCCTTGTCGGAGTAGGCACTGCCGAGTCTTCCCAGATCATATTCGGTAGCAAAAATTCTTCCCGGAAGCGGATGATTTTGGTAAGGTTTTGTAGTGGCATCTTGGACTTGGCGGAACATAGCGTCGATCACATCGTATTTGATTTCCACATTTTCGATTTTGTAATTGTCCGCAATTTTCATCAAGGTATTTTTTGCAAAATCTTTAGAAGGTTTTTCGCCACCGTTTTTCCAGTAGTTCAGCAGTTTCTCGTATTCCGGCGTTATTTTCACGCTCGTGACGCCTGCGATATTGTCGATTTTTTTCATAGGCCAATAAGCCCATCCGATGTTGTTTTTTAAAAGCAACTGGTTCAGCTCGGTAAACCACACATTCGAATTTTCACCGGTTTCGCCCAGCCAGACAGGGACATTTAGTTTTTGACGACTTTCCAATATGGTTTGAATAGATTCTGCGGTGTTGAAGGTCCAATATTTGTGAAAACTCAGCACGATATTATCGTCCCAGAGCGGGATCAGGCCATTGTAATTGTTGCCCCAGCCGTTGCCTTCTATGATAATGATGTGGTTTTTATCGACTTCGCGGATGGCCTGCGAAATGTCTTTGAGCAATTTCCAAAGCGGCGCATTAGACTGCTCGTCCAGGCCGTTGGGGTCTTTACCGGTGAAGCCATAATTGGGTTCATTGATCAGGTCGTAGCCGGCGACCCATTGTTTGTCTTTATATCTTTCGGCGAGTTTTTTCCAAAGGGCGATCGTCTTTTTCTGATTTTCTTCGCTTTGCCAGAGGTTTGGTTTGGTCTTGTCGTTATCAGAAATATTGGCATCGTTTCCTTGTCCGCCGGGTGCAGCGTGGAGATCCAGAATGAGATACATTTTATTGGCCTCGCACCATTTTAGAAGGTTGTCGGTCATTTCGAAACCTTGTCTCAGCCACGTGTTCTCACCTTTCACTTTTTCTTGTTCGATGGGCAAAGTGTAAAGGTTATAATGCATCGGCAGCCTGATAGAATTGAAACCCCATTTGGCTAAGGAATCTACGTCTTTTTTCGTGATTCCGTTTTTGAGATAAGCTTTGTAAAAATCATTTTTCCCATCCTCTCCTGCAACTTCTGCTATTTTTTCTTTGATTTTAAATTGCGGACCGGCAAATTCATCGGTCTTCAGCATATAACCTTCCTGAAGCATCCAGCCTCCTAATCCCATTCCCTTCAAATACACATTTTCACCCTGAGGATTCACGATTTTTTGGCCTTGTGTCTTCAAAAATCCCTGAGCAGTCCCAAATTGAGACAATAAAAGTGCAGAAAAAACTACTAATCTCTTCATAATTTTGATTTTGATAAAGATAATATTATTTTTTGATCGGAAAAGAAATTTCCAGACAAGTTAAATACTTAGCTGAACTTCATATTCTGAATCCGCACCGCGTTGAGGATGGCCAAGAGTGCGACGCCGACATCTGCGAAAACGGCCTCCCACATATTGGCTAATCCACCGGCGCCTAAAATAAGGACAAGAGTCTTGACGCCCAAGGCCAAACCGATGTTTTGATACACGATTTTTTTGGTGGCTTTTCCGATGCAGATGGCAGTAAAAATCTTGGAAGGCTGATCGGTCTGGATGACCACATCGGCGGTTTCAATCGCCGCGTCGGAGCCTAATGCGCCCATTGCAATGCCCACGTCACTCAAGGCTAAGACCGGCGCATCATTGATCCCGTCGCCTACGAAAGCCACGACTTCTTTTGGATTTGTCTTGATTTTTTCGAGTTTTTCCACTTTGTCTTCAGGCAGCAAAGCACCGAAGGCTTCATCAATTCCCAGTTTTGTGGCGACATCCTGTGTCAGTGCCTCTTTATCGCCGCTCAGCATCACCGTTTTGATGCCGGCACTTTTTAATTTTTTGATGGCCAATGCTGCGTCTTCTTTGACTTCGTCTGCAATTACAACATAGCCTTTATATTGATTATCGACAGCCAGTGCGACGGTTGTTTCTACGATTTGGTCTAATTCGGGAGGATAATGGACGGCAAAATCATTCAGCAGTTTGGTATTTCCGGCAAGAATTTGCTTTTGATTAATGACAGCCTTGATGCCTTTCCCCGAAATCTCTTCTACAGATTCCGGCGTTTGATTCGTAGGTTTATAAGCTGTAATGGCTTTTGCAATCGGATGATTCGAATGACTTTCTATGGCTGATAGAATGGATAAAAATTCCTCTTCAGAAATAGCGTTTAGCACTACCTTTTGCACTTTGAAAACGCCTTTGGTCAGCGTTCCGGTTTTGTCCATCACCATTGTTGTGGTGTTGGCGATCAAATCCAGAAAATTTGAACCTTTGAACAGGATTCCGTTGCGCGAAGCGGCTCCTATGCCCCCGAAATAGCCGAGCGGGATAGAAATTACCAATGCGCAAGGACACGAAACCACCAAGAAAACCAAGCCGCGATAAAGCCACTCCTTGAAAAGATAATGGTCTTCAAAAAAGTATGGAATGAAAGTGATCAACAATGCCAAAACGAAAACAATTGGCGTATAAACTTTTGCAAATTTGCGGATGAATAATTCAGTTTTAGCTTTTCTGGCGCTCGCTTCCTGAACCATTTGCAAGATTCTGACAATCGAACTGTCTTCGAACAATTTCGTTGCTTCTATTTCGATGACTTGGTTGAGATTCAGCATTCCCGCAAGGACATTATTGGATTTGACGATTGTCGAAGGCTTGCTTTCGCCCGTCAAAGCTGAGGTATCAAGACTGGCTTTTTCCGACAGCAACTTCCCGTCTAATGGCACTTTTTCCCCTACTTTGATTTGAATTTTTTCTCCCACTTTGACTTGCTCCGGCGCAATGGTTTCCCATCTATCATTGCGGAAAACAGTGGCTTTTTTTGGACGAACATCAACTAAGGATTTGATATTGTTCCTAGCTTTGTTGACGGCGGCTTCTTGAAAGATCTCGCCAATGGTGTAGAACAGCATCACCGCCACAGCTTCGGGAAACTCGCCGATGGCAAAAGCTCCGATGGTGGCAACCCCCATTAGAGAAAACTCATTGAAGAAATCGAAGTTCTTGGCCAGCTCTCCGGCTTGCTTGAAAACAGGAAAAGCAACCAAAACATAAGCCACAAAATACCAGCCGAATCTGATCCAAACGTGGTCTGAAAACCAATCTGCTTTGACGAGAAAATCTAATACCAATCCGGAAAAAAAGAGAATTAAACTGGCGATTAATCCAGGACGGAATTTGATGTAAGTTTCTTTCGGATTGCCCGGTTTGGGTTCTTCCAAATGTTCGAACTGCTGTTGATCTGATTCGCAAGCTCCACTGCTGCAATTTGACATAATTTTGCACTATTAATGAAACAAAGTTAAGCGAAATATGTCAAAATCCTTAATGAAGTGTAGGCTTCCCGCCAAGTTCTGTTCAGCAAAGTATTCGAAAAAAATAATTTTTATTACGCGCCCAATCGACTCTTAAAACTTTTTTTAATTGCAGGTTAATCTCGATGATTCTTTTTTAAGAAAAAGAGATTTTTTGGCATATCATTTGCTTTTTAATGTTCGATTCTCATGTTTAATTTGAGTTTTCATGGTTATTAGTTTTTACCCCAACTTCGGTTGGGGTTTTTTATTTCTCCATTGGAATTGTTTTTTGTGATTACAATAGGTTTCATCCGATTGTAAATTAAACTGCCATTTCGTGGCTGAGGAAGACATCCAAAGAATTTGATATGAAAAAAATTAATCCATTTTCATCAACAAAAAATTCACCAAAAAAGTTGAATCTTTAGTGGAAAGTGTTTAAAAAAAAGAGAATAATTTTAATCAAATAAGGCGAAAGCCTGCGGATTGGGAACGGGATATTTCTCCGTAAAACAGCCGAAACAATGGTTGGGCGATCCTAAGATACTAATCAGATTTTCGACGCTCAAAAATTCTAAACTGTCAACATCCAAATACTTTCTAAGTTCGTCTTTATTCATGTTGGCCGAGATCAAATCATCTTTTGTCGGCGTATCGATGCCTAAAAAGCACGGCGCAATAATTGGCGGAGAAACACTTCGGAAATGGATTTCCTTCACGCCGGCATTCTTCAGAATCTTGACCAGACGTTTGGAAGTGGTGCCTCGTACGATAGAATCATCGATTATTACCACTCTTTTGTCCTTAATTTCGGAAACGATGGGATTGAGCTTCAGATTGACAAAATGCTCTCTCATCTCCTGAGACGGGATGATGAACGAACGGCCGATATATCGATTCTTGATCAAAACGGGCCTGAATGGAATGCCCGAAGCCTTGGAAAAACCAATCGCCGCCGGCACACCGGAATCCGGAACGCCGATTACGATGTCGGCTTCTACAGGCGCTTGCTCCCAGATTTTCATACCGGATTTCTCCCGCACTTCGTGTACGCTGATGCCTTCCAAAGTAGAATCCGGTCTGGCAAAATAAATATATTCGAAAGCACAAATCTTATTCACGCAATCATCTTTGACGAGATAAGAATGCAAACCTTCTTCCTTATCGCTGGTGTAAACTATCTCTCCCGGAAGAATATCGCGGACGTACTGCGCTCCCACCCCGTCTAAGGCACAAGTTTCCGATGCTACCACAAACGTATTCTCATCGATCGCTCCCAAAACCAAAGGCCTGATGCCATTAAAATCCCGGAAGGCAAAAAATTTATTTCTGGTAAGTCCCACAACGGAATAAGCACCTTCTATCTTTTCCATCGTTGCTTTGATGGCGCCGCGGAGACCCAAATCCAAATTTTTCTGAATCAATCGCAGAATCACCTCGGTATCTGAGGTGGCGCGGAAAACCACACCCTCGTCCTCCAATTCTTTTCTGAGCTCTCTTGCATTGGTAAGGTTGCCGTTGTGTGCAATAGAAAGTATGATTTGATCGTACTCGTTCTTCGCAAAAAACGGTTGAAAGTTGTACTTCTTTTTGTCGCCCGCGGTGGTATATCGGGTATGACCGATGACGGTGCTTCCCATATACTGTTGCGGATCTTTTATGGATTTGAAAACGTCTAAAACCAAACCTTCATCTTTCACAGACAGGATTTTGCCATTGTTCCCGACAGCGATGCCGCATGCTTCCTGACCGCGGTGCTGCAAGGCGAAAAGACCAAACTGAGCGAGCGAAAAAGTATCTTGATTTTCGGTTGAATGCACTCCAAAAACGCCACATTCTTCTTCCATCTTATCGAACGGGTAATTCCCCATTTCTTCCTTGGAAAGATCTTTGGTCTCCTCGAATTCCCGATAGCGATTTTGGAAAGCATATTTGGGCAATGGGCTATAATCTTGAAATTCTAAATCCATTTTGCGGGTTTTTTGGATTATTTTTTTAAAGCTTTTTGGAGTCTTTCATAAATCTCCACGTAAGCTTCGGTAATCTCGCCCAAGTCTCGGCGGAATCGGTCTTTATCGAGCTTCTTCATGGTGTCTTTGTCCCAAAGTCTGCAAGTGTCGGGAGAAATCTCGTCTGCCAAAACGATTTTGCCATCGGCAGTTTTTCCCAATTCGATTTTGAAATCTACGAGGATCACGTTGGCTTTATCGAAAAGGTCTATTAGGAGTTTGTTGATTTTGTCTGTCAAAGCGTACATTTCTTCCAACTCAGCATACGTTGCCGCTCCCAAGAAAACCGCGTGATGATCATTAATCAAAGGATCGCCCAATTCGTCTTTTTTGTAGCAAAGATCAAAAATTGTGACAGGAGATTTAATGCCTTCTTCGACGCCTAATCGCTGAGCCATACTTCCGGCTACGTAATTGCGAACCACCATTTCCAGAGGAATAATATTCACTTTTTTTACCAGCTGTTCTCGGTCGTTTAGTTTTGCGATGAAGTGCGTGGGGATTCCATTATCTGCAAGATATCCGAAAATCAGGGTAGAAATAGCGTTGTTCAACTCGCCTTTTCTATCAAATTGACCCCGTTTTTGAGCATTGAAAGCCGTGGCATCGTCTTTGTACCGCACAATCACTTCGTCGGGTTTCTCTGTGGCGAAAACCTGCTTTGCCTTGCCTTCGTAGAGCATTTCTTTCTTTTGACTCATAATACTTTTCATTTTTATTAATGGAATCCGAAACGCCCAGATTCCTTTGACTTTTTATTGTTAGATTTATCCACAAATTTACGAAATTATTTGGTAAATCTGATTTGATGAAAAGAAGCAAAAGTATTCCTAATATGTTCTAAATTAAACAAAAAAAAAACTCCTTGATCGAAAGGAGTTTTTGCACAATCAAAAAGTGTATGTTCTACTTTTTAATAAATTTAACGGAATAGTCATCAATAGTCAAGATGTAAGTATTTGGCAATAAAGATTGGACGTTAATCGAATTCTGAGTAGTAAATGGACGATGAAAAGCCTTGATTAATTTGCCGGAAAGGTCGTATATCTTCGCAGATTTGGCTTTGCTTAAATCGCCGGCAATGTTCAGAATTTCTCCCACCGGATTTGGATAGATTGCCAATTTTCGGATATTATTTACCATATCATTAGCACTTAAAATTCCCAAATTCAAACAATAATCGGACGGGTGAGCGATCCATTCAGCCATATCAAAAGTTGCGCTTGGATTGCTGATGTTGGCGTTTCTGTATAGAGATATGTTGGCGTTAGAATTATCTAAATCTTTCGTTCCTACGGCATCGACTGTTGCAGATTTATAAGACAAATCGAGATAATTCGTACCGCTGAATGTGAGAGCAGGCGCCGCCGTCACATATCTTGCATCGGCCGTGTTGAAGCAACTGAAATCGGCGTATGGATTAATCGCCACCAGACTTTGATTGTGATCCAACTCGCCTTCCAGCTCAAATGGTTCAGCAAAATAATAAGCAGTTCCCTTGTATTGGATATTCAATTTATAAGCATTCAGACTGACTTTGTGACCGGTTCTATTGGCGATTTCCAAAGCTTTGTTATTGCCACTACCTTCGAGATATTTGATGATTTGTAAATCCTTCGCAAAAATATCACTGGCTAATGTCGTGACGTTCAATACATTACTTTCAGGACTCTCCAGATAGGCAGTGTCGTAGGCTTTTACGCTGAAATTATATGTGGTGCCAGGCGTCAAATGGTCGATAGAAGCGGAATTGGTTTTGGACGTTGCCACCAAGACATTGTCTTGATAAATGCGGTAACCGATGACATCAGGTTGTGGACTGACTTGCCAATTCAGATCAACAAAATAAGCGGAATTTCTTGCCAAAACGAGAGAAGATGGCGCCGAAGGTGCTACATTGTCGGAGGTCTGGCTCCAGATCGCGGCGATCCACTCCGGATGGTCGATGAAAGGATTTCTATTTTTTTGAAGAGTGAAAACGGCGTTATTACGATCGATTTCGCGTTGGGAAACCGGATCTTGCTGATGCCACAAAAGAAGCATCGCGATGTACCAATTTTCGTAAGCTTTCTCTTCGGTTCCGTCCAGTGGATTTACATCTTTGGTCGGATCGATGTTGGTGGTGTAATTGAAACTTCCCAATTTGCCTTCATATCTTACTGCAAAATACAGCAGCGTTCTCGCAATATCACCTTTGAACTCGTCGATTGGTTCAAAGACTCTACCTGTATAGGTTGCATTGGGCGTTCCGTTGGAAGCTTGTTTCGATCCGTTCGTAAAATTGTAATAAACAGTAGAGCCCGCTTTGGCATAAGGGTAATTGCTTCGCAACTGATTGATCCGCGCATCTGTGGGAACCACAAAGAAGATGTCCGAATACATTGGATAAGCGCTGTAGAAAGAGCTTTGCGGCATCATATGTTCTCTGTTCCACCCCTGCCCTTCTGCGCTGGCGTTTCCGATAATATTGGCGCTGGTGTAGTTATACGCGTCCGGACCTGTCGGGATTTCAGAATAAATATCCAGAATCGTCCCATCGTTTTCATAATATTTATCAAGATCGGTTTGGTTCACCGTTGTTTTGAGATCATCATAATTATAAGTGCGAACTTTTGTCGAAATGATCTCATGAAGCTTGGTCTTGAGTGCATAACCTGTCAAATTTTCTGTTCCCGAATAATAGTCAGCCGGCGCTTGTGCCAGCAATAAAATGGGGAAAAGAGATACTATAAATAAGTATTTTTTCAAAGTAAAAATGTTTTAATAACCGAGCGTAAAAGTATTACTTTTATGGCAAGAAATTATTCATTTTTTCTTAATTGAATATTAATAATAGTTTACATCCCTTTTAAATAAAGAAAAAAGTGCTACAAAAATTATTCTCCGGCAATCATCTGATGAAGGGTGAGCTTCAGGCTGTCCAACTGTTCTTTTTTGCTATCGAGTTTGTCGTAAGTGTCTTTGAGAAGAGGATTGTCGCGTTTCGCCGTTCCGAAGAACGAAAGATTATTTTCGAGTTGCACGACTTCGGCTTCCAGATCGGCGATTTGATTTTTAATCTTTCTGGCTTTATCTGTCAACTGGCTTTCGGAAAGGTTTTCTTCTTTCAGATCGAATTCGTTGATCTTGTTGAGTTTTAGTTTTTCTTTGAGTGTTTTATTGAATTCCGTATTGATAGAAAGTTTGTCTTTTGGGACTTTTCCGATGGCATTCCAAGCATTTTTTATGTTTTCGATTTTTTCTACCGTCCCATCTTCGTCGGTCAACGCTTTCAGCTCATCCAGCAATGCCTTTTTGCTTTTGTAATTGTCTTTCCAGTTGTCGCCAGAAACATTGTTTTTTTCTCTGTAATTCTTGAAAAACGTGTTGCAAGCGTCGCGAAACTCATCCCATACTTTGTTGGCCTGGCTTCTAGGAACGTGGCCGATCGTTTTCCAATCTTCTTGAAGTTTTTTGAACAGCGGCACCACGATGTCCCAATCTTCAGAATTCATATTATCCTGAGCGGTTTTTATCAGTGCTTGCTTGGCCTCGAGATTATGAATCTGAGAATCTTTCAAGGTTTTGTAAAAATCGTTTTTTCGGGCGTTAAATTCTCTCAACGCCAGTTTAAAATCTGTCCAGTTTTGATTTGAAATCTTTTTAGGAACCGGTCCCAGTTTTAAAAATTCGGTTCGCAACTCTTCCACTTTTTTGATGGCTTGCTGCCAGTAGCTGTGGGTGGGCGCTTCGGGTGCAGCAAGGGTTTGGAGTTCTTCGATGATTTTATTTTTCTTCTCCAGATTATCCTGTTGATCCGATTCCAAAACAGCAATTAATTCGGATTTTCTCTCGTGGATTTTATTGGAAATTTCTTTAAACTCTTCCCAGGTTTTCTCCCGAAACTCCTCTGCCACGGGCTCCGCTTCCTCTTTCCATAGTTTGTGCAGATATTGCAATTCGTTCAGCGCTTTTTGGACCACTTTTTCATCAAGTAGTTCTTTTGCTCTTTGGATGATGTGCTGTCTTTTTTCCAGATTGTGGGCAAACTCCTGTTCCAAATATTCTTTGTTCATATCCAACATCTCATTGAACATTTTCAGATGGTGGAAATAGTTGTTATTCAGATTTTTGAATTCGGATTTGGCTACTTGACCAGCATTTCCCCAGGCTTCTTTGATTTCTCTAATGGCTTTGAAAAGATTGACGCCAGGTTCTGAATTGGTGTAGAGATTCTTCAATCTTTCGATGATTGCTAATCTTTCTTCCAAATTTTTCTGATAATCTGCCTCTTGAGCCTTGTGAAATTTGTCCTGCTTTTCTTTAAATATATTCACGAGTGCCGATAATTTTGCAGTTTGCGGATGCTGAAATTCAAAATGCTCCTCAACATTGCCCTCTTCGAGGAACTCGTGTTTTTTGCTGTCCACTTCCTCCGCTATTTTCCGATTGGCGTGATCGCGCAGCGCATTGAATTTCTTCGAAAAAGAATGCGAATCTTCCCTGTTGACAATAGATTCCATCTCATCCAAAGTGTCTTTCAAAGATAGATCGGAATGGGTTTCTTCTGCGGTTTCGATTTCCTCCGACCCTGTTTCAGCATCCGATTGAGATTGGGGTTCAGATTCCGACCCGTCGTCTCCGGCAATGGTCGCAGATTCTTCTTCGGCAATATCCGTTTCGGCAAGCGCCGGATTTTCGGCGGATACGTTTGCAAAATTGGTGGCAACGGTTTCAGATTCCGGATTTTCAACTCCTGATATTTCTTCCGGAGCTGATGTTTCGGGCTGATTTTCAGCGGGATCGACTTCCGAATTTAATTTTTCGATTTCAGGATTCTTCTTTTCAATACTCATAACATAGCGAATTAATGGGCGATAACAACTTTTAATTGCACTAAATTAAATGTTTTTTATAGAAAACACCAAATAAGCTTATTAATTTTCCAAAAAATTTGAAATATTTCACAATCCCATCAATTTGAATTTCTAAAAATCATATTTACTTGACAAAGGCTTCGTAATGTCGTATCTTCGCAGTCCTAAAAAATTAACCGCAGGTTTTTTCCTGCTTAAACACAATAAAATCCGTAAATTTTATGAAGACATCCGATTTTAATTTTGATCTGCCTGCCGAATTGCTGGCCGAACATCCATCCGAAAACCGCGACGAAGCCCGATTGATGGTCTTGGACCGAAAAACTGAAACGATAGAGCACCGGCTTTTCAAAGATGTTATCGACTATTTCGAAGAGAAAGATCTTTTCATCTTCAACAACACCAAAGTATTCCCTGCCCGACTGTTTGGAAACAAAGAAAAAACAGGTGCCAAAATCGAAGTTTTCCTGCTTCGGGAATTAGATCCGGAAACCAGAGTGTGGGACGTGCTTGTAGATCCGGCAAGAAAAATAAGAATTGGCAACAAATTATTTTTTACCGAGGATGAATCCTTGGTGGCAGAAGTGATCGACAATACGACATCTCGGGGAAGGACTTTGCGATTCCTGTTCGACGGTTCTTATGAAGAATTCCGTGCAAAACTGACAGAACTTGGCGAGACGCCCTTGCCGAAATACATCAAAAGACCCGTAGAGCCCGAAGATGCGGAGCGCTATCAGACGATCTATGCCAAAGTAGAAGGTGCAGTGGCAGCGCCCACCGCAGGTCTTCATTTCTCAAAACACTTGATGAAGCGCTTGGAAATTAAAGGTATCGAATTTGCGGAGATCACACTCCATATTGGATTGGGAACCTTCAATCCGATAGAAGTCGAAGACCTGTCTAAGCACAAAATGGAGTCTGAGGAAGCCATCATTGATGAAAAAAATGCCGCCATCATCAACAAAGCCGTGGAGGAAGGACGCCGCATCTGCGCGGTAGGCACCACCACGATGAGAGCATTGGAAACATCGGTCTCATCCAACAAAAAGATCTCTGCGTACCGAGGATGGACCAACAAATTCATCTATCCGCCGCACGATTTCGGCGTTGCCAATGCTATGATTACCAATTTCCACACCCCAAAGTCCACTTTATTAATGATGATTGCTGCATTCGCAAACAAGGATTTCATTATGAGAGCTTATGAAGAAGCCATCAAGGAAAAATACAAATTCTACTCTTATGGCGATGCGATGCTGATTCTTTGATGATTGTAATCCTATCTACACCTTTTTTCTTTTTGGCAGTATTATCCAAGCTTTTTTTAAGCACTTTCTATTGGCTCATTTTGTAAGCATCAAGATAGTCTGCAACCCATATTAAACAAAAAAATGCGCAGTTTTAAAGCGCATTTTTTTGATTTTTGAGTATCCTTTTATTTTACATGGATTCCTCCATTACGGCTCTGATGCTTGTTGCATTGCTTTTCAAAAGTCTATAATGCAAATAGAGCGCTTGGAAAAGGGGGTATCGCTTGTAATGCAAATTGTGTTCTTGAGCGAAGAGCCTTATCTCCTCGGTGATTTCGGGATAATATTCGTAGCTGTAATTCGGAAAAAGGTGGTGAGCCACGTGATAGTTGAAATTTCCTAAAACATAGCGTATAAACTGGTTGTGATTGGTAAGATCATTGGTCACTTCGAACTGATGGCGCATCCAGCTGTAGGGCAGATTGCCGTTTTCATCGATCTCGGGAAACTCATTATGCTCTACGGCGTGCAGCGGTAAAAGCACGAACAAGGCAAAACAACTGGCTACGAGCATCTGCAACAGCCAAGCGGTGAGCGCCAACTGCCAAGACACTCCAAAAAAAAGGATGGGAACGAAAATCTGGTAAAAAAAGTAAAATAATTTGTAGGCGATCATACGGATTTTTTCTGACAACGGAATTTTGGCCTGTGTTTTTTGGATGATCCGATTTTTATCGAAGAAATCGCGGAAGTCGCGGACAAACATCCAATTGAACAAATAAAGCGGATAGGCAAGGAAGAAGAATCGATGCTGATACTTTTGCAAACCTTTGGCTTGGCTGTGAGGGTAAACGAGGATTGGGCCGCTTTGTTCGATATCGGTGTCCCAACCATCGACGTTGGGGAAAGAATGGTGGCTCAGGATATGTCGCCTTTCCCAAATATAACTATTGGCTCCCAGAAGGTCAAAGATCTTCAGAAACCACTTGTTGTATTTTTTTGTTTTAAATATGTTGTTGTGTGCTGCTTCGTGAATCAGGTTGAGGTAGATGAGCACAATATTGATCCCCATAAAGATGTAGCACCCGATGTAAAGGCTGCGATTTTCGCTATTGAAAATAGCTACAAAATATGCCAAGAAATATAGCAAAGGTAAAAGAAATGCTTTGAACCGCACGGTTCGATCTCTGCTCTGCCCGATGGATTTTAGTCTTGTGTTGACTCGTTTTCTTAATTCATTGAAGAGGTCTGTTTCCTCGTGATTTTTGTTGTATAAAGGTTTGTTCATAGTGCCAAAAATGCTTTTATTGTAATTAATAGATGCATCAAACTGGTTGGTTACAGAGCAATATTCCGCTGAAGTGTGTTCTCAGATATTAGTTATATTTTTGTGTACTTTCCGGTTTTCTGCACAAATTTTATCGCCGTAAAATGAGCGCCGTAGATAGTACAGCAATTTATAAAAATGAATTCATAAAATTTTGTTTTTTAATTGTTATTGGTTTTAAGTTTTATTTGTTTTTTCGGTTATAAATCAGCAAAGCTGTTTTGGAATCGTGCAGCAGTCGATTGCTGTGATTGGGTCTGAACATTCTTTGAAAATAAGATAAATTCCTGTGGATAATGCAGAGAATGTTCGTGTCATTTCTTTGTACATATTTTTCCAATCCTTTTTCAACATCGATATTGACCTCGATGTCAACGTTGAGACGATCATTGCCCATTTCCTGCAGCCATTTGCTTATTTTGCTCTTGGCAGCTACTGCCATCTTGTCCGATTCTGCCACGTGGACGCAGTTCAAATTGAAATTATATTTTAGCGAGTTCTGATATAATCTCTGAATGATCGGGTACTCGTTGGCGTTGAGCATCACGGCGACGGTAATGGTGTTCATCGCCACAAATACGGCTCGTTCCGGCACTGCCAAAAACGGAATGTCTATAAGATTGATCAGTTGCGCCGTATGCGAACCGAACAACTTCTTATCGATGGTATTGGCTCCCGCAGTCCCCATTACAACTACATCTATGAATTTTTCCGCAATATAATCAGAAGTTGTATCAAGAAATATACCTTTTTCGAAATGAAACTCAACAGGAACATTTAGTTTATTACTTTCCTTTGCTATTTTTTCCAGTTTTCCGGCTTCGATTTCGAATTGTTCCCATTCGTCGTCTTCTAAACTGTCATTAAAGACTTTGGCCAGCGGATGGATATTGGACATTTCGTCGGGGTCTTTAGCTTCTATAATTGGTACGATGTGGAGAATGTGAAGTTCCGCATTTATTTTTTCGGCGAGCGACAATGCATAGATGAAAGCATGCTCTGCAATATCTGAAAAATCGGTTAAAAATAATATTTTCTTCATTGGAGGTTATTTTGGCACATAACGGTAAAACTTTTATAAATGAGACTTTCTAAGATTGAACAATCTGGTAACTCCAAGCCCAAAGACCAGCGTGTCGTACGCTTGATTTTTGACCTCGTATGAAGCGGACAATCCCAGTTCCCAGTCGTGAGGGAGCTCTACCATATACTCCAAGCCAACCAGAAACATCTCTAAATTTTTTTCCTTGCTAAACTCCTCGCCCACGCCAGCCAGCAATCCCAAAGCGTGGATCGGTTTATAAGTCGCTACAGCATTCACAGACAAGGGATATTCTCTCTCGACCAAACTATTGTCCTCTTCTCCGTTTTTTTCTTCGATGACAAAACTTTCAAAAATCAAATCAGAATGTACGCCTATTGCAAACTTATCGGCTATCCAATAATTGACATTCACGCCAAACGCCGCCGCCGAGCTGAATTTGTTTTTTTCTGTGTCCACATTGTGCTTTATGAAGGCATGCCCCATAACGGCAGAGACACCCAATTTTCCTTTGGAGGAAACTTCTGGGTTCGCTGTTTCCTGAGCATTGTAATGACCAACGCCAATCACCGAAAGGAGCAAGCAACTGAATATTTGTTTTATTTGCATATTATTTAATTTTAAATTATTCTGTCTGTTTAGAAAATCTATAACCTCGCACCGTATTACCCCTTACTATTTTTCTTAAAAATACAATCCTGCGGTTGTTCCACTGCCCGTAATGGTGCGTCATTACAAAAATCAATATAGGGACAATGAGCCAGCACAAATATCCCAAAACAATTTTGAAAGAAGCCAGCATCGCATTCATTTGTGTGGACT
The DNA here is from genome assembly GCF_003932955.1 of Chryseobacterium sp. SC28. GTDB lineage: Bacteria > Bacteroidota > Bacteroidia > Flavobacteriales > Weeksellaceae > Epilithonimonas. The sequence goes on from NZ_QOVY01000013.1 coordinate 64,790, forward strand.
GATACATGCTCATTCCATCGCTAAAATTGCCCATATCCAGATACATCGAAATATCATTTAGACTTTGCCATTGTCCCTGATAGGCTGCCCAACTTAGAAATGCACTTGCGAAAGCAGTGGCCACAAAAGACCGCATCATCAGCATAATACCTATTATACTGAGCATATCATCTAATTGCAAATTTAAGGTAGCGTAATACCAAATGCCTATGAACAAAATGCCTAATCCCAAACCTTTTAAGAACATTGGAAGATAAAGATATTCTATGTTCATTTGTGGTTGTATCATCAGATAAAGCATTAATGTTTGCACAAAAAAGGCTATAAAACCTAAAACAATGTAATATTTGATAGGCCATTTTTTTTTGAAACCTTGGAAAGCGAGAATGCCTGCTATCACAATTCCTGGAATCATCCAGAGATTTAATCTTGCATTGATGAGGTTGTTGTACGCCAAAACATTGAGTGTATACTGCGTAAAAATACCGGAGGAGGCTAAATAGGCTCCCATCAACAGCAGTAGTAAAAAGGCATGCGATAAATTGACTCTTTGAACAATCAAATCAAAATTAACAAGCTTTCGTTTGAGAAATTTTTGTCTATAAATGGTGGCAACCAGCAGCACAATGCTTGACAACAGTGAGCCGGTAATCAACGGAGAAGTAAACCAACCTTGCTGGCGCATAAAGGTAAGCCCAATGTTTAAGCACATTGCAGAAATGGTTAATAAAAGTACAGATAACCAGTCAATCTGATACAGCGGCACTTTGAACCCGAAACGTTGGTTGTGCTGAAAAATTAATGACAGCGCGGCAATCACCAGCATCACCGACGCCATAATGAAATAAGGCGCTTGCCAACTGCTTTTGAAAATCAGATCGGCCATTAAGAAAGACGAAATCTGCCCCACTCCCAATACCAGAGGGTAAAACATAGAGTAGAGCCTCCCCCTCTCTCCCGAAGGCGATAAAATAAACATCACGGGCAACATCATTTCCATAAAGGCAAACATTTTGAAGAAGCCAATAAGAAAACTTCCGATCACGACTATCAGGATATTATCGGTGGTTCCTATCAGATAACAAAGGCCGGCAAGCACGAGGGTGCAAAACACCATGATTTCTTTGGAACGAAACCTCATTTTGACACGCATAACGATAGTACCGGCAACGCCCATCCCGATAGCGGTGGCATTGTTTGCCAAAGAAATATATTCCGAATAAGTTGCAAACGCACCTGCAATATCGGTCATATTGCTGGTGTAGACGCCATTCATCGCTATTAGCGGAAATAGGAACGTAAGAATCAGCAGCAACATAAGCGGCTTGGGAACCCACGGAGCGAAAGGGCCTTTGATGTACATAATCTTTTAGTTTAAATAATTTTTGATTTCTACTTTATAAATCTATAGCCTCGCACGGAGTTACCTCTTACTATCTTTCTTAAAAACACGATTCTGCGGTTGTTTAATTGGCCGTAACGGTGCGACAATACAAAAATCAATATCGGTACAATGAGCCAACATAAATCTCCCAAAACAATTTTGAAAGAATCCAGCATTGCATTGATTTGCGTTGATGAGTACATACTCAGCCCATCGCTAAAATTGCCCATATCCAGATACATCGAAAGATCGTTCATACTTTGCCATTGTGCCTGATATGCCAGCCAACCAAGAAATGCACTTGCAAAAGCAGTTGCAAAAAAAGTACGGATCATGATCATAATGCCTATGATGGTGCGCATATCATCAATCTGCATATCCAACATGGCATAGTACCAAATGCCAATGTAAAGAGCACCTAATCCCAAGCCTTTTAAAAATATCGGGAAATAGAGATATTCTACGTTCATTTGCGGCTGTATCATCAGATATAGCAATAGCGTATGCACAAAAAAGGCGGTGAAGCCGAAAATTATATAGTATTTTACATTCCATTTTTTTTTGAAACCTTGAAATGCAAGCATTCCGGCTATAATAATTCCCGGAATCATCCACAGATTTAATCCCGCATTAATCAGATTGCTGTATCCCAAAACATTCAGGGTATATTGCGTAAAAATCCTTGATGAAGCCATATAAGCCCCCATTAAAATGAGTAATATCAAAGCATGTCTTAGATTTACTTTTTTTACAATTAATTCAAATTTAATGAGTTTGTGCTTCAGATTCTTCTGCCTGTAAATAATTATTAATAGTAGCACAATACCAATCAAAAGTGAACCGCTGATATACGGCGAAGTGAACCACCCCTGCTGACGCATGAAGGTAAGCCCAACGTCAAAACACATGGCACAAATAGCTAATAACAGCACCGAAAGCCAGTCAATCTGATATAAAGGCACTTTGAAGCTAAACCGCTGATTGTGCTGGAAAATCAAAGACAAGGCAGCGATAAAAAGCATCGATGCGGCCATGATAAAATAAGGCGCTTGCCAACTGCTGTTAAAAATTAAATCGGCCATCAAGAAAGAAGAAAGCTGGCTCGTTCCAATGATCAAAGGGTAAAACATAGAGTAAAGCCTCCCTCTTTCTCCTGTCGGCGATAAGATGAACATCACAGGCAGCATCATTTCCATATAGGCAAACATTTTAAAGAAGCCGATAAAGAAACTTGATACCACAACCACCAATACATTGTCTGTCGTTGCTATCAAGTAAGAAAGACCTGCGAGAACAATGGCACAAATTACCATAATTTCCTTGGATCGAAACCTCATTTTGATACGCATATTGATGGTTCCCGCAACGCCCATTCCTATGGGAGTAGCATTATTTGCCAAGGAAATATATTCCGAATATGTTCCAAAAGCACCCGACATATCGGTCATATTGCTGGTGTAAATACCATTTACCACGATCAATGGCACGAGAAAAATAATAATCAGCAGCAACATGAGTGGCTTTGGAACCCAGGTGGCAAACGGACCTTTAACGTACATGATTTTTTCTTATTTGTATAAACCCTTTATATTATTTTATTTTAAGACAACCTCTACGTTCATCCCCGCGCGAAGCAATTTCAAATCCTCGGGTTTGTTGTTTTTGGTGAATTCTATCCGCACCGGAATGCGCTGCTGCACCTTCACAAAATTTCCGGTGGAATTATCCACAGGAACAGCCGAATATCGTGCTCCTGTAGCTCCTGAGACAGCGGTGACTTTTCCTTCAAATTCTTTGCCGCCCAAGGCGTCCACGGTAATCGTTGCCAAACCGCCAATCTTCACATTCTTCATCTGCTTCTCACGGTAGTTGGCCGTTATCCACACGCTATTGATATCCACAATAGTTGCTATTTGCTGACTGGCATTTAGTAACTGTCCCAGGTTTACCGTTCTTCTGCCCATTATCCCGTCGTGAGGAGCGGTAATGACAGTATAAGAAAGATTTAGTCTTGCCATTGCCAAGGCGCTTTCGGTTCTCTTGATTTCTGCGTCATTCATTCCATATCTTGCTTGAATCTCGTTTACCGAAAGCTCGCTGCTTGTTTTAGAGTTGATGATGGCCTGATACTGCGAAATCTGTGCTTCCAAAGAAGCTTTCTGAACATCATAGTCGGATTTCATCTGGTCGAATTGCTGGCGGGTGACCGCTTCGTCTTTCAGTAGATTTTGATACCGTCTGAAATTCTGCTCAGCATTCCATAATCGTGCTTTTACCGCTTCTATATTAGCTTTTGCTGCTTCAACATTGGATCCCACGGTGTTTACATTATTAGCCGCCGTTTTCACCGAAGTGGACGTGGCATTTCGCGAAGCGAGAGCCGATAAATAGGCAGCTTCGGCCTGTCCCAATTGTGTCTGGATCTCGCGGTCATCTAATATGACTAAGGTATCACCTTTTTTTACATATTGGTGCTCATTAAACCGAATTTCTTTAATATAGGCAGATACTCTTGTATTAATAGGATTAATAAAGGCTTCCACCTGCGCAGCATTCGTATATCGGTCATTTCCAACGTTGAAATAGGATTTGATGACAAAAAATAGAGCAACGAGCACCAATATCAGAATTGCAAAATTAATAATCTGGGCTCTGTTATTGGGCTTCTTTTTATTTTCTTGAGGCTGAGGCGTCCTTGGACTTGCTGCTTGTTCTTCTTGTGGGTTAGTCTGGGTTTCGTTTTCTGTATTGTCCGGCATTTTTTTATCAATTATATTATAAGTTTCCGCTTTCTCTTAACAATTTGTAGTAGGCATATACGATGCTGATCTCCGAGTTGGCAAACTGCAATTCCGCATCAAGCTTGGCATTGCTCGCATCGATGAGATCCAGAAGGATGGCCAACTGGTTGTTGTATTTGCTATTCATAATTCTGTAATTTTCGTCAGCGAGTTCCATATTGGTCTTCAATGTACTGTTTTGCGTGAGCGCTTCATTGTACTTAATGTAAGCCGCATTCACAGACACATCAATATTTTGTTTGATTTCGTTCTCCTGAGCCAATGCCCGGTCTTTTTCAAACTGGATCTGCTTTATCCGCTTGGGTGTCTTGTAGAGCGCATCGAGGTTGAAGTTCAGCGAGAGACCGGCACTCCAACTGTTGAAATACATGTCCAAAGCAGGCGATGCGCTTGTGATGGGTCTTGCCAATCTATTACCTGCGAAGGCGGATAGTGTGGGTACCATTTCGGCTTTCGTTATCTTTTCTGAAAGATCATATAGATCCACAGATTTTTCGGCCATCAGCACTGCAGGATGCTGCTGAACATAACTTTTATATTCATCGAGCAAGGAGGCTTGAGGAATGCTTTGGAGAATACTTTCGTCCGGCAAAATCTCGGCAGTTTCGGGTAATCCTAATGCTACCGTGAGTTGCTTGTTAAGAATCTGGCGATTATTTTCCAAAACCTGTAAAGCGAGCGTGAGATTGGAAATCTGCAACTGCCCTCGGATGACGTCGTTGCGGGTCACCATGCCTTGGTTGTAGAATTTCTTGATATTTTCCAGTCTTTGTTCAGCCAACTTAATATTCTGCTGATAAACTACTTTTTGATTAAGCAGTTTGTATAGGTCAAGATAATATCCCAGCACCAGCAATTTTATTGCCTGCTCGTTGTTCTGATAATTCAGCTCTGCCAGCTCCTCGCGAAGCGACTGACTTCTGATGCTATTTCTCACAGTTCCGCCTTTCCAAATCAGTTCGCTGGCATCCACAGAGAATGTATTGCCAAAATGAGGCATATCTACATTCGTAGAATTGGAAAAATCCTTATCTATGATGAGACCGTCTCCGATATAATATCCCTGAAGACCGGCGGTAATATTGGGAAGTTGGGCAACTTTGGCCACCTCGACGCTTTGTTTTGCGGCAGCAACATCTGCTTTCCATACCTGCAGATTTGGATGATTGGCTCGGGCCAGATCAAACAACTCTGCCACGGAAAGTTTTCTTTGGGAACTGTATTGTGCATCGATATGGCCCATTGCCATCATACACACAGTTAGTAAAAATATTTTTTTCAACTTCATTTTTAAAAATAATTCTCGGTAGAATGTTCTATTCTGAAACAGCGATGATTTTTTTTCCGTAATTGTTTTGTGTGAGCACCATTTTTCTTTAGATAATCTTATGTTATTCTTTATTGGCTGCAGTTCGGCAAGTCATACCTTGCAGCAACTTTTTGAGAACCGCGGTGGTATTGTCCAGATCCTGAGCCGAAATGCTTCCTTGAAATGTTGCATAAACTTCATCCAAAAGAGGAGCGAGTTTCATCTGATACATCCTTCCCTCCTCGGTCAAAGCAATAAGATTATTGCGCCTGTCATGAGGATCTGCATTCCGTTGTACAAGACCTCGGGCAGTCATATTATCGATAATGGATGTGATGCTGGCTTTGTTGCGATTGGTTTTATCTACAATTTCCTGTTGGTTGATTTGATCTTTATTCCACAAAATATACAGAACTTCTATCATCTCTATCGTAACATCTATATTATGACTCTTCATTTTCTTCATGAAGATAATGCGCACTACCTTCCTGATATCGCGTATGGTATCCATCAATCGGGCGATGCTGACTATGTCTTTTTGCTCTTCGATTTCCACGGTGCAAAAGTACAAAAAAAGGTTTAAATTCAAACTATTTATTTTAAAATAATTTGAATTCAAACTTATTTTACAGATTATGTGATATTTAGAACAGGCTTTTTGATTTTGCGGAAGGATTTTGTGCTTCTGTGGCGGGTTTGTGTGTCTTCCAAAACTATCTAAAACCGAATCACATCTTTCACCACGGCTCCGTTTTGTGTCAGCGGAAGGAGTTCCGTTTGTATGAAATCGGTGATTTTTTTATTATCAATATCATTCGGGAAGAGAACGTGAACGTTGGCGCCGGCATCCAAAGTGAAAAACAATGCCAGACCCTTGATTCTCCTGAATTCCCAAATCTTATTAATGACTTGCAAAGTGGCTGTCTGCATCAGGATAAAAGGCGGCTCGCTCATCATCATCAAGGCGTGAAGCGTCAAAGCCTCGTGTTCTACGAGTTTGATGAAACCCTCCATATCGCCTGTGGATAGAATCGTTTTCAGCGTGGCAAAATTTTCGTGCGCTTCCCGGAAACGTCTTTTGGCGTAAGGATTGTTGTTCATCAGGCCGTGGCCAACTGTGGACGAAACGGATTTCGCACCTTCGTGAATCAGCAAAACCCAATCGTTGAAGTTTCTAAAAATCGGATGAACCGCGTCGTTGTTATAAGGAACAGCAAACAGGTTGGAACTGCCTTCCACTTCTTCGGTTTTTCCCCAAACCACAAGGCCTTCGTAGAGACTTCGGCAAGCGCTCCCGCTTCCCAATCTTGCTAAAAAGCTGGCTTTTTGCGTTATGATGGAGGCTGGCGGATTCTCAACTGAAAATATTTGGTCAAGACTCATCAGACATTTTGCAAGGGCGCCAAAACCGGACGCCGAACTTGCAATTCCGGAGCTGTGCGGAAAGGTGTTTTCTGTTTCTATCACGTACCTTCCCTTGAGAATCCAAGGCAAATAGGGTGCGATGTTTTGGAAATATTTTTCAATTTTATTGGCAAATTTCTTTTCTTCATTTCCCGATAAAAAAGTCTGTACAGAAAACGCTTCATCTGCCAAGAAATGCACCGTTGTGTTGGTTTTGCAATGGGTCAAAGTGTAGCTGATGCTGGGATTTGCCGGGATCTGGTTTTCATATTTTCCCCAATATTTGATGAGTGCGATATTGGATGGGCAACGGGCGGAAACGGTTTGATTTGATATATTGAACTGGGAATTTCCCAAAAATTCTTGAGTCATACGTTTGGCTTTTGGATTTCGCAAATTTAAAATAAATTATGGCATTAAAATGGGCTTTAGCCCAAACATCGCAATAGAAAGGCTTTAGCCCGTTTTCTTTCGAAGAACAAAAACAGCTTTCGCCAAATCTTAGATTAACAAATCATTAACCAAATAATTGATAATCAAAATATTATATTTTAAACGCACTTTGGGATGACTTCGCAACATTGAGAAACGGAGAGACAAATTAAGATCAATTTGGAATTGCTTCCAATTCTGTAACTTTTTTAATATTTATGGACTAATTTTGTGGGATTTTAAAAAATCGGCGAACGAAAGACAAAACCTCAACATAGCCCCGATGGTAGCGGCATCCTTTTTTTGCTGTGCATCAATTTTCTTTTGATGACCAATCTTCGTAGCAAAAAAAGATACAGCGGACAGCGGGTTGGGCAATTCAACCAAAGGGGAAATCGTCTTGCTCCTAAATATTAAATTATTCATTTTTATTTAAAAATTATCGATGCTGAAAGCTGAAAATATCACGAAAACCTACAACGCCGGAAAGAAAATTGCGCTTCAGGATTTTTCTCTGGAAGTTCCTACGGCGAGCATTTATGGCCTTTTGGGTCCGAATGGCGCGGGAAAAACATCATTTATCCGCATAATCAATCAGATCACGCAGGCCGACGAGGGCAAGGTTTGGATCGATGGCAAAGAATTGAATCCTGAACACATCCGCAACATCGGTTATATGCCGGAGGAACGTGGACTTTACAAGAATATGACGGTGGGCGACCAGCTTCTGTATTTTGGGGAACTGAAGGGAATGTCCCGAGCGGAAGCGCTTTCGCAAGCCAAATTTTGGTTTGAGCAACTGAATATCGACCAATGGTGGAAGAAAAAACTGAGCGAACTGTCGAAAGGGATGGCGCAGAAAATCCAGTTTGTAGTAACGGTTTTGCACCGCCCGAAATTGCTGATTCTGGATGAGCCTTTTTCGGGTTTCGATCCTGTGAATGCGAATCTCATCAAAGACCAAATCATCCGACTGAAAAACGAAGGAACGACCATTATCCTATCGACGCACCGAATGGAAAGTGTGGAAGAAATGTGCGATTTTGTGGCGCTGATCAACCATTCTAAGAAAGTTTTGGACGGGAAGGTTTTTGATGTTCGCGAGCAGTTTAAGGAGAACGTTTTCTCTGTGGTTTTGTCGGATACGAATGCGGAAAAACTGGAGGAGCTGGCGAGAAAATATCAAATCGAAAATATGACGACCGCCAACGGCTTATTCCAATTTGAACTCAAAAATCCGGAGAATCAAAATATTCTGCTTCAAGACCTTCTGGAAGCCGGAACGATCCGCACGTTCAACGAGAAAATCCCGAGTATGAATGAGGTTTTCATCAATGCTGTGCAGTGACAAATGATGAAAGACAAAAAATAAATCAGTGATCTTGATACTCTGTACATAATACTTTTTACATTGTACATTGTACATTATACTTTTTACAATAAAAAATGAAAAATATATATCTAATTACCAAACGAGAATTTCTGACGCAAGTGAAGAAGAAATCTTTTATTATTCTCACGATCTTGGCGCCGATTCTGATGGTTGGTTTCGGGGTTTTGATCGGTTTTATGTTCAAGGCCAACGAGGCAGAATATCATTTTGAAGTGGTAGATAAAAGCGGACTTTTCGCCGGGCAATTGAAATCGACCAAAGAAATTACCTACACTTTTGTGCCTCCCAATACAGAGAATGCCTTGATTCAAAATCTGAAAAATATGGAAGGGACAGACGGTTTGCTCATCATCCCGGAACTGAAAGACAGGAATTTTGATGCTTTGGAAAACGGAACCAAGCTGCTGACCAACAAGAAAATTGGGATGGATACGAAAAATGCCGTGGCGGCCGACCTAAGTAATATTCTGAAGAAAGAAAAGATCAAACAACTGGGCATCACAGAAGACAAAATCATCAATCTGGATAAGAATTTCCAATTGATTTCTCAAAATGTTGCCGAAAGCGACCGCCCGGAAACCGACCTCGCATTTGGCGTGAAAACCGCGCTGGGTATGGGATTGATGTACGTGGTTTTTATGTTCATCATCATCTATGGCGTGCGGGTGATGCGCAGCGTGCTGGAGGAAAAAAATAACCGCGTCGTGGAAATCATCATCTCCTCGGTGAAGCCGTTTGAGTTGATGATGGGAAAAATTCTAGGTGTCACTTTGGTAGCTTTGACGCAGTTCACCGTTTGGATTGCGATGTCTGTAGCGGCGGCCATTTTCCTGAATGCAGGATTCTCGGCGATGCAAAAAAACGTACCGGCCGGCCAAGAAGAAATGATGAAAAACCTAGACATTCAGCAGTTTGCGACGGAGGTATCGCATCTTCTTTTGGATATGAATTATGCCACCGTCATCGGGGTTTTTGTATTTTTCTTTTTATTTGGTTATATCTTCTACAGCTCGATGTACGCGGCCATTGGCAGCGCTGTGGACAATGAGACCGAGACGCAGCAGTTCACGCTGTTTGCGATCATTCCGCTGACGCTCGGCTTGTACGGAAGTTTCACGATTATGAACAATCCCGACGGACCGCTGGCTTTTTGGCTCTCGATCATTCCTTTCACTTCGCCGGTTGCGATGATTGCGCGGATTCCGTTTGGTGTTCCGCTTTGGGAGATTTTGCTGTCGATTTTTCTTTTGATTGCTTCTACGCTTCTGATGGTTTTCATCGCGTCAAAAATCTACAGGGTTGGGATTTTGATGTATGGCAACAAGGCTACTTTGAAGGAGATTTGGAAGTGGATTAGGAGTTAGGTTTCTTTTTTTAAATATTCACAAAAGGCTTCAAAGTTTCTCTAATTATAATTTTTACTTGATTTTATTTTGTATTGATTTTTAGATAAGGATTTGATGTTGCAATTATTGTTGATGTTGAAGTTTTCTAAAATATTGGTTTAAATTAGTTGCTCAAAGCGGATGGGAAGGTCGTGAATTCTTTTACCGGTTGCATTGAAGATCGCATTGGCAATGGCAGGAGCCATGCCCACGACACCGATTTCACCAACGCCTTTTACTCCTAAACTATTTACATCCTGATCCTCTTCATCTATAAAGAGAACCTGCAGATCATTGACATCTGCGTGAACAGGGATATGATATTCCGCAAAGTTGGCATTCATATATTTGCCATAACGGTGGTCTAAAATAGTCTCTTCGTGAAGTGCTTTGCTAAGACCCCAGATCATACCGCCGAGAATCTGGCTTTCGGCAGTTTTCGGGTTGATAATTTTCCCGGCAGCCACTGCTGTTACAGCTCGGCTCACTTCTATCGTTCCCAACTCTTCATCAACTTCCACCTCAACAAAGACTGCGCTATGGGCTGCTTTGGCTTTTTTGCCCGCAGTCAGCGGATTAGGCATCGCAGAGCTGCTTGCTTTGATGCTTTTAGCGTTTGAGGCTAATATTTCTTTAGTGCTAATTTTAAACTCGGGGTCATGTTTATGCATGATAAATCCGTTCTGAAATATAACATCGTTAAACCGGATGTTGCTCCAAGAAGCATTTGAATCTTTTGCTTTTTTGAAAAGCTTTTTGTTTAAAGCCCGGCAAGCATTTTGCACAGCCGGCCCGACGGTTGCGGTAGTAAACGATCCTCCCTGTATCGGTGCGAACGGCATTTTACTATCGGCATACGAAAATGTGACATTTTCAATTGGCAGACCCAATTCGTCAGCGGCAATCTGCGTCATTACGGTTAGAGTTCCGGTGCCGATGTCTGTGACCGCACTTTTGATTTCAGCTGTGCCGTCAAGATTCATAATAGCCTCTGCACGACCTAAAATCCTGTTGGCTTCCCAAATTCCCGTTGCCATTCCGTATCCGACGAGTTTATTACCTTTTTTAATACTTCGCGGTACAGGATTTCTTTTTTCCCATCCGAATTTTTCCGCGCCCCGGAGATAGCAATTTCTCAATTCCTTGCTGGAGAACTCTCTACCACTGCTTTTGTCGATATCCGAATAGTTGATAAGTCTGAGTTCCAGAGGATCAATATTCAACTGATAAGCTATCTCGTCCATCGTGATTTCTACTGCATGCATTCCGGTGCTTCCCCCAGGAGCCCTCATATCCAGAGGGCTGTAAACATCCAGCGGAATGATTTCGTGTTTTAGCAATGTGTTTTCAGCCGGATAGAGCATATTGGCCCAGTTTACAACATTTTCTACATAATCTTCGAAACGCGAGGTTTCGGCTAATGCTTTGTGATAAATAGCGTTTATCTTGCCGGCAGAGTCCGCTCCGAATTTAAGATGTTGGAGTGTCGGTGGCCGGTGTCCGATTATATACATCTGAGACCGGTCTAAAGTGACACGAACGTTTCTTTTCAAAGTCAGGGATGCCATCACTGCCATAAAAAGTTGGTGCAGCGGACGCAGACCCGCTCCAAAAGCACCTCCCACGAAGGGCGAGATTACTTGCACATTCTTCATTTTGAGGCCAAAAACATTTGCTACGTACAACTGAGAATTGATGGTTCCCTGAGTTTTATCGTATATCGTCAGCTTATCCTTGCCTTCGTAGATCACCGTCGAGGCACACAGCTCCATAGGATTGTGATGTTCCGTGCTATGAGCAAACTGCAAATCAGTTTTTATGAATGAATTTTCGTACGCTTTCTCAAAGTCGCCCGCGGGTTTCGGAGGAGGGGGCTTTAGCATTGTTGCAAACCCTTTCTTAGCCGTGCGTGCTTTATCGACATTTTCTCTAAGATCAGTCGAGAATTTCTCTTCTTCGTAGATCACTTTAAGTTTTTGCGCGCCGAGCCTTGCCATTTCGAAGGTTTCCGCAACAACCAAGGCAATGGGTTGACCATTGAATTTTACATTATTATCTTTCAAGGGTTTAAAAACTGTACCCGGCGGTGAATCCATGTCTGCATATTGGAGGTCGAACCATGCGGTTGAGGGCTTATTTTCGTGTGTGAAAACTTCTACCACGCCTTCCATTTTTTTCACTTCAGAACTATCTATAGATTTAATTCTACCCTTTGTGATGGTGCTGCCCACGATGTAACCATAGAGTAGATCCTGTGCATCATATTCTCCGGCGTACTTGGCAGCTCCTGTTACCTTGAGGTGTCCTTCGAGGCGGCTTACGGCTTTCCCCACCGACTGTATATTATTCATCTGTTGTTGATTTAAAATTAAAATTTATAAAGAAGGTTTGGCGCCCGGGCGTTGAGAGTCCGGATTCAATGCCATCATGCAGTTTCTGAGAATTGCTCTGTGGGCCAAGTTGATCTTGAAACTATTATGTTCGAAACCTTTGGCGCCGGCCAGTATAATTTCTGCCGCCGCACTGAAGTTCTCCCAACTGGCCTTTTTATTGATAAGAAAATCTTCCGCTTCGATTACTCTCCAAGGTTTATGAGCCACGCCTCCCAAGGCAATTCTGACATTTTTGATGACATCATCATCTGCCAGTTCCATAGCTGTAGCAACGGAGACCAACGCAAATGCATAGGAATTTCTGTCTCGCAGTTTTAGGTAGGAATAATTTTGGGAAAAGCCTTTTTCAGGCAGATCAATACTCGTGATAATATCTCCTTTTATCAAATTATTGTCGATTTCCGGAGTATCTCCCGGAAGCCTATGAAAATCTGCAAAACGCAATGTACTGTTTCCGTTTACTCCCGAAATATTTACTGAAGCATCTAGGGCAGAAAGTGCTACACACATATCAGAAGGAAAAACGGCAATACAACTGTCGCTGTGACCCAAGATTGCGTGAATGCGGTTGTAACCATCAATCGCGGAGCAGCCACTACCCGGTGCTCTTTTATTGCAAGGCGTTTGAACATCATAGAAATAATAACATCTGGTTCGCTGCAGCAGATTTCCTCCATTTGTTGCCATATTTCTAATCTGGGGAGAAGCCCCTGCTAAAATTGCTTTGGACAGCAAGGGATATTTTTCTTCAACAAGTGGATGGTAGGCTGTGTCTGCATTGGTAAGCAAAGCACCCATCCGCAATCCTCCGCCAGGAAGCTCCTTCACTTCACGAAGACCCGCAATCCCGTTAATGTCCACTAAGGTGTCAGCTTGCGTAACAAAATATTTCAGAAGATCTATAATATTAGTTCCACCTGCGATTACCTGATTGTTGTTGTGTTCGCTTACTAATGAAGTAGCATGATCTATATCGGAGGCTTTTTGATAGGCAAAATTATTCATAGGACACACTTTCTTTGACTGCCATTACAGCATTTATTATTCCTTGGTTGGCACCGCATCGGCAGAGATTGCCGCTCATCAATTCTTGGACTTCTTCCCGGGTAGTGGCCTTGTTTTCGTTTAACATTCCAATAGCGCTGCAAATCTGTCCGGGCGTGCAGTATCCGCATTGGAAAGCATCGTAATCAATAAATGCTTGCTGAAGAGGATGAAGCCGGGAATCTGACGCAACACCTTCGATGGTAGTGATTTCCACTCCTTCATTCATTACAGCCAGTGTGAGACAACTCAACTTTCGCTTGCCGTCTATCAAAATGGTGCAGGCACCGCATTGTCCGTGATCGCAGCCTTTTTTGGTTCCCGTAAGATGAAGGTTCTCGCGGATGGCATCCAGCAAAGAAACCCACGGCAAAACTTCTAAATGATAATGTTCACCATTTATTTGGAGGTTTACTGATTGTTTTTCATGATTTGACATACTCTTTAATTTGGGAAAAGTCTTACAAAAAAGAAACCATTATAAAACAATAATGGTCAATTTGGAATCGTTATTAATAAGGTATTGAATCGTTCGAAGATTTAGATTAATCCGAGAGAGCCATCCGTATTTTGTCTGGGGTGATAGGTAAATCTTTCATCCGCAAACCTATTGCATTATAAATTGCATTGGCAATAGCCGGAGCCGTACCAATGATCCCCACCTCGCCCAATCCTTTTGCACCGGAGGGATTGATATTCGGATCCGGCTTATTTATAAAATAGACTTCAATAATCGGCGCATCGGCATTGACCGCAAAGTGATAACCCGCCAAATCGTCGGCTACCAGAGTGCCTAATCGGGAATCAATTTTATTTTCTTCCATTAGAGCCATACCAATGCCCCCGACAGCGGCGCCGGATATTTGATTGGCTGCTGCTTGCCTGTTGATGATTTTTCCGCCATCGGCTACGACAACCAGTTTTTCAATCTTTACAATGCCGGTTCTTCTGTTGACACGCAGTTTGCAAAAATGTGCAGAGGAAGAACAAAAGGCATATTTTTCGCGCTCTTTTCCGGGCTTTGAAGACACTTCGATACGTACCTCCTCAATATCATTTTTTTTGAACAGCTCTTCGTAAGGAATAGGCTTTCCATTACTATTCCTAAGGCTGATTCCTGTATCAGAAAGCAGAATATCGTCCAGAGTGACACCTTCAAAATTAGGATTAAAAGAAATTGCATATTTTGCCAGTTGTAGTTTCAATTGATTACTGGCATCGAAGACGGCACCGCTGACCGACGATAAGCCTGTACTCCCACCCTGACTGGGCGCGGGCGGAAGCGCGGAATTGCCCAGCTCGATGTATATTTTATCTTTAGAGATGCCTGTAATTTCGTGCGCAATATTCTGCATCCCGGTTCCGGTACCGGTGCCGATGTCTGTCATCGCGGTCTGCACAATTATGGTGCCGTCTGGGTGCATAATAATTGCAGCTTTGGCTTCTCTTCTGCCGGCGTTCCACATGCCGATAGCCATTCCGTAGCCGACAAACCAGTCTCCGTCGGCTATATTTTTAGGAACGGATTTTCTGGAAGACCAACCAATCATTTGGGCGCCTTTTTTCATGCCTTCATCAAGGAAATGAGTCGACCACGGCAATTTCGAATCGGGATGAATATCTAGTGATATATTTCGTAACCTCAACTCCACCGGATCGATGTTTAATTTATAGCTTAATTCATCTATCGCAGATTCCAAAGCGAAAATGCCGGTACACTCGCCCGGACCCCGCATCCAAGTTGGTGTACTGAGATTCAGAGGTACGCTTGCAAACTCGGTTTTCAAATTGGGAAATTTATAAATCAGCCTTGTGACCCGCGTAATGCCTTCTTCAAATTTTTCGTATTTCGAAGTTTCGTTTTTTGCTTGATGAAGGATTCCCAAAATACTTCCCGAGGCATCGGCACCCAA
Source organism: Chryseobacterium sp. SC28 (assembly GCF_003932955.1). Lineage (GTDB taxonomy): Bacteria > Bacteroidota > Bacteroidia > Flavobacteriales > Weeksellaceae > Epilithonimonas. Next base: position 80,248 of record NZ_QOVY01000013.1, read on the forward strand.
TTTTATTCTTTGCCAAGATGCGGGTCGATAGCCCGTAGAAGCGAACATCTGAGTCCGGGTAAGCATCAGTTTTACAGGTCGATTAACTTGTTTGGCAGCCATCACGGCAGCTAAAACGTGAGGCCATACCCGCAAGCCGGATCCAAAACCTCCGCCAACAAATTCGCTAAAAACTTCTATGTTTTCCGGGGGAAGTTCAAACAGGTTTGCAAAAACCTGCTGTACATTGTTGACACCTTGATTTTTATCGTATAAACGCAAAGTACCGGAACTGGTCCATTGGGCAATCGTTGCATGCATTTCCATTGGATGATGCACCTCTGCCCGGATATTGTACTGCCCATCTACGATGAAAGGTAAACTTTCCCACCTATCAGCACTTCCCCTTTCTTTGCCTTCTGTTTTCAAAGGAATTGACTCTTTAGCAGAATCAAAATCGACCTCGAAGTTATCTTTCTGATATTCAGTTTCTACGAGCGAGGCGGCAAAAGTAGCATCTTCTAAAGTGTCTGCAATGACTAAGGCAATGGGCTGTCCTTTAAAGAAAATTTGATCCGTATGGAAAATGGGCAAGCCAAATTTGCTTTTTTTTATTTTTTCTTCAGTGGCAAAGCCCGGCACGGAAGGTTTGTGAAGATGAGTCAGGATATCAATTACCCCTTCGACGTTTTTTGCTTTATCGACGGAAATCGATTTTATTTTGCCTGCCGGAATCGTACTACCCACCAAAACAGCGTAGCAAACATTTTTCACCTCGTACTCGGCGGCATATTTTCCACTACCCGTTACTTTGTCAACACCTTCAACACGTCCTTCAGGTCTGCTGCGTTTTAATTTCAATAATTCGATGAATCCCATAATTTTTTTTCTTTTTAATTTACACCTATAATTTATGGATGAAGGCAATCTTTCAGCGCGGTGACAATTGCCCCTTGAAGCATTGGTATCTTGTATTGATTTTGGGTCAGCGGGATTAGATCTTTAGTGGCCAATCGGGATGCCTGTTCGAAAACATCTTCCGAAGCACGCTTTCCTTCCAAGAATTTTTCAACTTCAAACCAGCGCCACGGTTTATGAGCTACTCCTCCCGAGGCAAGCCTGGCTTGTCTGATTCTTTTACCGTTTAAATCCAGAGCCGCTGCAACCGAAATCAGTGCAAATGCATAGGAAGTGCGATCTCTTAGTTTTACATACGTTGAATGTTGAGCAAAATTGTTTTTAGGTATTTCTATTTTTGTAATGACGGCATCTTGAGGTAAATTATTATCGAGCCATGGCGTATTTTCAGGTAGCTTATGGAAATCTTTGAAAGGAATTTTAATTTCCTTTTGATCCTTAGTAAGTGCTGTGACGCTCGCATCCAAAGCGGTCAAAGCGACACAGAAGTCTGAAGGATGCACCGCTACGCAATGCTCGTTGTACCCCACGATGGCAGCTGTCTTGTTGTAACCTGCTGCTGCGCTGCAACCACTGTTGAACTAAACCTCCGGTAGCTTTTCCCATTCGCCGTTTTAGTAACTTTGTTTTTATTAACCCTAAAAAAACATATAAAATGGCTACAAAAAAAAATCTCCGGAGGATTTAAGGACCAACAAATTCCTGAATCGTGCCTCGAGCGAAGTTAACGGTTTTGCCGAACTCCTGCAACGCTTTGAAAGAAATATTTCCATCCTGGGCAGAAGCAAGCGTACCTTCGACAATTATTCCAGGCACGTTGCAGCCTTAGCGCTTCATTTCGGTAAGGTCCCTACCGAATTAGACCCGGAAGACATCAAAGATTACCTTTTTGAACTTCAAAAGCGATCAAAAACCCCTTCTCAGTCGTACTTTAAACATACCGTTTACGGACTGCGGTTTTTGCTGAAAACCGAAGGTTTGCCCTACAGCTACCTCCATCTTCCCGCGATTCCAAAAGTGAAAAAACTTCCCACTATTTTAAGCCGTGAAGAAATCTGGCGAATGCTTCAAAGTGCTGAACTCCTGAAACACAAACTGCTCATCGGCCTGATCTACGGTTGCGGACTGCGCTGTATGGAAGTAAGGAATATCAAGCTTCACACCCAAAACGCTGCTCAATAAATGCCGGTGCTGCAAGGAGGGAAACCTGGTAACCATTGCCGTTTTCGGGCAGCGCGGTTCGCCGCAGGACTTTCTTTTCGTCACCCAACCTTTGTCTGCAAAATAACCTTTGCGGGTAAGGGAAGCTGTGCCCTACAGCCAGTAAAACCCCGCAGAAACCACTGCCAAAGGCTACCCAACGCTACAAAAAAAGCAGTCCTTCCGAAAAAACTGCTTTGCACCTCTAAATTCTAAAAACGACATCCCCATAAGAGGACCATCATACTGCTGAAAAGCTACCGGAGCTTCCGTTCAACGGGCTTTCATTTCTTGTCTTGCAGACAAAACGAAAGCTTAGTTATTATCTGTAGTTTCTTTATTTTTCATATTCAAAAATGTTCTCACTTATGAATTTTATGTCTCTTTTAGGTGCATCATTTGAAATTAGTAGCACAAAATTATTGTTGTTAATAATTGTATCCTTTATATAATATTTTTCAGCATCAAATTTCTTTTCTTTAGGGTTTAATAATATAAAATACTCATATGCAGGGTCTGTTGTGCGAGCGTAAAACAGTATATCCTTTATTTTAGTGTTTTGTTTTTTCAGTTTTTTATATTCTTTATTATTAAAAGCAAATTTAAAATCTCCGAATGTTAATGAATTAAATTTTGCGTCAGAATTATAAACACTTTGATAGCCTCTTTCGTTGCCTAAATTTGTTTTCTTTGATAAATTTGAAAAAGGTGAGCAACTCAGTACGAAAAATAGAAAACTTATTAAAATCAATTTATATTTCATTTTATACGGTTTTGTTTGTGAAATTACAGATAACGGAAAAAGTATTTGCGAAGGGCGGGCTAAATTTAACTGCAAGTTCAATTTCGCCTGAACGAAGCAAATTGCTTTTTCGTGGAACTAAATTACAAAAAAATGTGGAACGAAAAGCAAGTTGCGACTAAATGCTTCGGGTTTTTCTATTAGCGATTCAACCCCGCCTTTTGCAAATACTATGTTGAACTAAACCTCCGGTAGCTTTTCCTATTCGCCGTTTTAGTAACTTTGTTTTTATTAACCCTTAAAAAACATATAAAATGGCTACAAAAAAAAATCTCCGGAGGATTTAAGGACAAAAAAATTCCTGAACCTTGCCTCGGGCGAAGTTAACGGTTTTGCCGAACTTCTGCAACGCTTTGAAAGAAATATTTCCATCCTGGGCAGAAGCAAGCGTACCTTCGACAATTATTCCCGTCACGTTGCAGCCTTAGCGCTTCATTTCGGTAAAGGCCCTACCGAATTAGACCCGGAAGACATCAAAGATTACCTTTTTGAATTTCAAAAGCGATCAAAAACCCCTTCTCAGTCGTACTTTAAACATACCGTTTACGAACTGCGGTTTTTGCTGAAAACCTAAGGTTTGCCTTACAGCTACCTCCATCTTCCAGCGATTCCAAAAGTGAAAAAACTGCCCACTATTTTAAGCCGGCAAGAAATCTGGCGAATGTTTCAAAGTGCAGCTGGAAACGCGGGAAACTCCAGGCTCTGCAATCGGATTTAAAGATCAAGATCCCGGAGGTAACACCCAAAACGCTGCTCAATAAATGCCGGTGCTGCAAGGAGGGAAACCTGGTTACCATTGCTGTTTTCGGGCAGCGCGGTCCACCGCAGGACTTTATTTTCGTCACCCAACCTTTGTCTGCGGAATAAACTTTGCGGGTAAGGGAAGCTGTGCTCTACAGCCAATAAAACCCCGCAGAAACCACTTCCAAAGGCTACCCAACGCCACAAAAAAAAGCAGTCCTTCCGAAAAAACTGCTTTGTGTATCTAAATTCTAAAAACGACATCCCCATAAGAGGACCATCATACTGCTGAAAAGCCACCGGAGCTTCCGTTCAACGGGCTTTCATTTCTTGTCTTGCAGACAAAACGAAAGCTTAGTTATTAGCTGTAGTGTTTTCTATTTAAGAGCCTCTTGTATAATTTTTTCAAGTTGATTTCTGTCAGAGTTTTCATTGTCCAAATAGATTATTTTTCCACTCTTATCAATTACAAATATTGTTGGAAAAACATAAACTCCGTAATCTTTTGCAACCAAATTACCATTCGTAAGAACTGGATATTTTAGCCCATATTTTTTGTAGAATTCATTAATTTTCTCATCAGTATCATATGCATTAACGCCCAATAAAATAAAATCTTTGTCTTTGAATTTCTTATGTAACTCGTTCAAAAAGGGAATACTTGAAATACAATATCCACAATTTTTTATCCAAAAATCTAACACAACAACTTTTCCTTTCAGTTCGTCTAAACTAAAAGTTTTCTTTGTATCAAGTTGATTAAGCTTCCAATTTGGGGCTTCTGAACCCAAAGATAGCTTTGTAATTTGCGACAATTTTTCAGCTTTTTTATACTCTTTTCTATAAGTTGAGTAAAACCAAGAATTTTCATTCGGAGCTATTGGTTTTATATTCAAGTTTTCAAAACTTGTTTTTATGAAATCGGAATTTTTATCGTTAGACTGAATAATTTCTTTTGGAAAGTAAGTTTTGGTATCAATTAACAAAGTATAGATAAAATTATAATCGGTTTCCATTTTATCAAAATCTTCTCCTAGATTTTGTATTCTTCTTTTTCCTATATTTATTTTTACTTTTTTGTAAGTTTTACCACTTATTAAAGTGTCGATTACAGATTTATCCGAACTATTATCGGCAATAATGATGGGTAAAATATTGCGAAGTGTCAAAATTGAATTATAGAAATAACTTTTGCTTCCAAAATCTTCTTTTTTAATATTATTTTGAATTTCAGAGGTTTTATCTTCTTTGATTAAAGAAAAATATTCAGTACCGTTAAATACATCAATTGAACTTGAGTTAGTAATTTGAAATTTAGTGCCGATTGGATTATCGTGTAAATCGAAAAAATAATAACATTCCCATTTGGAAATTGCATTGTAATTATTGGAAGGATAATTCAATTCTCTTGTCAAATCATAGCTCAGAGAATTTATTTTTTCTAATTTTTCGTACGTTTTTTCTAAGACTTGATTTGCGCTATTTTTATCTTGAGTATAAGCAAGATTGTTGCTGAGAAGTAGTGTTATGATTATTAAAAAATATTTCATCATTTTTATTTAGTTTTTTTAGGCAGGGATTTTTTTTTAACATTCTGACTAACGTTAAGTTTTTACTTTGATAATCAATTAGTTATACTTTAGTGCGTTTTACTATTTGATTATCAAAATTAGTAAAAATAATCGTTAGCGGCTAAAAACAACTTCGTTTTCGAGTAGGGGAATTACAGCTAACGGAAAAAGTATTGGCGAAGGACGGGCTACTTTGCTGACAATTTCAAAGGAAGACCGAACCTGAGCAAAATGCTTTTTCAGATTTCTAAATTACTAAAAAAAGAAATATGAAAAGCATTTTTGCGGATATTGTTAACTGAATTCTCAAAGACAATATTCACCCCGTCTTTTGCCTATACAATGTTGAACTAAACCTCCGGTAGCTTTTCCTATTCGCCGTTTTAGTAACTTTGTTTTTATTAACCCTTAAAAAACATATAAAATGGCTACAAAAAAAAATCTCCGGAGGATTT
>NZ_QOVY01000014.1 GCF_003932955.1 Chryseobacterium sp. SC28
ATATTTGCAAGGTTTTAAAGCTCTAAGATACAAATTCTTGCAATAAAAAACAAGCTATTTTAAACCCAAAATACTAATAATCAGTAAATTATAGGTAGCTTAAGGAGAGACTAGTTTCGATTTATTCATGCAGCTAAAGATAGGACTTAGAATTGGTAGTAGTACATTTTAAAATCCGTAAATTTGTAAGCATTAAAGAAATTCATAATAAAAAATATTTTTTGGTTAAGATTGGATTTCTAATCTTTAAATTCTATTTATGTTTAATGTTTTAGGAAATTTTTTGACGCTTTCTTCTTTTGGCGAGAGCCACGGAGAAGCTTACGGCGGAGTCATTACCAATTTTCCAGCCGGTTTGCAAATCGATTTTGACCAAATTCAAAAAGCGCTCGACCGTAGAAAACCAGGGCAGTCGGCCATCGTAACGCAACGGAAAGAAGACGACCAAGTCAGATTTCTCTCAGGAATCTTTGATGGAAAATCCACCGGAACGCCCATCGGCTTCATCGTAGAAAATGAAAATCAGCGGTCAAAAGATTATGATCATATTGCGCAGGCATATCGCCCAAGTCACGCCGACTATACCTATGAACAAAAATTTGGAATGCGCGATTACCGCGGCGGCGGCAAATCTTCGGCACGTGAAACATTGAATTGGGTGGTTGCAGGAGCGTTAGCAAAGCAACTTCTTCCGAAGATCAAGATTAATGCGTACGTCTCTTCGGTTGGAGAAATTTTCTGCGAGAAGCCCTATCAGGATCTGGATTTTTCTAAAACCGAAAGCAACATCGTTCGTTGTCCCGATCCGGAAACGGCCGAAAAAATGATTCAAAAAATTAAAGGAATTAAAAAAGAAGGCAATACCATTGGCGGAACGGTCACTTGTGTGATAAAAAATGTACCGGTGGGTTTGGGCGAACCGATTTTCAACAAACTACACGCAGAATTGGGAAAAGCCATGCTGAATATCAATGCGTGCAAAGGTTTTGAGTACGGAAGCGGATTTTGCGGAGCCAAAATGACGGGAAGTGAGCATAACGATCTTTTTAATCTGGATGGAACTACGCAAACCAACCTATCCGGGGGCATCCAAGGCGGCATCTCCAACGGAATGGACATCTATTTCCGAGTAGCCTTCAAACCAGTTGCCACCATTCTGCGACCTCAAGAAAGCATCAACAAAGAAGGGGAAAAAGTGATCGTAGAAGGGAAAGGTAGGCACGATCCGTGCGTGGTTCCAAGAGCGGTTCCGATTGTGGAAAGTCTTGCCGCTTTTGTCTTAGCAGATATGTATTTAATAAATAAAACGAGAAAAATATAATGAACATAAAACCATTTTGGGACAACGCAGTTTCCTATACAGAATATCTCCGCGATGCCGGCGAAAGACTGGGGAATCTGAAAAATACGCAAGAAGCAGAGTTTGCAGAATATTACAAACTGGGAATCCAGAGGATGAACAGAATGTGGGACAAATACATACCAAACGCCACGCAGGTGGAAGCCTTTGCCAAGAAAAATTTTAATGGAAAAATCCTGATTATTTCCGAAGCTTGGTGCGGAGACGCCAGTCAGGTGATTCCAGTGGTTGTGAAGTTTTTCGAGCAATTTGAGGTGCGGATTTCTTACCGAGATCAAGAACCAAGTTTGATTGACGATTATTTGACCAATGGCGGAAAATCTATTCCAATTGTGATTTTCCTTGATGAAGATTTCAATGAAATTGCACACTGGGGACCGCGGCCGAAACACGGAACGGAACTGTTGGAAAAGCATAAAGCAAATCCTGAAGAATTTACAAAAGATCAATTTTATGTAGAACTCCAAACTTATTACGCCAAGAACCGAGGTTTCGATACGATTGCAGAACTTTTGGAGATACTTTAACTTGAGCAGATGGAATTTCTGAAAAAAAATATTATCTATTTTCTTTTGGTCGCTGTTTTATTGGCTTTTTTGTTGATAAAACCGCTTCGGGATTTCGTTTCAGAACAGATTGCGATGAGTCCCACCGTTGCAAAAATCAATAGCGAAACGATGCTTTCCCAGGAGGTTTTGGATATCGAACTGAAAGGAATCAACACCGGAAGTACCAATCTGAAAAATCTCCGCGGCAAGGTTCTTTTTCTTAATTTTTGGGGAACCTGGTGTCCGCCTTGCAGGGCGGAGTGGCCAACGATCCAGAAACTCTACGACTTGAAAAAGGACAAAGTGCAGTTTGTACTGATTGCGATGCAGGATAAGGAAGAAGACGTGAAAAAATTTTTGAAAGAAAATCATTACACCGTGCCGGTTTATATTGCAGAAAGTCCGCTGGATACAAAAATTTTGCCGGCAGTTTTCCCAACCACTTATTTGATCGGCAAAGACGGCCGAATCCTCAAAAAGGAAGACAGCTCGATGGACTGGAGCCGGGATTCTGTCTTGGAATTCATTGATAATGTGACGAAATAATCAGATTCGGAATGATAAAAGAAAACGGCGCAAAATTTTTGAGTTTTGCGCCGTCTTTATGGTTGGAAAAAACACTTATTTCTTAGTTTCTCCAAAGGTTTCCGGGAATCGGGCTGCGGTGAAATCCCTAGATATCGCCGCTTTCTCAAACTTCAGTTTCCCGCTGAGTGTTTCCAAAATCACACCGTCATCGTTGATTGAAAAAATGGTGCCGTGCATCCCGGACGTGGTGACCACTTTTGCACCCGGCTTTAAGGATTCTTGAAAATTCTTTTCCTGTTTTTGTTTTTTCATCTGCGGACGGATCATCAGAAAGTAAAACCCGACAACCATCAAACCGATCATTATCAAGGTGGGTGTCATCGACTGTTGCGCTGGCGCTGCTGCCTGTAAAAATATTGTAAGCATAATAAAATTATTTAGTAATGTTTGCGGAGAATGTTAGTCGCACGGGTGCTTTTTCTACGTTTAAGAAAACGTCTGCTGCCTTGTTTACAGCGCCTTCAAAGTTGGTAGAATCAAAATGCAGGGTGATTTTTCCTTTTTTTCCCGGCAAGATGGGTTCTTTCGTGTAATCGGGAACGGTGCATCCACATCCAGGTTTTACGCTGGAGATTACCAGTGGGTTGGCTCCCGTGTTAGTCACCTCGAAAACGTGTTCTACTTTTTCGCCTTGTTTGATGTCCCCAAAGTTGTGATCGGTCTCGCTGAAAGCGACTGTCGTCAAAGGTTTGCTTTTCGCTTCTGTCAGCATTTCAGAGTCTTCTCCCTCTTCCGGCGCGGCAATTGCTTGGGCAACCGAACTGGATTGTGCGGAATCTAAGCCCGAATCTTGGTTTACGGTTTTTTCTTCTTTTTTGCAAGAAAAAGTGAGCGTGCAAAGTGCTGCGATGGCTATAATTCTAATGGATTTCATTGGTAATATTAATTTTGAATGTCAACTTTTTATTAAATCTCGAGTTCGTAGAAATTGGAATCAAACGCGCTTGGTATCCTTGGAATATTTGTCCAAAACGCCGTTGATAAAGATATTGGATTTTTCGGTGCCATAGACTTTTGAAATATCGATATATTCATTAATGATAATTCTGGAAGCCGTCAATGGGAAGTTGTCAAGTTCTGAAATGGCTGCGATAAGTACAATTCTGTCCAGCAAAGAAATCCTGTCCAGTTCCCAGTTTACGAGCCTTTCCTGCAGTTTTTTCTCCGATTCTTCCCAGTTATTGAGCGATGATCTCAGAAGTTTTCGCGCAAATTCTTCGTCTTCTTTATCTTTCAGCATTTTGATCAAGGTGTGCGAGGTTTCATTTTCCTTCATAAAACCAATCGTTTTCTGGACCATCGAGTTGGAAATGTGCAGATCATCGGCCCACGACATTTCTTTTTCTTCGAATCGGTCGTGCAGATCGCTATTTTCTGCCACATATCTTAGAAAAAGTTTCCCGACGAATTTCTGGTCGTCATCGAACGATATTTGGTCGTCTTTCATATAATCCTGATAGCGTTTTCCTGCTTTGATGCGTTGGAAAGTCTTTACCAGAATAGGATCGTTGGAATCCCAAACAAGTTCCGAATGTTTGCTGGAGAAGTTTTTTCGCTCTTCGTTGTCTTCCAACTGGATCAAGATTTGGTTTCGCACCAGTTTTTGATTTGGATTTTCGGTCTCCGCAGTTTTGATGTATTTGTGTTTGCCGATTTCTATCTGTTCCTCTGCCAAATTTTTGATACCCACCAAAAAGTTGAGCGTGTAGATGTAAAGGTGATAGATTTTGTTGATTTCCGAGAACATATTCTGCTCCACAGCTTCCAACTTGATTGGGTTTTGATAATAAGCATACAGCGATTCTACAACTTTTTCGCGGATTTGTCTTCTTCCCAGCATTTTTCAAAGATCTTTTATGGCGCAAAGATAAGTAAAATGTTGTTAAAATAAACCGGCGGTCAATCAATTATAATATTGTTCCACTTTCTCAGATTCGATTTCCTCCAGCTGGCTTAGGTTTCTCGAAAGGCGCTTCAGCAAGATGCCATACGCCAATTTGTAGTATAATAGAATGAGAATGATGCAAATGGTGAGGCTGAGTGCCATCGCCATCAGCAATGCCCAAATCGTGGGATTATCTACGTCAATATTTTGCTGCCTTACCGTGAAAATGAGAAAACTCGTAAAACTGACAATAAAAAGAATTAACAGAACGACACTGCTGAAAATAAACAAATTGACGGTCTTTTTAAACTGAATAATATGCGTAATGAATTTTTTAAGGTCAGATTCTACATTGATTTTTTTGTAATTCCTATAAAAGATTGCCACGAAAATGCCCGAGATTACCAAACTGAAAACCTTCATCCAATCGTAAATCCGATCCAGCGACAATTCGATCTCGTTTTGATTTTTGATTTGCAATCTATTGAGAATTCCGGTAAAATCGGTCTGAGAATCTGTAAAAAATAATGCCGAGAAATTGATCAAACCAAAAATTACAAATTCTGCAATACTGATCCAGAGGATATACTTCACGTAGTTCCTGGACTTCTTATTGAGCATAGACTCGATCTCGTTCTGCTCGTACGCAGAGGCAATCTCTTGTTCCTGCCAAGCTTTTTTTAGAGAATCGATGTCAAAATCTTTTGAGTTAGGCATGCTTTATCATTAATTCTTTTAGTACTTTTTTTAGTCGGTTCATTTTTACGCGCGCGTTCACTTCCGTGATACCCAAAGTTGTGGCAATTTCCCGGTATGGTTCCCCGTCTAAGTACATCATCACGATGGCTCTTTCCACTTCTGGCAAAAGCTTGATGACCTTGTACAATAAAGAAATCTGCTGCTGTTTTTCGCCGCTGTCTTCGAGATAATCCTCGCTGTGGAAGTCCTGCAATTCGTCGGTCTGCGGCATTCTTGTTTTCTTTCGGAACAAGGTGATGGCGGTGTTCAGGGCAACCCGGTACATCCACGTGGAAATTTTTGAATGGCCTTGGAATGAGTCGTAGGATTTCCAAAGTTGTAACACGATTTCCTGAAAAAGATCTTCCTGATCTTCCAAAGAATGGGTGTAAAGACGCGAGACCTTGATGATAAGTCCTTGATTGTCTTTGATTAACTTAGAAAATTCTCTTTGTTTGTCTTCCATTTCCAAAAACGAAGATAGGATTTTATTAATTTGAAACAAAGACTTTTTACGCCAACCAAACAAGCCGCATTGTGGAATATGCAGTTGATTTCTTCATTGCGTTTGATTGTCAAAGAAATTTGCAAGGTTAATAGCCAAACTTGCTTTTCAGCCCTAAAAATCTCTTCTCAAGCAAATAGTAACTCAGCACAGAAACGAGATACGCAAGCCCGATGCACAGAACAAAATGAAGCGCCAGATTTGGTACTTTCAAGTATTTTGAGACAAGCAAAAAGCAAATGGGATGATAAACGTACAACCCGAAACTGATCTTCCCGGTGAATCTCATTAGATTATTACTGAGAATTTTTTTAAGGAAATGTTTCGTGCTTAAGGTCATCGCAATGGCAATAAAACTGCCGTAAAATAATCCTAAAATCAAATATCGCATCATACTATCCAATAGAGAATAGCTGCCGTTTTTCAAAGAAATATAGAGCAAGGGAAAAAGCAGAATTATAAAAGCTGAAGCAAAATATTTTAGATTGTTTCTGGTGAGTTTGTGCTCGCGCTCCAGCACGGCCAAGCAAGCGCCAATAGCCAATTCGTCGAACCGCGCCAAACTGAATTGCGATTCTTCAAAATGAAAATAAATCAGCAGAAATCGCGTACCAAGGGAAAGGAAACAAAGGGCAACAATCGCCCATTTTATATTTTTTAAAGAGCAAAAATAGATGATTAAAGGCCAGAACAAATAGAAATGCTCTTCCACTGCCAAAGACCAATAATGACTCGGCCCGATGTTGTGCCAACCAAAAGTCATCGCAACATTCTGCAGGAAAGTCCAATACCAAATTTGATCCGAAAAACCCACGAATGATCGGCCCGGAAGCAGTGGCAGAATAAAATAATAGACAATGAGGAAAAAATAATAGAGTGGAAAAATTCTTAAGATTCGCCGTGCATAAAACGATTTGAAATAGCCTTCCCTTTGCTTGGTATCAATTAAAATCCTGGTGATGAGAAAACCTGATAAAACAAAGAATAACGATACGCCAGTCTTGCCAAACAGAGAGATCTTTTTTACGAAAAGCAAGACGGCATCGGACGTATTAAGATCCTGAAAAAAATGATAAAGCATCACCATAATGACGGCAATTGCTCGCACGCCATCCAACTCTAAGTAATGTTTTAACTTCAAATTCATTCAAACGGTTCCTTTTTGATCTTCCGATTGGGAAATCATTTGAGATTCAAAATTAAAAATAAGTTTTCCCGCTTCTAATTTATGATTTTAAATCCAATTTGAGTTCGAGTTCTGCAAGCTGATCGGGATGGATGGGCGCCGGAGCATCGATCATCACGTCTCGCCCGGAATTATTTTTCGGAAATGCGATGTAGTCTCGGATCACCTCATTGCCGTCCAAGATGGCGACCAAGCGGTCAAAGCCGAAAGCCAATCCGCCGTGTGGTGGCGCACCAAATTTGAAGGCGTTCATCAGAAATCCAAACTGCGCCTCTGCTTCTTCTTTCGAAAATCCTAATAAATCAAACATTTTCGATTGCAAATCCCTATTGAAAATTCTGATAGATCCACCACCAATTTCATTTCCGTTCAGCACCAAATCGTAGGCATTAGCTCTTGCTTTTCCCGGATCCGACTCCAAAAGTGCGAAATCTTCGGTTTTCGGAGAGGTGAATGGGTGGTGCATCGCGTGGTATCTTCCGGATTCCTCATCAAATTCCAACAAAGGGAAATCTACCACCCAAAGTGGCGCAAATTCATTTCCTTTTCTAAGTCCCAGGCGATTGCCAAGTTCCATCCTGAGTGCAGAAAGTTGTGGCCTCACTTTGTCTGCTTTGCCGGACATGATGAAAATCAGGTCGCCGGCTTTTGACCCAAATTCCTCAATAATTTTCTTTAAGTCTTCTTCAGAATAGAATTTGTTGACCGACGAAGTTACAACGCCATCGTTTTGGAATTTGATCCAAATCAAACCTGCTGCACCGATTTGCGGGCGCTTCACCCAATCTGCCAATTCGTCAATTTGTTTTCTGGTGTAATCTGCAATGCCTTCCACATTGATCCCAACCACCAATTCGGCGTCGTCGAATATTTTGAAATTTTTGCCTTTCGTTAATTCATTAAGCTCGTGAAATTCCATTCCGAAGCGGATGTCCGGTTTGTCGTTGCCATATTTCTGCATGGCTTCTGCAAAAGTCAATCGTGGAAAATCCGGGAAATCTTTTCCGGTGATGTCTTTTAAAAGAACTTTCGTCATTCCTTCGAAAACATTCATAATATCTTCCTGCTCTACGAAGGCCATTTCGCAATCGATTTGGGTGAATTCCGGCTGCCGATCCGCTCTCAAATCCTCATCACGAAAACATTTCACGATTTGGAAATATCTGTCCATTCCGCCAACCATCAATAATTGCTTGAAAGTTTGTGGCGATTGCGGCAATGCATAAAATTGTCCCGGATTCATCCTGCTTGGCACCACGAAATCTCTCGCACCTTCAGGCGTAGATTTGATCAGAACCGGCGTTTCCACTTCTATGAAACCTTGTTCGGAAAGGTAATTTCTGACTTTCTGCGCCATTTTGTGACGGAAGATCAATTTATCTTTCACGGGATTTCTTCGGATATCCAAGTATCTGTATTTCATTCTCAGTTCCTCGCCGCCGTCGGTTTCATCCTCTATGGTGAAAGGTGGAAGTTGACTTTCATTCAAAATGGTGAGTTTTTCAACCAAAATTTCGATGTCGCCGGTGGGGATTTTTGGATTTTTGGATGTTCTTTCGATTACCGTTCCTTCCATTTTGATCACGAACTCACGGCCTAATTTCTTAGCGGTTTCCAACAGTTCTTTGGAAGTTCTTTCTTCGTCTAAAACCAACTGCGTGATGCCGTAGCGATCTCGCAAATCAATCCAAATCATAAAACCTTTGTTGCGGATGGTTTGTACCCAGCCGGAAAGTGTTACTTTTTCATTCAGATTTTTCAGCGTCAATTCGCCGTTGGTGTGTGTGCGGAACATTATTTCAGAGGTTAGATGTTAGACTTTAGATCTTAGACTATTTGTGGTCCAATTTCTGTGCGCAAAGATAATGTTTTGCAAAGAATTATTGCAGGTTGGACAGGCTTTTCCGACTGATGAAATATTAATATTAACGAATCGCCGACCTCATGTCTTGCCAAAATGAAAAATATGTTGTAATTTGGTGGGATTCAAATACGTAATAATTATGGGAAAAGGAGATCAAAAGACAGCCAGAGGAAAAATTGCACGGGGAAGTTATGGTAAATCCCGACTTAGAAAAACACCGAAACCCGCAATAGTGGCTGAAAAACCGGTAAAAGACGAAGCGACAACAAAGGTTAAAGCTGCCAAACCAAAGGCTGAAAAACCAGCAAAGCCCGAGAAACCGAAGAAGGCTGAAGAAAAATAATCAAAGCCCTCCCAAAATTTTTTGGGACGGCTTTTTTAAATGTGCGAAGTTTCCTTCCGAAAAATATTTTGCAAGTTTTGCGGATTAAGTTTTATTAAAAGTACAGGATTCGCGATCGCTAATTTTTAAAAATCGGAACATTGCTGCACGCTTCGCCAAACATCAGAGATTTCACAATCGGTTTCAGCTGTTCCACCAATTCCACATACGCATTGTTGGGAATATGCTCATCGCTACAACCCTTTACCAAAACACGTTTGTCCCGCAGTTCAGAAAAATCATAGGTTTGGATGGCATTGTGCATCAGCAGAACTTCTAGGTCTTCCCGATTTCCAAAAACAACTTTTTTTGCCGCATCGGTCACTTTCGCAGTAATCAAAAAATAAGCCCAGAGCGGGATAATCACATCTTCCGAGCAGTAGATATAGACATAAGCATCCTTGTATAAATCGGCATCCAAGTTTTTAATTTTCTCGCGGAAGTCCTTTTCTTTCAAGATCAAACCTTCCCACAGAAAATCCTTGATGTCGATTCCAAGACGTTTTCCCTTCGGCACGAGGTCGGAAATATCGAAATTTACCAATCCGCTTTCTGCCACTTTATTTATAATCTCTGCCATTTTCTCAGTTTTAATTTTGTTTAGGAGCTATTTCCCGCTATCCGCTATATCTTTTTTGTCTTTCATGTTTTTTCCTTTTGTAGAAGGCTTTTCATAAGACAAAAAAGGATGCCGCTCCTATCGGGGCTAAGGGTTTTCGTTGTAGAAGAATACTTTTTTTACCGTATCACGTTTTCAAAGCCATCTTAGACAAAAAAAGATTTATTTTTGTTCAAAGTTAAGAATTTCATAGAAAAAACTTAATTTTAATAATCTATCCGTCCATCTATCAAAATCTAAAATCCGAATTTTGAAATATTACATCATAGCCGGCGAGGCATCCGGCGATCTGCACGCCGCCAACTTGATGAAAGCCATCAAACAAAAAGATCCCGAGGCAGATTTCCGATTTTGGGGTGGCGACCTGATGCAAAAGCAAGGCGGAACGCTGGTGAAGCATTACCGCGATCTCGCTTTTATGGGATTTTTGGAAGTGGTTCAGAACCTGAAAACCATTCTTAATAATATAAAGATTTGCAAAGCAGACATCAAAAACTATAAACCTGATGTTTTGATTCTCGTAGATTATCCGGGTTTTAATTTGCGGATTGCCAAGTTTGCTAAAGCGTTGGGAATCCGTGTTGTTTATTACATTTCACCGCAACTTTGGGCTTGGAAGGAAGGTCGCGTAGAAATTATCAGAAAATATGTAGACGATATGCTCGTCATCCTCCCATTTGAAAAGGATTTCTACCAAAAACACCTGGTTGATGCCCATTTCGTGGGTCATCCATTATTAGATGCGATAGGTAGTCTGCAACCGATTGATTGTCAAGAATTTAAACATCAAAATAATTTGAGAGAGAAGGATATAATCGCGCTTTTGCCGGGATCGCGAAAGCAAGAAGTGAAAAAAATGCTGGAGTTGATGTTATCGGTAAGAAGTTATTTTCCGGATTATCAGTTTGTTATCGCCGGAGCGCCGAGCTTGGACAAAGATTTTTATGAGCAGTATGTTGATGAAGACGTACATTTCGTTTCCGATAAAACCTACGATTTGCTAAGATGTTGCAAAGCAGCGTTGGTCACTTCCGGAACGGCCACTTTGGAAACCGCACTGCTCAATGTACCCGAAGTCGTCTGCTACAAAGGAAGCCGAATCTCGTATGAAATTGGTAAACGCCTCATAAAAAACATCAAGTACATTTCTCTTGTTAATTTGATTATGGACAAAGAAGTGGTGACAGAATTGATACAAAACGATTTGAATACCAAGAACTTAGTGGCAGAACTCGATAAAATACTAAACACGGAAAAACGAAACCAGGTTTTGGACGATTACGAAATCCTGAGAGCCAAACTTGGCGGCAGCGGTGCGAGCCAAAATGCGGCAGAAATTATTGTAAAAGGAAAGAAATGAAAAATATAAAAGAACAGTTGCAGAAGATAGAATCGCTAATTCCGAATATGGATGTTACAAATGAGAAAGTGTCCAAAGCATCGGTCGGATGGCATTTGGAACATTCTTTACTCATTATAAATGGCAGTCTCAAAGGTTTGACGATGACGGATCCGAAAGATTACCGACCAGAATTCAGCCTGAAAAAAATTGTTTTTCTCACCTTCGGTCAGATTCCGCGTGGCAAAATAAGGGCGCCAAAGCAATTTATTCCGGCAGATATTCCGACTCGGGAAAGTGTTTTGAAGCTGATAAATCTCGCTATCGAAAGATTGGAAGCGGTAAAAGAACTTCCCGAAAAAGCGTTTATAAAGCATCCTTTTTTGGGCGATCTGGATAAGAAAACCACCTTGAAATTTCTCTCGCTTCATACACACCATCACTTGAAAATTATAGCTGATATATTGAAATAGGCCACCAACAATTGTCTTAATTGAGCCGGCGGATGGATCTTTAAATTAACTGATAAGTGGTTCCTTCCCGCCCGTCTTTCAGTTCGATTCCTTTTTCAAGAAGCTGATCGCGGATTTGGTCAGCCAGTTCCCAATTCTTAGCTTTTCTGGCTTGATTTCTGAGGTCTATCAAAACCTGTAAAGTCTGATCGAGCTTATCGTTATTAGATTCTTCGATGGGCTGCAATCCCAAAACCTCAAAAACGATGGTGTTTAGGAATTGTTTCAGATCTTCAAAATCGCTGGTCGAGATACTTTCTTTCCCAAGTTTAGAAGCGGTAATAAACTTCACTGCTTCGAAAAGATGCGCAATCAAAATCGGGCTGTTGAAATCGTCGGTCAAAGCTTCCAAAACTTTTTCTTTCCAGTCTTTCAGATTAAAAGTGGACGTTTGTACGCCTTGTACGGCGGGTTCTGTATTCAGGATTTTGACAGCTTTCATCAACCGGTTGAACCCCTTTTCGCTCGCCAACATTGCTTCGTTTGAGATGTCCAAAACACTTCTGTAATGCGCCTGCAGAAAGCAGAATCTCAGCACACTTGGGTGAAAAGCTTTCTCAAAAAAATCGTTGTTTCCGCTGATGAGTTCCATCGGCAGGATGTAATTCCCGGTGGATTTGCTCATTCGCTGTCCGTTCATCGTCAGCATATTGGCATGCATCCAGTAATTGACAGGTTCTACGCCGTTGCAAGCTTTTCCTTGCGCGATTTCACATTCGTGGTGTGGGAATTTCAAATCGATTCCGCCGCCGTGAATATCGAAATGCTCACCCAAGTATTTGGTACTCATAGCCGTACACTCCAGATGCCAGCCCGGGAAACCTTCGCCCCAAGGCGATGGCCACTTCATAATATGTTCCGGAGATGCTTTTTTCCAAAGGGCAAAATCTTGTGGATTTTTCTTTTCAAATTGTCCGTCGAGGTCTCTGGTATTGGCCAATAGTTCTTCTATATTTCGCTTCGAAAGTTCGCCGTAATGGAGGCCTCTCGCATTATATTCCAAAACATCGAAATAGACCGAACCGTTGCTTTCGTAGGCAAAACCTTTTTCTAAGAGGAGTTTCGTGAGTTCCAATTGCTCGATGATGTGGCCTGTCGCCGTCGGCTCTATTGTCGGTGGAAGCAAATTGAATGTTTTCAAAACCTCGTGAAAATCGACGGTATATTTTTGCACGATTTCCATTGGTTCCAGCTTTTCCAGTCTGGATTGCTTGATGAATCTGTCGTTATTGATATCGCCATCGTCCGTGAGGTGTCCGGCATCGGTAATATTTCTTACGTATCGTACTTTGTAACCCAGAAATTGTAAACTTCTGTAAATAAAATCGAAGGACAGGAAAGTTCTCACGTTTCCCAAATGCACATTGCTGTAAACCGTGGGTCCGCAAACGTACATCCCGATATGACCTTCAACGATGGGTTTGAAGATTTCTTTTTCGCCTGAGAGCGAGTTGTATATTCTTAAGTTCATTAAAGTCTATTTATAAAAATTCTTCGTTGGTACTTCCTCGAAAGCGTGCATACGCCCAGCTTTGAAGAATAATGGAATATGTTTTTTAAATCCGGCTTAGTCAATTATTGTATGGCTTCCTACATAATGCAGAAATTCTTGTCGGGTAATAGGATTCGTTCTGAAAATTCCGCTCAATTCTGCCGTTATTGTAGAACTTGCGGTGTCTTTTATACCTCTACAATTCACGCACAGATGTTTGGCATCAATAATGCAGGCAACATTTTTTGTTTCGAGGGCCTCTTTCAAAGCATCTACAATCTGCATCGTCAAGCGTTCCTGCACCTGAGGTCTTCTGGCGTAGTAATCTACGATTCTGTTGATTTTGGATAGGCCAATCACTTCGCCGTTGGAAATGTACGCTACGTGCGCTTTCCCGATGATTGGCAAGAAGTGATGTTCGCAGAAAGAATAGACGGTAATGTCTTTCTCCACCAGCATTTGGCGATATTTGTATTGATTTTTGAAGGTAGAAATGCTTGGTTTGTTTTCGGGCAGCAAGCCGCCGAAGATCTCCTTGACATACATATTTGCGACGCGTCTTGGAGAATCTTTTAAAGAATCATCGGTCATATCGAGGCCCAAAGTTTGCATAATCTCTCCGAAAAGATGTTCGATCTTCTTTATTTTCTCTTCAGGTTTCAGATCAAAAGCGTCTTCACGCAAAGGCGTGTGGTCTTTGCCCGTAAAGAGATCATCATCATTGTCAGGAATTTGTTCCATAATACCATTATAATAAGAAGCAAAAATAACAAAATAATATAGTCCGTCCACGATAAAACTAAAGATTTGATTACAAAAAGAATAGGTTTGGACGCGTCTAAAAAATTAAAAAAAAATTGAAATGATTTGAAATTTTATATATTTGCACCAAATTAACATCATTAAAAAATAGAATATTATGTCAGACATTGCATCAAGAGTAAAAGCTATCATCGCCGATAAGCTTGACGTTGAAGAAACAGAAGTGACTCCGGAAGCTAGCTTCACCAACGATTTGGGAGCTGATTCTTTGGATACCGTAGAACTTATCATGGAATTTGAGAAAGAATTCAACATCCAGATTCCGGATGATCAGGCGGAGAAAATTACAACTGTTGGTCACGCTATTGCTTACATCGAAGAAGTTGTAAATAAATAAAATATTTTAGTCAAGACAAAATAATTCATGGAATTAAAAAGAGTAGTTGTAACCGGCTTTGGCGCTATTACACCCATTGGAGATAATGCTAAGGAGTACTGGGAAAGCCTTAAAAAAGGAGCAAGTGGCGCTGCACCGATCACTCTTTTTGATTCCACGAATTTTAAAACCAAGTTTGCCTGCGAGGTAAAACATTTCGACGCTCTTAATTATTTCGATAAAAAAGAGGCAAAAAAAATGGATAGAAACTCTCAGTTTGGGCAGATTGCCGCGAGGGAGGCTATTGCGCACGGCAGATTGATCGAAGATCAAGTTGACAAAAATCGCGTGGGCGTTATTTGGGGATCCGGAATTGGCGGGCTGGAGACTTTTGAGTCCGAAGTTTTGGGCTGGGCCGCTTCCAATAACATCCCGAGATTCAACCCTTTCTTCATTCCCAAAATGATTGCTGACATTACGCCGGGAAATATTTCCATCGAATATGGTTTCCACGGGCCTAATTACACTACGGTTTCAGCCTGCGCATCATCTGCCAATGCTTTGATCGATGCCAAAATGCTGATCAACCTAGGCAAAGCAGATGTTATCGTTTGCGGAGGATCCGAAGCTGCCGTCACCGCCAGCGGAATAGGAGGGTTCAACGCCATGCACGCACTTTCTACGAGAAATGACGATCCGAAAACGGCTTCCCGACCTTTTGACAAAGACAGAGATGGATTTGTATTAGGAGAAGGCGCGGGTTGTATCATCTTGGAAGAGTATGAACATGCCAAACAACGCGGTGCAACCATCTATGCAGAATTATGTGGTGGTGGCATGAGTGCCGATGCTTATCACATGACGGCCCCTCACCCCAACGGGCTTGGTGCTTTTTTGGTAATGCAAAATTGTTTAGACGACGCCGGTGTTACTGCTGATGAAGTAGATCATATCAATATGCATGGGACATCTACACCATTAGGAGACATCGCAGAATCTAATGCGATTGCAAAATTATTTGGGGAACACGCTTTTGATCTCCAGATCAATTCTACAAAATCAATGACGGGCCACCTGCTGGGAGCGGCCGGCGTTATTGAAGCCATTGCGGCGCTGCACACTATTATCCACGGCATTGTTCCGCCCACGATTAATCACTTTACTGATGACGAAAACATTGATGCTCGGCTGAATTTCACATTCAATACAGCGGTAGAAAAAAGTGTAAACATCGCTATGAGTAATACCTTTGGCTTTGGAGGTCACAACGCCTGCGTTCTTTTCAAAAAAATATAATTTGTTTTTATGGAGTTGAAAAGCTATTTTTCTAAATTCCTTCCTAAAAACAGAGCACAAAAACTTTCGGAAAAAGATATTCTTTTTCGCAAAAACATTTCAAACATCGTAGGCTACAATATCCACGATTTGGAAATCTTTAAAGAAGCATTTTCTCTGAAATCTTCTTCAAAAACTTCAAATAGAAAAAACTACGAACGTCTTGAGTTTTTAGGGGATTCTGTTTTAGGAACCATTATTTCTTGCCATCTTTTTCAGACCTATCCGAACGAAAACGAAGGATTTCTGACGCAGATGAAATCCAAAATCGTCAATAGGAAAAACCTGAACAAATTGGGCGATGATCTTAAACTGTGCAGCCTCCTCCAAACCGACACCGGCCAAACCCTCCTCAGCGAAAACATCTCCGGAAATCTGCTGGAAGCCCTGATAGGCGCACTTTATCTCGATATCGACTATGAGTTTTGCAAGAAAATTGTCTTGGACAGGATTCTGACACCTTCCACCATCAATAAGTTGGAGAATAAAATTATCAGCTACAAAGGTCTTCTCTTAGAATGGAGTCAGAAGAAGAAGATTTCTATCAAATATGAGACTTGCGAAGAACTCCTGCCTAACAAAGTTGCCGTCTTTCGCTGCTATGTCTGGCTTGAGAATGCAAAAATCGCCAATGCGGTAGAAGCTTCCAAAAAGAAGGCAGAAGAGAAAGCGGCTCAAAGAGCCTTCTATGTCTTGAGTAAAAAGGAAAATATCATTGAAAATCAAAAAACGATATCTTAAACTGGAAGAAGATCGTACCGAGATCAACATCGGATTGATTAGGCTTGCAAAACCAATCCCGGAGCACGAATTGTTTTTTAAAATCAATAACCTCAATACTTTTAAATTCTCAAGAATCAGCGATATTCTAATAAAAGGCGAATATTACGACCATTATTTTTCCCGCTATCAGGCGTACAACAAGTCTACCAAAGATTGCTACAGTTTCATCTCCAACAAATCCTTATTGTCTGTTGAGAAAAAAGTAGCAGATCAACTTTTTTCAGATGAATCCAATATTAAATTTCTACTAAATCTGCACCCCGATGTGGATTACATTTTAACCAATACCGATATGTTTGCGGATTTTTCTTTAATTTTACTGCCGGAAAATCTGGTATTTCAAATCCAAGAATATCCTTTGAGTTCTGAAGAAGAACTTTACCACTTAATTCAATATTATGAATAAAAATCTCAAGAAAACAAAAATCATTGCCACGCTGGGACCTGCATCTTCCGACAAGGAAACAATGCTCCAGATGATCCAGTCCGGTGTGGATGTATTCCGAATCAACTTTTCGCACGCCGATTACGAACTGGTGCTGAAAAATGTCAATATCATCCGCGAGATCAACAAAGAATATGGCTATTCTGTGGCTATACTGGGCGATCTACAGGGACCGAAACTGAGAGTAGGCGTCGTAAAAGAAGGATCCTTCCTTAATCCGGGTGACATCCTGACTTTTACCAATGAAAAGTTGGAAGGCGACGCCACGAAGGTTTATATGACCTACGAAAAGTTTCCTCAAGATGTAAAAGTCGGAGAAAGAATTTTGATTGATGATGGCAAACTGGTTTTTGAAGTAATCGAAACTAATAATATCGACACCGTGCGAGCAAAAACGATTCAGGGCGGACCGCTGAGCTCCAAAAAAGGCGTCAACCTGCCCAATACCAACGTGTCTCTCCCGGCGCTTACCGAGAAAGATATTGAGGATGCAAACTTTATGCTGGATCACGAGTTTGACTGGATTGCATTGTCGTTTGTGCGCCACGCGCAGGACATCGTGGATCTAAAAAATTTGATGGCCAAACATCCTAAAAACCAACATAAAACACCAATCATTGCAAAAATCGAGAAGCCCGAAGGCGTTAAAAACATCGATGAAATCTTATTGGAATGCGACTGTCTGATGGTTGCAAGAGGCGATCTGGGTGTGGAAGTACCGATGGAGCAAGTGCCTGTGATCCAAAAAAATCTCGTCAATAAAGCAAGGCTCTATGCCAAACCTGTGATTATCGCTACGCAGATGATGGAAACTATGATCAACATCATGACGCCAACCAGAGCGGAAGTGAATGATGTGGCTAACTCCGTTTTGGATGGTGCCGATGCCGTGATGCTTTCCGGTGAAACTTCGGTAGGAAAATATCCGGTGGAAGTCATCAAAACTATGAGCAAAATCGTCAAAAATATAGAGAAGACGCCACTGTACTCCAAATTAAATCACGTAATAGAAGAGAAAATCAATTGTGTGGATGAGCGTTTCATCACAGATAAAATTTGTCGTTCTGCAGTGGATGTCGCCAAATCTACCGGCGCCGAAGCTATCATTACCTTGACGGCTTCCGGCTACACGGCGTTCCAGATCTCCGCACACCGACCCACATCGCATATCATTGTCTTCAGCAATAGCAGACGCGTGATTACGATGCTGAATCTTCTGTGGGGCGTGAGAGCTTTTTACTATGATATGGAAAAATCTACTGATGAAACCGTGATTCAAGTGAATATGTTGACGCACAATTTCGGCTTTGTAGAGCAAGGAGACTATGTTGTAAACCTGAATGCTATGCCGGTACAGAACGGCGGAAAAACTAATACAATGCGATTATCTACCATCTAAATAGATCATTCTTTGCCGACAAAAAAATCCCGATCAAGATAGACTGTACCCAAAAGATTAGACACTTTTTGGGGGCAGTCCAAGCTCGGGATTTTTATTTTCCGCTGAAACAGATCTGTTGAAGAATGCTAAAAGTAAAGAATGCGCACACCCGCACACCGCGCGAAATATGAAAACTGATTTTTTCGCCGGAATAATATATATAATTTAATATTTCGTTAAATTGCGGCATATTAATAGACCTTAATAATGAAACTATACTTTAGTATTAATTTCGGAACAAAAGTTGGCCAAAGGCTTGTCCTGCGCCTCTACGACGAGAAAAACGAGTACCGCGACCACGACTTGATCTATTCCGAAAATAACAACTGGATCACAGAAATTGATTACTTCTCAAAGGCAATTCGGTACAAATATCTTTTATTAAATGAAGAAAATGTTGTTCTGGATCAGGAAATCCCTCAGCATCACCTAAATCTGCCGAACAGCTTCAAAGAATTTGTCATTTTTGACCATTGGAATCTAAAGAACTTTCCCGAGAATTATTTGACCAATAAAATCCTGCAAAATCAAATGTCGGATTTCAAACCGGGAAAATTATCGGTTGTAAAAAAGCAAACCCACCTCTTCCGAATAGAAGCGCCGCTCTATCGTCCCGATTGGCAATTGGCACTGATAGGAAATGTAGATGCCTTGGGCAATTGGAAGTCTAAGAACGCCGTAGAACTCGTGCAGACCGATTACGGTGTTTGGGAAATTGGTCTCGAGATCCCAACCCATCAAACCGTACTCTACAAGTACGCCATCAAGAACAAAAATACCGGAGAATTATTTTACGTAGAGCAAGGCGAGAATCGTTGGGTTTTCGGCAATCCGACCAAGGATATCTTGTATGTGAAAGCGGATCACTATTTTAAATTTAATAACGAAACCTTGTGGCATTCTGCAGGCGTGGCTGTCCCTGTTTTCTCACTCAGGACAAGCGATGGCTTTGGCGTGGGCGAATTTTCCGATATCAAAAAACTCGCCGATTGGGCGCACGAGGCGAGGCTCTCTGTGATTCAAATTTTGCCGATCAACGATACTACGGCCAATTACTCTTGGACGGACTCGTATCCTTATGCTTCCATTTCGGTTTATGCATTGCATCCCCAATATCTATCGGTCGAGAAACTGGATTACGCCTTACCGAAAAAATTAGTAAACGACTATGAAGAAGAGAAGGCAGAACTTAATGCATTGCGGCTAATCGATTACGAACGGATGATTGCCGGAAAGTGGAAATTTATAAAGGCAATCTTCGAAGATCATCAAGAGGACATCTTGAAGGACAAAAACTTTAAGAAATTTATTAAATCTAATGAAGAATGGTTGATGCCGTACGCGGCATTTTGCATATTGCGAGACAAATACAAAACTCCCAATTTCAATCATTGGAAAACGCACAAGAAATATGTTGCAGGCAAAGTCGGTTCATTATATTTACCAAAACACAAGGAATATTTCAGTCTGATGCTCCACGCTTGGGTACAATACCAGCTGCATTTGCAATTGCAAGAGGCAGTGGAATATGTCCATCAATTGGGAATTTCCGTAAAGGGTGATCTTCCAATCGGAATCTATCGATATTCGGTAGAAGCCTGGCGTGAACCTGAACTTTTCGGAATGGATTTCCAGACAGGAGCACCGCCGGACCAATTCTCGGAAATAGGGCAAAACTGGGAATTCCCAACCTATAATTGGGAGGTGATGAAGGCGGACGGCTATCAATGGTGGAAAAAACGTTTCAAAGTTTTGGAACAGTATTTCGATGCCATGAGAATCGACCATATTCTCGGTTTTTTTAGAATATGGAGAATGCCGGTTTCTGCCACTCAAGGTTTGTTGGGCTATTTTTATCCCGCTGTTCCCGTAACCGAAAAAGAATTTTTTGACAGGCAAATTCCTTTTAATTACGACCGATATGTCAAGCCTTATGTGAACGAGCCTATTCTGTGGGAGAATTTTGGAGAAATGAAAGAAAAAGTGCAAAATCACTTTTTCGATAGCCGGCACAATGGTATCTACACCTTCAAACCGGAATACGACACCCAGCGAAAATTAAGCGATTATTTCCAAAAAGAGAAATGGGATTGGATAGAAGAAAAACTAATCTCGCTGGCGGCGAATGTTTTATTCGTAACCGAGGAAACGGAGAATGGCATAGTCTATCATCCAAGGTTTAACATAGGCAAAACGTCGTCCTTCAAATATCTGCCCGATTGGGAAAAAGCGAAGCTGGGCGACCTCTACAACGATTACTTCTTCCGACGGCAGGACGGGCTCTGGTATCAGAAAGCAATGGAAAAATTACCCGCATTGCTGAATTCTACCAGCATGTTGATTTGTGGCGAAGATTTAGGTTTGGTTCCCAATGCTGTGCCTGCCGTGATGGATCGGCTTGCGATTACCGCGCTCAAAATTCAAAGAATGCCTATTGATAACCGACTCTGGTACGATCCCAAAAACGCAACTTATCTCAATGTTGTAACCACCTCGTCTCACGACACCTCAACTTTGAGGCAATGGTGGCACGAAGACAGGAACCTGACGCAAAAATATTTCAATGAGCAATTGCGTCAATATGGAACGGCGCCTTGGGATCTGTCGCCCGAACTGTCGGAAATGATTATGAAACAGCATCTTTATACGGAAGCGATGCTTGCCATTTTTCCGATACAGGAATTTTTTGCCACAGATCAAAATTTGATGAATCCCAATATGGATGAAGAAAGAATTAATGATCCCTCGGTTTTTCCGTATTACTGGCACTACAGAATGCATTTAAAACTCGAAGACCTGAAAGAGCAAGCAGCATTTAATCAAAAGATTGCCAGCTGGATAGAAGGGAGCGGACGATATTAAAGACTCTGCAGCGAAACACAAATCTGAAAAAAATTGAAATCGGAAATATCGAAGTTCTATCTCGGTAGCCGACTTCGTGATAAAATAAAAAAACAGCCTCCTCACCGTTCAACACCGTGAGGAGGTTCTTTTTTAGTGGAAATAATGCGATTGACTGTCAGTGCTTAATCTCTGTTTTGATTTTTATTTTAAAATATTAATTCTTTGGACTTTAACTTTTCCCAATAAGCAACATCCAAAAGACAGAAAGTTGAAATCCACAATTAAAACTTTTGAATAATTTAAAATAAAATGAAAAAGATATTTTTTAGCTTCGCGCTCTTCTTGGCAACTTTGACTTTTGCCCAAGATTATTATGACACTTATCCAACCGAATATAATGGATACGAATATTACGACAGCTCCTACAGCTATCCTGATGAATATTACTATAATTATCCAACCGATTATTATCCGGATGCGTATTATCAGGGATATTATAATGATTATCGCAATGCCGTTGTTTCGGTTAACTGGAATCAGTTTTTTGTACAGTATCACCTGACGCCTATTCAAATCAATCAAATTATAATCCTGAATAAACGTTTTGCGTCTTTTAACGTTTGGAATTCTTACTACAGATGGAATCCCAATAGATGGTATTACGACAGGTTTTATGCTTTGCAGAGAATTTTGGGACCTCAGGTTTTTGTTGTTTATCAGAATGTTTATTTCCGAGGCGCTAGCCCGTTTGTCTATTACAGAAACCGATGTGTCAATTTCTATGCACACCGCTATCCGGTGCGACCCGTTTACAGAAATGTCAACATCAATGTTTACAAAGTAAATCCTACGTATTTCAAAGAAAGTTTCCGAACTGCCGGAAGAAACAATAATATGATCAGCCCAAGCAGGAGTAGCGGGGTGGCCAATCCATCTGTAAGAACCGCGAAAACAACCGGCGGAGTAAGAACTGAAAACAGTGCGGCAGCCAGACAAAGCAATTTTGATGACAACAGAAATCAGGGCGAAATCCGAAGTAGAAGATCAAGCCAGGCTTCTCCGGAGGTTCGAAATCAGAACAACAGTATGAGAGAAAATTCAAACTATGTACGAAGATCGCAAAACTCCGATAACCAAAGAAGTGCTGTTTCCCGACTTGGAACCAATACCCGAAATTCCGGCGCGCGCTTTACCTCAAGATTAAATTAACACAGTTTAACAATGGTCGTTTTTAACCTGAAAGCCCGTTTGACATCAAACCTGCATATTATAAAATCAAATCAAATATAAAATCGAAATCAAAATGAAAAAATTAATTTTAAGTGTAGCATTTCTCGGACTTGGAGTCTTTGGATTTGCACAACAAACAAGCAAAGCAGATAAGGCTCAGAAAAGAGCGGAGCATCTGCAGCAGATGAAGCAGGAATTAAATCTTACCGATGCTCAAGTTGCACAATTGAATGCCTTGCACGAGGCCAATGCAGCCGAGAGACAGCAGGAGATGGCCTCGAAAAAGGCTGAAAGAATGCAAAAAATGCAACAAAACAACGCCGAGCTCCAAAAAATCCTGACACCGGAGCAATACAAAAAATATCAGGATATCAAAGCTAAAAAAATGGCAGAAAAAAAAGCAAACTTCCAAAGCAGAAGAGCCGCTACAACAGTGACAAAATAAGTGGTTATTTTCCCGACTAAGTTCATAAGATCCGTCTCTCAGTCTACAGAGAGGCGGATTTTTTAATTTATTCCTAATAATCTAAAGGTTGATACTAAATTTTATAACATTTGGCATCCATCAAAGAAAATGTTTCGTTATTGTCTTTTCTAAAGATATATTAATTATTTATCTTCGTTCCAATATTAATAATAATGCAAAACTTCCCATTTTTCTTCCTTCTAATTTCGTCTTATGCTTTCTCTCAATCCCTTCAAACCCCTTTCGAAAAAAGAAACGGAAACCAAACCGTCACGTTTGATGAGATGAGAAATTATTATCAAAATTTGGATAAAGAATTTGAAAGCATCACTTTTCAGACAAAAGGCGAAGATGACAACGGTGCGCCAATCGATGTGGTGATTTTCAATCCGACAAAACAAAGTTTTGAAGAAGCGAGAAAAGGGAAATCGGTTTTGTTTGTCAACAATGGCATTCATCCAGGTGAGCCGGACGGCATTGATGCCACGATGATGCTAATGCGAGATTTGGCTACCGGAAAAATCCAAGCGCCGAAAAATGTAATCATCGCGTCAATCGCAAGTTACAACGTCAGCGGAATGATGAACCGAGGCCGTTTTTCCAGAGCCAATCAAAATGGTCCGGAGGAATATGGTTTTCGCGGAAATGCTCGGAATTATGATTTGAACCGAGATTTCATCAAAACAGATTCAAAGAATTCACGAAGTTTCCAGCAGATTTTTCAATGGCTGAAACCTGATGTTTTCATAGATAATCACGTGAGCAACGGTGCAGATTACCAATACACCTTCACTTATATTTCGACCAATAAAGAACGATTGGGAAATGTTCTCGGCAATTATTTCAATGGCGAAATGCAGAAAACACTTCTGGAAAATCTTGAGAAAAAAGGCATTATTTCCGTGCCTTATGTCAACATTCACGGTGATGTTCCGGATGGTGGGTTCCCTGCGTTCATCGATTCTCCGAGATATGCGACCGGTTACACAAGTTTGTTCAATACCATCGGAACCGTTGTGGAAACACATATGCTGAAGCCGTACAAAGATCGTGTGAAAGTGACTTACGATTATATGGTCGATAACATTAATTATATCGATGAAAATTACAAAACCATTCAGCAAAAACGAGTCGAAAATCTGAAGCAATACAAAGTCGGAAACCGATATGCGATTGCCTGGAGACTTGATTCTACAAAATGCGAAACGATTGATTTCAAAGGTTTTGAAGCGAAATATAAACCAAGCGACGTTTCCGGAAAAACCAGACTTTGGTACGATAGAAAATCACCGTTTTCCAATCCGGTGAAATATTACAACACCTACGTGCCGGCAAAAGAAGTCACCATTCCAAAATATTACGTCATCCCACAATCTGAATGGAAAGTTATTGATTTACTGAAACTTAACCAAATAAAAATGATTCCGATAAAACAGGATTCTGCGATTGTGGTGGAAAGTTACAGAATCCAAGATTTCAAAACCGTTCCCAATCCTTACGAAGGTCATTATCTGCATTATGACACATTTGTAACCAAAGTTTCGGGCAAAATGAATTTCCGAGCCGGCGATTTTCTGGTTGCGCTGAATCAGGATGGCGTGAAATTTCTCTTAGAAACTTTGGAGCCGGAAGCCGTAGATTCTTACTTCAATTGGAATTTTTTTGATGCGATTTTGGGTCAGAAAGAATATTATTCGCCTTACGTTTTCGAAGATACAGCGGCCAAACTTCTCAAAGAAAACAAAGCTTTGAAAACCGCCTTCGAAATGGAGAAAGCCATCAATCCAAAATTCGAACAAGACGGAGAAGCGCAGCTTGATTGGGTTTACAAACATTCCGACTATTACGAGAAAACGCATCGGCTTTATCCGGTTTTTAGGATTGATTAGAATAATTGGGCAGCTTTTCCGCCGCTGTTTAAATATCTCAACTTAAAAACCCAGCCTTCTTAAAAACCAACCTCCCCCGCCTTTCGATTTGCCATTCAACAAAAACTTAGTATTTTTGAGGAAATTACGTTGAACAAAACCTTCAAGGTTTCAAAAACCTTGAAGGTTTAATTTACAAAAAACTTAGTATTTTTGAGGAAATTACGTTGAACAAAACCTTCAAGGTTTCAAAAACCTTGAAGGTTTAATTTACAAATCTTTATGAAAAAAACTGCTTCTTTATTTTTCATCGTTTTCTCACTACTCATTTCGGCGCAGCAAAATGCTTATTATCAGCAATATGCAAAGTACAAAATGGATATTGATGTAGATGCTGCCAACTTCACTTACCAAGGGAAACAAACTTTGCAATATCAAAACAATTCTCCGGACGAGCTGAAAGTTGCCTATTTCCATTTGTATTGGAATGCCTTCAAAGCGGGTTCTATGATGGATCAACGCGTGCAGTCTCAAGCCGTGAATGCCGATGGAAGACTGGCAAAAAGAGTGGGGAATACGGTTGTTTCCAGATTGGCTTCGATTCCGAAAGAGGAAGAAGGGGCGCAAAACATCCGCTGGATCAAGCAAAACGGAAAAGATTTGAAATTCGAGATTCAGGGAACGGTTATGAAGGTTTACCTTGCAGAAGCCATCAAACCAAATTCTTCCACCACTTTCACAATGGAATGGGATGCTGTGATCCCAATGCAAATCCGAAGAAGCGGACGCAATAACCGCGAAGGCATCGATATGACAATGACGCAATGGTACCCAAAAATCGCCGAATACGATTACGACGGTTGGGCGGCTTTCGATTATGTGGGGAGAGAATTTCACGCCCCGTTTTCTGATTATGAAGTGAATATCAAAATCGATAAAGACTATGTTATCGGCGCAGGCGGAAATCTGGAAAATCTGGGAGAAGTTAAAGGTTATGAAGCCGGTGCAGCTATTAAACCGGACATCGCTAATAAAGTAACGTGGAAATGGACTGCTAAAAACATCCTCGATTTTGCCTGGGCGGCAGACAGAGATTACACCGTTGAAAGTTTTCCAATTCTTGACGGACCAAAGGTTTACCTGGTTTATCAAAAATCTGAAAAAACGAAATATTGGTCTGAGCTTCAACCTTACATTACAAAATATTACCAGTTGATGAACGCCACTTTCGGCCGTTACAAATGGCCAAGCTATTCCTTCATCCAAGGTGGCGACGGCGGAATGGAGTACGGAATGTGTACAATGGTACTGGGAGAAGCAACAACTCTTGAAGGACTTTGTGGACTGCTGTTTCACGAGGGCGCACACTCTTGGTTTCAGCAAATGCTGGCGACCAATGAAAGCGTAAGACCGTGGATGGATGAGGGTTTTACGCAATATGCAGAAGATTTTGTCTCCTACAGATTGTTCCCACCCAAAGAATCTCAACCCAATCCTTTTATTGGAGCCATTAAGGCCTACGCCAATTTTGCGAAATCTGGGAAAGAGGAGCCGGCGGTATGGCTGGCGGATCATCACGATAACGGAACGGCTTATACTTATGCAAGTTACATCAAGGGCGAATTGTTTTTGGTGGAATTGGGATACATCGTTGGTGAGGAAAATCTCAACCGAATTATGTTGAAATATTACGACGACTGGGCGATGAAACATCCGACCGAAAGAGATTTCGTTCATATTGCACAATTGGTAACCGGAATGGATTTGAAATGGTTTCAGCATTATTGGATCAACACGACGAAAACCATCGATTACGGCATCAAGAATGTAAAATATGACCCGGAATCTACCACCGTCACGTTGGTCAATAAAGGCGGCGTTCCGATGCCGATTGATTTTAGTATTTTGACAAAAGATAAGAAAGTGGTCAATTATAACATTCCATTGAATCTGACAAGAACTTGGAAAACGAAAGACATCTACGGGACGTTCAAAACATTACCATACTGGAGCTGGACGCAGGAAGATTACACCTTTACAATTCCTTACACTAAATCTCAGTTGTCAGCCCTTGGGATAGATTTTTCGCAGCGTTTGGCTGATGTAAATCAGGAAGATAATTATTTCGAAGTGAAGTAATAATTTAACATTGTATCAATGATCATCAAATTTAAGCTTTTCAAATATTGATAAACTGTCTCATTTTTTAAATTGGTAAATTAAAAATAAATGAATTCTATCGTCATCAACATCGGCAACACCAACATCCGGTTCGGATTGTTCAACAATGATAACTGCGACATCTCGTGGGTCATCAATACAAAACCTTACAAAACCACGGACGAACTGTATGTCCAGATCTTAATGCTCTACCAAACGTATAGAATTGATCCTCAGAAGATTGAAAAGGTCATCGTCGGATCTGTGGTTCCTCAGTTGACGAAAGTCCTCAGTAGCAGCATCAAAAAAATTCATAGCCATCTTCCAATCATTGTGGACAGAAATAGCAAATCGGCTGTCAAGCCCAAGTCCAAACAAATGGGAACCGATATTTATGCGAATCTTGTAGCCGCTCATAATCTCTATCCCGGAAAAAAGAAGATCGTCATCGATTTTGGAACGGCTCTTACAGTGAGTTGCCTGGATGAAAAAGGCGAAACGCTCGGCGTTATCATCGCACCCGGAATTGTCACCTCGCTTAATAGTTTGGTTCACGAGACCGCGCAGCTGCCGGAAATCGAATTGGTGAAGCCCAAAACGGTTTTAGGATTGGATACCGTTTCCTGTATGCAAAGCGGGATGGTCTATGGCTATCTCGGTATGGTAGAGGGCTTTATTGATCGGATAAATGATGAGGTGCATGATGATTGTTTCGTCATCGCCACGGGCGGGGTGAGCCACGTTTACAAACCTTTGACAAGTAAAATCAATATTGGGGATAAATTGCATACTTTGAAAGGTCTTTATTTTCTTGGTAAAGATCTGTAACTATCTTTTATTTTTAAAGAAATCTTTCACGATCTGTGAACATTCATTTTCCAAAATCCCTGTTATCACTTCCGTTTTCGGATGAAGCGATAAGCCTTTTTTAATAAAACCTCGTTGCTCATCTCTGGCGCCAATAACCACTTTCGTAATCTGTGACCAGCTGAGCGCTCCGGCACACATTACACAAGGTTCTAAGGTAACGTATAACGTACAATTCTGAAGATATTTGCCGCCGAGATAATTTGCCGCAGAAGTGATGGCCTGCATTTCTGCGTGTGCCGTTACGTCGTTTAAGGTTTCTGTAAGGTTATGGGATTTTGCAATAACTCTCCCGTTTGAAACGATAATGCAGCCGACGGGGACTTCTTCTTTTTCCAAAGCCAATTCGGCTTCCCGCAATGCCATTTTCATAAAATATTCATCGGTGAACATCAGATTGCCATATTTTCCGACCGCGTAAGGTCGGCAATGCTGGTATCAAGAATCGGAAGCATCTGATCCCGGACGTTGATTAATAATCTTCTGATACTGCAAGTCGCTTCGTCTGCGCAGTCGATACATTTTTCATAAAAATTGAGCGAGGCACAAGGAAGCATCGCCACAGGTCCATCCACAATTCTAATGACATCCAAAACCTTGATATCGGCAGGATTTTTCATAAAGGTATAACCGCCTTCGGCACCTCTTTCGCTTTTTAGAATGTTGTTTTGCTTCAATTCCCGCAGGATTTGCTCGAGGAATTTGAGAGGAATATGTTCGCTTTCCGATATTTTTTTGGCAGAGAACAGTGAAGAATTGTCTTTCCTATTCAGGAAAAGAAGCGTTTTGATAGCGTATTTGACTCTTTTAGAAAGCATACGGTAAAATTAATCAAAAATTTCCAACGCAGAAATATTTTAAAATGCAAGCAAAAAACCGCCTTGTTACTATAACAGGGCGGTTTTGTAAATGATCTTAATTTTACTTTAAGGAAAAGTAACTCCGCTGTAAGAGTTAGGATTTACCATAGGAAGATTGGATCTATATTTTGAGTTGATGGCTTTCAAAAATTCGTTCGCTACAATTGCATATCCGCGCCCGGTGAGGTGAACGCCATCGAGCGAGAAGGCTCCGCCGGTAATAAATCTGGTTGTATATCTTACGCCATCCCATTGTATTCCCGATGCAGAGTTGAGTTCCACCATTTTAGCATTCATATTTACAGATGCCAATCCATACGACGAGGCCAAGCTTGCGATAGAGGTGTTATAGGCATCGATGGCCGTTTTGACGAGCGCGGCTTCGGTTTTGGTGAGGACGTATTGATTTTCCAACGGATAGGAAACACCATTCACATTGATGCTGGCCGGTGCACTAGGATTAGTCGTTGCAATTACCGCACTGGCCGTTAGCAGCACGTAATCTTGTGCTGTAGCCTGTCTTGCCTGCCCATAGATTTGGCCAAATGCCGCTGCTGTTGAAGCGCCTAAGGAAGGTGTAAGAGCGGCCGTAAGTTGGGCGGATAAGTTGGTCAATGATGTATCTTTAATCAAAACCGGATTGGAGGAAGTAGAAGACAACAAATTAATTCTATCTCCTGCTCCAAAGGCTGTCAAAGCTTGCTTCAGCGGGCCATACAGGCTTGCGTTCAGCGTCGCAAGATTAGCACCCAGAGCCTGCGGGGTCAAAGGATTATACGGAACGGTGGTAAAATAAGGAATGGAAGTTACATAAGGGATGTTGGCAATAATACCTTTTGTAGATCCGGCGGCTTTCAAAGCATCCAATACGGCTTGGATAGATCCTGCCACTACATTCGGATCCGAGATGTCGTTTGGTCCGTACGATGCGGGATTTAGATTTCCTTTCTGGTCAATCCCGGATCCACCGCTCGAAGCATAACCCAACACATCATTGTTCCCAATCCAAAGCGAAAAGAATGTCGGTTTTTGGGCGGCAGCGTCTCCGGCAACAGTAGAGGTGCTGCTTGTCGAAAACCTTACATAGTAGGGATTTGCGGTTCCCGTCAATATGCCATTAATGTCCCCGTATCCGGGTGCGACCAAGTGATAGGACTTGGCACCCGGAATCCCCATATTGTTAATTGTTCCGGTAAGTTTTATGGCAACATCGGTAGTGGGTGTTGCTGCAACATTTTTCAAAACAGGGCTTCCGTTTGAAAAAGATTCTATGTAAAGTTTTGTGGGCTGGATGACGGTTGTTCCCAGCACCATTCCGCCGTTGTTATCTGCCATTAAAGGCTGTCTAAATTCTCCTCCGCCAGCGAGTTTCATTTGATTGGCGATAAGATTTGGGTAAGATTCATTTTGCCCGTCGATATATAAGGCATTGTCTCGGAATCCGGAAGTTAAAGAATTGCCAATAGCTATATATTTGGAAAAATCGGCCTCTCCGGAGGTTACAACCACATCTTCCGTGCTGTTATCGAAATCTGTCTCGCAACTTAATGTAAATAAAAGTGACGCGGCTATTGTTGATATAAATATCTTTTTCATAATTATTCTGTTATTTAAAATGCGTTGTAAGATAAACCTAAACCAAAGTAGAAGATGTCTGCTTTCGCTTGCCCATATAAATCGTAATAGGAATTTTTAACCTTTCTGCTTTCCGGCATTGCATAAGCTCCGGAAATATCTACACTGAGTTTGTTAAATTTCAGCCCGACACCTCCAGTAATCACATAATTATCAAATGAGGGCGTTTCCGGGATGAAGTTTTCATCGGTGTAGGGAGATTCATCGAAGTACCAGCCCAATCTTCCGGCGATCATATCTGAAAACATATACTGCGTTCCCACACGGAAAGTTCTCGAATTTTTGAAATTTTTGGGAACCACCGAAACAGTTGGATCCGATTGGTTGCCAACTGGGGCATTGCCAAAGTCCAAAGTCAACTTATTATATCTTGCCCACCCGTGATAATTAAAATCTGCAGAGATTAACCATTTTGGTGTCACTTTATAAGTCGCTCCCAATGTAATTTCATCTACTAAAGGAAGGGTTGCTTTGAAAGAATCGACGCCGCCCGTACTTGCCAAGCCTATGCTCGGATATAATGCTGGAGAAACAGTGAAAGTAGCTTTTCCTTCTTTTGCTTCCATGTCCACCGGCGATCGGTAGGCCACGCTCACATCCCACTTACTGTCCGGTTGGAAGTAGAATCCAAAACCAAAACCGTTTCCCGTAGCTTGGTCGTCATATAAATTTAAATCTCCTCCCAATTGGGTTACTCTTTTTGTCCAATCTATTTTACCTGTAGCATAGATGTAGCTCGCTCCAAAAGATGCCCACGGTGCCAGCTTTACAGAAATCATTGGTTGGAAGAAAAAACTTTGCAATTCTAATCTTTCCACAATTTCGGCGCCATCCCAAGCAGTAGGCCATTCTATGGTGCTGCCGAATGGTGTGCTGAAACTAAAACCCACGGAAAGTTCGTCCAGCACTTTATAAGCGACCGCAGCATAGATAGGCGTACCTAAAGGACTATCGGTTTCCGTCTGTTGCAATGTTCTGGTATTTTCGAAAGTGATCTTATTGGAAACTCCAAAACCACCCGCTGCTACGCTTAGTTTTGCAGGGATAAAAGAAATTCCCGCAGGATTGAAAAACGCAACACTTGCATCTTCTGCATGAGCGCTGGTGTGAGCCATTGCAAGCTGCTTTACGCCTTGAAGAGATACTCGGAACCCTCCTGCGTATGACATTACACCGGCTGTTAAAGCCATCGTTATTAAAATTCTTTTCATAATTATTATTATTAATGTTCCAAATTTATAATTATTTTGATAACGACCATAAAAAAACATAAAAAATGTTAAACATTGCTATTCTATGAATAATTGTTTAGTTACTTATTTTTATTAAATATGTGATAATGTGTATATTATATTAATCTTATAATACTTCCTTTCAGCTCTTTAATTTTAAACAATAGAATGCAAACCATAATAAATGGCTATTTTCTAAATTATTTATATCACAAATAAATGCAAATGTAGATGTCTATTTGGCAATATTAATCATTTATTAACTTAAAATTAACAAAAAAGCATTTTTAAAAAATATATTCCTCAAGCTTAAATAAAATTTATATTAACTTTGCATCCAGACATAAAAAAATCAAAAATATGAGTTGTGGATGCAAAACATCCGGCGATTCTTCCCACTCTTGCGGTACGAAGAGTACCGGTGGTGGGTGCAGCAGTGTGGATACTTGTGGCAATAGTTATAAATTAAGTGTTTTCGACTGGCTTTCCGACGTTAACCCATCGGGTTCCAAAAGTTCAGAATATGTGGAAGTTCGTTTTAAGAATGAACGTAAATTATATTATAGAAACGTCAACAACTTGCCCTTACATATAGGAAGCATCATTGCGGTAGAATCAAGTCCGGGTCACGATATTGGCGTTGTAAGTCTTTCGGGAGAGCTGGTAAAAGTCCAGATGAAGAAGAAAAATGTACACGCAGACACCCTTCAAAAGGTCTATCGCCTTGCGAACCAAAAGGATATAGAAACTTGGCAAGAGCTTAGAAATAAAGAAAATGCAATCAAAGTGGAGGCACGGAAAATCGCTTATGGTCTCAATCTTGAAATGAAGATTACCGATGTGGAATATCAAGGCGACGGCTCCAAAGTCACCTTCTATTACACCGCAGACAACCGCATCGATTTTCGTGCTTTGATTAAGGAATATGCCGCTGCTTTCCGCACCAAGATCGATATGAAGCAAATTGGTTTCCGGCAAGAATCTGCAAAAGTAGGCGGCATCGGCTCTTGCGGGCGCGAGCTGTGCTGCTCCACTTGGCTCACAGATTTCCGCTCCGTCAATACCAATGCGGCAAGATATCAGCAACTGAGTATCAATCCGCAAAAATTGGCCGGGCAATGTGGCAAACTCAAATGTTGTCTCAACTATGAATTGGACGCTTACCTCGATGTTTTGAGAGATTTTCCACCTTCAAGTACTGTTCTGAATACCGAAAAGGGAAGAGCGTTCTGCATAAAGATTGATGTATTCAAAAAGAAAATGTGGTTTGCTTACGTTGAAAACTCGATGGCGTGGTACGATATTGATATCTATGAGGTTCAAAAAATGATCGCCATCAACAAGAAAGGAGAAAAGTGCCAAGCGTTGGAAGATCTGAAAGTAGTCGAAAACCGGATGGTCACCTCGGATCTCATCCAAGAAAACAGAATGGATCGCTTCGAGAAAAACAACGAAAAAACAAGACCTCGCAACACCAAAGATAGGAATCCAAACCAACCACAGGACAGCAGAAATCCAAAACAGCAGGATAATAGAGCAGCCAGACCAGCGGATCATAAAAATCCAAGACAGCCGGACAACAGGAATCAAACCAACGAGCAAAGGGCAGTGCAAAATCGAGACACAACTCCGAAAGTTCAGCAGACCGATCGGCAGGCAGCGGAAAATAAAACACAGAAAAAACCGTTCAAAAAACCGAAAAAGAAATTTCCTCCCAAAAATGAAGGTAATCCTTAAATCGATAATTTTTGCAAGCGTTTTTTTATCTTTGATGTCCTGCCAAGATCCCAACGAGCAGGTGCTGATGAATGACGTGGATGATGACTGGAGAAAAAACGACATCCAAAGATTTGATTTTGAAGTGAAAGATGCCCCAAACCTTAAAAATCTGATGATCGTTGTCCGGAATAACAATGATTATCCATACAGCAATCTAAGACTCATCGCAAACATAGAGCATGATAAAAAGACCATCGCTACCGACACCCTTAACTATATTTTAGCAAAGCCAAACGGCGAGTGGATTGGTTCGGGGTTCGGCGAGACCAAGGAAATTATTTTTCAGTATAAACTCAATTACAAGTTTCCTCAAAACGGGAATTATTCTATCAAACTGGTTCAAGCCATGAGAAGAGATACCTTGCCCGGAATAGAAGATATAGGAATTAAAATTCAAAACCTTAAGCCATCATTTATTAATGGAAAATAAGAAGACTGAACACAAAACTTTTCCTCTGCCCAAAAAGAAAAAGGATCCATCTGCTGTCCAAAAATGGATCAAAATCATTTGGCTCGGCTTGTTGGTGATCGTATTAGGAATTGCAGCTACGTTTTTCGCTGTTTCCCAAGGTTTTCTTGGCGATATGCCGGATGTGAAAGAGCTGGAAAATCCCGATATCTACGTCGCATCCGAAATATATTCGTCAGATAATGTTCTTTTAGGAAAATTCGAAAAAGAAAAAACGCGACCGGTGACGTACAGCCAGTTGCCACCATTCCTCGTCTATGCTTTGCAGGCAAAAGAGGATGAACGCTTCAAAGAACACTCCGGCATCGACCTCAAGTCTATTCTGCGAGCCATCCTGTTTGGTGGCGAAAGAGGCGGCGGATCTACCATTACCCAGCAATTGGCAAAACTTCTTTTTACAGGAAATGCTTCTCAAAACAAAATTCAAAGAATTTTTCAGAAATTGAAAGAATGGAGCGTTGCCGTTAGTCTGGAAAAACGCTATACAAAGGAAGAAATCGTTGCATTATATTTTAATAAAATGGATTTCCTTTTCAATGCGAAAGGAATCGAAATGGCATCCAGAGTTTACTTCAACAAATCTACCAGTCAATTGACTTTGCCGGAAGCGGCCACATTTGTTGCAATGCTGGAAGCACCGCGAAGAAATAATCCTTACAGAAATCCCGAGAGAGCCAAAGTCCGCAGAGATTTGGTTCTAAAACAAATGCGGGACACCGGCTATATCGATGATGCAACCTACGAAAAAGCGGTGGCGACACCCATCGTTGTAGATTTTCACGAGATCAAAACCGTGGAAGACGGATTTTCTTCTTATTACAAATATTATCTGAGGAAAGAAATTCAGCAATATCTCGATGCCTATGAGAAAGAAACCGGCAAAGAACTGAATCTTTACAAAAACGGTTTGAAAATCTACGTTACCTTAGATTCCAGAATGCAGCGCTATGCAGAAGAAGCCATCAAAGAGCATTTGACCAGTCTGCAAAGAAGTTTTGACGCCGAGATGAGACGCAATCCCAACCGGCCATATTATTTTCTTTCGAAATCTCAAATTAATTCCTTAATGATGGCATCGGTAAGGAGAACGGGCCGATACAAGCAACTAAAAGCCGAAGGAATGCCGGAGGACTCCATTATGATGGAGTTCCATACGCCGGTGAAAATGTCCAGATTTACTTGGGCGGGTGAAGAAGAAGTGGAGATGTCGCCTTGGGATTCCATCCGCTATCACAAGCAGATTGCGCAGGCAGGACTGATGTCTATGGAGCCGGCAACCGGCGATATCAAAGCTTGGGTGGGAGGCATCAACTGGGATCATTTCCAGTACGACCACGTGAAGCAGGGTAAGCGGCAGGTAGGATCTACCTTCAAACCATTTGTGTACGCCACGGCGATCATGCACCTTGGGATGACACCTTGCTCTACGGTTTCCAACGCCAGTTTTAATAAAGGAAGTTACCACGTGCCGGGAAGAGGCGGAATGCTGACGCTGAAAGATGCACTTGCACACTCTCAAAACCCGGTAGCATTGCGATTGGCAGAGATGGTGGGTACCCAAAATGTCATCCAAACAGCGAGAGATCTGGGCGTAACTACGGAAATCTCCACCAGCTTGCCGATGGCTCTGGGAACTTCGGACATTACAATTTACGAAATGCTGGGTGCGTACAGTACCTTTGCCAACTTCGGGAATTACACCAAACCGGAAATGATCTGGAGAATAGAGGATGCCAACGGACGTGTCATCAAAGAAGTGAAGCCCGTCGTAAAAGAAGTGATGAACGAGATGTATGCTTACACGATGATCGATCTGATGAAAGGCGTTACCGAATACGGAACCGCATCCGGCGAATTAAGACGACGAGGAATTCCGGCAAGTGTAGAAATCGCGGGCAAAACCGGCACCACGCAGAACAACTCCGATGGGTGGTTTATGGGAATCGTTCCAAAACTGGCGACGGGAGTCTGGGTCGGNAATCTTTGAATATCAAACCGGACGACAAATTTGTAAAACCGGCCAATTGGACGGGCAGCTGCTCGGATCTCAATAATCTCAGAAACGGATATGGCGATGAAGGCGGATTCCGTACAATCGATGAACTCAAAAATCCAACCCAAATCGTCCCGGAAAAACCTGTGAAGAAAGAAGATCATTCCAACGAAGCTCTTAACGCCGGAGATGAGGTGGACTTTAACAAATAAAAAATTATAGCCCGCATTTCTGATGCGGGTTTTTTATACCGATGAACCTCAATCTCATTACTCAAAAATTCACCAAAATATTCCCGGGAGATTTCTCGGGAAATACGATGCAGAGGCAAACACCCGAAGTGATGTTTTGCACCGTCAAACCTGCACATTTTAATGATGCCGAATTAATCGATTTTAATGAAAAATTATCGGAAGAAATTGGACTTGGAAAAATCGAGGATCAAACTGACAAAGATTTTCTTGTCGCGCAGAATCTTCCGGAAAACATAGAAACGTACGCCACCGCTTATGCCGGCCATCAGTTCGGGAATTGGGCCGGCCAATTGGGTGACGGAAGAGCAATTTTCGCAGGAGAAATTATTAATAAAAATCGTCAAACCGAAATCCAATGGAAGGGAGCCGGCGCAACGCCATATTCCAGAAATGCAGATGGACGAGCCGTTTTGCGTTCCTCGATTCGGGAATATCTGATGAGCGAGGCGATGTATCATCTCGGCGTTCCCACAACGCGCGCTTTGAGTTTGTCCAAAACTGGCGAAGATGTGATTCGTGATATTCAATATTCCGGAAATCCGCAAAAGGAGCAAGGCGCCGTCGTCGTTCGTACCGCAGAATCCTTCCTCAGATTCGGACATTTCGAATTGCTGTCTGCCAGAAAACAAAATGAACTTTTGAAGCAATTAGCAGATTATAGCATTGAAAATTTCTTTCCGGAAGTTCAATCAGAAAATAATTCCTCAAAATATATCGACTGGTTCCAAGCCATTTGCGACCGCACTTTGAGGATGATTATCCATTGGTATCGCGTTGGGTTTGTTCACGGTGTGATGAATACCGATAATATGTCGATTCTGGGTTTGACGATCGACTACGGCCCGTTTTCTATGATGGATGGCTATGATTTGGAATTCACGCCCAACACCACCGATCTGCCGGGAAGAAGATATGCTTTCGGAAAGCAAGCTCAGATTTCGCATTGGAATCTGGCGGCTTTGGCGAATGCGATTTTTCCTTTGATTAATAATCAGGAAGTTTTAGAAAAGATTCTCGACGGTTTTGGCAGACAGTTTTGGGTGAAGCACGACCAAATGCTCGCCCAAAAATTTGGTTTCGATGAGGTTTTGGCTGAGGATGAGAAATTCTTCACAGAATGGCAGCAGATGATGCAGGATCTGAATCTTGATTATACCTTATTTTTCCAAAACCTTGAAAAGCCAATTTCGGAGTTTAAAGTTGAAGATTTCAAAGATGCTTTTTATCGAAATCTTAATGAAAATGAATTGAAAAAATTATCAGATTTCATCGAAAAATATCGGCAAAGAAAACTTAAGAATAAAATCTCGGAATCTGAATCTTTCCAATTAATGTCAAAGACAAATCCGAAATTCGTGCTCAGAAATTTTCTTTTGTTCGAAGCCATTCAGGCGGCGGAAAATGGGAATTATGAGATGTTCTTCCAACTGAAAAAAGCATTGGAAAATCCTTACGAAATCCTCTATCCGGAGTTCAATCAAAAGCGACCGTCGAAGTATGATAATCAGACGGGTAGCAGCCAATTGTCTTGCAGTTCTTAGTAGTGTTTTTGAGAGAAATGTAAGTAATAATTTTCTATCTTTGTTATCATCAATCTTTAGCACAATGAATTTAGCATCTGAAAAAAGTGAAATCATAAAGTGGGTCAATTCTCTGGAAAGTCCTGCAGTTATTGAAGAAATTAATAAAATCAGAAACAGAAAGTCTTTTGATTTTGAGAAGGAATGGGAAAGAGGTATTTCCGGTGAGGAACTGAAAAAGCGCACTAAAGAATACTTAAAAACCTTGCCTTGGAAAAAATAATTATCCAGTATTTACCTGAGGTTGAAGATTATTTGAATGAATTATCATATTTGCTTTTTCACAAGGAATACTTTGGATTTATAGAAAATGCCTTTGCTTATGTTGAGGAAATTGTTGATTTTGTAGAGTACAATCTTCCAATTTTCCCCTTCAAGAAAACACCTGAAAGTCTATCCCATCTCGGTTCGAAATATATTTTCTACAAAGCCAATCACACCACGACTTGGTATGTATTCTTTGAAAATGTCGAAAATCGATATCTCGTTACTTTTATTACCAACAGCCATTCTGAGATTGTTCAGCATCTTTAGAAAAAAAGAAACTTTATTTTAAAGTGAAATTTTGTCATTTCGAAGTAATTTTGAAAAATATTTGATTTTGAAACTGCTGAACAATACTTCAATTTAAAGATTCAGCTGATACCGCACATTTCTTCCTTCACCTTGTTGCAACAAAATTTCCTTAACCGTCAGGTCCTGCAGATCTCGAGTGGCTGTGGCGCGAGAAACTTTGGTGATAGACACATATTTTTTAGCGGTCAGTCCGCCCTCAAAACCGCGGGTTCCAAATTCAAACATTTTCATAATGGCTTTGGTTTGGCGCTCATTCATTTGAGGCTTGTGCCGATCCAAAAATTTACTTTTATTAAGTGTCAGCAAAATAGTCTGTTTGGCCTGTTTCTGGGCTTCCAAAACTACAGATGAAAAGTAGAAGATCCAGTCTGTAATTTCTAAGGTTCTTTGGGCGGATTTCAAAGCGTTGTAATATTGCCTCTTATCTTTTTCAATAGTGCCGGAAAGGCTTATCAAAAATGGCATTCCAAAAGATTCCGAAAGGCATTTTTGCGAAATCGCCCTGCCAATTCGTCCATTTCCGTCTTCGAAGGG
Organism: Chryseobacterium sp. SC28; assembly: GCF_003932955.1. Classification (GTDB taxonomy): domain Bacteria; phylum Bacteroidota; class Bacteroidia; order Flavobacteriales; family Weeksellaceae; genus Epilithonimonas. Next base: position 38,508 of record NZ_QOVY01000014.1, read on the forward strand.
ATGGATGCTTTCGAAATATAAATGAGAGAGGGCTGTTTTGACAAGAATATTTTTGACATCCGCCGTAGAAACTTTAAAATTATTGTACCACTGGACGAAATTTTCCATTTCTTGGGGAATCAGTTCTGAAGGCGGCGCTTCGAAATGAACCACCTCTCTTCCCAACGCTCCGGAAACAATTTGCATAGGCTCTTTTCCGGTTCTATATTCTCCAGCCTTTATGTATGGAACATTCTGCATTAATAGATGATGCCAATTTTTCAGAAGCATTTCAGAAAATTCATCTTTGTAGGATTGCTGTACCGCAATCATCAGAGCAGCAATGCCTTGGGATTTTTTGTCTCGGCTTTTGGGCAGCTCATCGGTCATTCCCAATTGCTTTTTTATCGAAGACATGACATCTTGTCTGCTGAAAAATTCTCCTTCTATTTCTGAGGTTTTAACGGCTTCAGAAATCATAAATTCCAACATCGCTTCTTGCCGCACGGGTTCTGGAAAGGAATCCGCCAAACCTTTCATTTCACCTGTTTCCAGCGCAAAATTTATGATTAATGAGTCGAACACAGCGTCGTCATAAGTGAAATTTGCCCAATTTGGTAACTGCCAATTATAATGCATGAGGCGATTAAATTAAATTATTGCCTCAAATATAATAATTATTTGAGGCAATTAGCACAATTAATTGCCTCATTCTCTTTTTTTTGGTTTTACTTTCGAAGTAAATGAGGTACAGCGACGAATTTATCTTAAGTTTTAAGTTTAAGCTTTATTTTTGCAGAAATATTTGATTTTGAAACTGCCGAACAAAATAATTTCTTTCCTGAAAATCGTTTTCCCTTCTACAAAGATCGAAGCATTTGTTTTTCTTTTTTTTATAATCGTTTACGGCGCCAATGCGGGCTTTATTGCGGAGCATTTCAGAATTATTTACGACAACAGAATCCCGTGGGATGCCTATTTCAGTTTTGACAACCGCGCGATTATCCAGACTGGCGGCGGTTTTGAGCGGCATCCGCTTTCCAATTATTTTTTCGATCAAATTCGCACGTTTGCCCTTTGGATTTCCGGAAATCGTTACGATTCGGTATTTCGTTTGGTTTTGGCGTTATTGTCAACTTTAGTTATAAGTTTAGCCAACGTTCAGATTTTCAAATATCTTAATAATATCATCCGACTTCCATTGAAAATCAGTCTGTTGATTCTATTTTTCTATGGCTTGTTTGTGACGAATATTCTCTTGTCCTTCACGCCGGAAACCTATACTTATACTTTATTTTTCCTGTCGATATTCAATTATTATGCGGCGAAGAAAATCAGTGAAGAGAAAACGATGTCTTTTGGAGCTGCGATTATCGGTTCTGTTTTTATCGGTGGACTTACGATTACGAATATTGTAAAAGTTTACATTCCGTTTCTTTTTGAGAAAAATATCTTCTGGAACTGGCGGAAAATCGGACGGGCAGTTTCGAAAATCGCAGCTTCTATCGCTGTTTTCGTGTTTTTGTTTTTGTTGAGATTGGATTTAAATTTTCAAAATTTCCTGAACAAAACGGAAGAGCAGTATAAGAAATTTTCTACGCCAAAGGTGACGCCGCTTTGGGATATGATTGCGTCTTGGTTTCTTGGCGGCCCTGTTTTGTTTCCGGGTTTTGTCATCAGGGATTATCACAGCAGAGACAAAAGCTTTTACTACAAAGCCCTGTTTATGGATGTTTACTCGTCGGTCGTGTCTTATATTTTTGTCGGAATTATTTTGTTGATGATTATCTGGAGCATTTTCAAAAATTTTAGAAACCGGCTGGTTTGGATCCTGGTCATTTCTTTTTCGGCAGATATACTCATTCATTGCGTTTTGAAATTCGGTCTTCATACCTCTTATATTTACGGCGGCCATTTCGTTTTCGTTTATCCGTTGTTGTTGGGCTGGCTGTTTTTCAGTTTTAAAGAGAAGACTTTGCCCTTGACATTTTTGTACGGAACATTGCTGATCCTCACCGTTTATCTTGGTTTTAATAATTTGTACCGCTTGACAGAGTTTTATCAATTCTTAGAAACTTACTACCAATAAAGTTTGTAGAGCATGTTTAAAAATCAGAAAAAATCCTTAAACCACAATAGTCAAAACAAGAAAATCTTTCAAAGAGCAAAAAAAGCTAATTTTTTGAAGCATTGTCCCTTTTTGAACTTTTGATAAACTTAAGGAAGAATATCGCTTTTGTGACTTTTGTGGTTTTTAAAAGAAATTTAAACAGCCTCTAAGTTTATTTTAAAAAGCAAAAAAATATCCGCCTTGTAATCATAACAAGCGGATTTTTTAATGACAGGAGAATTAAATTTTGATTAATTTCTAAATTCTACTTCGCTTCTACACAAAAAACAGCGTACGGAATTATTTTTGCGGATGGGTAGAGCTTTTTGACATTTTTGAGATCCTCGGCTGCGCTTTGTTTCGAAAAATAGCTTCCAGCAAGAACTTTATAATTCGGCCTCAAAGAAGCGTCTTTTTCTACTTTCAGATTTCTGAAGTTATTGCGAAATTCTGAGCTTATTCTTGTGGCCTCTTCATTGCTTTTTACCACCACCACTTGGATTTTGAATCCCATAATCTTTGGATTTTTTCTGCAAATTTCGGCGGTAGTCAGTTCACGGTTGGCCACAAGAATTTTTGCCGGTTCTTGTTCAGTATTGCTTCCCGAGCGGCGGCAGTTGCCTTCTATCTTTTCCAGCGCCTCATTGACGCGCTCATCGAGAGCGAATGACAGTTCGGTGCCGGCGAGGGTGTCTTTTGTCACAATGTATTGAGCATCAATTTGGTAAAAAGAAAATACGGTTGCTATGACGAAAAGCTTGAGCAGATTGTTCATTAAGATTTATTTTTCAGCAAATTTAATATAAATTGAATGAAACGCAAAAGCACTTATTTAGAACGTTTACAAATTAATTGGATTTGGTAAAAAGCATTGGATAAGGTCGTCTTAATTTTTGTTAAAGTACTATTTTTGCGGAACTGAATGTAAAAGTCAATAGAATTTACTAACCCCAAGATTATATAAATGATTAGTTGGAGAAAGCATTACAAAAAGGGTCTGATAGCAATTGGTTTATTGTTTTCAACCGGCGCTTCTGTTTATGCACAAGGCGATCCACAAAAAGGGCAGGAGTTGTTCAAAGCAAATTGTACAGCTTGTCATGCACTAGATAAACAACTTATTGGACCCGCGCTTGGTGGTGTTGTCGACAGATTAAAAAAAGAGCAGAATCTCGATAAAGACTGGCTTTATAAATGGATTAAGGACAACAAGGCTTTAAGAGCATCAGGAGATAAGTATGCCAACGAAGTGTTTGAAAAGTTCAACAAAACTGAGATGCTTCAGTTTCCGAACTTGACCGATGCAGATATCGACGATATCTTGGCCTACACGAGTAATCCTCCCAAAGAAGAGCCCGCTGCAGACGCTAATGCGGCCGGAACTACTGCCAATGACAAGGCTGCAATCGAAGCTGAAAAAGCCCGACAATTAAATTCTCAAATCGTGATTGCCGCTTTGATTGCAATCGCAGGACTGCTCATCTGGCTATTAATCAAAATAAGACAGTTGGTAAAACTCCAGCAGTCACCGGAATTAGCCGAACTAGACTCCACAAGAATTACGTCCTTCTCCGCAATGTATGAGAAGTACAGCTACGTCGGCAAAGGGCTTGTAGGCTTGCTGGCTCTATTTGCGCTATATGGTGTTTGGAACTGGCTGATGTGGATTGGCGTTTACAAAGGATATGCGCCGGAGCAGCCGATCTATTTCTCCCACAAAATCCACGCCGGCGAAAATAAAATCGATTGCCAACTTTGTCATTCCAGTGCAAAATATGGTAAAGTTTCGGAAATTCCTTCTCTTAATGTTTGTATGAACTGTCACCGCACGATTTCTGAGTACAAAGGCAAATACCTCGAGCCCGGAAAAGACAGAGAATTCTACACCGGCGAGATTCAAAAAATATATGCCCACGCAGGATGGGATGCCAATAAGCAAGCGTACACCGGCAAAACAGAACCTGTGGAGTGGACAAGGATTCACAATATGCCGGATTTTGTTTACTTCAATCACTCGCAGCACGTCATCGCAGGTGAGCAAGCCATCATCAACGGTTTCAATGCGAAACAAAAAGACGCGAGCAACAAAATAGATGTGGTTTGCAAAGCGTGTCACGGAAAAATCGATACCATGAACGTCGTTCAAATGGCCAATAACTTCACAATGGGGTGGTGCATAGAATGTCACCGAACTACAGAAGTTGATATGAACAACGGTTACAATAAAGAATACTTCAAAAATCTGCATGAAAAGTTGAAAAAACAATATGGTGAAGGAAGCAAAATAACCGTAGATGCAATTGGAGGTCTCGAGTGTGGTAAATGTCATTATTAATAATAAAAATTAGAAGTATCAATGGCTTCAAAAAAAATACAATTCAGAAGTATTCACGAACTAAAAGATCCAAGCCTGAACGGCAAGTTGGCGCTTAAAGAGTTTCAAAACGAAATTCCGGTAGATGAATTCTTGGAAGATGCCGGCAACTCGGGGACTTCTCGAAGAGATTTCCTGAAATTATTGGGTTTCTCCACGGCTGCTGTTACTTTAGCCGCCTGCGAAGCGCCGGTGATCAAGACGATTCCTTATGTTGTAAAACCGCACGACATCATTCCGGGCATTCCCAATTATTACGCATCAACATATTTCGATGGATTCGATTTTGCCAGCGTTTTGGTAAAAACAAGAGAAGGGCGGCCTATCAAAATAGAACCAAATCCTGCGGCAGGTTCTTTAGGAAAAACCAACGCGAGAGCTCAGGCCAGCGTGCTTTCTCTTTATGATAATGATAAAGTGAAATTGCCCGCTTTAAATGGAGACGAGCACACCGATTTTAGTAAAATTGATGATTTTGTTTTAAAAGGTTTAGCTGAATCTCAGGCTGTTGGTAAAAAGATTGTGGTATTATCTCACTCTTTCCCAAGCCCAACTTTCAAAAAGCTATTTGGAGATTTCAAAACTAAATATCCTTTGGCCGAACTTATTACCTACGATGCCTTTCCTTACGCAGCAGCTTTAGACGCGGCTCAGGAAGTTTTCGGACAAAGAGCCTTGCCGGTTTACGACCTTAGCACTTCTCAATTGGTTGTTTCTTTCAGCGCCGATTTCTTAGGAGATTACAATGCATCGAGCTTGGAAGTTTCTTATGCCGCGGCAAGAAAGCCAGGTCCCGAAATGTTGAGACACATACAAGTAGAGTCCAACTTGAGTTTGACCGGCGCAAATGCCGATTCCAGATACCGATTGAAGCCAAGCGCAGTTTTCAAAACTTTGGTAGAGGTTTACAACGGACTCAATGGCGGAACTACAGATAAAGTGGCTTCCGAAATCGTAAAAGAACTTCAGGCAAAAGGCAGCAATGCTGTTGTTTTTGCTGATGGATCCAAGGCGGCTTACGTTTTAGCCCATTTGATCAATCAAAAATTAGGATCAAAAGCTTTCACGGGCAAAGCCAATTTCCGCAAAGAATACGACAATGCAAGATTCAACGAATTCTTATCGTGGTTGAATAGCGGGCAAGTTGGCGTTCTGATTTCAAACAATGTCAACCCTGTTTATTCTCACGCCAAAGGAGAATCTCTAAAAGCAGCGTTGTCCAAAGTGCCTTACTCTGTAGCAATTACAGATAAGAAAAACGAAATGTACAAAGCTTCTAAAGCGGTCATTCCTTATGCACATTGGTTAGAATCTTGGGGCGATATCGCTCCGCAAACTGGTGCTTATTCATTGATGCAACCAACGATCCAAAAAATATATACCTCGCGACAGGTTGAAGAATCTCTTTTGGTTTGGATCAATGGAAAAAACAGTCCGGCTAATAATTATTACAACTACTTAAAAGCTAATGCCATCACGCTAAACGACGGTAAAACTTTCAACAAGACTTTGTATAACGGTTTTACCTCGGGAGGTATTTCTACAGGATTGGCTTACACAGGTGGAAATGCGGCGCAAGCTATCGCAGAATTAAGCGCTTTCAAACCTACTCCATTAGAATTACAACTTTATACCAAACCCTCCATTGGCGATGGAACGCAATCTAACAACCCTTGGTTGATGGAGCTTCCGGATCCAATTTCAAGATTGTCTTGGGACAACTATCTTACGATTTCTCCAAAAGATGCTGAGGCAATGGGTCTCGAAAATAGCCTTAATGCTAGAATGCAACTCGACGGAGACTTGGTTAGCTTGACGGTAAACGGAGTTACCTTAAAAGATGTTCCTGTTTTTATCCAACCGGGACAGGCAGAAGGATCTTTGGGTCTTGCTTTAGGGTATGGGAAGAAAGATTCCGGAAAAGTAGCGGAAACAGGTATCAATGCCTATCCTCTATTCGATGGGTACAACACAGTTCTTAGCAATGTGAAAATTGAAAAAAGCGGAGAAGATTATGAATTTGCAGGAATGCAACTTCAAAATACCGTGATGGGGCGTTATGAAATCGCTAAAGAAGTTTCTTTGGAAGATTTTATCAATAAACCTGCTGAGGAGTGGAACGAGCCGTTATCGATGCATACCCTCGGTGGAGAACTTCCATTAGGGAAAGTAGATCTTTGGGATGCTTATGATGACACAGACGGTCCTCATTTCAATTTATCGGTCGATCTCAATTCTTGTACAGGTTGCGGTGCTTGCGTTGTGGCTTGTCAGGCAGAAAACAATGTGGCAGTAGTTGGTAAAGATGAAATCCGAATGTCCAGAGATATGTATTGGTTGAGAATCGACCGTTACTACTCTGCTATCGAGAAAATCGAAACCAAAGAGCAAATAGACCGAGGTCTTAATGTTCCTGAATTATACGGTGGTCCTTTCACGGAAGGTGTTTTGAATCATCCGGCAGATAATCCGGATGTGATCTTCCAGCCGGTGATGTGCCAGCATTGTAATCATGCGCCTTGCGAAACAGTTTGTCCGGTTGCAGCAACCTCGCACGGGAAACAAGGCCAAAATCAAATGGCTTACAACCGATGCATCGGTACGAGATACTGCGCGAACAACTGTCCTTATAAAGTTCGACGATTCAATTGGTTCAACTATGCATTGAATGATAAGTTCGATTTTCATATGAATAATGATCTTGGCAGAATGGTTCTCAACCCGGATGTGGTTACCCGAACAAGAGGGGTAATGGAAAAATGTTCTATGTGCATCCAGCTGACTCAGAATACTATTCTGGAAGCGAAGAAGGAGGGCAGGAGAGTAGCAGACGGAGAGTTCCAGACAGCGTGTTCCAAAGCTTGTTCTACAGGTTCTTTAAAATTTGGAGATATGAACGACGTCGCTTCAGAAGTTCGCAGCTTGTTCAACAGCGAAAGAAAATATGTATTGCTAGAAGAGATTGGCACGAAGCCAAACGTTTTCTATCATACCAAAATCAGAAACAGAAAAGAAAGTTTAAATAATAAATAGGTAAAAAATGTCAGGACATTACGAAGCTCCGATAAGGGAACCTTTAATTATTGGTCACAAGACTTATCACGATATCTCAGAGGATATCGCAAGACCTATCGAAGAACGCGCAGGAAAATTATGGTGGGCCGCATTGTACGCCGCTTTAGTTCTGTTTGTTTACGGATTTGGTTGTATTGCATACACTATCGGAACCGGGATTGGTGCTTGGGGACTCAATAGGACCATCAACTGGGGTTGGGATATTACCAATTTCGTTTGGTGGGTAGGGATTGGTCACGCAGGAACCTTAATTTCTGCAGTATTATTATTATTTAGACAAAGATGGAGAATGTCTGTCAACCGATCCGCAGAAGCGATGACCATCTTCGCCGTCGTGCAGGCTGCTCTTTTTCCCGTCATTCACATGGGTAGAGTTTGGGTAGGATATTGGGTTTTCCCTTTGCCTAACCAATACGGTTCTCTTTGGGTCAACTTCAACTCGCCGCTCCTCTGGGACGTATTTGCGATCTCTACTTATTTCTCCGTATCGGTAGTATTCTGGTTTATGGGATTGATTCCTGACTTTGCAATGATTAGAGATCGGGCTAAAACACCTTTCAATAAAAAAATATATACCATCCTCGCATTCGGCTGGGGTGGGAAAGCAAAGCACTGGCAAAGATTCGAAGAACTCTCTTTGGTACTTGCCGGTTTGGCAACACCGCTCGTGTTCTCCGTACACACCACGGTGTCCTTTGACTTTGCAACTTCTGTCATCAAAGGTTGGCACTCAACGATTTATCCGCCTTATTTCGTGGCCGGCGCTATCTTCTCAGGATTTGCAATGGTACAGACCCTGTTGCTGGTTACCCGTAAAGTTTGCCACTTAGAAGAATATATTACCAAATATCATATAGAAATAATGAACATCGTCATCATCGTAACTGGTGGTATGGTGACCGTAGCGTATGCCACCGAGTATTTCATTGGATGGTATTCGGGATCAAGATTTGAAGATTTTACTTATCTGTCTCCGGGCGCCGCAACGGGCCCTTACTGGTGGGCATTCTGGGCATTGATTATTTGCAATTTGGTGGTTCCTGCATTATTCTGGTTCAAAAAAATTAGAACCAATATCCTATTAACATTTATTATCGCATTGATCATTAATATCGGAATGTGGTTTGAGCGTTTTGATATTATCGTCATCAACTTGTCCAGAGATTATTTACCATCATCTTGGACGATGTTCAAACCCACAATTATAGACGTTGGCGTCTATCTTGGAACGATTGGATTCTTCTCTACGCTGTTTCTATTATATGCCAGAACTTTCCCTGTCATTGCACAAGCAGAATTGAAGACTATTTTGAAAATTTCCGGTGAAACTTATAAAGCAAAAGAAGGAGATGAGCACCACTAAAAAAATTATATACGGACTTTACGGCGACGACGACGATCTCTTGAACGGCGTAAAAGTTTTTAAAGATAAAGGCATCAGTATAAACGAAGTTTATACACCATTTCCTGTGCATGGTTTAGATATTGCGCTGGGATTGAAGAAAACCAGAATTTCTGACGCTGCATTTATCTATGCTTGCTATGGCGTAGCTGTCGGAATTACACTGACTGCCTGGATGATGAACCACGACTGGCCTCAGAATATCGGAGGCAAACCATCCTTTGACTGGACGCACAATATGCCTGCGTTCTTAGATCCGATGTTCGAATTAATGGTGTTCTGCGCCGCACACCTTATGTCTCTTACTTTCCTCGCAAGAAACAAAATGTATCCCGGCGCAAAACCTCAGAATCCGGATCCACGAACCACGGATGACAAATTCATGATGGAGTTCATTTCTGACGATGTAGAAACAATCAAACAACTGTTGATAGATACAGGTGTTGAAGAAATAACAGTTAAAGATGCTTAAGATGAATAACAGGATATTAAAAATTGCGGCAATCTTTGGTTTAACTACTGTTTTACTGAACTCTTGCGGTGGTCCAAAAGATAATCCACCTTTGGTATATTTTCCGGATATGTATTTCCCCGTAGCTTATGACCCGTTGATGAAAGCTGAGGACGCTTATTCTGATCACGAAAATGAAATCCCTGCTTTTGTTGCCAGAAATGGGCAAACAGGACTATACCCTGTAGAAGGTACTGTTGCCCAAAACAAAGACGGAATCGTAAGCGAAGAAGCGCTACCAAAAAATGTCGATGAATACAATGCCGGCTATGATGCCTCAAAATTGATTACAACATCGCCGCTAAAGCCTGAAAATCTAGAAAAAGATATGGCGAGAGGAAAAATACTTTTCGAGCGCACTTGTGCAGCTTGCCATGGAACTGGTGGCGATGGACAAGGGCCAATCGTACAAAGCGGTGCTTATTCGGGGGTTCCCAATTATGCAGACAGACAAATCACTATCGGCTCTATTCATTATGTTTTGACGAACGGCAGAAATGCAATGGGATCCTACGCAGGACAACTTAACATAGGAGACAGATGGCGTGTCGCTTTATATGTCTACAATACATTCAAAGCGGGGGCAGCGGCTACCACTGCAACCCCAGCTGCAACTCCTGCGACAGCGGCACCAAGTGCAACAGAAAAAGATTCTACCGCCGCCCCTGCCACGGAAGCCAAAACCAATGCTAAATAAAAAAAGAAAGAAATGTATAGTTTTTCACCTAAATTAAAATTGTATTCTATCATACTCATCGTTGTTGGAGTTGTTTTATTCGGGATTGGTTATGCTATTAACCACGGATTGGATGATACCGCAATTTCTCACTGGATGGAGTCGGTTCATGCGAACGGTCACGACGCACCTTCCAATTCGAGCGAATTGGTAGGGCCGCAAGATCACAATGCCCATTTGGAACATGCGAAACTGCAGGTTCATAACCAGCCTTTGGCGGCACTTCATACGTTTGCAGTTTTCTTTTTCGGGATCAGCTGTTGTGCATTGTTCTTTTACAGCATTCAGCACGCTGCGCATGCCGGTTGGTCTATTATTGTGACCCGCGTGATGGAGGCTATCGCTTCCTTTATTCCGTACGGAGGAGCACTTCTAATAATCTTAACAATTCTCAATATCACACATCAGGGACATCTTTTCCATTGGATGGATCCTAATCTTACCGACCCCAATTCTCCGGAATTTGATATTATATTATTCGAAAAATCAAAATTCCTGAATATTCCTTTCTATTTTATTAGAACTTTGATCTATACCTTAGGAGCTTCGTTCTTTGTTTGGAAATTGAAAAATCTTTCTAAAAAAGTGGATGAGAACAAAGGAGATCGAAAGATCTATGCCAGTCTTTACAGTTGGAGCGTGGGTTACATTGCTTTCTTTGCATTTGCATCCGCAGCTTGGGCTTGGGATTGGTTGATGTCTATCGATCCGCATTGGTATTCCACCCTTTATATTTGGTACTCGATGGTGAGCTGTTTATCAACCGCTGTGGCTTGTATCATTTTGGTAAGTGTTTACCTTAAGAAAAAAGGGGTTTATCCTCAATTCAACAACAACCACCTTCACGATCTGGCCAAGTTCTTATTTGCAACAAGTATGCTGTGGAGTTACCTTTGGTTCTGTCAGTTTATGTTGTATTGGTATGCCGACATTCCTGAGGAGATTAATTATTTTTTTGGCAGATTCGAATATTACAGTCCCACCTTCCTGCCTATGTTGATTATCAACTTCCTTTTGCCACTATTGGTTTTAGTAAGTAGTAGCATCAAAAGAAATTACAAAGTTGTCACCTTTATGGCTGCTCTGGTAGTTTTTGGTCATGCAGTCGATTACTTTAATATGGTAATGCCGGGAACTGTGGGTCCGTATTGGGCCAATAGTTCAATGCTGTTGCTGATTGTAGGTGCTTTCCTTTTCATGGCCGGTCTTTTTGTTTTCGCCGTGATGACAGCGCTGTCGAAACTAAAACTAATGCCAACGGGCAATCCATTCTTCCACGAATCGGAGATTTACGAATATCCTTTCTAATTAAATTTAGAAATGAAAATATCAAAGCCCGGCAGAAATGTTGGGTTTTTTTATTAATTTTAATGAAACAAAAAAAAACAATGCTTCACCAACTTCCCATAGAAAACATCCTTTTCCTGGATATAGAAACCGTTCCGCAGATCGAATCTTGGAACAACCTCGATGCTACCACCCAATATCTTTGGGACAAAAAGACCAAACTGCAAAGAAAAGAGGATATGGAAGCCTCCGATTTCTACGAGCAAAGAGCCGGAATAATGGCCGAATTTGGCATGATAATCTGTATTTCTATTGGAATGGTGGATTCGAATTCAGGTAAGTTGAAGATCAAAACGTTTTCGGGAGAAGAGCGAGATTTATTACTTTCATTTTGTGAATTGTTCAACAGTCCTCGGATGAATAATGTCATTCTTTGTGCTCACAACGGGAAAGAATTCGATTTTCCATACATCGCAAGACGACTTTTGGTTCATGGCATTCAGCCACCAAAACCATTTCAAATGTTTGGAAAAAAACCTTGGGAAATCCCCCATATCGACACGATGGAACTTTGGAAATTCGGAGATTGGAAAAGTTATGTCTCTTTGGAATTGTTGGCGCATATCTTCGGAATCCCAACCCCAAAGGACGATATAGACGGAAGCATGGTCGCCGATATATACTACAAAAATGGTGATATAGACAGAATCATTCATTATTGTGAGAAAGATGTCCTAACTTTGGCAAACATTTTCCGGCGAATGCGGCAGGAAGATCTTTTAAAAAGATTAGATTAAAATGAAACTGACAGACGACCAAATCGCGGATATTGGCGAAGAAATCATTAAAGAACTAAAAACCGTTTATGATCCGGAGATCCCCGTTGATATTTACGAATTGGGATTGGTTTATGATGTTCAGATTTCCGATGAAGGAGACGTGCTGGTAATAATGACACTCACCTCGCCCAATTGCCCGGTGGCCGAAACATTACCAGTAGAAGTTGAAGATAAAGTAAAAGGAGTCTCCGGCGTAAAATCGGCAAAAATAGAACTTACCTTCGAGCCCTCTTGGAACAGAGAGATGATGAGCGAAGAAGCTAAGTTTGAGCTTGGTATGTTGTAAAACAAAAAATCCTGCACGCAGGATTTTTTCTTAATCGTTATATTCGAAAAGCAATATTTTTTTGATATCCGGATGCAGGCTGAGATAGACCGCACAGTTTTTCACCGTATGCTCAATAAATTCTTGATCTTCAGCAGTGTAAGAAAAAGGAAATTTGAAAACGCAAAAGATTTCCCCGACTCTTCTTGGTTCGAAGTACATTGTTTTTTTAAGCTCGCAAGTTGCTCCTGTAATATCAATTTTCCGGTCTTGACCCAAAACAGCCAAAGAGGCAAACGCACTTTGCGCCAAAGCCGTAGCAAAAATGTCGGTTGGCGAAAAATGCTCTCTTACTGCAAAGTCATTAGACGGAACATATGTTGAGAAAACTTCGCCCGAGGATTCGTGGACAGATTCAATTTTGAAGTCGCCTAAATAAGTTGTTTTTGAAGTCATAAAATAGTTTTTTGTTTTTTTCAGTAATAAATTTACGCCTTTTTTTTAGAATTTGAAGTTTTCAGTATTAATTATTATTAAAAAAGCTTGTAATAGGATGTTTACATTCACTTCTTTAAAAATGAAAAATGTCTTTCGCCATATTGTAAGCGCTTTCAAAATGAAGCAGATTCTGTTTTATATCAAGTTTTTCGGATGCCATAAAATTAAAGACCTTCTCCGTCGGCATATTCCCAACCAGTTCATCTTCCGCCATCGGACAGCCTCCTATTCCTTTGATGGCGCTGTCGAATCTTCTGCAACCCTCGTCGTAAGCAGCCTTCAATTTGATGTAGGAATCCTCGTAACGGTTATGAAAATGTGCTCCGAAATTAATTTCAGGATATTTTGCAGGAATTTTATTAAATAAAAGCGAGATTTTCTCGACGTTGCCGACTGCCGTTGTATCGGAAAGTAAAATATTTTTTATTCCGATTTCTTCAAAACGTTTTGCCCAGAAATCCACATATTCCCATTTCCAGTTTTCGCCATAAGGATTTCCAAAGGCCATAGAAAAATAGAGATTCAACTCGCGGCTTTCAGATTTTGCTAATTCTAAGATTTTCACAACTTCCGTAAAAGCTTCCTCACGACTTTTATTGGTATTTCTATGTTGAAAAATCTCCGAAATCGAAAAAGGAAACCCCAATATATCAACCTGGTCGTGGCTTAGCGCTTTTTCTGCACCGCGAACATTTGCAACGATCACAGACAGTTTTGTATTGGAAAGAGATTTATCTATTTCATCCACCACCGTTCCCGAATCCGCCATTTGAGGCATCGTTTTCGGATTTACGAAACTTCCGCAATCCAGCACATCAAAACCAACTTCCATCAGTCTGTTGATGTAGTCTATTTTCGTTTGCGTCGGGATCATCTCTCCCCAGCCTTGCATCGCGTCTCGTGGACATTCCGTTAAGAACATTTGACTATTTTTTTTAATTTAATTTGGGCAGCTTTATCCGCTTTCCGCTCCCAAACCTACCGGGGTGGTGCGAGTAAGTCAATCTTTTTTGCCGATGATTTCAGGTTAAATAGAACTTGAAGTCAACGCAAAAGTGGATTTTCGCTTAAGTCGGCTGCAATTAGATGGAATCACAAAATTCAACAAACTTAGAACTTTTCTATTCATCTTTCAACTCTGTCACGAATTGTTTGTGGTTCACTCCATAAATATATAACTTTGCGGAGATATGGCAAATTATATGGAAAACATCCAATTGGACGGCGTTTGGAAAGCAAAACTACTCAACAGATTCATTAGCTACATCACCATATTTTCAACCAGCGACCCGGAAAGCGAGACCACGCCTTCTACCGAAAGACAATGGGACATGGCACATTACCTTCATCAAGAATTGCAAGATTTAGGTTTGGAAAATGTCAGTATAGATGACAAAGGCTATGTTTTTGGATTTATTCCTTCCAATATCGAGGAAACTGTTCCACAAGTGGGATTCATTGCCCACTACGATTCTTCTCCCGATTTCAATGGCGCGCATGTGAATCCGCAGATCTGGGAAAATTATGACGGACAAGATTTGTTATTGAATAAAGAAACAGGATTTACCTTATCTTCAGCCAAATTTGAAGATCTCAAAAAATATATCGGGCAAACCATCATCACGACAGACGGAACCACGCTTCTTAGCGCAGACGACAAAGCGGGCATTGCGGAAATAGTGACGGCGGCTGAATTTCTTTTAGCAAACCCTCAAATCAAGCACGGACGGATTTCTATCGGGTTCAACCCGGATGAGGAGATTGGAAGAGGCGCGCATCATTTCGATGTTGAAAAGTTCGGCGCCGAATGGGCTTACACGATGGATGGCGGCGAGATTGGCGAATTGGAATACGAAAACTTCAACGCAGCTGCGGCGGTTATCAAGATCCACGGATTGTCTGTTCATCCGGGTTACGCATTTGGCAAAATGCTGAACGCAGGATTAATCGCTGCAGAATTCATCACTTCGCTCCCCGAAAATGAAACGCCTGCCACGACACAAGGTTTTGAAGGGTTTTTCCACCTTACCGATTTTGAGGGCGATGTTTCCGAAGCCAAACTTCAATACATCATACGGGATCACGATGACCAAAAGTTTGAAGACAGAAAAAAACTCATCAAAGAAAAAGTAGAGGCAATCAATCAAAAATACGGAGAGAAAACGGCTGAGATAGAAATAAAACCGCAATATCTCAATATGAAAAAGCAATTCGAGGGCAAAATGCACATTATCGAAATAGCAGAGCAAGCGATGAAAAATGCCGGTGTGGAACCGAAAATAAAAGCCATCCGCGGCGGAACCGACGGCGCACAACTATCTTATATGGGATTGCCCTGCCCCAATATTTTTGCCGGAGGTCACAATTTCCACGGTCCTTATGAATTCGTACCTTTGGAAAGTATGGTAGCAGCCACTAAGGTCATTATTCACATCGTACAACTGGTAAAATAATTTTTCCAAAAAAATTGTGCAGCCGTGCGCTGCCGAAGTGATAATTAATTAAAATAAATCTATTTTTGAATTTCAAATAAATGTTCTGAATGACAATCAAAGAGAAACAACAGGAACTCGTAGAAGAATTTTCCTATCTGGAAGATTGGGAGCAGAAATATGAATATATTATTGACCTCGGAAAAGAATTAAAAGGACTTCCTGACGATAAAAAAGTTGACGAAAACCTGATCCGCGGCTGCCAATCTAAAGTTTGGATCGATGCTGAATATAAGGACGGGAAATTGTTTTTCAATGCAGATTCCGACGGAATCTTGCCCAAGGGGATTGTTTCGCTTCTGGTAAGGATCTACAGCGGCCACTCTACAGAGGAGATTCTAGACTCGGATTTTGAATTCATTTCCAAAATCGGATTGCAGGAGTTCCTGTCGCCATCGCGGGCCAATGGGCTGATGGCGATGACAAAGCAAATCAAATTTTATGCAGTGGCATATCAATTAAAGAAATAGGTGAAGACGATTTTAGCATATCGGTTTTCGGCATTCGGAGACGTCGCAATGACGGTTCCCGTCTGCATAGAATTTTTGGAGCAGAACCCCGATGTAAAGCTCATATTCATCAGCAGAGAATACTTCCGCGACCTATTCGACGGCCATCCCCGATTGATTTTCAAGGGCATTAGTTTCGATGATTACAAAGGCGTCTGGGGAATCCGAAAATTGACAAAACAATTGATTCGAGATTTCAAACCCGATTATGTGGCAGATTTGCACGATGTCATCAGAACTAAAATGATTACTTCTATTTTCAAAAAGCACGGCTACCAAGTTTATAAAATCGATAAGGGAAAAGCAGAAAAAGAAGTACTGACAGACATTTGGAATCTCGATAAAAAACCATTAAAACGAACGGTCGAGCGATATGCAGACGTATTTAGGGAGATGGGTTTTGCGGTGGAACTGTCGCACCGGTATCGCAGCAGATCCCGGAATAAGCAGGGCATAGGATTTGCGCCATTTGCACAGCATAAAGGCAAAATGATGCCTTTGGAAAAATCTTTCGAACTGGTAAGGATCTTGGCAAAGACGCACAAAATCTATTTTTTCGGAGGCGGCGAAGAGGAAAATACCATTCTCAAAAGCTGGGAAAGCCAAATCCCCAACACGCTGAGCCTTGCAGGAAAACTAAGCTTGAAAGAAGAACTGCAGAAAATTTCGGAGTTGGAAATCATGATTTCCATGGATTCTGCCAATATGCATCTGGCCAGCTTGGTGGGTACCCGCTGTATTTCGGTTTGGGGATCTACACATTACTATGCCGGTTTCCTCGGCTATGGGCAAAGCGAAGAAGATATCGTACACGTCAAAGATCTCTCTTGCAGGCCTTGCTCTGTTTTCGGCGACAGGAAGTGCTTCCGGGGCGATTATGCTTGTTTGCATGAGCTTAATATTCAGAAGATTATCGACAAAATATGAAACTGAGCATCTGTATTCCGATTTATGATGAGGATGTCAATGAATTAGTCAATGATCTCATCCATCAAATCCGGGTCTGCGGTTGGGAAGCCGATATCATATTGATTGATGATGCTTCGGATCCTTATTTTATTGAAATCAACAAAAATTTGGAAGGCAAAGTAAATCAGTTTATTTATCTAAAAAAAAATATCGGCCGATCCAAAATTCGGAATCTGTTTCTAAATTATTCTCACGCCGAATATTTATTGTTCCTGGACTGCGACGGAAAAATCATCAGCGACAATTTTCTCGTTAATTATTTGGATTTCATAGAAAAGCATCAGCCCGACGTGATCTATGGCGGCAGGAAGGCAAGTCCCGAAAGTCCCGGGCAGGCGTACGGACTGCGATGGAAATTTGCCACAGAGCGAGAAAATATGCCTGTCGCTAAGCGGCTCAAGGAACCTTACTTGGATTTTCAAACCAATAATTTTGTGGTAAGGAAATCCATTCTCGAAAAGATTCCATTCAATGAAGCGATGACGGATTACGGCTACGAAGACCTCGTCTTTTCTCAGGATTTGAAACGCCATCACATCAAAATAGATCATATTGACAATCCGATTTTTAATAATGGCTTAGAGACCAATGTGGTTTTCCTGGGCAAGGCAGATCAATCTGCCAAAAGTCTGGCACGCCTCATCGGCAGAGATAAGAATTTTGAAAGTGTTTCGCAGATCAAATTAGCCAAGGCCTACCTTCTCATGAAGAGAACGGGCGCCGCTTTTGTCTATCAGATGATTTATAGACTTTTGAAACCCTATTTGCAGAAGCGGCTGTTGAACGGAGATGCCTCCCTGCGGGTTTTGGATTTGTATAAATTGGGACAACTTATTGGTTATATGAATAAGAGGAAGTAGTAGATTTATAGTTTAACTCGAACCTCAGATTTGCAATATCCAAGGCGGTTGCGATTCTCAGACCACAATATCCGATCAGCAGACCCAACGTATTAAGAAAAACATCATCTACATCAGCAGTGCCTCGGGCTGTATAATATTGAGTGACTTCTATCAACGAGATCCCGCTGACGAAGAGAAAAAACAGCAATGGGAGACGGTTGAGCTTGCCACTAAGGAGACCAAGCCAGCCAAATGGAATGAAAATGAGCACGTTGCCGACGATATTGATCATAAATTTTTCCGAAAAAAAGTCGTTGTAGCGCAAAAAATAAGTAATGCTTTGCAAAGGATGGAGTTGTAGAAATCCGGCTTCGGGGTGCCTGCCACAACCATAAAACATCATATACAACAAAAAAATAGTGTAAAAAGGGATTAACACTGCATAATATCTTTTCATAGCTTTCCTTTTTCTGGATTTACAAAGGAGTTTTCTACACCATAAATATGAATTATAACTTGTTTTTAAAAAAGGGATAAACGGTCTTTAAAGACTAACTTGCATCAAATATCAAAAATCCGACCCTTGAATATATGCCAAGCGGATAAAAAGAATTTTTGTGAAAAGTTTAACAGATTTGTTAACGGAGCGTGAAGCAATTAACTTTTTTTAGAAAAGTGGGCAGTACAGGATTCGAACCAGTGACCTCTGCGATGTCAACGCAACGCTCTAAACCAACTGAGCTAACTGCCCAAATTTTACAACATCCTCTGCAACGGCGCGAATCTTATTGTAGCACGGTGTCACAGAATATCTTTTCGCTGTTGATCTCCGGATGAGCTTATGGTCGCGAGAGCCATTATGTTTTATATTTTTCCGGAACAGCAGCGCAAATATAGTTGGATTTTGCCAAAAACGCAAAAAGAAAGGGCGTGAAATTCAAAACTATATTGTCTATCGGGAAATTTTGTTTTTAGAAGTGTAAAATTATTATGGGTTGAGAAATTAGCATGGGCTTCATCGAGATTTTTGTGAGTGAAGGAATGACTGAAATTTAATTACTCAAAGTAGATTTCCAAAAAAAATCGTTTTTCCGAAAAACAGAAAGCATTAAAAATCCCTCTGTTGTTGTTCCCTCAAATAACAAGAAAGACTGATAATCAGTCTTTTTTGTGTACCCCAGACGGGACTACCATAATACTTTTCTCAATTTTTCTTGTTTTTAATCCGTTTGTATTCATTATATTTGGCTCATAAAAGGTTTTTATATTTTTTGTTTCTTAAAATTTCGTGATTTTAAATTCAAATTTGTCCCCCTTTTTGTTCCCCCTTTTGTAATTTTTATTTTATTTAAGCCGATGATAAAATATATTTTTGAATTAAGAAAAGACAAAATAAATCAAGAAGGTTTAATGCCTATTAGAATTTTGTTTAGAATCAATAGTTCTGTAATTAAAAGAAATACAGGATTGAGCTGCAAACTTCAGGATTGGCAAAATAATCGTGTCAAAGCCAATTCTAAAAAAGAAAAGTATTACGGCTATGATGAAATAAATGAAAAACTACAGGAAATAGAGAGTAAAATTCAGGATATATCTCTTTATTTCAGGGCTAATAAAATTGAACCAACTAAAGATTTGTTTATTGAAAAGTTTGATTCAGAAGAGGAAACTACTCTATCTGATGAGTTCGATTTTTTTAATTGCTTTAATGAGTATATCGAAAAAGGAAAACTAACAAAAACACCAAATACAATTAAAGGACAGATTACAATTAAAAACTATTTGGAATTTTTTTGTAAAGAAAGAGCAATCGCACTTTCTTTTGATAAAATCAATGACGATTTTTTTGAACAATTGAGAGACTATTCATATGAAACCAAAAAGATGAAACAAAATTATTTCGCTAAAGTAATTAAGGTTTTAAAGTCATTTTTAAATTGGGCGACAGAAAAAGGATATAACACGAATCGAGAGTTTGAAAAATTCAGAGCGGCTGAACACGATATTGATATTGTTTATCTATCATTTGATGAGCTGATGAAACTCTATGAAAAAGATTTTGATAATGATAGATTATCTCAAGTCCGAGACTTCTATTGTATGGGATGTTTTACTGGATTAAGATTTTCTGATTTGTCGAAATTACATTTAGCAAATATTTCTGAAAATCATATTGTTCTTTCTATCCAAAAAACGAAAACCCAAAATCACGCCATTAAACTCAATAAATATGCAAAAGCTATTTTGGAAAAATACAAAGGAACAATCTATGAACCTTTACCTATAATTTCATCACAAAAATTTAATGAATACATCAAAGAATGTTGTGAGCTGGCAGAAATCACACAACCATATACCATTCATTGGTTTGTTGGCAACAAGAAAAAGTCTTTAACCCAACCAAAATGCAAGTTTATTACAAGTCATACTGCAAGAAAAACATTCATAACCAATTCTCTACTTTTAGGAATGGAACCGAAAGCCATTAAGAAAATTGCAAACATCAAAAAAGATGCAGTTTTGGACAAATATATGAAAGTGACGGAAGCATTTACAGACGAACAAATGGATAAAGCGTGGAGATAATTTAGTGTAAATTTTCGCTTTGCTAAAACCAATAAAAGGGTTTTTAAACGAAATACAGCATCCTTTATTTTTGAATCAAGTAAAAAACGTTAAACTTTGTTAAAAAGAAAAAATTTTAGTTAAATTTAGTTAAAAATTGAATTTCGCTGAAAAGACTAATCTGGATTAATTTAGATTAATCTGGATTGCAAAAAAATTATTTTGGACTAATTTGGATTAATTTAGACTGTTCTGGACGAATCACAACTATTTGATTTTCAATAATTAAGTTGATATTATTGCATTTGAATTTAAAATAATTAAAATACAATCAAATGTCAGTACAACTTTACTCCCACTCCAAATCCGATTTGGAAAAAGCGGTTGAAATCATTCTAAAGAAAGCAACCGAATTTACATTGCCGACTAACAAAGCAGAAGAACAACCCGAAGATTTAATTTCTCAAATCGAAGCTACAAAATTTCTGCATATTTCTGTTCCGACAATTATTGAATGGCGAAAAAACAAGAATCTGCCCCATTACAATTTTAATGGTCGTTACTTTTATTCTAAAAAGGAACTTTTGGAATACGGAAAAAATCAAAGAAAGTAAACGGTCAGTTTGCACTGTATAATTTCTATTGTATAACAATTCGTATTAAAAACCTTTTAAAATGAGCAAAATACCTTATATCCGAGTCGGAACCACCTATTACAAAATCATAGAAAAACCATTAATTTCGGGGGACACAACCTCGGTCTTGGTGCGTTGGAATCGCGAAACAATCATTAGCGATCACGGCAAATCTTTCCTTTCGTCGATTTCAAAATATGATGGTTTTTGCTGTATCCCGGAGCATTTAGATTATCAACAAATTGTTCGCGGTTTTTATAATATTTACAACGAAATTCCATTCTCTCCTTCATCTGAAAACGAAAACATCAAAAATGAAATTCCTTTTTCTTTGAATTTTGTGAAGCATATTTTCGGGGAACAATTGGAATTGGGTTTAGATTATTTGAAAATCCTTCTTCAATATCCCACGCAAATTTTACCGATTCTTTGTTTAGTTTCCAAAGAAAGAGCTACTGGAAAATCAACTTTCATTAAATGGTTGAAAGAAATTTTCGGGTTGAATATGACTTACATTAAAGGTGATTCGTTCGGAAGTCAATTTAATTCCGATTGGGCGGCAATGCTCATCGTAGCGATTGATGAAGTGTTTTTCGATAAAAAAGAGATTACAGAAAGACTAAAATATTTATCAACAACCAATAAAGATAAGTTGGAAGCGAAGGGAAAAGACCGAGAGGAAATTGATTTCTTCGCCAAGTTTATTTTGTGTTCCAATAACGAAGAAAATTTTATTCAAATCGATGAAAACGAAATCAGGTTTTGGATTCTGAAAATCAATCCCATAAAATCTGAAAACACCGAATTTTTAGAAAATTTGAAAATTGAAATTCCTCTATTTCTAAGATTCTTGATTAACAGAGCTTTCTTTTCACCCAAAAAGACAAGAATGTGGTTTGCTTCTGAAGAAATAAAAACCAAAGCATTGCAAAAATTGGTCTTCAAAAACGCCAACAAACTAGAATACAAAATAGTAGAACTGTTGTTTGAATTTTTTGAATCGAATGATGAGAATGAAATCAATGTAGTTCCGCAAGATATTCTAAATATGCTTACTAAAATGTTTAAGCAAACGTATTTTACAAGAAATGATGTCCGAAACATTTTGAAAGACAAATGGAAATTAGAACCACAGAAAAATGGATTGACTTACATAAGATATGATATTGACTATTCTGGAAATTTTTGTCAAAATAATTCTGTCGGACGATATTTCACCATTACTAAAAATTTTATTTCAACCAAATCTGTTGATTTGTTGAATTAATTGCTTAAAGAAAAGAATATCAAACAATTAATACTTCAACAAACTCCTCAACAAACTAAAAAAACATAAATATTTGTTGAGTTTTTGTTGAGCAAAATAATTCCACTTTGTTGAATTGTTGAACTTTTGTTGAGCTAATGAATATTTATTAGTCAAATTGTTATAGTATTTTTTCAACAATTCAACGAAAAATTACCCATCACTAACTCGGAAAATCTACACCTATGAACTGCAAACAATTCAATTCCATAAAATTGGAAGAAGTCCTCCAAATTCTCGGACACCATCCAACAAAACAAACGGAAAAAGAAGCGTGGTTTCTCAATCCTTTTGCCACAGAAAATCACGCCTCTTTTAAAATCAATAAAAATCTAAACTATTGGTATTTGCATTCCGAAGGAATCGGCGGAAACAATGTCAATTTTATGAAAAAATATCTGAATGCTTCAGTAAAAGAAGTTTTGGAATGGGCAGAAAAGCAAAATTTCTCTTCTTTTCAACAGCAGAATTTTCAAAATCAGAACTTAGAAAATTTGCATAAAAATTATGAAATTCTTGAAATTAAAAACGTTCAGCATTCTGCACTTTTGGAATATTTGAACGAAAGAAAAGTGGCAAACCAAACTGCGTTTTTGCAGGAAATCCATTACCGAATAAATGGTAAAAATTACTTCGGAATCGGTTTTAAAAACGATTCTGGTGGTTACGAAATTCGCAATAAATACGCCAAAATGTGTTTAGGAAAAAAAGATAGTACCACGATAAAAAACAATTCAAAAAGTGTAAAAATATTTGAAGGATTTTTTGATTTTCTTTCTTTTAAAAGCGTTGAAGAATATTTGGAAAAAGAACCTTCCGATTACATTGTTTTGAATTCCGTTTCGATGATTTCTGCGATTAAAAACTCCCTCGAAAATTACGAAAACATTGAACTTTATTTTGATAATGACGAAGCAGGAAACAGAGCTGTAGAAATGTTAAAAAATGAAGTGAAAAATGTGGAAGACGGTAGGATTTTGTACAAGGATTTTAAGGATTTGAATGAATATCTTACTCGGAAAACCAATGAAGTTCAACAACAATATAAACCGAGATTCAAGAGATGAAAAATGCCCAAAATTTCCCCCGAAACTTATTTGAAAAAATCTTTGAATTAAATTCCAAAAACAAAATTGGAGCAAATACGATTGCGGTTTTCACTTTTATCCTCTACCAATGCGAAGATTTGCAAAAGGAAATTGTATTGTCGGATTATCAAATGGCAAGAGAACTTGGGCTTTCCAGACAAACGATCATTACGGCAAAAAATAAGCTCAAGCATTTAGGTCTTTTGGAATTTAGTAGAAATCGAGGATTTCCGAACCGTTTCATTTTGAAAGGAGATGAATTGCCAAAAAAAGCACCAAAAAACGTAGAAACAAAAGAAATTCCGATAAAAGAATCCGCGCAAAATTCAGAACCAAATATTGATGCAAATCACTCATTTTCCAAATATCCTAATCTAAAACAGTTTATGAATTTCGCCAAGACCTTAGACGAATATTCTGAAAAATTAGACGATGTATTGATTCAAAAATTTCATCAATGGGAAGAAGCCGATTGGAAAAACGGATTAGGAAGACCAATTTTGGATTGGCAAATTGTTCTCAAGAAAAATCTAACGATGCTCGAGTTATTCTCCACATCAAAAGATGAGGGTTCTTTTCCACATAAAATCCCAAACATCAAAAGACCAAAACTGGACTAAAATAAGCAACCCGAACTGGTCTAAAATAAGGTAGTCTAAATACCATTTTTAAATTCTAAAATTTTCATAGCAAGATGTGTCTTTGTTCGTACAAAATTTTCATTTTTTACTACCAAAGACGTTCTTGCCTTTTCTGGGAAAAGGGTAAAAAACCTCGGAACTCGTTTTTTTTTGTTTCTGAAATTCGATCTTTTTTTAGAATTAAGCAACCTGAAATTTGCGTAAGAATTTTTGATACAATTGCGGGTGAAAAGAAAAAAAATGCAATGAAAATGTGATGATAATTTTGAAAAAAGCACAAAAATATTGTAGTTCCTAATTAAAAAATCTTTTAATGCTAATCTTTTTTTAGGCTCATATAAGGATATAAAAGTAACTATAAAAATAAATGCTTTTTTCTTGTGCACGTGAAGAATGTTCAATAAATTTGAGCGTTCATTGTCACTGAACAATTCATTTTATTGAACAATATGCATAAAGAAACGGACATAATTTACGAAGCAATAGCCAATCTGGAAGAGATCACTGGATTGACAATTAGTATTGAAACTACTCGTCCACAGTATGATGCTATCATCAACGTGGGTAATCATACGTTTTATGCGGAGGCAAAAACCAATGCAAGAAAATCGAATATAGGATTAATCTTATCAAAATTTCAAGAATTGGATATGAACAAAAATTGGTTATTGGTGGCAGATTATCTAGCTAAAGATGTGGCAGAGGTTCTTCAACAGCAAAATTACAATTACATAGATGTGGCAGGCAATGCACATATTAAAGTAGGTGAACTTTTCATTTTTATTGAAGGACAAAAGAAAAAGTCAAAAGAAAAGAAAAATCAAAGCCGCGCTTTTCAAGAAGCGGGATTAAAGTTATTGCTGCTATTGATTTCAGACCCACTAAGTCTTCAAACATCTTACCGTGAGTTAGCTGATAAAACGGGTATTTCTTTGGGATCTGTAAGCAATATTTTCACAGAATTAAAAGCCACAGGTTTTCTATTAACAACTAACAACAAAAGGGTTCTTAAAAACAGGGATGTGCTTTTGGATCGCTGGGTAGTTGCTTATAATGAAATTCTAAAGCCAAGAATGCTTCGTAAAAAATACCGCCTTGCAAACGAAGATCGTAATTTTATTAATGTCAATACAGCGGAATTTGGATTTATATGGGGAGGAGAAGCAGCAGCAGGTATTATTACCAATTACCTTAAATCAGATCAATATATCATATATTATGATGAAGATTTGCCAACACTGGTTAGAAATCTAAGGCTTATCCCAGATAACAACGGTAATATTGAAGTTTACAATACGTTTTGGACTAAAGATCTGAACCTGAAATACCATAATACTGCACCACCGTTAGTTGTATATGCCGATTTAATGGGTTCTAATAGCAGTAGAAATATCGAAACTGCAAAAATTATTTTAGAAAATGGATTATAATATATCAAGTGAAAAACTGGAGCATCCACTATTAAAAAAACTATTGGATGAGCTGATTCCCGTATTTCAAAAATTGGAAATCAAGTTTTTCATCATTGGAGCAACCGCAAGGGATATCATTATAGAACTTCACGGAGAAAAATCTGGTAGAAGGACTCAAGACATAGATATTGCCATAGTTGTGGATAAATGGGAAGAGTTTTCAACTATAGAGAAAGAAATAATACAATTGTCTAATTTTGAAAAAGATCCAAAACAACAGCAACGATTTTTGTATCTAAATGATTTTCAATTAGATATAGTTCCGTATGGTGGGATTACAACAGCTGAAGACAAAATCTTCTGGCCACCAGATCAGTCTTTTGCAATGACTGTATTAGGTTTTGAAGAAGCTGAAAAAGATTTGGTCAGGATTAAAATAGATGATACGCTGGAAATTGATATTGTTTCATTGGCAGGAATTTTCATTTTGAAATTGGTTGCCTGGAAAGACAGACATCATAAAGGCAATAAAGACGCGGATGATATGGGATTTATTCTTTTAAACTATCTAAACATCCACGAAGAAAGAGCAGCTATGGAACATTATGAAGAGGTATATGAAATAGAAGAGTTTACAATAACAAAAGCTGGTTCAGCTCTGTTAGGTATTGATATAAATATTCTCTTATCTGACAATGATACTAATAAAGCAAAATTAAAAACGATTATCGAGACAGAGATAAATTTGAAAGAAGACAGTATTCTGTTTAATCAAATTGTGGAAACAAACAAAGTCCAATATGATGATATGCTGGATTGCTTTCAAATCCTCAATCAAAAAATAAAGTAATGAGAACCAATAATACGAAAGAACAAATACTAGAAGATAATTACGTGATGTGCATTCTTACGGAAAAACAGAGAAAAGCAACATCACAAGAAAATAATCTACAGTCTATTATCCGTATGCTCAACGAAGAGTATGGTTTTGATCTGACTGATATGGAACGGGATTTTAATATTATTTACACTGATCCAGATACTGGGAAAAATAAAAAGCAAAAGATTGATCTAGCTATTTTTGAAAAAGGTAAATCGCACGATCAGGATTTTATTATTCGAATTGCTATCGTACAAGATGAAAAGATAAAAGAAAACGACAAGAAAAAAGGTGTAATCATCACCTTAGAAAATACACTTGCAGCTGTTGCTAGTTGTGAGTTTGGTTTATGGACAAATGGCACAGATATCAAATATTTACAACGAGAGGAAGATGATTTTGGTTATGATACCTTTTCTGATTTATCCGACTTTCCAGGGTTTGGAGAAACTTTAGATGATTTAAATCGTGGTGATCGTTCACATAGTCGTAAGCCCGCAAACGATTCCTTAATCAAAGTTTTTAAACGTTCTCACGATTATATTTATGGAAATGAAGGTCGAAAGAAAGATGCGTTTTGGCAACTGCTTTATCTTATTTTCTGTAAATTGTATGATGAAAAAAGGCGTTTTATGCCTTTACCAGATGGTATTTCTTATCGCCGTTTTTTTTGGGTGGGTGTAAAAGAACAAAACACCGCTGAAGGTAGAAAAGCCGTTGCAGAAAGAATTAAGAAAATTTTTATAGATCTAAAAAAGCCAGATGGTCCCTTTTCGGATGTCTTTGACGGGAATGAAGCTATAGAATTGACTGACAAAGGAATAGCATTTATTGCTGGAGAGTTAGCAAAATACTCTTTCCTTGATGCTTCTGTAGATGTGAAAGGATTGGCTTACGAAACGATTGTAAGTAACACATTGAAACAAGAGGCTGGTCAGTTCTTCACTCCTCGTAATATCATTAAAGCGATGGTAGAAATGATGAACCCAACAGAAAATACCCGAGTGCTGGATCCTGCCTGTGGTTCTGGAGGTTTTTTGATAATGGTATTGGATCACGTTCGCAAGCAAATAGCAGAAAAACTATATCCGGAAATTACCGATGAAGTTTTACTTGCCGCAAAATATAATACTCCAGAAGTAAACGAAAGAGTTCGCGAATATGCCGAAAACAGCATTTTCGGTTTTGATTTTGACCCTGATTTAAAGAAAGCGGCACGAATGAATATGGTAATGGCTGGTGACGGACACGCCAATATCTTTCACGTTAATTCTTTGGCTTATCCCAACTGGGAGCATCCTACCGAAATTCAAAAGATTGAAAAAGCAATCAATCGAAGTTTAAAGACAATGAAAGATGATGAAGGTGTTTATGGTAATAGTGCTAGAGGAAAATTTGATATCATATTTACCAACCCACCTTTTGGTGCAAAAGTAAAAGTCGATGAGGATATTGCGGTTAAGTATGAATTATCCAGATATTCAAATGCTCCCGAAGTTTTATTTATAGAAGCTTGTTACAACTTCTTGAAAGAAGATGGTAAAATGGCTATTGTATTGCCAGATGGTATTTTAGGGAATCCTAACACCTTACCTGTAAGAGAATGGATATTAGATAAATTCAAAATATTAGCTTCGGTAGATTTGGCTGTAGAAGCATTTCTCCCACAAGTGGGTGTACAAGCTTCGCTTTTGTTCTTACAAAAAAAATCTGCCAACGAGCGTAATATTGCCCACGAAGGAGAAGAAGATTACGATGTGTTTATGGCAATAGCCGAAAAGTTAGGTAAAGACCGAAGAGGAAATCCGATCTATTTGCGAGATGAAGATGGAGCTGAAATTATTTTCCCAGTGGAAAATAAATATGTAGCCTACCGACCGGAAGATGGGAAGCCGATTGTAAAAACACGTGTTGAAAAACAGCGTGTTTTAGATGATGATTTGCCTAAGATTTCAAAGGCGTATATGGAATTTTAAATAATCAGGAATGATAATACAAAAAATCAAAAAGCAACAAATTGTTGAGTCACTAAGATTCGATGGAAGTTATCATCTTTCCGATGGCACTTTGTATTTAAGAAAGTTACGAAAAATGCCACATCAAGAATTACAAAGTTTATGTTCTGATATTTTTACCGCAGGTAGAAGCAAAAGAATATATACAGAAAAAAATAAAGGATTTCCTTACTTGAGCAATTCAGATGTTGTTAAAGGTAATCCTTTAGACGGTTGCAAATATAATTCTAAAAAATATGCTTTTGATGAACCTTCTTTTCTGAAAGAAGGGATGATTGTAACGGGAAGGGTTGGGGCAATAGGTCAAACAGCCTATATTACATCTGAATTAGAAGATAATCAGGCAATGGGTTCTGATAACATTATTAGAATTGTCTGCAAAGACAAAAATATATCGGGCTATGTTTATAGTTTTCTTACCTCAAAATATGGAAATACACTGATTAATAGATTAGCTGCTGGAGGTGTTCAACCCTATATATCTGAAGATATGTTGAAAGATATTCCTATACCTATCTTATCAGCAGAAACACAGCAAAAGATTCATCAGCTTATTGTAGAAGCGTCTGAATTAAGAGTTGAAGCGAATAGATTGTTGAAGGAGGCAGCTCAAATATTTGAACAAGAATTAAACTACGGAAGAATTACTGATGGAGCTCAATATGGTAAAATTTCTTCCAAAGATTTATTAGGTTTTCATAAAAGATTAGACGGTCAATATCAACTTATTTGGAAGAAAATCAAGAAAGAATACAATCCTAATATTCAGTTTGAAAAAATTGAAAATTTTGCTTCCTCAATATTTGTTGGTGGTAGAGGAAAACGAAATTATGTTGAGAATGGAATTCCTTTTTTGTCATCATCAGATATGATGTTATACAACCCCAAAAGACAAGCGAAGAAAATCAGCCCTTCAACAAATGGTGTTGAACAAATGAAAGTTTCTAAAAGAGATATATTGATTTCAAGGTCAGGAACTGTTGGTAATACAGTAATCGTAGGAGAAGACCTTAATAACACTGTTATTTCAGAACACGCTCTACGACTTAAAGTAAATTCAGAGAAAATATCTCCAAATTATGTATTTGCATTTTTGAAAACTAATATGGGTTTAAAAGCAATGGAAGCTTCTGCATTTGGGTCTGTAATTATCACTTTGAACGAGGAATTGATTGGAAACATTGATCTTCCAATTTTAAGTAATGAATTGCAAAGAGTAATTTCTGAAAAAATAGAAGAATTTATTTCTCTTTCAGATAAATCCGTCATCAAAGAAAACCAAGCCATTGCATTAATAGAAAAAGAAATTGACCTATGGCAAGTATCATAAAACCGCCTTATTTCGAATCGGTTGTAAATGCCGGGGAAAAGAGATTGTTAGATTATCTGGAGATAAATCTTCCGGATAATTATTATTTAATTCCTAATGTGGAGATTGCATCTACCAATCCCAAAAACAATCGTACCCAATACTGGGAATACGATTTAATTGTCGTAGCTCCACACGGCATCTACAATATCGAAAACAAAGATTGGAAAGGGCGTATCGAAGGCGATGACCATTACTGGTATCTCAACGATAAGCAAATGCCCAACCCGCTTAAAACAGGTCGTCAAAAAACATCGATATTGGCATCCAAACTCAAAGAAGCCAACTTTGCTTGGGGAAAAGCGTGGATACAAAATATGCTTACACTTTCGTTTGATAATACTTACCCACCTGTCATTTCGCACGAAGCTCAAAAGCTCACGTTTAGCTTGAACAAAAAACTGATAGATTTTGTTACCGATCCGTACAGCATTGGTAAATTAGAAGATGATATCACTGATATTCAACAAGCAATTGTACAGTTTCTAATTGGTCAGCAATCCAAGAAATCTCCCGAACAAAAAAGAGAAATTGAGGGGTATGAAGTGCTGGAAATCATTCAGCAAGAACCTAATTTTACAGAATACCTAGTAAAACCAAAAGGCGTTACTTCGGTACGTCGTAAAATTAAGGAATATGCTTTGCAAGTAAGCGGATTATCTGCCGAAGAACTGAAAAAACGGGAAGGTAAAATCAAAAACCAATATCACGCACTCAATAAGTTAAAGGCAAAACCTTTTATCCTCAATGTAGAGTTTCGTATAGATGAGGTTAATCATCTCTTCTATGAAATTTCTGACTTTTTAGAAGAAAATTCTTTACGTTCAGAAGCTCGTGTAAAAACCTTTACGTTCAAAGAAAAGATTGATATTATAACCAATGTTATGGTGGCTCTGAAAGAAGCCCATAAAGAAAGCATCTTCCATCGTGACATCAATCCCGATAATATTTATTTGAGTAGTGGTTATGCTTATCTGGGTAATTTTGGTAAATCTTATTTCATTGACCACAGCGAAGAGGGATATACCGTTATGCCAACCATTAATCAAAATAATGCAACGGCTTATCATCCTTTGGAACTAACGGTAAATGATGCAAGTGCGGTTTCGGATATTTATTCGTTAGGCGTTTTAATTTATTGGTTGTTTACGGATAAAGAACCATTTAGTACACCTTATGACTTAGACAAGATGGGTGGTAAACTGAAAGCCGATTTGTTGCCGACACATATCAACTCCAATTTACCCAAATGGATTGATGAAGTGTGTTTGCAAACCATTTTAACAGACGATTTAAAGCGGATAGACAGCATAGAAACCTTGCAGGATTTTATTGCCAATGCCATAGAAAGCAAATCTATTGCAGAAGTAGCTCCTGTGGTTGCACCTGTTGTAAAATCATCCACTTTTGAAGAATTAAAAGAAGGCGATTCTATTGGAACGTATTCCATTCACAAAACATTGGGTAAAGGCGGATACTCCAAAGTATTCAAAGTAAAACACCGCATTCAAGATACTTTTTATGCTTTGAAATTATTCAATGAAAGTGTAAATTTTAGTTCTGTAAAAGACGAATACGATGCGTTGATCAATTTAAATCATCCCAACATTGTTCAATTCAAATGGAATGATGAAGCGGCTTCGGGGCAGTTTTTTACGGTAATGGAATATTTAGATGGGGAAAATTTAAGCATTTATACTCGCACTGATGCCAAATTGCCTATTCACAAGATATTTCAAGTGGGTAAAGAAATTCTTTCTGCTTTGGTAGAAATGCAGTCCAAAGAAAAACCTGTTTTGCACCGAGACATTAAGCCACAAAACATTATTTGGGACAAAGGAGAACGCTTTGTCTTAGTAGATTTTAATGTAGCTTCTTCTACTTTGAAAAATAGTGAGTTTGTTGGAACAATTCCCTATTTAGCACCCGATCAGATTATTGATAACTATAAGGTAAATTGGGATTTATCTACAGATACTTTTGCACTCGGCGTAACTTTGTATGAGTTGCTTTGCAAACAATATCCTTGGCATCCTTCAAAAACACCTATGGCAAGTAGGCAGCCGAATAATCCAAAAGCATTAGAACCCAGAATATCAAATGAATTTGCATCGTTTTTATTGAAAGCCATTGCTACTGATGCTTCTCAGCGTTTTCAAAATGCAAAGGAGATGTTTAATGCCTTGGTTGTCATAGAAGATAAGATTTTAGAAGATATTACTCCAAAAACTAAAGAGAATGTAACGACTGATGTGAATATCATTCAATACATCAACTCGCTGTATAGCCAATCGAAGTACGGAAATTTTGGAACGAGAGTAAATAGCAATGCTCATCAGTTAGACGAGCAAACCTACACACCTACCAAATTAGATAAAAGTTTAATCCCAGCTATTGTAGATGGACAATATAAATTGGTCATCATTACTGGAAATGCAGGAGACGGAAAGACTGCATTTATTAAGAAAACCGAACAACACATTTTAGTAAAAGATGTTGAGCATTTTACCCATCATAACGGAGCAAAATTTAAAATTAATGCTGTTGCTTACGAAAGTAATTATGACGGTTCGCAAGATGAAGAAAACAATATTAACAATGATGTTTTAGAAAGATTTTTCCAGCCTTTTGAGGAAGTGAAAGATTATGATCAAGCCACTGAAGGAAGGATTATCGCCATAAATGAAGGACGTTTGGTCGAGTTTTTAACCACTTCAAAAAAACACCAAAAATTAGCAAAGCTGATTGAAGACTATTTCAACAATGAAGGGCATACAGAGCTTCCAAAAGGAATAATGATTGTCAATTTAAATCTTCGCTCTGTAGTCGCTGATGATATGGGAACAGGAAGTTTGTTTAAAAATCAGGTAAAAGCATTAACACAAAAATCGCTTTGGACGAAATGTGAAGGATGTGAGCTGGCAAAAGATTGTTTTATCAAATATAATGTTGATACATTAAACGATACAGCTTCTGGAGAAACGGTAATTAACCGATTGGAATGGTTAATAAGAACGGTAAGCCTAAAACGCGAATTGCATATCACGATGCGAGATATACGGTCGCTTATTGCTTTTATACTTACTCGTGATGTTTCTTGTGAGGAGTTATCAAAAGTAGAAGAACTGAAAAATGTTACACCTGAAAAATATTGGCAGTATTATTATTTCAATATTACCAATCCTAATTTAGATGATAGCGGTAATAGAGACCGTTTGATAAAACTTTTGCGAGAAACAGATATAGGAGAAGTTGCCATTCCGCATTGGGACAGAGAATTATTTTTCAGCAAGCACAATCTAAAAGACTACGTTGAGTTTTCGGAAAGAGAGCAGAATTTGTTAGAAGCTTTTAACGACGAAAAATCATTTATTCCAGCACACGAACAAACTCCAGAACTCATTCGAGAAATAAGGGAAAAGCACAAAGTGTTTGCAAGACATCATTATTTTGAAGGGAAAACTGCTTGGTTCAAAGAAGATGAAACGCTTGAAGATAAAACCGAAAAACCAAACGAAAAAGGGCTAAAACCCTCCTATTTATTACGTTTGCCTTACAAATCGGTTTTTGATTTTGTTTCCATATTATCTCAATCAACCATAGATGAAAAAACAAAGCAGGTGATTTCCAGAGCGGTTTCTCTAAATGAAGGTTGTGATAATGAAGCACTTGATAAAGAAAATTTAATTCTTGCCTCTACTGATGTGAAGGATATTCGAGGAAGATCGTTCAAGATGTTTCCTTTAGAAGATTTTGAATTAATTGTAAATCGTACAGACCATTTAATCAAATATCTGGAGTATGAGCCAGATAGTTTAATATTCAGACATAGAACGAATAAGCAGATACGGTTGGCTATTTCGCTTGACCTTTATGAGATGTTGTATTTTATAAAGAAAGGTTTTAGTCCGTCTTTGAATGATTTGAAAGGCAAGTTCATCGAATTGATTGTTTTCAAAAATTTATTGGAAAATCTAAACTATGATGAGATAGTGGTAACAGCAGACAACCGTTTGTTTTATTCCATTAAAAAGAAAAACAACAAAATTGCTATTAACAAATTAACCTATTAGATATGGCAATCAAATTAAACAAACAGGAAAGCACATTCAGAAATGAGCTTCTTTTTACCGCTGATGCCAAAACGATTAGAATTGATAATACGTTGGTCAACCTTTTTATGCTTTTGAAGCACGAAGGTATTCGTCCCAAACAACGAACAAGAAGAGGCGATAATGTTTTTATTGAATTAGATAAACTGAAAAATATTTTTCAAAAATTAGAGGAAAATAACGAATTAGAAGGTTTTAACGAAAATCCTGAAGCGGTGGAACTTTGGTTACGTACCAACCTTGTTAATATGGTAAACCGTGGAAATTCGGAGAAAGAAAAAGTATCTTCATTAAGACCTATTCATCTTGAAAGTTATCGGGTACGGAATGTTCCCAATACAAGAGATTATTTTACAGCAGACCAAGTTTACCTTATGCTAGGGCAAAATCCTATTGTAAAAGAAGAACTACGGAATTTTTTAGCCGAGGGATGGGATAAAACAACCAACACATTGCTTCCATCAAAAGAATTGGATGTGGACAGTTTGGGTATTCTTTACTTAATCAAGAATGTTAATCCTGGCTTTTTGGAGAGTAATACAACACTCAATAAGATAAAACCACTTTTAGAGAAGCAAGCCGAATTGTTTTGTGATGATGTTAGAAGATTGTTGGTAACCTGTTGTGCATTTAGGATAAATTCATTTTAATTTTGTTCAAACTTCTTTTGAAAACAAAGAAATTGAGATATTGAATCATTGTAAAAGATGTGATTTTGGAGGTAATT
>NZ_QOVY01000015.1 GCF_003932955.1 Chryseobacterium sp. SC28
GAATTACCTCCAAAATCACATCTTTTACAATGATTCAATATCTCAATTTCTTTGTTTTCAAAAGAAGTTTGAACAAAATTAAAATGAATTTATCCTAAATGCACAACAGGTTTCTATTAATTCATTTTGCTTCAGAATCTTATAGACGGGATGAAATTCAGAATGTGGCGGCCTCGTAATATTATATTTTTTGATCCAAGCGCTTATGCTGACGTGCGAAACACCGATTATTCTTTCGATTTCCCGATAGCTTAAGCCTTCCAGATAAAGTTGCAAAGCCTTGGTGACGTAATAATCGTCAATTTGTTTCCCCATTTTTTTAACGGTGAAATTATAGTTGCAATTTTTGCAGTAGAACCGTTGTTTGCCCTTTATAATTCCGCTTTTTGTAACATTCTGGTTGTTGCATTTTGGACATTGATTTTCCATATCTATACCTTTTTTGCAAAGATATAATAACTTAGCAATATTTGATTTTTACTCCTAAGATAAAATATTGAAAAAGTTTATTTTTCAGATAAAATTATCTTTATAATTTGTCTATTTAAGATAATTATACTTATTTTTGCAACTTAATTAGATAAAAAAGATGAAAATAGAGGTTTCGTCAGAGAAACATTTGATCTACGTAGAGGACATCCGACAGGAAATGGAAGACTCTGCAAAAAAGCGCGGAACGGGCATCGCAAAACGGTCTGCCGCCTATCTTAGTCAGAAGATTGCGGAAGGCAATTCTGTGATTGCAATGGACGACAATGCAGCCTGGGCGGGCTTCTGCTACATAGAAACCTGGACAAACGGGGAATATGTCGCCAATTCCGGGTTAATCGTTTCACCTCCGTTCAGGAATGTCGGTTTGGCAACTCAGATCAAGAAAAGAATTTTCCAGCTGTCCCAAGAGAAATACCCCGAGGCCAAGATTTTTGGTTTGACCACCGGAATGGCCGTGATGAAAATCAATAGCAGCTTGGGCTACAAACCGGTGATATATTCTGAACTTACTCCAGACGAACAGTTCTGGAACGGTTGCAAAAATTGTGTAAACTATGATATTCTGATGATGAAGAACCGCAAAAATTGCCTCTGCACCGCCATGCTTTTTGTGCCAGAAAATCTGAATAAAGGAAAAAAGGAGAATTTTGAATCCATAAATAACAACAATGAGTAAGAAAGTGCTTTTGGCGTTTAGCGGCGGTCTGGACACGTCTTACTGCGCCAAATATCTGAGCCAAATTTTGGATTACGAAGTTCACGCCGTCACAATCAATACCGGTGGTTTTGACGAGAATGACAAAATTTCTTTAGAAGAAAAAGCAGAAAAATTAGGCGTTGCTTCCTATAGATTTGTAGATGCCTCGGAAAAATATTATAACGATTGCGTGAAATATTTGATTTTCGGTAATGTGCTGAAAAACAATACTTATCCGCTCTCTGTCAGCGCAGAAAGAACCATTCAGGCACAGACGATTGCGCAAGTTGCTCTGGAAATCGGAGCAGATGCCATTGCGCACGGAAGCACGGGCGCAGGAAATGACCAAGTTCGTTTCGATTTGATTTTCAGCGTAATATGCCCCAAAATCGAAATCATAACACCCATTCGGGATTTGAGTTTGTCGCGCGAAGCCGAAATTCAGTTTCTCAAAGATCACCATTACGAAATGGATTTTGACAAGGCAAAATATTCCATCAACAAAGGACTGTGGGGAACTTCCGTCGGCGGAAAAGAAACTTTGACGTCTAGATTTTCTCTTCCAGAAGATGCCTATCCTTCAAAAGTTGAGAAAACCGAACCATCAAATCTTGAAATCGAATTCAAAAATGGAGAACTAATTTCCGTCAACAGCGAGGCGGTTTCTCATCCCGTTTTAGCCATTCAGAAGATTGAACAATTGGCCTCGCCATACGGAATTGGCCGCGATATTCATGTTGGAGACACCATTGTCGGCATCAAAGGCCGTGTCGGTTTCGAGGCTGCTGCCGCTGCAATTATCATCAAAGCGCATCATCTTTTGGAGAAACATACCCTTTCCAAATACCAGCAGACCATCAAATCACAATTGTCCGATTGGTACGGAAACTGGCTGCACGAAGCACTTTTTCTCGATCCTGTGATGCGGAATATCGAATCTTTTTTGCAGGATTCTCAGAAGATGGTCAATGGAAAAGTCTTTGTCACGCTTCATCCCTATCGTTTTGTTCTGAATGGAATTGAATCCGAAAATGACTTAATGTCCTCAAAATTCGGAAGTTACGGCGAAGAAAATCTCGCTTGGACGGGCGACGATGTCAAAGGGTTTACCAAAATCCTTAGCAACGCGCTCAATATTTATCATCAGGTCAATAAATTAAATTAAAATAATTGGACGAAGTCAATCTTTTTTGCTCACGATTTCACTTAAAAAGAACATGAAGACAAGCAAATAAGAATTTCCGCTCCTTTAGATTTGCATCAATAAAAAGGGGATCAAGGTCATAGCAAACTTAAAAAAAATCAACTTAAAATAAAACTTTGCGCTCTTTGCGTCTAAAATAAAAAATGAAAGAATCAGTCGGAATCATCGGAGCCAACGGATATACAGGCAGCGAACTCGTTCGTTTACTCGCATTCCACCCGAAGGTAGAAATCAAATTTCTGTTCAGCCGTTCCAATTTCGGCCGGAAGATTTCTGATTTATATCCGGATTTGGATTCGATATGTGATTTGACTTTGACCAACGAAGTTGATGAGGCAGACATCCTTTTCCTTTGCCTTCCCCACAAAGAAAGTCAAAACTGGTTGAGGGAAAATCCGGTTCCAGATGGAACTTTGATCATTGATTTAGGAAATGATTTCCGCCTCGATGGCAAATTTGGAAATAGAAATTTCGTTTACGGTTTGCCTGAGATTTATTTTGATGAAATCCAGGATTCAAAAAGCATTTCCAATCCCGGCTGTTTTGCGACCGCAATTCAGCTGGCGTTATTGCCTTTGGCCAAGGAAAATGTGCTGAAAGATGTTTACACCACGGGAATTACCGGTTCGACCGGCGCAGGACAATCTTTGCAAGCTACCACGCATTTCACGTGGCGAAATGACAATATTTCCGCTTACAAAACTTTGAATCATCAGCACGTCGATGAGATTATTAAGCAAATAAATAGGCTTAATGAAGAAAAAGTCGAACTCCATTTTGTGCCTTGGCGTGGCGATTTTGCCAGGGGGATTTTTACAAGTTCAATTATTGGATGTGATTTGGAATTAGAAAAAATTTATTCCTTATATAAAAACTTCTACAAAGATTCGCCTTTTGTAAAAATTTCAGCGAAACCGATTGATATGAAACAAGTTGTGAATACTAATTTCTGCGTCATCCAAATCGAAAAACAAGGAAATAAAATAGCCGTTCATTCCGCCATCGATAATCTGCTGAAAGGCGCATCTGGACAAGCAATTCAAAATATGAACATCGCAAATGGCTGGGAGCAACATCTTGGATTAAACTTAAAATCATTGGCGTTTTAGATCAATCAACTATCAACCCAAAACCATCAACCAAAATGAATTTATTCAACGTATATCAACTTTTCAATATCAATCCTGTGAAGGCTGAAGCTTCTTTCCTTTGGGATGAAAACGGACAAAAATACCTCGATTTTTATGGCGGCCACGCCGTGATTTCCATCGGTCACAACCATCCACATTACGTTGAAAAACTGAAAAATCAATTGGATAAAATCAGCTTTTATTCCAATTCGGTTCAGAATAATTTGCAAATCGAGTTGGCCGAAAAATTGGGAAAATTATCAGGTTACGAAGATTATTCCCTTTTTCTTTGCAACTCGGGAGCGGAAGCCAACGAAAATGCATTGAAATTGGCTTCATTTCATAACGGAAAAAAGAAAGTGATTTATTTTTCGGAAGCCTTCCACGGGCGAACTTCGGCTGCAGTTGCCGCGACGGACAACCCAAAAATTGTAGCGCCAATCAACAAATCTGACAATTTTATCAAATGCGAATTCAATAATTCTGAAGAATTGGAAAAGATTTTTGCGGAAAATCGAGAAGAAGTTTCTGCGGTCATTGTAGAAGGAATTCAAGGCGTTGGCGGCATCAATTTGTTGGAAAAAGAATTCATTTTAACAGTTGAAAAATTATGCAGAGAAAATGATGCAGTTTTGATCTTGGACGAGGTGCAGTCGGGCTATGGCCGTTCCGGGAAATTCTTTGCCCATCAGGAATTCGACATTCAGCCGGATTTGATTACCGTTGCAAAAGGAATGGGAAATGGTTTCCCGATGGGCGGCGTTCTGATTCATCCAAAATTCGAAGCGAGTTACGGATTGCTCGGGACCACTTTTGGAGGCAATCATCTCGCTTGCGCTGCTGGAATAGCCGTTTTGGACGTGATTGAAAATGAAAATTTAATTCAAAATTCAGAGAAAATCGGAGCTTATATCGAAGAAAAAATTAAAGATTTTCCTCACATCAAAAGCATCAAAAGACGCGGTCTTATGATTGGAATCGAGCTGGATCAGGCTTGTGCCGATGTCAGGAAAGCATTGCTGTTTGAACATTTTATTTTCACCGGAAATGCCAATGACAGGAATGTTCTGCGGATTTTACCGGCGCTCAATATTTCGGAAGAAGAATCCGATTTGTTCATCACTGCTTTGGAAAGTGTCTTAAAAATAATGAACCACAAAATCGACAAAAATCTTATTGAAAACTAATTTAATCACATCCAAATTAATTTTCTGGATTAAGATTAAAAGTAAAATATAGACTTTTCTGGTTAAAATCTTTGATGAGTTTGTACTTTATACTGAGCTTGTCGAAGTGTCTTTGCGAACAAAAAAAACAGCGAATCACATAAAAAAATCTTTGCGCTTTGCATTCAAAATAATAATCAACATGAAAAATTTCACTTCGGTTTACGATATAGATCATTTGCGGGATCTCATTGCAAAAGCCTTAAAAATAAAAAAAAATCCATTAGGAAATCCGACTAAAGGCAAAGGAAAAACGATTGGTTTGGTGTTCCTCAATTCCAGCTTGCGAACCAGATTGAGTTCTCAAATTGCCGCTCAAAATTTAGGATTAAATGTCCTAACGCTCAACGCTGCACAAGAAGCCTGGAATCTAGAATTTGCAGACGGAACGGTGATGAACGGCGATACCGTAGAACATATCAAAGACGCCATCGAGGTTCTGAATCAGTATTGCGATATCATTGCCGTAAGATGTTTCGCCGGACTGAAAAGTAAAGAAGACGATGTGAAGGAAAGCATCTTGAGCCAGTTTTTGAAACACGCCAAAGTTCCCGTTATTTCTTTGGAATCTGCGACGCGTCATCCGCTGCAAAGTCTGGCAGATTGCCTCACAATCACAGAAAATTGGCCTTTCGACAAGTTCGGAATTAACAGAAAACCTAAAGTCGTTTTGACTTGGGCGCCTCACATCAAACCGATTGCGCAAGCTGTTGGGAACTCGTTTGCAGAATGGATGCAACAAATGGACGTCGATTTTTTGATTGCAAATCCGGAAGCTTACGATTTGGATAAAAATTTCACAAAAGACACAAAAGTAGTTCATAATCAGGACGAAGCGTTGAAAAATGCCGATTTCGTTTATGTGAAGAACTGGTCGTCTTTTGAGGATTATGCCGCGATGCCGCAAGTTGAAGAAAACTGGATGTTGACCACCGAAAAATTAAAATCGACCAACAATGCAAAGGTGATGCATTGCCTTCCTGTACGTAGAAATCTGGAATTGAGCGATGAAGTGATCGATGGCGAAAACTCAATCATATATCAGCAGGCGAAAAACAGAATCTTCTCTGCACAAGTGGTTTTTTCTGAAATCTTAGATGAATTAAAATAAAAGCAAGATTTAATCTTTGCTGAGCGTAAGCGCCTTTGCGAACCTTAAAATATTTTCAATAATAGATAAAAAATCTTAGCGCACTTTGCGTTCAAAACAAAATGCTAAAACTAAAAATCATAAAAATAGGAGGCGCTTTAATCGATGACGAAAAAGCATTGAACGTTTTTCTTGAGCAATTTTCAAACATTCAGGGGGCTAAAATTTTGATTCACGGTGGCGGAAAATTAGCTAGTAAGCTCGCCGAAAAACTGGATGTTCCGCAACAAATGATAGAGGGCAGAAGGATTACCGACAAAGCTACTTTGGACATCGTGACAATGGTTTACGCTGGAAATATTAACAAAAATATGGTGGCAAAACTGCAGAGTTTTGGTTGCAATGCGATGGGATTTTCCGGAGCTGACGGCAATTTAATTCAAGCGGAAAAAAGACAACATCCAAGCATCGATTTTGGATTTGTTGGCGATATTAGCGAAAAAAGTATCAATAAGGAATTGATGATCAATATGATGAATCTGGGTTTGGTTCCGGTGTTTTCTGCAATCACCCACGATAAAAAAGGAGATCTTCTAAATACCAATGCAGACACGATTGCCGGAACGATTGCGATGGCTTTATCAAAGATATTTGAAACCGAATTGCTGTTCTGCTTCGATAAAAATGGGGTTTTGGAAAATATAGATGATGAAGATTCAAATCTTAAAACCATCAATAAAAAAGAATTTTCCAAGCTTAAAAATGAGGAAAAACTTAGCAAAGGAATTCTTCCAAAACTCGAAAATGCTTTCCAAGCCAAAGAAAATGGCGTTCAGAAAGTAGTTCTCATCAATGAAAAAAAACTGTCAGACCAAATCAAGAAAGGAAATGAAGGAACTGAAATCTGTCTTTAGCAGAGAGGAATTGACGGAAAACGCCGTCAAATTGTTGAAAAAAATCATTGCAACCCCATCTATGAGTCGCGATGAATACAACGTTTCGCTCATTATTGAAGGCTTTTTCACTGAAAATCAACTGAAGGTGAACCGATTCAAAAATAACATTTGGGCCGCCAATAAATATTATGATCCTGCCAAACCATCGATTCTTCTCAATACGCATCACGACACGGTAAAACCTAACAAAGCTTACACTTTGGACCCTTTTATTCCGGTTGAAAGAGATGGAAAAATATTTGGTTTGGGAAGCAACGATGCAGGCGCCTCTTTGGTGGCGATGGCGCAGACTTTTCTTTATTTTTATGAAGCGCAAGACTTGTCGCACAATCTCGTCATTGCTTTGACGGCGGAGGAAGAAATCTCAGGTTTGGACGGCATCGAAGCTTTGTTTCCGCAACTTCCAAACGTAGAATTAGCCATCGTCGGCGAGCCTACAAAAATGAATCTGGCACTCGCAGAAAAAGGTTTGCTCGTCATCGATGGCGAAATGCTGGGAACGCCTTCTCACGCCGCACATCCGAACAATGACAATGCGATTGTAAAATGTATGAAGGATCTGCAAAATATCCTCGGTTTCAAATTCCCAAAAGTTTCCGATTATTTGGGCGAAGTGAAAGTCACATTGTCAGTTATCAACGCAGGAACGCAGCACAACGTGGTTCCTGAAAAATGTAATTTTACTTTGGATGTCCGCGTGACAGACGAATACACGAATCGAGAAGTTTTCGAAATCGTCCAATCGCAGATGAAATCCAAACTGACACCGAGGTCTTTCCGCTTAAAATCCTCAAAAATCGACGTCAACCATCCGGTTGTTCAGGCGGGATTGGCGTTGGGCAGGACAACTTATGGTTCGCAGACATCCTCGGATCAAGCGATTATTCCGTGCCCATCGGTCAAGTTGGGACCCGGCGACAGCTTGCGTTCCCACACCGCCGACGAATTTATCTACATCGACGAAATCCGAGAAGGCATCGATGTTTACATCAAAATATTAGAGAAAATATTGTAATAAATTTTAAGGATTTGGGCAGCTTTTCCGCCTTCCGCTCCCAATCTTTTTTGCCGACGATTCCAGTTTAAATAGAACTTGAGTATACGCAAAAAAGGATTTCCGCTCAAGTCGGGCTGCAGATTCAGTATAAAACAAGAGAAGGTTAATAACCACAAAGTTTGTCATTCCGTAGGAATCTCAACCGTTTAGATTCCTCAGAATGAAAAAAGAACTTTAAAATTTAGTCTTAGCTGAGCGTAAGCGCCTTTGCGAACCTTAAAAATGTTTTCAATAAAAATCAAAAAAAACTTTGCGCGCTTTGCGTTCAAAACATCAAAATATTACAAAATGAAAAAAATCTGGCAAAAAGACAATACGACAACCAATGATTTGGTTACAAAATTCACCGTCGGAAAAGACCTGAATTTTGACGAAAAATTAGCAAAATACGATGTCTTGGGTTCTATCGCTCACGCAAAAATGCTGGCAGAAGTTGGATTGATTCGTCTTGATGAAGAGCAGGCAATCGTGGCAGTTTTGGAAGAAGTTCTCTCAGAAATCGAAAAAGAAAGTTTCGAAATCGATAAAACTGCAGAAGACATCCATTCTCAAATCGAAAATATCCTCATCGAAAAATTGGGCGAAACCGGAAAGAAAATCCACACGGCAAGATCCAGAAACGACCAGGTTTTGACCGATATAAAACTTTATCTAATTGATGAAATCCGAGAAATCACGGAACTCACCGATTCCTTTTTTCAGATCTTAAAGGACAAAGCCAACCTTCATAAGGAGGTATTGCTGCCTGGATACACGCATTTTCAGATTGCGATGCCATCGTCTTTCGGCTTGTGGTTTGGAGCGTATGCAGAATCTTTGGTTGACGATTTGGAATTGCTGTTTGCGACTAAGAATATCATTAATAAAAATCCCCTCGGTTCGGCCGCCGGCTATGGATCATCTTTCCCGATTGACAGAGAAAGTACGACGTACAAGCTCGGCTTCAGAACCCTGAATTACAACGCAGTTTATGCGCAAATGACGCGCGGTAAATCGGAAAAACTACTGGCCAGTTCGTTGTCGGTT
This sequence comes from Chryseobacterium sp. SC28, assembly GCF_003932955.1. Classification (GTDB taxonomy): domain Bacteria; phylum Bacteroidota; class Bacteroidia; order Flavobacteriales; family Weeksellaceae; genus Epilithonimonas. The sequence continues at coordinate 8,879 of NZ_QOVY01000015.1, forward strand.
TTAGCAGGAACTCTCAGCAAATTCTCTTACGATGTTTGTCTTTATTTAAGCCAAAATTTCGATTTCATAAGCTTTCCGAAAGAATTTACGACCGGAAGCAGTATTATGCCACACAAGAAAAATCCGGATATATTCGAATTGGTAAGAGCAAGATGCAACCGGATTCAGGCTTTGCCAAACGAGTTGATTTTGGTAACGAATAATCTGCCTTCAGGTTATCACCGAGATTTACAAATGACGAAAGAAATCCTTTTTCCAGCCATCGATTCTTTGAAAGAATGTCTGGAAATCCTGATTTATACACTTCCGAATATCGAAGTGAAAGAAAATATTCTCGACGACGAAAAGTATAAGTACATTTTCAGCGTCGAGAAAATCAATGAAGAAGTGCAGAACGGGAAATCATTCCGGGAGGCCTATGTGAAAGTCGGTCAGGAAATAGAAAATGGCGTATTTGAGTATGATTACAAAGAACTCACTCACACACATCAAGGCAGTTTGGGAAACCTTTGCCTCGACGAAATCGAATATCAATTTAATAAAATAAGAGATAAATTGTTGGGCTAAATTAAGTCTTTGTTTTCTTTGCTAAGTTTTACGCCTTTGCGAACTTAAAAACGTTGAATTGCTTAAAAAAACTTTGCGTTCTTTGCATTTAAAAATTTTAATCAAGCTTAAATTTCGTAGATTTCTTAATTTCGGCCAAAACGATAGAACTGTGATATTGCCCGATGTGCGGGCTGTTTGAGATCACATTGACGGCAAAATGGTTATAGGAATTAATATCTATTGCCAGGATTTTTAGCTGATAGTCATATTCACCAGAAAGGCTGATGATTTCTTGCACTTCATCATATTTTGAGATATAATTTTCAAAATCTTTTAATGTGGTTTGAGATTGCTCTTTGAGCCGCACGTTGCAATAGACCACGATGTTGATTCCCAGTTTTTCTCGGTTGAGGAGCGCAACATATTTCTCTATAACGCCATTTTTTTCAAGATTTTTGATGCGCTCATAAGTCGGCGTGAAAGTAAGACCGATTTTTTCGGAGATTTCCTTCACAGAGAGCGTAGAATCGTCCTGAAGAAGGGAAAGTATCAATTTGTCTTTTTTGTCCAAACTCATAGTAAGATCATTCTTTCAAATGTAAAGAAAATATTTGATTGACAAAATTATACACGCAGAAGTTGATTGATTTTACATAAAAAAATGATTGATAAGATTTCGTAATCTCGAAAATATTGGTACATTTGCAGCTAATGAATCTGGAACAGAATTTAGCGACAAAAATATTTGGCAGTATTGCCGACAACAACAATATTTTTTATATTTAGCGGAGTCTTTTAGGCTTCGTTTTTTTTATTTATAAATTTGAAATATGATCAAGCTGTCCCGCGTCTCTACAGAGAGCATAGAAAAAATTTTACAAGAATCACAGGAATTTGCCGACGGTAAAGTCAGCACAATTAAAGGCGATGTGTTCGCTGCCAACCTGTTTTTTGAGAATAGCACCAGAACCAAAACAAGCTTCGAAATGGCCGAGAAGAAACTCGGATTGCAAGTCATCGATTTCGAAGCCGAAAACAGCTCGATTGCCAAAGGCGAAACGCTTTCGGATACCGTCAAAACCTTGGAAGCCATCGGCGTAGAACTGGCCGTCATCAGACATCCGGAAAAAAGATATTATGACCAGCTTCAGGATGTTAACCTTTGCATCGTCAATGCCGGCGATGGTGTTGGAAGTCATCCGACACAGGCTATTTTGGATGCGCTGACGATCATTCAGGAATTTGGCAAGATCGAAGGTCTCAACATCGGAATCGTGGGCGATGTCAAGCACAGCCGTGTGGCGAACTCGGCTTCCGGACTGTTCCGGAGATTGGGTGCTAAAGTCTATTTCTCGGGACCCGAATTCTGGTTTGACGAAGGAATGCTGGTCAACGGAACGTATATGCAGTTCGACAGCCTCGTGAAAGGTGTGGATGTTTTGATGTTGTTAAGAATCCAACACGAGCGTCACGAGCGGCATTTCAACTTCAAACCCGAAGATTATCTCAAGAAATTCGGTTTGACAAAAGAAAGAGAAAAGAAAATGAAACCCAATGCCATCATTATGCATCCGGCGCCCATCAATAGAGGCGTGGAAATAGATTCGGATTTGGTGGAATGTGAAAGATCGAGAATTTTCAAGCAAATGCGGAATAGTGTTTTTGCAAGGATGGCGATTCTCAAATATGATCTGGAGGAAAGAGGTTTCGAGTTTATCGATTCCAAAAATTAATATTAATTCACGCTTTTCGGGCGTGTTTTTTTTGAGTAAAAATGAAATAAAGAAAAAAGAAACAAGAAACAAGAAATCTCGATTCTTAAATCTATAAAAAGTAAATGAAAAAGAAATTAATATTAGAATCCGGAGAAGTATTCAATGGGATAGGATTTGGCGCAGAACAGGATACTGCCGGCGAAGTGGTTTTCAACACCGGGATGACGGGTTACCAGGAATTGATTTCTGACCCCAGCTATTGCGGACAAATCGTTTGTATGACCTATCCTTTGATCGGAAATTACGGTATCAACCGCGACGATTACGAAAGCATCGAACCGGCCATCAAAGGTTTAATCGTGAAAGAATTGTGCGATTTGCCTTCCAATTTCCGAACTCAAATGACTTTGGACGAGTTTTTTATCAAGAAAAATCTCTCGGGAATTTCAGGAATCGACACCAGAAGACTGACCAGAATCCTTCGTAATAAAGGTGTTGTAAAGGGAAAAGTCGTGAATGCTGAAACGGACGAAAATTCCGTGATTGAAGAATTGAAAGTGACCAATTTCCCAATCAACCAAGTAGAACAGGTTTCCACAAAAACAGCTTATGCAAGTCCGGGAAGAGGCTTCAAAGTCGTGTTGGTAGATTTCGGTTCCAAGTTGGGAATCATTCGCGAATTGTCTCAAAGAAATTGCGACATCATCGTGGTTTCTCAGGACACAACAGCAGAAGAAATTTTATTGATGGATCCGGACGGAATAATGCTTTCCAACGGTCCCGGCGACCCGGAAGATGTAAAAGGTGCTTCAGAAATGATCAATGGATTGCTTGGAAAAGTGCCGATTTTTGGGATTTGTTTGGGGCATCAATTGATTGGTTTGGCTTGTGGCGCAAAAACTTATAAACTGAAATTCGGTCACAGAGGTGGCAATCATCCGGTTTTGGATTTAGAAAAAAATAAAGTGGCCATCACTTCTCAGAATCACGGTTACGCAATTGACCGGGAATCTTTGAAAGACACAGACTTAATCGAAACACACATCGCACTGAACGACAGAACCAACGAAGGTTTGAAGCACAAAATCCATCCTTGTTTCTCAGTTCAATACCACCCGGAAGCAAGTCCAGGACCTGAAGATGCGAATTATCTATTTGATGATTTTATAGATTTAATGTATCAATTTAAGAATGTAACAGTCTAACAATTCATCAAATAATCCAATGATAAATTTTGAGAATAATCCTTTAATCACAAAAACAGTAAAATTTTCATTAGATATTATTGATTATTGTGAACTTTTGGAAGAGAAAAAGAAATACGTGATTGCCAAACAATTGTTACGTGCAGGAACTAGTATTGGTGCTAATTCATTTGAAGCACAAAATCCGTACAGCAAAAAAGATTTTATTCATAAAATAAAAATTGCTGCGAAAGAACTTGAAGAAACAAAATATTGGCTGTATCTCTGTAAACATTCTCCTAATTATCCTTTTGATGAAAATTTAGAATTACAGCTAATAGAAATAGGAAAAATAATTTATAAAATATTAAGTACAAGTCTATCAAAAGAAAAAGGCTCGTAACATTGTTACACTGTTAAATTTATACATTGTTATATTAATTAAAATGAAAAGAACAGACATAAAAACAATTTTAGTAATCGGCTCAGGTCCCATCATCATTGGCCAGGCTGCGGAATTTGATTATTCGGGAACACAGGCTTGCCTTTCCCTGAGAGAGGAAGGTTACAGCGTGATTCTAATCAATTCCAATCCGGCAACGATTATGACCGACAAGGAGATTGCCGATAAAGTTTATATCGAACCGATTTCTCTGGAATTCGTTTCCAGAATTATCAGAAAAGAACGTCCGGACGCCTTGTTGCCGACTTTAGGTGGACAAACCGGACTTAATATGGCCGTGGAATTACAGAAATCCGGAATCCTGGAGGAATGTAAAGTGGAAGTTTTAGGAACCAAATTAGACGCCATCAACCAAGCCGAAGACAGAGACCTTTTCCGCGAATTGATGCACGAATTGAACGAGCCCGTTCCAGATTCCGACATCGTAACAACCGTGGAAGGCGCGATTAACTTTGCCAATAGAATCGGTTATCCGGTCATCGTTCGTCCCGCTTTTACAATGGGCGGAACAGGTGGTGGAATTGCGTCAACAGAAAGCGAACTTCGCGAAATTGCTGAATTGGGATTGAAATATTCACCCGTGACGCAGTGTTTGATAGAGAAATCCATCGCAGGTTTTAAAGAGATTGAATACGAAGTGATGCGTGACAAAAACGACAACGCCATCGTAGTTTGTAATATGGAAAACATCGACCCGGTTGGCGTTCACACGGGAGATTCCATCGTGGTTGCGCCTTCGCAAACGCTTTCCGATAGAGAATATCAGATGCTGCGAAATGCATCTCTCAAAATCATCCGAGCTTTAGGAATCGAAGGCGGCTGCAACGTTCAGTTGGCTCTCGACCCAAATTCTTTTGATTATTATATCATTGAAGTGAATCCAAGAGTATCGCGTTCATCGGCTTTGGCAAGTAAAGCAACTGGTTATCCGATTGCAAAAATCGCTGCAAAAATTGCTGTTGGATTGACATTGGACGAAATTAAAAATCCTGTAACCGGAACGTCTTACGCTTGTTTCGAGCCAGCTTTGGATTATGTCGTGACCAAGTTTCCAAGATTCCCTTTCGATAAATTTGAAACGGCGGACAGAAGATTGTCAACGCAGATGAAAGCAACCGGAGAAGTAATGGCCATCGGAAGAAACTTCGAGGAATCTTTGCATAAGGCCATCCGTTCTTTGGAAACCGGACTTCGTCATTTGGGACTGAAAACCAAACAAGCTCTGGCGCTTACCGACGAGGAAATCGAACGAAGAATCCGCGTTTGTGATGACGAAAGATTGTTCATCATCGGCGACGCTTTGCGAAGAGGTTACGACTGGGAACAAATCGTTGAATGGAGCAAAATCGATAAATTCTTTATCTGGAAAATCAAAAAATTAATTGATTTCGAGAAAATAATTGCAGCCAACAAATTCGATAAAGAAACGCTCATTGAGGCTAAAAAATTAGGTTTTGCAGACCTTAATATCGCTCATCTTTGGGAAACGACACAGCGTGAAGTTTTCAATTTCAGAAAAGAAAACGGCGTGATGCCGGTTTACAAAATGGTGGATACTTGCGCCGCAGAATTTGAATCGGAAACACCTTATTTCTACGGAACTTACGAGGAGGAAAATGAAAGCGTCGTTTCTGACAAGGAAAAAATCATCGTTCTTGGTTCTGGTCCAATTAGAATCGGTCAGGGTGTAGAGTTCGATTATGCAACGGTTCATTCGGTTTGGGCGATTCAGCAGATGGGTTACGAGGCGATTATCATTAATAATAATCCGGAAACGGTTTCCACAGATTTTTCGATTGCGGACAAATTATATTTCGAGCCTTTGGCTGAGGAAGACGTGATGAACATCATCGAACTCGAAAAACCAAAAGGCGTTGTGGTTCAGTTTGGCGGACAAACTGCCATCAACTTAGCGGATAAATTAGCGGCGCACGGCGTTCAAATCTTGGGAACTTCACTCGAAGATTTGGATAGAGCGGAAAACAGAGATAAATTTGAAAAAGCGCTTCAGGAATTGGGCATTCCTCAACCGCTCGGTAAAACTTCGACTTCAAAAGAAGAAGCGATTGTGATTGCCAACGAAATTGGTTATCCGGTTTTGGTTCGTCCGAGTTATGTTTTGGGCGGACGCGCGATGGAAATTGTTTATAACGAAGAAGAACTGTCTTATTATATGGAAAATGCCGTGGAAGCCAGCCCCGATCAGCCGGTTTTGATCGACCGATATTTGACGGGTCAAGAAGTGGAAGTGGATGCCATCTGTGACGGCGAAACGACCGTGATTCCCGGGATTATGGAACATATCGAAAGAGCCGGAGTGCATTCCGGAGATTCCATCGCTGTTTATCCACCACAACATTTGACGGAAACTCAAATCAAAACTCTTGAAGATTACACATTAAGATTAGCTAAAGGATTGAAAGTCATAGGATTGATGAATATTCAATACGTCATTTCCAACGGAGAAGTTTTCGTAATCGAGGTGAATCCACGGTCGTCCAGAACCGTTCCTTTCTTGTCCAAAATCACGGATGTTCCGATGGCAAATCTTGCTACAAAAGCAATCCTCGGAGCCCAATTGAAAGACCTTGGTTACACATCCGGATTGATTCCGAATAAAGAAGGCATTTTCGTTAAAGTCCCCGTATTCTCTTTCAGCAAACTCACGAAAGTGGATATCCAGTTGGGCCCGGAAATGAAATCAACCGGCGAAGTGATGGGCAAAGATTCCACCTTCGAAAAGGCTTTGTACAAAGGCTTGATCGGAGCCGGACGGAAAGTTCCGACGCACGGATCGATTTTATTTACAGTCGCCGATCAGGACAAGGAAGAAGCGTCTGAAATCGCGCGAAGATTCCACACCATCGGCTTCAGAATCTGGGCAACCGAAGGCACTGCGAAGTATTTTGAAGAAAAAGGAATTCCGACCAAAATAGGTTACAAGATTGGAGAAGAAGATGTCAATTTGATTGATTTGATTCAAAAAGGAAAAGTCCAGTACGTTGTCAATACAACTACGAAAGGGAAACAAGCCGAAAGAGACGGTTTCCAAATCAGAAGAATGAGCGTTGAAAACGGTGTACCCTGTCTGACATCGATGGATACAGTTGAAGCGATTTTGAAGGTGATTGAGAGTATGACTTTTAAGATGGAAGTGATGTGATTTGGAGCTCGCGATTTATAGAGCCGAAAATCTTTGAATATTTCAACAAAAATACAAAAAATTACTTGTCCATTTTTCGGTTGTTGCATCATTTCGAAACTTCTAAATTTGTTTCATTAATCCACCACAACTTATGAATATCAGTTTCGAGCAGATGTTTCAGGCTTCTTTCCGAAAAGATTCGCAGTTCGAAGGCGTCTTTTGGATGGGTGTAAAAACCACGGGAATCTTCTGCCGCCCCACTTGTACCGCCAGAAAACCAAAGTCGGAAAATGTCGAGTTTTTTCTTAATATAAAAGACGCGATTCTCAATGGATACCGGCCTTGCAAAATTTGCAAACCGCTGGAAAATCCCAATGAGACGCCGATGGAAATTCAAAAGTTGATCAATGAATTATCCGAAAATCCGGAACTCAAATTCAAAGATTTGGATTTAATTAATAGAGGTTTGGAGCCCGCAACCGTGCGCCGATGGTTTCTGAAACACCACGGAATGACTTTTCACGCTTTTCAAAGAATGATCAAGATCAACTCGGCTTTCAAAAAAATACATCAAGGTGAAAATATCTTGGACGTCGCTCTGGATAATGGTTACGAAAGCCTCAGCGGTTTCAATGATCATTTCAAATCCATCATCGGGATGTCTCCAAAAAAATCGAAACTGGAAAAAATTATCGATCTCCAAAGGATCGAAACGCCACTCGGAACGATGATTGCCTGCGCCGACGAAAACGGAATTTGTCTGCTGGAATATTCTGACAGAAAATCTTTTTCGAAAGAGTTGCAGGAGATTTCAAAATTTTTAAAAGCCAACATTATTCCGGGCAACAATCCTCATTTTCAGACTCTAAAAACAGAACTTCAGGAATATTTTGCGGGAAAGAGGAAAGAGTTCACGGTTCCGCTCTCAATGGTTGGCACAGATTTTCAGAAGCAAGTCTGGGACATTCTGAGAAGCATTCCGTACGGAACCACCATAAGCTACGAGCAGCAAGCCAATCTTCTTGGAAATCCAAAAGCAGTTCGAGCCGTTGCCAATGCCAATGGACTTAATAAAATTTCGATTATCATTCCTTGCCACAGAGTCATCGGAGCCAACGGAACTTTGACAGGCTACGGCGGCGGAATATGGCGAAAGCAGAAATTGCTGGAGCTGGAAAAGTCGATTTTGAAAAAAGTTGAGCATTGACCAGAGTTGCTCACAAAACCAATTCTTCGAACAATCTCTCGAAAGTTTTTTCTAAATCCAAAGTGGCGCCGGGATGAGGACGAGATGTTTGAATCACAGCACTTTTCACAGCCGTCAGCCATCGGAAACGTTCTGGGATTTCCAATTGGGCAATCGAGCCGGCAGACTTATCTCCATTCGCAATTTTGACGAACGAGTCCAAATGTTTTTTGACTTCGTCCAAATCGATGCTCGGATCGAGTAATCGCAATTTCTCCTCACAAAGATGAATTTTGACTTTGATGAATTTCTCTTTTTTTGAGAACAAGATCAATCCAACGTTGAAGAACTCTTCACGCTCCGGCTTCGGCACAAGACGAATCACGGCATATTCATATAACTTTTGTTCTTGCATTTTGGGCTTCGTTTAGAAAGTTATCAGAATTATTGCGTCTCAATGTCAGGAATTGGAAATAAACATCTTTTATTTCGGCCGGAGAAAGATCGCTATCACTCCATTGCAACCAATCTTCGGGGATCAGTTCCACGATTTCCCGCAGAACTTCATCCGTCAAAATCGCTTTGAATTTTTGATTCGCAACTTCCAATTCCGAAGCCTGAGGCAACAGAACGTGATCCTTAATCATCACAAACGGACTCACTGCATTCTTCTCCCAATTGTCCCAAGAATGGTGGAAATATAAGGACGCGCCATTGTCGATTAGCCACAATTCCTTGTGCCAAATCAGCATATTAGTATTTTTGAAAGTACGGTCGATATTCGTGAGATAAGCATCCAGCCATACGATTTCCGATGATAATTTTGGGTCGATCTTCACGGCATTTGGATCATACGTGATAGCGCCCGAAAGGTAATGCAAAGCGAGGTTGAGACCGCTGCTGGCCTTCAGAAGATCCTGGATTTCTTCGTCGGCTTCGCTCCGCCCGAAGTCTGCAGAAAGGTTGGCGAATACCAACTCCGGAATGCGAAATCCCAAGACTTGCGCTATTTTTCCACCAACTAATTCAGAAATCAAGGCTTTGACGCCGTGGCCTGCGCCGCGGAATTTCAGGACATATTTGAAATCGTCGTCCGCTTCTGCCAAAGCCGGCAAGGAGCCGCCTTCGCGCAATGGCAAGATGTATCGGGTGACTGTGACTGTTCGTAGTGAAAGATCCAAGTTGTATTTTTATGCAAAAATAAACTTTAATTTTTATTAGGTCAGCTTTATCCCTTTTTCTCCTTTATCGATGCAACTAAAATAAAAATGATTGGAGATTAATGGTGTGCTGGCTTCACAAAGGTGAGACGATCTTCAGACAGCATTATATTTCGCTTTCATTTTACTTTTCCTATTTTTGAAAAAAATAAAACAATGTCTAGCTTCATCGACTTTGGAATTGCACAAAAACAGTATCACGGAATGAACAGAATCACACAACTTTTCAACATCAAATATCCAATCATCCAAGGCGGAATGGTTTGGCACTCTGGCTGGCGGCTGGCTTCGGCTGTTTCCAATAATGGTGGATTGGGACTGATTGGTTCGGCAAGTATGTATCCGGATATTCTCAGAGAAAATATCCGGAAATGTAAAGCCGCAACAGATAAGCCGTTCGGTGTCAACATCGCTTTGCTTTATCCGAATCTCGATGAAATCATTAATATCATCTTGGAAGAAGGCGTAAAAATCGTTTTCACTTCAGCCGGAAATCCGAAAACTTACACTGAAACTTTGAAAAAAGAAGGCATCCAAGTGGCTCACGTGGTTGCCAGTTCAAAATTTGCCGTCAAATGTCAAGATGCCGGCGTAGATGCCGTGGTAGCAGAAGGTTTTGAAGCGGGCGGACACAACGGAAGAGAGGAAACGACAACACTGTGTTTAATACCGAATGTGAAAAAACATATCGATATTCCATTAATTGCAGCGGGCGGCATAGCGCTGGGATGTCAGATGAAAGCCGTTATGATTCTGGGTGCAGATGGTGTGCAAATCGGTTCCCGTTTTGCGGCAACTGTTGAAGCGAGTTCGCACGAGAATTTCAAAAATAAAATCGTGGAACTGAAAGAAGGCGATACGCAACTTACTCTCAAAGAATTAGCGCCGGTTCGGTTAATTAAAAATAAATTCTATTACGATCTCGAAAAACTGTACGAATCCGGCAGAAATGTTGAAGCTCTGAAAGAAACCCTCGGCAGAGCGCGTGCAAAACTCGGAATGTTTGAGGGCGATATGGAGGAAGGCGAACTGGAAATCGGACAAGTTTCTGCGCTGATTGACGAGATTCTTCCTGTTGAGAAGGTTTTCGAGAATCTGATCAGAGAATTCAATGAAGCGAAAGTAGAGCTCACGTTGTGAGAAGAAACAAGATAAAAGGCAAAATATTATAAGAAACAGGATAAAAAGCAAAAGAATCAAGCGGAAGGGTTCAGAACCGTAGGTCGAGAAGGTTTAATTTTCGAATTTTTATCATTCATCAATTATCATTCATCAATTATCAATTATCATTAACCATTAACCATTAATAATTAAAAACGTGTTCTCCAAACAAGAAGCGCAACAACTAAAAACAGAATTCTGGACGGCTTTTGGGAGAGCTTTTCCAAGAAAATGGCTGTTATATGATACAAAAATCCAGGATTTTTCTTTTAAGTTCTATGCAGACAACAACAAAGCGGAGGTTTCTGTGGATATCGAAATGAAAGACGAATTGTTCCGAAATGCATATTTTGAGAAGTTTCAGTCGTTGGAAAATTTGCTTAGAGGTGAGATTGGCGAGTTCCAGATGGATGAGTTTTATACCTTGGAAAATGGGAAAGTCATCAGCAGAATTTGGGTTGAGAAATCTGGCGTAAGCATTTTTAACAAGCAAACCTGGCCGCAGACTTTCGAATTCTTTGTCGAGAAAATGAGTGCTTTTGAAATGTTCTTTTACGAGTATGAGGACTTCATCAAATCAGTTTAAATAAAAATAAATTATACTTTTTACGCAATACATTTTACAATTAATGAAAAATATAACAATAAAAGCCAACGACTTCTTCGAATTACTGAAACTAAAAGGAGAATCTATGTGGGATATTTTTGCACAATTAATTGATGATGTAGAGATAGAGATCACGTTTGTGGATGATAATGACGAGTATCTTTTTCATTATATTTTACCTAAAACTTTGGAAAAATTACATTCAGATAAAGAATTGTTTGCAAAAGAGTACGCTGACAAATTATCAGGACTTAGATAAGCTCTTCTTCCATTCCAGATAACCGATAATTGCCATTATGGTAAAAATGATATATTGGATGGCAGTGATTCCGAGGCCTTTGTAGATCATCATCGGGATACAAATAAAATCTGCAACAATCCAGAAAATCCAATTCTCAATGTTTCGTTTGGCCATAAAGTACATTCCTACAAGAAACAGAGAAGTGGTAATGATGTCCGTGAAATTGGCCCAATCCAAGTGATAAAGTCCCAAAGTGACACCACTCATAGAAAACTGATTGTCGATAAATGGTTTGTAGTAATAAACAACTCCGACAAAGAGTAAACTTCCTAAAAATAAAAATGTCCCGATCTGCCAATCTTTGAGGCTCGCTTTTTTCACGTTCACGTGGATTTGATCTACGGAATGTTTTGCCCAAAGAATCCAACCATATATACTCATCACAGTATAATAGACATTGATGAGCATATCGCCCAGCAATCCGAAAACGTACATAATATAGATGAAAAGCACGGTCGAAATAATACCCGTTGGGTAAACCCAAATATTTTGTCTGATAGAAAAATAAACACTTAGCAAACCGAAAAACACGGCAATGGCTTCTAAATAAATAAGATAGGTATCGTAAGATTGGTATTGCGTGGCAAGCGTTTGCAGAAAATCCATTTCCAAAGATAATTATTTAAGCTGCAAAAAGAAGGGAGAACTAAGAAAATAACAGCCGTAAGCAAAATAATTAAGTTAAAAAAAGTTAAGGCTGACATTTTTTTAATATTTTCGTAATTCAAAATTACAAACAAGAGAAAAATTTTTTTAAATCTTAAAGAAAAAAAATTAAAATTATGTCAAAAATTTGGACAAAAAAGCCAATGAGTGCCTTCGACGATGATGTGAAAACCAGCCAGCTGAAGCGTGTACTTGGGAAATGGAGTCTTACTGCCATTGGAATTGGAGCTATTATCGGAGGAGGTATTTTTGTATTAACAGGAACGGGCGCTTACTATCACGCTGGTCCGGCGTTGGCGCTTTCTTTCGTTATCGCCGGGATTGCCTGTGTCTTTGCAGCATTATGTTATTCAGAATTTGCATCGATACTTCCTGTAGAAGGTTCTGCTTATGCCTATGCTTACGGAACGGTGGGGGAGATCTTCGCCTGGATCATCGGCTGGGGACTGATTCTGGAATATGCAATGGGATCGATGACGGTCGCCGTTTCCTGGTCTGGTTATTTTAATAAATTACTGAAGATGTTTGGTCTTCACCTTCCGGATTATCTCACTTCCGATCCTGCAAGTTATACAGGCGAAGGATTTTCTATGAATTTGCCCGCTTTCTGCATCGTTTTAGTCGTCATTTCTATCCTTATACAAGGCACCAAAGAAGCGGCAAAAGCCAACAACCTGATCGTCATCATGAAAGTTTCGGCCGTGCTTTTCGTCATCATTGCCGGGGTTTTCTTTATAAATACTGCCAACTGGGATCCGTTCATCCCTGCGCCGCAACTGGTAAAAGAAGGAGATACACTAAAGGAAGCCTATGGAATCCAGGGGATTATCTCCGGCGCAGCGGCCATTTTCTTTGCCTATGTAGGTTTCGATGCAGTTTCCACACAGGCTGGCGAGGCTATCAATCCTAAGAAAGACGTCCCGTTTGCGATCATTACTTCACTGTTGGTTTGTACGGTTCTTTACATTTTGGTATCCTTGGTTTTGACAGGGATGATGCACTATTCAGATTTCAATCCGCAAGGCAAATATCCGGATGCCATCAAAGCACCGGTGGCTTATGCATTCGATATTGCAGGCCAAGGCTGGGCCGGATATATCATCACGATTGCCGCGACAATAGGTCTGATTTCTGTACTGATGGTGATGATTATGGGGCAATCCAGAATTTTCTTGGGTATGTCTAAAGACGGTTTGATTCCTAAATTATTCAGTGATATTCACCCGGTTAAAAAAACACCTGCAAAAAGCTTGATGATTTTAGGCGTTTTGATCGCAACTGTTGCGGCATTTACACCAATCAGTAAGTTGGCAGATATGACAAGTTTCGGGACTTTGTTCGCTTTCACAATGGTTTGTGTAGCGGTTTGGATCCTTAGGAAAAAAGAACCAAATCTACCTAGAAATTTCAAAGTTCCTGCATTGCCGGTAATTGCGACTTTAGGGATTCTGATCAACGTTTATCTGATCTGGAACCTCAGCCACGATGCCAAACTATTGTCCACAGGATGGCTGGTTCTGGGGGTGATTATTTACTTTGCTTACAGTCTCCATCACAGCAAACTTCACAAGAAAGGGTATGGCGAAACCTTCAAGGCAGAACAGCAACCGCTGGAGGATGTGGAAGTCGATATCGATAATAAAGACTAAATTTTTTTACATTAATGAACAAGATACTTGCTTAGACAATATAATTCCGCTTTTAATGAGCGGAATTTTTATTAATGGAGTTTCTAATTATGAGAATTCCTATAAAAACTGCTGCGAAGCCCAAAGCATTCGAAACATAGCGGGCAAAAAGATTTGCCAAAATTTCAGATAATTCTATGGAGCATTTGTAAAAAAAAAATAAATTAAGTCCAAGGATAAGACTGAATTTTTCTTAAAAAAAAGACTTATCTTTAGAGAAAATTACAAAGTATGATAGTTTTCTGGATCGTAGTCTTTTTTGGACTTATTACATTATTCGCATCGTTCTTCACGGTAAAGCAGGAAACGGCAGCGCTTGTGGAGAGATTAGGCAAGTTTCATTCTACCAGACACGCCGGTCTGCATTTGAAGATACCTTTCATCGACCAAATTTCAAAGAGAATGAATCTAAGAATTCAGCAACTGGATGTCATGATCGATACCAAAACGCTCGATAACGTTTTCGTAAAAATGAAAATTTCAGTGCAGTTCCAAGTGATCAGAAATCAGGTCGCCGATGCTTTCTATCGCTTAGAAAGCCCGCACGATCAGATTACATCCTACGTTTTTGATGTAGTTCGTGCAGAAGTTCCCAAACTGAAACTGGATGATGTTTTCCTCAAAAAAGACGATATCGCCGTTGCGGTAAAAGCCGAGCTGCAGGATGCGATGCAAAGTTACGGCTATGATATTATCAAAGCGCTGGTGACAGACATCGATCCCGATGATCAGGTGAAACACGCTATGAACAGAATCAACGCGGCAGAACGTGAAAAAACAGCAGCAGAATATGAATCAGAAGCGCAAAGAATCCGAATCGTGGCGGTAGCAAAAGCAGAAGCGGAATCTAAAAAACTACAAGGCCAGGGAATTGCAGACCAAAGACGGGAAATTGCGAAAGGCCTCGAAGAATCGGTTAAAATCCTAAATGTCACAGGAATAAGTCCGCACGAAGCCTCTGCATTGATTGTCGTGACACAGCATTACGATACCTTGCAGTCCATCGGCGCCAACAACCGATCGAATCTTGTATTGCTTCCCAATACACCTACCGCTGCCAGCTCCTTGCTAAACGATCTGGTAGCTGCAATGGCGGTTTCCAACAAAATCGAAGAAGTGTAAGCGTATCTATATTAAAATCATCTGAAAATCAAAGTCCGTTGTTCGGACTTTTTTAATTTACTTTGTAACGGAAACTTAATTTGATAGACTTTTTAAAAAAACAAACGGATGGAAAAAATTCTGGAAGTCAAAAATCTTACCAAGAAATTCAGGCAAATCGCCGTCGACAACATTTCCTTCGATGTAGAAAAAGGCAATGTTTATGGTCTTTTGGGTCCCAACGGAAGCGGAAAGTCCACCACTTTCGGGATGTTGCTCTCCACGATCAATCCCACATCCGGAAGCTGGAGATGGTTCGGAAAAGAAGGAACGGATACCGAAACTTTGAAGAAAATCGGTGCCATCATAGAGCAGCCCAATTTTTATCCATATTTGAGTGCAGAGAAAAATCTCCAAATCGTAGCGACAATCAAAGGCGCGCCTTACTCAAGAATCGATCAGGTTTTGGAAACCGTTAATCTTTTGCCAAGGAAAAAAGACGTTTTTTCGACCTATTCTTTGGGGATGAAGCAGCGCTTGGCCATCGCTTCCGCACTTTTGGCCAATCCGGAAGTTCTCATTCTGGATGAGCCTACTAATGGCTTGGATCCCGAAGGAATCATCCAAATTCGCGAAATTATCAGTGCCATTGCCAAGTCCGGAACCACGATTATCATCGCAAGCCATCTGCTGGACGAGGTTGAGAAAATCTGCAGCCACGTGATTGTCTTGAACCGCGGGTCGGCCATCTACTCGGGTTCCGTAGATGCGATGAGCAACACGAAAGGCTTCTTCGAACTAAAGGCCGACGACATGAATGCGCTGCTCTCCGTACTAAATAGTTTGAATGTTTTCTCGAGCGTACAAGAGAAAGACCGCTTCGTCATAGCACAGATTTCCGACGACATTCCGGCATCGGAACTGAATCGAAAGTTGGCTGAAAAAGGGGTATTTCTCTCGCATCTAACGAAGAAGAAAGAAAGCCTCGAAACCCAATTCTTAGAACTCGTAAAACAATCCAACTCATGAGACGGTTATTAAAGTTAGAATATCTCAAGAACCTGAATTACAGACCTTTTAAAATATTTGCAGGTCTATATTTTATAATTTTGATCGCCTTGCTATTTATCGGTCTGGTAGATTTTGACATTTTGGGCATTAAAATCAATCTCAAAGAACAAGGGATGTACAACTTCCCCGGTGTCTGGAATTTCACCACCTATATTGTTGGCTTGCTCAAAATTTTCCTCGGTTGCATTATCGTTTTCTCTATTTGTCAGGAATTTAGCAACCGGATGTTCAAGCAGAATATCATCGATGGGCTGAGCCGCGAGGAGTTCATCTTTTCAAAGCTTTTGACGATTTTGGTTTTCAGCGGCTTTTCTACATTGTTTGTTTTTGCGGTGGCATTTATTTTGGGTAAGAGTTATTCCGAAACACAAGACAGCGAATTGATTTTCAGGGAGATATATTTTGTTTTCAATTACTTTTTGATGTTGTTCAGCTTCTTTTCATTTTTGATGTTTTTGTCCTTTCTTTTCCGGAAATCTATTTTTGTGTTTCTTGGATTTTTTATGGTTTGGTTTGCAGAAGGAATTTTGTCCGGAATAGAAAAAATCACTTTTATGAAAGATTTTGACCCACAGAAGAAGTCGCCGATCAATTTGAATCATACCTATCTTACGGATTTTCTCCCATTAGAAAGTATGTCCAGATTAATTCCAAATCCTTTGGTACGAACGAAGACGGCGGAAATGTTTGGGATGCAGTTCAAGTTCGAATATCCGTGGCAAAGCGTATTTGCATGCTTGTTGTGGTCAGCCCTTTTTGTGGTGGGAAGTTATTGGATTTTGAAGAAAAAAGATTGGTAAACAACTGGCAAATCCTCCGAATCTGTAAATGAAAAATAAACCACCGAAACCATTTTGGTGGTTTTTGAAATTATAAGGGGACAAGTGATGTTCAAAAGGCTTTATTTAAGGCTTTTTTTGATTTTATTTTTAACCGAACTTTAACTTTTAACGTGTTGATTTTAACATTAAAACGGATAATTTTGTAGCAATGAATGTTAGATCTACGCTTGTACTTATTTTTGCAATCCTCTTCTCGCAAATTCTCCTTGCGCAGAAAAGCTATAATGCGTTGGTGTACGAAGGCAACAAGAAATTTGATGCCAAAGCATACGATGCATCTTCCGCCAAATATATAGAAGCCATCGCCGAAGAGAGCAATAATTATACAGCGCATTATAACTTGGGTAACGCACTTTATAAAAGCAAAAAATATGAAGACGCCGCCGCAGAATATGAAAAAGCGGCCAAATATACAAAAAGCAAATACGAAAAAGCCGCCGCCATCTACAACTTAGGCAACGTCGCCATGCAATCCGGCGATCCCGAAAAAGCTGCAGGCTACTACAAGCAAGCTCTGAAACAAGATCCTTACAACGAAGCCATCCGCAAGAACTACGAAATCGCAATGCTGAAGGACAAAGAAAAAAAGAATCCCGACCAGCAGCAGAACCAAGGAAAAAATGGAAATCAGGATCAAAAAAGTAAATCCGACTCTGATAAAGGCAGTCCGAAGAAAAACCAAAAAGGCGGCGAAGGCAATGAACAAAAAGGCAATGACCAAGGAAAACCTAATCTGCCGAAGAAAGACGAAAACAAAATACCGGAAGAAGCAGAAAGACAAATCCTAAACGATATCGAAAATCGGGAGAAAGAAACGGCCAGAAGGATTTTGAACAAAAACTCCAACTCTATGCCTCACAGCAATGAGAAAGATTGGTAAATGATAAGAAAAAGCGCATACATATTATTCCTTTTAGCATCGGGTTTTTCCTGGGCGCAGGTCAATCTCTACTCGGAGGTTAACACGCAGGATTTGCGCGTCGATACACCCCTTACCTTCACCGTCGTCTTGGAAATATTTGGCGAAGATCTGGTGCAGGAAACCCCGCTGAAACTGCCCGATCTTACGAAATTCGATTACGCCATCTCCTCGGAACAGAATACGCTGATAGATCCCGTCAAAAAAATAAGAATCAACCAGATGGTTTACCAATTTTTGCTCAGTCCGAAGCAGACGGGCAATATAAAAATCGGATCCGCACTGGTAAAGATCAACGGCAAAATCTACAAAACAGAGCCGATAGATATCGTCGTGAAAGAAGCAGATAAAAAATCTTTGGCAGCGGGCAAACCTGAAAAAAATATGTATCTGAATATGCAGTTGCAAGATAAGGAAGTCTATAAAGATGAGCCTACCGTGGTAGTTTTGAAAGCTTTTACCAAAAATATTTCGAAATTGAGACACTTGGAACCTGCACGATTCGAATCCACCCGCAATTTCAATATTCGCACTGTGGCAAACTTTGATGAGTCTATCGAGCATTCTGAAGAGGGCTACGCGTCGCAGACTATCGGCATATTTGTAATAGTCCCTAAAGCCGAAGGTGTGATAGAGGTTCCTCCGATGAAAGTTCCTCTTTCCAATCATTCGAGCAGTTTGCTTTCCAACAAAGCCAAACTGAATGTCAAGAAATTGCCTGAAGGAGCTCCTGTCAATTTTTCCAATGCCGTGGGAAAATACGATGTGAAGATAGAAATGACCGATAAAGGCAAAGAAAATTTCGAAATCAATAAGGCTTTTAATATCTCTGTGAAAATCATCGGAAACGGAAATCTTTCGCCGTCTATCGTTCCGAAAATTTTACCTTCTCCCGATTACGACATCTTTAAACCAAAGATTGTCAACAATTCTTTCGCAACGGAACAAGGCATCGAAGGAGAGGTGGAGGCGCAATATGTGGTCATTCCAAAGAAAAGAGGCGACTTGAAAATTGCAACCGCAGATTTTTCGTACTTCGACCCAAGAGAAGAAAAATATATGGAAGTGGGTTCCAAATTCTTACTGCTAACTGCCGTGAATGCAGAAGATATTGCCAATGCCAAAACAACCTTGGAAAAAGTAAACGAATACACCAACACAGTCTTGGAAAAGGTGGATTCGCCGGTGATTAGCACGCAAAAACTGAAAGTAAAAGAGGATAAAAAAATCAGTTGGAAGGTAATCTTCGGCAATCTTCTGATTGTGGGGTTGGGTGCACTGCTCTTCATCTATTTCAACAGAAAGATTAAGGCTGCGAAAAAACAAAATCTCGAAAAGAAAAAAGAAGCTTCCGAACCTATTGTCACAATTGCTGAAACAGAAGCGATGTTGAGAAGCCAGAACTTTTTGGACGCAGATTCACATTTTAGTTATTTGCAAAAATGCATTGACAGTCAACTGTTTACAAACTTTTTCGAAGGATTCGAAAAGCTAAAGTCAGAAGCAGAACACTATTGCAGAAGCAAATACAGCCTAAGTGTTTCCGATTATTTCAAAAATAATTTTGGACTTGCGACGTCCGAAAAGTATGAGCAATTGATGAGCAAGGCGACTATTGAAAAATACTATCCCGTACACGCCAAAGACAATCTGATCGAGATACTGGACGAAACAAAAGAACTCTATTATAAGATTTAAGAAATTGTCAAAAATATTTTATATTTTTGCGAAATCTTTAAAATTAAAATATGGAGTTTATAAAAGAGTTTTCAATCAAAGAAACTATGACCACTTTTATGGTGTTGTTCGCTGTCATCGATATTTTGGGATCGGTGCCGGTGATCGTTTCGCTCCGTCAAAAGTTTGGGAAAATAGAAGCCGAAAAAGCCGCAATAGTAGCCGGCTTGCTTATGATTTCGTTTCTTTTCATTGGAAATAACATCCTGAAACTGATTGGTGTAGATGTCAATTCTTTTGCGATTGCCGGTGCGTTTGTCATTTTCATTATTGCCGTAGAAATGATCTTGGGCATAGAAATTCACAAAACCACCCAGCCGCAGGCGGCCTCCATCGTTCCAATCGCCTTTCCATTAATTGCGGGCGCTGGAACTTTGACAACAACACTTTCCTTGCGGGCAGAATATCATGACATTAATATTATTTGCGGGATTGTTTTAAATACAATTTTGGTCTATATCGTCTTGAGATTGGCACCGTGGATCGAAAGGAAAATGGGCGAGGGGTCTTTGCTGGTTTTGCAAAAAGTGTTCGGAATTGTGCTTTTGGCGATCTCTATTAAATTATTTACCGCTAACTTTGCACAGCTGTTTCAGAACTATATTCATTTTTAAATTTCATTCCGAATGCAAACATTTTATAAAGTATTCTTGGTTATCTTTATCGTATCCATTGCCATTAGCTTTTATGCCATCGATTGGCAAGCCGGATTTTTGGACGATGACAATACGAAATTCGTCTTTTCTATATCTTCCGGAATTTTGGGAATCCTCGTGGTCTATATTCTCCATTTGTGGAGCAAACTAGGAAACAGAAAAAACGAAAAGTCCTGAACTAATCAGAACTTTTTTACTTTATTGTGATGGGCAAGCAGGCTATAAACTCTTGAACTGCTCCAGCATTCTGACGTCATTTTCAAAGAACATTCGGATGTCGCTCATCTGATAGAGTAGCATCACAATCCTTTCGATCCCCATTCCAAAGGCGTATCCCGTGAATTTATCCGGATCAATATTTACATTTTTGAGGACCGCCGGATCTACCATTCCGCAACCCATGATTTCCAGCCAGCCCGTTCCTTTTGTGATTCTATAATCCGTTTCGGAGTTCAGACCCCAATAAACATCCACTTCTGCGCTGGGCTCTGTAAAAGGAAAATAGGAAGGCCGCATCCTGATTTTAGACTTGCCAAAAAGTTCTGTGGTGAAGAATTGGATCGTCTGCCTAAGGTCTGCAAAACTGACATCCTCGTCAATATAAAGTCCTTCGATCTGATGAAAAATACAGTGCGAGCGGGAAGAAACGGCCTCATTCCTGAAGACTCTACCCGGCGCAAGAATTCGGATCGGTGGTTTGTTCTCTTCCATATAGCGGATTTGTACGGATGAAGTGTGCGTTCTCAAGAGCACATCGGGATCTTGCTCGATGAAGAAAGTGTCCTGCATATCTCTTGCCGGATGATATTCCGGAAGATTCAGCGCCGTGAAATTGTGCCAATCATCTTCGATTTCCGGACCGTCGGCAACCGCAAAACCAATCGATTTGAAGATTTCTATAATCCTGTTTTTGACAAGATTAATCGGATGGCGGGAACCTAACTCCAGAGGAAAAGCCGGTCTGGAAAGATCTTCTTTTTCAGGCGTCTTCTCGGTTTGGGATGCTTGTTTTAGCTCTTCCAGTTTATGATCTACGGCGTTTCGTAAGCGGTTGATTTTCTGTCCAAAATCTTTCTTTTCCGAATTTGGGATCCTTTTCAAAGTATCATAGAAATCGTTCATGATTCCTTTTTTCCCAACGAATTTTAGTCGGAATTGTTCTATCTCATCCTTGGTGGTAGATTGAAAATTTTGTACTTCTTTCAGTAAGGCATCAATGTTCTCTAGCATTATTTATATAAAAAATAAGAACTGCAAAAATACGATTTATAAACTAAAAATTCTCTACAAAAAACTGCCTTTTGTGAATTGTTATCTTAGTTTTTGTCCCTTTAGTCTTGTCTCTTGATTCTTGATTCTTGATTCTTGATTCTTTATTCTTGATTCTTGTTTCTTTATTCTTTATTCTTGAAGTTATTTCTTTTCCAGAGCCTTGATTTTGACCTGAAGGTTGATCTCGTTTTTGATCAGGCCTTCGGCCGCAGGCAGTTGGAATTTGATGCCGAACTCATCTCTGTTGATGTCTTTCGGTTCCGTAGCGATTGTTAATTCCCCTTCGCCCACTTTCACATTGGCGTTGCAACTGAATGGTTTCGTGATGCCTTTCAACGTGAGATTGCCGTCGAGAATGGTATTGTAATCACTTCCTGCGGGTGCTTCGGTGACTTTTGTGATTTCGTACGAAGCTGTTGGGAATTTGCCAGTATCGAAGAAATCTTCACTTTTGAGTTGGCTGATAAGTTTTGCCTTGGACTCGTCATCTTTCAGATCTTCATTGGTGAGAGTGGTCATATCGACCACAAATTGGCCGCTTTCCAATTTATTGTCTTTCACGGTCACTTCGCCGCTCTCAAATTTCAAACTTCCGATGTGGCTCATATTTTCAGATTTTACCACTTTGAAGCCTTTCCACTCTGCTCTGCTGTTTAGCGTGTCCACAACGTAGACTTGTCCGTCTGTTTTGGTCAGAACTTCGTTGTTCTCGCTGCCAACGGGTTTGTCTTTTCCACACGAAATAATGCAAACCGAGGCGGAGATTAGCAGAAAAGCGGCTATTAAACTTGCTTTTTTCATACGATATCTTTATTTTTTTCTTTATTAAATGAAAATGCGTGGCAATTTCATTTCAAAATTTTAAATTATTGCTTACTTTTACGTTCTTTGCTAAAATAATAAAATTATCTTATTTTAAACTAATAATTTTACAGAATGTTGCTGGAAGTTAAAAATCTTTATTTCAATTATCAAGCAGAAAAACCCTTGTTCCGAAATCTAAATCTCAATGTAGACAAAGGCCAAATCATCGCAGTTGTGGGTGAGAGCGGCTGTGGAAAATCTACTTTGCTGGGTCTTATTTACGGATTGATGGATTGGCAAAGTGGTGAAATTATATTCGATGGCGAAAAGCTTTTTGGCCCAAAAGCCAACCTCGTTCCCGGCGAAGCCCAAATGAAGTTGGTAGCTCAGAATTACGATCTGATGCCCTTTGCGACAGTCTATGACAACGTTGGCAAATTTATTTCCAACACCCATCCGACATCGAAAAAGGAAAAAGTACAAGACCTTCTGGACGTGGTCGGTTTGACGGATTTTGCAAAAGTCTTACCAAAAAATCTCAGCGGCGGGCAACAACAAAGAGTGGCCATTGCAAGAGCCTTGGCGGTGCTTCCGAAATTGCTTTTGCTGGATGAGCCGTTCAGTAATTTGGATTTTTCCCGCAAGTTTGAGTTGAGAGAAAAACTTTTTGATTACGTGAAAGAAAACAATCTCAGTTTGATCATTTCCACGCACGATTTGGAAGATGTTCTGCCTTGGGCAGATCGGATTGTAGTCCTGCAACAAGGCCGATTGGTTCAAAATGACAATCCGAAGGAAACATACGAAAATCCTTACAATGATTATGTTGCAAAACTTCTGGGCGAAGTCAATATTTTTACCGATGTGGAAAAATCTCAACTGAATTTGACGAAAAAATATTATTTTCCGCACGAAATAAAGATTTCTGAAACCGGCATTGAAGCCACCGTTTCCGACAGCCGATTTGCCGGCTCGCATTACAGAAACAAGTTGCAGATTGAAGACAAGTCGGTCATCGTCTATTCTAATGAATTTTTGGACGGCAAGGTCTATTTAGAATTTTGATTAATTTCAATTTGTGGATAAAATATGGATAACTTAAGTGTTTTGAATTTGTCCAACAAAAAATAAGTTATAATTTTGACCTAAGAAAATATATAGGAAATTTTTGGTTAATTCTCTTTCTGCCCTCGGGACTGAAATTAGCGATAAGCAATCAAAGTCTTGGAAAGTCGACCCTGCCAAATTTTTCCTTTTTTTTGTTTAATATTAAAAAGGCTTTCGACTCTGCTCAGCCTTACATTTAATATTAAACTTGTCACACTGATAATATTAAACTTGTCACACTGATCGGAGTCGAAGTGTTTTTTTCTATTTTTTTTACTAAGCTTTTCTCACAAACTCAGATTTCAAAGCCATTGCTCCAAAACCCTCAATTTTACAATCGATATTGTGGTCGCTTTCCGGTCTCAATCTGATATTTTTCACTTTCGTTCCTGCTTTAATATCTTTCGGAGAACCTTTCACAGGAAGATCTTTGATGACGATGACGGAATCTCCATTTTGCAATTCTTTCCCAAGAGAATCGAAGATTTTGCCTTCAGTAGAAACTTCCGCCGGATCCCATTCGTAGAAACATTGTGAACAAACCTGCAGATTATCTTGTTCGTAAGTAAATTCGGATTGGCATTTGGGGCAAATAATGGTTTCGCTCATAGTTTTTTATTGAAACCGCTAAGTTAACATTTATGTCTTAATCTAAAAATGATATTAATGTGGAAATGTAACTTGCATTCATAACCAAAAACTCACAATTAATTTTTAGATTTGCTTGCATTAAATCAATTAACAAAAAAAGTAGATGAAAAAGACCGCTTTATACGATAAACACGTTTCTTTGGGAGCGAAGATTGTTCCTTTTGCAGGCTTCGAAATGCCTGTTCAATATGTCGGAATCAACGAAGAACATTTTGCCGTTCGCGAAAAAGCGGGAATGTTTGACGTCTCTCATATGGGACAGTTTTTCATCGAAGGCCCTACTGCGAAAGATCTTTTGCAGTTCGTAACTTCCAATAATGTAGATGCCTTAGAAAACGGAAAAGCGCAATATTCTTGCTTGCCAAATGAAACCGGCGGAATTGTAGATGATTTGATCGTTTACAAAATGGAAGATCAGAAATATTTTGTTGTTGTAAATGCCTCAAATATTGAGAAAGACTGGAATCACATTGCAAAATACAATGAGAAATTCGGCGCCAAAATGACCAATGTTTCCGATGAAATGTCTTTGATCGCGATCCAAGGTCCGAAAGCCACCGAGATTCTTCAAAAATTGACCGAAACGGATTTGTCATCGATTCCTTACTATCATTTTTCAGTGGGTTCTGTGGCGGGTTTTTCGGATGTCATTATCTCAAATACAGGTTACACGGGAAGCGGCGGTTTCGAGATTTATTTTGAAAACCAAAATGCCGAACAGATTTGGGACGCATTGACAGAAGCGGGAAAGGAATTTGGACTGATTCCTTGCGGATTGGCTGCCAGAGACACTTTGAGACTGGAAAAAGGATTTTGCCTGTACGGAAATGACATCGATGATACCACTTCTCCTTTGGAAGCTGGTTTGGGCTGGATCACAAAATTTGATAAAGATTTCGTTAATAAAGCCTTCTTGGAAAAGCAGAAAGCTGAAGGAATTAGCCGAAAATTAGTCGGTTTCGAAATGCTGGAAAAAGCGATTCCCAGACACGATTACGAAGTGGTGGATTCGGAAGGAAAAACCATTGGAAAAGTAACTTCAGGAACGATGTCGCCCATGAAAAAAGTCGGAATAGGATTGGCTTATGTCGATAAACCGCACTTCAAATTGGATTCCGAGATTTTCATCAGAATCCGAAATAAGGATGTTCCTGCAAAAGTCGTGAAACTGCCTTTTGTTTAGGCTTCGATTTTGAAATAATAGACTGATAGATCATAGAAAAAGCGCTCAAAAATTTGAACGCTTTTTTTTAACTTTGAACTTGCTCTATTTCAAATATTTCGTAATGCTGTCGCTGGTCGGCTTGGTAGTACTCACGAAGCTATCGATGACATAGCCATTTTCATCCAACAGAATCTTGGTAAAGTTCCAGAGAATCGTGGTGTTTTTCACGCCGTTTTCTTTCTTGTCGGTCAGGAATTTGTAGATCGGTGCGATGTCGTCTCCTTTTACTGAGACTTTAGCGGCCATCGGGAAGGTGACGCCGTAATTTTTTTGACAAAATGTAGAAATCTCTTGGTTGCTTCCCGGTTCTTGTCCGCCAAAATTGTTCGCAGGGAAGCCCACAATGACCAATTTGTCTTTGTATTGTTCGTAGAGCTTTTCCAGATCGGCGTATTGCGGCGTGAAACCACATTCCGAAGCCGTGTTCACGACGAGTATTTTTTTGCCTTTGAATTTGGAAAAATCGATCGTAGAACCGTCCAAGGCTTCAACTTTGAAGCTGTGAATCGATTTGGCCTGGCCTTTATTCTGCGTACATCCGAAAAGTGAAAACATCATAATAAATAAGTGTAAGAATTTCATAATGAGTTAATTATAATTAATTTTTTTGGAAACTGAATTGTTATTTGTACTTCAACTATCAAATTTAAAACAAGTTGAGCAATATCTTGTCCACGAATCAGAAAACTTCCTAAAGGAATTAATTTTAACAAAATTTTATGATTTTTTGAAATAAAAGCATTTTCTTTGTCGTTCAGTTATTAATGGAAACCAATCGATGAGCGTTTACAGCCAGCTGGCGGAGAATCTCCAGTACCTTTCGCCGAGTTTTTACAAAAGCCGATTTTTCAAAAAATTGAAAGGTCTTGATGCTCATAATCTGTTAGAAAGAAGGGTAGAGCCGGAGTTTCTTTGGATAAAAAATGTTCTTTCGAAAGACGCTGTTTTTATGGACGTGGGAGCCAATGTCGGCGCTTATCTTTTCACATTAGAAAATTATTTGAAACCGGAAAATGTTTTCGCATTCGAGCCAAATCCACAGCTTTATAAAAGACTCAAAAGGTTGTTCCCAAAAGTCAATTTGTCTTCTGTGGCTTTGTCCGATATTTCGACAATTGCAGAATTTAAAATTCCCGTTATCAATGGCGAAAAAGTCCATACCCGAGGAACTTTGCAGACTTCGATTAAGGAAAACAATGAGGAAAGAACCATTCTTCAAAAAGTAGAAGTCAAGCCTTTGGATGAATTAAAATTGAACTTTCAAACACTCGATTTCATCAAAATTGATGTCGAAGGAAACGAAATGCAGACTTTGCGCGGCGCGAGAAAAACAATCGAAAAATTCAAACCAATTTTGATGGTAGAAATGGAGCAACGCCATCACAAAGAAAATCTTTGGACTTTGATTTCGGAAGTCGCAAATTGGGGATATTCTGTCAATTATTTGGATCGGGAAAGTTTGCAGCCGAAAATTCTGACAGAAGAATTTCTGAAGCTCCAAAATCCCGACAATGTGAAGAATTACAAAGATTACATCAACAACATCATCTTTCTTCCAAGCACTATTAACCTCCAACCCACAACCAAATTATGAGCGTCGTTGCAAGGCAAGGCATAAAATATTCCATCGTTGGTTATCTCGGTTTTTTGCTGGGAACTGTGGCCTCGATTTTCATTTTTCCGCACGATATGACGTTTTACGGAAAGCTCCGTTATATCCTTCCGACCGCCGAAATATTGGTTCCCATCGTGGTTTTTGGTCTGAGTTTTTCCAACGTCAAATTTTTCTCCAAAGTACAGGAGGATGGCAAGCATCACAGTCTGCTATCGCTCTCGTTATTAGCAGTTTGTATTAATTTTTTGATTTTCGTTGGTGGCTACTTTCTGCTTAATTATCTCTTTCCGGATCTTCAAAATTCCAAGCTTTGGGAAATGAAGCGGCTGATTTTGCCATTGGTTCTCGTTTTGGCGCTGTCGTCGGTTTTTAATAAGTTTTTGACCAATTATAAACGGATCGTTGTCCCCAATATTTTCGAAAACCTCATACCGAAGATAGCCAATATCGGTGCGTTTTGTCTGTTTTTCTTTGCGGGATTTGCCGAGAAGACGGCCTATGGATTTTTCTTTTTGATGTTCCTGATTTCGCTGTTGGGATACGGATATTACACCAACCGGCTGGAGAAGATTCGCCCGGATTTTGACTTGGGATATTTCAAAAAAGATGGTTTTTACCACGAAATTCTAACCTACAGTTTGTTTGGATTTCTCGGAAACATTGGCAATTACATTGCGATTAATATTGACAATCTGATGATTGGCGAGTTCATAAGTTTTCAGGAAAATGGGATTTACAGTCTTATTTATTCCATTATTTCGCTCATCACCATTCCTCAAATGGGTTTGTTCAATCTCTCGGCACCCATTATTAATAAGGTTTTGGCAACGGGCGATTATGAGGAACTGGACAGGTTTCACAAGAAGACGTCTCTCAGTTTGTTCTTTTTGGGATTGGTTTTGTTCTGCTGCATCGTTGTGGGATTCCCGTATCTGGCAGATTTTATGAAAAACGGCGACGATCTGCGCACGGCAGAACCCGTTCTTTGGGTTCTTGGGTTTGCGATGCTGTTCGATTTGGCCACGGGATTCAACGGGCATATCATTTCGCTGTCCAGGTTTTATAAATTCAATATTGTGGTGATGCTTGTTTTGGCGGTGCTCACCATCAGTCTCAATACGATTTTTCTTAGATATACCGACTTGGGAATCTTGGGAATCGCCGTTGCTTATGCTATTTCTTTATCGCTATTCAACGTCATTAAAATCAGTTTCAATTACCTCAAATTCAAGGTTTTTCCACTGGGGATAGAAATGCTTTACGCCTTGATATTGGGCTTTCTATCGATCAATGTAGCGATTCTGTTGCCGGATTTCAAACTCAATATTCTCAATCTTTTCTATAAGCCCGCTGTGGTTTTGATTTTGCTTTTTCTGGGCAATCATTTTCTTAAAATCTACCCTTTGGACAAGTATCTGAACAAATCTTTTATCAAGAGTTTGTTTAAGTTCTGAACGTTGGTTTCATTGGTTCAAGTTTTTTAACAAAACCAATTCTCATTCGAATACTTTTTTACGGTTTGCGTCATTTTAATTTATAAAATTAATACCTTTGCCATTATTTGAATTTTGCAAAAATGAAAACGACGGGTATTGCCGAGTTTTATAGGGAAATATTTGGAGACAATCAGCATCAGCTGGATGCGTTGCTGGAGAATAGCAGTCTCAATGATTTGGGACACTTCAACGTTTTCGATACCGAAAAGTTTTACCGCCATATCACAAATAAGCCGGAAATGACTTATAACAGAAGGCTGTACTACAAAATCAGTTTGATAAAAGGTGAGAACTTGGTGGAGTTTGCCGGCAAATCTGTCCTCATCAATAAGCAGGGCATCCTATTCGCCACGCCTAAAATTCCGTACCGATACACTCCGCAAGCGCCTCAGCAAGCCGGTTTTTTCTGTGTTTTCACCGGCGATTTCTTATCGACAACCAAAACAGGTTTATTGATTGATGAATTGCCGATTTATCAGCCCAATAGCGATTTTGTCTATCAATTGAATGATGAGCAATATGCAGTAATAGAGCTGATA
This sequence comes from Chryseobacterium sp. SC28, assembly GCF_003932955.1. GTDB lineage: Bacteria > Bacteroidota > Bacteroidia > Flavobacteriales > Weeksellaceae > Epilithonimonas. The sequence continues at coordinate 37,799 of NZ_QOVY01000015.1, forward strand.
TTCAAGAAAATGGACGCCGAACTGTCGTCTAACTACGCTTTCAAATATGATTTGCTCCGAAATTATGTTTTGGAATTGATCCATACCGGGCAGAAACTGAAGCCCATCGAAAGTTTGGCCGTCACGAGCAATGCTTCGAGCCGGATTTCTTCTTTGTTTATCGAATTGCTGGAAAGACAGTTTCCCATCGAAAATAGTTCCCAAACCATCCAACTGAAAACGCCCACAGATTTCGCCAAAACCCTTGGCATACACATCAATCATCTCAACAAAGTTTTGAAAGAAACCACGGGAAAAAGTACCAGAGAAATCATCAACGGCAGAATTTTGGAAGAAGCCAAAATCTTGCTCAAACAAACCCAATGGAACGTGTCTGAAATAGCTTTTGCTTTGGGTTTTGAAGAAGTGGCGCACTTTTCCAATTTTTTCAAGAAGTACACCGCCTTTTCACCATTGAAATTTAGAAATTGATTGTTTTTTGCAAATATTGGATTGCTTTTTGCAAACCGATTTTTTGTTTCATCTCATACCTTTGCAGATATAATTACTAAAAATAAATTGTAATATGAAAAAGTCAACAACTTTAGGAAACAGTACGCTAACCGTGAACCGAATTGGTTTGGGTTGTATGGGAATGTCGGAATTTTATGGCTCTTTCGATGAAGCCGAATCTATTAAAACCTTGCACAAAGCCCTTGATTTAGGCGTTAATTTTTTTGACACCGCCGATATGTACGGTTGGGGAGCCAATGAAAAACTCGTAAGAAGAGCGTTTGAAGGCCAATGGGATAAGCTGGTTTTGGCGACAAAATTTGGCGTTGTGAGAGGAGAAAATGGAGAATGGCTGGGCGTGAACGGAAAAGCGGACTATGTGAAAAAAGCTTGTGAAAGAAGCCTTGCCAATTTAGGAATCGAAGCCATTGATTTGTACTATATGCACCGCCAAGATGAAGAGGTAGAAATAGAAGAAACCGTGGGCGCGATGGCAGATTTGGTAAAAGAAGGAAAAGTAAAATACATCGGTCTTTCGGAAGTAAGTGCCGAAACCATCCGAAGAGCTCACAAAGTTCACCCAATTACAGCGATCCAAACTGAATATTCTCTTTGGAGTCGCGAGCCGGAACAAGAAGTTTTCGATGTTTGCAAAGAGTTGGGAATTACTTTTGTGGCATATAGTCCGCTTGGAAGAGGATTTTTGACAGGCGCTTTCAAAAGCACTGCAGATCTTGAAGCTAATGATTTCAGGAAAAACCATCCACGCTATTCTGATGAGGCGATGAAAGAAAACATCAAATTTGTAGAATTGATAGACCAAGTGGCTAAAGAAAAAGGCGCCACCAAGGCACAGATTGCTTTGGCTTGGATTTTACATCAAAATGATGAAATCACAGCGATCCCTGGTACCAGAAGAATCGAAAGATTGGAAGAAAATTTGGGTGCATACAATGTAGAATTGACACCGGCAGATTTAGAGTTCATCAGAGCATCTTTACCAAAAGAAACCGTGGGTAGCCGTTACTAAGAATTATTTTTCGAGAAACGAAATAATAGAGAAGAGCCGCAGGAATGCGGCTTTTTTTTGTGAATTTATTTTTATTGCAGATCGGCTATTCGCTTTTAACGAAATTGAATTTATTTTTTTTAGAAGTTTGTTTTCTTGCTGGTGGCTCAGGAATATTTTTGATTTGTAATTTTGTCAGTTTTTTTGCGTCTGCATAGTCTGTTTCCAAGCAGCAAAATCCGTTGCTACGATGCGCTCGCCGGTTATTCCATTGCTTTCATCCGAAGCCAGAAAAACAATGGGTTCCGCCATCACATCTGGGCTTAGCAAAAAGCTATTGTCTTTTAATGTTTCCAGCAGGCCTTCCGGTATCATGCCCGTTTCGGTAGCTCCGCCCGGCAAAAGCATGTTGACGTCTATGTTATTTTCTTTTAAATCTTCCGCCATAATGTAAGACAGCGATTCTGCGCCTGCCCTCGATGGTCCGTAAGGAATAAAGCCTTTCCGCTTCATAGTTTCGTGGTTCATGGAAATATTGACAATTTTGCCCTTTCCCTGTGCTACCAATAAAGGAGCGAACGCTTTGGCCACCAAAAAATAGCCGGTCAGGTTGGTATCAATTAAATTGCGAAAACCTTCGGCGCTTACTTCGTAAAAAGGTTTGGGGTCGGTAAGAAAATTGAGATTGACGGTGCGCATACCAATGCCGGCGTTATTGATCAAAATGTCCAGTTTTCCCCACTGCGCTTTTACCCAGCCCAGCACTTTGTTTATGGAATCTTCGTCGCGAACATCCATTGGCGTGCCTTGCACATCGCCATACTGCTGCAATTGCTGCACGGCTTCCTTTAGTTTATCTTCCGAGCGTGCCGTTATCAATACCGAAGCGCCGTTTGCCGCAAGTGCTTTTGCCATTGCAAATCCCAAACCGCTGGAGGCGCCGGTAATAAGAGCCGTTTTTCCTTCTAAAACGGCAGGTGCTGTTGATGTATTCATAATGCGAAGATTCTCAAAATTAATGCCATTTTGTTTCGTGCCATTTTTGTTTCGTCCTGAAATAGGTTGTTTTAAACAGACAAGCAAAAAAATTGCACAAATTATAATAATTAATTGCAAGAAAAGAATTCATGCGGTAGTAGGGAACAAAGGAATAAGCAAAAATGTTATTTAGCTACTCCTGATGTATATTTGGAAAAAATAAAAAATGGACAACTATATTTCGAACACTTGCAATGGCATTTCTTTTAAATATTCAAATGATGGTGTAAAAACTAATCCACCATTTATTATTCCAGAAAATCTTTATAAATTTTATGAACTTAATGAAAGAAATGTAAATGCGCTCATCCAAAAATATTTATTTGCGTCACATCCTTATTTGCTAAATGATTCTTTTGATAGTTCAGATGGAATATTTGATTTTAAGGAAATTGAAGAAGCTGTTTTTAAAGGGTTCTTCAAAAATCATTTGAAAGAAAAATATTGCGACGAAAAAATTAGTGAGTACTATAAAAAAGATCAATGTCAAAATTTTAAAGAATTCAGAGAAACATTTGTTTCTAGCTTGAGTAATAAGTTTGGAACTATTTCTCTTACAACAAATTGCAAAAATGCTTTAATGTGGTCACACTATACATCGGAAGCTGGATTTTGTATTGAGTTTGAAAGTGATGAATTGCTAGGCAATTACAAGATACTTAATTCTGATATTGAAAATCTCTTTTTTCGACCTATGGAATATGTTAAAGAAATTAAATTATTAAAATATACAAGAAAAGAATTTATGGGAATTGCTGTTCCATTTTTATATATGACAACTGTAAAAAGCAGACAGTGGGAATATGAAGATGAATATAGAATAAGTATTTGTAAAAGAGATATGGATGTTCCCTTCCATAGAAAATATTTGCACTTAAAAGATCATAAGGGTGAAAATGACAGATTTTTCCGGTATAAAGATTCTGCAATAAAATCTATAATTTTAGGACAGAACTTTTTAACCAATAATTATATCCACATTAGTAATAACGCAATATTGAGAATAGAAATAAGTCAAGAATCTATTTATATAGAAACCTTCATCAATCTACTCTTTGAAAATTATAATGACAATATTTATATCATTGGCAAAACCCAAGAAAATGGTCTATTGCAAAGGGGTGTTCAAAGAATATTTTTTGAAAGAATAAAACTTAACGAGTTCAGAATTATTTACACAGATGAGAAATATTTACTTTAATTAAACCTAAAATTATCCCTCTTTCTTATTCATATATTTTCTTAGAAACATTCTATATTTCGTATTCCAAAAATCTAGTTTCCAAATTTTCAAGTAAAAGTTTAATTCTTCAGGAAAGTCTCAATCCAATTTTCTTAGGTTTCCCCTCTACAGCACGAATCCTTTTGAGTACATTTTTGTAAGCAATAATTTTTTGTGGCTTTCTCATTTTTCTTTCTGTACAAAAACTCGCGACGGCAAAAAACTACCACGATTTTGGAGATCCACTTTCGTTGAAATTGAGGCGACGAGTATCAGTTTTCCGGCGTTTTCGGATGCTCCATTCTCAAAAAGTTATAAACGCCTTTGCCCTCGGCGATGAGTTCTTCATTTTGGAAAGCTTTCATTTTGGTTACCAAAATCCGGTTTCCCAAGCGCACGATTTTTCCTTCTACGATGATGGCTTCGGCCTCGGCACCTTTCAGGTAATCGATGCGGAGATCGATGGTGACAATCTTGTCCTCAAATGTTTTGAAATGCGTGCCACCCACAATGCCGCCCACAGAATCCATAATAGTGGCGATAATCCCGCCGTGCCAGCGGTTCCGTCTGAAATCGCCCACCACCTCCTCGCGGAAAGGCACACGCACCCGTACAAAGCCTTTTTCGAGAACCAACATTTCTAATCCTAAGAATTTATGAATCGGGATATTTTGTTCAATAATTTGCTTTATAAATTCCTTTTTGTTGCCACTCATTTGTTAAGTTTTATCTTTGTTAGACACTTCGGATATCGAAGGTTTTAATTGCAAGTTGGTCTGCTCAAAACCTCACCGATACCTTCTGCTAAAATACAAAAATTCCAGTGGTGTGCGGAACTCATTTTACCACCGCCGGTTATAATATTTTAATGTAGTGGACTGGTTCGCCGTATTTTTCTCAGTTGATGACCGCGTTGATTTTGTCCCAAAGCATTTCGTCAAAACCGGATATGGCAAAATCAGGATTCGAAGGATCGGAGGCGTTGCCCATCCTGATGATGACCATTTTTCTGCTTGGGATCACGTAGATTCTTTGGTCGTTGGCGCCCATCGCAGCATACATATCAGCCGGTGCATTCGGAATCAGATAACCCTGATATACGGTTTGCTCACCCGGTATCATAAACCTGGCTTTACCGTTGAGCCACCACAAATATCCATAAGAAGGATTGAGGTTTTGCGAAGTCGAAATGCTTTCATTAAAAAAGTTCTCGTTGATGATTTGCTCGGTATTCCATTTTCCCTTGTTCAGAGCCAATAGACCAAACCGTGCCATACTCCGGGTAGTGCTGTGGAAGATGGTGTAGATCGTTCCGTAATTCCAATAGCCGTCCATCCCAATTTTGTTTTTCAACTGATCGTTGAAATAGGTTTCGAAGGGTTTGCTGCTGGCGTTGCCTATCACATCCATTAATTTTTGGAAAATATTACTGTAGGCCCATCGGGTTCCGGCGTCGGCGACATAGGTGATGTTAGCCTGGATCATATATTGTTTTGTTTCATCATTGCCCGCTGTCATCGTTAGCAGATGTCTTACGGCGATGAGGTTTTCTTTTTCCAAAGGCATGCTGGTCCAGGCGGTACCCAAGTAATCGGAGACTTTGTTGTGAATGTTTAGCAATCCTTTTTCCTGAGCGATTCCCGTGGTGGTGGCAACCAATGTTTTTCCCGCGCTGTTCCATTCCCATTCGGCAGAGGCATTATGACCATCAAAATATTCTTCCATCACGATTCTTCCATTCACCAGAATCATAAAGGATTTGGTATGTTTTTCATTAAGAAAATCTTTTAGCGGTTGCACCGCATTTTGATTCCATCCCAAGCTGGTGATAGACTGGGTTTCCCATGTGGAACCGGTAGTGGGAGGGTAGTACATAGAAACGGATGATGGAGAGGGGGTTTCGTCAGAATCCGCATCATCGGAACTACAACTTACAAGAAACACCAACAGAAAAAAAAGAGGCACTTTCATAATATTATTTTATTAGTTGGAATATATGTATGTTTGACGCGAAAAAGACTGTTTATCCGTGGGTTGAGCGGTTGTTATTTTTTTACCAATTCTACTCTTCTATTTTGAGCCTTGCCTTCATCAGTATGGTTATCGGCAATAGGATTATTTTCGCCAAAACCTGCCGATGACAGTCTGTCTGCTTCTATACCGTTTTTTATTAATTCCGATTTTACCGTCTCGGCGCGTTGTTTGGAAAGTTCCAGATTGTGATTTTCATCGCCCGTATCGTCGGTATAGCCGTTGATGGAGATTTTCAGTAATTTGTCGGCATTGAGAGCTTTTAAAATTTCGCCCACCGCTTGTCTGCCTTCGGGTCTCAATGTGGCTTTGTCGGTATCAAAGTTGATGTGCAGTACGGCTTTGCCTTTGTTTTGCAAATCCTTTTGAATTTGATCTGCGTTCAGCATCGTTATGGTTTGTTTAAAGGCTTCTTTTTGAAGAATATTTATTTTGCCGCCGGCCGTAGATCCGGAAAGCTGAATGTTAATATCGCCGCCATCCCGCCGGTGGATAACATAGGTTTTGATGACCTCGTCAGGATATCCAATAGAGCCATCTTCGCCCAAGTAGGCGGCTTGCTCGTGATATTTGTCGTATTCCACAGGCGTTATTTTCCCGTCGAAGATTTTCACCCCGCCCGCCGCTTTGATGGCTTCGTCGTAGCTTTTCTCAAAAAATGGCAGGCTCCAATCATCATAATTTCCGGATTTGGTGGTGATATTAGCTTTCCAAACTTTGCCATCTATCGGAATCATCTTGCCCTTTATGGCAAAAAATATTCTATCATAATGTCGCTCAACCGGTTCATTTTGTTCAGCGAGGCCGGCCGGAAGAGTAAAGAAGGGAAATTCTCCTAACGGATAATCCGAAAAAGGAATAGTATTGATATCAAAGGTTGAAGAATTACCGGTTTGTGCCGTGTGTACTGGTGCGGCTTTGGTGCTGTCTTGGTTTTGAACCTTTTGCTTGTCGCCGTTTTTATTGCAAGACAGTGCGAATAGAAGAAGTCCGTACAGTACGGATTTTGTCACATTTTTCATTATTCAAATTTTTAATTTTGCTTTGTGGTTGTTGTTCAAAAATCTGTCAAACTTAGCTTTTTTATAATTTTCCGAGACCCAATAATTTTGTGCAGCAAAAAACTTAAATTTTTGGTAACATTCAATTCAAAAATAGTTTACCTCCTTTTTTTGTAAGATTTCTGGAATAGTTCGTTTTGCTTATTTTTTACTAAGAAAGTTACCATTAAATTATTGTATTGATTTTCTTCGCAGAAGAAAAGCAGATATTTTTAAATTTTAAAATCTCATAGAAAGTCCACCACCAGCACCAAAACGATTGTCGTAATTTATCATTAATGAAAAATTTCGGGATAAAAAATATTCTATGCCCGCATTCCAAACCACCTCTTTTTCATAATTATCGCCGTTTTCTAACTGGTCTACCCAGCCAAAATCCGCTTGATATTGGTACATTCCAAAAATTGAGGTTCTGGGAAAAATCATGAGTTGGCGGCTCAAACTTATTTGTGGCCGCAGTTTATTGTCTATGCGGACATCAAGATTGAACAGATATGGTGTCAAATATCGAATGCCGGCAACAGCGGTCGTTGTAATATCATCCAATTCATCTTCCTGTTTATTTTCCAATTGAACGCCTGCGAAAATTCTGAAATAATCATATAAATAATATTCATAAGTGGCTTCGGCTTCCATGTTTTTATTCCATCCATATTCCCCCAAAATATTGAATTGATTGCGGATGTTGGACACTACCAGATTATATGCGGCCATATTGGATGCAACATCGAGTAAGGACCAAGCGTAATACATGTTCGCTTCCTTTTTTAAAACGGTACTGGGATATTGCGACATTCGCGGATCTCTGGGTGTGTCATAGCTCACGACTCTTGCCATGCCGCTCATCATATGATAGAGGGTGTGGCAGTGGAAAAACCAGTCGCCATATTCGTCGCCGCCATTTCTGTAAAATTCGATGGTTACTTTGGTCATTGGCGGCACGTTGACTGTATGTTTCAGAGGCGAGTAGTCGTTATTTTTGTTGAGAACCCTAAAAAAATGGCCGTGCAGGTGCATCGGATGGTGCATCATTGTGAGGTTGTTGAAGGTCATCCTCGTGATGGTGTCGGCGCTTATTTTTATCTTGTCCGCTTCGTTCAATGGCACGCCGTTCATACTCCAAACATACCGGTTCATATTCCCGGTCAGGTTTAGTAAAATATTTTTAACCGGGATATCTTTTGGGTAAGACGTTTTTTCGGTCGATTTCAGATAGTCGTAATTATATTCCGAGTACATATTCATTCCGTCCGTCGGCATTTCTTTTTTCCCGACTTTATGTTCCATTTTCATTTCGTTCATCGCAGGAATGGTGTCTTTTTTTACCGCGATGTGATCTGTCTGCGAATGGTTCATCTGCATTTTATGGGTCTTATGCTCGGTGTCGCTGTCCGTCATATTCATCTTGTCCTCGTCGATTTGACCCGAATCTTTTGCCATTTTCGTATGATCCATCTTCATCCCGTACTTTTCTTCCATTTTGTAACGTTCATCTTTTTTGGGTCGGTATTTCAATGCAGGTGCGCCCATCTTCATGTCCATCTTTACCATTTCCTGCATCATTTCAATTTTGTCGGGTCGTGGCAAAACCATCGCCGGCAGCACTTTTCCTTTTCCGAAATAGGCGGTAGTGGTTCCCGAACCGTCCTGCGCCATTGCCCTGAATTCGATCTTGCCGCTCTCCGGAATGGTGATGATGAAGTCATAGGTCTCGGCAATACCGATAAAGGTTTTGTTTTGAGAAATCGGAACCACGTTTTGCCCGTCTGCAGAGACCAACAGCGGTGTTTCGCCCCCAAATGTCATCCAAAATGAAGTGGAGGCCGAGCCGTCGATGATTCGCAAACGAATTTTTTCGCCGGGCTCTAAGTGAGGATATTCAACTGATTTTTCGCCATTGATTAGAAAAGCCGGATAATAGACATCCGCTATATCGGCTTCTTCCATCCGCTGTTTCCAAAAATTGAGTTGCGCAGCAAAGGCACCCCGACCGATCACCTTGTTCAGCGGTACGGACGTTCCTTTTTTTATGTTGTACCATTCATTGCCGCGTTTTAGATTTCGCATGATGTTTTCTGGTTTTTCGTCCGTCCAGTCAGACAGCATCAAAACCAAATCCTTATCATATTGCAGCCTTTTCTCTTTGGGCTGGATTGCGATGGCACCGAAAACGCCGCTCTGCTCCTGAAGCATCGTATGCGAGTGGTACCAATACGTACCCGATTGGCGGATGGGGAACTCGTACTTAAAAGTGGTTCCGGGCTTTATGGGCGGGGTGGTCAAATAAGGAACGCCGTCGTAGTAATTGGGAATGAGGATGCCGTGCCAATGGATAGACGTTTCCTCATCCATTTCGTTTTTAATATAGATGATGGCATACTCGCCTTCCTTAAACTCAAGGGTCGGTCCGGGAATCGTTCCATTGATCGTCATCCCCATCACTTTTTTGCCGGCTTTTGAACCAGTTCTTTTTTTATGGTCAAGGTATATTCGTGAATCGGTAAATTATTCACATTTCCTCCTGCCGATTGGCCAAAAAGTGATGGGCTTCCTATCAATAGAAGTAGTAAAATATTAAGGACATTCTTCATTCTAAAATATCTAAAATAGGTTTAAGCAAAAGATGTGCTAAAAATCAGATACAAGTATTTAAAATAAGACATACCTATGCACCTTCACCTATTTTAGCAAGTAATTAAAACTTTATCTTTTAAGTCGAAGAATTGTAATTACTAATCTTAATTCCGCGAGGTTTAGTCTCTGAAAAACGGATTGATTCCGGCAGAATCAAAAGTGTACGCGGTGGAATTTTCAGATCGATCCAATTTTTTGTTAATAGTCAAAGCCCATAAAATCAATTCTTTGCAGAAATTCTGATCCGCTTTGTCGAGTTCCGAAACATTGTCTTCCACAATTTTCACCAGCGGATTGATGCTGTCCAACTTAGCATAAAATTCTTCGTCGGTATCATTATAATTCAGCTCCAGATGATTTTTGTGAAACCATTGGATGAGATCGGAATAGGCGTTTTTAATCCCTTCTTTTTCCAGCTTGGATATTCGGGGAAATAGGCTTTCAAATTGCGTCATCACCGCTTTGTCAATTAGTATTTTTGCAACATAATCGGCGCCTTCTTGTTCGCCCTCATATACCAGCTCGATTTTTCCCGTGATCGAGGGGATGATAGACATGAAATCTAGCAAGCGAACGCTCGTCTGCGCCGCACCTGTTTCTATCAAACGCAGTTTTGCAGCTGCCATCAGGTTCTCCATCGCACTGATGGTAAGCCGCGCACTCACGCCGCTTTTGGCATCCACATATTCGCTCTCGCGTGCCGCAAAGGCCACTTCCTCCAAGAGATTTTTTGCTAAATCGGGAATTTGGATTTGCGATTTGTCATCATCTGATATTGCAGCTTCTTGTTCGGTAATTTGTCTTGCAAGTTCAATCGTTTTGGGATAATGGGTAAAGATTTGCGAACCTATTCTGTCTTTCAACGGCGTCACGATGCTTCCCCGATTGGTATAATCTTCCGGATTGGCCGTGAAAATAAACTGAATATCCAGCGGCATTCTCAATTGGAAACCCCGAATCTGAATGTCGCCTTCCTGCAAAATATTAAAAAGAGAAACTTGGATTCTAGCTTGTAAATCTGGAAGTTCATTCAAGACAAAAATGCAACGGTTGGCTCTGGGGATCATTCCGTAATGCAAAACGCGCTCGTCTGAGTAAGGCAGCTTGAGAGTTGCCGCTTTTATAGGATCGATGTCGCCAATCAGATCGGCCACATTCACATCGGGCGTTGCCAGCTTTTCAAAAAAACGATCCGACCGATGCACCCAAGAAATAGGCGTTTCGTCGCCCAATTCTGCAAGCAAGTCCCTGGCGTATTTCGATATGGGCTGAAACGGACTATCATTGATTTCAGAACCTTTTACAACGGGCATATACTCGTCCAGAAGGTTAACCATACTTCTCGCAATGCGGGTTTTGGCCTGGCCGCGCAAGCCCAAAAGATTGATGTGATGCCCGGCCAAGATTGCTTTTTTAAGTTGCGGAATCACCGTGTCTTCGTAGCCCCACAGACCTTCAAAAACCGGTTCATTAGCTCTGATTTTTGATATTAAATTGGCTTGAAGTTCCTGACTGATTGTTTTATCGGCATATCCCGACTTTTTTAATTCTTTGAATGTAATATCGTTTTTCATATTTTTTAAATTCTCTTTATTCTATTTTTTTCGTAATCCTCAAAAATCATTTCGCCCAAGCCGGAAAGTCCGGTGAGGAAAGCTTTTCCTTTGTTCTGTGCAGTAAAATCTTCTACAAACCTCCGAAGGTAAGGGTCTTGGGCAATCATAAAAGTGGTGATGGGAATTTTCAGTTTTCGGGCTTGCGCCGCTTTGTTGAGGCATTGGCCAACGATCTTTTCGTCCAGACCGATGCTGTTCATATAAAATTCGCCATTCGGTAGCTTGATGCAACTGGGTTTCCCATCGGTTATCATAAAGATTTGCTTGTTGGTATTTCTTTTTCTGCGAAGAATGTCCATTGCCAATTCCAGTCCTGCAACCGTATTGGTGTGGTATGGACCCACTTGCAAATACGGGAGATCTTTGATTTGAATTGGCCAAGCTTCGTTACCGAAAACGATGATGTCTATGGTATCTTTCGGATATTTTCTCTTGATAAGTTCTACCAAAGCCATCGCCACTTTTTTGGCGGGCGTGATTCTGTCTTCGCCGTACAAAATCATCGAGTGGCTGATGTCGATCATCAGTACGGTGCTCATCTGCGCTTTGTGCTTGGTTTCTTCTACGATGAGGTCGTCTTCCGTGATTTTCAGTTCAGAAATTCCGTTGTTGATTTGCGCGTTTTTCATGCTTTCGGTCATATTGACGGCCGAGAGGTCGTCCCCATATTGGAAATTTCGGTTTTCGCCTTCGCGCTCGTCACCAAGGCCGGTTTTGTGGGTTCGGTGGTTTCCGATGCCGCTTTTCTTCAGTTTTCCGAATATTTGATCCAGCGCATATTCTCGCAAAGCGGCTTCCAGCTTGGCCGTGAGGATGTTTTTTCCCTTGCCGGTTCCTTGGTCTCCATCTTCGGAATCCTCTTCTTTCTTGATGTAGCCCCGCTTTCTCAGGTCTTCTTCGAAGTCTGCCAATGTATAATCGTCGGTGAAGATGTCGTATTCTTTATCCAGAATATCGAGCCATTCAAAGGCCTCTTCGATATCGCCGGAAGTATGCGTAAGCAAGTCTTTAAAGACGTCGAAAACCCGATCGAAATTCGATATTTCTTCGGGTGTATGCTTGCTGAAGATAAACCCTTGTTTGTAATTGGTTAGAATATTTTTCATTTGAATGTTTTACATTTTTTTAAAAACACAATTTACGGATTTTAAGCGATTGACGAAATAGAAAATACAGATAGCAATAATATAAAGTCGTAAATGAAAAGGACAGATTTCTATCTTGGAACTAAAAAATAATATCTTTGGCTCAGCAAAACTCTCACCAACTTAGTAAAATCGAAAAATTTTTGGGATAGAGTTTCCCCATAATTTTATCTTCAACTAAGATACATTCAATTTTAGTATAGTATTTGCTTTTGGTTTCCAACAAAAAAATCCGCCATTGAAAATTAAACTAAACAGAGGAAAGATTATTAGACGATTGATCAGAACCATCGTTGCCGTTTTTGTTTTGCTGCTCTTACTGATTTTGAGTTTACAGTTGCCGTTCGTCCAAAATTTTGTCAAAGACCGATTGATTGTCTATCTGGAGGGGAAAATCAAAACCAAAGTGAGCCTCGATCGGGTTTACATCGGCTTTCCAAACAGTTTAGTAATGGAAAATCTTTATTTGCAGGGTCAAAAAGTTGATACACTTTTAGCGGTCAAGAAATTCGATGTTGGGCTGCACATTTTGCAACTTCTCAATTCAAAAGCAGAACTGACTTCGATCGATTTGGAAGGCGTGCGTGCCAACGTGGTGCGAGATCCGAAAGGTCAATTCAATTTCGATTATATTATCAATGCTTTCGCAACGTCGGAAAAGGAGGAAAGTCCGTCTAAGCCTTTTATCATTTCGCTCGACAAGATTAAGTTGAAAGATATCGGCGTGACTTTTAACGACCAACAAGCCAAAAATGATCTCCAGATTTATTTCAAATTTTTTGATACAAGAGTGAAAACTTTTGACCTTCAGAATAATAAATATGCGGTGAAAGACATCACGCTGGATGGTTTGAAATTGAAACTGAAGCAGGATTTGGTGCAAGAAGTTTCCAAAAATGTGGAGCAAAAAGTAGATTCTCTCAATCAGAAAAAGCCGATGCAGCTGAGCCTGAGCGGCATCAAATTGACTAATTTTAACATCGATTATGGCGACGATAATACCAAAACCTTTGCAAAAATTCTCTTCAAAGAATTGAGCACCAAAGTCAACACGCTGGATCTTCAAAATAATTTTTATGATGTGGAAAACGTCCTATTGACAGGGGCAAACATCAATGCTAATCTCTATCTACCTGCAGCCAACGCGAATCCAAAAAACGAAAATAAACCGGAAGTTGAGAAAAATTCGATTCAGGAAAAAGCGATGAAAGTGCTGCTTGGAAAACTGAAATTGGATGATGTGAAAATCGCTTTCAACAACACCGCCGTTGCACCAACGAAGACGGGTATGGATTTTAACCATCTCAATTTTGCAAAATTAAATGTGGATGTTCGCGATTTCAAGATGGAAAACAATGGGTTTGCCGGTAGCGTAAAATCTGCAGAAATCCGGGAAAAAAGTGGATTGGATGTTCAGAAATTCAATACAGATTTTGTTTATTCCGATCGAGAAGCTTACCTCAAAGATTTGTATCTTCAAACTTCGAAGTCGATTTTGCGGGACGAAGTGATACTCAATTATAATTCGGTGGAGCAATTGTCTTCCAATCTTGGAGCGGTGCACATTTCTGCTAATATCAAGGAGTCAAAAATCGGTTTTGCCGATATTTTGAACTTGGTGCCAACGCTCAGAAATACAGCACCTTTCGATAAATATCCAAACGCTACGCTTGACATCAATGCCAATCTTAAAGGTTTGGTGAATGATCTTTTGATCAACGAACTGAAAATTTCCGGGCTCGATCAATTGCGCGTGAATGCTTCCGGAAGAATCAAAAATGCGATGAATCCTGACCAGTTGTACTACGATTTGAAAATCGGAGAATTGGCTTCATCCGGAAAAACGGCTTTTAATTTGATACCGAAAGGCACCATTCCGCCAAATATTTCCTTACCATCGCATTTCAGCATCAAGGGTTTTGCTAAAGGAACTACGAAAGTCGTCAATACCAATTTGACGCTCTATTCTACGCTCGGAAATGCAGCAATCAACGCAAAATTAGATATGCGGCGCAAGAATCGCGAGTTGTACGATGTGAAAGCCAACTTGCAGAATCTTCAGGTTGGGAAATTTATTCAGAATAAAGACATCGGCGGCGTTACGGCTCAAATTTCTGCAAAAGGCGAAAGTTTTGATTTCAAAAGGGCTAATGCCAATCTTGTAGGCACCGTTCGGTCCGCGACTTACAACGGTTATCGTTATCAAAATATGAATCTCGTGGGCAAGATCAACCGCGGTGCATACCATATTATCCTGACCTCCAAAGATCCGAATGCGAACTTAAAATTGACAGCCTCCGGCATCTATAGCGATAAGAATCCAACAATAAAAATGAACGGAGATATCACCAAATTGGATCTATATAAACTGCGATTTTACAGCTCGCCGATGATATTGGCTGGTTTGATTGACGGCGATTTCAAAAACCTGAACCCGGATGATCTCAACGGATATCTGACGCTGAAAAACTTCGCCATTTCTGATACCAAAGAAGTGTATCCGGTTCAAGAAATGAATCTGGTGGCGGTTTCAACAGCAGATTCTACGCAGATCAAGTTTAATTCGCAAATTGCCGATCTGGAGCTGAAAGGGAAATATAAGTTAACTCAAATTTTTGGTTCATTGTCGCAGACTGTGAATCAGTATTACCAATTCCAAAAGCCAGGGAAAGCGGCTAAGATAGACGCGGGACAATACTTCACACTGAATGCAAAAATTATAAATGATGATTTGATAAGGAAATTCGTTCCCGATTTGAAGAGCTTTGAAACCATCGACATTACAGGAAATTACAACGCCGATTCTCAAAAAATAGAACTCGAAGCCCAGATTCCTCAAATTGTGTATGGCACCAATTCTTTGGAAAGGACGGCTCTTAAAATCACCAATGGAAATCGAGCTTTGCAGTACAATCTGGATGTCGCCGCTTTGAAAAGCGAGAGTTTCTCTCTCACTAAAGTGAATATCAATGGCGATGTCGCGGAGAATATCATTACTTATAATATATCAACAAAAGACGAAAAAGATAACACGCAATTCTTGATTTCTGGCAATGCAAAATCCTTGAACGGCATTACGGAAATTTCTCTAAATCCAAACGGCCTGAAATTAAATTATGCGGACTGGGCAGTTGCCGAGGGAAATAAAATTCAACTTGGCAGCCGGGGAATTTTCGCGGATAATTTTCGGCTGACGAACGGTGGGAGCGAGATTTTGGTACAGTCGGAAAACAGTTCACCGAACAGTCCGCTGAATATTTCTTTGAAGGATTTTAAAATCGAGACCATTACGGAGATCATCAAAAAAGACTCCTTACTTGCAAAAGGAACGATCAACGGAACTGCTCAACTGCGGGATCTAAGCAAAAAAATGACCTTCACATCGGATATAAATATTGCCGATTTATTTGTGTACGGAAGTCCGGTCGGCAATTTGTCTGTGAAGGCCAAGAATACTTCTGCAGATTTGATTAATGCCGATATTGCGCTTTCCGGGAATGAAAATGATGTGAAAATTACCGGCAACTACAATACGGCTGCAAGCAGTTTTGATTTGGATCTTGCTATGAACCGGCTTCAGATGAAAACCCTGCAAGGCTTAACAATGAATGCCATAACCAAGGCGGAAGGCTATCTTTCGAGTAACTTGCAGATTGCCGGAACGGCATCTGAACCCAAAATTCTTGGCGATGTGATGATGAATAATGTGGGAATGATGATTGTCCAGACCGGAAGCGATTTTCGGAAAATCAATGATAAAATTTCATTTACCAATCGCGGAATTGAGTTCGATAATTTCAAAATCAATGACAAAGACGGAAATTCTCTTAAAATAGACGGGCAGGTTTTGACGCAGAATTACCGCGATTTTGATTTCAATCTCGATGTCAATGCCAAAGATTTCAAAGTTGTGAACTCTGAAAAATCAGACGATGCTTTGATGTATGGTATGCTGTCCATCGATGCAGCTTTGCAAGTCCGAGGAAACTTAGATTTACCGAAGGTGGACGGCAGTTTAGCAGTCGCCGACGATACAGATTTTACATTTGTCTTGCCACAGTCCAGCCCGTCTTTGCAGGAAAGAGATGGCATTGTAGAGTTTATAGATCAAGATCAGTTGGCATTAAACAAAACCATTGTCGCAGATTCTCTGAGCGCCCAAAATAAAATCAAAGGAATGGACGTGAGCGTGAATATCGAAGTGAGCAAAGAAGCCAAAATGTCGATCCTTATTGATAAAGCCAACGGCGATTTGGTAAAATTACAAGGGGAAGCCGAGCTTACGGGCGGCGTAGATCCATCGGGTAAAACCACTCTGGTGGGCGTTTATGAAGTGGAGCAAGGAAGTTATGAAATGAGCGTCAGTCTGCTGAAACGCCGGTTCGAGATCCAAAAAGGCAGTACCATCACTTGGACTGGCGAGCCTACTGCCGCTATTTTGGATCTCACCGCTGTTTACAAAACGCAGGCGGCACCCTTGGATCTGGTGGAACAGCAGATCAGCGGAGAAAGTGTAGCCGCGCTTAATCAATACAAACAGAGAATGGACTTCAATACCTTGCTTCAGATGAAAGGCGAATTGCTGAAACCGGTTATTACGTTTGACATCACGACAGAAGAAAAAGATAATTCTGTTTCCTCCGACGTGAAAGATATTGTGGATCAAAAACTTACACAATTGCGAACCGATGAAAACGAAATGAATAAGCAGGTCTTTGCTTTGCTGCTGCTCAATCGTTTTATTGGAGATAATCCTTTTGAAAATAGTGCCGGACTCTCCACCGAGACGATGGCGAGACAAAGCGTGAGCAGAATTTTGTCTCAGCAATTAAACAATATGGCATCGGATCTCATCAAAGGGGTTGACCTTAATTTTGATTTGGAGTCCACCGAAGATTATTCCACAGGAACACAAAACACGAGAACGGATCTAAACGTGGGTCTGAGCAAAAGATTGCTCAACGACCGGCTAAAAGTTTCTGTGGGAAGCAATTTTGGCTTAGAAGGAGATGCGAGACCCAATGAAAATACGACCAACATCGCCGGCGATGTTTCGGTAGATTACAGCCTTTCAAAAGATGGCAGATATATGCTGAGAGCGTATCGTAAAAATGAATACCAGGTGGCTTTGCAAGGCCAGATCGTAGAAACCGGCGTGGGCTTCATTATCACTTTGGACTATAATAAATTTCGAGAAATCTTCCAAAGTGCAAAAAGAGAGAAAAGAAAACAGCAAAGAGAAAAAAATAATAACCAAGTCGTAGATTTTAAATAATGAAGAGCCGAATTCCAATCCATTTCATACTTCTTATCGCTTTATCATCTTTTGCGATGATCTCATCTTGCAGCAATACCAAATTCCTAAAAGAAGGACAAATGCTGTACACAGGCGCGGAAGTGAAAATCGAAAACGACAGCCTTCCAAAAAAACAGAAAAAAGCATTGCAGGCGGAACTGGAGGAAAATCTGACGCCGAAACCAAACTCGACATTTTTCGGTCTAAGACCCAAATTGTACGCCTACAACAGCACCAAAGAACCCAAGAAAGACAAGGGATTGAGGTATTGGTTGAAGTATAAATTTGGAGAAAAACCAGTTCTTTTGGGAGATGTTGATAGAGAATTCAATAAAGATATTCTAATCAATTATTCCGAAAACAAGGGCTATTTCAATGCACAGGCCACTTACGATACGGTATCGAAGAACAAAAAGGCACAAGTGATTTATAATGTCAAGCCAGGAAACCAGTATCTTATTAGCCAAGTCAAATTCCAGGAAGATTCGACTTTGGTCAATAAAGAAATTCAGAATTTGAAAGACAAGTCATTGCTGAAAGTGGGAAATCCGTTTGATTTGGCCGTCATCAAAGCAGAAAGAGAAAGAATTGATAACGGATTGAAGGAGAAAGGCTTTTATTATTTCCATCCCGACAATATCATTGTGCAGGCAGACAGTACGGTGGCGAAGACTCATAAAGTGGAACTCAATGTCAAACTAAAAGAGCAGACGCCCGAGTTGGCCACGCAACAATTTTCCATCGACAAAGTGGTGGTCTTCCCGAATTACAACATTCGCGATGTGAAAAGAGGGAAGTATAAAATCCCGATGGATAAGGATTCTCTGTCTAAATATGCTTATCAGGATATTTATGTAATCGATCCCCAACAAAAATTCAAACCCAAAATTTTTGACCGCGCTTTGTACTTTAAAAAAGGCGATATCTACAACCGCAAAGATCATAATCTCACCTTGAACAGACTGATCAGTTTGGGGGTTTTCAAATTTGTAAAAAACGAGTTCGTAGTGACCGATTCTCTGAATCATCAATTTGATGCCTACTACCTCTTGACACCCAGACAATTCCAATCCCTTCGGTTGGAAACTTTGGGAAGAACGAATTCTGCAAATTATGGTGGCGGCGAAGTGAATCTGAACTATACGCATCGCAACTTTTTCCGAGGTGCAGAGCAGTTCAAAGCCTCAATCTATGGCGCTTTCGACGTGCAAATGGGCGGGCCGAAAGATGCCAACAACATCGTGCGCGTAGGTGCCAATACAGAACTTTCTATCCCCAGAATCGTGGCGCCTTTCCGTTTTAATTCTTCCAGCGCGTTTGTTCCCAGAACCAATATGAAATTGGGCTACGAGTACCAAAGCCGTACGCAGTTGTACACGCTTAGCAACTTCAATGCTTCTTTTGGATACGTTTGGAAGGAGAATGTGCGGAAGGAACACGATCTGAAATTATTGGATCTCACAATGGTGGCACCGCAAACCGTGACCGAAAAATATCAGGAACAGATTGACGGCAATCCCGAGTTGGGAATTCCGGCCAATCCTACCCTTGGGAGGGTTGTGGAAAAGCAGTTGATTTTCGGACCTACTTATGCCTATACTTTTACCAACACGATTTCGCCAAAGACCAATACCATCTACTACCGCGGAATGATAGATCTCGCCGGGAATATTACGGGACTTCTAAGTGGTGGCAATGCGAAAAAAGGCGATCAAAAAGAACTTTTCGGCGTTCCGTTTAGCCAATACGCAAAGATGGAACACGATTTCAGATTCTATCACAAATTCAATGAAAAAACAAGTCTTGCAACGCGAATCATCGCCGGGGTGGCCTATCCCTATGGAAATTCGGAGTATGTACCATATTCCAAGCAATTTTTTGTGGGTGGCAGCAACAGCATCCGGGCTTTCAGAGCAAGAACATTGGGACCGGGAAGTTATGATCCCACTTCGCAAAATGCAACATTCTATTTTGATCAATCGGGAGATATCAAGTTGGAAATGAATGCGGAATACAGAGCCAACCTTTATAAATTCCTGAATGTGGCAGCCTTCGTAGATGCCGGGAATATTTGGTTAATAAATGACGATATCGACGAAAATGGCGTTGTCACAAGACCCGGCGGAAAATTCTCAAAAGATTTCTTGAGCGAACTGGCGGTGGGCGCCGGCGTTGGTTTGAGACTCGACTTTTCAATCCTGATTCTCAGGCTGGATCTTGCTATGCCACTGCGGATTCCTTATTACGAAAAAGGCGACAGATGGGTCTTCGACAGGATTAATTTTGGCGATAGCGCTTGGAGAAAAGATAATCTGATTCTCAACATCGCGATCGGATATCCTTTTTAAAAATATGAGCTAAAAGCGATGTCATAAGGGCAGCATAAACCAAAACGTGCTTCCTTCTCCGATTTTGCTCTCCGCCCCGATTTTTCCGTTGTGTTTTTTGATGATCTCGGCGCAGATGTACAGTCCCAATCCGAGGCCTGAATAGGATTTGCCCGAGTGGTCTGCCCGGAAGTATCTTTCAAAAAGGTTGGGAAGAATGGCGGCATCAATCCCTTCACCGAAATCTCGCACAGAGACTTTCACCTCATTTTTTAGAGATTCTATATTGATGTGGATTTCGGTGGAATCGGAGGCGTATTTTACCGCATTATTGACCAAATTGATGACCACCTGTTCGATGCGGTTTTCATCTGCAAAGACTTCCAGATTTTGATCGCCGTGAATTAGAATTTTATATTTTCCCTCCATTCTGATGTGATTGCAACTGTTGGAAAGCATCTGGAACAAGTTGAATTTTGTTTTCTCCAGCTTTAGCTGATCTTCGTTCATTCTTCTCATATTGAGTAGTTCATCTATCAAATTGACCATAGTGTCTACGCTTTTTGCAGACTGCTCTATGAGTTTGCGGTGTGTTTCCGAGAATGGTTTTTCCTTCAGCCGATCTAGCAGTTGTATCGACGCTTTCAAGATAGTAAGCGGTGTTTTCAGCTCGTGGCTTGCGATGCTGAGGAAGTCATCTTTGCGCTGATCGAATAATTTTTTTTCCGTAATGTCGGCGGTCATCCCCACCATCCGGTCTGCCACGCCGTTGGAGTTATATCGGGGTCGCCCGTGTGCCTGGATCCAATGGAGTGAGCCGTCGCGCCATTTTATCGGGTATTCTGCCTTGTAAATAGTGTTGGTTCTGACGGCTTCGCGCACGAGCGCCCGTATGCGTGTCCGGTGCTCGGGCAACATTGCAGAAAACAAATCGTCGTATGTAAACTCTTCTTCCGGCGAGAATCCGAAATTTCTTTTGAACTGGTCGCTGCTCTCCATTTTGCCGGTTGCAAACTCGACTTCTGTAGATCCTAAGCTGCTCGCGTCCAGAGCAATTTGCAGACGGGTATTGATTTCATTGAGCGTTTCCCGGGAGTTGACCTCGTCGGTCACGTCGGTGGCAACTACGAGAATAGCCGTGCTTTTACCTTTTGCATCGCTGATGGGTTTATAAACGAAATTGAGGTATCGGTCTGACAATTCTCCGTTGAACAACAGGGTGGCTTTATATTCTTTTCCATAATAAGCTTTACCAGATTTATAAACATCTGCCAAAATATTCAGGAACGGCTGTTCTTTGATTTCGGGAAGAGCAGCGTCAAGAGGCATCCCAATCACAGATTTGTCTTTGCCCCAAATTTTCAATATGGCATCATTAACTATATCTACCACAAAATTTTTGCCTTTCAGGGAAGCCATGGCCACAGGCGAATGTTCTACAAGCGTTCTAAAACGGTTTTCGCTCTCTAATAAAGTTTTGTTGAGCAGTTCGAGCTGATTTTTAAATTTAATAAGATCTCTGTTGGCATTTTCCAGCTTTGTATTGATAGATAAAAGCTCCTCATTTGTTATTTGATATTCTTCATTCAATTCGCCAAGATCTCTTGTCAATTTCTCTTCCGCCGCAGCTTTTTCTATGACCATCTTTCTCGCTTCCATTCTCTCGGATACTTCGAACGCCGTATGAAGAATGTAAGCAGTTTTCCCGTTTTCATCCAAAATCGCTTTGTACTGAAAATCAAAATAAAAATTTTGAAGCACACCGTCTATCTCCAGAATTGCAGGATAATCTTTTGCAAAGTAGGTTTCTCCGGAATGCCAAACTTCCTTTAAGATACGCAGAAAAGGCTGTCCCGACAACTCCGGAAGGGCCTCATGAAAATCTTTGCCGACTACTGCTCTGTCTTTCCCCCATAATTTCAGCATGGCTTCGTTGGCGCTGATGATTTTTATTTCCTCGCCACTGTACACAGCAG
Source organism: Chryseobacterium sp. SC28 (assembly GCF_003932955.1). Classification (GTDB taxonomy): domain Bacteria; phylum Bacteroidota; class Bacteroidia; order Flavobacteriales; family Weeksellaceae; genus Epilithonimonas. The sequence continues at coordinate 59,646 of NZ_QOVY01000015.1, forward strand.
TAGCGTTCGGCGACTGAAAAAGTACGCTGAGTAATTGCTCGGGCCGTATATAATGCGAGTTCATAAGACATCAAAATATTATACAAATATAATTATTATCCAACAAATGTTTGGGATTTCCCCTTTACAAGGTTCGATTTTTAAAATTATTTGGTGACGTGTTAAGTAGTATTGGATCGATTCTGAGTTCCTCAAATTTCCGATAATTGAATAAATCCGGCTGAAATTGATGCTTTGTAAATCATTCATCATCTGTAAACTGCGAAACCAATGCTTTTCAAATTTTGGCAAAGAAATTGTTGATGTTTTTTTATATAAAGTAAACCCCATAAAAACTACTGCTATGGCTATTTCTTACTACGATTTTAAAAATCTACCCAATCATTCTCAGTGTGATATTGTTTTAAATCACGGTCAGCTAATGAACGAAACAATGAAGGATGGGCTGAAGTTTGTTCTCTATCAGATCTCGTCCTTTTTTGTAGAACTTGTTTACAGTCATAATAATCGGATTGCAGCTATGAATGTTTTCCAGAACAATTCAGTCTTAGTTAATTAAAAAACCTTACTTACATTTAGCATATAAAGTATAAAACTTCGGAAAAGGCAGTCTGAATGTTTATTAAAACTGATAACAAAGCCCAAGAAAACTCTCGGGCTTTGTAGTTTTTAAGTGCGAACTTTTTTATTGCAATGTGAATTTCACCTTCGTTTGGATATTGTCCGATGCGTTGCCAATCAGCGCTTCGAAATCTCCGGGCTCGGCCACCCAAGAATGTTTGTCGGCATCGAAGAAGCTCAGTGCGGTTTTATCGATCGTGATGCTCACCTCTTTCTCCTCACCGGGATTAAGGAAAACTTTTTCAAATCCTTTTAGTTCCTTCGAAGGTCGCGGAACAGAAGATTTCAAATCCGCGATATAAAGCTGGGCGACTTCTGCGCCTGCTTTTCGCCCCGTATTCTTCACCGTAAAAGTGAAGGTAATTTTATCATCCTGCGTCATCGTGGTTTTATCCGATTTGGCTTTTCCAAAAGCAAATGTGGTATAGCTAAGGCCGTGACCGAAGCTGAACTGCGGTTTGATCTTCTGCGTATCGTGCCAGCGGTATCCCACGAAGATTCCTTCGTTATAAGAAATATTAATCGGGTTTTCCTGGTTTTTTCCTTTTCCGGCCGCCAGCTCTTCTTTATTTCCCGGATACTCTCCAAGGCGGTGCGCTGCATTATCTTCCAACTTGACCGGGAATGTAAAAGGTAATTTTCCTGAAGGATTTGTATCCCCTGAAAGCACGGACGCCAGCGAATGCCCGGCTTCCGAACCCAGATACCAAGCTTGTACAATAGCCGGCACGTCTTTAACCCAAGGCATCGCGACCGCATTCCCGGAAACCAAAACCACTGCAAAATTCTTATTGGCTTTTGTCAAAGCTGCGATCAAATTGTCCTGATTATAAGGCAAGCCGTAGCTTTTTCTGTCGGCTCCTTCTGCATCTTGATGGTCAGATTTATTGAGCCCGCCCACGAAGATGACGAAATCCGATTTTTTTGCCAAATCTACCGCTTCGTTTAATAGAACATCGGCAGGGCGATCGTCTTTCAGATCCTGACCGGATTTTACGCCATTGTATTCACCCCGTGGATCGCCTACGTAACCTCTTGCAAATTTCACTTCTGCTTCTTTTGCAAATCTAGATTTGATGCCATCAAGCGGCAAGATTTCATATTTTGCTTTCAGGGAAGAAGAGCCGCCGCCAACGGTCATCATTTTGATGGCATTTTCGCCAATCACTGCTATGGTTTTGACTTTATTTAAGTCGATTGGGAGAATATTTTTATCATTTTTCAATAAGACAATTCCTTCTTCGCCCACTTGTTTTGCAACAGTCTTGTGCTCTTCCGAAGCGATGCTTCCGAAGGGTTTGTTCTTGTTCATCGTGGTTTTGTAAGCCAAATTCAGAAGCCTGCTCACTTTGTCGTCCAATTCTTTGGTGCCGACTTTTCCAGACTTGATCAAATTGAGATAAGGCTGAGCCAGATAATAGTTGTCGTAGGCATTTTTGGTTCCGGCAGAAAGCCCGTTGGTCCAGCTGCCGAACTCGAGATCCAAACCATTTTTGATGGCTTGCTCTGTATTATTTACCGCGCCCCAATCGGAGATCACGACGCCTTTGTAATTCCATTCGCCTTTAAGAATATCATTGAGCAAATATTGATTTTGGCTGGAGTACTGGTCTTTGTATTTATCATAGGCGCCCATTATAGTCCACGAATCGCCTTCGGTAACTGCTGCCTTAAAAGCAGGTAAATAGATTTCGTACATTGCTCTGTCGTCCACTTTGACATTACTAGTGTGTCTAAACATTTCCTGATTATTAAATGCAAAATGCTTCACAGAAGTGGCGACACCATTGGACTGAACGCCTTGAATATATGGCACTGCCATTTTGGAAGTCAGGTAAGGATCTTCTCCCATATATTCGAAGTTTCGGCCGTTTAGCGGCGTTCTGTAAATGTTGATGCCGGGTCCCAAAAGAATGTCTTTTTTGCGGTAGCGGGCTTCTTCTCCCAAAGCTTTTCCGTAATTCCAAGACATTTTTTTGTTCCAAGTCGCAGCAAGCGCAGTCAAAGCGGGGAAGGCCACTATGGAATCGTTGGTCCATCCGGCTTGATCCCACTCATCCCATTTTACTTCCGCTCTCACCCCGTGGGGACCGTCTGTTGTCCAAAATTCCGGAATCCCCAGTCTTGGCACCCCCGCGGAACTGAACTTCGACTGTGCGTGGAGCATTGCCACTTTTTCTTCCAGCGTCATCCGTGAAAGCGCATCTTGAACTCTTTGCTCCACAGGTTTGGTCTCGTCCAAATAGGTGGGAGTCGTAATGTTTTGGGCTATCGAAGCCGTATAGGTGAGCGTGATCAGACTTAGAAAGACAAATTTCTTCAACATAAAACTATTTTTAATCGGTATTTACAAATGTAATAAAACTTTATTATCTCACTATGAGAAAATAGAAATTTTATTTCAAACTTTTGTCATATTTTTTTAAAAATAGTTAAAGCAAAAGTTTGATAAGTTTCAGATTCATTATTTCAGGAAAAAGCAAGAAACGGTATTAAATTATTTTGATGGTATCGGGCTCGTTTACATCCAGTCGGTCGAGCAATGTCTGAATATTTTCCAAATCTTTCAAAACTTTGTTATATGATGCTCTGGCATAGTCTGAAAATGAGGAAGTTATTTTGCGGTCATCAATTTTTGTCGAAATATTGGTTGCCGGTTTTTGTGCTATTTCATCTTCGTAATTTTCCAAACATTCGTCGATGATTTTTCTTTTTTTCTTGCAACTGGTTTTTTTTCTCAATTTCTGTAGAGAACTTATCAGATAAGGGCTGTCATTATAAGGATCAACGTAATCTGCCTTTTCCGCCTCTTCATTATAGATTGGATAAATTGTATGACTACTTGTTTTCGAAAAATTTTTATTAAAAATCATGATTGATTAAGTGGTTAAGTTTTAAATGCATATTAAGAATTGTCTAATTTTTCCACATCAATTTGCAGACCAAGCTTTTTTGAAGTCGTGTGCGAATAAAAAAATAATACTATCCTAACCTGTTGTGCATTTAGGAATTAAATAAAAAAGAGATTGTTCAATTGGATAGAAATCCGTATATTTAATTGATTATCAAATAATTAAATAAATGAACAATCTTACTCAAAAC
>NZ_QOVY01000016.1 GCF_003932955.1 Chryseobacterium sp. SC28
CACAATTTAAGAAAGAAAGTTGCCTGAGAAGGACAACTTTTTATTTTTTTACTAAAGAATATGAATAGATAAAAATTAAAAATCCGACTCACTTTTTGTTGTGAGACGGATTCCGCCGCTCTAAAATTTTTACAACGATCGTTGGACAGTTTGCGTGCAGAATTGACGCAGAAATCATTGAGTTTTTCTTATTTTTGGAAAAAATTTAAAATGGAAAAGTTTTCGGAGACTGAGGAGAAAAAATTACCAAGATGGAAGGATTTGCTGAAGAAATTTGGCATTGGCGGGATTATCTTTTTCACGGTCAAAGGCATTATCACTTCTACACTCATTTATTTTCTGGGGAAAAATTTTTGGGCTGTTATTAAGGATTACGTCGCGCAATGGGTTGATTAGCAAAGTGGTACACATTATTTCATAGAAAGAACAATTCTGGTTTTATTGGTCAAATCAAATTTGGCCTTGTCATATTTCGGTGCCGAAAATCTGTTTTTGGCGTTATTGGAAACGGTATAATCTTCCTTCGGAACGCCTATCATATTGGTATCCAGTTTACCATTATCATTTTTATCGTGGAATGCCGACAGCGCATATTGCCCTGCAGGTACGTTTTTAAAAGTAACGATCGCTTCGTGCTTGGCTATTTTGGATATGTTTCCCACAAACGCTTTTTTGAGAAATTGTTCTTCGGAATTGTATAGTCCTACGTACACTTTCCCTTTGTTGTTGGACAGACCTTTGATGACCACTTCCAAATCGTAAGTATTTTGGGCGAAAATTAAAAAAGGAAAAAAGAAGAGAAAAAGGAATATACTTTTCATAGTTTGAAATCTATAATTTAGGTTTTGCTTTCAGGCAAAGCAGCATTTTCGGCACAATAAAATTAAAAGTCCGAGAATTTATTCAAATGTACTATAAAAAAGGGTAGGGATCTAACGCAAAAATCAAAAGAAAATGGAAACTAAAAATTGGCAAGAAATAAAGAATAATGTTTACGGAAAAGTTGGAACTGAACAAGAGATGAATTGGAAAGGGATTTTGAATCTTTTGCCATCGGATCTCAATTGAGAAAAGACCGTGAAAAAAAATCTCACACAATCAGAATTGACAGATTGGGTTGAAAAAAAACGGGAGTATCTTTCCAAAATCGAAAATAAACGAATCCTAATTAGTTCAGAACTCATTATAAATAATGAGATAAAAGTTCTCCGGCAGCTCCCGCCCGTACCTATAATGTAAAAACGCGAGGTAGAAGCTCGCATTAGCGATTCAATCAAAAAAAAACCTGAAAATTATTAAAACCCTTTTTCATTTCGTAAATTTGTATCAACAAAATAAGAAATCAAAATGTCAAAAAAAGCAATCCTCGCCATATTAGACGGCTGGGGAATCGGTCTTAATGACCAAGTTTCCGCATTGGCTCAGGCCAATACGCCGTTTATGGACTACGCCCTAAAAACTTTCCCGAATACAACCCTCCAAGCCAGCGGCTTAGCCGTCGGTCTGCCCGAAGGACAAATGGGAAATTCCGAAGTCGGCCATATGAATCTGGGTGCCGGCAGAGTCGTTTACCAAAATCTGGTAAGGCTCAATATGGCGGTGGAAACGGGAAGTCTCGGCAGAGAAAAAGTCATCCAAAATGCTTTCGAATACGCAAAAGCCAACAACAAAAAAGTGCATTTCATCGGTTTGGTTTCCAATGGCGGTGTGCATTCTCACATCAATCATTTAAAGGGTTTATTGACGGCTGCTCACGAATACGGGCTTAACGAAAATGTCTTCGTTCACGCTTTTACAGACGGCAGAGATTGCGATCCAAAATCCGGAAAAGGCTTCATCGAGGAACTTTTAGCTCATATGAAATCCACAACGGGAAAATTGGCGTCCGTGATCGGCCGTTATTATGCGATGGACCGGGACAAGCGATGGGAACGGGTGAAACTGGCTTATGATTTGTTGGTAAACGGCGTCGGCAAAGAAACAAAGGATTTTTTGCAATCGATTCAGGAGTCCTATGACGCGGATATTACAGATGAGTTTATCCAACCAATTGTTGGGGTACAAAATCATTTTCCAATTGCAAAAATTGAGGATCACGATGTGGTCATTTCTTTCAACTTCCGGACCGACCGAGGTCGTGAGATCACAGAAGTGCTTACTCAGAAGGACTTCCCGGAATATGGAATGAAGAAATTGGATTTATATTATGTGACTTTGACCAATTACGATAAATCTTTCCAAAATGTAAAAGTTGTTTTTGATGAAAGTGTGCTTGAAAAAACAATCGGCGAAGTTTTGGAATCTGCCGGCAAATCCCAGATCAGAATTGCAGAAACCGAAAAATATCCGCACGTCACATTCTTCTTCTCAGGCGGTCGCGAAGCCGAATTTCAAAATGAGCGCCGGTTGCTGTGCCCAAGTCCGAAAGATGTTGCCACCTACGATCTGAAACCGGAAATGTCTGCGTACGATATTACCAATGCCATCATCCCGGAACTGGAAAAAGAATCAGCAGATTTCATCGTTCTCAACTTTGCAAACACAGATATGGTGGGTCACACCGGCGTATTCTCTGCTGCGGTAAAAGCTGCTGAAGTGGTAGATTCTTGCATCAAAAAAGTAGCAGAAACGGCTTATGAGCACGGTTATGCGGTGTTCATCTTGGCCGATCACGGCAATTCCGATATTATGATCAACCCGGATGGCTCTCCCAACACGCAGCATACCACCAATTTGGTGCCTTTCATCGTGATGGACAAAGACCACACTTGGGAATTGACACCCGGAAAATTGGGCGACGTAGCACCAACGATTCTAAAGGTGATGGGCATCGATATTCCCGAAGAAATGACGGGCAATGTTCTCGTTCGGTAATCAAAGAATGCAACGTCTTTATAATTTACAAGTCAAGAGCCAAATCTGAATATCAAATCCATATTTTTTGGATAAAAAAGAAGGCTTTGTTTTTTCTTTTAGTTTGGGGAATTTCCAAAGTTTTTTTGTTGGGTTTGTCTTTGAATTTAATACGCGTTCCTCTGCAGATTCGGAGAAAATAATAAGTCGGTTTTTTTAAGCCGATTTTTTTGTTAATATCATTGGGAAATTTAATAGGTCTATAATGATCAGAAATGGCAATTCGCCGTTTAAATTCCCAAAAATGTGAAGCAAATCTTAAAACTATCCTAAAGTTCTTTTAGCGGAAAAGCAAATCTTGCCTTTTTGTTGTACCTTTGAAGGCTAAAATAATTTAAGTTAATGTACGAGAAAGAGTTACAAATAGAAGTAATGAGATCAATGGAAGGAAGTATGGATGAGTTTATCAAATCGTACTTGACTCCTATTGAAAAAATTTGGCAACCTTCCGATTTCTTGCCGGACAGTACGAGCGAGAATTTCAAGCACGAAATTGAGGAACTGCAAACATTTGCCAGAGAAATGCCATATGACCTTTTCGTAACGCTCATTGGCGATTGCATCACCGAAGAAGCGCTGCCTACTTACGAGTCTTGGCTGATGGGTGTTGAGGGTGTAGATCAGGAAAAAAATACCGGTTGGGCCAAATGGGTACGAGGCTGGACTGCCGAAGAAAACCGCCACGGCGATCTATTGGGAAAATATCTATACCTCTGCGGCAGAGTAAATATGCGTGAGATGGAAATCACGACCCATCATCTCATCAACGATGGCTTCGATATCGGAACCAGCTCCGATCCTTATAAAAATTTTGTTTACACCAGTTTCCAAGAAACAGCCACCAATATTTCGCACAGACGCGTAGGCACTTTTGCAAAACAGTCGGGCAACAAAAAGCTGGCACAGATGTGTGGCGTTATCGCGGCCGACGAAGCCCGACACGCCAAAGCTTACAAAGATTTTTCCTCTCGAATTTTCGAGATGGATGCCAGCGGAATGATGCTCGCCTTCGAGGATATGATGCGAAGGAAAATCGTGATGCCCGCACATTTGCTAAGAGAATCCGGTCAGAAGGCAGGGGAACTCTGGGAACATTTTTCCGATGCAGCGCAGCGAGCGATGGTTTACACCGCCCAAGATTACATCAATATCCTGTCAGACCTTTTGGATGAGTGGAAAATCGACAGTATGAAAAACCTGACCGACAAAGCAGAAAGAGCCCGAGATTATCTGATGAAATTACCAGACAGATTGCAACGAATTTCCGACCGAATCAAAACGCCCGAACTTCCTTACAGTTTCAAATGGGTTAAAAGTTAGATAAAAGAAAAAAATGCGCTCACCAAGGCGCATTTTTTATGATTTAGATCTTCATTCGAGACTTGTTAAGAAAGGCTTTTATCACCAGTCTCTTTTCTTTAAGCCACATAATCCGTATATTTGCGAACTTATTTTTTTTTGAATAGACGATGATAAAAAGCAATAAAAAACTTGCCATAGATTTTGACGGAACGGTGGTGGAAGATGCCTATCCGGGAATAGGAAAACCAAAAACCTTTGCTTTCGAGACCCTCAAAAGATTGCAGGCAGAGGGATATAGACTGATTCTATGGACTTATCGGCACGGCAAATCCTTGGAGGAGGCGGTTGAATTTTGCAGAAAAAACGGGATCGAATTTTATGCAGTCAATTCCAGTTTCGAAGGCGAAGTTTTCGATTCCGAAACGCAATCCAGAAAAATTGACGCCGATCTTTTCATCGATGACCGAAATCTGGGTGGCTTTCCGGGTTGGGGCGAGATCTATCAAATCATCAATGAGAGGATAGAATTTCAGGTAGCAGGAGGCGAAGTTCATGCCTACTCCAAAATGAAAAAAGAAAAGAAAAAAGGCTTGTTCTGGTAGGTCTTTTGGTACAAGGTAAAATGTATCAAGTACAAGGTATTGCAATAAAAATACATTTGACATTTGACATCATACATTAATACAATTTCAATGATTCATCTCAAAACAATAGACGAGCTTCGGCTGATGAAGCAAAGTGCCAGATTGGTTTCCCAAACTTTGGGGATGCTGGCAAAGGAAATAAAACCCGGCATCAACACATTGTATCTGGACAAATTGGCGCACGATTTCATCAAAGATCACGGCGCCGAACCCGCATTTTTAGGTTACGGAGGATTTCCCGCCTCGCTCTGTATTTCCCCAAATGACCAAGTGGTTCACGGGTTTCCAAATACCGATATTCTGAAAGACGGCGACGTTCTGTCGGTAGATTGTGGCGTGGTTCTAAATGGATTTGTCGGCGATCATGCTTATACCTTCGAGGTAGGAGAGGTGTCCGAAGAAAATAAAAAACTCCTGCGAGTGACCAAAGAATCGCTTTATAAAGGCATCGAGCAATGCATCAGAGGAAAACGCATCGGTGATATTTCCTATGCGATCCAAAAACATTGCGAAAAGGAAGGCTACGGCGTGGTTCGCGAGCTCGTGGGGCATGGGCTTGGGAGGAAAATGCACGAGGATCCGCAAGTCCCAAACTACGGAAGACCGGGAAGCGGAAAAGTCCTGAAAGACGGCATTTGCCTGGCCATCGAGCCTATGGTAAACTTGGGAACCGAGAAAGTAAAATTCCACAATGATGGATGGACGGTGACGACTTTGGATCACAAGACATCGGCCCATTTCGAGCACGATGTCTGCATCATTGGTGGCAAACCGGTTTTGCTGTCAACTTTTGATTACATTTATGATGCTTTGGGAATCCGGTCGGACGAGGAAAAGGCTTTTCAGATGGATTTTTAATTCATGAAAAATTTGACCAAATTTCTGCTCAATAACATTCCGAGACCGATGCTCATTAATCTGAGCATTTTTCTTCGTCCCTTGATCGTTTTATTTTTTAAAGGAAATGATTTTACCGATCCTATCGACGGAAAATCTTACCGTAAATTTTTACCCTATGGCTACGGGAAACAACGTGCCAACGCCTTATCGCCGGGAACTTTGTCTTTGGAGAGGCACCGGCAGATGTGGCTTTATCTCGAGAATGAAACCAACTTTTTTACGGCAAATCTAAAGGTTTTGCACATTGCGCCGGAGCAGGAATTTCTTCGAAAATTCAAAAAAATGAAGAATTTGGACTATACTTCGGCCGATCTTTTCTCGCCCATTGTAGATGTGAAAGCCGATATTTTGGCTTTGCCTTTTGAAAACGAAAGTTTCGATGTCGTTTTCTGCAACCACGTTTTGGAACATATTGTGGATGACAGAAAAGCTATGTCCGAACTTTATCGGGTGATGAAGCCCAACGGATGGGGTATCTTGCAGGTTCCGATGAAAAATTCACTCGCAAAGACTTACGAAGATTTTACGATCACGAATCCGAAAGATCGGCAAAAGCATTTCGGACAATACGATCACGTTCGCTGGTATGGAATGGACTATTTCGACCGTCTGAGAAGTGTGGGTTTTGAGGCAGAGGCCAATTTCTATTCCCGGAAGTTCTCTGAAGCCGAGATCAAAAAATTTGGTCTTAATAAAAATGAAATTTTGCCCATTGTAAGGAAATTATCAAATTAATCGAAAACAGTAGGATAGAAAGGTTTCAGAACTATAAATGGACTCAAAAAAGACCACGGAGTGTTAAATAATCATTAAAAAAAATTTTTAACTTACTGTTTTTCAGTCTTAATAGTTTTTGTTAATCCCGTTTCATAGATTTTATTATTGGTTATGTGACGTCTAATTTAGATTTAATCAATAAATTTGACTGTTTGTTTCAAAACATTATTATCAAAATCAATCATCTATGAGGAATATCGCGATTAGCTTTTTTGTTGTCTTAGGTTTATTATCAGGATGTTCTAAATCGGAAAACAAAGACGAGAAAAAAGAATTACCGCCTCAACCGTATCAATATATAGTTGCAAAAAGTGGTCCCGCGGAAAATTGGACTCAGTACCCTGCCCGACTAGAAGGCATTCAAAACGTAGAAATCCGTCCGAAAATCGATGGTTTCGTAGAGAAAATCTATGTTGACGAAGGCAGCAGTGTCAACCAAGGTCAATTGCTCTTCCTCCTCAGAAATCCCCAGTACGAGCAAGCCGTGTTGGCAGCTCAGGCCACCGTAAACAGTGCAAGAGCGGCAGTAGCCAATGCGCAAATGCAAGTGACCAAAACAAAACCCTTAGTCGATAAAAAAATCATCTCGGCATACGAGCTTCAAGCGGCTGAATTGGCCTTGCAAGCAGCAAAGGCATCTTTGGCGGAGTCGCAGGCTCAGCTCGCCAATGCGCAAGTCAACCAAGGCTATACTAAACTCTACAGTCCGGTGAGCGGTGTAGTAGGTACATTGCCTTACAAAACGGGAAGCTATATCAGTGCGAATACAGCGCAACCCTTGACGACGGTCTCCAATATTTCCAAAATATTTGCTTATTTTTCAATTAATGAAAAGCAGCAGTTGGAATTCTTCAAACATGCGCCGGGTGCGAGCATCGAGGAAAAGATAAAAAATTCCCCTTTAGTAGATTTGATTCTTGCCGATGGCACCAAATATAACCAAAAAGGCAAAATAGAATCTATCAGCGGACTGGTAGATCCCAATACCGGTTCGTTCTCGATACGCGCTACTTTTCCCAATCCCAACGGAATTCTCAGAAGTGGTTACAGCGCTACAATACAGTTGGCAAACAATCTTGAAAATGTCATTATCATTCCGCAAGCGGCGACATACGAACTTCAAGGCAAAGTTTTCGTGTATGTCATTGGAACTGACAACAAGGTGAAATCCGTAGAAATCAAAGTTGAAGATATGCCGGACGGACTTACTTATGCGGTAACTTCCGGCCTGAAAGACGGCGATAAAGTAGTGGTCGAGGGTGTTGGTCTTCTCAAAGATGGCACGGTGGTAATCCCGAAAGAAACTACTTTGCAAAACGCGATCAATAAAAAATGATGGCAGTAGATTAATATTTTATTAATGACAAAAAATGAAAAGTAAAAGCTTTAATATACTAGGCATTTTGTTTCATATTTTTTCTTATAGTCCCATTACTTATGTTTGGAACCTTTATAGAACGCCCGGTACTGTCCACCGTAATTTCCATTATCATTGTAATCCTCGGTATTTTGGGAGTTGTGACCTTGCCTGTTTCTCAATATCCGGATATTGCGCCACCCACTGTGGTTGTAAATACAAGTTATCAAGGTGCGAACGCCGACGTGATTTTAAAAAGCGTCATTGTTCCTTTGGAAGAGCAGATTAATGGAGTAGAAGGGATGACCTATATGACCTCCTCTGCTACCAATGACGGCTCCGGATCGGTTACGGTATATTTCAAACAAGGTGTAGATCCGGATATTGCTGCGGTTAACGTGCAGAATAGAGTGGCACGTGCCACCCCGCTGTTACCAAGAGAAGTGACCCAAGCCGGTGTAACGGTTCTCAAGAGGCAAAGTTCCAACGTACTTATTTTCTCGCTTTATAGCGAGAATCCGACTTATGATATGACTTTTCTTCAGAATTACACCAACATCAATATGGTGCCCCAAATCAAAAGGGTTACTGGTGTAGGAGATGTGACGGTGTTTGGTTCTAAAGACTATTCAATAAGAATCTGGCTAAATCCCAATAAAATGGCGGCCTATGGTCTTGTTCCTTCCGATATCAGCAACTTGCTTGCGGAACAGAATATTGAGGCTGCCCCAGGAAGTTTGGGAGACGAGAGCAATCAAAGTTTCCGTTACACTTTGAAATACAAAGGGCGACTCACGGAAATCCCGGAGTTTGATAATATCATTGTCAAAGCGACGGAAGATGGTCAAATATTAAGATTAAAAGATGTAGCGCGGATAGAACTTGGCGCCCAAGACTACACAGGCAGTAGCTTTACAGACGGTTATCCCTCTGTCGGGATGGCTGTGGCCCAGACTGCCGGTTCCAATGCTCAGGATGTCATTAATCAATCTATCGCTGTTTTGGATAAGGCTCAGGCTTCGTTTCCGAAAGGTGTCAAATATACGACGCTTATCAATGCCAACGAATTCTTGGATTCGTCTATAGAGAAAGTGGTTCGTACCTTGATAGAGGCGTTTATTCTCGTATTCATTGTGGTTTTTATTTTTTTGCAGGATTGGCGATCTACTTTGATTCCCGCTATTTCAGTGCCGGTAGCAATTATAGGCACATTCTTCTTTTTAAGCATCTTCGGATTTACGATCAATTTACTAACGCTTTTTGCGTTGATCTTGGCAGTTGGGATTGTGGTAGACGATGCTATCGTAGTCGTGGAAGCGGTTCACAGTAAGTTGGAAAGGGGCGAAAAATCTCCCCTCAGAGCCTCGATAAATGCGATGAATGAAATCAGTGGTGCTATTGTCAGCATCACTTTAGTCATGTCGGCGGTTTTTATTCCGGTGAGTTTTATTACAGGTTCTGCCGGTGTTTTTTATAAACAGTTTGGTTTGACTTTGGCCATTTCCATCGTTTTATCGGCTATCAATGCATTGACGTTAAGCCCGGCTTTATGTGCAATATTCCTCAAACCGCACTCGCACGAAGAAGAAAAAAAGAATTTCGTTCAGCGGTTTTTTGCCAATTTCAATACCATTTTTGACGCTATGGTAAAGCGCTATTCCAGAGCCGTATTATTCTTATTGAGAAAAAAATGGATAGCCATTACAGGATTGGCAGCCTTCGCCGCAATCTTCATTTGGTTGATGAACACTACGCCGAAATCCTTCGTTCCGTCCGAAGATATGGGAGGCGTTTTTATGGACATCTCGCTTCCTATCGGTTCCAACGAGAACCGAACCAAGGAAGTTCTGAAGAGGGTGGAAGATATCGTCAAAAGCCAGCCCGAAGTAGCCCATATCCTAAAAGTGTCGGGTCGAGGAATGATAAGTGGCGTGGGATCCAACAACGGAATGCTGATCGTAAAACTAAAAGATTGGAAATACAGAACCGAAAAGGGCGAAGACCAGCAATCCTTCATTGCAAGGATGTACAAAGAAACAGCCGGGATCAAGGATGCTAAATTGACCTACTTCGCAAGACCTACCTTGCAGGGTTTTGGGACGGCAGCCGGTTTCGAACTTCAAATTCAGGATCAGAAAGGCGGTAGTGTGGCGGATTTGAATAAAGTGGCCAACGATTTTATCGAGAAAATGAATCAGCAACCCGATATTCAGAGAACTTTCACATCCTTCAATCCCAATTATCCGCAGTATATGATTGATATTGATGTGGCCGCGGCCAAAGCAGCGGGATTTTCGGTATCCGATATCCTTACGACAATGCAGGGTTACTACGGCGGGGTTTATGCATCCAACGTCAATTTATTCGGGAAGCAATATCGGGTGATTTATCAGGCGCCTTATGAAGACAGAGAAAATTTGGAGAGTTTCAATAAGGTGCAAATCAGAAACATCAATGGTGAAATGGCTCCTTTGAGTCGATATATCACGGCAACACGGGTTTATGGTCCACAAGTAATCGGCCGTTTCAATCTGTTTACTGCTATCGGTATTAATGGAACGCCAAATCCCGGGTTCTCCTCGGGCGAGGCCATCAGTACGGTAGAAAGGGTGGCCAAGGAAACATTGCCACAAGGCTATGGCTACGAGTTTTCCGGGCTTACGAGAGAGGAAGTTAACGCGGGATCCCAGACGGTTTACATCTTCATTTTATGTTGTGTTTTCGTCTATTTTCTTTTGGCAGCCCAATACGAAAGTTATCTTTTGCCTTTTGCCGTTATGCTGTCTTTACCTGTGGGGCTGGCCGGAGTGATGATGTTTAGCAGCTGGATCGGAGGTTCCAATAATATTTATTCGCAGATCTCGCTCATTATGATGATTGGTCTTTTGGCCAAAAACGCCATCTTGATTGTAGAGTTTGCTTTAGATGCAAGGAAAAAAGGCTTTTCCATTGCGCACTCAGCCATTAGTGGAGCCAAGCAGAGATTGCGTCCGATTTTGATGACTTCGTTTGCATTCATTTTCGGATTGATTCCATTGGCGATCTCGACCGGGGCGGGCGCCGTTGGTAACCAATCCATCGGGATCGGAGCGATTGGCGGAATGTTGTTCGGGACAGTATTCGGTGTATTTGTTATCCCGATTTTGTTTGCCGTTTTCATGTATTTGCAAGAAAAATTAACCAGTAGAAAAGTTTCCGACAAATACGAAGGACAGCTAAGCGAATAACCAAAGTTGAGAAAAATGAAATTATCAAATTTAATCATATTAGCAAGTGTAGCCGCTTTCTTTCAATCGTGCAAGGTCACAGATACCTACAAAAATCCAGAAATAGATCTAAACCGACAAGAGAATCTCTTTCGTCAAAAAACAAGTAGCGACAGTACCTCTATCGCCAATGTGGCTTGGAATCAGATTTTTACCGATGCAAAATTACAGAGTATCATCACAAAAACGGTGGCAAACAATCTGGATCTTAAAGTTGCCATTGCAAGAATCCAAGAAGCGGACGCTATTTTCAAGCAATCACAGTTGCAGAATCTGCCCGGTCTGGATGGTGTGGCATCCTTGCGCGACACCAAAAACAGCGCTGCGGCTCAAGGCGGCAATTTTGTGATACCGGATCTGATGAACTATCAATTGGGCATCTCCACCGGTTGGGAGGTCGACATCTGGGGAAGAATCAAATCCCTGAAGAGATCGGCCTATGCAGGTTTTCTTCAATCGGATGCAGCGAAACGAGCCGTGCAAACTCAGCTGGTGGCTCAGGCAGCAAGCTTGTATTACCAATTGATTTCCTTGGACAAGCAATTAGAAATCACCAATCAGACCATCAAACTTCGCATGGAAGATGTAGAGAGTATGCAACTATTGATGGATGCAGGATATGTGACCGGTGCAGATTTGGAGCAGAGCAAAGCCAATCTGTATTCCACTCAAATATCGGTTCCCGATTTGGAGTTGCAAATCCAGCAGACGGAAAATGCTCTGAGTGTTCTGATGAACGAGAATCCGCAACCCATCGACAGAAACTCGATCGATTCTCAAATCGTTTATACCGACCTCAAGACAGGCGTCCCAGTCGCATTGCTAAAAAACCGTCCCGACGTTCAAGCGGCGGAATTAGCCTTTAGGCAAGCATTTGAAAATAAAAATGTAGCCATGGCAGAAGTTTATCCTGCTTTTAATATTACGGGAACCTTGGGACTTTCTACCAAAAATTTGGAGGACTTTTTTAATGATTCGCTGTTTTACACGATTGGCGGAAGCCTCACGCAGAATATCTTCCAGCAGGGCAACCGAAAAGCACAGGTGAAAATAGCCGATGCCAGACAACAGCAGGCTTATTTTACATTTCAGAATACTTTATTGACAGCCGGTTCCGAAGTGTCCAATGCTTTACTTTCTTATCAAAAAGCGAAAGAAAAAGAGTCAACGAGACAATTGCAAATCCAATCTTTGGAAAAGGCAGTGGAGTTCAATAAAGAATTACTAACTTATTCTTCTACAGTCAATTACGTGAATGTTCTTACATCGGAACAGTCCTTGCTGCAAGCACAATTAGCCGGCGTCACCGATAAACTGCAGCAGTTGCAGGCAGTTACCGAATTTTATCGAGCACTAGGAGGTGGACAATTTTAAGGTCTTCATCTTTGAACTTCTGAAAGGAACTGAACTGTCAATTTCGGTTCTCCTTTATCATCCGACGATTGTTCCATTTTCCACAGGCTCATCAGGCGTCACGAAAGTCAGCTTGCCGTCTGATTTGGTAGTGAGGAGAAGCATTCCCTGAGATTCTATTCCTCTGATTTTTCTTGGGGCAAGATTTAATAAGATCATGACCTGTTTGCCAATCAACTCTTCCGGAGAGAAACTTTCGGCCACGCCGGAAACTACCGTTCTGATGTCCACACCAGTATCTACCGTAAATTTCAGAAGTTTGTCTGCCTTATCCACTTTTTCTGCAGTAATAATGGTGGCAGTTCTCAAATCGATTTTTGCAAAATCATCAAATTGTATTTCGTCTTTCACAGGCGTTAAAATTTCTGTTTGCGCTGCAAGTTCCTCGTGGGACTCAGAAGCATTTTTAGAGCTCAAGTCCCTCTCCTTTGGAGAAGGATTTAGGGTGAGGACTTTTTTATTCTCCTCTTTCGTATTCTCCAATTTTTGAATTTGAAATTCTATCGTAGAATCTTCAATTTTTGAGAAAAGCAGAGAAGCTTCATTGATTTGGTGACCGGTTTCTATTAAGATGGTTTTAGTTTCAATATCTTCCCAGTTCATTTTTTCAACATTGAACATTTGCAGTAATTTCTCTGAGCTGAAAGGCATAAACGGTTCTGATAACTGGGCCAAAGCCACCGCAATCTGCGCACCTATAAATAATGAATGAGCTGCTTTTTTGGGATCCACTTTAATCGTTTTCCAAGGCTCTTCTATTTGTAAATATTGGTTTCCAAATCTCGCTAAATTCATCAAAGCTGTCAATGAATTTCGGATCTCGAAGTTTTCTAAGTATTGTGCGATTTCTGCCGCCGATTTTTTGATTTCAAGCAATTCCTCTGCTTCGGCGTTTCCTGCTGGGATGATGCCGCCGTAATATTTATGGATCAAAACAGCAACTCTGTTGATAAAGTTTCCAAAGATCCCCACCAATTCAGAATTATTTTTAGTTTGGAAATCTTTCCAAGTAAAATTGTTGTCCTTGGTTTCAGGAGCAGACGAAAGCAATGCATAGCGCAAAACATCTTGCTGGCCCGGGAATTCTTCCACATATTCGTGCGCCCAAACGGCCCAGTTTCTCGAAGTCGAGATTTTTTCGTTCTCAAGATTCAAGAATTCGAAAGCGGGAACATTGGTTGGCAAAATATAATCGCCGTGTGCCTTCATCATCGCCGGGAAAATGATGCAATGGAAAACGATATTGTCTTTCCCAATGAAATGAATCAGTTCAGTTTGTGGATCTTGCCAGTAATCTTTCCAGTTTTTGCCGGTTTTCGCTGCCCATTCTTGCGTGAAAGAGATATAACCAATCGGTGCATCAAACCAGACGTACAGCACTTTGCCTTCGGCATTTGGCAACGGAACAGGAATACCCCAGTTGAGGTCGCGCGTCATAGCTCTTGGTTTCAAACCATCACTTAACCAAGATTTTACTTGGCCGTAAACATTGGTTTTCCAGTCGTCTTTATGACCTTCGAGGATCCACTCGGTGAGGAAATCTTCGTACTCATTTAGTGGTAAATACCAGTTTTTGGTTTCTTTCAGAATGGGCGGATTGCCGCTCAGCACAGATTTCGGATTGATCAGTTCGGAAGGTGAAAGTGTAATGCCGCATTTTTCGCATTGATCGCCGTAGGCATTTTCGTTTCCGCAATTCGGGCAAGTGCCGATGATGTATCGGTCTGCTAAAAATTCCTTAGCCTGCTCATCAAAATATTGTTCCGAAACTTCCTCGGTAAATTTGCCTTTATTATATAGAGTTAGGAAAAAATCCTGACTGACTTGGTAATGAGTTGGGGAGGTCGTGCGGGAATATTCGTCAAACGAGATTCCAAGATCGGCAAAAGATTTTTTGATGATTGCGTGGTATTTGTCCACAATATCTTGCGGCGAAACACCTTCTTTTTTTGCACGGATTGTAATGGGGATGCCGTGCTCATCGCTACCGCAGATGAAAGCGACGTCCTTTCCCAATCTTCTTTGGAATCTTGCATAGACGTCTGCGGGTATATAAACGCCCGCCAAATGCCCGATATGGACCGGTCCGTTGGCGTAGGGCAAAGCGGCGGTAATCAACTTTCTGTTCGACATTAGAATGTAAAATTAAAAATGCAAAAGTACAACTTTCAATTTAAAATTGGGCTGTCTCGGAGATTATTAAATTGATGACGATTTGATAATAACACTTCCCATATTAATAATTGAAACTTGAACAGTTATTGATTTTTATTTCACTTTTCATTAATATAGAATTAATATTGGTTAATTTAGAAGAAAAAAACGTTAAACGTTTGTTTAATTAAGTGTTAAAATTTCACAAATGACGAAAAACAGCTTTTTCTTGTAAAAAATTGTTAATCAATGTACTAAATATCCGAATTACCATATAAAATGGGTTATTGGAGCGGAAAAAGAAGAATTTTAAAAATATTTTAACAGAATGTTGTTTTTTTTATAAATTGCAAAACAAGATTGAATGTAATTCTTAAACAAATTTGAAAATAATATAAACCTTAAAAATTTATTTTTTGTGAGAAACTATAATGTATTAAAAATTGCTCCAGCATTTCTATTGCTCGGATCAATGCTACATGCACAACAAGACGACTCGATTAAATCAGAAACTCAAATCGAGCAGGTGGTGCTGATTGGTTATGGTAAGCAGAAAAAAACAGATCTTACAGGATCTATTTCTTCTATTACGGCAAAGGATTTCAATGGCGGCGCTTCTACTCCCGCACAATTGATTCAAGGAAAGACGCCCGGCGTTCAAATTACAACGAATAGTGGTGCGCCTGGAGCAGGCTCTTCTATTAGGATTCGTGGTATTGGCTCGCTGAATGCATCTCAAGCACCACTAATTGTTATAGATGGTGTGCCTCAGGATTTTACTGGGATTAGCGGAGCGGCAGATCCTTTATCTTTGATTAACCCCAATGATATTCAATCATTTGACATTTTAAAAGATGCTTCGGCCACAGCAATCTATGGTAACAGGGCATCCAATGGTGTAATCCTGATTACAACCAAACAGGGATCTGCCGGTAAACTAAAGGTAAATTTTACAACATTGACGTCCATTTCTACAAAAATGGACAATGTAGATGTTTTAAATGCTGATGAATACCGAGCCTTTGTCAACGAAATTGCTGCAACTAATGCCACGGTTGCAAATAATGCTTTCCGATTGGGAAATGCTAACACAGACTGGCAAGATCATATTTACCAAAAAGCTTGGGGTACCGATAATAACATTGCCCTTAGCGGAGGGATCAAAAATTTGCCTTACCGGCTATCAATTGGTTACACGGAACAAAATGGTATCGTAAAAACGAATTCATTCAGAAGAACCTCTGTTGGGTTAAATCTAAATCCAAAATTCTTCGACAATCATTTGGCAGTGAATGTTAATTTAAAAGGAACTTTCACCGACAACCGTTTTGTGCCGGGAGGTGTCATTCAAAATGCTACGTATTTTGATCCCACACAACCAATCTATTCGGGGAATTCTGCTTACGGCGGTTATTATGAATGGTTAGATCCAGGTTCTGCAACGGGATTAAATGTCAATGCAACAGCAAATCCTTTGGCGCAAATAGCAGCAGTAAGAGATGTGTCTTCTGTATGGAGGGCATTGGGAAATATTCAGATTGACTACAAATTTCATTTCTTACCGGATCTTCATTTTAATGTCAATGGTGGATACGACTATGCCAAAAGTAATGGAGCTACAACAGTAAGCGGCGAGTATAAAGCCGGCATTGCAACATTGGGATCTTACAGAGAATACTCCCAGGAGAAAAAGAACAGATTGCTGGAAACCTATTTCAATTATGTGAAAAACATTGATGCTATCGATACGAATATTGATCTGGTAGCCGGTTATTCATATCAGAATTTTCACACTTTTTCACCCTATGCCGTCACCTACAACGGAAATGGTCAGAATCTTCCGCCGGGAACGGATTTTGCCACAAGAAATGTGTTATTATCTTTTTACGGAAGAGGTATTTTTACCATTGCAAACAAATATATAATTTCTGCAACTATCCGAAGGGATGGTTCTTCGAGATTTTACAATGGTACCAAAGACAATGTTTGGGGCAACTTCCCGGGTGTTTCGGTTGCCTGGAAAATTAATGAAGAAAATTTCCTAAAAGATACATTTGTGAACACCTTAAAATTACGAGCAGGATGGGGAGAAACCGGTAATCAGGAAATCAGTACCGGAAATTATCCTGCATTTGCAAATTATTCTATTAGCCAGCCTGGCGCAGAATATCAGTTTGGATCGCAGTATTATTATATGTATCGGCCGGATATTTATAATCCATTGTTGCAATGGGAAACTACCACCAATCAGAATATAGGATTAGATTTTGGATTTGTGCGCAACAGAATTTTCGGATCTGTAGATTACTTTGAAAAAAAAGCTGAAAAATTGCAGGTATTTGCAGGTATTGCTGCTGGAGATCTTAGTAACTTTAATAACTTGAATGCCGGTAATATGAAAACAACAGGGGTAGAAGGATCGGTAACTGTAGTCCCTATCAAAACAGAGAATGTTAATTGGGAAGTATCTTTTAATGCCACGCATTACAATTCTAAAGTTACTAATCTCATACAAGGAGCAGACGATTCCTATTTTCTGCCTGTAGGAGGTATCAGTGGTGGTGTGGGAAACACAATCCAAGCGCACGCAGTCGGTTATAAGCCATATTCCTTTTTGGTTTATCAGCAAGTTTACGGATCTAATGGTAAGCCGCTGGATGGCGTCTATGTAGACAGAAACGGAGACGGAACCATAACTGCGTCCGACAGATATTATTATCAATCAACTCAGCCGGATGCGATATTGGGATTTAGCACAAAATTAAATGTTAAAAATTGGGACTTTGGGTTCAGCGCCAGAGCAGTAATCGGCAATTATGTTTATAACAATGCAGCCTCAAACAGTTCTATTCAGTCATTGACTACCAATAGCTATTTGCAGAATGTATATTCATCAGCAGCAGACTACAAATTTTCATCACCACAATATTTTTCTGATATTTTTGTAGAAGATGCTTCTTTTCTAAGATTGGATAATGTTAATTTGGGATATAATTTTAAAGATATATTGAGCCAAGGCTCCAGTCTCAGAGTATATGCGATGGCCCAGAATGTATTCGTCATTTCAGACTACTCAGGAGTGGATCCCGAGGTATTTGGAGGGATTGATAATGGGTATTACCAACTGCCGAGAATATATTCTTTAGGATTAAATTTTCAATTTTAATTAAATAACAATAAAGGAAATGAAAAACAATATAAAAAAATTTAAAACTATTACGATTGCTGCTACATTTAGTTTGCTGCTAATCGGAACTTCGTGTATAAACGATCTTGAACAAGAACCTTTAACAGGACTGACCTCCATCAGTATATATAAAGATTTTGCAAATTATCCCAGTGCTTTGGCCAAAGTTTACGGTGGATTTGCTCACGGAGGACAGGAGCCCAACGGTGGTAATTCTGACATAAACGGTATTGATGGTAACTTTTCACAATATACCAGAATGCTTTTCACAATGCAGGTTTTGCCAACCGATGAGGCGGTGATCGCCTGGAACGACGGAACCCTTCATACGATTCATAAGATGACTTGGGATTCCTCCAACGAATTCATTGCAGGGATGTACTACAGAATTTTCACACAGATTGCCACGTCCAACGAGTTTCTTAGAAATGTGACCGACGAGAAATTGGCTTCCAATAATATTACAGGCGATAACCTTACCGAAGCCAAATATATGCGGGCTGAAGCCAGATTTCTGAGAGCATTATCTTATTACTATGCTTTGGATCTGTTTGGCAATGTGCCTTTTGTAGATGAGTCTTATTTGCCTGGATCCATTAATCCCCCAAGAAGAATTACCCGCGCAGAATTATTTGATTTTGTAGAATCAGAATTACTGGCCGTATCCAATGATTTGAAAGCTCCGAAAACTAATGAATATGGCCGTGCCGACAAAGCTGCAGCTTGGGCTTTACTGGCTCGATTGTATTTGAACTCTAAAATATACAATGGAAGCGATCATTACACCGACGTCATTACGTACTGTAACAAAGTTATTGAAGCGGGATATGGACTGAAACCTAAATATGCAGATCTTTTCTTAGCCGATAATGACAAAAATAACCCGGAAGTTATTTTTGCGATCCTTTTCGATGGCGTTCATATCCAGACATCTGGAGGATCAACATATCTTGTACATGCCGCAGTTGGAGGCTCGATGCCTGCCGAAACAATGTTTGGCATCAATGGCGGATGGGGTGGCCTCAGAACAACCAAAGCGTATGTAGGATTATTTCCAGACAGCAATGATCAGCGGGGTAATTTCTATACAGAGGGTCAAAGCCTCGAAATCAATGACCTGGGAACTTTTACAGATGGCTATGCCTTTGTGAAATTTAAAAACCTAACAAGTACAGGAGCTTTTGGAACAGATGCCGCCAAGAATTTTGTAGATACAGACGTCCCTCTATTTAGACTCGCAGATATCTATTTGATGTATGCAGAAGCAACACTGAGAGGAGGTGCCGGCGGTAGCGCTGCCACGGCATTGGCCTATGTGAATCAGCTCCGAACCAGAGCAGGATATACCTCGACATTGTCTTCTATCAACCTCGATTTTATTTTAGACGAGAGAGCTAGAGAATTGGGTTGGGAGATGACCAGAAGAACCGACTTAATTCGGTATGGAAAATTTACGACCGCAGCCTATTTATGGCCTTGGAAAGGGAATATCAAAGAAGGTGCAGCAGTCGGAGATTACCGAAATCTTTACCCGATTCCTGCCAAGGATATTATTGCTAACCCAAATTTAGTCCAAAATCCGGGCTACTAAGAACTAAACTTATTTTGAGATGAAAACAAATATTTTAAATAAAATACTTCTTGCTTTTTTGGCCATCATTACGATCACGGCCTGCGACGACAGGGAAATAATCACCGTAGAAAATACCTCCGCGGCAATGGTGGTGGATCTCTCGACTACCAACTTATTTCTCGATCAGAATTTTCCCGACAATCCGGCTCTCACCATTTCTTGGTCTCCGGCAGCCTATTCTGTTCCTGTATCCGTGAGTTACAATGTCGAGGTATCAGCCGACGAAGCTTTTACTTCACCACAGCTGGTAAGCAGCGTGACAGACTCCAACAGGACCGTAACTTATACGGCAAATCAAGTGAACGCTGCGGCGCAATCCATAGGACTGGTTGCCAATGTGCCGGGTAAAATGTATGTGAGGGTAATCTCCTATCTTGGAAATAATGCTGTACAGGCGACCTCAAATGTTACTTCCTTAATGGTAACGCCATACAAGTTGGTTTATCCCGATTTCTACCTCGTGGGCGCTGCCAGCTATGTGGGCTGGACGGCTTCGGCTGCTCAACTCCTGTATAAGCAAGAGAATTTATCTTACATCTACACCTATTTGGAAAAAGATCAGAATTTCAGATTTTTGGGTCAGCAGGACTGGCAACCACTTAATTACAGTATAGATGATCCGGGAACAGATGCCGGCAACAGATATTTCAAATCGACCTCTTCCAACATTGTTTTTGGAGATCGCGAGAATATGAAATTCACCGGCGAAACAGGCATCTACAAAGTGGTGATAAATGCAGACAAAACCGTGCAATCTCTAAATGCCACCATTTCACCTATTCCTGTTTTTGATATCCCTCAATTATATTTGGTAGGAAACGTTGCAGGCAACGGCTGGTCTGCTGAAAACGCAATCGAGATGACCAGCGCCGGAACAGGCATTTTTGAATATACCACCACGTTACCGGCTGATGCAGAATTCAAATTCCTTGGTCAAAAATCTTTTGGAACTCTCGAATGGGGCAATCTTTCCGCAGCCGGCAATTCAGGATTTTTAGGACCCAAAGGCGATAATGATAACATCAAAGTTGCCGGAGATGGCAGTTCCTATAAAATTACAGTCAACTTAAAAGCAGGGACTTATAAAGTTGTTAAACAATAATCTTGCAATAATTATTAAAAACATGAAAAATATTATAAAAGCATTTTTCGCATCGTTGCTGGTAGCATTATTATTTGTAACCTGTACAGATGATGCAGACAGAGATTGGACGACCCCGGAAGCCAGTTTCAAGCTATATAACACCACGCTTGGCAGCAATGTGCTGTACGAAACAATGAAAGACAATCCCTTTGTGCTGACTTGGGACAAAACAGGAGCGTCCAACTTCACCATTGTCTATTCTACCAAAGAAGATTTTTCGACTAAAAGCACATTAGGAACAGCAACAACCAATATCTTTACCACCACCATCGGAGATATCAATAGTAAGTTTCTGCAAGCTGGTATGTCGCCGTACACCCCTTCTACAGTTTATATAAGAGTGGAAGCGGGCGCAGAAGTATCCAATGCCATATCTTTCACCGTCACGCCATACCCGGTAGAAGGCCCGATTGTGACGGCACCAACGGCCGGTTCCACTTTGGTTCTCGATGCTGCAGACCAGTCGGCCATTGCGATGACTTTCACTTGGGATGACTATTCAAGCTATGGAGTCGATGTCAAATATTTGGTAGAAATTGCAAAAACCGGCACCACCTCTTTCGTTTCCGTCGGAGAAGTCACTAATGCAAAATCTTTGGCTGTAACCAATAAAGATCTGAACACCGCCGTAGTCAACACCGGTGCCACAATCAACCAAGCCAACGATATGGATGTACGGGTAACCGCTACTACATCTTCTGTGGGCGGATCCATTGTACTTCCGTCCGATATTGTCACCTTCAAAGTCACACCATATCAGGTAGATTATCCTGATTTCTACTTAGTGGGCGGTGCAAGTGCGGCAGGATGGAATGCGGGAAATGCCATCAAGTTGTTTAAAAATGATAATCTTTCCGAAATTTATACTTATCTGCAACCGGACAACTTTAGATTCCTTGGACAGCAGGACTGGAATCCGCTGAATTACAGCATTGATGATCCCAGAACCAATGCATCCAACAGATACTTCAAAACCGTATCTTCCAACGTAGAGTATGGCGATCCGGAGAATATGAAATTTACAGGAACTGCAGGGGTTTACAAAGTGGTGATTAATGCAGATTTCGGAGTCAAATCGCTGACTGTGACTCCAACGACTGCTCCTTGGGATATTCCAAACTTGTACCTCGCAGGATCTATTCAAGGATGGAATGCCGGTGCAGCATTAGCTTTCCAACCTAAGGGAAATGGCGTCTTCGAAAGCGATCCGCTCGAAATGCCCGACGGTGCCGAATTCAAATTCTTAGGACAGCAGGATTGGTCCGGATACGAATGGGGCAATCTTCATACGGCCGGTAATTCCGGTTTCCTCGGTCCGAACGGAGACAACAATAATATCAAATTTGACGGTGGTGGCAATTACTTCACTATTACCGTTGATTTGAAAAAAGGAACTTACAAACTCGTACAATTAAATTAATTTTAATAGAGTAATCATCATAAAGTGTTGCCAAAGTGCAACACTTTTTTTATATTGTACCAAATATAGCAACCGTATAAAATGAAAATAGACCTCACCATTTGTCTTAAAATTCAATAATGATAAATGATGGCTTTCAAACTAAAATTATTTAAACTAATGAAAAAATTGACTATCGGAACAGTTCTGTTCTTTTTGATGTTTGCAGGCATCAACGCTCAAAGTTTAAAATCCCCCGACGGCAAATTCGAAATGAATTTCCAACTCAAAAATGGCGTCCCCGTTTACAATTTGAAGTACAACGGCGAAACCGTAGTAGAAGATTCCAAATTGGGACTAAGACTTTTTAAAGATAAATTCGTGAAATTCTCTTCAGAATTTACAAAACCGGAAGCTGAAGAATTGGCAAACGACCTCAATTATGGATTCGAAAAAATTGATGAAAAAAGAGATTCCAAAAACGAAACCTGGCAGCCCGTTCTTGGTGAAAAGAAAACCTACATTAATCATTACAACGAGCTTGCACTTACTCTCAACCAAACGTCAACCAAACGAAATATCATTGTGAAATTCCGTCTCTTCAACGATGGATTGGGCTTCAGATACGAATTTCCCGAACAAAAAAATCTCAATTATTTCGTCATCCGCGAAGAAGATTCGGAAATCGATTTCCCTACTGATATGAAAGCCTGGTGGATCGTTGCAGATTACGACTCGCAAGAATATCAATATCAAACAACGAAAATCTCCGAAATCCCGGCACAATGGCCAAAAGCCTATGAGTCAAACGCCTCTCAATCTTTAATCAAAAATGCCGTTCAAACGCCATTGATGCTGAAAAAAGAAGGCAGCAATTCGCTATACATCAATGTAGGCGAAGCCGCAGTTCTTAATTATCCTGCCTCTCATTTGGAGGTAGATGCTCAAAATTTTAAATTCAAAACCCATTTGACCGCCGACAGACAGGGCGCAAAAGGTTATATCCAAACACCAGCCACCACACCTTGGAGAACCATCATCGTTTCGCCAAAAGCCGAAGTGGTGCTAGACTCCAAAATGATGTTTAACCTCAATGAACCGACTGCTTATACCGACACTTCTTACATAAAACCGACCAAATATATGGGCGTTTGGTGGGAAATGATCATCGGGAAATCTCAGTGGGCCTATTCCACATCGGAAAATGTACACATCGGAAAAACCGATTTTTCTAAATTAACACCCAACGGAAAACACGCCGCCAACAACACCAAAGTGAAAGAATACATCGATTTTGCTTCGGCAAACGGCTTTCAAGGGCTCTTGATCGAGGGCTGGAACATCGGCTGGGAAGATTGGTTCGGAAAATCCAAAGAATTTGTTTTCGATTTTATCACGCCGTATCCTGATTTTGATATTAAAATGTTGAACGAATATGCCCATTCCAAAAATGTAGAACTGATAATGCACCACGAAACTTCGGGCTCTGCCACCAATTACGAAAGATGGGCAGATAAAGCGTTCCAATTGATGAATAAATATGGGTACAAATCTGTGAAAACCGGCTATGTGGGCGATATTATTCCTCGTGGCGAGCACCATTATTCTCAATGGACTATCAACCATTATTACAGAATTGCGGAGAAAGCCAATGAATATAAATTGATGGTCAACTCGCACGAAGCCGTTCGCCCAGGTGGAGAAAGCAGAACTTATCCCAACTGGATTTCTGCAGAAGCCGCAAGAGGAACGGAGTTTGAGGCTTTTAGTGGAAACAATCCAGACCATCAGACCATTATGCCTTTCACACGCTGGATGGGTGGCCCTATGGATTATACACCGGGTATTTTCCAAACCAAATTGGATTATTATTTTCCTGGAGATAAGCGATTTGTGAAAACTACCTTGGCCAAACAATTAGCATTATACGTGGTGATGTATATGCCGCTGCAGATGGCTGCCGATTTGCCCGAAAATTACGCCAAGCATATGGATGCTTTCCAGTTCATCAAAGATGTAGCCGCAGATTGGGACGATACCAAAATCCTTTCAGCCGAACCAGGCGATTACATTCACACCGCGCGTAAAGCAAAAGGAACTCAAAGCTGGTTCGTGGGCGGCATCACAGATGAAAATCCTAGAGATTTCACAGTGGATTTTTCGTTTTTAGAGAAAGGCAAAAAGTACGAAGCCACAGTTTACGAAGATGGTAAAGATGCCGATTACATCAACAATCCACAGAGCTATCATATTTACAAAAAAACAGTGGACAGCAAAACCAAACTTCCCGTTCACCTCGCAAGAAGCGGCGGTTATGCCATTTCTCTGAAACCTGTGAAATAATTTTTTAGGAGCTTAGTCCCGCTTCGAGATTTTGACAAAAACAAAAAAGTATGTTGTCGGAAATCGAGTTACGAGATGCAGCGATCTGGAAAAATAAAATAAAGACACCGTCAATCGGGGCTACAAACCTTCAAGGTTTCAAAAACCTTGAAGGTTTAATTGGAAGATTTAATTGAATACCAAGATTCTCCATATTAATCATTATGAAAAAAATCATCACATTTTCTGTCTTATTTCTGTTCATTATTGGTTTTGGTCAAACGCACCGCTTCATTTATGAATTACACTTCAAATCTGATTCCACGAAGAATAAAACAGACTCCGTAAAAATGGTTTTAGATATCGGTAAAGAAGAAACAAAATTTTATGATATAGAATTTTTGAGAATAGACTCTATAAGAAAGATTAAAAATGAAAATTGGATGACCAACAGCATAACTCAGCAGTTACTGAAGAGAAAAAACGGCAGCAATTTTAATCAGAATTACAAGGACAACCTTTTTGATTATTTTTTGGTTGAATCCAACGATGAAATGAAATGGAATGTTTTTCCCGAAACTAAAAATGTCGCAAATTATCATTTGCAGAAGGCGGAAACCAATTTTGGAGGTAGGCATTGGGTAGCTTGGTTTACTGCAGAAATTCCGATTTCAGAAGGTCCATACAAATTCCGAGGCTTGCCAGGGCTTGTTTTTGAGGTATCAGATGTGGGGAATAATTACTCTTACAAGTTAGTGAATAGTACAACATTAGACGTTGAGGTTGATACCAACGACTTTTTGGAAACCCATTATGGCGAGAAACCGATCAAGATCGCAGCCGAAAAACTAAACGAACTCCAAATCAATTATTACAATGATCCTTATTCGTGGGCGAGGACAGCTACCGGGAATTGGAATGTCAATTTTGGGGATGGCGTTAACTACAACAAAAAGGAAGATATTCCGTATCTCACCAAGAGAACGCAAGAAGAACTTCGCAGAAACAACAATCCTGTCGAGTTGGACACGGCTGTGAAGTATCCACTGAAATAGTTTTACAAACCTTCAAGGTTTTTAAAACCTTGAAGGTTTAATTTAAATCCCACATTCTCAATATTCAATCATTATGAAAAAAATATTCACAATTACATCGCTGCTCATTTTTTCGGCAGTTTTGGCCCAAATCCAAAAAATAGAGCCCGCTTTTTGGTGGAGCGGAATGAAAAATCCCAAACTTCAACTCTTGGTTTATGGTAAAGATATCAACGATTTGAAACCCGAATTCTCCAACGGAATCAAAATTAAGGAGGTTAAAAAAGTTGAAAACCCAAACTACCTTTTTGTAACCATCGACACGCAAAATGTAAAACCCGGGAAAGTCAAAATCAACTTCAAAAAAGAATCGAAAACCGTCAAAACTCTCGATTACGAATTCAAACAAAGGCAGCAGAACTCCGCCAACAGAGATTCTTACACCTCGGCAGATGTGATGTATCTCGTGATGCCGGATCGTTTTGCCAACGGAAATCCGGAAAATGACAACACACCAGATACCGCCGAAAAAAGTGACAGAACGCAATCGGGTGGCCGCCACGGTGGCGACATTGCAGGAATCATAAAAAACTTGGATTATCTGGGCGAATTGGGCGTCACCACGCTTTGGAACACGCCGCTGTTGGAAGATAACGAACCCAGCTATTCTTACCACGGCTACGCGCAAAGCGATTATTACAAAATCGATCCGCGCTACGGAACCAACGATGACTACAAGAATTTGGCAAACGAACTTCACAAGCGCAAAATGAAACTTGTGATGGATTATGTCACCAATCATTGGGGTTCGAAAAGTTGGATCATTCAGGATTTGCCTTCCAAAGATTGGATCCATTATTGGGAAGACGGGAAAAACGGTTTCCAAAGAAGCAATTACAGGATGACGACGCAGTTTGATACCAACGCTGCGAAAGTAGATGAAGCCGCTTGTATGGACGGTTGGTTTGATACCACGATGCCGGATATGAATCAAGGTAACCAGTTGGTTATCAATTATATGGCACAGAATGCGATCTGGTGGATAGAATATGCCGGCTTGGACGGACTGCGCGTGGATACCTATTCTTACAATGACAAAAAAGGCATTGCCGAGTGGACAAAACGCATCACAGACGAATATCCGAAGCTCAATATTGTGGGCGAAGTCTGGATGCACAATCAGGCGCAAATGGCCTATTGGCAGAAGGATTCTAAGATCGCAGCGATAGAAGGTTACAATTCGTATTTGCCTTCTGTGATGGATTTTACCCTGCACGATGCCATCGGTCAGGTTTTCCGGGAAGAGCCGGGCTGGGACTCCGGAATGCAGAGGGTTTACGATAATTTTGCGAATGATTTTCTGTATCCCAACATCAATAATATTTTGGTTTTTGCCGAAAATCACGACACAAACCGATTTAACCAGAATTATCCCAAATTGGAAGATTATAAACTGGCGATGAGTTTGATTTTGACCGTACGCGGTATCCCCCAATTGTATTACGGTTCCGAAATTGGGATGGCTGGCGACAAAGGCAAGGGCGACGGCGATATTCGTCGGGATTTTCCAGGAGGTTGGGCCGGCGATGCCAATAATGCTTTCACAAAATCTGGGAGAAGTTCTTCCCAAAATGAATATTTCGATTTTACCAAAAAATTACTGAACTGGAGAAAAGGAAACGAAGCGATACATCAAGGAAAAACCCTCCATTATGTTCCGAACAACAATGTTTACGTTTATTTTAGATATACTGATAAAGGACGGGTGATGGTTGTCATCAATAACAACAAAGAAACTCAGAACTTAGATTTGAAGCGTTTTTCTGAAGGCATCCATAACTTCACCAAAGGAAAAGACATCATTTCTGACAAAGATTTTGATTTGAAAACAAATTTGTCTGTCGGTGGAAAATCTTCATTAATTTTAGAGCTTAAATAAAAGTCGTATTATCGTTTGCAAATGGCGAAAAATAAGAAAATAAATGTTCAAGGAGTTGATGTTGTTTTTTATCAAGACAATAGCAATGATTACATTTCTTTAACCGATATTGCAAGGTATCGTGATTCTGAGCGCAGTGATTATCTTCTTCAAAACTGGCTGCGAAATAGAAGTACTATCGACTTTATTGGTTTGTGGGAGAAATTTAATAATCCAAATTTTAATTCCATCGAATTCGATGGAATTAAAATCCAAGCCGGTTCAAACAGCTTTTCCCTTACACCGAAACGATGGATTGAAGAAACAAATGCAATTGGTATTGTTTCCAAAACAGGAAGATACGGCGGAACCTTTGCTCACAAGGATATTGCCTTTGAATTTGCAACTTGGTTAAGCGCAGAATTTAAATTTTTTCTAATTAAAGAATTTCAACGCCTCAAAGATGATGAAAACAAGCGTCTCAATCTCGAGTGGAACTTGCAAAGAACCATTTCTAAAATCAATTATCACATTCATACAGACGCTATTAAGGCCAATTTGATTCCCAAAGAAGTCACAAAATTGCAATCGGGATTTGTGTATGCCAATGAAGCAGATTTGCTGAATGTTGCACTTTTTGGTATAACAGCCAAAGAATGGCGAGATAAAAATCCCGAGAAAAAAGGAAATATTAGAGATGAGGCTACCTTGGAACAATTGGTTGTTCTGAGTAATTTGGAAAGCATCAACGCCTTGTTCATTCAGCAAAATTTGCCACAAAATGAAAGACTTGTTCAACTCAACAAAGTAGCCATAACTCAAATGAAATCTTTGCTCGCAAACAATAACCTGAAAAATTTAAATAGATTATGAAAAAATATCTGTCTTTATTGCTGTTTGTCCTTCTCTCATTTTCAATTCCACTTTCTGCCCAAAAGAAAGGCTTTGACGAGAATGTTCAGAAGAAAAATGTTGGATTGGTTTTAGATAACCTGAATGAATTTGCTGCAAAAGCAGATTTTAAAAATTATTTTGACTTATTTGCCGAGCAATCGACCTATATAGGAACCGATGCGACGGAAATATGGGACAAAAAACAATTTATGGATTATGCAAAACCACATTTTGACAAAGGACATGGTTGGGATTTCAAATCCTTAAAACGAACTATAACTTTCAGTAAAGACGGAAATTATGCCTGGTTTGATGAACTTTTGGATACTCAGATGAAAATTTGTAGAGGTTCCGGCGTTCTGGAAAAAATCAATGGAAA
Organism: Chryseobacterium sp. SC28; assembly: GCF_003932955.1. Lineage (GTDB taxonomy): Bacteria > Bacteroidota > Bacteroidia > Flavobacteriales > Weeksellaceae > Epilithonimonas. Next base: position 28,637 of record NZ_QOVY01000016.1, read on the forward strand.
TTGGAAAGTGAAGCAATATGTCCTCTCGATGACGATTCCCAATGAAGTGGGTAATGAGGTTGTAAAAATCAAAGCACCCATCGAAAACGAAATGATTTTGAAATTAAAGTAACACGATATAAAATGAATGTAAGTAAAAGAGATTTGCCGTACTCCCAGTTGTGGAACATCAGCTTCGGCTTTTTTGGTGTTCAGATTGCCTATTCTTTGCAAAGCGCCAACATCAGTCGGATTTTTGCCACTTTGGGGGCAGATCCGCACAACCTGAGCTACTTTTGGATTCTACCGCCGCTGATGGGAATGATTGTCCAGCCCGTAGTAGGCGTTTTGAGCGACCGAACCTGGACTAAACTTGGGAGAAGAATACCTTACCTGCTGGTCGGTTCTATTATTTCGGTCATTGTGATGTGTCTGTTGCCCAACTCTGGAAGTTTCAATTTGTCTGTTTCTTCAGCAATGGTTTTCGGCTTGATCGCATTGATGCTGTTGGATACGTCCATCAATATGGCCATGCAGCCGTTCAAAATGATGGTGGGAGATATGGTCAACGAAAAGCAAAAAGGACTTGCTTATTCTATTCAGAGTTTTCTGTCCAACGCAGGAAGTCTCGTGGGCTATCTCTTTCCCATTATCTTTACCTTCATCGGTATTTCAAACGTAGCAGCAGCAGGCGTCGTTCCCGACTCGGTGATATATTCTTTTTACGGCGGTGCTGCTATCCTCATTTTATGTGTACTTTATACAGTTTTTACAGTGAAGGAAATGCCACCTAAAGAATATGCTGAATTTCATGGCATCGAGGATATCTCTGTCACCAAAAAATCTGCGAATATATTCCAATTGTTGGCAAAAGCACCTTCCGTATTTTGGTCCGTGGGTCTGGTGCAGTTTTTCAGCTGGGCAGCTTTTATGTATATGTGGACTTACACCAACGGAGGAATTGCCGAAACCATTTGGAATACGAGCGATGTAAAATCCGCTGCTTATCAGGAGGCCGGTAATTGGGTCGGGGTCGTATTTGCTGTTCAGGCCGTTGGTTCAGTGATTTGGGCAATGGTGATTCCTCGTTTCAAATCTTATAAAACCGCTTATGCCATAAGTTTGATATTAGGAGGCATTGGCTTTGTCGCTACGATGTTTGTCCACGACAGGTATGTTCTTTTCATTCCCTATCTTCTGATTGGTTGCGCCTGGGCCGCCATCTTGGCTTTGCCATTTACCATATTGACGAATGCTTTGAAGGGCGATAATATGGGAGCGTATTTGGGACTGTTCAACGGTACGATATGCTTGCCACAGATTGTGGCAGCATTGCTTGGAGGTGTCCTGTTTAGATATATTGCAATGGGAAGCTCTATTGCGATGTTGGGCATTGCGGGAGCGTTGCTCTTCTTAGCCGCTGCCAGCGTATTTGTCATCAAGGAAAATAAAACACAAAGATAAATGCACCGGCGTAAGTGTAAGTGTGCGATGCTACTACCGGACTCTTTCTTATGCATGATGTTGATACGATTCTAATGTCCGTAATGGATATTGGGATTATCTCGCAACTTTTCGAAGGTCTCATAGTGTTTCTCAATAGATTCTTTGCTAGCTTTTTCAAATTCTTTATTGGTGATTTTATAATCTTTTTGCAGCTGAAGCAATTGTTTTTTCAAGGTCTCTATGATGGTCGCGTAATCGGGGTTTTGGAATTGGTTGTTCAGCTCTTTCGGGTCTTTGTTGAGATCATAAAATTCCCACTCATCGATATCGTCATAGACGTGGAAGAGTTTATAATCGAATGTTCGAATGCCATACATCTTTTTTACCATATGAAAAGCGGGATAATCGTAGTAATGATAATATAAGGCTCTTCGGAAATCATCATTCTTTACTCTGTTCTCCAAGACCGGGCGGAAAGATTTTCCTTGCATATCTTTCGGAATAGGCACGCCTGCATAATCCAGAAAAGTTTCTGCGAAATCCAGATTTTGAGTAAGCGCAGTGACCACAGTTCCCGGCTGTATAGATTTGGGATATTTCATCAGCAAGGGCATCCCAAAAGATTCTTCGTACATAAATCGTTTGTCAAAAAAACCTTTCTCTCCCAAATAGAATCCTTGATCCGATGTATAAACCACGATGGTATTTTCAGAGAGGCCACTTTCATCCAGATAATCAAGAATCTTACCGACGCCCTCATCTACGGATGCGATGGAAGCCAGATAATCTTGCATATAGCGTTGATATTTCCATTCTGCCAGTGCCTTTCCGGTTAGTTTGGCATCGTGCATCGCATCATTTCTTTTTTGATAGGCTTTGTCCCATTCGGCACGTTGCTCCTTTGTCATTCTGCCAAAGTCGGTTTTCCACGGGTCGGTCGCCAAGTCCGGTTTCCCTTTTTCTTTCGTCATTTTCAGGTCGTGACCTTCGTACATATCACGGTAGATCGTTTGAAGTTGCTCTTTAGACGCGGTAGAACCTTGATGATCGGTAAAATAAGTATCAGGAATCGGAAATTTTACATTTTCATATTTATTGAGATGTCGCAGCGCCGGCATCCAGTTTCGGTGGGGCGCCTTGTGATGAACCATCAATAAAAATGGTTGATCCGAATTTTTATTTTCTTTGATAAAACGCAGCGCATCTTCTGTTATCAGATCGGTAGCATAGCCATTAACCACCAATGTATCCGGGAGTTTCTGATTCCAATGCGATGTACTCTCCACCAGTTTTTTGTCCAGCAAGGCAGAATCTTTTTTCTTGATGAATTGCGGATTGTAATAATTTCCTTGGTCGTTCAGGATGTTCCAATAATCAAAACCTTCAGGATAGCCATGAAGATGCCATTTACCAACCATTGCAGTTTTGTAGCCGGCTTTCTTCAGCATTTTGGGGAAAGTGGGCTGCGAACCATCGAAGATGTCGCCATTTTGGCGGAATCCATTGATATGGCTGTGCTTGCCCGTAAGGATGACTGCCCTGCTCGGGCCGCAGATCGAATTGGTGCAGTAATTCTTTAAAAATAAAGCGCCTTCCTTAGCAACTCGGTCAATATTAGGCGTGGGCGCCAATTTGGAGACGGGATGTCCATAGGCGCTTATGGCCTGTATCGCGTGATCGTCTGCCATTATAAAAACAATGTTGGGTCGCTTTGCCGAAGTGCTTGATGGCAAATTACTCTGGGCAGTTAGCAAAGAAAATGTCAGAAATAAAAAAATGGAAATAAGTGGTTTCATAAAAACAGTCTTTTTTTGTTTGATTTATCTTTCTTTAAATATAAAAATTTTTTAAGTCCTGAGCTATGCCAATCCTCCATCGAATAATACCCCGCAAAAAATATAATGCTCCAAGGCACTAACGTTCAATTCAAATATAATATCCAATATTCAGATCCCAAAACAATGTAAAAACTTTTAATAAAAAAACGAACGATTGCAACTTTTTATGAGTTTCTCTGGAAAATTAAACTTTATATTTTGTTAGATTTATTATCAAAAAATCTTAAATTTGGCACTTCGAAAGTTAAAACACGATAATAATGAGATTACTTATTGTTGGCAATGGCGGCCGCGCTTCAGCTTTGGCTTTAAAACTAAGCGAGGATACCCGAATTACAAAAATGTTTTTTGCACCCGGAAATGCCACTACACAAAAAATAGGAGAAAATATCAACGAAACTGATATTTTGAAACTTAGAGATTTTGCTGTTAAGCAAAACGTAGATCTCACCATCGTAGGTCCCGAAGCGCCACTCGTAGAAGGCATTGTAGACGAATTTAAAAAAGTTGATCTCAGAGTTTTCGGCCCGTCGAAGAAAGCCGCTTCATTGGAGGGCAGCAAAGCTTTCTCTAAAAAATTTATGCAGACCTACGGCATCAAAACCGCCAAAGCCGTCATTTTTGATTCCTATCCCGAAGCTAAAGAATATTTACAGAGTCAGAAGTTTCCTCTGGTCATTAAAGCGAGTGGACTGGCAGGTGGAAAAGGCGTGGTAATTGCAGAGGATCTGGAACATGCCGAAGGCACTATCCACGATTTTATGATTAAAAGAATCTTCGGAGATGCAGGAATCCAAGTGGTAATCGAGGAATTTCTGCAAGGTTTCGAAGCCTCAATCATTGCATTTTCAAACGGACACCAATTTTTTCCTTGTGTCGCAGCCAAAGATTATAAAAAAGCCGGAAATGGGGACACTGGTCCGAACACCGGCGGAATGGGTTCTGTGGCACCAAGTCCGGAATTTACAGACGCACACAATCGGGATTTTGTCCAAAACATTATGAATCCTACTTTGGAAGGACTCAAAAAAGAAGGGCTCGGTTTCAAAGGATTTATTTTCTTCGGATTGATGGTAACTGCCAACGGAACCTATCTTCTGGAGTACAATATGAGATTGGGTGATCCTGAAACGCAAGTGCTGATGCCGCTCCTTGAAAACAATCTGGTAGATGTCATCGAGGATTGCCTTCAAGGTAAAGAATTGAATCTTCAATTTAAAAATAAAAAAGCAGTTTGCCTGGTAGTTTGTTCCGGCGGCTATCCCAAAAATTACGAAACCGGCTACGAAATTACGGGCGTAGATAAGGTAAAAAACAGCACCATTCTTTATGCCGGGGCAGATTACAGAGGAAACAAAGTGGTGACCACGGGCGGGCGTGTGCTGAATATTGTGGCTCTGGGAGATACTTATGAAGAGGCACGAAAAAAGGTTTATGAAGACGCCGTCCCAATTCATTTCGACTATGCTTTTTATCGCGACGATATTGCGAAATTTTAAAATACAAAGAGATGTTGGCGTTCAATATCTCTTTTTTTTAGAAACTTGGTCGGCTTCTCTCATCATCTATTAGTTATATAAAAATGCAAAACGGAATTATCATTTTAGACTTCGGATCCCAATACAATCAACTCATTGGCAGAAGAATCCGTGAAATGGAAGTCTATTCGGAAATATTACCTTTCAACACGCCATTGTCAGAAATATTGGACAAAAAACCAAAGGGAATCATTCTATCCGGCGGCCCCAGTTCTGTCAATGCAGAGAATGCTCATTTGGTGGATCAAGCACTTTATGAACAAGGAATTCCGGTTTTGGGAATCTGTTACGGAATGCAGCTGACAGCACATCTCTTAGGTGGAAAAGTTACCAAAGGCATCAAAGGAGAATACGGAAAAGCCCATCTGGACATCGTAAAACAAAACGAATTATTGAAAGGCGTCGGCCAAAATTCTGTCGTTTGGATGAGCCATTTCGACGAGGTTACCAAATTGCCTCCCGGTTTCGAACTGAATGCAAAATCCGGTGTCGCAGCAGCCATTTCGAACCCCGAGAAAAAAATCTACGGCGTTCAGTTTCACCCCGAGGTTTCCCATTCCGAAGAAGGCGGAAAGATGCTGGAAAATTTTGTCTTTGGCATCTGCCAATCCGAAAAAAACTGGAAACTAACCAATTATATCGAAAAAACCGTTTCTGAAATCAAGGAAAAAGTAGGCGACAACAAAGTAATTTTGGGACTTTCCGGCGGCGTAGATTCTTCCGTTGCTGCGGTTTTGATTCATAAAGCCATCGGCGATCAGCTCACTTGCATCTTCGTGGACACCGGGCTTTTGAGAAAAAATGAAGACAAAAAAGTGATGGAGAATTACGGCAAACATTTCCATCTAAACATCAAATTGGTGGAATCCTCCGAAAGATTCTTGTCAAAATTGGCAGGCGTTGGCGACCCGGAACAAAAAAGAAAAATCATCGGCAACGAGTTCGTTCAAGTCTTCGATGAAGAATCGAAAAAAATTGAAGGTGCCAAATTCCTGGCTCAGGGAACCATCTATCCCGATGTTATCGAATCTCAATCTGTAAAAGGACCGTCGACGGTGATCAAATCTCATCACAATGTAGGCGGATTGCCTTCTGAAATGGAATTCGAATTGCTGGAACCGCTGAGAGAACTGTTCAAAGATGAGGTAAGAAAAGTGGGAGAGGAGTTGGGCATTCCTCACGAGTTGGTTTACAGGCATCCGTTTCCGGGACCTGGCTTGGGAATCAGAATCCTTGGAGAAGTGGATGCTGAGAAAGTTAAAATACTGCAAGAAGCGGATGATATCTTCATCGAGGAATTGTACAAAAATGATCTTTACGAGAAAGTTTCTCAGGCATTCGTCGTGTTGCTACCGGTAAAATCTGTCGGTGTAATGGGCGACGAAAGAACTTACGAATACACGGCGGTCATTCGTTCAGCCAACACGATTGACTTTATGACTGCCACTTGGAGCCGACTACCTTATGAATTTTTGGACACAGTTTCCGGCAGAATTATCAACGAGGTTCGCGGAATCAACAGAGTCGTTTATGATATCAGCTCAAAACCACCGGCCACGATTGAATGGGAGTAGGAGATAAAGCCAATTCCTATTTTAAAAAAAACTTAAATCCAGCACAATCGGCCGAATTTTTTGTTAATGAATGTTGCGTTTTCTTAGAATTGATATTTATAAAATAGATTGATAATCAATTATTTACTATAATAAATATAATAATTTTTATCAAATTCCACCGGTTTGTCAGATTTCAAAGTTACCGTCTGTGATTGCTCGGTGGGTTTGAGTTCTTGGCCATCCGCAAGTCGTATTGGTAATTTCAAATTCGGAATCACGTTCGTCCATTTGTATGTCAGCTGATTTCCATTTTGCTGGTAGTCCAAAGTTGGGATTTTGACCGTTCGCAAATATTGATCGAAGACCGTCGATAGATCGATCCCTGATTGATCAGAAAAATACTTTTCGATTTGCGCCGTGGTGACGGTTTGATGGTAGAAATCCTTGTTTAGTCCTCTCAGAATCTGTCTGAACTTTTCATCATTATTAATGATAGTTCGGATCGTATGAATCATATTCGCGCCTTTGTAATACATATCGCCGCTGCCTTCATTCCTCACGCCGTATTGCCCGATGATTGGTTTGTCATTGGCAATTTTGTTTCGCAATCCTTGCACATAGGTATCGGCATCCGCTTTTCCCCAAAGACTTTCGACAAACAGAGTTTCGGAGTAATCCGTAAAACCCTCGTGGATCCACATATCAGCTTGATCTTTCGCCGTGATGTTGTTTGCAAACCACTCGTGACCGCTCTCGTGAACGATGATGTAGTCCCATTTCAGCCCAATGCCCGTCCCAGAGAGGTCGCGTCCCAAATATCCGTTTTGAAATTTGTTGCCGTAGGCCACATTGCTCTGATGCTCCATTCCCAGATGCGGCGACTCTACCAACTTGTAAGAATCTTCATAGAAAGGATACGGGCCAAACCAATGTTCAAAGGATTTGAGCATCGGTTTTGCTTGCTCGAACTGTTTTTTCGCTTTGTCCAGATTGTAGTCCAAAACCCAATAATCCAAGTCCAGCTTGCCCTTTTCACCATCAAAATGATCTTTGAAATTCACATATTTTCCAATGGACGGAATGATGGAATAATCGTTGATCGGATTTTTCACTTCCCAAGTCCAGCCGATTTTTTCGCCCATATTTTCTTGGTGGATCAATCGCCCGTTTGCGATACCCACAAGATCTTTCGGCGTAATAATTTTGAAAGTGATGCCATTATCCGGCTCATCGCTCCAGATATCTTTTGTAGGCAGCCAGATGCTTGCGCCGATTCCTTCGTCTGCAGCAGTCATCCACGGATTTCCGTTTTGGTCTTTGGTGAAGATCCATCCGCCGTCCCAAGGCGCATGTTTTGCGATCATCGGATTTCCCGAAAAGTCAATATCAATGGTGAATTTCTGGCCTTTTTTGAAGGTCTTTTTGGTTGATAGGAAGATAAAATCGCCATCCACTTTTTGATCAGTTACCAGAAAACTCGCCTTTATCTTGTCCGCTTTCATTGGTTTTTGAAGATCGATTTGGAAGGTCGGATTTTTTACATTTTTTAATATTTGCAAAGTGATTTTGTTGCTGCCTTTGATACTTTTGGTCTCGAAGTCGGGTTCCAAAACGATGTCGTATTTTTTCACATCCCAAAAGTTTCTAAACGCCGTGTTCGAGCCCTTCAATGAATCGGTTTTGGTGAATTTTTCTGTCGTTTCGAAGAATTGGGCTTTGGAGAAACCCATTATCAAAACAAAAAGTAGGAGCAGTTTTTTCATTTTATTTTTTGAGATTTGATAAGTGTAAATTTGAGTCTTAAAAGTTACAGCTAAAATGCATTTTCCAAATAGAAATGCTTTGTTTCTTCGATAATTTCATCAATTTCATCAAGCGTTAAAGCCTGTAAAAATCTGGTTTTAAATTCTTTAAAATGCGCGATGCCACGGAAATAGTTGCTGTAATGTTGCCTCATTTCTACGATTCCTGCTCGTTCGCCTTTCCATTCCACAGACCAGACTGCGTGGTTTTTCACCGCTTCCAATCTTTCAGAAATAGTTGGCTCGGGCAAAATCTCACCAGTTTTAAAAAAATGTTTGATTTCATTGAAAATCCACGGATAGCCGATGGCGCCACGCCCGATCATAATGCCGTCGCAGTTGTATTTATGTCTATATTCCAAGGCTTTTTCGGGAGAATCTATATCGCCGTTTCCGAAGATTGGGATTTCGATATTCGGATTGCTTTTGATTCTGGAAATATGCGTCCAGTCGGCTTCGCCTTTGTACATCTGCGCGCGGGTTCTGGCATGGATGGTCAATGCTTTGATGCCGGCATCTTGCAATCTTTCGGCCACTTCATCAATGTTAATAGAATCATTGTCCCAACCCAACCTCGTTTTCACAGTTACCGGCAGATGGGTAGATTTTACGACCGCTTTCGTCAGCCGAACCATTAAGTCAATATCTTTCAAAACGCCTGCTCCGGCGCCTTTGCAAACCACTTTTTTCACCGGGCATCCGAAGTTGATATCCACCAAATCGGGCTCCACGGTTTCGACGATCCTCGCAGACATCGCCATCGCCTCCTCATCACCTCCAAAAATCTGAATGCCCACAGGTCTTTCATAATCGAAAATATCCAGCTTTTGACGGCTTTTGATGGCATCACGGATGAGGCCTTCCGAAGAAATAAATTCGGAATACATCAGATCTGAACCGTGCATTTTGCACAATTTTCTGAACGGCGGATCGCTCACATCTTCCATCGGAGCCAGCAATAGCGGAAAATCCGGAAGTTCTATGTTGCCAATTTTTACCATTGTGCAAAGATAATGATTCATTTTTTGAATAATTTAAAATCAATCTTAATTCAGGATGTCATAACTTTGTTTTCATAACTATACCCTATGAAAAACGCTGTTCTGTTGCTGCTAATGACGCTTTTGTCGTCTTGTTCCAAACCGGAAAATTCGGGAAACAAAAATATTTTGCTTGCCGAGGAAGCACTTGCTACAAAGAGCATTAGCGATCCTATTGCCGAAGGAAAATCGCTGGTAGAAAATGCCGACTGCTTGAGTTGTCATGAATTAAATGAAAGAATGATTGGCCCGTCGTACAAAGAAGTGGCAGAAAAATATGAAAATACACCCGAAAATGTAGAAATGTTGGCGGACAAAATTATCAAGGGAAGTTCGGGCGTTTGGGGCGATGTTCCGATGCCGGCGCACGGCCTCAGTAAGGAAAATGCGAAGTTTATGGCGCAGTACATTTTATCATTGAAATAGAATTTGAAATTAATATAAAATCTAAAGACGGGTTTAGCTATTTTTTTGTATGTCTCTTTTTAGGATTTTGATTAACTTTCAGAAATTTGAATTTATGAAAATCATCCTTCGGTCTCTAATTTTTGTTTCTGCTTCTATCTTTGCGCAAGAACATCAATACGATTATACGTTGTTCACAAACAGTCTGATGCAAGACAATTTCTTTTATGGGAATGTTAAAGTTTCGGGAAGTTCTTCTATCAAAAATCAGAATTCAAAAGTATTGGTCGATGAAAATGAATTTCATTCACCGGGGAATTCTCTTTTGCTGGATTATAAAAATGCTAAAAACGGAAGATGGGAAGCCTCGATAGAATATGAAGAAGTACGAGGAAAAGATTTTTTCAACAAAGCCAATTTTCTGAGTTTTTGGATTAAATCTGAGAACAATGATTCCAATACGTTACCGACGATAAAACTTCAAAAAACCGATGGCACTTTTTCGAAATCAGTGAATCTTAAATTAGCTAAAAATAATCAGTGGGAGAATATTTTAATCGATATTTCAAACCTTGATTCTTCTGTTAAAGACAATCCAAAATTAATAAAAGCGCTCGTTTTCTCGCAGCCCAAAAATACGGAATCAAATAATAAAATCTGGCTGGATGATATTGCCTTCATCCATTCAAAAGAAAATGAAACGATTATTGAAACGCCGAAGATTTCATCTGCTAAAGCTTATATGAAGCACGTTGACCTGAAGTGGAAACCGTTTGAAAATGACCAAATCCGATACGTCAAAATCTACCGCTCGGAAAATAGAAAAGACTTCAAACCAGTCGGAATCCAAGATGCTTACATTGAGAGATTTGCAGATCTCACCAACGAAACCGGAAAAAAATATGCCTACAAAATAAGCTACCTCGACAAGCTTTTCAATGAATCAAAATGGTCAGAAATGGTCTCAGCCGAAACCAAAAATATGTCCGATGAAGAGCTGATGACAATGGTTCAGGAAGCTTCTTTCAATTATTATTGGGACGGCGCAGAAACCGGAAGTGGACTTTCGAAAGAAAATACCAACGGACGGCAAAATATGATCGCGACAGGCGCATCCGGTTTTGGATTGATGGCCTTGATTGCAGGAACGGAACGTGGATTTATTACAAGAAAAGAAGTAGTAGCGCGTTTTACAAAAATCGTCAACTTCCTCGAGAAAGCCGACAAGTACCACGGCGCAGTTCCGCATTTCATCGATGGAAAAACCGGAAAGACAGAGCCTTTCTTTGGAAAAAAAGACAATGGAGCAGATTTGGTGGAAACCTCATTTTTAGTTCAGGGTTTGTTGGCCGCGCATCAATATTTTAATAAAGATAATGCCGAAGAAAAGAATATCAGGGCAAAAATAGACAAATTCTGGAAAGGAATCGAGTGGGATTGGTTCCGTCAAAAACCTGACAGCAAATATCTTTATTGGCATTGGTCGCCGGATCAGGGCTGGGTAATCAACCACCGCTTGATCGGATGGAACGAGACGATGGCGACTTATCTGTTGGCAATCGCTTCGCCAACGCACTCCATTCCGGCAAGTCTGTATTACTCCGGCTGGGCAAGTCAGGACAAAATTGCTCAGGATTACCGGAAAAATTGGGGAAAGTCCGATGAAGGCGCTATGTACACCAACGGAAATACCTATTATGGCATCAAGCTGGATGTTGGTGTGAACAAAGGAGGTCCATTATTTTTTACCCATTATTCTTTTATGGGTTACGACCCGCACGGCTTGACGGACAGATATACCAACTATTTCAAAAATAATCAGAACATTTCTAAAATCAACTATTTGTATTGCGTCGAAAATCCGAAAAAACAAAAAGGCTACGGCAAAGACGGCTGGGGCTTGACCGCTTCCGACGGACCAAATGGCTACAACCCAGATGAACCTGTGCAACGAGAAGACACTGGAAAACTCACTCCCACCGGCGCCATTGCATCTTTTCCGTACACACCAGCCGAATCTATGGCAGTTTTGAAAAATTTCTATCTCAATTACGGCCATTTCCTGTGGGGCGAATATGGTTTTCGGGATTCCTTTGACCTCAATAATAACTGGTGCTCGCCGATTTTTATGGGTCTGAATCAGGGGCCAATGGCTGTGATGATAGAAAATTATAGAACAGGTTTAATTTGGAAATTGTTTATGAGCCATCCTGATGTGAAAGCCGGACTTCGAAAATTAGAAAAAGAAAGCTTTGACAAATAATTTATTCTTTCATTTGACTGAGATTTAAAATCTTTGCTAAGTTTTATGTCTTTATGTACCTTAGGATATTTTCGATAATTTCAAAAAAACTTAGCGAACTTTGCGTTAAAATCCTACCAGCAAAATTTAAGTTTCATAGAACATTTTAAAAATCACTATTTTTGCAGTTCCAAAAATTTGAATTAAGATGTCATTATCAGAGCAGGAAATAATCCGTCGCGAGAAATTAGAAAAACTAAAGCAACTGGGAATAGACGCATTCCCCGCTGCAGAATACAAAATCAGCGATTCTACAAAGTCTATAAAGCAAAATTTCCAAGAAGGCAAGAAGGTGGTGATCGCCGGAAGATTGATGTCCAGACGGATTCAGGGAAAGGCGAGTTTTGCCGATTTGCAGGATTCCGAAGGTAAAATTCAGGTTTATTTCAATCGCGACGAGATCTGCCCCGGTGAAGACAAAACTTTGTACAACGAGGTTTACAAACATCTTTTGGACATCGGTGACATCATCGGCGTGGAAGGCGAATTGTTCAAAACGCAGGTTGGTGAGATGACCGTGAAAGTAGAAAATTTCACTTTGCTCACCAAGTCGCTTCGTCCGCTTCCGCTCCCCAAAGTGGATGCAGAAGGCAATATCTTCGATGCTTTTAATGATCCGGAATTGCGCTACAGACAGCGCTATGCCGACTTGATTGTGAACCCGCATGTGAAAGAAATCTTTGTGAAGAGAACAAAACTGTTCAATGCAATGAGATCTTTTTTCAACGATGCAGGATATTTTGAAGTGGAAACGCCCATCCTCCAGTCGATTCCCGGCGGCGCGGCAGCACGACCTTTCATCACGCATCACAACGCCTTGGACATTCCGCTATATCTTAGAATTGCAAACGAACTGTATCTGAAAAGACTGATCGTTGGCGGATTTGACGGCGTTTATGAATTCTCCAAAAACTTTAGAAATGAAGGGATGGACAGGACACACAACCCAGAATTTACCGCGATGGAAATCTATGTGGCATACAAAGATTACAACTGGATGATGGATTTTACCGAGAAATTGTTGGAGTTCTGTGCCAGGGCTGTCAACGGCACGTCGGATTCTACTTTCGGGGAGCATACAATCAGCTGGAAGGCGCCTTATCCGCGCATTTCTATGACCGAAGCGATCTTGAAATACACCGGTTTCGATATTACCGGGAAATCTCAGGAGGAATTATTCGATTTTGCTAAATCTATCGGCGTCGAAGTGGACGAGACGATGGGAAAAGGAAAATTGATCGACGAAATTTTCGGCGAGAAGTGTGAAGGAAACTTCATCCAGCCCACTTTCATTACCGATTATCCAATAGAAATGTCGCCTTTGACCAAAAAACACCGAAGCAAAGATGGCTTGACCGAGCGTTTCGAGCTGATAGTTTGCGGAAAAGAAATTGCCAATGCTTATTCAGAACTTAATGATCCGATTGATCAAAGAAAACGGTTCGAACATCAATTGGCTCTATCCGAAAATGGCGACGACGAAGCAACGGGCTTCATCGACGAAGATTTCCTGCGAGCTCTGGAATACGGAATGCCGCCAACGTCTGGATTGGGAATCGGAATGGATCGCTTGATTATGTTTTTAACCAACAATGCATCGATTCAAGAAGTGTTGTTTTTCCCGCAAATGAGACCGGAAAGAGCAGAAACTAAAGTCGAATTGGGAGAAGATGAAAAAGTAATTCTCGAAATCCTAAATTCTCAGGAGGCGCCGTTTGAACTCAACGAAGTGAAAAATCGTTCGCAGCTCTCGGGGAAAAAATGGGACAAGGCTTCCAAAACTTTGGCTAAAAATAATCTGGTGAAAGTTGAAAAAATCGATGAGGTTTTGTGGATGAAGTTGGTTTAATGCTTTAAGTTAAATATCAATCACCCTGCTTGCTAAAGTGGGGTTTTTTCTTGATGTAAATAATAATTTCGTTAAATTTGTGAGGAAACAACCAATTGCAGATGAAAAGAACGCCCGAAATTTCCCCAAAACAAACTTTCACAAATCACGGACTTTATCTTCCAGAAACCGAATTCGATTCCTGTGGCGTTGGTTTTGTCGCCAATATAAAAGGCGTTAAGAGTTTCAAAATCGTAAGCGATGCCATCACAATGCTCGAAAATATGGAGCACCGAGGCGCAACAGGCTACGAAAGAAATACGGGAGATGGCGCCGGAATTCAATTGCAAATACCACACGAATTACTCTACGATGAGGCGCTGAACTATGGCATCGATTTGCCAGACCCCGGATTTTACGGCGTCGGGATGCTTTTCTTTCCTCAGAATAACTTTATAAGACAGGAATGCAAAGAGATTATTGAGCAATCTGCGGAAAAATTAGGACTCAAGATTTTGGGTTATCGTCCAGTTCCTGTCAATAATCTTGAGCTTGGAGATTTGGCGAAAAGCTTCGAACCTGTAATGGAGATGCTTTTTATCGAACGTCCTTTCGATACCGAAACGGAAAAAGATTTTGAAAGAAAACTCTTTGTTTTAAAGAATTATATTTCGCATCAGATTACAAGTGTCACCAGCAGCGATGCCATAGGTTTTTATGTCGCGTCGTTTTCCTGCAAAAAGATTATTTATAAAGGCCAGTTGCGCTCTGTTCAGATTCGCAATTATTTCAAAGATCTTACGGATGCCAGGCTTCGTTCAGCCTTTGGAATGGTGCATTCCCGTTTCGCAACCAACACCAATCCTACTTGGAGTCTTGCACAGCCTTTCCGCTTTTTATCGCATAATGGCGAGATCAATACCATCGGCGGCAATCTCAACTGGCTGCGTTCTGCAGAAAAAACATTCCAAAGTCCCAATTTCACGGCGCAGGAAATGGATATGATATTGCCAATCACAAAGCCAGGAAAATCCGATTCTTCCTATCTTGATAATATGGTAGAGCTGCTTTATCATTCAGGAAGATCGCTTCCGCATACGATGATGATGCTGATTCCAGAGGCTTGGGATGGTCACGATCAAATGGAGCAGTACAAAAAAGATTTTTACGAGTTTCACGCCTGTATGATGGAGCCTTGGGATGGTCCTGCATCTATTTCTTTTACAGACGGCGACGTGATTGGCGCCACTTTGGACCGAAACGGACTTCGCCCGTCAAGGTATTGTGTGACTTCCGATGATCGCGTCATAATGGCTTCAGAGTCGGGCGCGCTACCAGTAGATCCTCAAAAAGTGATTAAAAGAGGCCGCCTGCAGCCCGGGAAAATGTTTCTGGTGGATTTGAAAAAAGGAAAAATCATCAGCGATGAAGAACTGAAAAAGGAAATCTGTACTTCGCAGCCCTACAGAGATTGGCTGGATAAAATGAAGATTGATATTAATGAATTACCCAGCCCTAAAATTCGTTTTAACAGGTTACAATCCGAAGATATTTTCAAATATCAGAAAGCATTCGGCTATTCCAGAGAAGATCTGGATGTGGTGATAAAAGAAATGGCACAGTACGGAAAAGAACCAGTTGGTTCGATGGGTTTTGATGCGCCGCTGGCCGTGCTGAGTGAAAAGCCGCAGCATCTCAGTTCGTACTTCAAACAATTATTTGCTCAAGTTACGAATCCACCCATCGATCCCATCCGCGAAAAATTGGTGATGTCTCTCACAACGATTATTGGCGGAAGCGGCAACCTACTGCAGGAGGACAAGAATTTTGCCCATTCCATCAAACTAGATCATCCGATTCTTAATAATGAAGAACTCGAGAAATTGAGAAGCGTCGATACCGGTAAATTTCAATCCAAAACCATTTACACCTATTTCAAAGCAGATGGACAGGAGGGCAATCTTAGAAAAGCGATTGACAGGATTTGCCGATATGCCACAGATGCGGTGGACGACGGTTTCGAAGTAATCGTGCTTTCCGACCGATCGATGGATTCTGGTCACGCGACAATTCCTTCGCTATTGGCTTGCTCGGCTGTTCATCATCATCTGATTCGGAAAGGCGTTCGCAGAAAAATCGGTTTGGTAATGGAAGTCGGCGATGTTTGGGAAGTTCATCATTTTGCCACACTATTGGGCTTTGGTGCTACGGCTATCAATCCTTATCTCGCGTTGGCAAGCATACGAGAAATGTTTCATAAGCAAGAATTCGCAGCAGAAAGTACGCTGGAACAATTAAAAAGTAATTATAAAAAAGCAGTCGGCGACGGACTATTGAAAATATTTTCCAAAATGGGAATTTCGACTCTGCAATCCTATCACGGTGCCCAGATTTTCGAAATTGTCGGAATAGACAAAAGCGTTGTCACCACTTGCTTTACGGGCGCTATTTCGAGAATTAATGGGATTGGCTTTGATGAAATTGCAAAAGAAGCGCTGGAGAAACATTTCCATGCATTCGCTTCCAAAATTCAAGAAAATGTCTTGGAGCCTGGCGGAATCTATCAGTGGAAACCAGAAAATGAATACCATCAGTTCAATCCGCAATCCGTCCATCTGTTGCAGCAGGCCACTTGGAATAACCGTTACGATTTGTTCAAAAAATATTCAAGAACCGTGAATCAATTATCGGAGAAAGCGTCTTTATTAAGAGGTTTGATGGATTTTGAAAACGATCGACCACCTATTTCTATCGATGAAGTTGAACCTTTGGAAAATATCCTGAAACGCTTTGCAACGGGTGCGATGTCTTTCGGCTCGATTTCCTGGGAAGCTCATACAACGCTTGCAATTGCAATGAATAGAATCGGCGCAAAAAGCAATACGGGCGAAGGCGGCGAAGACGAAGATCGGTACGTCTTGAATGAAAATGGAGACAATTTGCGCTCGGCAATCAAGCAAGTGGCATCTGGGAGATTTGGCGTCACAGCCCGATATTTAGCCGAGGCCAACGAAATTCAAATTAAAATGGCACAAGGCGCAAAACCGGGAGAAGGCGGTCAATTGCCAGGATTCAAAGTGGATGAGTGGATTGGAAAAACCAGGCATTCTACGCCAGGCGTCGGTCTTATTTCGCCGCCTCCGCATCACGATATTTATTCTATTGAAGATTTGGCTCAATTAATTTTTGATTTGAAAAATGCCAATCGCGATGCAAGAATTTCGGTTAAATTGGTTTCAAAAGCGGGTGTAGGTACCATTGCATCGGGCGTTGCAAAAGCAAAGGCAGATCACATTCTTATTTCCGGCTATGATGGCGGAACGGGTGCTTCACCCATTAGTTCCACAAGGCATACCGGTTTACCTTGGGAATTGGGCTTGGCAGAAGCGCACCAGACTTTAATCAAAAATAAGCTGCGCCAGCGCGTCACTTTGCAGGTTGACGGCCAGGTAAAAACGGGTCGAGATATTGTCATCGCTACATTATTAGGTGCAGAAGAATGGGGCATTTCCACATCTGCTTTGATTGTGGAAGGTTGTATTTTGATGCGGAAATGCCATCTTAATACTTGTCCGGTCGGTATTGCTACTCAGAATGAAGAACTTCGAAAAAAATTTAAAGGCAAGCCTGAACATTTGGTGAGTTATTTCACTTTTTTGGCGATGGAGGTAAGAGAAATAATGGCCAGTCTGGGATTTAGAACGATCGACGAAATGGTAGGACAATCGCAATGTTTGACCACGAAAAAAGATATTTCGTTTTGGAAACATAAAAATATTGACCTAAGTCCGATTCTCTTCAAACCAGAAACCGATTTGCCAATCATTAAAAATGAAAATCAAGACCACGGCATCAATGATTCTCTTTCTTGGAAAATGTTGGAAGCTGCGAAGTTGGCAATCGAAGAAAATGGCACTGCGGAAGCTTATTTCCAAATTAAAAATACGGATAGAACAACCGGAACCATTCTCTCACACGAATTGACCAAAATATATAAATCAGAAGGAATGCCGGACGATTCCCTAAAATTCAATTTTAAAGGAACGGCTGGACAAAGTTTTGGCGCATTTTGTAGCAAAGGAATCACGATGATTCTTGAGGGTGATGCGAATGATTATTTTGGTAAAGGACTTTCGGGAGCCAAACTTGCGGTTTTTCACGATAAAGCATCAACTTTCAAAGCGCACGAAAACAGCATCATCGGAAATGTAGCTTTGTACGGAGCGACGTCGGGAAAAATTTTTGTTGCAGGAATGGCGGGCGAGCGTTTTGCGGTTCGGAATTCTGGTGCAACTGCAGTTGTAGAAGGTGTTGGCGATCACGGATGCGAATATATGACCGGCGGAACTGTTCTTATTCTTGGTAGAGTCGGAAGAAATTTCGGTGCCGGAATGAGCGGCGGAATTGCCTACGTTTGGGATACTGAAAGGTCGTTGGAAGAGAATTTCAATCCGGATATGGCAAATTTGGAAGGGATTACAGAAAATGATAGGTTTATAATCAAAACTTTGATTCAGGAGCATTTCGAAATGACGAATAGCGAATTGGCTTCTTATCTGTTAAGTGATTTCGAAAATAATTTAAAACACATCATCAAAGTCTATCCTCGTGACTATAAAAAAGCTATTGAAAATAAAATAAATGAATTGAAGTAATGGGAAAAGCAGACGGATTTTTATTATATGACAGAGAATTGCCCGAGAAACTTCCTGTGGAAGAAAGGATTAAGCATTATAAAGAATTTTACAAGCCGATTACCGCAGATTATCTGCACAAGCAGTCGGCACGCTGTATGAATTGTGGCATTCCGTTTTGTCAAAGTGGTTGCCCGCTCGGGAACATGATTCCGGAATTCAACGAGGCAGTTTACCAAGAGCAATGGGAAAAGGCTTATCAATTATTGATTTCTACCAATAATTTCCCCGAATTTACAGGCCGGATTTGTCCTGCGCCTTGTGAAGCGGCTTGCGTCTTGGGAATCAACAGTTTGCCGGTGACGATAGAGGAAGTGGAAAAAAACATCATCGAGATTGCCTTCGAAAAAGGTTTTGCGAAACCAATTATTCCGACATTCAGAACAGATAAGAAAGTGGCGGTCGTAGGTTCCGGCCCCGCAGGTTTGGCGGCAGCTTATCAATTAAATCAAATGGGACATTCGGTTACCGTTTTTGAACGTGACCCGGAAATTGGCGGATTACTGCGCTTTGGGATTCCGGATTTCAAATTGGATAAAAATATCGTTGAGCGGCGTGTGCAATGGATGAAAGAGGAAGGGATTGTTTTTAAAACAAATGTCCACGTTGGGGTTAATTATTCTGCAGAAGAACTCAATCGGAATTTTGATGCGGTCGTTCTGGCCTTGGGAAGTACAGTTCCAAGAGAATTGATGATTCCAAATCGTGATGCTAAAGGCGTTCATTTTGCGATGGATTATCTTTCCTTAAGCAACAAAAAAGTCAGCGGAATCGCATTTAACGAAAAAGATATTGATGCACGAGGGAAAAAAGTCGTCGTGATTGGCGGTGGAGACACAGGTTCAGATTGTATTGGAACGGCCAATCGGCAAGGTGCCGAGATTGTCTATCAAATCTATTACAAACCGATGCAACCTACGGAACGCGACGAAACGATGCCGTGGCCAACGATGCCAATGACCTTGCATATTACGTCGTCTCACGAAGAAGGCGTGGATAGGAAATGGTCCGTCAATTCCAAAGAATTTGTAAAAGATGAAAACGGAAATTTGACCGGAATCCGATTGGTAGAAGCGGAGTGGACAAAAGATGCCGACGGAAAATGGAATTTGTACACAGAAAAACCCAATTCAGAATTCGTCATCGATTGTGATTTGGCTTTCATTGCTTTGGGTTACACGCACGTGGAGCACAAAGGTTTGGTGGAGGATTTGAATATTCATCTGGATCCAAAAGGAAACCTTATCGGAAATGATAAAGAATTCAAGACCAATCAGACCAAATATTTCTCTTGCGGCGACGCCAGAAAAGGGCAGAGTCTCGTGGTTTGGGCCATTGCAGAAGGACGGAAATGTGCGCAGAAAGTGGATGCGTTTTTGAGTGAGTAAAGATTATTCTGTAAATATGTTAATTTTATTAATCGAGCCATTTTGGTTCGATTTTGCATTTAAATTGAATCACTGAATCGAAAAACTTCCCTGTTAAAAACTTCTCCTTTTCACTTGATTTAATCCTTTCGTATCTCGAAAAAAATCACCATATTTGTAAGCATTTTAACAAGATAATTTAACAAATCAAAAAGAAATATTGTTATTCTAACAAATTGAAAGAGTGATAATTGGCCTTTAACAAAAAAATATGAGTCAAAAAGAATATACAGCAAGCAGCATCCAGTCTTTGGAAGGAATGGAGCACGTGAGATTAAGACCATCGATGTACATCGGCGATGTGGGCTTCAGAGGTCTGCACCATTTGGTTTATGAAGTCGTAGATAACTCCATTGATGAGGCTCTGGCAGGCTATTGCGACACAATCACGGTGACCATCCACAAAGGCGAAAGCATCTCCGTCAAAGATAACGGACGAGGGATTCCTGTGGATCTTCACGAGAAAGAGCAAAAATCTGCCTTGGAGGTCGTGATGACCAAAATCGGTGCCGGCGGCAAATTCGATAAAGATTCTTACAAAGTTTCGGGCGGTCTCCACGGCGTGGGGGTTTCCTGTGTCAATGCACTTTCAACACTCCTGATAGCAACTGTGCGGCGCAAAGGCAAAGTCTATCAACAAAAATATTCCGAAGGCAAAGCACTGGCAGATGTCGCCGAAATTGGAGCAACCACCGAACGAGGAACCGAAATTTTCTTCCAACCCGATGCCACCATCTTCCAAGAACTGGTTTTCAATTACGAAACACTGGCCAACAGGCTCAGAGAGTTGGCTTTCCTTAATAAAGGAATCACCATTACGCTGATAGATGAAAGAGAGCCCAACGAAGACGGAAGCTTCCGCTCAGAAGTTTTTCATTCCGAAGGTGGCTTGAGAGAATTTGTAGAATACATCGACGAAAACCGCGAATCTATAATGGAGAACGTCATCTACATGGAAAGCGAACGAGAAGGCATTCCGGTAGAAGTCGCTATGCGCTACAACACGTCGTTTACAGAGAACCTCCATTCTTATGTCAACAACATCAATACCCACGAGGGCGGAACGCACTTGGCTGGTTTTCGCCGTGCTTTGACCAGAACGCTCAAAAAATATGCAGATGATCTGGGAATTCCGGCCAAAGAAAAAGTGGAGATCACGGGAGACGATTTCCGCGAAGGCCTTACCGCCGTGATTTCCGTAAAAGTGATGGAGCCACAATTCGAAGGACAGACCAAAACTAAATTAGGAAACTCCGAAGTTTCCGGAGCTGTGGACAAAATCGTTGGCGAAATGCTGACGAATTTCTTGGAAGAAAATCCGAACGAAGCCAAGATCATCGTGCAAAAAGTGGTTTTGGCAGCCAAAGCAAGACAGGCCGCGAAGAAAGCAAGGGAAATGGTTCAGAGAAAATCTCCGATGGGAGGCTCGGGCTTGCCGGGAAAATTGTCCGACTGTTCTTCCAAAGATCCGGCAGAATCGGAGTTGTTCTTGGTGGAGGGAGATTCCGCAGGCGGAACGGCGAAACAAGGTCGTGACCGTCATTTCCAAGCGATTTTACCTTTGAGAGGTAAGATTCTGAATGTCGAAAAATCGATGCTGCACAAAGTGTATGATAATGAGGAGATTAAAAATATTTATACCGCTTTAGGCGTTTCGGTAGGAACCGAAGAAGATTCCAAAGCTTTGAATATGAGCAAATTAAGATATCACAAAATTGTCATTATGACCGATGCCGATATCGACGGTTCTCACATTTCAACTTTGATTTTGACCTTCTTTTACCGTTTTATGACCGAGATGATCGAGAACGGCTATATCTACATTGCGCAGCCACCTTTGTACCTTTTGAAAAAAGGAAATAAAAAATTGTACGCCTACAACGAGAAAGAACGCGAACAATTTACTTTGGAATTAGCTCCCGACGGAAAAGGTGTAGAAGTTCAGCGTTACAAAGGTCTCGGAGAGATGAATCCGGAGCAACTCTGGGACACCACCTTGAACCCGGAAAACCGAATTCTGAAGCAAGTGACAATCGATAATGCGGTGGAAGCAGATTCAACTTTCTCAATGTTGATGGGAGATGACGTACCACCACGACGAGAGTTCATTGAAAAAAATGCCGTCTATGCAAGGATAGATGTTTAAAATAATTTTAAGCCTTCCAATTTTGGAAGGTTTTTTGTTGTCAAATTTAAAAACAAACTTATGAAAAATCTCATTGCTATTTTTTCTATCATAATAATACTGAGTTCCTGTAAGGATTCTAAAGTGAAAAATGGTGCTGCGGCAAGTAATGCCGATACTTTAACTACAAAAACATTTGCAATAGATTCGGTAAAAGTGGCAGATTCGGCGGTCATCAACAAAAATCTTACCAGTTCTTTTACCAAGCAACTGTTGGTGTTCCCAAGCATCAAGAATAAAGCTGTTTTGGATAGCATCTACAAAGTAGCCGGCATAAAAGAAAAATCTTACGACAAAAATTCTCTAAAAGCCGCTCTGACAAAGCAAATGCAAGAAAGCTTTGCAGCCAGCAAGAGGGATTCCCAAGATTGGACACCGGAATTCAAACAAAATTGGGACGAGACATCCACGATGAAGTTGGTTTCTCTCAGAGACAACGTTTTAACATTACTATATACCGGAAGCGGCTTCACAGGCGGTGCGCACGGCTATTTTTTCGAAAGATATAAAGTTTTTGATCTTAATAAAAACAAAGTCATCACGCTTAAAGATCTGTTCATAAATCCGAAAGATCCGGCTTGGGACGGCATTCTGAGAAGCCATTTCGAGCAGCCGGAACAAAAAGAAATGCTTCTCGTAGATCAAATTATGCCAAATAGTAATTTCTTTTTTGATGACCGGAAAATCACCTTCGTTTACAACGAATATGAAATCACAGCGTACGCGGCCGGCGTGGTTTACATCACCATCAATTTTTCTGAAATCAAAAACAAGCTCAAACCCGAGTTCGTGGCACAGTATAAAATTAAATAAATTTTTTAAAAAATGTATGCTAATACCTAAACAAACGTCTTATGAACCAGCAGAATTTCAAAAATCACCGCAAATATTATCCTTTGCACCACTTTATCTTCTTTCCGGTATCATTGGTTATGTTGGGATTTGCCATTTCCCGCATTTGGAAATACAGCAGCAACGGAGATCTCGCTTGGATTTGGATTGCAATCTCGGCTCTTATCTTGCTGATAATTGTGCTCGCGGTAATGCTGCGACAGCATTATGCATTGGGGTTGCAAGACAGAATCATTATTAATGAATTCAAGTTGCGATACTATTTTTTGACCGGTGCAACGCTCGAAAGTTTACCTTATCAGTTTTCGAAATCGCAAATTTTTGCACTTCGTTTTGCGGAAGACGAAGAACTCATCGATCTGATGAATAAAACCATAGAGAATGATTGGCCGGCGCAGACCATCAAGCAAAATATCAAGCATTGGAAGGCAGATTACAGCCGGGTTTAAATGAATTTTTATCGATTTAAAATTAGATTTAAAAAAAAGTAGAAAAATACTCTCGACATTCCCGGAGTATTTTTATTTTTGGCGAGATGAAAGCTGCCTTCATAATCAACCCGTTTTCTGCCAAGAAAAATCCTCAGCCCTTTCTCGACGAGCTCTTGCAAAAAGTTGAAAATCCACTTTATTTAGTCTCTAAATCTTTGGACGATACGAGCCATTTCATCGATCAACATTGGGAAAACATTGATGTATTTGTAGCCGTTGGGGGCGATGGTACTATTTCCGGCGTAGCCCAAAAACTGATAAATTCGGAGAAAATATTGGCCGTTTTTCCGGCCGGCTCCGGGAATGGTTTTTCAAATGAAAATAACTTTACCAAAAATATTTCTACATTATTGAATAAGATAAAAAAAGGAAAATTCCGCGAGATTGATACCTTTTCGGTGAATGGACATTTTTCCATCAACGTTTCAGGAACCGGATTTGACGGTAAAGTTGTGAAGGAATTTGAGAAAACAAACCGAGGTTTCAAGAATTATATCAAAGTTTCGATCAAAACTTTTTTCAATTATAAGCCTATTAAAATCAAATTCAGCGAAGAAAACTATAAAAAGTACAATGGGAAATATCTTATGCTAAATGTTGCCAACACGCGGCAGTTCGGGAACAACGCATACATTGCGCCGATGGCGAGCAAAAGTGACGGCTTGGTAGATTTGGTTTTGGTGAGGAAGTTTCCGTTGTACTATTCTCCTTTCTTCGCTTACCGAATGTTTACAAAACGCCTCACAGAAGATGATTACGTCACCTATCTTCCGGTTTCGGAAATCGAATTCAAAGTCAATACCAAAACCTGGCACATCGATGGTGAATTCAAGAAAATCAAATCTCCGATTCACATCAAAGTTTTGCCAAGGAGTTTGAGGGTTTTAGTTTGATGATTGCAATTCTTTTTCAGCTTTCTGCAAAATTTTAACGAATTCCCTGAGCTCATCTTTACCAAATTCATAGATGCTTTGCGTATAATAATCAGTAGGAAATGTGAAATAATTGATCCAGCTCTTTGAACTTTCTTTGTAGACAGCACCAATTTCAATGTTGTTCATCAAGGTAAATTTGTATTTCTTTTCGGAATTACCAATCCGTTCATTTTCTTTTTGCTCCAAAGTTTGAAGAGATTGAATAAGTTTTGACAGTTCACTTTTTTCAACGGTCAAAGTTTTTTTCGAAATCCGGTCAAAAGTTTCATATTCCATCATCAATCCAAGAGACGTTTCTGCCGAGTTATCAGACAGATCTTTCAACGTGATTTTTTGAATGTTAAGATTCTTGAATTTTGCAAGGTCGATGATTTCCTTTTTCTTTAAGGACATCTTTTTTCGATATTATTTTAAGTCCCCCTGAACTTGCAGAAGAACTGTTGAAAGTTGGAGGTTTTTCTTGAGCTATAATCGATAGTCCAATAAAACACAAGAAGATGCTAATGATTTTTTTCACGAGATAGGTTTTAGCTTTTTCGCTAATTTAAAAAGAAATATTTTACGAAGAGAAAAATTTTGCGAGGATTCTCCTTTCTTCGCTTACCGAATGTTTACAAAACGCCTCACAGAAGATGATTACGTCACCTATCTTCCGGTTTCGGGAATCGAATTCAGAGTCAATACCAAAACTTGGCACATCGATGGAGAATTCAAGAAAATCAAATCTCCGATTCATATCAAAGTTTTGCCAAGGAGTTTGAGTGTTTTAGTGTAGAATTTACAACAAAAATGCCCCAAAACAGTATTTAACTATTTTTGGGGCAATCCCAAATTTTATGGTGATTAAAAAAATAATCTAATTATAACGAGGCCGAATGTACAAGCAAGTCAGCCAATTTATTAGAATAGCCCCACTCGTTGTCGTACCAAGAAACTAATTTTACGAATGTCGGGTTCAGCATAATCCCGGCTTCTTTGTCGAAGATGGAAGTTCTAGAATCGCTTACGAAATCCTGAGAAACAACGGATTCTTCAGTATATCCAAGGATACCTTTCAGTTCTCCTTCCGAGGCTGTTTTTATGGCAGCACAGATTTCTTCGTAAGAAGTTGGTTTTTCCAATTTCACAGTTAAATCTACCACAGAAACATCCGGCGTTGGTACTCTGAAAGACATGCCGGTCAATTTTCCGTTAAGAGAAGGGATTACTTTTCCTACTGCTTTTGCAGCCCCTGTGGAAGAAGGGATAATGTTGTTGAGCGCAGATCTCCCGCCTCTCCAGTCTTTTGCAGATGGGCCATCCACAGTTTTTTGAGTTGCAGTGGTAGCGTGTACCGTTGTCATAAGACCTTCGGCAATACCGAAGTTGTCGTGGACTACTTTTGCCAACGGCGCCAAACAGTTGGTCGTGCAGGATGCGTTGGAAAAGATGGTAACGTCGTCTGTTAAGGTGTTGTGGTTTACTCCCATTACAAACATCGGCGTGTCATCTTTCGGTGGTGCAGAAAGAACCACTTTTTTTGCACCGGCGTTGATGTGAGCCTGCGCCGTTTCCTTAGAAAGAAATAATCCGGTGGATTCTACGATATATTCTGCGCCCACTTCGTTCCATTTTAGGTTGTTAGGATCTTTCTCTGCAGTGACGCGGATTGTTTTTCCGTTGACGACAAGGTTGTTTCCTTGTACCGATACTTCTCCTTTGAATGGGCCGTGGACTGAATCATACTTTAGCATGTACGCCATGTAAGCTGCATCGATAAGGTCATTAATCCCTACCACTTCGATGTTTTCTCTCTCGGTCATTGCTCTGAAAACTAAACGTCCGATTCTTCCGAATCCGTTAATTCCTACTTTAATTGTTGACATATTATTTTAAAATATTAAGGTTTTTTTGTTCAATAAATCTACGAAAAATTAAGCAATTACATCGCCAAAATCTCAGCTATTTTGAGCAGATCTTTGTCGATTTCGTTATGTTTTTTGATGGCTTCTTCTATGGGTGTGTAGACGATTTTGTTCGATTGCATTCCCACCATCACTTTGTTTTTTCCTTCCATCAAGCCGATGACCGCGCCATAACCAAGGTTGCTGGCCAGCACCCGGTCTGCACAGCTTGGCGAGCCGCCTCTCTGGATATGCCCTAGAACTGTTACCCGGATGTCGTAGTTTGGGAATTCTTTTTTGGTGGCCTTCGCAAGATCATAAATATTTGCTAATTCTTCACCTTCTGCAACCACCACGATGCTGGACGATTTGCCCACTTTCTCCGCAGTTCTGAAAGTGTTGAACAGATCTTCTATTTTGTCTTTTCTTTCGGGGATCAGGATATCCAAAGCGCCCGTTGCTATGCCGCTGTTGAGCGCAATAAAACCGGCATCACGCCCCATCACTTCTACAAAGAAAACACGGTTGTGAGAAGTAGCCGTATCCCGGATTTTGTCGATGGCATCCATTGCGGTGTTTAGCGCTGTATCGTAACCGATGGTTTGATCGGTTCCGAAGATGTCATTGTCGATCGTTCCGGGAATACCTATGACTTTGACCCCATATTCTTCGTTGAAGATCTTGGCGCCGGTAAAACTTCCGTCGCCCCCGATGCAGACTAAAGCATCGATGCCCAGCTTTTGACATTGCTCAAAGGCTTTCTTTCGGCCTTCCGGTGTCATAAATTCTTTGGATCTTGCCGATTTGAGGATGGTTCCCCCTTGATTGATAATATTTTTTACGGATCGTGGTCCCATCTTTATCACATCACCTGCAATCAGTCCGTTGTAACCCTCGCGGATTCCGTAACAGTCGATATCATAGTGGTTTGCTGTTCTTACAACAGCTCTAAGAGCAGCGTTCATGCCCGGAGCATCGCCACCGGAAGTAAAAACTGCTATAGATTTCATGTTGTTTTCTGCCATATTCAATTTTTTTCAAGGCAAATTTACGAAATATGAACCATATCAAAGAATGACTTTTATACTATGCTGTAATTATATTTTTTGACAAAGGCTGGAGAAATTTGGTAAATATGACAAATATTAGAATTAATTCCTGCAGGGGCTGGGGAACTTTTATTATATTTACGACAGTTAAAAAATTTGAAATTATTATCTGATGATTAGGAAATCGCAAGATTCCATTAATATAGAACTAACACATTAAAATTATTAAAAATTAAATTATGAAAGTTACCGTAGTTGGAGCAGGCGCAGTGGGAGCAAGCTGTGCAGAATACATCGCGATGAAAAACTTCGCGGCTGAAGTTGTTTTGGTAGACATCAAGGAGGGTTTTGCCGAAGGAAAAGCAATGGATCTGATGCAGACCGCATCGCTGAATGGATTTGATACCAAAATTACCGGAACCACGGGAGATTATTCCAAAACTGCCGGTTCCAAAGTAGCAGTAATTACTTCTGGAATCCCCCGAAAGCCCGGAATGACGCGTGAAGAATTAATCGGTATCAATGCGGGAATCGTAAAAGAAGTGGCTCAGAACTTGGTGAAACATTCTCCGGACGTCATCCTCATCGTGGTTTCTAATCCGATGGATACGATGACTTATTTGGTTCATAAAACATCCGGACTTCCAAAAGAAAGAATCATAGGAATGGGTGGTGCGTTGGATTCCGCAAGATTCAAATACCGACTGGCAGAAGCATTGGAAAGTCCAATTTCTGATGTGGACGGAATGGTAATCGCAGCGCATTCTGACACCGGAATGTTACCACTGTACAGCAAAGCAACAAGAAACGGCGTTCCAGTTTCCGAATTCCTGAGCGATGAGCAAAAAGCTAGCGTAATTGAAGAAACTAAAGTCGGAGGCGCCACATTGACAAAATTATTAGGAACTTCTGCTTGGTACGCACCGGGCGCGGCAGTTTCTGTGATGGTTCAGGCCATCCTGTGCGATCAGAAAAAAATGATCCCTTGTTCCTTGATGCTGGAAGGCGAGTACGGACAAAACGACATCTGCTTGGGCGTTCCTGCCATTATCGGAAAAAATGGTATAGAAAAAATCGTGAATATCTCTTTGACCGTGGAAGAACAGTTGAAGTTTGCAGAAGCCGCCCAGGCCGTTCGCGATGTGAATGGAGATTTGAAGTTTTAATTTTTAAGATTTTTGATATAAATAAATCAATCAAACCGTCCTGAATATTTTGGGACGGTTTTTTATTTTTTGATCCGGTGAATTTTATTGATTTGTTTCATTCTTAGATCCTCAAACTTTAATATAAACTTCATATTCCAAAAACATTGAATGCCGTAAATTTGGACTCAATAAAAAGTAATTCAATGTTCAGAAAAATTCAGATTTTTGTTTTAGCGGTTGCTACATTTGGGATTGTCAGTGCGCAGAAAACCAAATTAAATTCAGGAGAAAGACCCAAATTGGTTGTCGGGTTGGTCGTAGATCAAATGCGTTGGGACTATCTCTACCGATTTGAGAAAAAATTTGGGCAAGGCGGTTTCCAAAGGCTTTTGGGCGAAGGTTATTCTCTTAATAATGTTCATATTCCCTACATCCCGACGGTTACGGCCATTGGTCATGCCTCTATTTATACCGGTTCGGTTCCTTCGATTCACGGCATTGCCGGAAACGATTGGACGGACAGAGATACCGGTAAAAATGTTTATTGTACAACAGATGACAGCGTCAATCCTGTCGGGACCAACGATAGAAAGATCGGCAGCCATTCACCCAAAAATCTTTGGTCCACCACGGTGACCGATCAGTTGAGAATTGCAAGTAATTTCCGATCAAAAGTCGTCGGCGTTTCTCTCAAGGACCGCGCTTCCATTTTGCCGGCCGGCCATAATCCCACGGGCGCTTTTTGGTTTGATGACTCAACCGGAAATTTCGTTACGAGTTCTTATTATATGAATGAGTTGCCAAAATGGGTAACGGATTTTAACAATCAAAAAATTTCGGAAAAACTATTGGCAAATGGCTGGCAAACAGCTTTGCCCATTGCCGAATACACAGAAAGTACGGCCGATAACGCAGAATGGGAAAATCCAGTTGGGACAGCAAAAGAACCCGTTTTCCCATATAAAAATCTTTTGGCAGATTACGCAAGTAAAAAAGGCGTCATCCGCACGACACCTTTTGGAAATACTTTGACATTGAAGTTTGCAGAAGCAGCTTTGGATAATTATGCTTTAGGAAAAGGCTCGGAAACCGATTTTCTTGCCATCAATCTGGCTTCTACAGATTATGTAGGTCATTCTTATGGCCCCAATTCTATTGAGGTAGAAGATACTTACATCAGATTGGACCAAGATTTGGCCACGTTTTTCAAAATGCTGGACGAAAAAGTCGGAAAAAACAATTATCTGGTATTCCTCTCCGCAGATCACGGCGCTGCCAACGCCGAGGGATTTCTGAAAGCCAACAAAATACTCGGCGGATTCTTTGATGAAGGAATGGCGAAAAATCTGGGCGCCGAATTAGAGAAAAAATATGCCAATTCTAAATTGGTCTTAGCCGTCGATAATTACCAAATCTATCTCAATCAAAATCTGATCAAAGAAAAAAATCTGGACGAAGAGGATATCAAAACCACCATCATCAATAGTCTGAACAGAGACCCAAGAGTGCTGTACGCCGTCGATCTCAAGAAAATCGGGTCGTCTGCCATTCCGGAACCAATTAAAACCAGAATAATTAATGGTTACAACTGGCAACGGAGCGGCGATATCCAACTGATTTCGCACGACGGAATGTTGCCAAATTATGCAAAAAAAGGGACAACACACAGCGTTTGGAATTCCTACGATTCCCACATTCCACTGATTTTTATGGGCTGGGGCATCAAGCACGGCGAGAGCAATGCGGATTATAATATGACGGATATTGCACCAACTATTTCGGCATTATTGCATATCGAGTTCCCAAGCGGAAACATTGGAAAGCCAATTGCAGAGGTGATTGGAAGGTAAAAGAGAGAGTTAGAGATTAGAATGTAGAAGTTAGATTGTAATTCTCTGCTTTAATTTTAAGAAAAAATATAAAAACCCAATTTTGTCATTCTCGAAAAATCCAATTATGAAGATTCCGACAGAATGACATTTTTTTGCAGAAATTTGCAGTTGAATATGAAATTACAGGAAAAAGACGTTTTCGATTTGCTGGATGAGAAAGCGGATTTCTACAATTCTATCGATTTTATCACAGATGATCCGATTCAGATTCCGCACCGTTTTTCTTTGAAACAAGATATCGAGATTGCCGGATTTTTGTCGGCGAGCATCGCTTGGGGAAACCGGAAGTCCATCATCACTGACGCAAATAAAATGATAGATTTGATGGGGAATTCGCCTTACGATTTCGTGATGAATTTTCAGGATTCTGATTTGCAAAATATTCCCCAAAAGGCGATTCACAGGACCTTCAATCACGAGGATTTTATCTTTTTTTTAAAGAATTTTCGGCGGATTTATAGCAAGTTTGACAGTCTGGAAGACGCGTTTCTCCTCAATGAAAACGAAACCGATTTCTATCATTCCATTGAACGTTTCCGAAGTCACTTCATCTCTGAAAAACACCGCGGAGAGAAGCACTTGAGTTCGCCTTACAAAAACTCGGCCTCTAAAAGGTTGCTAATGTTTTTGCGCTGGATGGTTCGGAAAGACAAAAAAGGTGTGGATTTTGGCATTTGGGAAAATATCGACGCGCGGTTTTTATCTCTTCCGCTGGACGTTCATACGGCCAATATTTCGCGAAAACTTGGCATTCTTAGCAGAAAACAAAACGATTGGAAAGCCGTTTCGGAATTGGATTTGATTCTTAGAAAATATAAGCCCGATGATCCTGCGATCTATGATTTTGCCTTGTTTGGATTGGGCGTTTCAAAGGAATTTGAATAAAAGAACCGACCCTTTAGGAGCCGGCTCAGTAGATAAAAACATCTCATTTTTTTAGTTAAACAACAACAAAAAAGGACAGCCGACAATGCTATCCTTAAATTTTTATATCAAATTTAGTTTGAGTGATTCTGATTGAAAATAAATACGCGATCAAAACGATTTTTCTTAATCTTATGATGTAAATTTAGAAAGAAAAACAATACGGAATGTAAACTGAATGTTAAAATTTCATGCTTATCAACATTTTTTTGTGGATAAGTCTAATACTCCTGAATTAGAACTTCGGAGGGGATATGAAGTTTCTCGCTCAGATTTCTAATCATTTCCAACGAAAGTCTTCTTTTTTTATTCAGAATTTCGCTGGCTCTGCTTTTCAAACCGATGATTTTTGCCAGATCGTTTTGTGAGAAATTCAGCTGTTCCATTCGGAATTTGATGGCTTCTATTGGGTCGGGAAGTTCTATCGGGAAATTTTCATTCTCATATTTTTCTAGGAGAATCCCAAGGATTTCCAGTTCATCACCTTCTTTTGAATTTGGTTTTGCATCGAAAATATCTTCCAGCCTTTCCAAAGCTTGCTTGTAATCTTGTTCGGTTTTTATTGGTTTTAGATTTTTCATTGTTTAAATTTTGTTGGCGTCGATTTTATCATATTCTGCGTGAGTTCCGATGAACCTTATCCACATCATCGTGTAATCAAAATTAATCTTGACAATCAGTCTGTAATTATTGCCTTTGATATTGAAACAAACCCGATTGTCTTTTAAAATGCTTGCACTTGGGAAATCGTTTTTCATTTCATTCAGATTTTTCCAATTCGAATTTTCTGCTTCTTGATACCAAGCTTTCAATTGTTGTTCACAATCAGAATGAATTTCCCAGAATTCCCTCAATATCTTTTTTGCAATAACTCTCACACTTATTTTTTACAAATATAAAACAAAAAATTCCCAATATGGGAATTTTAGTTATAATTATTGGGAAAATGTAATAAATAATAATTGAACTATGTCTTTTTAAACATTCCTACCAGGTCAAACGCATTAAAATTTCAATAACTCCTGCAAGTAATCTAAATTCCAAGAGGCGATTTTTCTCATTCTTTTAATGCTTATTTTCTTGTTTTCTGCTTGTTTTTCTTGT
>NZ_QOVY01000017.1 GCF_003932955.1 Chryseobacterium sp. SC28
GAATTACCTCCAAAATCACATCTTTTACAATGATTCAATATCTCAATTTCTTTGTTTTCAAAAGAAGTTTGAACAAAATTAAAATGAATTTATCCTAAATGCACAACAGGTTTATTTTTTAGTTTAATAGTAAGATAGGAAGAGTCCGTTTTGGTCATTAAACAAAGTAAAAGATATTTACAATTTAACATAATATAAATTATAGGACTTTTTGTAAATCTTCTTTCGCTTGCTTTTCAGAGTATAATCATAGTATAAATTACTTCTAAAATAATATGGTACAATATTTTCTAAACAGACTTATATCAATTACACTGAATTATGAAAAATGCTTTTTTTATTTGGTCTGCAGCATTTCTGCTAATCTCTTCGTGCGACAAAAACGACGGCAAGCAGAGAAATGTCGAAAATAGAAAACCTGATACGCTTGCGGTCTCCGAAGACCCCAATCCTATTCCTGAACAAGAAAATGTAGATTACTGCTATCTGAGCGCGGTTGGTAAGGATTCGGTTTTCCTGTCTTATAAAGTACAAGATGGAAAAGTCCGCGGCAAACTCAAATACAAAAATTTTGAAAAAGACTCTAATAGCGGCATTATCACAGGAAAAATAACAGGTGACACCCTGAAAGTTAATTACAAATTTGCATCTGAAGGCGTCATAAGCGAAAGAGAAATCTATTTCTTGCAGGACAGTGGCGTTTTGCTGGAAGGAATTGGCGACTACGCAGATCCCAATGCTGCGAAGAAGGTCTATTCGTCTCCAAAAGCCATTAATTTTACCAAAGGACAAAGGCTAGCTCCCGCGGACTGCAAAACGATAGAACCCAAACTAAAATAAAAAAACAGCAGCTCCAAAAAAGCTGCTGTTCCAATGAAAATAATATATAACTATAAAATGATAGTCTGAATAGAATGTGCCGGTGCAGCGAGCTTTGCAGCTTTTCCCTCGATCCAGAGATAGAAATCGGTATCCGCATTTTTTTCGTTCATGACGATGACTGCGATTTCGCCATTTTCGTTTAAGAAACTGGTCGTCAGCAGGGAATCATTATTGGTGGATGTGCCGATGCGTTGCGCATTGGGTTTCACATATTTGGAAATTTGTCCGATGTAATAATATTCATAGGTATAGTGCAATTCTTGAGTCCTCGAATCATAAATCACAGGCGCAAAACAGAAATTGCCGACGTGATTGGGACCGCCTCTTTCGTCCAACAGAATATTCCAATCGGTCCAAGCCGACGTTCCCTTGTTGAAATCGTTGATCATATTGCGTCCGTACAATTCCCCCAGGCTGACGTCATAGATTTTTGAAAAATCGAAGTTTTCCTTGCAACCTTCTGTAAAGATGAGAAATTTATCAGGAAATGCCCTACTCGTTTCGGACACATTATCAAATAGTTGAGAGTTATTGTGCCACGTTTCGTACCAATGATAGCCGATGCCCGAAGCGTACTTTGCGGTTTCCGGATCTTGTAAAGTTGTGGTAGCCCGCTGGAACATCAGGTCTCTGTTGTGATCCCAAATAATCACTTTTTTGTCTTTATAATGATTCGTCCAAAGTGTTGGGCCGAGGTTTTCTTTCAAGAATTTAGCCTCCTCATCTGCCGTATATAAGCAGGATTCCCAAGTTTGTGTGGCCATCGGTTCGTTTTGAATGGTCAGTCCCCAAACCGGAATGTTTCTTTTTTCATACGCTTGAATGAATTTAACATAATAATTGGCCCAAGTCTGGTAGTATTTCTCCAATAATTTTCCGCCTTTCAGCATATCATTATTAGATTTCATCCAAGCCGGTGGGCTCCACGGACTGAAATAAAATTTGAAATCCTTCGGATCGATGGCCTTTTGTGCCAATTGGATCAATGGAATTTTGTACTTTTCGTCGTGCCTTACGTTGAAGGAACTCAGCGATTGATCTTGATCGTCTACGTAGGTGTAACTATCGCTGGAGAAGTCGCAGGAGTTCATATTGGTTCGGATCAGGTTGTACCCTATCCCCGATTTTCCATAATACGATTCGATGAATTCTTTCTGCTTTGCTTCCGGAATTTTGGCAAAGACTTCTGCAGAGGCATCCGTGATAGCGCCTCCAATACCTATTAATTTTTGGTATTTGAAGTCCGGATCCACAAAAATGCAGACGTCGGTTTCCTTGGGCTGAGGAAGGTCTTTGAAAACGGCGTTCGCCTTTCGGGTCAGTTTTTCGTGGCTTTTGGCGGAAGTCATAATCACTCTTCCCTCCTTCATCCCCTTGTTCCAGTAATTCTGCGCGCTTAGGTTTACTGCAAGTGATAAAGCAACAAATAAAACAATGGTCTTTTTCATTTTTGTAAAGATGTTGGATGCTGAATTTCAACATCATTATTTTAGTTATTTCTTATAAATTCTGACGTAATCTATCAAAAATTTCTGCGGATATATCGAGTCATCTACACCCTCTTTTCCGCCCCAGTTCCCTCCTACTGCCTGATTTAGAATCAAATAAAAAGGCTGATCAAAAGGCCACGCTTCGTAGGCTGTTTCAGATTTTATATAAGTGAAATATTTTTGGTTATCTACAAACATTTCGATTTTTTCGGGCGTCCAGTCGGCTCTGTAAACGTGGAAATTTTCGGTGGCATCTTTGATGATGATGGTATCCGTCTTCTGCGTTCCGGTCACGTGATTATATTTTTTGGTATGCACCGATCCGTGTACAAATCCTTCGTTGTAGCCCACGTGCTCCATAATATCAATTTCGCCGTCGTCCGGCCATTTTTTCATATTCTTGCTCAGCATCCAGATAGCAGGCCAAGTTCCCTTCCCTTTCGGCAGTTTTGCACGAACCTCGATAGTGCCGTACTGAAATGGAAATGTATTTTTGGTGGTTAATTTTGCCGAAGTATAATGGTTGTTTTCCCATTTTTCCTTCCGCGCTTCGATGATCAAATGACCCGCTTCTACCCTTGCATTTTCTGTTCTATTTTTTGTATAGAACTGAAGTTCATTATTTCCGAAACCATCGCCTCCTACTTCACATTCCCATTTTGATGGATTTGGTAAACCCTGGTAATTGAATTCGTCTTGAAAAACGAGTTGACCTTTTCCCGCATTTTTCTCATTAAGGCAGGAAATACCTATCAATAAAGTCAAAGAAAAAAGCGTCGAAAATTTTATATTGCTAAAGTTCATAATGATGATTCATAATTACAATCTTGCAAAATTAAAAAACAAAGGTGGCGACCGATTGCGCCGGTAAAGTTGCCGGAGCAGATTTACCATTAAATTTAATGTTGAAATTCTCTATGGAACTTCCCTCGTTTAGGACAATCAAAGTGGTCTTGCCGTCCGGCGTCGCGAAGGCTACGGAGCTTAGATTTCCAGGTTGCGTGGAAGCAATTCTCTGCGAATTTTGAGGAACAAACTTGGATGCGTGCGCAATGATATAATAGGCCACATTCTTTGTGAAAGCTTCGCTCGTAGTAATCGTGATAGCGCCTTTGCACTGCGTACAACCGCCCTCTGTATGCGGATTGAAGCCGGGATCATTGGCAAGATTCCATTCGAGTGCCACCCTGCTCCAGTTTCGCATAGAACCGATTATTACATTTTTTAAATGCCAAATCAAATCGCCTGAAAATGATGATGTTGAGCCCGTCCACTGTTCGGTAAAATAGAGGTTTTTGCTGGGATAAGCTGCGTGAACGTTGCTCAGTACAGAAATATTGCCCGCATAGAGATGGAAAGCAGAACCATCGACATATTTTGCGGCATCGGCATCGGCTAAGATTTCCATTGGATATTCCGGTTTGTCGCAGTTGTGATCGTAGATGACAATCTTTGTTGCGATATTGGCTGCGAGAAAAGCCGGACCCAGATTGTTTTTGATAAAATTTGCCTGCTCGGGAGCTGTCATCAGCATACTGGGATTATTCCCCGGGTGCAAAGGCTCATTCTGCGGCGTGATGGCATCAATGGTGATTCCTTGTGCTTTCATTCCCTGAATGTATTTTACAAAATATTGCGCATAAACATTATAATATTGGGGCAATAGACTGCCTCCAATAGACTTCTCGTTATCCTTCATCCACACAGGTGGAGACCAAGGTGTTGCGATAATTTTGATATGGGGATTGATTGTTAATATTTTTTTTAGCATATCAATCAAATCCTGATCTTTCGCCAACGAAAAATGAGATAGAGAAACATCGGTTTGTCCCGGCGGCATATCATCGTACGAAAAAACGCTACTGTTGAGATCCGACGCGCCTATGCTTAGTCTGAGATAGCTGACACCAATCGCATTGTCTTTTGTGGAAAAAAGATCTTGCAATAGTTCCTCCTTCTTAGCCGGAGATAATTGGTTGATAACCTGCACACTTCCGCCTGTGAGCGTATAGCCAAAGCCGTCGATGGTCTGATATTTTTGGGAGGCATCTACTTCCAGGACTTGATAATTATTGGAAGCATTGCTAAAAAAGATATCGGGTTGCTTCTGAAATTTTACAGATTCGTCTGCTTTTGTAAGCCAAAAGCTGGCAGAAGTAAAATTGTCGTTCCCGCCGGTTGGAGGTGTCGTGGGACCGGGTTCGTCCACCGTGCTGCTTTGGCAAAACAAAAGTGAAAAAATGGTCAAACCGAAGAACAATGTTTTGTTGCGAAAAATATTATTGGATTTATAATACATTTTGAAGGTGTTTAAATGTCAGGTAACATCGAAATCAGAAAAGCTCAGTAGAAATTTATTAATTTTCCACAAGCCTTTCGTCAAAAAAAATGAATTTGAATTGAAAATAAGAAAAAAAACGAAAGAGGTTTTTTGAGGACCTCTTTCACCCTAAGAAATATAATATGAAAAAACTAATTGGTTCCTCGGAATTCTACGTTGGTAATAGAAATGCCGTCCTTCATGTCTGCTCCGCCACCTCTGATTCCCAGATAAACTGTACCATTTTGTGTAGCTGTGAAAATGCCAGAATTTTTACTCGGATTCACGGCACCTATTATAGAGATCTTGCCTGAAAATGGCTCTTTACCACTTCCGTCCCAAGTATTGATGCTTCGGTAAACAGTGCCATCTCCGTTGTAATCTGATCCCGGAATCGGCACATTGTAGCCGCAATAGACCTCAAACCAAGTATCTACACAGCCCGAGGTAGAGCTTGCTACCATATCAATATTATATTTTCTGCCGGCCACCACCTGAATAGCCTGATAAATACCTTGGCCTGCAGAGTCGGTTGCCGTGAGTGTGGCCTTACCAAATGGGTCATTTCCAGATGGTCCTGTGAAAACCCATTGTGCTCCCGGACCCGTATTATTGATGGTCCATTTGCTCCAATCTGCCGCATCTAGAAATTTGCCGCCCTGGACTAGGTTACCTGCAACAGGATCAGGCACTGCAACTGTTACTGTTTGAGATGCCGTGCCTCCAACGATACCACCTTGCCCAATAGCCTGATGCTGAACCTGATAGACGCCGGCATCAGGTAGAAAGATGTCCTCTACCATTTTTCCGTTATAAAAACCCGATCCATCTCCCAAGTTCCATCGGGAAACTAAATAAGATTGGTCTTTGGCGGTAAGTTTATAATGATTTGCCGATGTTTCTGCTACCGTGAAGGCAGCATCCAGATTTCCCGGCGCAAGGCCATTGCCATCGCCATCTACACTATCGGGAACACATGATAGTGCAGATAATGATAATCCTAAGAAAAGGATCTGCTTTAAATTTATATTCATAATAGTAGTATTTAATAGTTTGGATTCTGTTTTATGGAAGTGTTAGCAAGTTCGTTGATAGGAATAGGCAATATTTCATTTTTGCCGGCGGTAAATCCTCTTGGACCTAATTTTGCAGGGGCATCTCCCCATCTTACCAAATCAAACCAACGATGTCCTTCCCCTGCTAGTTCTTTTCTTCTTTCGTCTTTGATGGCCTGCATCGATACCGGAACGGATGGCAAGCCCACTCTGGAGCGAACCGCATCTAACAAAGCTTGAGCCCTGGCACCCGTGCCACCTAATGCCTCAGCTTCCATCAAGTAGGAATCTGCTAATCTTATTAAAATATAGTTTTGACGAAAGTTAAGTTCTGTGGGGCCCGGCAAAGTAGATATATCGGCGGTGTATGGCAGATATTTTTTCAGAAAATATCCTGTATCTTTATAGGCCGGCGTATAAGTAATTAAACTGTCTTGCACTAATTGTTTGGCATTAAAAACCGTGGAATTAGCACGCGGATCGTTTTGGAAAGCATTAAACAAATCCTCCGTCATAGGATTGAATGCCCAACCCGAAAACATAGCCGGTGCGTCATCTGCTATTTTGTTGTAGGATCTTAAGCCTGTCATAATACAAACAGAATTTCCTTCATCTCTGCCGGATCCCCAAAAGCCCCAATCGTTAAGTGATTCATTGGTATGCATTACTTCAACAATGGCTTCGGTAGTAAATTTGTTATCCACTTTCCAAAGATCTGCATAGTTGGCTACTAATTTGTAACCATATTGGCTTACTTGTCCCGGTGTACCATTGACTTGTGAAAGTTGTTCGGCGGCAAGATTCATCTTATTGTCGTACAGATAGATTTTTCCAAGTATGGCTCTTGCAGACCCTTGGGTCATTCTTCCTCTATCAACGCCCGAAACGGTCATCGGCAAAGCGTCTATAGAAGACAGAATGTCTTGTTCTATCTGTTCATAGACTGCTTCCGGAGCTGCTTGCGGAATATGGTAGTAGTCATCGCTTGCTTTGACGGGTTCTAAAATCAAGGGAATATTTTTGAACATTCTCAATAATTCAAAATAATAGAGCGATCTCAAGACTTTAGATTCGGCTATGAACCTTTTTTTGATGTCCTCCGAGATATTAGCATCAGGCACTTTTTGTATGATGATGTTGGCTCTGGCGATTCCTTGATAAAAATCATTCCAATAGCTTCCCGGCATAATCGTGGAATTGATGGTGTAATTTGAAAAGCCCTGAATGCCCGCTCCATCTGACGAACTCCCACCTCCGGAATAAAAATCGTCTGACGCGGCATTAAAAAAAGTCACCATATTTTCAAAACCGCCTGCATACTTTCTCATCACATCGTAGGTTGCTACGACACCGCTAAAACATTCGGCTTCTGTTTTGTAATAATTATTGGTATCAAAAGCTCCCAAATTCTGTACGTCCTCAAGATTGGAATCGCTGCAAGACACAAAGCCCATAATACCTGCACTAATCAATGCTATGCTGATGTACTTAGTTAAATATTTTTTATTTTTCATTTTTTTAAGTATTAAAATTGAACATTTGCACCCAATAAAAAGGTTCTTGCTTGTGGATAGTAGGCTCTGTCTATTCCTAAAGTGTCTCCACCTGCAATTTCCGGATCATAGCCCGTATAATCTGTAAAGGTTACCAAGTTCTCTGCCGTGATATAAAATCTGATTTTAGAAGTTCCAAGCACTTGCGTGATCTCTTTCGGTAGGGTATAACCCACTTGCACCAGCTTCAACCGCAGATAGTCTCCTTTTTGTAAATAGAAGTCAGACATATACGAGTAATTTTTATTCGGATCGTCCTGAGTGGCTCTGGGCGTCGAATTAGAAGTTCCCTCTCCGACCCAACGGTCCAAGATGGCAGTCTGGAAGTTCGCATTGGGGATATCCAGTCTTCTTAGTCCTTGGAAAATCTTGTTTCCTGCCTGCCCTTGTGCGAAGACCATCATATCGAAATTCTTGTAATTTAAATTGACTGTAAATCCAAAGGTATATTTGGGTAAGGAATTTCCCAAATAGGTTCTGTCGGATTGGTCGATTTTGCCATCTCCATTTTTATCTATCCAACGGAAGTCGCCCGGTTTGGCATTTGGTTGTATCAATTGTCCGGATGAATTTAAATAAGAATTGATTTCTGCTTGATTTTGAAATATACCAGCGGTTTTAAGCCCAAAGAATGAGCTGTAAGGATAGCCAACCTGCATACTTTGAACCGCGCCCATAGATTGGAATCCGGCTCCATCAATATATTCAAGACCATCTTCAAGTTTTGTGATTTCGTTTTTGAGATAAGCAAAGTTGCCGTTCACAGATATTCCGAAATCTTCCCAATTTTTTTTGTACCCTAAACTAGCTTCAATACCTT
Source organism: Chryseobacterium sp. SC28 (assembly GCF_003932955.1). Taxonomy (GTDB): domain Bacteria; phylum Bacteroidota; class Bacteroidia; order Flavobacteriales; family Weeksellaceae; genus Epilithonimonas. The sequence continues at coordinate 8,121 of NZ_QOVY01000017.1, forward strand.
GGTTTTTCATATCACCGACATTTCTCCAAGGTTTATTGGTAGCACCCACATAACCAGGAATCGTAATTTGTCTTAAGATCCCGGTCGTCTTTTTTTGATAAAAATCGACGGTCAAATCAAAATTTCTCAAAAACTTGATATCGGCTGCGATGTTGCTCTGCTTCGTCTCCTCCCATCTCAAATCGGGATTTTCCAATGTTGTGGGTGCATATCCGGAAGTGACGTGCGTAATTCCCGCATCATCGATGAAGGTATAATTATTACCGCCCCGTACGAAACTTGCATACATGAAGTTGTCAAAATTGTCATTTCCCAAAACCCCGTAGCCACCGCGCAGTTTCAAAGTGTTGATGATGTCATTGTCTTTCCAGAAGGATTCATTGGAGACATTCCAACCCACAGAGAACGAAGGAAAATTGCCCCAGTGTTCATTTTTTCCAAATCTTGAAGAGCCGTCCCTACGGATGGTACCTGTAAGTAAATACCGGTTATCAAAATCATAAATCAAACGACCAAAATAGGAAGCTTTATGCGCTTGAATCCCATCCCAGGCAGAGGCTGTTATATTGGCAGTGGGCGTATCAAAATTGAATGAAGCGTCCTGATAGTTTGTAATAGGCAAGCCTTGATACGTTACACTGCTCCCGCTGGAAATATCATATTCATAATAGCCCTGCCCTGCGAGTGCGCTGATACTATGTTGTCCAAACTGATTTTGGTAAGTAAGCGTATTCTCTGTGCTCCATTCAAATTTCTTTTGACTGGTTCTGTTAAGATTGTTATTGATAGTATTCTGAAAAGTAGGACTTAAGTAATAAAGGGGTGTAAATCCTTGGCTGCCCCAGTAAGATAGCTTCCCGTTCATAGTGGATCTTACAGCAAAATGTTCAATGGGTTTTATTTCCACAAAGACATTTCCAATAAAATCATCGGAATAATTATATCTTCCGAGTTGGGTATAGCGGTATGCTAAGGGATTTGTAATTTCTTGTTGTACATACGGCGAGATTCCGTATGGATTGCCTGTCCGCGGATCTCTTACAATGTAGGGACTGGTATAGTGTCCGGGATTGACTTGGCTCATATCATTTACGATGGCCGGCGTAATGGGATCCAAATTTACGGCAGAACTAAGAGGTCCTCCATATTCCGTGTTTGCATTTACGCCTGCCGATTTGGTATGCGTATAGGCAAAGGTTTGTCCCACACTCAGCCAGTTAGTAACCTTATGGGTCGAGTTTATCCTCGCGTTTAGCCGTTTGTAATTGGAGATGTCTCTCATTACAATCCCTTCTTGGTTATAATATCCTACGGATGCGAAAAATGTAGATTTGTCACTGCCACCATTGACACTTATTTCGTGGGATTCTCGTTGTGCAGAATTGAAGATTAAATCTTGCCAATCGGTTCCCGATCCGTAAGAGGCGGGATCATTAAACAAAGGGGCTTTTCCGTCGTTTACTCTGGCCTCGTTCATGATGGTGGCGTACTGGGTGGCATTCAGCAGATCTAATTTTCTGGCGGCACTGCCAACGCCTAAAAATCCGTTATAGTTTAAGGAAAGTTTTCCTTTCGTACCCTTCTTGGTGGTAACCAATATAACGCCCTTGGCTGAAGACACACCATAAATCGCTGCAGAAGCACCATCTTTCAATACTTCGATATTCTCGATATCCGATTGGTTGAGCCAGCCGATATTATCGACGACAATTCCGTCGACGACCCAAAGCGGATCATTACTACCGGCTCCAAAACTGGTAACCCCACGCACCCGTACTGTGGCCGCAGATCCCGGCTGGCCGGAATTGGAAACCACAGAAACCCCGGCTGCTCTACCTTGCAAGACCTGTTCCGGTTTTCCTGCCGGCATATCTTCAATGTCCGAAGCTTTTAGACTCGAGATTGCGCCCGTAACGTTACTTTTTTTCTGGGTACCGTAACCAATGACGACCACTTCCTCAATGGTTTTTTCCTGAGAAATTGTGTCAGTAACCTGCTGTGCAGAATAGTTGGCTGCAAAATAAAGTACAGCTGCTAATCCGAGACATTTTGAATACTTTAAGTTCATATTTTAATTAATTTTTTGTTAATCTCATATTGAGACAATAAAAGTAATTTATTTTTTTACATATCAAAATATTTTTTTATTTTTTTTATTTTTCCAATATTAATGCGCTTTTACGAATGATTTTGATAAGGATAAGTAAAAAAATTGTACATTTGGAATCCCCAAAAATGCCACTTATTTATTAACAAAAGTTAAGTTATCATTAAATGAATATTAAGAACAAAAGCATATTACTCCCCTTAATATTCAGTTTTCTGATTTTCTCTATGTTGCTGAACAGTATGGGGGTCATTATTCTGCAACTCTCCACTCAGATTTCCTATAAAGGATTGGGTTTTTTGGAATTTTTTAAAGATATTCCGATGGCCATCGTCTCCTTATTCTGTGTCAACTTAATTAGAAAAACAGGCAACAAGAATGCCCTCACTTTTTCATTAATCTTTGTTCTTCTCAGCTGCATCGCCTTACCGCTGGTGGATGCCTTTTGGTTTTTCAAAATTTGGCTTAGTATTGTTGGTGTGAGTTTTGCGGTGGCAAAGATTTCCGTCTTCAGCATCATTAGAAATAATTTTAAGGATGGGCGGCTTTCCAGCGCCATTCTCCGCGTGGATGCTTCTTTTATGATCGGCATATTTTTTGTCAATATCGGTTTCGGAACTTTGCTGACCAGTGATTTTGCGGTGTATTGGAAATTTGGATTTTGGATAATTGCGCTCCTCAGTTTGGTCACTCTATGGCTGTTGCGCTCTGTTAGGATCGATGAGGAATCTCATTCGGAATCGAAGAAACAATCCGCCGGATGGCACTATTTTTTGCAACCAAAGATTATTTATTTCTTCATCATTGTTTTCTTTATCATTTTCGTGGAACAGAGTTTTAATTCTTGGCTTCCAAGCTTTTACCGCAACAATCTGCATCTTAATTCCTATTTCGCCTTGCAGGCATCGGCATTTTTGGCTCTGTTTTCTTTTTTTGGCAGAGTCCTGACCAGTCGGTTGATATTGAGATTTCACTGGTTCAGATTGGTGTTAGTTTGTTTGGGAGCAGTATTTTCCATATTGATGATCGGTCAGTTTATGATTTCGTCTATGGATGGGGATTTGCAATTTCTGCTGGTATTCCTGATTCCTTTGGTTGGTTTATTTCTTTCGCCGCTTTTTCCGCTTTACAGTTCCGAGATTCTGAATCTTGTTTCCAAGGACAAGGCACATTTGTTGGTTTCCTTAGTGGTGATTTTCTCGTCCTTGGGCAGTTCTATAGGATCCTGGTATATGGCGATGGTTTTTCACAAGAATTTAAGTAATCTTTATCCGGCCTTTATTTTATTGCCATTATTATTTATATTTGGACTTTCGTTTTTTCTTAATTCAACTACATTAGGCCATGATCGAGAACAAAAAGAGTAAACAAACCTTAAGGGAATTAATAGAAACAAAAGATTTTGTAGCGCATGTTTCCGTGGATTGCGTGATTTTCGGCTTTCATAAGGACACACTCAAAGTGCTGCTGCTGAAGTACCACGATCTGGATCTCTGGTCGGTGCCGGGCGGTTTTATTTACAACGACGAAAACCTGAATGATGCTGCCGCCAGAACACTCTACGAAAGAACGCATCTTTCTGATGTTTTTCTGGAACAGTTTTACACCTTTGGAGACATCAAAAGAACAGAGAACAACACCCATCGCAAACTGCTCGAAAATAAAAATATAGAAGTAGAACCCAATCACTGGATCTACCAACGTTTCATTTCCGTCGGTTATTGCGCATTAATCGATTATACACTGACTCATACATTTCCCGATTCCTTTAACGAAGTTTGCCAATGGTTTGATGTCAACGAGCTGCCCAATATGGCTTTTGACCATCAGGAAATGATAGAAAAAGGACTACTCTATCTGAGAAAAAATATCGATTATCAAGTGATGGGCAGCAATCTGCTTCCCGACAAATTCACGATGAAAGAACTTCAGAATCTTTACGAATCTATTCTGGGCGAACCATTGAGGCGCAACAATTTCCAACGCAAAATATTGGGAATGAACATCTTGGAAAGGCTCGAAAAGCATTACAACGGTTCGGCAAACAAAGCGCCCTATCTCTACAGGTTTTTGACTGATGATAAAATTAAACAATCCGATTTAGACCAATAGATTTCGAACAGAAACCCAAAAAGACGACCATTAAGTCGTCTTTTTCAATTGTCTATCAATTCCGAAAATCTGTAATTTATCTGCTATTGGTGCCGTCCACTTTGATTCTTTCCGGCCGGTTTGCCAGTTCCCAAGCCGTCGCAAAAACCAGTTGAGCCCTTTTCTGCAATAGCGGATAATCTATTTTATCGGGATCGTCGGTCGATTTGTGATAGTCTTCGTGGATGCCGTCAAAGAAGAATGCCACGGGAATATTATGCTTTGCAAAGTTGTAATGATCCGATCTGTAATACAACCTTTGTGGATCTTTCGGATCGTCATATTTATAATTGAGTTCCAGATTGACCGTCTTTTCGTTTGCTGCCACATTTATTTTCTTCAAATCTGAACTCAACATTTCCGAACCGATGACGTACACATATTGCTTGCCGCGGTTTTCCAAATCATCGCGCCCAATCATATCAATATTAAGATCGGCCACGGTGTTTGCTAAAGGAAAAACCGGATTATTGGAATAATATTCGGAGCCGAAAAGCCCATGCTCCTCGCCTGTGACGTGCAGAAAAAGAATCGATCTTTTGGGACCATAGCCTTTTTTCTTAGCTTCCTGGAACGCCTCGGCAATCTCCATCACAGCAACAGTGCCGCTTCCATCGTCATCCGCGCCGTTGAAAACCACGCCATTTTTAGTTCCGACGTGGTCGTAATGTGCAGAAACTACAAGCACTTCGTTTGGTTTTTCGCTTCCTTCGATATATGCCATAATATTTTCAGAATCCGGCAGCGTTTCGCCATATTTTTTCATCGCTTCTGCTGGCACTTTTTGATAATACGATCCTAAAGCGGTAGGAAAATTAATCCTGTTTTTCTTGTATTGATCGATGATGTACAGTCCGGCTTTCTTTTGTCCGGCGCTTCCGGTGTCGCGTCCTTCCATATCATCCGCCGCAATCACGTAAAGGTCTGTTTTCAGTTCGGCAGCGGTAATGCTGTTGTAGGCATTTTTGAAACCTTTGCCTTCGTACGTAAAATTTTTCGTGGTCGCGCAGCTTTGCAAAAGCGCAAAACCGGCAAGCAATCCGTATAGTTTTAAATTTTTCATAGAATAAATTTAATATTAAGTCGGTATTATAAAAAGTTTGTTACAAAATTCTAAATAGCCGCTCCGAAACTCAACAATGTTCCGTTGGGATCTAGTAAAGAAAACTCTTTCATTTTCCAAGGTTTGGTTTCCAGTTTTCCGTTGGGATGAATTTCGATGCCCTGATTTTGAATCTCTTGATAAAACTTTTCAACGTCATTATCGATTCTCAGATAAATCATAAAATCTGACTTTTCCGGCTGCAAAGTTTCAAATCTGAAAAAATGAATTTCCAATTCCTGATATTTTGCGATCAGATAATCGCCGTAATCCGCAACCATCTCAAAACCTAATTTGGAATAGTAATCCAGCGTTTCTTCCTTATTAATAAAAGGAAGTTTGGGAATGATAAGTGTAATCATCTGTTTATTTTTTTAAGCTAATTCGGCATTCCATTCTTTGCGGCTATCTTTTGCAATCATTTTTTATCACTGGCAATTTCTAATGCGCTTCCAGCCAGTTATTCCCGACACCAACTTCCACCAACAGCGGAACCGTTGTCACAAAAGCAGATTCCATTTCTTTTTTAATTAACGACATTGCCGTTTCAACTTCATCAATCGGCGCTTCGAAAAGTAACTCATCGTGAACCTGCAGAAGCATTTTGGTTTCAAGGTTTTGAGTTTCCAATTCTTCATCAATTTTTATCATCGCGAGTTTGATTATATCGGCTGCACTTCCTTGGATTGGCGCGTTCACAGCGTTTCTTTCTGCGTGGCCTTTCACAACAAAATTGGTGGAATTAATATCTTTCAAATGGCGTTTTCTGCCAAGTATCGTTTCGACGTAGCCCAACTTTCTGGCTTTTTCGATCTGCTCATTCATATATTCCTTCAATCTCGGATAAGATTCAAAATAGGCATCGATCATTTTCTTCGCTTCGGATCTGGAAAGTCCGGTTTGATCGGCCAATCCAAAGGCTCCTTGTCCATAAATAATTCCAAAATTGACTGTTTTTGCTTGGCTTCTTTGGATTTTTGTCACTTCTTCCAAGGCCACATTAAATAATTTTGCGGCGGTGGAAGCGTGAATATCTTCTCCATTTTGGAAAGCCGCAATCATATTTTGCTCACCGGAAATTTCGGCAATTAATCTTAATTCTATTTGAGAATAATCGGCAGAAATGATTTTTTTTCCTTCATCAGAAACAAACGCACCCCGGATTTGCTGACCTCTCAAAGTTCGGATCGGAATATTCTGTAGGTTTGGATTCAGGCTTGCCAAGCGGCCGGTTGCGGCCACAGTTTGTGCAAAAGTGGTATGGACGCGGCCATCTTTTTTATCAATTTGACCCGGTAAAGCATCAACATAAGTCGATTTCAGTTTTTGTAAAGTCCTGTATTCCAAAATCAAACCAATGATTTCGTGTTTTGAGGACAATTTTTGAAGCACATCTTCAGAAGTGGCGTACTGTCCGGTTTTGGTTTTCTTCGCTTTCGGATCGAGTTGCATTTTATCGAAAAGAATTTCACCCAACTGCTTCGGCGAATTCATATTAAAGTTTTCTCCGGACAATTCAAAAATCTTCGTTTCCAAAACTCGCAAATCATTTTCCAGATCAATGCTTTCTTGCGCCAGCCAGTTGCTGTCCAGTTTCACGCCCGTCAATTCCATTTTGGCAAGCACTTTCATCAACGGCATTTCGACTTTATAAAACAATTCTTCCAGATTTTCTTTAATTAATTGGGGCGCAAATAATTCGTATAACTGAAAGGTAACATCCGCATCTTCGGCTGCATAAGCGGTTTGCGTTTCGAGATCCACTTCCCGAAGCGTCAGCTGATTTTTTCCTTTTTTTCCGATGAGCGATTCTATGGAAACCGGTTTGTAATCGAGATACATTTCGGCCAAGTAATCCATTCCGTGCCGGCCGTCGGGATTCAGAAGATAATGCGCGATCATCGTATCAAAGATTTTTCCCTGGACTTCGATATTATAGTTCTGCAGAACTTTGTAATCGTATTTCAGATTATGGGCAATTTTCAGGACATTTTCAGCTTCGAAAAACGGACGAAAAAGTTCGATAGTTTTTTGTGCATCTTCCTTATTTTCAGAGATTGGGATGTAGTAAGCTAAACCTTTTTTGTAGGAGAAACTCATTCCGATAAGTTCAGCTTCCAACTCATTGAGCGAAGTCGTCTCGGTATCGAAACTGACTGCTTTTTGTTTCAGAAGATTTTCCAAAAGAATTCTCTGAGCTTTGGAATTATCGATGTATTGATAAAGATGGTCGTTGCCTTCGATATTCGATTTGGTGGTCGTGGCTTGTTCCAATTGTTCGAAGCTGGCAAACATATCCATCATTCCGTTTTTATTCGGAGCGCTGGAAGTTTCAACTTTTCCGTTGGTAGGATTTTCGACTTCCATCAATTCCTCCACATATTCTTTGTTGGCAAAGGCGCGGTAGAGATTTTCGTACAACCTGCGAAATTCTAATTCGTCGAAAATTTCTTTAACTTTTTCAAAATCAGGCACATCCAGATCGTATTGCTCTTCGATAAATTCGATGGGTGCATCGCAAATAATGGTGGCCAATTTCTTAGACAAAATTCCACGTTCGGCGCTGGCTTCCACTTTTTCCTTCATTTTTCCTTGCAGTTTGTGGGTATTGGCGAGCAGATTTTCCATCGACCCAAATTCTTGAATGAATTTTCGTGCGGTTTTGTCGCCCACGCCGTCCAACCCGGGGATATTATCAACAGAATCGCCCATCATTCCGAGATAATCTATGATCTGTTTCGGGTCACTGATTTCGTATTTTGCTTTGACTTCTTCTACGCCGAGGATTTCGATGTCGCCACCTTTCAGTCCGGGCTTATAAATTTTAATTTTATCTGTTACCAGCTGTGCAAAATCCTTGTCGGGCGTCACCATAAAGACATCATAACCTTGTTTTTCGGCTTTGCAGGCAATCGTCCCAATGACGTCATCTGCCTCATAGCCCTCGACTCCTAAAATGGGAATATGCATCGCTTTTAAAATATCATGGATAAAGGGTTTGGCGAGCAAAATGGGTTCGGGAGTTTCCAAGCGGTTGGCTTTGTATTCTGCATAATCATCGTGGCGAACGTTGGTTCTGCCCACATCGAAAACGACGGCCAGGTGCGTGGGACGATCTCTTTTTATCAATTCGATCAGCGAATTTGTAAATCCGAATATGGCCGATGTGTTGACGCCCTTTGTCGTGATTCTGGGATTTTTGATGAAGGCAAAATAGCCACGAAAAATCATGGCGTACGCATCGATGAGATATAATCTTTTGTCGGTAGAAGTCATAGGAACAAAAGTAAGAATTTTGCGATGATAAACGGTTGAAACCTATCAAAATACCCTGCGTTGATTTTGTTAAAAAAATCTTAAAATCGTGCTCCTCATTTTGAAATTAGATTGTAATTTTGCGGAAGCCAATGAAAGTAACTTTATCCTCGTGCATCCTAAATTTCTGTGCCTCAGTCCTCCTGATTTCCTGCGCAAATTTTGGAGATGCTCTGCTGTACAAAAATCAAGACATCAAAGTTTCTAAGATAAAAACGGTTCTGTTTTTTAATCCGGAAGTTTTTCCCGACATCGATGAAATCAAAAAACCAACGTACGAGGCCTTTTACAGCGCAACGTCCGACAAGATGAAATCTCTTGGCAACATCAACTATCTGCAAGTCGATACGCCGGTTTCTTTTGACACTGTAGATGTAAAAACGGTGACAGAACTTTGCCAGAACAACAGTGCCGATGCGGCGGTGATCTCCAAAGTAAAGTATTTTAAAGTGGGATTGGGGTCTTATGTATTTTCCAACCAAGTGGTTGTGGGTATGAAACTTTATGACGCCAAGGGAAATTTTATTTTGGAAACTTCCTACGACACGTACAAGGGAAACGGCAGATTACTCGGTACTGCGAAAAATTCGGTAATCATCGGAACCAAAGGCGCGATCCGAAAAATGAATAAGGAGTTGAGGAAATAATTTTCGATCTTTCTCTGTTCTACTTTTATTTCACATAATATTAATCTAATTCTAAAGAAAATCTTTTAGATTTTAATACTTTTGCAAGGCAAAATTCTATACCATCGAGAATACGGAAATCATATTGAATCCAGCCGACGTGGCAGAATCACTGAGCAAATTGCCGGTGAAAGAACGCTTGTTGGAATTTCTCAAACTCCCAAAATCTGAAAAGGCAGAAGTCTTTGCGCATTTAGATCCTGATTTCCAAGAAGAAACGATCCGGAGCATGGCGAGCCACGAGGTTTCCGACATCCTCAACGAAATGTCGCCGGACGACCGTACCCAACTTTTCGAAGATTTTCCGGATGAACTGATCAAAACCTGTATCAACCTTCTGAATCCTCAAGAAAGACGGGTTGCGCTGAAACTTTTGGGCTACGAAGCGGATTCTATTGCCCGTTTGATGACGCCGTACTATGTGCAGATCCGTAAAGAATGGACCGTAAAACGATGCTTCCAACAAATCAAAAAAGTCGGAAAGAAGGTGGAGACCCTCAATTTTCTTTATGTTGTAGATGAGAAAAATATTCTGATCGATGACATTACAATCGGCGCGCTCCTGCTGGCTGACGAAGATCAACTGATTTCCGAACTCTGTGACCACCATTTTGTGGCCATTACAACCACCACTTCCAAAGAAGATGCGGTGCCGTATTTTGAAAAATATGACCGAAGTGCCTTGCCGATTATCACAGAAAATGGCGTCTTGGTCGGGATTGTTACGATAGACGATATCTTGGATCAAATCGAGCAACAAAACACCGAAGATATCCAGAAATTTGGAGGTTTGGAAGCCTTGGATATGCCTTATACGCAAACTTCCACTTTCGAAATGGTCAAAAAAAGGGGTTTTTGGTTAATTGTTCTTTTCATTTCAGAGATGTTGACGGCTTCTGCGATGGGGTATTTCGAGGAGGAGATTCAGAAGGCAGTTGTGCTCGCGCTTTTTGTGCCGCTGATCATTTCGAGCGGCGGCAATACCGGTTCGCAGGCGGCAACGCTGATTATCCGAGCGATGGCACTTCAGGAAATTGGATTGAAAGACTGGTGGTACGTGATGAAAAAGGAAATTTTAACGGGAATTTTTCTGGGCAGTATTTTGGGAATTATCGGTTTTATGCGCATTGCATTTTGGCAAAAAGTGGGTCTTTTCAATTACGGAGAACATTGGGTGTATGTAGGATTGAGTATCGCATTTTCGCTAATGCTGATCGTACTTTGGGGCACTATTTCGGGATCGATGGTGCCGTTTGTCCTCAAAAAGATGAAGCTAGATCCCGCCACCTCTTCTGCGCCATTCGTGGCAACGCTGGTGGATGTCACCGGTCTAATAATTTATTTCTCTGTTGCGGGACTTTTTCTCACCGGGAAACTTCTCTAGTCTTGTTGAATTAAATCAAAAATCTTCAATCTTGGCGAAGCGCGCCCCGGCCTGAGTGGAGCTCATCCGCCGCAGGCGGATAGCGGGAACGGAGGACGGAAAAGGCGCCCAAATAAAAACAAATAAAATGGCCACCTCAGAAAGATGGCATTTTGTACTGGTAATCGGTAATTTATTTTACAAAATTGTCGGCATAGTCTTGTTGTGAAGCCAAGATGACTTTTTTGGCTTGATCTGCGTCATAAATCAAATCGATTTTTACTTTGGCCGGCTCGGTCGGCAAGTTTTTGTAACTCAAGAAATAATGCAAAAGTCGGTTGACTTGGGCAGTCGGCAACTCAGAAATATCTCTGATGTGGCCATATACCTGATCTTCCACCAAAACTGAGATAATCTTGTCATCGGCTTCGCCTTTATCAATCATTTGAAAACCTCCGATGGGAATTGCTTCCAACAGAATATTGCCCGACGTGAAATTGTGCGAACTGAGAACGCAGATGTCCAAAGGGTCGTGATCGCCCTCTGTGACGCCGATGGCGCCGGTGGCTACTGCCAAGTTCTTCACTTCTTCTTCGCAATAGGTTCGCGGCACAAAGCCATACATTGCAGGGATGATGTTGGAGAATTTTTGTGGTCGATCTACTTTTAAATAGCCGCTTTCTTTATCTACTTCGTATTTGATGGTATCCGACGGGACTATTTCTACGAAAACGTTGACCACTTCCGGAGCGTTCTCGCCGGCTGAAATCCCGTGCCACGGATGGGCTTTAAAATTTGGAATCATTTGTTTTTCTGGGTTTTATGTTATTTTGTTAAGTTCTTTTCTGAGGTTGTCGATGGTATCTGCGATGTAATCCGGAGCGTTTAGATAATCCATCAGAAAAATAGTTTTGAAATCTTCCAGCGACGAGTTTTCAGTCAGACTTTCATAAGTTTTGCGAAGACTTTGCAGGATATTGTTCTTGCACGTGACGATGTCTTGCCAGGAGGATTTCGAAATATAAAGTTGCTGGGAAGCATTGTAATCAAATTCCTCGAGGATGTTTTTTTCCGTCAGGAACACAAACTCGTGAGGTTGCAGGTTTTTATCAAATTTCATCACAAGATTCGAAGGTTTCAAGCGTTCCAGAAAAAGCGTCATCCTTTCCAAAGCTTGAACCTTGATCGCGCTGTTGTTTTTTGCCGCCAAGAAATTGATTTCCTGTTTTTTTAATTTCACAAAATCGTAAACGAATTTCCTGGCAAAGACCAGAAATGGCAAAGCAATGATTACCGCAAAAGCATAAGGCAAATAATCTGAGTCAAACATATTTTCGAGATCGGATTGCAATATTAAGAAATTTTTAGGAAGTTTTTGATGATATCTCTTTTACTGTTTCCAATAAAAGGATACTCTTGAAGCTCTGCACCGAAACTTTTAAAAAATACCTCGATACCGCGAAGGCTTCCGCCCATAAAATTGAACGCTTTTGATTGGATGTTAAGTTCTAAAATCCGGTCTATCAAAAACGAGGCGCCGTTATGAATTCTGAACTCGTCATTGTTGATTAATCCAAGCAGTGAATACGACGTCTCATCATCGATTAATACGGCAATATTCGTCAATTGATTTTCGAAATAACTGCCGTAGAGTCTCAATTGCTTATGTTGCTCAAGAAAAAAAAGATATTCGATGAAAAATCTGATATCCGATTCTTTTTCGAGTCCTTTGAAGTTATTTTTAATAAACTCCAAAGTAGATTCTTGAAGTGTAAGAACTTTAAAATCAAGATGCTGCGACATTTTGACAGTGGACTTTCGGCCTTTAAAATATTTCTTGCGCCTCAGGAAAGCATATTCCTGAACGGGAATAACGTAATTTTTCTTTTTAAAGAATGGACTTTCAAATTCATTATGAAAATTAAACGCATAGTTCCACACCGTATAGTTTTGTTTTAAATATCTGAAAAATGCTTCGTTAATTTTTTTATCCGAGTTTCCAAAAATCCCCAATTGTTGGCAGAACAAGGGCATCAAAACGATTTTGACAAAGGCTTTTTTGATGAACGGAACCGGCATTGCCGCTTCATAATCTCCGTAAACCAAAAGCTCCCAGTTTTTGCTCAAAAAATCGAGGTTTTCTTTTTGGCAGTAGAAATTTTTCTGAACAGAATTTTCTATGCAATGGCTATATTTTTCAAAGTTAATGTCTTGATATTTAATTCGTTTGATCATTTCACAAGAGGCCTTCGTCTATAAAACTATAATAACCGTTCTGCGTGAGAATCAGATGATCCAGCAGGTCGATATTCAGTAAGTTCCCTGCTTCCCTGATCTTCTGAGTCAAATTGAGATCTTGCTGGCTCGGTTTTAGGCTGCCGGCAGGATGGTTGTGCGCCACGACAATTCTGGTAGAAAAATGTTCCAAAGCCGTTTTGAAAATCACGCGCACATCGACTGCCGAACTATCGATACCGCCTCGAAAAAGACAGGCTTTGTACAAAACTTTGTTCTGATGATTGAGGAAAATAACCCAAAACTCTTCCGTAGAAAGATGAGACAAATGCGTTTCCAATATCTCATAACTGTCTTTGCTGCTGGTGATCTGCGATCGTTCCAAAACTTCCTGTTGCGATCGCCTGGTCCCGATTTCCAGAGCCGTAGCAATAGAAATGGCTTTGGCCTCGCCAACGCCTTTGAACTTTGTCAAATCTTTAATTGATAATTGACTTAGTCGGTGCCAATTGTTTTCCACCGAGTTCAAAATCCTTCTTGCCAATTCCACCGCAGATTCTTCCTTATTTCCGCTTCCCATAATGATGGCCAACAGCTCCGAATCCGAAACTGCCGACTTTCCTTTCAACAGGAATTTTTCTCTTGGGCGGTCGTCTTCCGCAAGGGATTTGATGCTCATTTTAATACCTTTGAAATGATTTTTTAATTTTTCATCATAAAAGAATCTGCCCATCTTTCATCACCAGCTTTCTGTCCGTACTTTCCGCCAAAACAGCGTTGTGCGTCACAATCACGAAGGTTTGATCATACTTATCCCTCAAATCAAAAAATAATTGATGAAGGGCATCGGCATTTTTGGAATCGAGATTTCCCGTAGGTTCATCGGCGTAGATGATTTTTGGAGAATTAATCAAAGCCCTCGCCACGGCCACTCTCTGAGATTCACCGCCGGAAAGCTGCGACGGCTTGTGATGCAGTCGGCTGGCAATATTGAGATCTTCGAAGAGTGAATACGCTTTTTCCAAAACTTCTTTCTCAGGAATTCCGCCAATTCTCGATGGCAAAAGGACATTTTCCAGCGCCGTAAATTCGGGCAAAAGTTGATGATTCTGAAACACAAAACCTATATTTTTGTTCCTGAATTTTGATAATTCTCGGTCTTTCATTTTCAGAAAACTATTGCCATCGAGCCTGATATCGGTCTCATATTTTTCGGGATCTGAAGGATTGTCCAGAGTGCCGAGAATCTGCAGTAGCGTCGATTTTCCTGCGCCCGATTCGCCCACGATGGAGACCACTTCTGCCGGTTTTATCACGATATCAACGCCTTTCAGGACTTCCAGAGTTCCGTAGAATTTATGTATGTTTTTTGCTCGAATCATAGTATTGCTTTTGGCTTCCGGCAACTTGCTTTTCGCTTTTTTGTTAATATTAAAAAACTACGAACCACAAAGTCACAATAGTTTTTCTTGCTTCTTAAGATTTTCAAAAGTTAAAAATCTTGATATCAAAAGGATGCTTTTTTGTTCTTTCGTAAAGAACTTATTTACTTAATTCTTTTGTAACTTTTGTGGTTAAAAATCAATTTTGAATTTTTTTACTTTATTCTTGTTTCTTTTCAACTTTTATCTTGCCTCTTAAATTTTTGTCAATTTAGCAAATTTCAATATTAGATTTTTCTCGCCTTCATTTTTGAAAATCACTTTCGCTTTGATGTTTTGAGGATCGGTGCCGTCCAAAAACTTCACTTCTCCAACGCCAAAACGGTCGTGACGCACCAGATCGCCCACTTCGATATTTTCCGAAGATTGCCCGGCAGGATTAATGATTCTCGCCGTCGCAACGGGTTTCAATTGTTTTGGAAGCGGCGCATTTACATTCTTTTCCAATGTTTTTTTCTCTTCTTTCTTTTTGAAAAATCTGGGCTCGGAAGGCCCATCGTCAAAGATAGTGGAATCCAGTCCGGAACGGTTCACAAACTGGAGTTCCGTCACAGGATTGATCATTTCCAGATATTTTGGATCTACCTCGCTCAGGAATCTCGACGGCTCGGCATCGGTAATTTTCCCCCATTGAAATCTGGAAACGGCGTAGCTGAAAAATACTTGCTTCTCTGCCCTCGTCAACGCGACGTAGAAAAGCCGTCTTTCTTCCTCCAGTTCTTCTCTCGTAGAACTGCTCATAAAACTGGGAAAAAGATTTTCTTCCAACCCAACTAAATGAACCACAGGGAATTCCAAACCTTTGGAGAGGTGGATGGTCATCAGCGATACTTTGTCTCGGTCATCGTCTTTATCATTCTGAGTATCGGCAGAGAGCGCAATATTCTCCATAAAATTGGACAAACTGGGGTCGCCCTCCTCTATTTGCGTTTGCTCATCGATGAAACCTTGCATCGAGTTCAGCAATTCCTGAATATTTTCCACTCTGGAAACGCCTTCCGGGGTTTGATCTTCTTTCAGCAAATTGATTAGGCCGCTTCGTTTCGCCACTTCCATCGCCACATCGTAAACGTTTTCGGTTTTCAGCATCACTTGGAACGCTTTGATCATCGCCCAAAAATCATTAAGCTTGGTCAATACACCATTGTTCAAACCTAATTGAGGCGCATAAAACCCGAGATTATCCAAAACCTGACTGACAGAAATGTTCTGAGAATCTGCAAAAACGACTAATTTATTTTGAGTCGTTTCGCCAATGCCTCTTGCCGGAAAATTGATAATTCTAAACAAAGCTTCCGAATCATTTTCGTTGACCAAAAGCCGCAGATAAGCCAGTAAATCTTTCACTTCTTTCCTTTGGTAGAAAGACAATCCGCCATATACGCGGTAGGGAATATTCTTTTTTCTGAGCGCATCTTCAAAGGCTCTGGTTTGCGAATTGGTTCTGTAGAGAATCGCAAAATCGGAGAAATGGTGTTGTTGCGTATTGTGTAATTCAAAAATATTAGCCGCCACAAAATTGGCTTCGTCGGCATCGGAAAGGCTGCGATAAACTTTGATTTTTTCGCCAATTTCGTTCTCGCTAAAGACATTTTTTTTGAACTGCTGCACGTTTTTGGAAATCACGGCATTCGCTGCATCCACGATATTCTGGGTCGAACGATAGTTCTGTTCCAGAGACACCGTCACCGCATCGGGATAATCTTTTTTGAAATTGAGAATGTTGTAAATATTCGCACCTCGGAAGGAATAGATCGATTGCGCATCGTCTCCAACCACGCAGATATTTTCAAATTTTGAGGCTAAAGCCTTGACAATCAAATACTGGGAATGATTGGTGTCCTGATACTCATCGACCAAAATATATCGAAATCTGTCTTGATATTTGGCCAAAACTTCCGGAAACCGCGTCAATAACTCATTGGTTCTCAACAGCAAATCGTCGAAATCCATCGCGCCGTTTCGGAAACAAACCTCTACATATTTTCTGTAAATCTCACCGATTAGTTTCAGATTCGCCTTTTCATCTGCTTCCATTAGTTCTGGATTATTGAAATAAGCGTGAACGGTGATGAGATTATTTTTGTACTGCGAAATTCTGGAAAGCACTTTTTTGGGTTTGTATATTTCCGCATCGATGTTCAGTTCCTTGATGACCTTCTTCATCACATTGAGCGCGTCCTGAGAATCGTAAATGGTAAAGTTGGATGGAAAACCGAGATAATGCGCCTCGCTTCTCAACATCCTAGCAAAAACGGAGTGAAAAGTTCCCATCCAGAGGGATTTTGCATCGCTATGGCCTACGACTCTCGCGATGCGTTCTTTCATCTCCTTGGCGGCTTTGTTGGTAAAGGTGAGGGCCAAAATATTAAAAGGATCCACCCCGTTGGTAATGAGATGGGCAATCCGCATCGTGAGAACCCTGGTCTTGCCGGAACCTGCGCCTGCCAAAACCATCAACGGCCCTTGCAATGTGGTAACTGCCTCAAGCTGAGGCTCATTCAATCCTTTCAGATAATCCATTCCAAACTCAAAAATTAAGATAACAAAAATAGCGAATTTTCCGGGAAGTTTTAATCTTTTAGTGATTCAATCTGGCAAGCAGCTAAAGCGTGTTTAGAAATAATTGCAGACGCCGGCTAATACTTTCTTTTGAAAAGGGACTGAAATCAAATCTTTGATTTTTGAGTTCCGAAAATTGCGTTTGCAAATCTGGTTTTTCCTCAATTATAAACGGCAAATCCGCACGATATGCCGGCGGGAAAATGGCTGGTTTACCATATTTGATGGCATCTCCAATGTTTCCGCTGATTTTCGTGAGGCCGTAGATTTCTTTGATCGAAAAAAATTGGGTTTCGGTTTGAATGGGGCAATATAGAACATCCGCTTTCAGCATTTGTTTGTCAAAATATTTTTGCGAAATTTTTTCCGTAAAGTATTTAATATTAATAAATTGAGGCAGTTGATCAGAAATTGACTTTAATACTTCCAATTCTCTGCCCGCGGCTTTTCCCAAAAGTATAATATCATAATTTTGACCAATATTTTTGAAATTTTTAAGTTTTGCCAACAACGAATTGTAATCTCTTCTTTTCTGCGAAACTTCCCCCGGAACAACAACTGTAATGACATCATTTTCAGAAACTTGACTGTCAAATTGATTAAAAAAAAGAGGAAAAAACTTGAGCTTATTCTTTTTGGCCATCGCTTCATCTATTCCCAAAAGGTATTTCGCTTTCCGATAGAGGCTTGGCGCTTCCAAAAGACCTTCTTTTAGAAATAATTTCAGCCGGTACTGTTGGTCTTTTTTGAAAATACTTTGGAACAAAATCCATTTGGAGGTTTTGGCAAAAGTGAGATTGTGAACCACTATTGCGGTATTGAAGCGCTCCACAACAGATTTGTAAAAAATAAAATGCCGGTGAACCGTTCCGATAATCACAAGGTCATATTTTTTATTTGCCAAAGTTTCAGAAAGCTGGGAATATTCTGTAAGAAAGATATTTTCCTCATGAATGTCGAGAAATTTAAAGATCTTTTCGGAAAAATAAAAATCGACATCAAAATCTTCCGAATCTTTGGTCAGTTTATAAAAACTGGCAGCCAATTCGGCGTGCGTATCGAGTTCTATGTAAGCGATTTTTTTCATAATCCAAAATTTCTGAAAAACTCTTTCCAACGCAGATTCCGGATAAAACGGATTTCTTCTGTGCTCAATTCTCTTTTTTTATTTTGCTTCAAGAAAGACTTCATCGTGATGAAAAACTCCTTGGCCGAACGGTTTTTGAAACTTGATTTTGCAGAAGAAATCATTGCCAAGGGCAAGCTAAGGCCGATGTTGTAAAAATATTGTCCGAGTTTTTCTGCTTTCTGGCTTTTGTATTGGTAAGCCGTTGGGCGCAAATGTTTGACCCAAATATCCTTGATCGTCACCACTTCCCAACCGTACTTTTTCGCCAACAAAACATCCAAATTGTCCCAGCCCAAAACGGGTCTCAATCCATTCATATCTTCAAAACAATCTTTCCTGTAAGCTTTTATCGGACCACGAACGTGATTTTTGGACGATAGATTTTCGAAAATCCAATCGTGGTTTTTATTTGAAAAATCAAATAAATTTTCACTTGGCAATTTCAGATTTTTTATTTGTGGATTTTGTTTGTAATTTCTTATATAAACCAAGCCGGAAACCACGCCGGCTTTGGGATTTTCTTCGAAAACACGGTTGATTTCCCACAAATAATTCCTTGGAAAAACAATATCTGCGTCAAATTTACAGATGACATCAAAAGCTTTCCAGTCCATGGATTCCAGACCTTTGTAAAAAGTTCTGACGACTTTCGCGCCCGGCTGATGTTCGGATTTTTCCAGATTTACAAGCCGAATGTTCGAGGTCTGATTTTGGAAATGCTCTACAATTTCCCTTGTCTTGTCCCGCGAACCGTCATTGACCACAACGATCGTAAAATCCTGAAAACTCTGATTTTGTAGAGATTCCAGACACGAAGCAATGCTCTTTTCTTCGTTGTGGGCGGGAATAATGATGAGGAACTTCAATTAAAATTTATTTGATTTCAAATTCACTTCAAACAAAACTTCCGGATTTTTCGGACTTTCGAAAGTGGAAGTTTTGTATTTATTTTTTGTAAAAATGGCGCACATCGTATTTTGAGGATGATAGAGATTTTGGTGCAACTCTTTCGGCAAAGCATCCAAAATAGCCTTGAAAACTTCGTATCGTATTTTCTCCGGATTGTAGGCGTAATCGTGCCAGACTACCACCGTTTTTTCGTGAACCAAATACCGGAAAACCTTTTCTGTATCGTGCTTTACCATCTCGTAAGAATGATCGCCATCGATGAAGATCAAATCGTATTTTTTATTCAATCCTGCAAAATCATAAGTTTTGGTGTTGCCTTCCAAATGCAGAATTTTCGGATTTTTTTTGGACAATATGCCGTGAAGTTCCGCGTATTTTTTGTTCCATCCCATCGCTTCCATTTCTTGTTTGGAAAGATTGAGAGTTGTACAGTCATCAATCAATTTTGCCACGTTCCACACACTTTCGCCACGCCAAGTTCCGATCTCGAAATATGAGTTTTTGCCTTGCGCCAAAGTCTTTAGCAATGCCAAATCTGTCGGGAGCGAACCGCCATCCAGAATAAAAAGCTCCACATCAGCATCGAAATTTCCATCGAATATTTCGTCCAAAGAAACTTCGGGAAGACTGAGAAAATCCGGATATTCTTTTTGAAATTCTTGTTTGCGAATATCATTCAAATCGAGAATAATATTGAGCAAACTTGGCTGTTTCAAGATATGCCGAATGGCGTTTTTTAACTTCTGAAGCTTCGTCATCGATGAGAGAAATTGGTTTTTAAAATCCTTTGATTGGCATTGGAAGCCGAAAGTTACTGATTTCTGCCAAATTATTTAATGAAAATATTTCGATGCTTCTTAGATATGTCGTTCAAAAATAATCGCTGTGACAGGATTATGAGCTTTAAACTTCATTTCAGAACTCTATTATTGGTCATAAAGTCGATTTTCAAAATCCAACAAAAAACACGATTTTTGCAATCTCAAATTTTATTATGTCTTTAGAACAGGAAATCAGCAGGAGAAAAACTTTCGGAATCATCTCACACCCCGATGCGGGAAAAACGACGCTTACCGAGAAGCTTCTTCTTTTCGGAGGCGCCATCCAGGAAGCAGGCGCGGTAAAATCGAACAAGATCAAAAAAGGAGCAACCTCCGATTTTATGGAAATCGAGCGCCAAAGAGGGATTTCCGTCGCGACCTCGGTGTTGGCTTTCGAATATAAAGGTTATAAAATCAATATCTTGGATACGCCGGGTCACAAGGATTTTGCTGAGGATACTTATAGAACTTTGACGGCCGTGGACTCCGTAATTGTCGTGATAGACGTGGCAAAAGGAGTTGAGGAACAGACGGAAAAATTGGTTCAGGTTTGCAGAATGCGAAATATTCCGATGTTGGTTTTCATCAACAAACTGGATCGCGAAGGCAAAGATGCCTTCGATTTGCTGGACGAAGTGGAGCAAAAACTGGGTCTGCGCGTGACGCCACTTTCTCTGCCGATTGGTATGGGAGCAGATTTTCAAGGGATTTATAACATTTGGGAAAAGAACATCCAATTGTTTTTGGAAGAGAAGAAGCAGAAAGTGGGTGAAGCGGTGAAATTTGATGACATCAATGACGCGCAAATCGATGAGTTGGTTGGTGCAAAAGCGGCCGCAACGCTTCGGGAGGAATTGGAATTGGTAGAATCTGTCTATCCGGAATTTGACCGAAATGATTACCTTAACGGCGATCTGCAACCGGTGTTCTTCGGTTCTGCTTTGAATAATTTTGGCGTTCGAGAGTTGCTGGATGCTTTCATCGAGATTGCGCCGCAGGCTCAGCCAAAGGAGAGTTCGACAAGAATTGTAAAACCCGAGGAGAAAAATTTCACGGGATTTGTTTTCAAGATCCACGCCAATATGGATCCGAAACACAGAGATCGATTGGCATTTGTGAAAGTCGTTTCCGGCACGTTCAAAAGAAATGAAAATTACTTGCTTGTGAGAGAAGGCAAAAAGATGAAGTTCTCCTCTCCCAACGCTTTTTTTGCAGATAAAAAAGAAGTGGTGGACGAGAGCTTTCCCGGCGATATTGTTGGACTGCACGATACGGGAAACTTCCGAATCGGTGATACTTTGACGGCTGGCGAAAAAATCAGTTTCAAAGGAATCCCAAATTTCTCTCCGGAGCATTTCCGGTACATCAACAATGATGATCCTTTGAAAGCGAAACAGTTAGCCAAAGGAATCGACCAGCTGATGGACGAAGGTGTGGCGCAGCTTTTCACATTGACGATGAACAACCGGAAGATCATCGGAACGGTTGGAGCACTGCAATATGAAGTGATCCAATACCGTTTGGAACACGAATATGGCGCCAAATGCACCTACGAATCCATCGGCATCCACAAAGCGTGTTGGGTGGAAGCGGACGAAAAGTCTGATGAGTTTAAAGAATTTGCGCGATTGAAGCAGAGATTTTTAGCCAGAGACAAATACGATCAACTGGTTTTTCTGGCCGATTCATCTTTCACGATTGTGATGACGCAGGAGAAGTTTCCGAATGTGAAACTGCATTTCATTAGCGAGTTCCGGAAGAACTAGATTTTTACGAAGTGTTCTGCGTAAGTTTGGGAAATTTATTGTGTGGAACGTTGATGACATGGCGAGGGGCTGCAGTTCAATTAACTTTTCGCCCGAATGTCAGACAAATGAAAACCAAAGCAGAAGGTAAATACAAAAAGCCGAAATTGTTCGTCTGATGGAAGCACCTATGATAGTGCACTACAGCAGATTGTTATTTCTTCAGCCAGCCTCTTGCCAAACCTTTTTTACATGCCATTTAGTCTGTTATGTCTCTTTTTATGCTTACCGCTACTTGTCCAAGTTTGCCGCGTGTAAGAATCAGTAACATTGTTGCTACGAATAAAAAAGACAGAGCTAAAAGCAACTCAACTGATATAAAATTCTTTGTCTTAGCATTTGCAAGAAAAGCGTTTAATACAAAAGGACTGGAATTAAATACAGCGTGCATTATAATTGCAATAATAATATTTTCTTTAGAAATGTTGTACACAAATGTCATAATAAACGAAAAACTGATAACAAGTATAGCATAAACAATCATTGGGCTTGATGTCCAGGCAGGAATCAAAAATAACGGTAAGTGCCACGCAAACCATAACAGACCTAAAATAAGTGAAGCTAAAAACGGACTACATATTTTTAATAATCTTGGCAAAGCAAATCCTCTCCATCCCGGTTCTTCACCGAGTGGTCCTGCAGCAAAAAAAATCATATGAATAATTGCAGAAGGGTATAAAGAAAAGGCTTTCCAGTTTAATGAACTTAAAGGAGGAATTGTGAGAACTGCACTCGGAATAATTACGAACGCTGAAGCTATTAAGGCAAAGCCCACAAGTAGTCCAATGATTATTGCTCGCCATGAAAACCTGAAATTAAAGAATATAAAATTTCCTTTAGATAGTTTTTGTGTAAAAAGGGCGGCAAATAAGGGTGCATAGCTTCCTATCACTACGTACTGCATAGGAATTTTTACTGGCAGATAACCAATTCCTGTTTGTGAAAGAACTAATGGTAACCAACTTAACCATGCAAATAAATACGCTAAGGAAAAAAATATCAAAAGAGGCCGTTCTTTTGCAGTTTCTCTTACTGTCATTGAAGTCTTTTTTTAATTAGTAGGCGTCCGTAGCTTGCTTTCTGTAGCAAACCCCTCAACACCAATCCATTACAAATATACAAAAAACTGTAAATCAAACCCTCGTTTTGGATTTTCCGGATCTTGACATTGAAGCAGCAATTTTCATTAATTTTTTGCGAAAAATGACGAGCGAAGCGGTCATAATACTGCTCCGTTAAAGGTTCCAAAAAATTAAAAAGAAGAAGGGATTGAAGCAAGCTCATTAAAGAGATTGCTTCCGTGTCATTTTATAAAACGGGAAAAGACGCCCAAAAAGCGTCTTTTCTGTAATTAAATAGTGTTTTAAAATTAGTTCGTCAAGCTTTTGCTCAGGTTGAGCGCATCTTGGTTAGAACTGTCGTATTGCAAAGATTTTGCGATATACTGTTTCGCTTTTTCTTTGTCTTTATCCTTTTCCTGAAAGGCTACAAAGAAATACGCATACGCCAAGTTTTTCTTCGAAGATTCAATTTCTTCGGGTTTTATTTTGGCAATATATTGCTCATAAGCCGTCTTCGCAGAATCGTTGTCTTTAGAGGATTGATACGCATATCCAAGACTGTAATAGGCCGGCGCCCAATCGGGAATCAGGGCTATGACTTTTTTCCAAGTCGCAATGGCAGAGTTCCAGTCGCCTGCATCCTGATACTTGGTTGCCAACGTCGTCAGCGCCTGTGTGTCATCCGGTTTTGCTGCCGCTTGTTTTTGCAGCGCGTCCGTACTTGGATTGCTAGTTTCGGCGGAAGCTACTGCATTAGTATTAGTTTTGGTAGTATCGGTCGTTTGTGTGTTTTGTGCCTGTAGATAACCGGCAGTTGCCAGAGACAGCCCCAAAAACAAACTTTTAATTTTCATTGTTTTCATAACGTTTTGTTTTAAATATTTGTGTAGCTAACACAATATGGATTCCACAAATGCCTATTTTTTTTGAAAAATTAATATTTTTAAGAATATCTTAACTATTAAAGCCTCTTCCTTAAGAAATTTTAGAATAACAATATTCAACATAATTTTAAATTTAGAAAATAAATATACTTTTATAAATAATAATTAGTATATTTACAAACTTTTTAAAACAAGAAAATGAATTATCAATTAATAAAGGATTTGATCAATCTGCTCGAAACCTTTGATAGAGAAAGTAAAAATCAGGTCTATTCTTCCGACATCGCAGGCTTCAAGAATTGGATAGCAGATCAAATCAATAACCAATCGGTTGGCAATGAACCGGACTGGGAAGGCAAGGAAAACGGAAGATCGCCGGAAAGCGTCATCAGCACGTTGTTTGTGCATCTCAACCGATATGCTAAGTCTTATTCCAAGTCGGCGATTGCAAACTCCGATTTCCGCACGCAAGACGAATTCAGTTATTTGATCAACTTGAAAGCCTTTGGACCGATGACAAAAATGGAATTGATAAAGAAAAATATTCAGGATAAATCTTCTGGAATCCTGATCATAAATCGGCTAATAAAACAAGGCTGGGTAGAGCAATCCGATTCTGAAAAAGATAAAAGATCAAAAGTTCTCGTCATCACTGAAAAGGGAAATAGAGATCTCGAAAAACAGATGAAGAAAATCCGCGAGGCTACCAATATTGTTGCAGGAAATCTGAACCATGCCGAGAAAATGCAGTTGATCAAAATTCTGAGCAAATTGGATCACTTTCATCATCCCATATTTTCTAAAAATATCGACAGCCAAAATCTCATCGAAACTGTTTACAAAGAATATTCTTTCGGAAAAAATTAATTTATGGGAAGTAAAATAGCCATCATCGGATCTGGATTTTCGGGATTGTCTGCTGCTGCGTATGCGGCTCAGCTGGGTCACGAAGTTCACGTTTACGAAAAGAATGCCACCCACGGAGGCCGAGCCAGAAGTTTCCAAACGGAAAATGGATACACTTTCGATATGGGACCAAGCTGGTATTGGATGCCGGATATCATCGAAAATTTCTTTAATGATTTTGGACGGAAAGCATCAGATTTCTACGAGCTAGTTCCGTTGGATCCTCAGTTCGAGATGGTCTTCGCCGACGGCGTGATGGCAATTCCAAAAGATTTTGATGAAATGAAGGCGCTCTTTGAACAAATCGAGAAAGGTGCCGGGAAAAAGCTGGACGATTTTATGAAAGACGCGCAATACAAATATGAAGTCGGGATGCAGGATTACGTGACCAAGCCTTGCCATTCTTGGTGGGAATTCTTTTCGCTAAAGATTTTGAATAGCGCGCTAAAGCTTGATTTGCTGTCCGATTTCAGCACCTTTGTCCGCAAGTATTTTTCTCATCCCAAATTGATTATGCTGATGGAATTCCCGGTGATTTTCCTCGGCGCAGCGCCAAAAGATATTCCGGCTCTTTACAGCTTGATGAATTATGGCGGCTACAAACTTGGCACTTGGTACCCAATGGGAGGCTTCATCAAAATTATAGAAGCAATGCACCAAATTGCTTTGGATCAAGGTGTTACATTTCATTTTGAAGCCAATGTAGAGCAAATTATTGTTAAAGACAAAGAGGCAACTGCCCTTTTAATTAAGGGCGAATCAACGGGTTTCGATGCCGTGGTGGCTTCTTCAGATTATGCCCATACCGAGCGCCGGCTGCTCGCGAAAGAATTTCGGAATTACGATGACGAGTATTGGGAAAAGAGAACGTTTGCGCCGTCTTGTCTGATTTTTTACCTTGGAATTAAAGAAAAAATACCGAATCTGAAACATCACACTTTGTTCTTTGAGAACGATTTGGAGCTTCATACCAAAGAAATTTATGACGATAAAAAATGGCCTACGAAACCCTTGTTTTACGTCTGCTGCCCTTCCAAAACGGATGATAGTGTAGCGCCGGAAGGCTGCGAAAATCTATTTCTTCTGATGCCCATTGCCACAGGAATAGAAGATTCTGAACAAGAAAGAGAAAAATATTTCTTAGAAATGATGGAGCGACTGGAAAAACACACCAAAACATCCAACCTAAGCTCCAAAATCGAATATAAGAGAAGCTATTGCATCGATGATTTTAAAGAAGATTACAACGCATACGCCGGAAATGCCTACGGATTGGCCAATACACTGTCGCAAACCGCCGTTCTGAAGCCCTCATTGAGAAACAAAAAAGTGAAAAATTTATTTTATGCAGGACAGCTGACGGTTCCGGGACCCGGCGTTCCTCCAAGTCTTATTTCCGGAAAAATAGCCGCAATTGAAGCCCACAAAAAATTAAATTGATATGAAACAATTATTTGACGACCTTTCATTCAAAATCAGTAAAGAGACCACCAAGCAATACAGCACCAGTTTTTCGCTCGGCATCTTGGCTCTCTCTTCCAAAATCAGAAATCCGATCTACGCCATCTACGGCTATGTGCGATTGGCCGATGAGATCGTGGATAGCTTTCACGGCTTCGACAAGAATAAGCTGCTGTCCAGATTCCGGGATGAGACTTTTTTGGCTTTGGAAGAGAAGATAGCGCTCAATCCTATTTTGCAGTCTTTTCAGGAAACCGTCAGCCGATACCAAATAGATCACGACCTGATCCGCCAATTTCTTAGAAGTATGGAAATGGATCTTCACAAGATCGATTACAATTCGGAACTTTATAAGGAATATATTTTGGGCTCGGCGGAAGTGGTTGGTTTGATGTGCCTGCATATCTTTGTAGAAGGCGATAAAGAGGAATTTGAAAAGCTGAAACCGTATGCGATGATTTTGGGATCGGCCTTTCAAAAAGTGAATTTTCTTCGCGATATGAAAGATGATTACGATGTTTTGGGCAGAACTTATTTTCCGAATGTGGACATCGCAAGGTTCGACAACCTCGTGAAGGCTGAAATAGAAAAGGAAATCGCAGCCGAATTTCAGAAAGCGCTGGAAGGCATCAAAAAACTGCCCCGCTCCTCTCGATTTGGCGTCTATCTGGCCTATCGTTATTACGTTTCGCTTTTCAAAAAGATCAAGAAAACTTCTGCCCACGAGATTATCAATCAGCGAATTAGAATCTCGAACCCTAAGAAAATTTCGCTGATGATGGGTTGCTATGTGGAATATAAAATGTTGTCGATCTGACTTTTATTAATTAAAAAATGAACAATGACACACCGACTTTATAGAGAACAGCAAGTAAACTGCGATATAGAAACGGCCTGGAAATTCTTCTCCGCTGCCAACAACTTGTCTGTGATTACGCCTCCCGAAATGAACTTCACCGTCCTGACAGACTTGAAGGATGACGAAATCTACGAGGGAATGCTGATCGATTACACCGTTTCCCCACTTTTTAATATCCCCATGAAATGGCAAACCGAGATCACGCAGGTGGATTTTGAAAATAGTTTTACAGATTTTCAGAAAAAAGGACCTTATAAATTGTGGAATCATTTTCATGAGTTTATCGAGAATGATAATGGGGTGCTCATACGCGACACTGTGGATTACGAATTGCCTATGGGATTTTTAGGCGAGATAGCGCACCATCTATTGGTGAAGAAAAAATTGGAAAATATATTTAACTTTCGGCATCAAGTTTTGGAAGACATGTTCAACAATAAAAAAGAAGCGTCATGAATCTATTAATCGTTTTTGCCACTTTTTTCCTGATGGAAGGCTTCACGTGGATGGTTCACAAATATGTGATGCACGGCTTTTTGTGGTCGCTGCACCGAGATCATCATGATCATAGCACCGATCCTCCTTTGGAAAAAAATGATTATTTCTTTGTTATTTTTGCGATTCCTGCAATGGCGTTGATGTATCTGGGAAGTGTCAATGATTTTAATTTTCTCTTCTACATCGGAGTTGGAATTACACTCTATGGGATGTCCTACTTCTTCGTGCATGATATCTTTATTCATCAGCGGATTAAATTCTTGAAGAATACGAAAAATCCGTATTTGCTGGCTATAAGGCGGGCGCACAAGCAACATCACAAACACATCAACAAAGATGATGGCGAATGTTTCGGATTCCTTTGGGTGCCGATTAAATATTTCAAACTGTATTTCAAAAAGGAAAAAGCCTGATGCAGCCTTACACTTATTTGCTGATCAACTTCTGCACTGTTTTCGTGTGCTTTATATTTTCTTTTCACCCGAAAATCAAGTTCTACAGGCATTTTGGCGCTTTCTTCAAAGCGTCTTTTTTGGTAGCTTTGTTCTTTGTTCTTTGGGATATTTGGTTTACAAAGCACGGCGTTTGGTGGTTTAATTATCGATATTTAAGCGGCATAAAAATTTCGGAATTACCAATTGAGGAAATATTGTTTTTCATCTGCATTCCGTTTTCTTGTGTTTTTACCTACTTCTGTCTGGATAAGTTTTTCAAACTCGATTGGAAAGCGCAGATTGAGAAAGTTTTTGTAACAGTTGCTTCTGTTATATTTCTGGGAATTGCGATTTACTATCACGACAGAATTTATACGGTTGTCACGTTCGTTTCGGCGTCCATCACTTTGTTGATCTTATATTTTTTGTTGCGCGTTTCGTGGATTGGGAAGGCTTCTTTTGTTTATATCATTTTGCTTCCCGGCTTCCTGGCAGTGAACGGCATCCTGACCGGGACCGGCTTGGAGTCCCCTATTGTGAACTATAATGCCGCGGATTTTATTGGTTTTCGGATTCTGACCATTCCGGTTGAAGATTTCTTTTACGGCTATGAACTGATTCTTTGGAACTTGTATTTCTTCAAAAGATTTCAGCGCGATTGAGGGATTTTGTAATGTGCTGCAGTTACGAAGTTTTTCTTTTTTTCTTAGCTCGGTACTAATCGATATTTTTGGTAGGATTCTTCTCGTGGATAATCTACTTCTGTCGTCTACAGATGTCAACAACAGCAACAAAATATTAACAAAAAACTCTACTTTTGAGTGTGCCTAAAGTGGGTGAGATTACACCTTCATAAAGTTAATGTTTATGTTTTAAGTCATTAATTTCTTTCTCAACATTTATGGTTCTGTATTCCAAAATACCGAAAAGTAGTTTTCTGATGGCATTTCACTATTAATAAAGTAAAAATATCGTCTTGAGTGAACTCCCGAAGTATCACTATAAGTCTTTAGATTTTCAATAATCTTGTTAAACATTGTTATATCATTTTTATACTGCCATATTAAATAATAGAATTCAGAAGTTTTATATATTTTATTTAATAGCTCTCCATTTATTTTTTCTGTTTTTATTACATTATTTTCTACCACATAATTGTAAATAATGTCATTATCAATGTCATAAAGTAAAGCATTATAATCCTTTGAATCAATGTAAGCAAGAACAGATAAGCCAGTTAAGAAAATTTTTCGTTTTATTTTAACATCTTTAATGCCAAAGATGTTAATTAATTTATTATACTTTTTCAAATTAAAATTACAATCATAGAAATGTTTAGATTCTTCTGATGTTTTTGTTTGATTAAGTTTACATAAAGGATTTTCATTTTCAGGAATTGAAGAACATGAGAAAGAAAAGACTATAATTGTTAATAAAAATATATTTTTCATGATTTTACTTTTTTAATGATTTTGTAATTTCATTGAAAATAAGAACTGCTTTTTGAGTAGGTGTGTAAATTGTTGTTTTAGATTGTATTAAAGGATTCTTATATACACTTTGCCTTTGCAATATTTGAGAATCACTTACGGTACCACCATCTTGTGTTGGGCTATAGTAAGTTCTTAAAGGTAAATCCTTCGCACTTCTTAATGAATTTTCCCACATTGAAGCGAAAACTTCAGATTTTGAAACACTACGTTCTTGATCGTCCCCCGTCTGAAGTTTATACCATTCTGAACTTAAAACGCCCCTATCAAATTTTTGATTGGCAAAAGCATGTCCCAACTCATGGAACAAAGAAACATATGGAGTTAATGCTTGGTTGCCTTCTGTTGTAGGCACTTTATCTTTTTGATCAAACGAAATATATGTATTAATATTTTTGGTATATGATCTTCCATTAGGACTTTTATAAATATTAGCATTCGTTTCGTCATTACTAAACAACCCAAGATACATTGATCCAACAGAATTTTTATCATTCTCAGTTATTTGTCCCAATAATCCCATTGTATTTGCTAAAAAACTATCTTTAGCAGGTGTGTATTCATTCCAATTTTTGTTCTTTTCATCATATGAATAAAGCTTTCCATCATCATATTTATAACCTTTGTTATTCTCATCATAAATGTAAATCCACTCCCCATTAATATCTATATTTTTAATGGGATTATTAGCTACATACCCATAAGGACTAAGGCTATGATATGCATCAGCAAAATTATCAATCACACCCCATCTACCAATATCCGGCATATAAAATCTTGCCCCATAGTCGTACATCCCCGTCTCTTGGAGTTCCTTCCCGTTGTACTTGTAATTATACGGGATCGCCATCGGATCATATAAAGACACCTGCCCAAAAGGTTTCAAAAAACTCATCCCAAAGGGGTAATAATCATTTGTGTCCCTTATTTCAAGAGCGCCTGCGCTGTTCTGTACATAACTTACTCGCACGTTGCCTAAGTGATCTTTGTACTGGTAAATATAACGAAAATTCTCAAAATCGTAATAGCCCTCTGCCGCCATTGTATGGATAAATATAAATTTGTTCAGTTAAAATTTAAAGAACTTATTGCTTTAAGTTGTCAAATTAACTAATTTAGCATCAAAGTTTAACAACAAAACCTACAAACCACAAAATAATGAACCTCCAATACATACACGACACCCAAGGAAACGCCACCGGTGTTTTTATTCCGATTGAAGAATGGCAATCGCTAAAGAAAAAATATGACGGCTTACAACAAGAAGAACTAAAAAGCCCTGATATACCAGAATGGCACAAAAAAATACTAGAAGAACGCATAGAAGACTACCGCAAAAACCCTGAAAACAGTATGGATTTTGAAGTAACGATGAAGTCTGTGAGAGAAAAATTAGGTTTATGAGTTTTGCCTTTCAAAACAGGCCGAGAGTTTATAATGATATTATAGAAGCGGTAGAACATTTTTTGTCTGTAAACCCTGATTTAGCCGAGCGTTTTCTGAATAGTATTGAGGAAGCTAAAGCAAAAATTCTGAACTCGCCTAAAGGTTTTCAGGTAAAGTACAACGAAAATGTAAGAACCCTGCTTCTAAAACCGTTTGATTACCACATTTACTTCTTGGTAGAAGAGCAAACCATTACTATTCTTGCCATTTTACACGCTCATAGTGGATCAGAAAAAATTAGTGAGATTTAAAGACTTTTTTGCTAAAAATGCTGCTGCGCTGTAAAATAACAAAGCCAACTCATTGAGTTGGCTTTGTTAGTTTATTTCTCGTTCACAATAAAATATTTATAATAAAGGAACAGTAATATATTTGATAGTATTTGGGAAAAGATAATAGTCCTAGAAACAAAACCATTAGTAGTATTTTCAAAAATACTCGTAGTTCCTTTATCCAATTTAAAAATTACTATAAGTGATATTACATTTACAAAAAAATAGATATGATGAAACTTCTGTTTTATGATTGATTTTGTCAAAAAATACATAATTAAAGTGAATATTAACTGAACAACTTGAATCATAAAAAATAATATAGGTGTCATACCCACTTCACCTCCCGAACGTCCACTACCCACAAGTATGATGCAAGATATAATAAAAGTAATTACGCCCTGAATAATAAATAATACAGGCAAAGACAAAGATGCTTTATTGTTCATTATCTAAAAAATTAGAATTAGCACCAGTAGTTTCATCTCTTGCCAAATTTTTAATAATTTCAGCAGCATCTTTTTTACCTTGGTCAAAACCAGAATTGATTCTATTCGTAGCCGAAGTATTTACATTACTGGTTGCAAAAAAAGTATTTGACCATCCTCCCATTGCTCCATCAACATATTTACGGTTATAATCTCCCAACTGCCTGCTTACAGAAACATCAAATCTATCATACATTGGCATCGGTTGTCCTCCTGCAACCGTCATATATCCTCTAAATCTTCCCTGCCAATATTCAGGCGAACCTCCTGAACCTCCGTGTTGACCATTAATAAATATAACGAGATTTCCATCGGGGTCAATTGCATTAACGGGTGTATTATTTGCGTAGCTGTATGGCGATTTACTCAAATACAATTCTCCTTTTCCATCAGAAACTCCCCATCTACCAATATCCGGCATATAAAATCTTGCACCGTAATCATACATCCCCGTCTCCTGCAGTTCTTTTCCGTTGTACTTATAATTCTAATTCTTATAAGTAGCACTCGGATTTTAATTATGCATTACCATTAACATAAAAATCAAATAACTTATTTTCCTTGAGATTTATTTTAGCTCTCCAAAAATAACTACAACCATCAGTATTTAGAATTATATCTCTTTCCCAATTATCTGGGCAATCCTTTTTCCAAATAAAGTTTATCCATATTATTTTATTCCCATTAGAGTCTATATAACCTACATATTGACGATTATAATTTTTAAGATTTTTAACTATTTTAGGACATTTTTTACCAAAGTTAACCATAGCTATTGTTTCCTTTGGCATTAATGTAAATATAAGTTTTTCAACGCATTCAATCTCTTGTTGCGATGGTGTAAATCTCCCTTCTATACCAGTTATAAAATTAATTTCTTTGGATTCATCAAATACATATCCTCTATAACATTTAAAATCCATTCTATAACCATCATACAGATTATTACTTGTAAAAAAATTACTAAAAAACAACGATATTATTAATATAAATTTCATAATCTATGGGGTAAATATTTGTGGGGTGATATTTGGAATTACAATTGGAGCAGCTGTGGTAACCCTGCTTCTGCGCAGGAAAAGAAAAAGGATTCTGTAATTTTCGAGTATAAACCTCGCATTTTCTATCCTGTTGACTGCTCTTGTCCAGATAGAGTACTTTACAAAGAAGCAAAACCCGGTGACAAAAATTTTAATCCATATAACTATAAAGAGATAAAGCCGATTATTATTGATTCTCTACCTAAAGAGATGCAAAAGAAAATCATTGAACAGGTTTACAGAAAAGCATAAAAAAGCCCTCACATTTTGTGAAGGCTTTCAGAGTTTAATTAAATTGTTTTTATTTCTTAGAAAAAGATAAAAGTAAAAAATCATTATTTATTAATAAGGCATATCTATTCCTATTCAAATAATAAAAAACATATCCTTTATTATCCACATCATTTTTAATTTCACCAAAGGAAAATTGAATATTTTCTATTTTCTTTTCGCCTATTAGATTAAGGAGCGATTGACTGATACTACAATTCTTTCCTTCTTTTACAATACAATCATCAATTACGTCTGTAGGATATAATTTTGAATTTTCATCATTGATTACATCTGCTATTTTCATTTTTTTTCCTAATCTAATAGTATCACATTTATGATTACCCTTTATGATAAACAGAGCAAGTTTCGGATTATAAAAATATTTTTTCTTACTATAATTCTTTCTCTCTATAGTTATATCATTACTTCTCTTTTTAGCCCCCATTTCCAACAATGTAGTTTGAACTAAAGAAAGTTTGAACTCATTTACCTGACAATAAAAAATTGCAGGAGTTAATAATACTAAAAATAATATATGTCTCATTTCTTTTTTTCTTTATTATCATCCTTAGCCAAATTATTAAGATAATCAACAATTTGCTGAGTAGATTTACCTTTAAGAACATCTAAATTAACGGATATACCCTCTGTATAAAGTAGGTTTTCTGCATATCTTCTTTTTTTTAATCCATCTCCTCCTCCCATAAATTGTAGAAAAAAGCTCCCTCCACTATATTTGGAACCATCTTGTTTATATTGACTCATTTTACCAGGTCCCATATTGAAAGATGCATCATATAAAGCATTCAATTCATTATCTGCTAAATCATACTTGTCGAGATACGTATTAGCTTTTGAAATTATTGATTGTGAATCACTTTCAAAAAGACTTTGAGCTTCTGACTCACTAATTGAACTTCCGACCTTATAAGGGTCTCCTTTTTTTATTAAGTGCCCATAACCAATCGTAGGATTTCCTAAATGGTCATTATAACCAATGTGATTTCCATTCTTATCAGTGTTCGCCCCTTCATAATACTTTTTGAATGCACTCAAAGAAGAAGTTCCAACTTTCCCATAATAGTAAGACATTTTTCCTCCGTGATTTGAAGAAACTAAAATGCCATTTCCTAAAGGACCTTGTTTATCTAATATTGTTTTAGTTACAGAAATTTGTTCTTGAGTAAAGACATATGAAAAGTGAATTTTTTCTAATCCCTCTAATTCTCTATGCGCAACTACAGCATTCTCAGAAAAAGCGTAAGTACTATTGTATGGATATTTAGTAGCAAGCGGATCTATGTTAAAAAATCTTCCCACGTCAGGCATATACTGACGCCATTTATATTGGTAGAAACCAGTCTCTTGTAACTCTTGCCCCTGCATCTTGTAATTGTAAGGTATAGCCAGCGGATCATACACGGAAGACTGCCCAAAAGGTTTTAAAAAGCTCATCCCAAAGGGGTAATAATCATTGGTGTCCTTTACTTTTAAATCATTGCCTTCTTTCAGATAACTTATTCTCACATTTCCCAAGTGGTCTTTGTACTGGTAAATATAACGAAAATTCTCAAAATCGTAATAGCCCTCTGCGGTCGGGAAGAAGGAAAGGATCATATTGTCTACCAAAGGCGGGTTTCCTGTATCGATAAGGGCTATTTCCCTACCCTCATCCCAAGAGAAGGCTTCTTCCTCGCCTGCCTTGGATGCGGACATTGTTTCATCATCCGGCTCTTCCAGCGCCATACGGATGGGCTCGGTATTGGGAGTGGAGTACTGGAAACCGTCCAGATATTCCGTATTGATGGTGGTTGTACCGGAGGCGTTGCTGAGGACGAATTTCTTTTTAATTTTTACGCCGTCGGCTCTGTAGTAATAATTTGTCACATTGGCATTCTGCTGGATTTGTTTAGGAAGGTTCAGGAAGTTATAGGCAATTGCCGAGATGCCTTTATCCGGCATTGCCGTGGTGTTTCCATTTACATCATAGGTAATGGTTTGCCCGCCTCCTTCGTAGCCGCTGATGTTGCCGGAAGAATCCGCATTGTCTCTATCCGCACCGTATTATAATTCACGGTTTGCAAATCTGCGACATCGGGGTAGCAAGAAGAAGAAAAGTCTTCCAACAATAAATTATTAACAAAAAACTCTACTTTTGAGTGTGCCTAAAGTGGGTGAGATTACAACTCCATTTGATTATTGAGAAAAAAGAAAATAATGTTAAAATTAAACTTACTACCAAATAAACTTTTAGATGCTTCATTTACTTAATGTCATCAATTACAGCTCTTTCTTTTCCCATTTTGGCATATTACCTATAATTTGAACATTAAATATTTTATTATAGCCTAATGATTTTAAAAAAAACAGTCTCACACTTAATGGTTCTGTAGTGGAATTAGGTTTTACAAATAGATACTCTACACACTTTTGGGATCCTCCCAATTCATTTGTATCCTTTATCTGGATTTCTTTAGACTCTGTTATAGCTTTGATTTTGCTATAATTCCTATTAAGATAATGTAATTGATATAACATTGCAAATCTATATTCTTCACTTCCTTCTATTAATTTTAAATAATTTTCCTCGTCATTATTCTGAACTGTAATCCAAAACTTTTGAACTGTTGTATTAATTTGTTCTTCATCTTTTTCTTTCTGATTTACACAACAGCTGATACTTAATAGAATCAGTAATATTGAGATATATTTAAATATTTTCATCAAGGTAAAATTTTATTATTTGCTTTTTCTTGTTCTGGAGTCGGTTGGACACGTATGCCATTAGAATTTAATATTGACGTCCCGTTTTGAATAATAAGTCCGTTCTGAGTATCCGTCCCAGGTGGTAAAGCACCATCAAACACAAAATTCACTACATTATTTTTCGTTTGCTGATTCATATTAATTCCACTTCCATTTACCAAATCTATCGCAAGATCCATTTGGGTAGCTTGAAAATCAATCGCTTTAATATCTTTTGTTGCTTGTACGTAATTTTCCGTACTTTTTATTGCTTCAGGGATATCCAAAGCCATTTTTCCATTCTTAACTAATTCTTTTATACCTCCGGATATCTTACCAGCTTTGTCTGCCCCTGAATCATAAACCTTGTTCCATATATTAGTAGGGCGGTCATTTCCACGGATGTTTTCCATTTTTGCATCAGAACCAGTTGCCCCACTGTATCTATATGAATTCAACTTCAGACCTGTTGTCCCTGAAGACATTCTTGCTCCACCGGGATTATAACCACTTGTTGATAAACCAATATCTCCAGCTCTAAAAGATGGTCTTCCAAAGGAATCTCTTTGTGTAATAGGCGCTTGTTTAACAGTCATTTGATTACCATTAATCGCAAAGTAACCAGAATTTGTTTTAAGTAATTCAAGACCTTCTAATTCAATACCCATTCCCATTTTATTTTCTTGAATAGCATAAGTAGAATTATATGGAAACTTCTCCGCCAATGGGTCTAACTGAATAAATCGCCCTGTATCCGGCATATAAGTTCTATACTTAAACATATAAAAACCAGTCTCCTGTAATTCTTGTCCTTGGTACTTGTAGTTCTCAAAACTGACAGACGGATTGTAAACCGTATGCCCGCTCTGCCTTTCGTGGATGTTGATGAAATTCAGTCCAAACGGATAATAATCATTGGTGTCCATTACTTTTAAATCATTGCCTTCTTTCAGATAACTTATTCTCACATTTCCCAAGTGATCCTTGTACTGGTAAATATAACGAAAATTCTCAAAATCGTAATAGCCTTCTGCCGCCATTGTATGGATAAAGCAGAAAAAAAACGCTGGAAATCCTCTTTCGCAACATTCCAATTTGCAGCGATAAAACACAGAAAAAAAACGCTTTTCTTGCAGAAGTGTTCGAGAAGTGTTCGACTCTTGTTCGGAAAAACGGTACTTTTTTCGAAGCGCTCTCGAAGAAACCTGCAACAAGAGTCGAAGAAAACCCGAAAAAGGAGCAGAAAAAAACGTTGGAAATCCTCTTTCGCAACATTCCAATTTTCAGCAATTATTCAAACCAAAAAAAGCCTTTTCTTGCAGAAGTGTTCGAGAAGTGTTCGACTCTTGTTCGAAAAAACGGTACTTTTTTCGAAGCGCTCTCGAAGA
This sequence comes from Chryseobacterium sp. SC28, assembly GCF_003932955.1. GTDB lineage: Bacteria > Bacteroidota > Bacteroidia > Flavobacteriales > Weeksellaceae > Epilithonimonas. The sequence continues at coordinate 44,993 of NZ_QOVY01000017.1, forward strand.
AACCTGCAACAAGAGTCGAAGAAAACCAGAAGAGATCCAAGAAAAACCAATCTTCTTATTTGGAAATTATGAATGGTTCAAAAGGCCTATCAATAGGAACGGGCTTTAGCCCGTTTTTCAATATTGAATTTAAGATAGGCTTTAGCCAAAACTTAAATTAGGTTTTGGCTAAAACCCATTTGATTTTACCTTTTCCCCTCTGGCTAAAGCCCAACGCTTCATCCACCGCATCAAAGCACAAAAAAACCCCATAAAAACAGGGGCTTTTGTAAATTCTGAAAAATTTTCATTCTTCATCCGGGTGGTCCCACCTGGGCTCGAACCAGGGACAACCTGATTATGAGTCAGGGACTCTAACCAACTGAGCTATAGGACCTCGAAATATTGGCTAAATTTTGTGTCTGCAAAAATAGCAAAATTTCTTTATCTACAAAACCTTTTGGGGTTTTTCTTGGCACAGTTCTACCAGCACGCCATTCGTAGATTTCGGATGCAGAAAGACCACCAGCTTGTTGTCTGCGCCGTCTTTCGGCTCCTCCGAGATGAACACAAATCCTTCCTTTTTCAGCCTTTCGATCTCCGTTTTCAGGTCTGTTACGCCAAAGGCAATATGATGGATGCCCTCTCCTTTTTTCTCGAGAAATTTTGCGATGGGACTTTCGGTTTGCGAGGCTTCCAACAGTTCTAGCTTGCTCTCGCCCAGTTCGTAAAATGAGGTCGTAACGCCTTCCCTTTCTACAGATTCTTGTTTGTAATTCGGTTTTCCCAAAAGGCGTGCAAACAAATCGTCTGATTGGGAAAGACATTTCACGGCGATACCAAGGTGTTCTATTTTCATTTTTGATTTGTAAAAATTATCAATAAATCTCTAAAAAAAATGGGTTTGGATGACAAAACCCTTAGCCCCGATAGTAGTGGAAATCCTTTTTTGCATTGGCTTCTCTATTTTTATGATGACTAAACGGGATGCAAAAAAGATTGCAACGGATAGCGGGAAATAGCTCCTAAAAAAACTTTGTCAAAAAAAGTGTAATAAACAGAAATGTGACAAAGTATGCTTGATTAAGAATTAAATCCTTCAATGATTTTGGTAAAATCTTCGATTTTAAGCGCTGCACCACCGATTAGTCCGCCATCCACGTCGGGTTGCGAGAAGATTTCTTTCGCATTGTCGGGCTTCACACTTCCGCCGTAGAGGATGGAAACCTCGTCTGCTACTTCTTTTCCGTATTTGCCGGCGATGAGATTTCTAATGTAGGCGTGGACTTCCTGCGCTTGCTCGGCGGACGCCGTTTCGCCCGTTCCGATGGCCCAGACGGGTTCGTAGGCGATGACAACTTTTTTGATTTCCTCGGCAGATAAGGTGAAGAGCGCCGTTTCGGTTTGGTTTTTCACGACTTCGAAGTGTCTTCCGGCTTTTCGTTCTTCCAGCTTTTCGCCGTTGCAATAGATGGGTGTAAGGCCTTTGTCCAAAAGCGCTTTGACTTTTCGGTTGGCGTGGCTGTCCGTCTCGCCGTGGTAACTTCTTCTCTCGGAATGGGAAACCAGACTGCCGTCTGCACCCACGGAAACGAGCATATCCACAGAAATTTCGCCGGTGTAGGCACCGCTAGTGTACTCCGAAACGTCTTGTGCGAAGATGCCTACTTCGCCATTTTTGAACACTTCCTTAGCAGCGGTGAGGTACAAAGCCGGCGGCGCGATATAGACTTCGCAGTTGGGCGTATTGTTTTTGGTGTATTCTAAAAGCTGAGCCATCAATTCTTGGGCTTCTGCATAGGTTTTGTTCATTTTCCAGTTTCCTGCGACAATGTTTTTTCTCATTTTGATATTAATTTAAATTCCAAAGTTTTTTTAATAGGATGTAAAATTTGTGCTCGTCATCGCTCACGCTGTTGTCTGCTTTGATGAGGGATTTTGCAAATTGAACGAAGTCTTTTCGTTCCTTTTCGGTGGAGTCTTCCTCGAAGCATTTGGCGTGGAATTCGAAGTGGTCTTGCCATTTGTCTGCCGTGAGTTGGGCAATGATTTCCAGCTCGTCGTCCAGATCCAGCCGGAACGGAAATTCCTCTGCCATATATTCCCGGATTTTCAGGCCTTCTTCCGGTTTTATAATTCCGTCGGACGCGGACAAAATCATTAATAAATGATAGCCGGCGATGGGTTTGTTTGATTTTCTCATTATATATTTTTCTTTTTTTTCCTGCTTATTGCTCAGTTTTCAAGTAGTCTTTCGCACCCAATTTCTCCACAATTTTTCCTTTTTCCAAAATTAAAACAAAAGGATTACTCCTTGCAATGGTTTTGATGGCCACTTCATCCATCAGGTAATTTGGGATTTGCTTATAGAAATTCGGTTGCGTACTTACCCCGATTACTTTGGCTTTCTCGGTCAGCGCTTTGGTTTCTGTTTTTTGTACCAATTCGGCATCGGCTTCTTTTGGTTTGTATGCGAATATTAGGACGACTCTCGGCTCTTTCAGGATTTCTTCGGTAAAATCATTCCCATTAATATCTTCAATTTTAAACTTCGAAATTTCGGATTCGTAGCCTTTTTTGGTGATTTCCGACGTGGTCTTCCCATCTTCGATCTGCCAGTTGGGATCTTTCCAATATTCTTTATTGATGTACTCGTCCTGATCTACTTTTTTCACTTCCTTGGTTTTGGTATTTTTCAATGAATAAAAAGTCTTGTATTCCGAAGGATTTTTGGCGATTTTTTCTTTCTCGGCGGCCAGATCTGTCCCGATGGCATACGCACGGAAATCGATCATCGGCTCGTGGGCAATGCCGCGATACATCACGAAGATCATCATCAAAATGAAAACGCCCAAAAGTGGTAATTTTCCAAATCGCACGATTTCACTTTCCTCTCTATTGCGGTACAGAAACGCCAAAATCAGCAACAAAATCAATAGCGCCACGTCTTTCCAAAACGATTGCCAAGGCGTGAATTTGATCGCATCGCCAAAGCAGCCGCAATCTGTCACCACATTAAAATAGGCGGAATAAAATGTGAGAAACCCGAAGAAAATGCAAAGCGCGATCAAGGCATAAATCGACTGCTTGAGTTTGATTTTCATCAGCAACATAAAACCCAAAACCAGCTCCAGCATCACCACGATGATTGAAAAAACCAACGCATATTTTTCCAAAAATGGCAAATTGAAAACCGTGGGGGAAAAATATTCTTCCAGCTTGAAAGAAAATCCCTTGAGATCGACCGCTTTTACAAATCCTGAAGCGATGAATATGATGGAGAGGAGGTAACGGAGTATGGTTTTCATAGTTTGTTCGGCTCTTAATTTTTAATTTTTATCAAGCAAAAAACCGCATAATTGAGCATATCAAAATAATTGGCATCCAAACCTTCGGAAACCAAGGTTTTGCCTTGATTATCTTCTATCTGTTTGGCTCTGAGAACTTTCTGATAAATCAGATCGGTGATGGATGAGATTCTCATTTCGCGCCAAGCTTCGCCATAATCGTGGTTTTTGCGCTCCATCAGTTCCTTGGCTTTTTGGGCATAGAAATCATAAAGACGCATCGTTTCATCGGGATCCGCATTGATTTCATCGGAAAGACCTTTCTTCAGCTGGATCAATCCAATGATGGAATAGTTGACGATGGCGATGAACTCGTCTTCCTCGCTCTCCTCCACCATTTTCACATCGGTCGTCTGCAACGTACGGATTCTGCTGACTTTGATATAAATCTGATCGGTAATAGAACTGGGGCGCAGCACGCGCCAAGCCGTTCCATAATCCTTCATTTTTTTCTGAAATAAGTCTCTGCAAATCGCGATAACTTTGTCAAACTGGGCGGATGTATCGGGCATAAATTGGTCTATTGGTCCAAAGATACAAATTTAGTTAATAGTTGAAAGTTGTCGGTAGATAGTTTTTGCTTTTCGAAATCATATTCTCACGCTGCATTCCTTATTTATAATTGAAATACTTACTTTTGTCAAATGAGTTTTTCTCTTACAAATTCCAATGATTCCCGATACTTTTCGATTAATTGCAACGGCCGATTAATCAATCTTTCACGGCCGAAATTGATGGGAATATTAAACCTGACGCCCGATTCTTTTTCCGACGGTGGGAAGTTTAATTCAGAAAAAAATGCATTGAAACAAGCCGAACATTTGTTAAAAAATGGCGCTACCATTATCGACATTGGCGCACAATCTACGCGCCCGAATGCGGAATATTTGAATTCGGAAGAAGAAATTAGGAGAATTGGAAGCATTATTTCATTAATCAAAAAAGAATTTCCAGAAAGTCTGATTTCGCTTGATACGTTTTATGCAGATGTTGTCCAATTTGGCTTTGACGAAGGCATCGATTTGGTAAACGACATTTCCGCCGGACAATTTGATCCCAAATTATTAGATGCGGTGGCGCAGACCGGCTTACCTTATATCTTGATGCACGGCAATCCAAGTTATGCATCGATGCACGAGAAAGTGATTTATGATGACATTATCATTTCCATCAACCGATTTTTCTCCAAAAAGATATTGGAATTAAAGCAAAAAGGCATTAAAGATATTATTTTAGATCCCGGTTTCGGATTTGGGAAAACGGTAGAAGATCAATACAAAATAATCCATGAATTTGAATACATTGGTTTCGGCAAATATCCTGTTTTAGCCGGAATTTCGAAGAAATCATTCATTTACAAACCTCTGCGGAAACAACCCAATGAGGTGGCAAAAGAAACCTTGGATCTTCATTTGAACTTAATAGAAAAAGGCGCCAAAATCGTTCGGCTCCACCATCCGGAAACGCTGAAATGATGAAAAAAATCGTACAATATATCCGAAAAATTCTAAAAAAATCTTTTGACAACATCCGAAACGAGCGGTTGAAAAACAATCTTCTGCAAGCGGTTCCTTTTTGGATTGGTTCAGTTTTAACGGGAATTGCGGCAGTTTTGTATGCCCAGATTTTTGCTTTTGGGGAGCGTACTTTGAACAAGATTTTGGATTGGCATCTCTGGATGATTTTTATCATCGCTCCGGCCGGTTTTGTGCTCTCGTGGTGGCTGGTGAAAAAATTTGCCCCGCAGGCAAAAGGCAGCGGCATCCCGCAGGTGATGGCAGCGGTGGAACTGGCGAATCCCAGAGAAAATCATTTGATTCCGCACTTACTGAGTTTCCGAGTTATTATTATAAAAGTCTTGTCGAGTTTTGCTTTGGTTTTTGGCGGTGGTGCCATTGGTCGCGAAGGACCTACGATCCAGATAGCCGGCTCTATTTTCCGAAAAGTCTATGAATATCTGCCCGAATGGTGGCCTAAGATTTCGAAGAAAAATATGATTCTTACAGGAGCAGCGGCAGGGCTTTCGGCGGCCTTCAACACGCCTTTGGGCGGCATTGTTTTTGCGGTGGAAGAGCTATCGAAAATACATATTAATTATTTTAAAACCGCACTTTTTACGGCGGTTATCATTGCCGGACTTACGGCGCAGTCTTTTGCCGGATCTTATTTGTATCTGGGCTATCCGAAAACCAATGACGTTACTTTGTGGATTATGTTTCCCATTATTTTCGTGTCTGGAATCTGTGGGATTCTCAGCAGCCAACTTTCCGTAGCGATGCTGAAGATCAATCGGTTAAAGAAAAAACTAAAAACCGACCTTTCCAACATTATTTTTCTGGTGATTTGTGCGCTGGTTGTTGCATCGATCGCTTATTTTGTCAATCGCGAAATGTTGGGTTCAGGCAAAGATATTATGGAACGGATTCTTTTTACAGATCAGAAGACCGAAGATTGGTATGTTCCCATTCTCAGGATGCTCGGTCCGGCCTTGGCATTCACCTCGGGCGGAGCCGGCGGTATTTTTGCACCCGCTTTGTCAACGGGCGCTACCATTGGAAGCGTTTTTGCCGGCGTGATGAACCTTAGTGATAATGAAACCAATGTTTTGGTACTTTCAGGAATGGTCGCTTTTCTCACGGGAATCACCAGAGCACCATTTACCTCGGCAATCTTGGTTCTGGAAATGACAGATCGGCATTCTCTCATATTTCATTTGATGTTGGCCGGGATGATGTCTTCTATTTTTTCGGTTTTGGTAAGCCGACATTCTTTGTATGAAGTGCTGAAATTGAATTTCCTTTATGATATTAGAAATGGCAGATAGACCAATATTATGTTAATAAGTATAATTTTTTTTAAAAAAAATATAATTTATTAACGCTCGTTAACTTTTTTTTTATAATTTTGGTTTTGAATCAAAAAATTAATTTTATTATGAAAAAAATTCTATTTCCTTTGTGGGTATCTGCAGCTCTATTTTCTGCGGATGCGATGAAAGCACAAACTGTGCTTTTCCAAGACAACTTCGATTCTTATACCGATTTTGCTATTGCGGATGTTGGTCCGTGGACGCTCACGGATGTCGATCTTAAACCGACTTATGGTTTTCAAGGCATCAGTTTTCCAAACACAGGTGTTGCCAAATCTTTTCAGGTTTTTAATTCCACTACCACCACTCCTCCTATGACCCCTAGCGGTACTTCCGACTGGACGGCCAATTCAGGAGACAAAATGATGGTATGCTTTGCCGCAACTACTGCTCCGTGGAATAACGACTGGCTGATTTCTCCGCAAGTGACAGTACCTGCCGGTGCAGGCGCTTCACTCAGTTTCTATGCAAAAAGTTGCGATTCGGACTATGGGGCAGAAAAATTTACAGTATGGGTTTCTACAACAGGGACCGCCGTTTCGGATTTCACAGCAATTTCTGCTGTGACAACCACTCCTGATGACCTTACTTGGCACGAGTACACTTATAACCTCAATGCCTACGCGGGACAGCAAATACACCTTGCCATCCAATGCACGTCTGAAGACCAGTTCGGATTCGCCGTGGATGACTTCAAAGTGGTAAGCGCTAGTCTTCCTACCGAGGCTCCTGGATGCTCTACATTGACCTCCCCTGCTGATGGTGCAACAAACCTTGCTTACACTTCGCAAACCTTGACTTGGACTGCTCCAACCACAGGGACAGCAGATTCGTACGATGTCTATTTGGACAAAAATTCAACTCCGACTACTCTTGTAGGGAATGTAACCGGCACCAGTTATACAGCAACTAATTTAGATGGATCCTCTACTTATTATTGGACCGTGATTCCAAAAAATACTGTTGGCGCGGCTACCGGCTGTAGTGTATTTTCTTTCACCACAATGGCACCTGTTTATTGTACCGCCGGAGCAACTTCTACAAGTTGGGAAAAAATATCCAATGTCACATTTGCAGATATTAATAATAATTCTTCCGCAACCGCCGGATATGAAGACTTTACATCCGTTGTAGGTAATGTCACTGCCGGGTCTACTTATCCGTTTAGCGCTTCTTTCACGGGCACAAGCTATGCCAGTGATCAGGTGCTCGTATGGATCGATTTCAATAACGATAAAGACTTCAATGATTTCGGCGAAGAGGTTTTGGTTACGCCTAAGAAAACATCACCTTGGACAGGTTCTATTACCATCCCGGCTACGGCTACCATCGGACAAACCCGTATGAGAGTCAGATTGCACGATTCTGCTTATACGCCTAATACAACACCTTGCGGCACATCATCCTACGGGCAAGTGGAAGATTATACCTTGAATATAGGAGCTCTTGGAGTTTCAGATGTGACTAAAAACGGCATCAAAGCGTATCCAAATCCTGTTAAAGATATTTTCAATATCGAGACACAAGGAAAAATCAAATCGGTCAAAGTATATGATGTAACCGGAAAACAAATATTAACGAAAGAAATCAATGCTGCCCAATCTCAAATCGATTTCAGCAGATTCAGTTCGGGAGTTTATATTGTAAATACGGCGATGGAAGATGGTACTACAACTTCTACCAAAGTAATCAAACAATAAAACTTTTAAATTCTAAAATATATCCCGTCATTATTTGGCGGGATTTTTTGTTAAGAAAGCGCTTACTACTTAATATAATCCTTCGTGCTTCGTCATAAAAAACTTTCAGTAAGTCTTCTTAGAAAACTCCCTAAAATTTAAATAGATAATTATAATATCAACGTTAAAAAGCTTTATAAAACCATTTGCGGTCGGAGATTATTAATTTTTTTGTAATTTTGATATGAAATCAAAACAATTACCTTATTTATTTTAATTATGAAAAAATTTCTTTTTCCTTTGTTATTTTCTACGACTCTATTTTCTGCGGATTCCATGCGAGCGCAAACTGTAATTTTCGAGGACAATTTCGATTCTTACACAGATTTTGCTATTTCGAATGTGGGCTCTTGGACGCTTACGGATGTCGATCACTTGGCAACTTATGGTTTTCAAGCGATCACCTTCCCACATAGCGATGGAGTAAAGTCTTTTCAGGTTTTTAATTCCATTGCCACCACCCCTCCGATGACCCCTAGCAGCACTTCCAACTGGACTGCTCGCTCAGGAGACAAAATGATGGTCTGCTTCTCAGCAGCATCTGCCCCGTGGAATAACGACTGGCTGATCTCGCCCAAGGTGGCAGTGCGTTCGGGTGAAGGTGCCACACTGAGTTTCTTTGCAAAAAGTTGCGATTCATATTATGGTGCAGAAAAATTTACCGTATTGGTTTCTACGACAGGAACTGCCGTTTCGGATTTTACGCCAATTACTTCGGTCACGACAACTCCCAGCGACATTACTTGGCACGAGTACACCTATAGCCTCAATGCCTACACAGGAAAGCAAATATATATTGCCATCCGCTGCACGTCTGAAGACCAATTCGGATTCGCAGTGGATGATTTCAAAGTGGTAAACGCTACACTTCCCGTGGAGGCTCCCGGATGTTCTACATTAATATCACCGGCAGACGGCGCCACAAACCTTTCTTACTTTACTTCACAAACACTTACTTGGACAGCTCAATTCACGGGAACAGGAACCGCGGATTCGTATGATGTTTATTTTGATAAAAATCCCAATCCTACAACGCTTGTAGCCAATATTCCTGGAACCAGTTATACTGTATCCAATCTGGATCCCTCCTCTACTTATTATTGGAAGGTGGTTCCAAAAAATAATGTGGGGGCGGCTACCGGCTGTAGTGTATATTCTTTCACAACAATGGCACCTGTTTACTGCAGCGCGGGAACAACTGCTACAAGTTGGGAAAAAATATCCAATGTCACCTTTGCAGATATTAATAATAATTCTACCTCTTCTGCAGGTTATGAAGATTTTACATCCATAGTGGGTAATGTGACAGCCGGGTCTACTTATCCGTTCAGTGCTTCATATTCTGGCACAAGCTATCCAGTAGATCAGGTCATCGTATGGATAGACTTCAATAATGATAAAGACTTTTATGATGCAGGAGAGCAGGTTTTAATGACGCCGACGCAGGAATCACCTTGGACAGGTTCTATCACTATTCCAAGAGGAGCTACTATTGGACAAACCCGTATGAGAGTGCGACTGCACGATTCTTCTTTAACCCCCAATTCGACCCCTTGTGGTACATCTTTATATGGGCAAGTTGAAGATTATACATTGAACATTGGAGCTCTTGGAGTTTCAGATGTGACTAAAAACGGCATCAAAGCGTATCCAAATCCTGTTAAAGATATTTTCAACATCGAGACACAAGGAAAAATCAAATCGGTCAAAGTATATGATGTAACCGGAAAACAAATATTAACAAAAGAAATCAATGCTGCTCAATCTCAAATCGATTTCAGCAGATTCAGTTCCGGAGTTTATATTGTAAATACGGCGATGGAAGATGGTACTACAACTTCTACCAAAGTGATCAAACAATAAAAATTTAAATTCTAAAATAGATCCCGTCATTATTTGGCGGGATTTTTTAGTTAACAATTTTCTTTGACAGAAAAACAGTATTTTTCCTGAAAGATTAAAATATGTGTCTATCCTAATCTGATCATCGATAATTTTCGATTAACTAAGACATTTTTCAAAATCCTATAACCAGAAAAGCGAAATTTTTTATAGAGATAATTATAGACCTCAACCAAAGAAGATTTTTACCATTTTTAGAGGGTTAATTATGAAGTTTTTTGTAATTTTGATAAGACTTAAAAAATTACATTTTTATTATGAAAAAATTTCTATTTCCCTTGTTATTTTCAGCAGCTCTATTTTCTGCTGATGCCATGCGAGCGCAAACTGTAATTTTCGAAGACAACTTCGATTCTTATACGGATTTTGCTATTGCTGATGTTGGTTCGTGGACGCTTACGGATGTCGATCAATTAGCAACGTATGGTTTTAGCGGTATTAGTTTCCCTAATAGTGGTGTTGCAAAATCTTTCCAGGTTTTTAATTCCACCGCTACCACTCCTCCGATGACCGCTTCCGATGCTTCCAACTGGACGGCCAATTCAGGAGACAAAATGATGGTATGTTTCTCGGCAACTGCTGCCCCTTGGAATAACGACTGGCTCATCTCTCCTCAAATGACCGTACCTGAAGGTGAAGGCGCCACACTGAGTTTCTTTGCAAAAAGTTGCGATTCAGACTATGGGGCAGAAAAATTTACCGTATTGGTTTCTACGACAGGAACTGCTGTTTCGGATTTTACGCCTCTTTCCACGGTCACAACGACTCCTTCCGATCTCACTTGGCACGAGTACACCTATAACCTGAATGCCTATGCGGGACAGCAAATACATTTGGCCATCCAATGTATTTCTGAAGACCAGTTCGGATTCGCCGTGGATGACTTCAAGGTGATAAGCGCCAGTCTTCCCGTAGAAGCTCCGGGATGTTCTACATTGACATCCCCTGCAGATGGTGCAACAAACCTTGCTTTCCCTTCACAAACTTTGACCTGGACGGCTCCCACCACAGGAACAGCAGATTCGTACGATGTCTATTTGGATAAAAATTCAACTCCTACAACGCTTGTTGCCAATGTGACTGGTACCAGCTATACAGTAACTAATCTGGACCCTTCCTCTACTTATTATTGGAAAGTAGTTCCAAAAAATAGTGTGGGATCCGCTGCTGAATGTAGTGTATTTTCCTTTACCACGACGGCACCTGCTTATTGTACGGCCGGGGCAAAAGATACGAGTTGGGAAAAAATATCCAATGTCACATTTGCAGATATTAACAATAATTCTACCGGAACTGCCGGTTACGAAGATTTTACGTCCATAGTGGGTAATGTGACTGTTGGGTCTACTTATCCGTTCAGTGCTTCATATTCGGGCACAAGTTTTTCAGTTGATCAGGTCATCGTATGGATAGACTTCAATAACGATAAAGACTTTTATGATCCAGGAGAGCGTGTCTTAATAACGTACCCGCATGCATCACCTTGGACAGGTTCTATCACCATCCCGGCTACGGCTACTATAGGACAAACCCGTATGAGAGTGAGATTGCACGATACCTCGTTAGAGCCTAACGAAACGCCTTGCGGCACATCTTTTTATGGGCAGGTGGAAGATTACACCTTGAATATAGGAACTTTGGGAGTTTCTGATGTGACTAAAAACGGCATCAAAGCATATCCAAATCCTGTTAAAGATATTTTCAATATTGAGACACAAGGAAAAATCAAATCGGTCAAAATATATGATGTTACCGGAAAACAAATATTAACAAAAGAAATCAATGCTGCCCAATCTCAAATCGATTTCAGCAGATTCAGTTCCGGAGTTTATATTGTAAATACTGCGATGGAAGACGGTACTACAACTTCTACCAAAGTAATCAAACAATAAAACTTTTAAATTTTAGAATTAATAGAATCCGTGTCACTTATGTGGGGCGGATTTTTTGTTAAGAAAGCGCTAATAGCTAATAATGGTTTTTAGCGAAAGCTTTGCAATATGTGTCAAGCTTAGCCTAACAAGCGAATATCTGCAAGGAAGTAGTGCTATACAAAAAGTTAATACATCATAAAACAATTTTTCGCAGGGAAATTATAGGTCTCCACACAAAAAGTTTTATAAGCCATTTGCAGTTGTAGATTATTAATTTTTTGTAGTTTTGATAAGACTTAAAAAATTACATTTCTATTATGAAAAAAATTCTATTTCCTTTGTGGGTATCTGCAGCTCTATTTTCTGCGGATGCAATGAAAGCACAAACTGTGCTTTTCCAAGACAACTTCGATTCTTATACCGATTTTGCTATTGCGAATGTGGGTTCTTGGACGCTCACGGATGTCGATCAATTGTCGACTTATGGTTTTCAGAGTATTAACTTTCCTAACGGAGGTGTAGCCAAGTCATTTCAGGTTTTTAATTCCACTACCACCACTCCTCCTATGACGCCCACCTCAACTTCAGACTGGACAGGTCATTCAGGCGATAAAATGATGGTTAGCTTCGCCGCAGTATCCGCCCCTTGGAATAACGACTGGCTCATCTCTCCTCAAATGACCGTACCTGAAGGTGAAGGCGCCACACTGAGTTTCTTTGCAAAAAGTTGCGATTCAGACTATGGGGCAGAAAA
>NZ_QOVY01000018.1 GCF_003932955.1 Chryseobacterium sp. SC28
TCCCAAAGATACACAAAAATGAAAGCAATTCACAACACTTAAATCTGTCTTGTATAAATCTGAATAGTTGTGTTGTATCCCAAAGATACACAAAAATGAAAGCAATTCACAACTAAACCACGATAAAAACGCAAAAAATGGCAGTTGTGTTGTATCCCAAAGATACACAAAAATGAAAGCAATTCACAACAGGATATCCTTACATCCACTACCCTAAAGGGTTGTGTTGTATCCCAAAGATACACAAAAATGAAAGCAATTCACAACGCTTAGGTCTGACATTATCCCCGAGCATTAGTTGTGTTGTATCCCAAAGATACACAAAAATGAAAGCAATTCACAACCCAATCATCTCGCAGTCCGGATGTTTTACGGTTGTGTTGTATCCCAAAGATACACAAAAATGAAAGCAATTCACAACGACTTGAGTAAGCTCTCTGACTCGGCTATAGTTGTGTTGTATCCCAAAGATACACAAAAATGAAAGCAATTCACAACAAAAGGTCGCCCCTTTGAGAATTTTGTAAGGTTGTGTTGTATCCCAAAGATACACAAAAATGAAAGCAATTCACAACTGGAAATCATTCACAGTAAAATTAAATTAAGTTGTGTTGTATCCCAAAGATACACAAAAATGAAAGCAATTCACAACCAGATGATAAACTGTGTATGGTTTCAGATAGTTGTGTTGTATCCCAAAGATACACAAAAATGAAAGCAATTCACAACCATAACATCATCCGCAACCTGTCCGTAAGCGTTGTGTTGTGTCCCAAAGATACACAAAAATGAAAGCAATTCACGGATCAGGGGCAAAAGTTGGGGAGAAGTTTAATAATCCTTAGTTTTGTCTTGTGTTTACAAGTCCAGAATTATTAAAGTTATTACTGCCCGAATATTTAGTGGCGTATTTCGATATTGTAAAATTTGAGGAAAAAGAAGGACAGCTTCATATTTATTTTGAAGAAAAGAATACCATTCCGAAAGAGTTTTCCTCACTTCATCTACAATCCAAAGGCTTTCATGAAGAAATTACGGTGGATGATTTTCCGCTTCGAGGAAAACCCGTAAAACTTCATATCCAACGTAGAAGATGGACAGACACAAAATCTGGAAAAATATTACAACGAGATTGGAATCTCATCGCAAAAGGCACTCGCATGACACAAGATTTTGCAGAGTTCTTAAAAAAAATCAGCCGATACTAAAGCCCTTCCTTTAGAAACCATCGGCGAAATGTACGGGGTAAATGGCAAAAAATTCCGAAGGCAATACAAAAAATCGTTAAGTGATTTTAAAAACTGGAAACAGAAACCCCATGCAGAAGATTACATTCTATTTTCCGAAAATTGTTCTGAAAATTTATCATTAGATGAAGTCGCTTTATCCGAAGGAGAACTTTACACCGTACTTACCTCCAAAACAGCAAGAGGTAGAAAAGGGAGTATTGTTGCCATTATTAAAGGAACAAAAAGCGAAAATGTAATTGAAAAACTTATGAAAATAGGTAGAAAATTAAGGCAAAAAGTAAAAGAAGTGACTCTGGATATGGCAGGTTCTATGAAACTGATTGCTAAAATAAGTTTCCCAAACGCAGTGCAGGTTATTGACCGTTTCCATGTTCAGAAACTCGCTATTGAAGCCGTTCAAGAACTCAGAATAAAACACCGATGGGAAGCGATTGATTTAGAAAATGAAATCCTAAAACATGCCAAAGACAAGAAAACAAAACCCGAAATCGAAGTTTTTGAAAACAACGATACCCGAAAGCAACTCTTGGCAAGAAGCCGTTATTTTTTGTATAAAAGCTGTGAAAAATGGACACAAAACCAAAGACTCAGAGCAGGAATTTTATTCCGAGAATACCCCGATTTAGAAGTCGCCTACAATTTAGCGGACGGTTTAAGAAAAATCTACAACCAAAATATTACAAAATCTGTTGCCATGCTCAAACTGGCTCATTGGTTTAAAGATGTTGAAGAATCAGGTTTTAAATCTTTTACAACACTTAAAAACACCATCACCAACCATTATAACGATATTCTCAATTATTTTGAAATAAGAAGTACCAACGCTTCCGCAGAATCTTTCAATGCTAAAATCAAAAACTTCAGACTTCAACTCAGAGGTGTTAAAGACAAAGCTTTTTTCCTTTTCAGATTATCCCAAATTTTTGCGTAGTCCCCAACTTTTGATACTGATCCCAATTCACAACCAGGTGGACGAACCGCCAGCGCGCGGCTGGGTTGTGTTGTGTCCCAAAGATACACAAAAATGAAAGCAATTCACAACGCAACGTATTTTCGGCAAAAATCCAAAAACGTTGTGTTGTGTCCCAAAGATACACAAAAATGAAAGCAATTCACAACCTTGGATCAGAATTTACCAGAAAAGTCTTCGTTGTGTTGTGTCCCAAAGATACACAAAAATGAAAGCAATTCACAACAAAAACGGCGTCGTAGTAGCGGTAGATATTGTTGTGTTGTGTCCCAAAGATACACAAAAATGAAAGCAATTCACAACAACTCAAATATGTTCCTCGTTTCGGACGCAGTTGTGTTGTGTCCCAAAGATACACAAAAATGAAAGCAATTCACAACAATTCGCCAATAATGCAGATGCAAAGGCTTGTTGTGTTGTGTCCCAAAGATACACAAAAATGAAAGCAATTCACAACAGCTTCATCGCCCAAGTCCTTTATTAATGAGTTGTGTTGTGTCCCAAAGATACACAAAAATGAAAGCAATTCACAACTGGTTATCTTTGGGGGGCTATTGTTATTTAGTTGTGTTGTGTCCCAAAGATACACAAAAATGAAAGCAATTCACAACACGTAAGAAACCAAACCTAAAGGGTGTGCAGTTGTGTTGTGTCCCAAAGATACACAAAAATGAAAGCAATTCACAACTGCTACACTTCGGCGCATTGAGATATCATCGTTGTGTTGTGTCCCAAAGATACACAAAAATGAAAGCAATTCACAACTAGTAAACGTATTACCTATTTTTTGCACACGTTGTGTTGTGTCCCAAAGATACACAAAAATGAAAGCAATTCACAACATGGTATAAAGGTATATACATTTTTGCAATGTTGTGTTGTGTCCCAAAGATACACAAAAATGAAAGCAATTCACAACATTTGCCGGTTTCGCTATCGCTATCTACATGTTGTGTTGTGTCCCAAAGATACACAAAAATGAAAGCAATTCACAACGAGGTTTACGGACAAGTAGACTTCAAAGAAGTTGTGTTGTGTCCCAAAGATACACAAAAATGAAAGCAATTCACAACGGAATTCAACGCCATTTAATTGAAGCGGTTGTTGTGTTGTGTCCCAAAGATACACAAAAATGAAAGCAATTCACAACGTCTTCCGAAAGGGCGTTTAAATAGTCCATGTTGTGTTGTGTCCCAAAGATGCACAAAAATGAAAGCAATTAACAACTTTAGACTTTGAGTTATCATAATGATAGGAGTTGTGTTGTGTCCCAAAGATACACAAAAATGAAAGCAATTCACAACGAAATGCCTAACTTCGTGGATATAGAAATAGTTGTGTTGTGTCCCAAAGATACACAAAAATGAAAGCAATTCACAACACAGACCTTGAGACAAACGCAAATATACTAGTTGTGTTGTGTCCCAAAGATACACAAAAATGAAAGCAATTCACAACTTTCTAATGTTACTTCCTCATTCTTATGAGGTTGTGTTGTGTCCCAAAGATACACAAAAATGAAAGCAATTCACAACCCAATATCGCCGCCTAATGCGCCAAAATTAGTTGTGTTGTGTCCCAAAGATACACAAAAATGAAAGCAATTCACAACGAGACCCAGAAGCCATAGAAATCCTTAACTGTTGTGTTGTGTCCCAAAGATACACAAAAATGAAAGCAATTCACAACCGCTGGCAATGATGATCCCGAAGCAGGCGAGTTGTGTTGTGTCCCAAAGATACACAAAAATGAAAGCAATTCACCGCTCTATTCCTGCCGATTCAGCGTCACCAGAACTGGAAAATGGTCGCTGTAGCCGCCAATATACCGAGATCCAGAATAGGTTCTCAGGGGATAGTGTCTGTGTCCGTTTGTTTTATTTATCAGAATCGGAGAATCGTAAATGTCGGCCGTATTGGTTTCGAGATTGAGTTGTTCACAAAGCATTTCCTCGCTAAACAGAATTTGATCAAAGCCCAGACCTTTTTTATTATGAAAAGTCGTAAATCGGCCGCCGAGGTAAAGCGTTTCAAAAGGGTTGGTCAGTATTTTTTTTCCAGTCGTGTCATAAAGCAGCAACTGCATTTCTTCTGCGTCGGGATTTTCATTAAAGTCGCCCATTAAAATGATGGGTTCTCCTTGGTCGCAAAGGTTTCGCACAGTTTTTCGAAGCTGCTGAATGATGTAAAGTCGATGTTTTTTCTGGATGTCGCCTTCTCTCTTGGATGGTAGATGAAGCACAAAAAAATGAATTTTTTTCCCCTCATATTGGAATTCTGCGTGTAAAATATCACGGGTTTCAAACGCCAAATCAGAATCCTTTTTAAATTTCAAAGTTCTGAAATCTAATACAGTATATTTTTGAGGATCAAAAAGCAAAGCCACACTCAAGCCTCTGGAATCTTTAGATTTCTGATAAAGGATCTGGTAGTCTTTAAGTGGTGAATCATTTTTAAGTAAGTCTTCCAAAACAACTCGATCGCCAATTTCTGCCAGGCCGATGATAGAAGGCAATTGCCCCCGGTCTTGCGCTACAAAACGAAAAACATTGGTGATATTGCGGACTTTCTGTCGGTATTTATACGAATCCCAATTTCGCAATCCTGAGTTTTGATCTGTCACGGAGTCCCCGTCGGGCGGAAAGAAGTTCTCCACATTGTAGAACATCAACAGTTCAGCATTCATCGGTGTTACCAGCGTTTTCTCTTCATATAGATAAAAGTGACGACAACGATGGTCAGCATCAATCCGAGTGTGAAAAAATAGCCATTTTTATGATGCAGTTCCGGCATGTTGTCGAAGTTCATACCATAAACTCCGGCTATAAAAGTGATCGGTAAAAAATAAACGGAATAGATTGCCAAAAGTTTCATCACCTGATTGGCTTTCTGGTCCGATAATGCTAGAAACATCGAGATAAGGTTGGTCGTCTGAGCATTCAGATGGTCGAAGTCTGCGATCACGTCTTTTTGCTTGTCCAGCAGGTCCATCACCTGCACCTCTTCCAGATCCAAAGTTTTGAATTTAGAGATCCATTCTCCCGACATATTGAGGATTCTTGTATTGAGACCAGATCTGCGTTTTAATTTGTAGAGTCGGCGGATTTGTACAGAGCTGTTGGTATTTTTCAGGAAGATCTCATTTTCGATCACATCCAGAAGATCAAGCAGGTTGTTGCTTTCGTCATCGAAGCTTTTCATGATTTTAAGAGCCAGGCGCAGTGCCATTTCATCTCTTGTGATCTTATTGATGTCTTCCTGGTCCAGTTCTGCCGATATTTCTTGGACACTTTTGCTTTTGGTCCGGTGTGTCGTGATGATGAAGTTGGGGAGCAAGAAGATGCCCAGTTTTGTGCTGATATCGCTCATGCTATTTAGCGATGTCCTTTCCATATCGGTAGATTCCCGTGTCAAGAAGAATTTTACATCGCCAACTTCCTCATACTTAGGAAGGTGATTCGGATCTATGGTATCTTCCAAAAGCAGGTAATTGATTTGATAGTTTTGATGCAGCAGCTTCAGATCTTCCTCATTCGGCGTCGTCACATCAATCCATTCCCAGTGCTTGGATTTATATTTTTTTTCAATTGGCATACAACAAAACTAAATAAAATTACGATTAGTTGGAAAAAATGGCGGATCCAATTTTATTGAACGGATTAGAACAATTGCTTTTTTTATGAAGTTATTTTTTCTTTTGATCGTGTTCCAACCTTTTTTAGCAGGTTTTTATCAAAATTAAGATTATCCTTTTGATCGTTGATTCGAAAAAACAGAAGCCATTTATTAAATATAAATAACTGTAAATCATTATATTAATTGTCACTGATCATCAAAATATTAAAATAAATACTCCGTGATAGATAAAACAATTATTTTTGTCTTCTACCTTAATTTGTAATAAATGATCAAAAGTGTAATCGCAGGCGTGGGTCATTACGTCCCAGAAAATATAGTTACCAACGACGACCTTTCTCAACGGATGACCACCACCGACGAATGGATTACCGAAAGAACCGGAATCAAGGAAAGAAGACACCGCAAAAACCGATTAGATTCCGAAGAGACCACTTCTTTCTACGGTTTCAAAGCTTCAGAAGTTGCGTTGAAAAATGCCAATCTTACCGCCAAAGACATCGATTATATCGTTTTCGCCACCTTGTCGCCGGATTATTTTTTCCCCGGCTGTGGCGTGCAGTTGCAGGAGCTCTTGGGTTGCGACACGATTGGCGCGCTGGACGTGCGAAATCAATGTTCGGGTTTCATTTACGCAGTGAGCGTTGCCGATGCGTTTATAAAATCCGGAATGTACAAAAATGTTTTGGTGGTAGGCGCCGAAATTCATTCTTTCGGGTTGGATTTTTCCGATGCCGGCCGCGGCGTTTCCGTCATCTTTGGAGATGGCGCCGGCGCGATTGTTTTATCATCCAGCGAGGCCAGCGATTCCCGAGGCATTTTGTCTGTCAATATGCATTCGGAAGGCAAATATGCGGAAGAGTTGGTCGTGAAATTTCCGGGAAGCAAATCGGGCTGGAGCGATAATCTGCTGTCGAATCCTGATTTGATTACTGCGGAAGACATCTATCCGGTGATGAATGGGAATTTCGTTTTCAAGCACGCCGTCACCCGTTTCCCAGAAACCATTCTCGAAGCTTTGCAGAAAGCCGGAAAAACCATTGAGGATTTGGATTTGCTCATTCCACATCAAGCCAATCTTAGAATATCGCAATATGTACAGCAACTGCTTCATTTGCCGGACGAAAAAATCTTTATGAACATTCAGAAATATGGCAATACCACAGCAGCATCTATACCGATTGCACTGAGCGAGGCCATTTTGGAAGGCCGGATGAAGCCCGGTGATCTGGTCTGTCTGTCAGCTTTTGGCAGTGGATTCACTTGGGGAAGCGTTTTGTTCGAATATTAATTTGGTTTGTCCTTTGAAGTCCCTCTCCTTTGGAGAGGGATTTAGGGTGAGGAAAAAGTCCCTCTCCTTCGGAAAGTGATTTAGGGTGAGGAAAAAGTCCCTCTCCTTCGGAGAGGGATTTAGGGTGAGGAAAGGGCAACCAACTAAGGCTCATTTTCCGTCAAAGATTTATTTTCTGAACAACTTTTTCGGACAAAGTTTTTAATTGCTGCATTTCGTCCAAATTGATATGCATCGCTTTCGCAAGATCTGATGGAATATTGGCAGCTTTTGACTTTAGCTTTTTTCCTTTTTCTGTCAAGTAGATTTTCACGATGCGTTCATCGTCGTGGCCCCGCTTTCGCACCAGAAATTCTTTGGCTTCTAATCTTTTTAGCAATGGCGTCAGCGTTCCATTATCCAGCTGCAAAATTTCACCAACTTGGCTGACGGTCTGTTCGTCCTTTTCCCAGAGCGCCATCATTGTGATGTACTGGGGATAGGTCAATTCAATATCTTTCAGGATTGGCCGGTAGCATTGCATGATCTCGCGGTGCAAAACATAGACCGAGAAACATAGTTGTTTATCAAGTTTTAATAAATCTTCCATGCCAAATTTTTGAATTTTAATTCCCAAAAATCAAAGTTAAGAGAATTTTAAATTTGCTGCCAATTAGCTACTTTGACAAAAAATTTAGTCGTTGCTCACTGTAAGTTTCACTTCTATATTTCCTCTTGTAGCATTGGAATAAGGGCAAACTTCGTGTGCTTTTTCAATTAATTCTTGTGCCTGCTCGATGCTGACGCCCGGAATGTTGGCATGCAACTCCGCTTCCAGACCGAAGCCGCCATTCTCTAATTGACCGATGCCTATTTTAGCAGTTACAGATGTTTCACCGGTCTCGATTTTGCTTTGCTTGATGATCATATTCAAAGCACTGTCAAAACAAGCGGCGTACCCTGCCGCGAATAGCATTTCGGGGTTTGGGAAGTCGTTATTAGCGCCTCCTAAGTTCTTGGGCATTCGGACATCCAGATCCAGAACGCCATTGTCACTTTTTACATGTCCGTTTCTTCCTCCTTGGGCGGTTGCGCCGATGCTGTACAATGTTTTCATTTTTAAGATAATTTTAATTGTTAATATTTTTCTTTGGCAAATATATAGTGTCATATTATATCGTGCACAATATAAATCCGCTTTTGAAACTATATCAATCATAGAAACAACCTATCAATACTTTAATGTAATAAGTCCCTCTCCTTCGGAAAGTGATTTAGGGTGAGGAAGAAAAGTCCCTTTCATTCGGAGAGGGATTTAGGGTGAGGAAGAAAAGTCCCTTTCCTTCGGAAAGTGATTTAGGGTGAGGAAGAAAAGTCCCTCTCCTTCGGAAAGTGATTTAGGGTGAGGAAGAAAAGTCCCTCTCCTTTGGAGAGGGATTTAGGGTGAGGAAGAAAAGTCCCTCTCCTTTGGAGAGGGATTTAGGGTGAGGANATAACCATTAGTCTTTCCAAGAATCTTCTTATCATCCGTGTTCAGCCATCTTTTCAGAACAGTGGCATAGACTTTCCGGAAATCTTCGGTGTACTTCAGGTCGCCGTCGTTCAGATTTTGAAGGTCTGGTAAAGCATTGAGTAAGCCTTTCTTTTTCAACCCGCCGCTGATGAAAAACATCTGATTGGCCGTTCCGTGATCGGTTCCGTTACTCGCATTTTGGGCGACACGCCGGCCAAATTCGGAAAAAGTCATAATCATCACATCGTTGAATTTGCCGCTGTCTTTCATATCTTTTACAAAAACCTGCACCGCCTCATCAATGCCGGTAAACAGTTGATTTTGTCTTTGATTCTGATTGTTGTGCGTGTCGAAACTGCCGACCGACAGGTAATAGACTTGCGTATTGATATCCGATTTGATCAGCGAAGCAATCGTTTTGAAATCTTTTCCGATTTGCGTTGCAGGATAAGTTTTATCTGTTGGCTTCGCTTTGCTTTGCTGAAAAATATATTCCGAGTTGTTCAGCGTATTGCCTAAGGTGTCGTACAGGTAGCTCGCCAAATCGTGCCGGTGATCCGTATTCTCGGCGGCCAGTTTTTTATACAGCGTTTCCTGACTGTTTTCGAAGAGTTTTTTCGGATCTTTCATGGCGATGGCTTTGTTGTTTTCGCCTTTCATGGCAAGGCTGAGAAGATCGTCCAGTTCTATCGCCTGTGTCGGATTTTTGCAGTCGTGGCAGGCTTCGTCCAGATATCTCCCCAGCCAACCGGAGTTCAGAAACTCATTGCTGTCGCTCGCAGATTGCCAAATATCCATACTTCGAAAGTGGGATTTATTGGGTTCCGGATAGCCAACATTGTTCAGCACCGCCAGCTCGCCATTATCGTACAGTTCTTTGAAATATCGCAGAGATGGATTGATTCCCGCTTCGTCCGTCAGCCTAAGCGCCTTGTCTTCCTTGATCGCAATTTGATTTCTGGAACTGTAATAAATATCATTTTTGATAGGAATAATCGTATTAAGACCATCGTTGCCGCCGGAAAGTTGAAGGACAATTAAGGTTTTTCCACTCAGTTCTAATGCTTCCGGAAGGCTGAGAGCTTTTAGGAAATTAGGAAAGAGGAACGAGGCGGCGGCAAGACTGCTGGTTTTTATAAAGGTTTTTCTATTGATAATCATAACAGTTTTTTTAGCAAAGTTGATATTCCGGGGTTGACATTATGCTGATCATCAGATGTTGTCTGCTCTTGCCGGCGTTGAATTCGGTCATCAGATTTCTTAGTTTTTCAGTAGGATTTGTCAGCAAAAAACTGAAAAGGTCTTCATCCAGAATGTTGGAAATGCTGTCCCAGTGAATTATAATTCTATTTTGGTTTTTGGTAACGACGACTTTATTTTCCTTTTGACCCATATTTACGTCGTCATTCGGTTTTGGTTCTACATCAAGGGTTTTGTAGCCCGCCATCACAGAAGGGATTTTCATTCTCAACAGTAGAGTAGAACTGTCGATCCACTCCGTTCCGGAGGGCCAGCCGGCAACGTTGGGCGGTTGCAAAAGTTGCTGCCCGAGAAGCCTTTCGAAGTAATAAATGCCCTTCCCCTCTCTGGTATCCATTGGCATAATTCGGCGCATTCCGATAATCAACTCGATGGGAGATTTGACCCGCGCACCGATATTAGTGTCGGAATAGAACCAGCTGGACAAAAATATTTCATCCATCAAGGTCGTCAGATTATAATCGGAGGCATAGAATTTTTGACTCAAATCTTTAATGATTTTCTCATCTGGTGTCTCATTCACAAAATATTTATAGATTTTGGTGGTGATGAAATGGGCGCATTCCGGTTGTTCAAGAATGATGTTGATGATATCTGTGCCTGTGAAATTGCCTTTTTTCCCCAGAAACTCTTTCTCTCCCGAGTCGTGCTGTCGCAGATTTTCGCGGAATTTCCCATTCTCGTCGTAGCTCCATCCTGTGAAGGCTCTGGCAGATTCTTTGATGTCTTTTTCGGTATAGAGATTTCCTCTTCCTAAAGTGAAAAGTTCCATCAGTTCTCTTGCAAAGTTTTCATTGGGTTTTTCTTTTTTGTTTTGCTGATTATTCAGGAAATTCAGCATCGCAGGTGATTTGGAAACCTCGAAAACCAAGTCGCGAAAATTTCCTACGGCATTTTTTCTGAAAATATTTACAATCTCCAAGTTGAATAAGGAATTCAGTATCCGAGTCGCAAAATGGCCGTGCCAGAAAAGCGCCATTTTTTCCTGAAGCTGGTTCGGGCTGTTGATCATCAGCTGCTGCCACGCTGCTACAATCGCTATATTGTGATTTTTGTTGAACTGGTTTAGCGTTTTTTTGTCTTCTGCTTTCGCCATTTGCTGATATTGCTGCGGCGATATTTTATAAGCAGCGATTTCGATGGGTCGATAGTTGGAAGTATCCTTCAATTGCTGATAAAACTTTTTCTGACCAACTGTTTTCGCTTGCTCCACATCATTATGATGCAGGCCAAATCCCGCTCTGGATGCCAAATGCTTATTCCTTTGGAAAGTATTCATAGACTGCTATTTGTAGGTTTGACTTGTGAAAATGCTTATGGTTAAATCAAAAATGATGAAAAATCTATATTTATGAACAAATTTTAATACAAAGGATAAAATTCATTATTAGAAAGTTACTTTAGGGATAAAATTTCAGATTTTAAAATTTTTTTAAATAAATATGACCGCTTACACGAATTTTATTTACTTTCAATGGGTCTATGATTAATATTTTAAACGGTTTTTAAAAGACTTACGATGCGGTATTTCTGCCGTAAAAGTGGAACAGACTTTCCCGTTAAATTGATTATCACTGCAAACACATACGTCATCATTTTTGGATGTCCGGCGTTTATATTTTCAGATTCGGGAAATATTCAGGAACTTTGCAAGTCGTTCTATCGCTGAAGAAGTGATTTCCAAAAGTTAAGTTCATGAAATTATATACCGTAAGTGGTCTTGGTGCAGACGAAAAAGTTCTGGAGAAACTCACTTTCAATCCGGGAATCGAGGTGGTTCACATTCCGTGGCTCATTCCCCATCTTGACGAAGAACTTTCCGACTATGTCGCCCGAATGTCAGCCTTTGTAGATGATTCTGAGCCGTTTTACTTGCTGGGATATTCCTTCGGTGGCATTATCGTTCAGGAAATCCACAAAATCAAACCGGCGAAAAAAGTAGTGATTCTCGGCAGCATCCGGTCCGACGCAGAAAAATCAAAGCTTATCAAAGCGGGCGAAAAAACCAACGCTTTAAAATACATTCCGCTCCGGTTTTTCAGCGACAGCGGCACGGTGTTTTATTCTTTTTTCAGAAAGTTATTAGATCCCAAAAACCCGAGACTGCTGCAGTATTTCCGCGTCAAAGATCCTTACTATCTCAAATGGTCGATGGACAAAGTCGCACATTGGAAATCCGAAAAAATCCCCGGTGTAGTGCAGATTATGGCAGATAAAGACATCGTCTTTCCACTGAAAAATTCGCAACCCGATTTTGTCATAAAAAATGCCACCCATCTTTTCCCTGCGACCAAACCAAAGGAAGTCTCCCAGATCTTGAAAAGTATTTTTATTTAATAGTGGATTTGGCGGAGGTTATCTAAACCCGTTGTTTAGTTAAGATATCACGAATCCAAATATTATTTTTGAGAGAAATTATTCCACTTCGTCCAGCGCTTCCAAAATGATTTTGCAACCCTTCCGGATTTCCTCTTCCGATAAGGTCAACGGTGGCGAGATCCTCAGATATTCGTTGCGATACATTTGCCAAAAGACGATCAAGCCTTTCTCCATGCATCTGGCTGCGACTTTCAAAGAATATTCAGGCGAACCAAGATTCACAGCGAGCATCAAGCCTTTTCCATTCACGTTTTTGATTTTTGGATGAACCAGAAGTTCGCGGAAGAGCTTTTCTTTTTGATCAATTTCTTGCATCAATCCGCTTTCCAAAACTTCCTTCAAAGTCGCAAGGGAAGCTGCTGCAATCAACGGATTTCCGCCAAAAGTCGTAATGTGTCCCAACTTTGGCGAATGTGAAAGGCTACTCATTATTTCTGCCGAACTCATAAAAGCGCCGACTGGCACGCCGCCGCCCATTCCTTTGCCCATCACCAGAATATCCGGCACGATTCCGTAATGCTCGAAGGCAAACAGTTTTCCCGTACGTCCAAAACCCGGCTGGATCTCATCGAGAATGAGCAAGGCGCCCACTTCCTCGCAACGTTTTTTCAGGTGGAGGAAATAATTTTCATTTGGCACTATAAATCCCGCCGCACCTTGAATGGTTTCTACAATCACGCAGGCTGTTTTCTCTGTAATTCTATCAAAATCGTTCTCATTATTGAACTCGATGAAATTCACCATCGGAAGTAAAGGGCGAAATTCCCGTTTATGAACTTCGTTTCCTGCAACCGAAAGCGCGCCGTGCGTGTTTCCGTGATACGCTTCTTTGAAGGCGATGATTTCTTCTCTTCCTGTGTAGCGCTTCGCTAATTTCAAACTGCCGTCAACGGCTTCTGCACCGGAGTTGACGAGATATGTGACTTCCAGAGGTTCAGGTGTAGCTTCTGCCAAAAGCTTGCAAAGCGCAACCGGTTTTTCCTGAGCATATTCGCCGTAAACCATCACGTGCAGATATTTATCAGCCTGTTCTTTGATGGCGTTCACGATTTTCGGATGCGAATGTCCCAACGTGTTGGCAGAAACGCCGGCTACGAAGTCCAGATAGGCTTTTCCATCTTTTCCGTAGATGTAGCTTCCTTCTGCTTTTTCCACTTCGAAACCTATGGCATAAGGTGTTGTTTGGGCTTGGTATTTGAAAAAATCGGTCTTCATTTTTTATGTAGATGTTTTATGTAGATGTTAGAAATTTGGATTTAAAATCAGATTATTCTGCTCATAGATGAGGTTCTAAACTTGTGCGAAGTTCGTCATTTTTGAGATTTCGATTCCACTAAATGAAAAAAATTCAATTTCGGCGAAGCGCGCCCCGACCTGAGTGGAGCTCTTTTTCTTTTTTGAGAAAAAAGAAAAAAGCGGGAACGGAGGGCGGATCAAGGCGCCCAAATTTCGACTTTGCTCAATGCAGCAGAATTACTTCTTAACCCGGATTGGTGTTTTTGGTTTATTTTTTTCTTCGAGTTTCTTGCGTTCGGCCTCCGCGCGTTCGAAAAGAGAATTGTCTGACTGGTAAACGACTTCCGGATAGTTGGGGGTATCGAGGAAGATGTCGCTCCATTTTTGCGGCCGGTCTCTGGTATTCCAATTGAAATCTTTGAAAAAACGTTCTTCCTTGGATATTTTGCTCATCGGATAGGTGTCCGTATTTGCGCCGATATTGCAGTCGACGACTTCCAGGCGACGTTCCAAAAATCGGGCAACAATTTCGCCGCAAGTCGAGAGCGCAACGCCAATTCTGGTAACTTGCTTGGTTTTTTCGTTCGTATCATCGGCATACGTGATGGCTTGGGCATTGCCGACGGCCTTTGCCATATCGATAACGTTATCCTTTAGATAGACGATCATATTCTTGCTTTTGATCTGGTTGAATTCGTCTTTCAGATTGAGAGAATCGGCTTTGCTGATGGCAAAGGCATTCCCAATGATTCGGATAGAATCTGTGATCTCTTTTTCGGGGTCGCTATACACGCGAATCTCGTCGCCGGTTACCTGTTTTACGCCCATCCAAAGGATTGGTTTTCGCATCAGATGCATCTCGCCATCGGTCTCGTTGAAGCTGAGAGAGTCTGCGCGGCCTTGCATATCGGTTTTGAAAATCCGCACTTTCCTGAAAGCCCGCAAGAAGCTTTTTTTCTTGCGATTGTCGGCAGAATCCGGTTTTTGGTAACTTAGAAATTTATCTGCGGCAAAATAAACCGAATCTTTACTGAGAATCTTGACGGCGTAGGGCTTTTCTGTCACCATTGCTGAATCTTTTTTCTCGTAGATTTCGCCGTAGCCACCTTTGATATAACGCTTTTGCTGCGGATCGTCCAAGGTCACATTTCCGTTTCCTTTTCCGAATCCGGTGTTTCGGTTGTAGTATAATTTGTCGCCGCTGAGGATTTTGTCATTATAATAGATCCTGGAATTTTTGTTGAGGAAGGATTCGCCGGTTTTGGAATTGTAAGTTCCTAATTCCGTGTAAACGAGATTTTTGGGGTTGGCTTTGTCTCTGATGGTGGTGGGGCCAAAAAAGTCTGACGTTCCCGTGTTCTGATTTTGCTTGATATTATCGCTAACGATGGTATATTTATCTGTTTCGATGTTGGAGCTTCCGATAAAATCGATCATTTTGGTATTGAGGTAATACGTTGCAGCTCTGGTGTACATTATGCTTCCGTCGTTGCTGTAGATGGTACCGCCGGTATTGAAATAAGCCGTATTGGGGATTCGGTCGTAGTAGAGTATTTCTGTTTTGATGGTCTGTTTGGGATCCGTGAGGACTACGTTTCTTCGGGCAATTCCGCGCTGGGTATTGCCGTCGTATTCCATTTCTTCTGCGGTGATGCGGTCTCCGTCTGCGGTGGTAAGCACTACGTTTCCGATGGCCTTTAGGAAGTTTTCTTTTTGATAAAAGACCACTTGGTTGGCCGTGAGAATTGAGCCTTGATGCTCGAAAACTACGTTGCCGGAGAAGACAGGATTGCCCTCGTATTGATCCGGTTTCACGCCAAAAGTATCCGAATGCCTGTGCTGAATTTTTTTAGAAGGTTCCGACTGTGGATTGGGATTGTTGAAAAAAGGATCTTTCACCAAACCTTGCGGCTGATCCGGAACCACTTGTGAAGATATTTTTACAATAAGAACAAGTAAAATTAAAAGAAAGATTTTCTTCATCAATTTTCAGCCTTCTTGTGTCCGTAGAAGTACAGAGAATGCGTATCAATACTCACACCAAATGCTTTTTCTATGGATTCTTTGATGCCTTGGATTCTGGGATCGCAAAATTCTATGATTTCCTCGATGACCTTGTCCGAATCTTCTTTATAAATGACCAAATGGTCGTGCTGTTTATCGAAGTAAGATTTTTCGTAAGATGAGGTGCTCAATGTTTTTTCGCCAAACTGGTGCTTTCTGATCAAGCCTGCATCCAGGAAGATCTCGATCGTATTGTAGATCGTAGCCTTGCTTACGTGGTATTTTTTCTGCATCATCAGAAGATATAGATCATCCACGTTGAAGTGATGCTCCATATTGTAGATCTCCTCCAATATGGTGTAGCGTTCCGGTGTATTGCGGAAGCCTTTTTCCATCAGGTATTGTCTCAAGACATCTTTGATCGTAGCGATATTTAACTCTTTTTGTTTCGTATCCATCTTACAAAATTAGCGTTTTTTTTTGTGATCAATCAAAGTGCTTATCCTCGGCTCTTTCTATTTTTTCGGTTTTGATTTTTTGATCGAGCAACGGTGCAGATTCTACCACCACATTGTGGTTGGCAAAGCCGAAAGCCGTGAAATCGTTACTGCCCAATTTTTTCACAAAATTATACATATTGAGAATGATTTTTTCCCGAATGGTCAGCAGCAAGTCGTTGATATAAACGTTATCGATGATCACGAATTTGAGATCCGGCGGTATGTTGTGCATTCGCAGCGATGGGTGCGAACTTCTGGACGGGATGGTTCCTTCTTCCATCATTTGTGCCAGCACCTGCTGGAAATAGTCGTTGATACGCCTGTCTCTTTTGAAACCGAGCAAGAAGCTGATTTTATAAATCGTACCGGGCAAAATCTCTTCTACCGTATATTTGAAAGTATAAGGATCTTCCTGATTTATAATATTGAGTATAAAATAATGATCTGCTCTCTTCGGCTGCGATCTCATAATAGAGTATATAATTTTGGACTCGACTTCATCATCTCTTTTTGCACGACTCATGAAGGCCAGATTGGTCGCGAATTTAGGAATGGTCTCATCCAGCTTCATATCTTTTATGGTAGATACATATTTTTCCAATTTTACGAATTTGATGAACCTTGTTTTGATGATTCTTCCGTTGTACCAAGCATACATACAAATACCGATAAAGCCTGCAAGCAGAACCGACATCCAGCCGCCATCGTAGAATTTGATAATATTGGCGCCGAAAAATCCGCCCTCGATGGTAATGTAAACCACTGCGAAAAGTGAAATCCAGATTTTACTGGTGCGCGATTTGAGAAACCAGAATATTAATAATATGGTGGTCATCAGCATCGTGATCGTAATGGAAAGACCATACGCGGCCTCCATCCTTCCGGATTCTTTGAAATAAATTACCACAATAAAACAGAGTATCAAAAGACCCCAATTGATTTTCGGAATGTACATTTGACCTTTGATCCCAGACGGATACTCGATTTCCTGATTTGGCCAGAAATTGAGCGACATCGCTTCCGAAAACATCGTGAAGGCGCCCGTAATGACAGCCTGACTGGCGATGATGGCGGCAGCCGTGGCGAGCATCACACCCGGAATGATGAACCATTCTGGCATAATCCCGAAAAACGGATTCGTACCGCGAAAGACCTCGTGATAGTTTTTGAGCAGCCAAGCACCTTGACCCAAATAATTCAAAATCAACATCACTTTTACAAATATCCAGCTGGCCTGAATATTTTTCATGCCACAGTGACCAAGATCGGAATATAAAGCTTCTGCTCCTGTGGTACAAAGAAATACCGCGCCCAAGATCACTATTGCGCTCGGCGAATTGTATATCAATTTCACGGCATAATAAGGATTGAAAGCTCTCAAGATCGAGGGATGTTCGGCGAGATGTACAAGTCCAAAACCACCCAAAACCAAAAACCACAGCACCATAACCGGTCCAAAAAATTTCCCGATAAAGCTGGTTCCGAACTGTTGTACGATAAAAATAATGATCAAAATAGCCAAAGTTATCGGCACCACGGGTGGCTTGTGTATTACCAGCTCCAGACCTTCTATCGCAGACATCACCGTCAGCGAAGGCGTGATAATGCTGTCTGCAAACAAGGCAGCGCCCCCTATGATCGCAATAAGATACAGCCACTTCTTCTTGAACCGTTTGACCAGCGAATAAAGCGATAGAATGCCACCCTCGCCTTTGTTATCGGCCTGCAGCGCAATAATAACATATTTGACCGTCGTCTGCATGGTCAAGGTCCAAATGATGCACGAGAGCGCACCTTCTATATATTCTTCCGAAATGGCTCCGCCTTCCTTTCCTGCGTTGATGATGGCCTTCATTACATACAACGGCGAGGTTCCGATGTCTCCAAAAACAATTCCTAATGAAACTAAAACGCCAATCCAGGAAAGTTTTTTAGGGTCAAAATGACCAGTGCTATCTTGCGACATAATTTAAGAATTATTGAAAAATAATTTTGCAAATTTAGATTATTTTATACGGTTAGGAATCTTTTTGGTGAAAATGTAATATTAACAGCGTTTTAATTGTGAAAGTGGTTGATTGTCTGCGATTTACAACAAGTATGTTTGGCCAGAATTACAAATACGAAACGAAACGCCAAAGTTTTCTTTCTTTGAGATAATTGACATTGTTTTCATTCTCGTACGCCTCTCTTTCAAAACTGAGATTGCGGTAAGCGAGATAAGGATTTTTATACCTCCACAATTTGAAATAATACTCTGATAAATACCAAATATAAAACGGAATAATTAAAAGCTCCAGCTGCTGACGAAGATGAATTTTCTCGTGGTTGATAAGGATTTTATTGGCTTTGTCCGATTTTTTTCTGAGTAAAATAAAGGGAAATACCGCAATCCCCGAAATTTTCGTATTTTTGAGTAATCTTTGGCAGACTATAATCATATCTCAAAGATAAAAATTTTGGTACAGTTTTTTAACTTATGAAACTAAATGAAATCAAAGAAAACGAAGACTTTTATTACAACGGGCATGGCTACAAAGTTTTTACAGAAAAATTCCACCTAAAGCGTGGCTATTGCTGCAAAAGCGGATGCCGGCATTGCCCCTACGGCTATGATAAAAATACCGATACATTCAACAAAAAATCTAAAAATCAAAAAAAATGAAAAAATATTTCTTCATATTACTGGCAGTTGTTTCTCTGGGTGTCAGTTCGTGCAGTCCTTTCCAAGTAAAATCTGATTATTCGGCAACGGCCAATTTTGCCGATTACAAGACCTATCTGCTGAGAACAGACGACCTGAAACTGAACGATATCGACAAAGACAGGGTGCTGAACGAGTTATCCAAACAGTTGAAAGCAAAAAATTTGTCACCGGATCAAAATCCCGATTTGATCGTCAATGTAAAAGCTTCCCACAAAAAAGTGCAGGACGTTACAACATCCTATGGCGGTAGTTTTGGATGGGGAAATCCGTGGGGTTGGGGCGGAGGCTTCGGCGTTGGAAATACTTGGACCAACAACTACAACAGCGGAACCATCATCGTGGACATCATCGATGCAAAAACCCAAAAACTGGTCTGGCAAGGTGTAGGAAGCGGTCTTTCTGTAGATTCGCCCGCCGCTAAACAAAGAGAGATTCCGGAAATAATGGCCGAAATAATGAAAAATTATCCTCCGCAGAAAGAGAAATAATTGATCGCATTTTGTAGATTATTAAAGATAAATTCAAAAAAAATCTGAACTCAACAACAAAGATTTGTAGCCGTTTCCCAATGTAAGCGGCTTTTTTTGTGGATTTTTGCACAAGTGTAAATCAAATTATGCGCAAAAGAACATTTTCCTATTGGCTGAAAATTAAACATAGCGCTTAATATCGCACACTCTAAACCTTTTGAATTTATTTCCTGATAATTTCCTCAAATTTCTTTAATTTGCACTGTTAAAAAATAATTTAAACAATGATTATCCAACCAAGAACCAGAGGATTTATATGTCTGACCGCACACCCAGATGGCGCACTTCAAAACGTAAAAAATCAAATAGAATATGTGAAATCCAAGGGAGCAATCAAAAACGGTCCCAAAAGCGTGTTGGTAATTGGCGCTTCTACCGGCTTCGGACTATCATCGAGAATAGCTACTGCTTTCGGATCCGGTGCTGCCACCATCGGTGTTTTCTTCGAAAAACCGGCGTCCGAAGGTAAATTGGGAACAGCAGGTTGGTACAACTCGGCGGCTTTCGAAAAAGAAGCACACGAGGCAGGATTGTATGCAAAAAGCATCAACGGCGACGCATTTTCCGACGAAGTGAAACGGCAAACCATAGACCTCATCAAGCAAGATCTGGGGCAGGTAGATTTGGTCGTTTACAGTTTGGCTTCGCCAAGAAGAACGCATCCCAAAACCGGCGTAGTGCATTCTTCAGTTCTTAAGCCCATCGGGAAACCTTATACCAACAAAACCGTCGATTTCCATACCGGCATTGTTTCGGAAGTCACGATTGCACCGGTTGAGAACGACGAGGATATCCTCAACACCATTGCCGTGATGGGCGGCGAAGATTGGAAATTCTGGATACAAGACCTGAAAGCGGCCGGCGCCTTGGCAGATGGCGTAAAAACCGTTGCTTACTCGTACATCGGTCCCGAACTGACTTTCCCAATTTATCGAAACGGAACCATCGGCAAGGCCAAAAATGATCTGGAAGCCACTGTGCCGGTTCTGGATGATTTGTTAAAAGATCTAAACGGAAAATCCTATGTTTCGGTGAACAAAGCTTTGGTTACGCAATCCAGTTCGGCCATTCCGGTGGTGCCATTGTATATTTCATTGCTTTACAAAGTGATGAAAGCCAAGGGGACGCACGAAGGCACGATAGAGCAAATGCAAAGGCTTTTAGCAGAGCGCTTATACACCGAAAATGGTACTGTTCCTGTAGACAGTGAAGGCAGAATCCGAATCGATGATTGGGAAATGGCAGACGATGTGCAGGCAGAAGTGGCCCAATTGTGGAAAGAAACAACGACGGAAAATCTTTCTCAAATCAGCGATATAGAAGGCTATAGGAAAGAATTTTTCAACCTTTTCGGCTTCGAAGTGGATGGAATCGATTATGAAAAAGAGGCCAACGAGAACGTGCAAGTGCCAAGCATTGAATCGTAAAAATTTGACTTTAAATTTAAACTACCACAAACCAGAACGGCTCTTTTTCAGGAGTCGTTTTTTGTAGGTTGAGATTTTGATTCCTTTAGTTTTGTATCGTACTCGTGAAGCAGATTATGCTCCGGAGTTTGCTCTATGGCATACATTATTTTGTCCAGTATTTGAGCCGCCGACTCGTTATCATAATCAATATCCAAAGCAGCTTTGAACTCCATTGTCGGTTTTACGCCGGTCACTTTTATTTTAAGACCTTTTTTGTCGAAAGCTCTTCGGAAGCCGTTGATTTTAATGGGAATGACGATGGGTCTTTGGTTTTTAATCAATTTCGCCGTCCCTTTTCTGCCTTGTGCAAACGCCGAAGTGGTTCCCTGCGGAAATGTAATGACCCAGCCATTGTCTAACGCTGTCATAATATTTTCTATCTCCCCAAGATCTACCAGCCTGTTGACATTTTTCCCTTCAGAACGCCAAGTTCTTTTGACGGTAATGGCGCCAGCAATTTTGAAAATTCTCGCCAAGATCCCTTTGTTCATCGTCTCTTCCGCAGCCACATAGTAGAAATCCGTTTTAGGATTCAAAAGATAAATTGGATTTTTGATGGTGTTGTGAAAACCATTGTTCACCGCACAAAAAACGTGATACATCGCAGCCACGTCTGCAAAATAGGTCTGGTGATTGGAGACAAAAAGCACGTTGCTATCGGGCAGATCGGTGAGATTTTCAGTTCCTTTGATTTTCAGTTTATTGAATCCGTTGAATCTTCTGTAAGACACAATTCCCAAAATGAAAATAATGAGTCTTTTGAGAATGTAAATATTTCCAAAAGGATCGGTAAAAATGTTTTTTCTTGCCATCAATCGTTAATTATAACTTCAGAAAACCAAAATTATGATTACAAAATTAAACATTTTTTAATAAGTTGCCGAATTCGCTCAGAATCATCGCCGTTGCACCCCAAATAATGTATCCGTTGAAGTCTATCACGGGAACTTCCGCTCCATGCGTCGAAGGCAGAACCATATTTTTTGGTTGATTTGGGAGACTCAGTAATGATGAAATTGGAAATTCTATCAACTCCACCGCTTCACTTTCTTGAAGGAAGAATTCTGGATTTTTTTTGGTGAAAGAAATGAATGAATGAACGTAAAAATTGCTTGGGGGAATATAAATTGGCGACATTTCGCGGATGATCCGCACATAATGCTCATCGATTCCCAACTCCTCGGAAGTCTCTCTTTTTGCTGTGTGAGAGAAGTCGAGATCCACCTTTTCTCTCTTGCCGCCGGGCAAAGAGATTTGGCCACTGTGCCGATCTCTTTCGTTTTGAGATCGCACAATCAAGGGAAAATGCCATTCGTTATTTTTAAGATAAAGAAGAATGTTGACCGCGGCCAACTTGGGATTCTTCGTCAGGATATCTTGATAACTGTACAGCGGACGGTACGGCGGCGAATAGATTTTGTGTGCATTCTCGCCCAGTAATTCCGCTTGTTTTATATCTCTCAATAAATCTTTTCCGAAGGTCTGCATCCCTCAAAGATAAGGAATTTTGCAATAATTTTAAGAAGATTTTGGCGCAAAGTCGCAAGAAAAAAATATTTAGATTTGGAAAAAATCGCGAAGATTGACTTCACGTTTTTTAACATTTAAAGCGAAATGCCCCTTCCTGCGTAGAAATCCAGAACTTTGATGCTGAACAGATAGTTGTATTTTGCCTGAGCCACAGATCCTTGCGCATTTGCATAATTGTTTCTGGCAATTGCAATATCGTAGATGGTAGAGCGGCCGGCATCATAGCTTTTGGTTGCAAAATCAAGTGCCAGCTTTGTGCTCCGCTCTGCTTCTCTTGCCGCGATATAAATTTGATAGTTGGAATCCGCATTGAACTGCGCCTGCTGAATATCCTGCTTCAACTGGAATTTTTGTTGATCCAAATTATTTTTGGCAACCAGCTCATTGATTTTGGTCTGCTCCACCTGCAGTTTCGTAATCCCTTTATTGAAAATCGGAATATTGGCAGATAAGCTTAATTGCTGACTGAAATTATCGCCGTATTGCTGCGTTAAGCTTCTTTCTTCGATTCCCATCACAGCGCCGGTGGCCGGATCCATTTGATAACCAACAGTGTTTTTATTCAAAAGATTGTTGTAGAAGCTTCCCAATCCTGCCGTTGCCGTCACCGTCGGATAAAAATTCGTTTTGACCACTTCGGTTTGTGCTTCGGCGGCTTTTATTCTTATTTCTGCCGCTTTGATAACCGGTTGAGAAGCATACGCGATGTTGAGAACTTCTTCCACGGTTTCTGTCTGAGGCATCAGTTCATCGGGAACGGGTATATCGACGACGTCAAAAGATTTATAATCCTGGAGTTGGAGGAGTTGAGCCATTGCAAACAAAGCTTGGTCTATATTGATCTGCGCCGTTTGCACGTTCTGCTTTTCTCGTGCGAGCGATGCGGCAGCTTCTGCCAAAACCGTTTGAGCCGTTGTGCCGATCTCGGTCGTGATCTTTGCACGGTCATAAGACTTCTGTGCGCTTTCCATAGCGCTTTCAGAGATCTTTTTGATTTCCCTGTTCAGCATTACATTTAGGTATTGCTGAGCAATTTGAAGGGCGATATTATTCTTAATGGTTTCAATATCTTGCAGGCTTGCATCCACGTCGAAGCTTGTCTTTCTCACCGTTTTCTCAAGTCTTCGGTTGTTGTAAACCAAGATGCTGGCACCCACGTTGGCACTGTTGGTATAGCTGTCGTTCCGGATGCTGCTTGTTCCGATCAAGGTCTGTCCAAAATTGGCATTGTTTGACAATGTGCCGGACACTGCCGGGAGATATTCTCTTTTTGCCATTTCAAGATTTTTTGCCTGCACATCTTTGTTGAAAGCCTGCGCCTGAACCTGCAGATTATTTTTGATCGCATAATCCACACATTCCTGAATGGTCCATTTCTTCTGAGAAAATCCCAATATCCCAAAACACAAGAGCGAAATACAAAAAACTTTTTTGAACATAAAGGAAAAATTATATACAATAAGACTTCGGAAATGCAGAAATGTTACGCCAACTGCGAATTTTTTTTCAAAGCTTATTTAATTTAAAATTCAAAATAATTTTTTAGAGTTGTAACAATTCCGCTGTATGATTTACTTATAATGTAAATTCCCCATAATGTCTCATCCGATTCTGAAAATACAAGATCTCAACAAATCTTACGACATAGGCAAGAACAAATTGCACGTGCTGAAGGGTATTAATTTGACGATTAATGAAGGTGAGTTTGTGTCTATTATGGGAAGTTCCGGCTCTGGAAAATCGACTTTGCTTAATATCATCGGGATTTTGGACGAGGCAGATGACGGCATTTATGAGTTGGACGGCGTTCCCATCAAGCATCTTACAGAAATAAAAGCGGCAGAATACCGAAGCCGGTTCATCGGTTTCATCTTTCAGTCATTTAATTTGATCAATTATAAAACGGCTTTGGAAAATGTGGCGCTTCCTCTCTATTACCAAAATGTTTCTCGAAAAGAGAGAACAAGAAAAGCGCTGGAATATCTCGAGAAAGTAGGCCTCAAAGAATGGGCAGAACATCTACCAAGTGAGCTTTCCGGCGGGCAAAAACAAAGAGTCGCGATTGCGAGAGCCTTGATTTCGAACCCGAAACTGATCCTTGCCGACGAGCCAACCGGTGCGCTGGATTCGAAAACCACGTACGATATTATGAAACTGCTTCAGGATATTAATAATGAAGGAAAAACCATTGTGGTGGTAACGCACGAGCCTGATGTGGCGGCACAAACCAAGAGAAATGTCGTCTTGAAAGATGGCAAAATAGAAAACGACACGTACATAAAGCAGATCATTCTATAACCCTCAACAACAATTAACAATTAACCATTAACCATTAACCATTA
Organism: Chryseobacterium sp. SC28; assembly: GCF_003932955.1. Taxonomy (GTDB): domain Bacteria; phylum Bacteroidota; class Bacteroidia; order Flavobacteriales; family Weeksellaceae; genus Epilithonimonas. Next base: position 24,596 of record NZ_QOVY01000018.1, read on the forward strand.
ACCATTAACCATTAACCATTAACAATTAACCATTAACAATTAACCATTAACAATTAACCATTAACCATTAAAAAAGGATGTTCGATATAGACCGCTGGCAAGAAATCTTCAGTTCCATCCGCAGTAATGTATTGCGGACGATACTTTCCGGTTTTACGGTGGCGCTTGGTCTCTTCATTTTCATTGTTTTATTCGGGATAGGAAATGGTCTCAATAATTCTTTTGCAAAGGCATTTACCCGAGATGCGACCAACTTGATAATGATCTTTGGCGGCAAAACCACGCTTCCCTACGCAGGATTGCAATCGGACAGAACTATCACGCTGCGTAACGACGATTTCGATGCGGTGGTGAAAGAAAGTGAAGGCAAATTGGAATATGCATCGCCCCGATACCAAACCAATCTGATGGTGAAATATGGCAAAGAAAGCGGTAACTATCAGGTCAATGGCGTTTGGGGCGATGAAAAATTTCTGGAGAACCGCACAATGATCGATGGGCGATATATCACAGAGCGGGATAATGAACTAAAGCAAAATGTGGCCGCCATAGGAAGAATGGTCTGGCGAGATTTGATACGGGACGGCAATCCCATCGGCAAAGATCTGAACATCAATGGGACGATGTTCAAAGTAGTGGGGGTTTTCTCGGATCCCGGCGGCGATTGGGACGAGCGGCACATTTCCGTTCCGCTTTCTACCCTGCAGCAGCTGAAAAAAGGCTCGGACACCGTGAGCACCGTTATGCTTTCTTATAATCCGAATATGACACCGGAGGAGGGCGTAAAATATGGTGAGGAATTAGAGAAAAAGATTAAGGCAAAACACAAAATATCACCCGACGACCCGCAGGGAATCCGGGTTAGCAATAATGCTGTAAACACTCAGGATTCTTTTGCTTTCTTGTTTGTGATTACAGCAGTAGTGGGCTTCATTGGACTTGGGACTTTGCTGGCAGGGGTCATTGGCATCAGCAATATTATGGTTTACATCGTCAAGGAAAGAACCAAGGAAATTGGAGTTAGAAAGGCGATCGGCGCAAAACCGGCAGAAATCGTAGCGCTTATTTTGCAGGAAAGTATCGTGATTACGGTCATTTCCGGCTTGGTGGGCGTGGGGCTGGGTGTTTTAGCACTGAAGTTGATCGGGAACAATCTGGAGGATTATTTTATCACCGATCCTTCCGTAGGATGGGGCCTGATTGCCGTTGCGTTTTTCTGCCTCGTCTTTGCAGGCTCTATTGCCGGATTTGTGCCGGCATACAGAGCATCAAAAATAAAACCCATTGAGGCCTTAAGAAACGATTAAGAGATAAAATTAAAATTCATCCCAAAAGAACGTGAATATACTTTTCAAACGAGATACCTGGCAAGAGATTTATTATTCCCTTCGGAACAATAAACTGAGAACTTTTCTTACGATGATAGGCGTGGGATGGGGTATGTTTTTGTACGTCAGCCTTTTGGGTGCTGCCAAGGGAATGGAGAACGGGTTTAATAAATTATTTTCCGGTTTTGCCACCAACTCTATTTTTCTATGGCCTCAAAGTACCAATATTCCGTATGATGGTTTTGCTAAGGGCCGAAAGATGGATCTGCATCTGAAAGACATCGATTACATCTCCAAAAAAATCCCGGAGATAGATTACATTTCGCCCCAAAGCGTAAGAGGAAATTTTGGTAGCGCCGGCGAGCAGATTTCCAGAAACGGACTGAAAAATACTTATATGATTACCGGCGATTATCCTGTGGGTAACAAGATTTCTAAGAAGAAATTGCTATTCGGAAGATATATTAATGATGCGGATATTCGGGACAAAAAAAATGTCATCGTGATCGGAGAGGAGATTTACAAAAATCTTTTCGATGCCAAGAAAAATGAAGATCCAATCGGCAAATCGGTCAATTTAAAAGGTGTTTTTTTTAAAGTCATCGGCGTTTTTCGTGTATCGAGAAATGGCGGAATGGAGAACGACCACTCGGCCTACATTCCGTTTTCTACCTATGCCGGACTATATAATGAAGGTGATAAAGTCGGTTTTTTAGCCATCGTCGGCAAGCCCAATGCAGAAGCGGCGGTCATAGAAACCAAAGTGAAAGATGAACTCAAAAAAATCAACCACGTATCTCCGGAAGATACCAATGCGTTTGGCAGTTTCAATCTGGCTAAAGAATTCAAAAAAGTTACAGGATTTCTCACAGGAATGCAGCTGCTCACCATCACCGTCGGAACTTTGACGATCTTGGCCGGCGTGATCGCCATCTCCAATATCTTATTGATTACCGTCAAAGAAAGAACTAAAGAGATAGGAATCCGAAGAGCTCTGGGCGCCAAGCCGGCTGAGGTGCGCAATCAGATTTTGCTGGAAAGTGTGGTTATCACTTTATCATCGGGATTATTGGGTTTTTTGTCCGGCATCTTCCTGCTCATCATCCTTAATATTGCAACGATGAACAATGATAATTTCCCGTTCTCCAATCCGAGAGTCGATTACGGAAACGTATTTGTGGCGATGGCCATTATGATTTTCCTAGGTCTATTGATCGGACTGATTCCCGCGCAAAGAGCGGTAAAAATCCGCCCAATCGAAGCCCTGAGAACAGAATAACAATTAATATTAACCCAATTCAAAAACTATATTTCTATTATAATGGAAAAAAAGAAATTTACTGTCAAAAGAGCCCTTTATATATTTCTGGGTTTGCTATTCGTGGCGGCTGTGGTAGTAGGCATCGGCTATCTCATCAAATCTAATTCTGCAGAAAACGAAGTGTTCCTCACGAGAAAGCCAACGATCCAGAATCTGGACGATAAAGTGATGGCCACCGGCAAGATAGAACCGCGCGAAGAAATCGAAATCAAGCCCAATATTGCGGGAATCATTCAAAGTATTAATGTGAAAGAAGGCGATAAGGTGCAAGCCGGCCAACTCATCGCAACAATCAGAATTGTGCCCAATATCACGGAGGTTAATAACGCTCTGATGCAGGTGAATAATGCCCAGATTCAGGTTGCGAATGCGAATGTCAATGTTCAGAACCAGCGGCAGCAATACGAGATGCAGGCGAAGCTCTACAAGCAAGGGGTCATTTCCAAACAAGAATACATCACGGCCGAGCAACAGCTGCAGACCACTATCCAACAGCAAAAACTGGCGCTTCAAAGTTTGAATGCCGCGCAAAAACAATTGCAAATCGTGCGAACCGGTGCCACACCGGAGTTGGAAAGTATGGCTACCACGCAAGTGCGGGCAAAAGCAGCCGGTACCGTTTTGGAAATCCCCGTAAAGGTGGGCAGCCAAGTTATTGAGGCCAACTCCTTCAATGCGGGAACAACGATTTGTTCTATTGCGGATCTCAATTCATTAATCTTCAAAGGTGATATAGACGAAGCGCAAGCCGGAAAACTGAAACAAGGAATGGATATGAATGTGATCATCGGCGCATTGCAGAACAAAACTTTCCCCGGCAAATTGACTTTGATTGCGCCCAAAGGAAAAGAAGAAAGCGGAACCATAAAATTTGCAGTGGAAGGCGATGTTTACAACAAAACGGGAGAATATATCCGCGCAGGCTTCAGTGCCAATGGCGAGATCTTGTTGAGTTCTCAGAAAAATGCCCTGCTTCTGGATGAGTCGCTGATACAATATGAAAAAGCCGCCGGCGGCCAAGACAAAGCCTTCGTAGAAGTGAAGCAACCCAACGGAAGTTTCAAAAAAACCTACGTGAAATTGGGTGCCAGCGATGGGATCAACGTTCAGATACTTTCCGGAATAGGTAAAGATGCGGAGGTCAAAGTTTGGAATCCTTCCGATAAAGACAAGGAGGAACTGAAGGAGAAGAAAAATTAGAGCGTTTAAGATGATTTTATTTTTATAATCATTAAAATCCGTCTTCCTATTTGTAGCGAGACGGATTTTTTTGTAATCCTTCACCAATTCTCCTCAGTTCGTGTCGAAATTTCAATAAAATCTTCTTGATGAAATCAGCAATTCGTCAAGGCAGCAAGGGAAATAGCAGACTGCACAAAAAATCCCCGGTAAATGATTTTACCGAGGACTGTTGATTTTAAATTAAAGAGTACTAAACTTACATTGGAGGCATATCCTCGCCCCCGGGTGCATTGGCGTTGATGTCTATTTTCTTTTTCTGTAATTCAATTTTTTCTCCTTGTTTGAAACGGTACGTAAAGGATATCGAAAACTGTCTCGGACTCCACTGCATATACTGATATTGTTCGTAGCTGGGTGCCAGGGTGGTGCTCTCTCTGGCTCTTGTGTTAAAAATATCTTGGATGTTGAAGGCAAGGGTACCATCGCCTTTGAGGACGGTTCTTGTGGCTCCGAAATTGATGGCATACATCGCGTCTCTATCCATACTGGCCGTCGTTTCCGGACCTCGGTAAAAACCTTGTATTTGGAAAGACGTTTTTTTATCGGGGCGGAAAGTGCTGGTAAGTCTTATTCTGGATGAGAATCCTTCGCCATCGTAACTGAACTCGTTGTACGAACCGGAATTGCTGTAACCATACAAATCTATGTTACCCATAATTCTCCACCATTTGAAAGGGTCATAAGTAGCATTAAGATCCAGACCATAATTGGTCTCCGAGCCGGCATTTACCGGCATTCTGTACAGAACCGTGGAGCCTTGCGAGTCTAAGCCGTTGTACTGATAAAAATTGACTTCATCTTGCGATTTTTTGAAGTACAGCGTGGGATTAAAAACAATTTTACTTTTAGATAGGCTGTAACCGAGTTCAAATGAATTTTCGTAGGTCGGATTAAGGTCCGGATTCCCCAAAAACAAACTTCTGTCGTTTCCGAAAGACGTAAAGGGAATCAGAAACCAAGAGCGCGGTCTGTTGATTCTTCTCGAATAGTTCAATAATATCTGATTGCTTTTATCCAGATTATAACTTAAAAATACGCTGGGGAAAAGGCCTGTATAATTTTTCGACACCTCTACCAGTTCGGCAGTCTCCAAGCTTTTGAAACTTACATCCACATTTGTGTTTTCTGCGCGCAAGCCCAATTGATATCCCAAGTTTCCGATTTTACTTCGGAATTGGGAATAGGCTGCCGATATTTTTTCATCGTAACGGGTGTCGCTGGTGAATCTGTCGAGCGTTTCCAGAGGACTGCCGTCTATGCTTTGATTGACAAAATAGCTGTAATCATTATTGTTTGAATCATATCGGGCGCCGGCCTCCAATTTGGAAGCTTCGCCAATGGGCAGCTCGTAATCGGCCTTGGCTAGGAATGTGGTATTTTTGGAATCATTCAAGGTATTATTGATGGTGGCTTGGCTGCTACCGTCGCTGGTAAAACTTGTTTGGTCAATGACGCCCGAACTGTTGGTTTTATTGGTTTGGTAACTCGTAGCGAGGCTCAGCAGCTGACCTTTGTCTCCAATTTTCTGATCAAAACCGAGATCTGCTTGAAACGAATTGTTGTCCCGCAGCGATTCGTTGATGCGTAAAGAATTTTTGTCTAAGAACGTATACGCAGGAAGATTGGGATCTGCCGTATTTTGGTTGATGATCCTGTCCTCAGTTTTAATAGTTTCCGTCCCTTCGTTTTCGAAACTTCTGAACATCACCGAAGCATTCAAGGAGGATTTTTCTGTAAGATCCACCACGAAACCGCTGTTTACATTATAGTTTTTGCTTTCGCTTTTCGTTTCTCCCCGCTGATCGGTGTATAGACTTGCATTATCTGCTAAAGTAGAAGGATCCAATATATAGTTGTAGGTCGAGTTGTTTTTGGATTTATTTCTGTTGTAGCTTCCGCCTCCGTTGATATAGTAAGTCCATGCGCCTTTTTTCCAGCTGAGACTTGTGTTGAGTCTCGTGTTGGGAAGGTAGCCCAGAGTTCCTTCTACACTACCGTTGAAGCCCATCTTCGAAGATTTCTTAAGGATGATATTTAGAATTCCCGCCGTTCCGCTTGCTTCGAATTTGGACGATGGATTGGTGATGACTTCAATTTTTTCGATCTGATCTGCCGGTATCGATTTCAGTGCATCTGCGCCATCATCAATGCCTAATAACGAGGATGGCTTGCCGTTGATTAAAAATCTGATATTCGAATTCCCTCTCATCGACACAGTGCCGTCGGTATCCACAGAAACAGACGGAACATTTGATAGAACATCTTGGAGATTCCCTCCTTTGCTCACGATATCCTGAGACGGATCATAGGTCTTTTTATCGAGTTCCACTTTGTAAGGCTTCGTAGATGGCGCGGTAATCACGACTCCTTGGATGTCGGTAGTATTATCAAGATTGGCTTTGCCCGAAGAAACGATGACGAATGGTGCAATAGATCCAGCTTTTTCAATTTTGATGGTTTGGCTGAATTTTTTGTAATCAATAGCGTCGATACTGACTTCATACGTGCCGGGTACCAGTTCCAATTTAAATTTGCCCTCCGCATCTGCCAGCGCCGCATCGCTCCATTGTGCATTCTGTGTGTTTTTAAAAGTGATAGAAGAATATCCCACTGCGCCGTTGGCATCTTTGACGCTGCCTGAGATACTTACTTTCTGCTGAGCCATTACAAAACTGGCTGCTCCTATCGTGAAAGCCAAGCCAAAAGCTCTTTTTCGAATTACATTGACAATTTCCGTTCTTTTCATTGTTTATTGTTGATGAGCACTTGCTCTTTTATTTTATTTCTTTTCGATCCAGCCATTCTTGGTAGGCTTTCGCGTTTAGGGCATGCTCCGCTGCATTGTCTGTAAATTTGTGATATCCCGGTTTTTCGGGATCGGCGCACATAAAAATGTAATGATGATCGTCGGCATCCAAAACGGCATTCAGAGAACTCTTGTCCACAATACAAATGGGTCCCGGCGGGATGCCCTTGTTCGCATAAGTATTGTAAGGCGACTCTATTGTTAGGTCTTTGTAATAAAGTCTTTTGATCTTTCTGCTGAAGTTGCTCGCCTTGTTGATGGCGTAGATCACCGTGGGGTCGCTTTGCAATTTCATGCCTTTTCTGTAACGATTCAAATACAGGCCGGCGATGGTTTTCTGCTCGTCGGGTTTTCCGCCGGATTCTCTGTAAACGATCGAAGCCAAGGCATAAATCTGATCTCTCGTAAGCCCCGATCGTTTTTCTTTCTCAATTCTTTCCGCTGTCCAGAAGTTTTTATATTCGGTTTCAAATTTCTCGAAGAATTCCGTTGGCGTTACGGTCCAAAAGAATTCATAAGTGTTGTTGAAGAAATATTTCTTGAGATCTTCCGCGTTTTTATAACCTTTGCGGATGGCGATTTTATTCAATTCATTGGCAAAAGTCGCAGAGTCAATCTCGGTTTTTTTAGTTACCCTGCCCAGCATTTGATAGACGTCGTCAAAATCTTTGATTCGGAAGGAATTCGGCGTTTGATTGCCTGCCAAGATCATATTGACGATTTCGCGGTTGCTCATTCCCGACTTCATTTCATATCTTCCTGCCCGGTAGTTTTGGCTGAGCTTTTTCTCTTCGGCTACGCTTTTAAAATAATCTTTGTTTTTAATATAAGGCGAAATCGAATCTAATATTTGTTGTGCCGCAGCGCGATGAGGAATCAGTACAAATCCTTCTTTTGCTACGTTATTTCCGATATATTTATTATAAAATCTAATCCCGAAAAATCCGAGAATAACGATTGCGATAACAAATAGGATAAGAATTATTTTTTTCATTGTTTAAATTAAAAGGCAGGCTTTTTTCTAAATATTAATTTCCCCTTTAAAAACCTGATCTGCCGCACCTTCCAGCCAAATGTCCGAGAAACCGTCGCCGTTTTTCTCGGCATACACCTTCAGTTCCCCGCCCAAAACCTTTACCTCCACCGAGGTTTGATGGTTTTTATTCATAAAAGTTAAAGCCGCAGCGGTAACGCCTGTCCCGCAACTGTAGGTCTCGTCTTCCACGCCGCGTTCATACGTTCTTACAAACAATTGCCTCTCGGATAGGACTTCCACGAAGTTGACATTAATACCGCCTTCTTTATAAGTTTCAGAATTTCGGATTTCGTTACCATTTTCGAAAACTTTATAATTATTTAACGTTTCCACGTACTTCACGTAATGCGGCGAACCCGTGTTGAGCACAAAGTCCTTTCCTTGCGAAGAAATTTGATTGACATCCGACATTTTTAGCTTTACGATCCCGTTTTTGATCTCAGCTTCGTGCAGCCCGTCGATGGCGAGAAAAGACGTTTTGCTCTCGAAAATTCCTAAAAAATGAGCAAATGCCGCGATGCACCTTCCGCCGTTGCCACACATCGTACTTTCTCTACCGTCGGAATTGTAATAGACCATTTTGAAGTCCGCTTTGTCGCTATTTTCAAGAAGAATGAGACCATCGCCACCGATTCCGAAACGCCGGTCGCAGAGTTTTTCAATGAGTTCGGTGCTTTTTGGGAATTTCAAATCGCGGTTGTCGATCAGCACAAAATCGTTTCCTGTGCCTTGGTATTTATAAAATTGGATTGGATTGTTCATAAGTTCTTTTTTTACATAGATTGGAAAATGCGCCAGTTAGAATCCATTATTTTAAAATCGTCCCCAATTTTAAAATACTGATTATTAATCAATTGACTGTCTTTCTGTTGCTAAATTTGAGCCTGTAAAAGTAATGATTTTAAAATAATTGATCCAGACGAATGTTATTTAAATAAAATACACTGCTTCCCAATTATAGAATTTCTCGATCTTCAGCAATCTGTCTTTTTTAATTATAATCCTTATCTTTGTGAGTCTAAAATGAAAGAAGACCAGTTGCCCGCTCTTATCAAGAAAGCCCGAGACAGAGATCAAAAGGCTCAAACGCAGCTCATAAATTATTTTTGGGTCGATGTGTTCTCGTTTGTGATGAATAAAGTGAAGGATGAAAATGATGCCGACGAGATTACCGTTTCGGTATTTTCAAAAATCCTAAATAAATTGGATCTGTACGATCCCAGCTTCCAATTCAAAACTTGGATTCTGACAATTGCTCAAAACACTATTATCGATTTTTGGAGAAAGCGAAGCCGAGGAAACGAAGATCCAAACGCCGATCTCCAAGATCTGAAAAATGACTTTGCAAAATCGCCCGAGGAATTGCTAATCTCGGAAGAAGACCGGCAAAAGATCATCAAAATCATAGAAACAATGGATGCGAAGAATCAGGACGTCATCCGGCTCCGATTTTTTGAGGAAAAAAGTATCAAAGAAATTGCAGAGGAGCTCAATCTCTCCGTTGCCAACACCAAAGTGAGAATCATGCGTGCCAAAAAAATCTTGGCCGAATTATTAAAAGCAGACGAAACGGATTTTTAAATTAAAAAAAAATCAAAATGGAAGAAGAAATAAGTCAGAAACCCAAATGGATCCGCGTCAAATTGCCCACCGGACAAAACTACCGCGAACTGAGACATCTGGTAGATAAATATAAACTGAACACCATCTGCCAAAGCGGAAGCTGCCCCAATATGGGCGAATGCTGGGGCGAGGGAACCGCAACATTTATGATTTTGGGAAACATCTGTACAAGGAGTTGCGGCTTCTGCGGCGTGAAAACGGGAAAACCCTTGGATGTAAACTGGGACGAGCCGGAAAAAGTTGCCCGCTCTATTAAATTAATGAAAATCAAACACGCGGTCTTGACTTCCGTAGACCGCGATGATCTCAAAGATATGGGCTCCATCCTGTGGGCAGAAACGGTGAACGCGGTTCGCAGAATCGCTCCCGGAACTACGATGGAGACCTTGATACCGGATTTCCAGGGCATTACAAAACATCTGGACAGAATGGTGGAAGTGGCGCCAGAAGTGATCTCTCACAATATGGAAACAGTAAAACGCCTGACCCGAGAAGTGAGAATCCAAGCCAAATACGAACGCAGTCTGGAAGTATTGAGATATTTGAAAGAAGCCGGGCAAAACCGTACAAAGACCGGCCTGATGCTGGGCTTGGGCGAAACGAAAGGCGAGGTTTTCCAAACCATCGAGGACATCAGAAATGCCAATGTGGACGTCATCACAATCGGACAATATCTTCAGCCTACAAAAAAACACCTCCCCGTGAAACGTTTCATCACCCCGGAAGAATTCGATGAGTACCGGGATTTTGCCCGAAGTTTAGGATTCCGACACGTGGAAAGTTCGCCGTTGGTACGAAGTTCTTATCACGCCGAGAAGCATATTCATTAAAAATTTGAATTAAAAAAGACTCCTAAATGGAATCTTTGACACTTTGTTGGGGTTGTATATTTTCTGTTTTGTTCATGTTTTCCACTTGCTGCGGAATAAACATCATATAGACTAAATAGCCTATCAAAAATAAGGCTACTATCACGATAATTAAAATCATCGGACTTCTATTGGTTTCGCTGTCTGCTTTTGGGATATCTGATCTCATTTTGATTATTTTTGATTCTACTGCAAAACTAATGCCTGCCTATTAATGTGGTGTGTTTTTCACCATTTATTTATAATCTGCAAAATTTCTTGGGTCGCGGCAGGAAAATTCTATGTTTTTTAAAATTAACCCTATATATTTGTAGGGTCAAAATATTACATAGCCATAAAAATGAAAATCGAAAACCGTTGGATTGTTACTTTCATTATCATTAGTACTGTTTCTATCGCCGCTCTCTTCTGGCCCGCGCAGATCTCGATGCCGTCTCCGGGCACTTTTCTTGGCGCCGATAGTATCGTAGGCGCCGATGTGGGATGGATTTTAGCATCTTCCGGTTTGGTTTTATTGATGACGCCGGGACTTTCTTTTTTCTATGGCGGGATGGTTGGGAAGAAGAACGTGATCTCAACGATGTTGCAGAGTTTTATTGCTTTGGGCGTTATTAGTATTCTTTGGGTGCTCGTCGGCTTCAGTTTAGCTTTTGGCGAGCCTTTGGGAATCACCGTTAATGGGATTCATTACGGCTTGATCGGTAATCCCACCACGCATTTATTTTTTAATAATGTAGGCGTGTTGCCGCACAGCAGAATGGCTTCTACCATTCCGTTTGTGTTATTTGCACTATTTCAAATGAAATTCGCTGTTATTACGCCGGCTCTTATTACGGGATCTTTTGCAGAGCGCGTAAGATTTATTTCCTACTTATTATTTATGGTGCTTTTCAGCCTTTTCATTTATACGCCGCTTTGTCACATGGTTTGGCATCCGGACGGATTACTGAATAAATATTTCGGTGTTAAGGATTTTGCAGGAGGTACGGTGGTTCATATGAGTGCAGGATTTGCCGCTTTGGCCGGCGCTATGATGATTGGAAAACGAAAAAACCCGCACCACGAGCCTTCCAATATTCCGTTTGTAATTCTCGGAACAGGAATGCTTTGGTTCGGATGGTTCGGTTTCAACGCCGGTTCTGCTTTGGCAGCTAATGCAACGGCGGCAATGGCGTTCGGGACGACTACGGTTGCTTCTGCAACGGCGATGCTGTCTTGGATATTTTTCGATCGGGTCAATGGCCGCAAGGTTTCTGCTTTAGGCGCTTGTATCGGAGCGGTTGTCGGATTGGTCGCGATTACGCCGGCTGCAGGTTTTGTGACGATTCCCAATGCTATATTCATCGGATTTATTGCCTCTATTGTATCAAATCTGATGGTCAACTGGAAGCGGCTGAAAAAAGTGGACGACACCTTGGATGTTTTCGCGTGCCACGGCGTTGGTGGGATTATGGGGATGATTCTGACAGCCATCCTGGCTCAAGGAGAGAATGCAAGTCTTCTTCACGGCGGTTTTAGGGTGTTTGCACATCATATGATGGCCTTGGTTTTGGTTTCTGCTTTTACATTTTTAGGATCGTTGATTTTATATAAACTTACCGATATGATTATTCCTTTAAGAGTTACGGAAGATTCCGAAGATATTGGTTTGGACATTTCTCAGCACGACGAAACGTGGCTCTGAGGATACAAGATTGGATTGACTTGATTTTGATATGAAGAAAACCTCGCTGATATTTATTAGCGGGGTTTCTATTTTTTCAACCATAAAAGTTACAAAAGACAATGTTAAAAGATTTTCAAATGGGTAATTTTATCATTTTGCTTTTTTCAGCTTTAAATAATCGATAAAACTGTTGTGACTTTTGCGGTTTAATTCTGTAGCTTAATTTTCCCAAAACTTTCCCACAAAACACACCCAAATCCGCCAGAAAATCTCTAAATTCGTGTCTTAAATAATTTTTGAAAATGATGAAATTTGGAGTGGATGCTGCCAGTTTTTATGTGCCTTCTTTATATTTAGAAATCAAAGATCTTGCTGAGAAAAGAGGAATAGAACCTGCAAAATTGGAAAAAGGCTTGGGCTTGCGCAAAATGGCTTTGCCCGATGTTCACGAGGATGCAGCAACTTTCGCAGCAGAAGTTTTGCTTAAGTTAATTCAGGATTACCATCTCGATCCGAAAGAAATATCAAGAGTTTATCTCGGAACAGAAAGTGCTTTGGATGCTGCAAAACCAACCGCAACGTACGCCGTCCAAATGGTAGAAGAATTCTTGGCCGAAGTATTTGGCGAAAGAAGTTTCAGAAATTGCGATGTTGTGGATATCACTTTTGCCTGCGTGGGAGCAGTGGATGCCTTGCACAATTGTCTGGATTTTGTGCGAGCAAATCCTGCTAAAAAAGCGGTCGTCATTGCCAGCGATTATGCCAAATATGAGTTGGCTTCTTCCGGAGAATATACGCAAGGCGCCGGTGCGGTCGCATTATTGGTTTCCGCCAATCCGAGGTTGCTGGAGATCAATAATAATTGGGGTGTAGCCACAGAAAGCGTCTTCGATTTCTTCAAACCGCGACGTCACTTTTCTAAAGCCGATTTCCCAAACGCGCCGGAAAATTTTCCCGACAAAATTGAAGTGTTTACAGACGAGCCTATTTTCGACGGGCAATATTCAAACCAATGCTATCAAGATAGGATTCGCGAAGCTTATGAACATTACAAAGAGCAGACCTTCACTGTGCGCCCTTACGAAGATTGGCGATATCTGATTTTCCACCTCCCATACGCCTTTCACGGGAAAAGAGTTTTTACCGAGATCTACAGTTCGGAAAATCATTTGGATTATTCCGATGCAGAAAAACAAAAAGCAATTGCCAAATCTCAAGATTACATCGATTTCATTAATGAGAAAATCGAAAAATCTCAGCGCGCTTCGTCCGAAATAGGGAATATGTACACGGCTTCTATTTTTATGGCGCTATTCTCAGCTTTGCAAACTTCCTTCGACGAGAACGAAGAGTTGGCAGATCGGGAAATCGGGTTCTTGGCATACGGCAGCGGCTCCAAATCCAAAGTCTTCGTTGGCAAAGTTTCGCGGGAGTGGCAATCCATCGTAGAAAAATGGAATCTCTTTGAAATACTGAACAGCCGACTTGCCATAGATTTCGAAACCTATGAAAAGTTACACCGAAAACAGTTGCACACCTCGGTCAATCCGCATTATAAAGGTTTTGGACTGCTAAAAATTGAAACCGAAAATCCCGTTCTAAAAGGGGCAAGATATTACGGATATCAGAAATAGAATCCGACAAGCTTTAATCTCTAAAGAATTTTGAATGATGGATTCCGGCAAAGTTTAGTTCAAAAATTCTTTCAACGGTTTGATGAATTGGTCAAACACTTCGATGTGTGGCAGGTGTCCCACATTTTCTAATTCAACCAGTTTTGAACCTTTGATTTTTTTCTGGGTTTCTTTTCCGAGGATTTGATATTGCCCCATTTTTGCTGCAACAGCAGGATCTTTCACATTGTTTTTACCGATTGCCGTTCTGTCGCGAGTTCCGATGATTAACAACGTTGGAACGGACAAGTTTTGGAATTCATAGACTACCGGCTGCGTGAAAATCATATCCGAAGTTTTGGCGTTTACCAAAGCAACTATAGGATAGTCGGGAGATTTCGTCCAGCCTGTCAAGAGGTACACCCATTCGTCGTACTCCGGTTTCCAACGGTTGTCATAATAGAAATTGAGTTGGTATTTTTTGGCCGATTCGTAGTTGGATTTCAGTTCGGTTTTGTAGTTCTCGTCGATGGAAACATAGGGCGTCACCAGCTTCCAATCTTCCAGCCCGATCGGATTTTCTAAGATCAGTTTTTCTACCATTTCTGGGTACATCAGCGCAAATCTTGTCGCAACCATTCCGCCCATCGAATGGCCGAGCAGGGCTATTTTATCTATTTTTAAACCATCCAAAATCGCTTTTGTATTCTGTGCCAATTGCTGAAAGGAATATTGATAATCCGTAGGTTTTGACGACTTCCCAAATCCAATTTGATCGGGCGCTACGACTCGGAAACCATCTTTGGTCAAAGCTTGAATGGTCGTTTTCCAATAGGCGCCGTTGAAGTTTTTGCCGTGCAGCAGAACCACCGTTTTTCCGTTCGGTTTCTCGGGTTTTACGTCCATATACGCCATTTTCAGATCTTGGTTTTGGCTTTTAAAGTTCTGGAAATGAACTTCGTAGGGATATTCGTAATTGGTAAGCATAATGTCGAGAACCGGTCGATTTTGGGCAATGGTCTTTACGCTTGCGAGTATTGCTACGAGCGCCAATATTTTAATCAGATTTTTCATTTTTGTAAAATTTTGAATTCTTTAAACATTCCTAAGATTAAAAACAATATTTGCTCCAAAACCGATGATTTTTTTCGGTTTGTAAATAAACTTTATGCACAAATATTTTTATAATTTTTCCTTCTTAAATTACAATTGAAAATAATTCATTTTTTCCGCACCAACCACAATCCCAAAAACGTCAAAAATCCATTTAGAATAATCAGTTCCACGCCAATTCTGTAATCCGTATTATTGGTCACAAAAAGGTTAATCAGATAAGTCAAAACCGGCGCAAGAAGTGTTACGACCAAGATGGCGTATTTTTTTTCGATCGTAAATTTCGTCAAAATTCCGAAAGCAAATAATCCCAAAAGCGGTCCGTAAGTGTAACCCGCGATTTCCATTATCAGATATACAATGGACTTGTCATTCAGCGCTTTAAAAATCATTATTAATATAAAGAAAATGACGGTGAAGGTTAAATGGATTTTCATTCTCAGTCTTTTCTTTTGCTTCTCGGTTTTTTGCTGGTCTTCATTCATTCCTAAAAGATCGACGCAGAAGGAACTCGTAACTGCCGTCAAAGCACCATCAGCAGAGGGAAACAAGGCGGAGACCAATCCTATAATAAAAATAATAGAAAGTGCCAGCGGAAAATGCCCCAAAGACAAGGCCGGGAAAAGGTCGTCGCCCATAATATTCTTGATTTGGCCCGCAGAATCTCTGAACCCAAAGGCTCCATCGCCGTAAACGGCCCCGTTTTCCAATGCAAATAGGTAAAGCAAACCACCTAAAAAAAGGAAGGCCAAATTCACGATAAGTAAAGTTCCGGCAAAGGTGAGCATATTCTTTTTAGAGTTTTGCAGATTGTCTACGGAGATGTTTTTCTGCATCATTTCTTGGTCGAGACCCGTCATCGCGATTGTGATGAACATCCCGCCCAGAAGGGTTTTCAGGAAAAATGTTTTGGAATTGACATCGGAATTGATCAAATGCGTGTATTGCTTTTGCTCCAAAATTGAGTAGGCTTCGCCGAAAGACAGATTCAAATTTGATAAAATATAAACGATGCAGGCAATCAAACTGATGATCATAAACGATGTCTGCAGGGTG
The DNA here is from genome assembly GCF_003932955.1 of Chryseobacterium sp. SC28. Taxonomy (GTDB): domain Bacteria; phylum Bacteroidota; class Bacteroidia; order Flavobacteriales; family Weeksellaceae; genus Epilithonimonas. The sequence goes on from NZ_QOVY01000018.1 coordinate 40,269, forward strand.
TCGGTAATTACAATCGTTTTCACTCCGCCTTCGAAAGTGTAGAGCAAAATCATCAGTAATAATACAAAAGCCGTCAGCCAGAAGGGAACGCCGAGATTCTCCAGTAGGAAAATCTGGAGAATGTTTACGACCAGATATAACCTCGCCGTGGCACCGATCGATCGGGAAATGATGAAGAAAATGGAACCAATTTTGTGCGCTTCTACGTTGAATCTTTTTCCCAGATAGGTGTAAATCGAAGTCAGATTCATCCTATAATACAACGGAAGCAAGACAAAAGCCACGATGAAATAGCCGATGAAAAAACCAATCACCATCATATAATATTCGAAGCCGCCAAAGGGATAGTCGCCCGCCGTGATCTTGCCCACCGTGCCGGGAACGGAAATAAAAGTGACACCCGAAAGTGAGGTACCGATCATCCCGAAAGCCACCAGCCACCATTTACTCTTCTTGTTGCCGATGAAAAACGACTGGTTGTCGGAATTGCGACTTGTGAAATACGCGATGACCAAAAGCCCTATAAAATAAGCAAATACGAAAAATAATAAAACGGTTCCGGGGTTCATTTTTGAATTTTGAATGCAGCAAAAATAGTTTTTTTTGGTCATAAAACTTTTATTGATCTACATCAATCGATAAAATCCTTTTTGGATTTAAATTTGCTATATGAGTTTCAAACAAATAAACGTTACCATTATGAAAAAGTTATTTTTATCATTTTTATTCGCTGCTTTCAGCGTTTTTGGTTTTTCACAAACCACTTGGAATGTAGATCCGATGCATTCTTCTTTCAATTTCAATATCAAACATATGGGAATCAGCTATGTGCAAGGCCGTTTCGACAAGTTTGAAGGAAAAGTCGTAACTCCTGCCGAGGATCTTACGGACGCGAAATTTGATTTTACGGTGTATACCAATTCAATCAATACCGGAGTAGAAATGCGTGACACGCATTTGAAAAGTGCCGAATTTTTTGACACGGCAAAGTATCCGGAAATGAAATTTGTAAGCACCTCCGTCAAAAAAGCCAAAGGAAACAACTATCTCCTAACCGGGAACCTGACGATTAAAGATGTTACAAAACCCATCACTGTAACTGCTGTATATGGCGGGAAAACCAAGGATCAACGAGGCAACGACAAAATGGGTTTCCAGACGATGTTTAAAATCAACCGACTGGATTACAACATCAGCTACGACCCAACGGGTGCCGGCGTTGCCAAAGATGTAGATGTTGCAGTCTATGTAGAGTTTACGAAAAGCAAATAAAAATTTTCCAATAAGTTCTTGAGCCACTCTAAGTTTTTAGGGTGGTTTTTTTGTGCCAGCATGGGGGTTTATAGCGCTGTGATTTTCTTTTTATAATTTATTCGCTACTTTTAAGTTGTTTTTTTTAACGATAATGTATTTTTTAGGTAAAAATATTCTTAAATAAAATTTAATTTACAAAAAATATAAAGTAAAATTTGGATAAAATAGGAATATGTTTATTATTTATAGATTGGTCTTTTTTTTGTTTGATATAGTATATTCTTAAGAACTATATAAATTCCTCTATATAGTGATTATTTTTTATAATTTCTATCAAATACCTATAAATGTATGAACAATATATTATGTTTTAGCCACCTGCAATGGAATTTCGTTTATCAACGTCCGCAGCATTTACTAACCCGATTTGCCAAGCAAAATAAAGTTTTTTATTTCGAAGAGCCGCGAAGTGGGCTTTCCGATTTCTACGAACTTAAATTGCAAGACGGTATTTCCATTATTCAGATGTTCCTGTCGGACGATTGTGAGAATCGAAATCTGAGACTAAAAAAATTGGTTAACAAAATTCTTGCAGATCAACATATTAGTAATTATTACTGCTGGTATTATACTCCTATGGCTTTGGAATATACTTCTCATCTGAAACCCGCCGTAACTATCTATGATTCAATGGACGAGCTTTCTGCCTTTCGCTTTGCACCTCCGCAATTATTAGAGTTGGAAGAGCAGCTTTTTAAGAAAGCAGATATTGTTTTTACTGGTGGCTACACGCTCTATCAGGCCAAAAAAAATAGGCATCACAATATCCATCCTTTTCCAAGCAGTATCGATAAGGAACATTTTCTGGCTGCCAGAAGAAATACTCCCGATCCTCAAGATCAAAAAAACATTCCCCATCCGAGACTCGGATTTTATGGCGTCATCGATGAGCGGTTTGATATTGAACTATTGCGGGAAATAGCTTTTAGTAGACCCGATTGGCATTTTGTAATCATCGGTCCGGTGGTGAAAATTGATAAAAAGGATTTGCCGAAAGCTCAAAATATTCATTATTTAGGTCCCAAAAAATATTCGGAATTACCGGATTATATGCGTCACTGGGATATTGCAATGGTAATGTTTGCGATTAATGAATCTACAGAATTCATCAGCCCCACCAAAACGCCTGAGTATCTTGCGGCCGGTCTTCCTGTCATTTCGACGCCGATAAAAGATGTTATAAAACCCTATGGCGAAGCCAATCTCGTTTATATTGCCGACAGCGCGGATAGTTTTATTGCGTATGCCGAAAAAGAACTGACTAAAAAGTGCAGAAAAAAATGGCTTATGAAGGTGGATGATTTCCTTGCAAACGAGTCTTGGGACAACACTTTCGAAAAAATGAATCTATTAATTAACAATGTCAAAAAAAGCAGCCAAAAATATGTATGATTTTTTAATTGTAGGATGTGGTTTCGCAGGTTCGGTTTTAGCGGAAAGACTGGCGGAGGCGGGAAAAAAAGTATTAATTGTGGATAAAAGGGATCATATTGGCGGTAATGCATACGATTTTTATGACACAGAAGGGATTCTGATTCACAAATACGGTCCCCATATTTTCCATACCAACTCAGAAGAAGTGTTCAGATATCTATCCAGATTCACACAATGGCGTCCATACGAACACAGAGTTCTAGCCAGTGTAGACGGGCAGTTGCTTCCGATTCCTATTAATTTGACAACAATTAACAAGCTGTATGGAAGGAATCTGACGTCCGATGAGGTAGTGAAATTTCTGGCTTCAAAAGCGGAACTTCGAAAACCTGTTTTGACCTCGGAAGATGTGGTGGTAAACGCTGTCGGAAAGGAACTGTACGAAAAATTTTTCCGTGGCTACACCAAAAAGCAGTGGAATCTGGATCCCTCGGAACTGGATGCTTCCGTGACTGCCAGAGTGCCAACGAGAACCAATAGCGACGACCGCTATTTCACAGACACCTATCAGGCAATGCCAAAAAATGGCTATACGCAGATGTTCAGAAATATGCTGTCGCACCCTAATATTCACATTATGCTCAACACCAATTATAAAGATATCGTCGATTTAATTCCCTATCAAAAATTGATTTATACGGGTCCGATCGACGCTTACTTCGACTATCAGTTCGGAAAACTGCCCTATCGAATCCGCTTTGGCGAAGTCTTCATTCTTTAATCGAGGAAGTTTTTGTTAATTATGGAAGGCCCATTGTTCTCTCGGAAACCAGTCATCCAGGACAAAATCGGCCCGCTTGGCTGTCCATGATACGAGATGAATGCGAAATTATTTGTCAATCTGGTCTTCCTTTTTTTGGATGCTGTATCTACCCGGTTATTGACCGTCCGGATTGGGATTTCCCGCATATTTGGCATCATAGCGGGCTGTGGGATATTACTGATGCCGAAAAACTGGAACGCGAGCCACACTCAGAAAGTCTTAAGGTAGTGAATACCTTCTCCGTGTTGGAGCGGAGCAGTTAACAGCCAATCTGCCTAAAAAAAATCCCTGATGATTTTAAAAATATGCAGTCATCGAAAAAGCCATCCTGATAAGAATGGCCTTTTTGCTTATTTTATTTTAAAAGGATTTTATGGCATTTTAAAACCTCGTGTCGTGATCCGGCCGTAGCTGTCCACATATTTTACTTGAACGTTGCCTTTATATCCGTTTAGGATTTTTTCTACATCTTTCTGCGTATTCACTGGTTTTCCGTTGATTTCCATCACGATGTAGTTATCAACCACACCAATTTTATCCATTTCACTACCTTCCACAACATTTTTTGCGATGACGCCGCTTTCAAGACCGTAGTCCGTTTTTACCCGTTCACTTAGCGGTTCGAATTCCGCTCCGATTTTTTCAGTGACGGTCAAATCCTCTTTGCTTCGGGTCGAAGTTCTGCCTTTGAGGTCTTTCAATGTCACATTTACGGTATTTTCTTTTCCGTTTCTGATGTACGTCACTGCTACTTTGTCGCCCGGTCTCTTGCTTCCTATGATAAACGAAAGATCAGAAAAACCGTTAATATAAGTATTATCTATTTTTATAATAATATCGCCCGGTTTTATTCCTGCATCTTCAGCACCACTTTTCTCGGTCACTTCGGTAACGTAAATACCGTCGCCGGTTTTCAAATTTTTCTTCTCTTTTTGATTGTAGGCTTCTACTTGCAGGGCATTAGAAAGATCCAAGCTTCCTACGCCCAGAAAACCTCGTTGCACCAAACCAAACTTCTTGATATCCTCCACAACTTTGCGGGCAAGGTTCGACGGTACTGCAAAACCATAGCCTTCGTAATAACCCGTTTTCGATTGGATGGCGGTATTGATGCCGATCAGATCACCGTTGACGTTTACAAGAGCACCCCCGCTATTCCCGGGATTAATAGCTGCATCTGTCTGTATAAAACTTTCGATCGGCGTTCTCGATTGTTGGCTTAGGATATCGATGCTTCTTCCTTTTGCCGATATGATCCCCGCTGTGACAGTAGAATTGAGCCCGAGCGGATTCCCTACAGCCAAAACCCATTGCCCCACTTCTGCCAAGTCGGAGTTGGCAAAATTGAGATAAGGCAAACCATTTTCTTCAATTTTTAAAAGAGAAATATCCGTATTGGGATCTGTACCGACCAACGTGGCGATGTAGGTTTTCTTGTTGCTCAAAACAACTTCCAATTTATTGGCACCTGCAACCACGTGATTATTGGAAATAATGTAACCGTCTGGCGAGATGATGACTCCAGAACCTAAACCGGAAGGCATGTTTTTAGGCGCTTGCTTCTGTCTTTGCTGGTTAGGTCCCAAAGGGCCAAAGAAAAACTCAAACATATCGATGTCGGGCATCGTTTGCGCGCGATCCTGATAATTTTTGATGGTTACAACAGCGGGAACCGTAGTTTTTGCAGCTTTTACAAAATCGTCGGCCACCGCAGAACCTATGCTCGCAAAAGCTGATTTATTGGAAGCCGTAGTGAAATAGGAGTAATCTTCTTTGCTGTTGTCCTGATCGAAATATTGACTCGCTCCGAAAACGGTTGCTCCGGAAATAACGCCGGTGACTACAAAAGGCATTAGTTTTTTTAAGGTATTCTTCATCTTATTATTCATTTCTATTTGGGATTATCATCTGACAAATTTAATGCTAAATTGGTCTGAACTAAAAAATTAGTGTTACAGTTTTAACGATATTTAACATTTTTACAAAACTCTTAGTAAAATTGGTGTTGGTTTTAAGTCAAATTGGCAGTTTTGGTATTCTCAAGCAACGCCGGATTGTTAATTTTTCTGCTTGCGAGTTTGGCGTCATAAATTAAAACGTTTGACTTACCGTATTTTGGCAAAACTTTTGTTCCTTGTTATTTTAGAAAGTTCCCGCTATTTCCGAAGAAAAGAATTTTCTTCAATTGCAATCAGAAAAAAATAAACCTATTATGGAAACAGAAAATATTGTCGAAAGACTCACCAAATACGAATTTGAAAAAAGTAATGTTTATACAGGTTTCAAATCGGTAGAAGAAGCGAGAAAATTCGCTGAAGAACGAAATGGCAAATTACTGGAGGTAGGCTTCCTCGATGGGAACGACAGCCCCGTGGAAGATGACTCTCAAAATCTTCTGGCGGAAAATAAATGTTACAAAGCCGTGGCAGGACCTGACTACCAATTTCTTTATTCAGCGGATGAAGGTTTTCAAGAAGCTGCAGAACAGTTAAAAGAAAGGCAGGCGGAGATTACGGAAAAAAGTCCCGACGAAAAGTACTTTTTTGATGCGGACTGGCAGATCACCGAAGATCCGGTTATTGTGCTCTTCAAAGGTAAAATTGTAGACGTCACTTCTCGCGAGAGATCGAAGTATCTGATGCATGCCAAAGTGTATGAAGTCGCCGTAAGTGTTCCGAAATCCGAATAAGATTGGCAAGATTATGCGGCTGGCAAATTTGTTCCGCTTCCCTTGTCTTCTAAAACTTTCGGGCTTGATATCTAAGAGATAATAATAAGATACAAAACGACAATCCTAACTTTTAAAAAAAAATTGAAAAAGATGGCAACAGAAAAAAAATATTCCGACAAAGCCCAAAAAAAGGTGGGTAAGGTAATGCACGAATTCAAAGAAGGTACTTTAAAATCCGGATCCGGCAAAAAAGTAACCAGCAAGAAACAAGCAGTCGCTATCGGGATTTCCGAAGCGAGAGACAAAGGTTTAAAAGTCCCTAAGGAAAAGAAATCCAAATAAAATCTCGTCCGGCTTATCAGCCGGATTTTTTTATTAGAAAAGTAGTAAAGAGAGAAATTTCTTCATTTGCAACATTTTGGTTTTTATTAATAACTTTGCAGCCTTATGTCGGATTTCCTTTCTCAACCGAAGACTGTTGCGTTTCACACACTTGGCTGCAAGCTCAATTTTGCAGAAACTTCTACTATTGCCCGGCAATTGACAGAGGCCGGTTATGAAAAAGTAAGTTTTGACGAGCCGGCAAAAGTTTATATCATCAATACTTGCTCCGTGACGGAAAACGCAGATAAAGAATGTAAACTTCACGTGAAGCGTGCTCTGCGGGCTAATCCGGAAGGCTTGGTTGCCATTATCGGTTGCTATGCGCAGCTAAAACCCGAAGAAATATCTGCGATCCCCGGCGTCGACCTAGTTTTGGGAGCAAAGGAAAAATTCAATATTCTCAGCTACCTTGATGATCTGGAAAAGTCGGAAACTAAGGCAATGGTCCACTCTTGCGAGATCGATGAAGCCGATTTTTTTGTAGGTTCGTATTCCATCGGCGACCGAACCCGTGCTTTTCTCAAGGTGCAGGACGGCTGCGATTACAAATGTACTTATTGCACAATTCCCTTGGCCAGAGGGATTTCACGATCCGACACAATCGGGAATGTGATTGCCAATGCCAAAGAAATTGCCGCGAAAGGCATTAAAGAAATTGTTTTGACAGGCGTCAATATTGGCGATTACGGAAAAGGCGAGTTTGGCAACAAAAAACACGAACATACTTTTCTGGATTTGATTGCGGAACTCGATAAAATAGAGGGCATCGAAAGAATCCGAATTTCTTCCATCGAACCCAACCTGTTGAAAAATGAGAGCATCGAGTTGGTCGCTAAGAGCAGAAGTTTTGTTCCGCACTTCCATATTCCGCTCCAGTCGGGCAGTGATGAATTGCTGAAAAAAATGAAGCGCCGCTACTTGACCAATCTATACAAAAACCGCGTTGAGAAAATCAAAGAAGTGATGCCGCGAGCAGCAATCGGTGTCGATGTCATTGTGGGATTTCCGGGCGAGACGGAAGCCTTGTTTATGGAAACTTATAACTTCATAAATGAACTTCCCATCAGCTATCTTCACGTTTTTACCTATTCCGAAAGAGAAAATACGGAAGCGGCTAATATGCCTGGCGCAGTTCCAATTCCTGAAAGAAAACGCCGAAACAAAATGCTGAGAATCCTTTCCGAGAAAAAGAAAATGGAATTCTACAGAAGTCAATTAGGAAGAAAACTGAGCGTCCTTTGGGAACACGAAAATAAAAAAGGAATGATGTACGGCTTTACGGAAAACTATATCCGAGTTTCCAAAACATTTGATGCTAAATCTGTCAACCAAATAGAAAATATCATTCTGGATCAAATCTCGGATGAAGGCTGTGTCTCTATCAAAGAAAGCTCATACCAAGAGTTTTTGGCAAAGATTTGAATCAAAAATATCACAATAAAAAAGCGGAATATTTATTATATAGTCCGCTCTAATATTTTGATTAAATTCCCATTAATCTTCCGTTGCCATATCCCGTGCTCTGGTTTTGTAAACCTGAAAGTTGAAAACAATACTTCTGTCTGTATACGCATAAATATTACTATCTCTGGCGAAAGCCGCTCTGGAAGGAACGATGATGACGCCCTGCATATTGTAATCGGCAGAATCCTCCAGATCGAAGGATTTGAAAAACTTCAACCCTTCCTGCAGGCCTTCTATCTCGTAGAAGTTTCTGCCGTACGTCGTATGATACGTATCATTGTAGTTCTTCAGAACGGAAGATTTTACGTAGTAATAAGCAGGATCCTTCACCACATTGCCGGAGGCCAAACTGTTAGAAAAAGTAGATTCGTTGCTATAAACGATTTTATCATCCACCTTGGTAGAAATATAACTTTTGGCGACGATCATTAAATGGATTACATCGGTGCTTCCGATTTCTTTTCCAGGCTCGGGTTGCGCGCCCGGTCTCAAGAGGTAAATAACACCAGACGGAAGTTTTACGTAATCGTAATCGATCAGTTTTATTTCATTATCATCGGTCGTCACAGTGTCATCAAACTCGGTAATCACTCCTTTGCTGTTGAGATAATTTTTGTTCATGAAATCTATGGCTGCTGCATCGTCATAGGAATTTTGTTCCTCGATAGTCAAAATTACTGCATCTTCATTATTGTCATCGTCATTATTGCATGCTTGCAGTATGACCGCAGACAGAGCAATTCCTAAAAGTATTTTCTTCATTTTTTATTTAATCTTAAATTGCGATTAATTTAACGCGACAAAAGTATAAAAAATAATGAGAATAGATAAATATTTGTGGAGCATAAGATTTTATAAGACCAGAACGCTCGCCGCAGATGAGATAAAAAAGAACCGAGTGAGCATAGGCGAAAATCCTGTTAAAGCTTCCAGGGAAGTGAGACCGGGCGATCTCATCAAAATCCGAAAAAACCAAATAGACTACAAAATAAAAGTTCTCGAAATCCCAAAAAGTAGAGTAGGAGCCAAGTTGGTACCCGTGTACGTGCAGGATATGACGGACAAAGATCAATACGAATTGCTAAAGCTCCGAAAATCGGCGCAAGATTATTACCGGCAAAAAGGCATCGGAAGACCTACCAAGAAAGACCGCCGAGAAATAGATGACTTCGCAGGCGACGGCTTTTCAGACGAGATTGACGATAACGGATGGGATGCCTTCTTCAAAGAAAATAAAGAAGACGAAGATTAGATTCCCAATAGTTTTACGATTTCGTCGGACACTTCTGTGGCGGTTTTGAAATCGGTATCGATGGTGAAATGCGCTTGGGAATAGTAGGGATTTCTCTCGAAAAGATGCTTCGCAATATATTCGGGAACCTCGGAATCTGCTAAATTGGCAATCAAGGGGCGTGTATTTTTATGCAGCAAAATGCGATGGGCGAGTGTCCCCACAGATGCGCGGAGAAAAAAGCTGGTTGACATCCTGTTGATGAGGTTTATATTGTCGTAATAGACCGGCGTGCCGCCCCCAAGACTAAGAACTATATTGTCCTCCGTCGCCAAAATTTCTTCCAAAATCGTTCTTTCAACTTTTCTGAAATAGATCTCTCCGCGCTGCTCAAAGATTTCGGAAATCGTCTGCTGATGCCGGTTAGAAATCATTTCGTCGAGGTCTACCAGCCTGAAATTTATTTTGCGGCTCAAGTTTATGGAAACGTGAGATTTACCACAACCCATATATCCCAGCAGAGAAATGATCATTATTTTATTTTTAACAAAGTTCCTAAAAAATTTTGAGATTTTAAAAAAACACCTATCTTTGCACCACTTAAAAAAGAGATAGAAATATTGAGGTTTTAGTGCGGCCGACTCGGTAGCTCAGCTGGTAGAGCAATACACTTTTAATGTATGGGTCCTGGGTTCGAATCCCAGCCGGGTCACGAGTTTAGTCCGTAGCAATACGGTTTTTTTTTGCCTGTGTGGTGAAATTGGTAGACACGCCATCTTGAGGGGGTGGTTTCCTATTGGATGTGCTGGTTCGAGTCCAGTCGCAGGCACATAAAAAAATAAATGATTATTGATAAATGATTCCGTAATGTTTTATAAAATTAAACGATAAACCATTAATTGTAATCCATTACAATTTATCATTCATCAATTATAAAAGACCGACTCGGTAGCTCAGCTGGTAGAGCAATACACTTTTAATGTATGGGTCCTGGGTTCGAATCCCAGCCGAGTCACGATTTACGAGAGTAAATTTTTTTCATATTAATATTTTGTGATTTGGTGTAGAAACTTCTTTGAAAAAAGAAGTTTCTTTTTTTGAATTTAATAATTCTAAATTCAGTCCAAATGCAGATTGTCTATCAATCGCACTGCGCCCACATTGACGACGATGAAAGCACGAAAACTTTTATCATTGCTATAAAAATCGACTTCTTTCAAAGTTGCTTCATCTGCAATAATGAAATATTCCAAATCCATATTTTCTTTGTCAAAAATGGCCTTCACTCTGCTTTTGATTTCGCCCACCGATAGGACTTTGAACCAGTCATTCACATGCATCAAAGTTTGGTAGATCAGAGCAGAAGTTTCTTTTTCCTTTTGGGAAAGGCGCATATTCCGGGAACTCATTGCGAGGCCGTTTGCTTCCCGATAAATCTTCACCCCATGGATTTTAATTTTCAAATCCAAAATTTGCACGAGTTTTTCCACAATCTTCAACTGTTGAAAATCCTTCTCTCCAAAATAAGCATTATCGGGCTGCACCTGTCGGAATAGCTCTTCCAAAACGGTTCCGACACCATCGAAATGCCCCGGCCTTGCAGCGCCCTCCATTTCCTTTTCGATGCCTCCAAAATCATAATGTTTCCTGAGCATCCCGTGGGGATAGATATCTTCCGTTTTCGGGATGTAAACGGCATCTACCAAAGAAGAATCTGCCAGCTTTGCTATGTCGTCATCGATTGTTCTTGGATATTTTTCCAAATCGTCGGGATTGTTGAATTGGGTAGGATTGACGAAGATAGAGCAGACCACAATGTCGTTGTCCCTTTTCGCTTCTTTGTAGAGCGAGATATGCCCGGCGTGCAAAGCACCCATCGTAGGTGCAAAGCCTATTTTCTTGTTCAATTTTTTTTGAGTTTTAATAAACTCCGAAAGAGAATCTTTGTCGTAGAAGACCTGCATTATGTTCTTATTTTGAGCATCAAAGATAATCGTTTTTGTAATTTCCAAAGCGGCAAATAGCTATTCAAAAAGATTTTTCAAATCTCAGCTATCATCGAAACAAAATCAGTCAACTGGAGTAAGCAATATTACAACGGGTCACAAAATCTTTGCGAAAGAACAGAAAAGCCTTAAATTTGCCTTAATGATAATTTTTGCTCGACCACTCCCTGTTTTTGTTGGAATAATTATGGGATTTGGGATGCGCTATTAATATGAATGAAAATTAATGATTTGATTTTATTTTCGTAATTTTGCAAAATGAAGATTTATACTTCATCTAAAGTAAATTTATATGCCTAATCAAAAGATTTTATACGTTACTACAGAAATGTTCCCGTATCAGGAAGATACCAATATGGGAAGTTTGGTACACAAAATGGCGCTGAAAATGCACGCAAGTGGTAACGATGTCAGGGTCTTTATGCCGAGATTTGGACAGATAAGCGAGAGAAAATTCCAGCTTCACGAGGTCATCAGACTATCCGGTATGAACATTATCATCAATGATCTGGATCAGCCTTTGATCATAAAAGTAGCCTCTTTACCCGGCGAGCGTCTTCAGGTTTATTTTATTGATAATGAAGAATATTTCAAAAGAAAACAGTATTATTTTGATGACGATGGGAAACCCTTCGCCGATAATAACGAAAGAGCCGTTTTTTTTGCCAGAGGGGTCATAGAAACCATCAAAAAACTCAATTGGGTTCCCGATGTGATTCATCTGAACGGTTGGATGTCTGCACTTATTCCCATTTATCTTAAAACTTATTACAAAGACGATACCTATTTCAACGATACCAAAATTGTGCTTTCTGTGTACAACGAAGATGATATAGAGCTGAATAGTAATACAAAAGAAATTTTGGCTTTTGATAATATTTTCGATTTGGAATCGTTAAATAATCCTAGCTTTCTCGGTTTTGTAAACGACAGTATGCAGTACGTAGATGTGATCGTGAAGGGAAATGAATTTCTCGAAGACAAATTAGAAGAAGCTTACGGAAAAGCAGATGCAGAGAAATCGGATTATCTCAATGCCGACTCCATAGCAACTGTTTATTAATTACGAATTTATAAGATGATAAAAATAAAAACTTTGATGAAGTTGATCCCGTTTTTGATAATGGGAATGGTAGTTTTAAATTCTTGCGAAGGAGATTTGGATGATTTGGGATCGCAATTGGTAGATGGCAACGCCGCAGATGGTTACGACAAAGCCTACAGCCTTTTAGCATATAACATCAGTAACAAAGACACGATCCAAGCGGATGCTTCTAAGCTAGACAGTGTGCAGCTGGGCGCTTTCGCCGAGCCCATTTTCGGAAAACAAAAAGTATCCTACGTTACTCAGCTGAGACTCAGTACCTACGATCCGGATTTCGGGACAAATCCTGTTATCGATTCGGTTGTGTTGACTTTGAAACCGAGATATGAAACGGCTTCGGATTCTATCAAAACAACCACCAATGAAGACTATATCTATCCGGATGGTGCAGTGGCCGCAAAAAAAGTGGTTACCACATATCCGGTAAGCAAATATGGAAAAACCAAAATTAACGGTAAAACGCTCTTTACAATCAAAGTTCACGAGGTTACCGATTTCCTTGGCGGCACTGCGGATAAACTTTCTTCCAACAAAGTCGTCGCCCTAAATCCTACTGTGCTGGGGTCTAAGGTTTTCGAGGGCACCGTTAATTCTGTGGTTATTACCAAAGATTCCGATGCCGCCGAGCTGCTTAACAGAGCGGTTTCTTTCCGAATGAAATTGGATAGTGCTTTTTTCCAAAGCAAAATTTTTGCAAAAAAAGGCGATCAGGTTCTCAAAGATGCGGCGTCTTTCATAAGATATTTCAAAGGAATCAGCATTTCGGTATTAGAGGAAGATGGCTATCTGTTCTCGATGGCACCCAATGATGCCGGCGTTACTATTTATTATAAAAATGACGTCACGGCAACCGATGGCACGGTGACGCGTACGAAAGCAGAGTTTGCTCTCAATTTGGGTTCTGGGAATGTCCATCTCAGTCAGATTATGTACGACAGATCCGGAACGCCGTATGCAGCAGCAGTTTCCGACACCGCTCCTCCAAACGATGTCACAGGAGATGCCCTTATCTATACTCAAGGAATGGGCGGCGCCAGTTTTGGAATTAAAATCCCAGAAAGTACTATTGCTCAACTTAGAGCGATGTACAAAAACGACAAAATCGGAATCGTCTCTGCCAAGATTAGGCTTTATAATGATGAAACCGGTTGGAACAATTCCTATAAAAAACCATCTAGTTTACTGGTAAGAGAGAGAGGCGTCGCCAAAGATTCCATGAGATTCCTTCCCGATATGACGGTCTTGGCCTCCGCCGGCTATAGCTTGATAAAAACCAATAATCTGAGCACCAAAGACGCCTATTATGAAATAGGGATTACAAAAAGCTTAAAAGACATCGTCGAAGGAGATTCTGAAATCAGAGCTTTCCGGATGGATATTGGAAGATATCTGCAGGATCCTTCTACCGGCACCTTGCTTGGTCAAAATTATAATACCAGAGCTTATACGCCATACCGAATTGTCCTCAAAGGAACGGATTATAATAACACGGGTCAGGCAATTCCAATAGAATCGAAGGCAGCGCAGTTGAGATTAATATTTACCCAAAAGTAAAAAAACTAATAATAAAATATGTGTGGAATCGTAGGTTATACAGGTTTTAGAGATGCGTATGACATTGTAATCAATGGGTTGCGCCGTTTGGAATATCGCGGATACGATAGTGCCGGAATGGTTTTGGAAACGGATGATGGCGACTTCGAAGTGAAGAAAACCAAAGGTAAAGTTGATGATTTGGTAGCCATATCTAAATCTTTTAAAAATACCTCCAAAATAGGCATGGGTCATACGCGATGGGCGACCCACGGCATCCCGAGCGATAGCAATTCCCATCCTCACCTTTCGAATAACGGGAAGATAGCATTGGTTCACAACGGGATCATCGAAAATTATGATACCATAAAAACGATGCTCATCAACCGCGATTTTGATTTCAAATCAGAAACCGATACCGAGGTGTTGGTCAATCTGATCCAATACTTTATGGATAAAGAGCCATTGTTGGATTTTCCTGAAGCGGTAAGATTTGCACTCAACGAAATTTATGGCGCTTATGCGATTGCCGTGATGCACGAAGATTTCCCCGGCGAGTTGGTTGTCGCCAGATTGGGATCTCCTTTAGCCATCGGAATTGGGGAAAATGAATTTTTTGTAGCGTCGGACGCATCTCCATTTGTAGAGTTTACCAAGGAAGCGGTATATCTTGAAGAAGGTCATATGGCCACCATATCTCTTGCAAAAGGAATCGATATCCGAACTATTAAAGAAAATACCAAAATAGAGCCGGCCATTCAAGAACTGAGACTTAATCTCGAACAAATTGAAAAAGGCGGTTATGAGCATTTCATGCTAAAAGAAATATTCGAACAGCCAAAATCTATCCTAGATACGATGCGAGGCAGATTGCTGGCTGAAGAAGGAATCATCAAAATGGCCGGTATCTGGGATCATCTCGAAAGATTGACCAACGCCGAACGGATCATTATCATTGCTTGTGGCACCTCTTGGCACGCAGGGCTTATCGGCGAGTATCTCATAGAAGAATTTGCGAGGATACCTGTGGAAGTAGAATACGCTTCCGAATTCAGATACAGAGATCCCATTATCAGTTCGAAGGATGTAGTGATTGCCATATCCCAATCCGGCGAAACAGCCGATACAATGGCCGCCATCAAATTAGCAAAAGAAAGAGGGGCGTTCGTATTCGGGATCTGCAACGTGGTAGATTCGTCTATCGCCCGATATACAGATGCCGGTGCTTATACACACGCAGGACCGGAAATTGGAGTTGCTTCTACCAAGGCTTTCACAGCCCAACTTACCGTACTGTCTTTGATAGCGATTAAATTAGGACATCATAACGGAAATCTGGGCAAAGCCGAGTTCATGAGATTAATCCATGAATTGGAAGCTATTCCCAAAAAAGTGGAAGATGTCCTGAATTCTACAAACAGTGTGGTGAAAAGCATCGCTTCAAAATTTGCAAATGCCACCAACTTCTTATATTTAGGAAGAGGTTATAATTTTCCGACAGCATTGGAGGGTGCTCTCAAACTTAAAGAAATCTCTTATATCCACGCAGAAGGATATCCGGCTGCCGAAATGAAGCACGGCCCCATCGCATTGATTGATGAAAATATGCCAATCGTCATTATCGCGCCGAAAATTGGGCATTACGACAAGATCGTTAGCAATGTTCAGGAAATCAAAGCGAGAAAGGGAAAAGTAATCGCGGTAATCAACAAAGGTGACACACAAGTGGCTGCAATGGCCGATTATATCATAGAAATTCCTGAGACTTCCGAATGTTTCTCTCCTATTTTAGCATCAATTCCACTGCAATTGCTGTCTTACTATATTGCAGTAGAAAGAGGAGCGAATGTCGACCAGCCTAGAAACCTTGCAAAATCCGTAACAGTAGAATAATTTCATACCTGTTGTGCATTTAGAATAAATTCATTTTAATTTTGTTCAAACTTCTTTTGAAAACAAAGAAATTGAGATATTGAATCATTGTAAAAGATGTGATTTTGGAGGTAATTC
>NZ_QOVY01000019.1 GCF_003932955.1 Chryseobacterium sp. SC28
CCCCGCAGGTATGGTGACTACTTTGGCTGGAAGCACACAAGGGTTTGCTGACGGAACGGGTACGGCAGCACAATTCAACTATCCTACTGGAGTAGCGGTTGATGCGTCGGGCTATTTGTATGTGGCAGATTTTACTAATCATAAGATAAGAAAAGTAACGCCAGCGGGCGTGGTGACCACTTTGGCAGGAAGTACATATGGGTATGCGGACGGAATAGGCACAACAGCAAAGTTTTATTATCCATACGGAGTTGCTGTTGATGCTTCTGGGAATGTATACGTGGCAGATACAAATAATTATAAAATCCGAAAAATAACCCCCGCAGGTGTGGTGACCACTTTGGCAGGAAGCACACAAGGGTTTGCTGACGGAACGGGTACGGCAGCACAATTTAACTATCCTACTGGAGTAGCGGTTGACCCATCAGGGATTATGTATGTCGCCGATTATTCTAATCATAAAATACGAAAAATAACCGGTGCTTTTTTGAGCACAACATCGGACAGTTTTGTAAAAGATTTCAAAGCCTATCCCAATCCTTCCACCGGCATTTTTGTGATACAAACAGACGGCAATGCAACGGTAGAAGTATTTGACCCCACAGGAAAGCAAATTTTATCACAAAAAATAAATGGTCAAACTGTAACGGTTGACTTAAGCCCATATCCCGCCGGAATCTATTTAGCCAAAGTAACCACCGACAATAAACAGAGCAAAACGGTTAAGTTGATTAAGCAATAAATAGTCTGCATCTCTCAAAAATTTCGCTTAGAAAAAACTATTTCAGTTCTATTCTAAGCGATTTTTTTTAATTTTTACCGATCAGTCTCGCCACCTCTGCGGCGGCATAGGTGAAAATCATATCGGCACCCGCACGTTTGATGGAGGTGAGACTTTCTAAGAGAACTTTGTCGTTGTCCAGCCAGCCATTTTGCGAAGCAGCTTTCAACATTGCATATTCGCCGCTTACCTGATAAACGGCAATCGGCTGTGTAATAAGTTCGCGGATCTTGGAAACGACGTCCAGATAAGGCATTCCGGGTTTTATCATTATAATATCGGCACCTTCCTCAACATCTTTTAATGCTTCATCGATGGCTTCTCGGGAATTATGAAAATCCATCTGGTAGGTTTTCTTGTCTGCCGGAATATCCTTCTCGTCAACGGGCGCACTATCCAAAGCTGTCCGGAACGGGCCGTAGAAAGCGCTCGCATATTTTGCAGCGTAAGACAAAATCCCCACATCAGTGAAACCGCTGTTCTCCAACGCTTGTCGCATCGCGAGAACCCGGCCATCCATCATATCGCTGGGTGCCAGAATGTCTGCGCCTGCCTCGGCGTGCGAAATTCCCATTTTCACAAGCGCTTCCACCGTGAGATCATTATCTATCTTTCTGTTTTTGATAATTCCGTCGTGACCGTAGATGGAGTACGGATCCAATGCCACATCCGGCATTATGATGACTTCGGGAACGGCATTTTTGATGGCTTTGATGGTGTTTTGCATCAGTCCATCAGGATTCCAGGCTTCCTTTCCGGTGTTATCTTTCAGATGATCTGAAACTTTCATATAAAGGTTGATGGCTTTGATGCCGAGGTCGTAATTTTCCTTTACCGTTTTCACCGTGAGATCCAAACTTTGGCGGAAGACGCCGGGCATTGCAGAAATGGCTTCTTTTTTGTTTTCACCTTCTGTGACAAACATCGGCAATACCAAATCGCTGGTCGTAAGGACTGTTTCGCGCACTAACTGGCGTATGGACTCACTGGTTCGGAGTCTTCTGTTTCTTGAAATCATCTTTAAAAAATATTGATGCAAATTTAATTATACTTTTAATCATAGACTATTGCATATTCAATTTATTTAAAATATATTTGTTGCAATGGTTTCAGACAGACAAAAGCGAATGAAAAAACTTTTATTTTTTATCTTCTTTACCGCATTATCGGTTGGATTTTCGGGAGAAATGAAGGCTCAAACCACAGCCCGAAACCTCTCCAATCAAAAGACCGACGATGGTATTTTGGTGGCCTATCCCAACCCGACTCGGGATGTTTTGATCCTTAAATCCAAAGATGCTGCTGTTAAAATAAAAACAGTGACATTTTTTTCCATCTTGGGAGCTCAAATAGCGGAATATAATATCAACAGCAACAATACGGAATTGAGAATTGATAAATTGCGTCCGGGCAAATATCTGATGCGCTACACAATGGACGACAATACACAGAAAATAACCCAGATTATTAAGCAATAACGACTGTGATCCTTATAATGCCGGCTTCTGTCGGCTTTTTTTATGCAATAATTCTATAAATTTGTGTCGACCAAGAAAAAATTAGATTAATGAGAATATATGTACTGCTTTTCCTCCTACTGACGGTTCAATATTTTAATTCGCAATTCCGAAACTCGCTTTATGATCAAAATCAGATTAATATTTCCTTAAAAGGCGGAGCGGATTTTCCATCCTATGACAATCAGACGAAATATATTGATTATAAACCCAATCTGAATCTCGGCGTTTCTGCAGATTATTATTTCAATTGGCTCGGGTTGGGAATCGATGCGGATTATCTTCAAAATACACCAAAAAATTCTTATCCAACGGAGAATTTGTATTTAGGAAGCACCAAGCTATCGGTTCCAACTTTGACTGAAAATAAAATCGAACGTTATTACCTTGGCATTGGTCCCAACTTCCGGTGGATAATCAACGATAATATGGCATTGGCTTTCAAGCTCCGAGGCGGAATCTCGAATATAAAAGGCGGTGAAACATCTTTAGTTTCCAACAGTGGCGCATCCATTTACAATCTGAATTATCACAACGGCTACGACGAGAAATCTGTCTTTTCTGGGAAGGGCGAGCTGGAGTACAATTGGTTTTTCTCAGAAAATATTGGTTTAAATGTCGGCGCTTATTATCTCCAGCATTTCAATAGTAAAGATATGGTTATCAGCGGAAAGTCGGCCGGATACATTCCTTTTACAACCACTGAAAGTCAAAATAACATTTCGCCCGCTGCTTCCGAGGTGAGAACCACCGCTTTGGATCACGAGATCCATTCTTTTGGGGTCTTTGCCGGAATAACTTTTAGATTCTCCGGCTCCGCTTCGGGTCCTAATTATGGATTATCTGTGCTGGCGAGAGACCGAGAAACGGGATTAGTACTGCCTGGCACTTTTGTGGAACTTTACAAAAATGGGCAACGGAAATACTCTGCAAGAACCAATGCGCAAGGCGTCGCTTTCTTCAAAAAAATAAAGCCGGAAGACTATGTCATCAAAGGAAGCCTGTATAATATTGACCTCATTTCTGTCAATGCCAACAAGAATGAATTTGTCAAAAACATCACACTCAAAAAGGAAATTTCTACCGATGCTGAAACATTCTTCGTACAAGGCCAAGTGAATATCTGCAACTCCAAAAACGTACTGAGAGACGTGACAGTCGTTATTAAAAACAACGAAACCGAAATAGTCCACGAAATAAAAACCAATAACGAAGGGAAATTCTATTTCAAAGCGGATAAAAACACATCTTATAATATCTACGGAAAAAAAGGAAATTATTTTTCCCAAACCGAAATGATAACGTCCAAAAATCTGGACAGAAGCAATACCCTATTTATCAATCTAGAAGTCTGCATGGAAGAAACAACTTGCGGCAAACCGATTAACCTTAAAAATATCCATTACGATCTAGATAAATATGACATCAGGGAAGATGCCAAAGCAGAACTTAACAAATTGGTACAGTTTATGAAAGACAACCCGCAAGTAAAGGTGGAATTGGCATCGCACACCGACTCCCGAGCTTCGGACGACTACAACCAAACACTTTCTCAGAACCGCGCAAGTGCCGCTGTGGAATATTTGACGGCGAAAGGAATTAGTAAAGCAAGACTTAAACCCGTTGGCTACGGCGAAACGCGGCTTCTGAACAAGTGCAGCAACGACGTGAACTGCACCGAAGCGCAACATCAACTGAACCGAAGAACCGAGATGAAAGTCATCTGCCCTTGATGTAGAAAAAGCTCTTGTAAATTACAAATCCCAAGACTACGCCGAAAGTATTTAGGATAATATCATCAATATCGGCAAAACCTCTTTTAAAATAGAACTGGGAAAACTCGATGATGTTTATCACCACAAAAAATGATGGAAAAAGCCACTCGATCTTATTGAGCTTAGGATATAAAATTCCTAAAAAACCGTAAGGCACAAAAAGTATAATATTGCCCAATATGTTTTTGAAAAATTCCAGTTTATCATAATGGATTACATTAAAAAAATACTCATCAATGGTTTCGAAAGGAATCGTTTTGATGTTAAATGTCTGATCAGGAGACTCCCGGAATGTCGCAAAAAAAAGCAAATACAACATCCAGACTGTATAGAAATTAATAAAAGCCGGATAAAATCTGAAAATTTGCTTCTTCATCAACCAAAGGATAGACTATTAAAATAAAAATTTCAAGTAAAAATATTCAAAATAATGCAGACACACAAAGTAAAAGCGTTTGGAACCGAGACTCCGGACCACGATTTAGAATTAATGACCATCGAACGAAGAGAGATTCAGCCAAAAGATGTGGAAATAGAAATCCTGTACTGCGGCGTTTGCCATTCGGATCTTCACACGGCGAGGAACGACTGGGGAGGCACCGTCTATCCGGCTGTTCCTGGCCACGAGATTGTTGGGCGAATTACAAGCATCGGAAGCGAGGTTTCCAAATTCAAAGTTGGAGATCTGGCAGCAGTGGGCTGTATGGTAGATTCGTGCAGAACTTGCAGCAGTTGCGCTCAGGATTTGGAACAATTCTGCGAAAATGGTTTCACCGGAACGTACAACGGGAAAGACAAATACATCCAAAACCAAAGAACCTATGGCGGCTACTCCGAATCTGTGGTAGTTGATGAGCATTTTGTCTTGAAGGTTCCAGACAATTTGGATTTGGCAGCCGTTGCGCCGCTTCTGTGCGCAGGAATTACGACTTGGTCGCCGCTCAAACATTGGAACGTCAATGCAGATTCTAAAGTTGCGGTGGTTGGTTTAGGCGGCTTGGGTCATATGGCCATCAAATTGGCAAAAGGGCTGGGAGCGCACGTTTCATTATTTTCCAGAAGCGCAGGAAAAACCGAAGATGCTAAGAAATTGGGCGCAGACAAGGTGATTATTTCCACGGATGCCGAAGAAATGAAAGCAGCGCTTAACACGTTTGACTTGATTATCGATACCGTTCCGTACGAGCACGACATCAATCCTTATATGAACACCTTGACTGTGAACGGCACTTTGGTTTTGGTGGGCTACATCGGTGATTTTGAGAATGACTGGGTGAGCACCAAACCACTGATCTACAAAAGACGTTCGGTGGCGGGATCGCTTATCGGCGGCATCAAAGAAACGCAGGAAATGTTGGATTTCTGTGGCGAAAAAAACATCGTGGCAGACATCGAACTTATCAAAATGCAGGAGATTAACAATGCGTATGAAAGAATGCTGAAGAGCGATGTGAAATACAGATTCGTGATCGATATGAAAAGTTTGAAGGATTAAAAAAGGCAGTTTAGAGGTGGTTGAAACCTTCGTAAAATATCATTAAAATAAAAGGAAGTACAGATTTGTGCTTCCTTTTTTGTTAATGCGTTAATTTCCCATTCAAAAAGCTAATTGACCTGCGCCAAAATTGATTGCAAAGTTTTTCTTTTCCCGTCGATTTTTTGATTGATTTTCAAATGCAAAATCTCAGCAACCATCGGATAAACATCCACATTTTCGAATTCGTCAACGGTCTGATTATTTTTAAATGCCGAACCCCAAGCTGCGAAGGTGGCTTTCATTTCGGGAACTAATTTTGGATCGTAGCCGTGCTTTCCGATAGAAGTCTTTTGACCTTTTTCAAGAAAAATTTTTGGTGCATTTGGGATCAGCAGAATTTGCCCTATCCTGTTGTATCGATCATCTTTTGCAGAAAAATGCAGATATTTCGGAAGTTTTTTATCCAGATAAACAGTATAATCCGGGGATTTGTTTGATTTTAATTCCCTGAAAACCGACTTCACTTCTTTTGGATTTTTGACAAAAACTCTGAGCAAAGTCTGCGAATTATAATAATCAAACCGGTCTTTGTTCATCAGCATTTGGGGAATCTCAAGCGGATTGCCGCCATCCACCTGAATCATTCCGTGATCCGAAACGAAGATGAAGTTGACATTTGCAAGTCCCAAATCTTTTACTTTCTGAACCAAACTTCCAATCGCTTCATCAATCAAATGAACCGCAGTTTCCGTTTCCTTAGCTTCTGGTCCGAAATGATGACCGGCGCCATCAACTTCCGGAAAATATAAAGAAATGAAATGCGGTCGCCGATTCTCCGGCAACCTCAGCCAGCTGATGACTTTATCTACCTTTTCGATCGGCGTGAATTTTTCGTGGTAATGATAATAATAAGTTGGCCGTATTCCGCCCGCATCGCTTGCAGAACCAACCCATTGCAAAGATGCCGAGATCATTCCCTGCTTTTCTGCCAAACTCCATAGCGGAATGCCGCCGTACCAGGATCCGTCTTCTGCGCTTGCTTTTTGGCTCATTAAATACTTTTCTTTTCGCTTATAATCATAAAAATTATTATCAATCAAACCGTGATGAGCAGGATACAAACCTGTCATTAGGCTCCAATGGTTTGGGAAGGTGACACTTGGAAAGCCGGGAATCATCGCTTTAGCCTGAACGCCAGAAGTCGAATATTTTACAAGATTCTGAGCGTTGTATTTCTTTGCATAATCATATCGGAAGCCGTCGGCCGAAATCATAATGACATAAGGCTTCTTCGTCGCTTCTGTGTTATTTAAACGATTTGGGATAATGACTTGCGCAGTATCTGCGATTGCTGTTTGCGCATTGATGAGGAGCGATAAGGTCAGTAAGAAAAGTGCTAGGAATTTTTTCATTACGAATAAGATTTTGACAAAGATAAACGGTGCATCTCTTAATAGGAAGAATGCTGCATTAATAAAATATTAATCTAATAAATCCTAATGTTGCTTTTTTTCAATTTCAAAATTGATAAATGTTAATAGGATTTCATCCTATCCTTTGTTAAGGCGTCCCGATGGGACTTCATTTAATTCAATTTGCAATAGTGATAGGATTTCATCCTATCCTTTGGTAAGGCGTCCCGATGGGACTTCATTTGATTTAATTTGCGATATTGATAGGATTTCATCCTATCCTTTGTTAAGGCGTCCCGATGGGACTTCATTTGATTTAATTTGCATTATTGATAGGATTTCATCATATCCTTTGGTAAGGCGTCCCGATGGGACTTCATTTGATTCAATTTGCAATATTAATAGGATTTCATCCTGTCCTTTGTTAAGGCGTCCCGTTGGGACTTCATTTCATTCAATTTGCATTATTAATAGGATTTCATCCTATCCTTTGGTAAGCCGTCCAGCTGGGACTTCGTTTGATTTAATTTGCAATAGTGATAGGATTTCATCCTATCCTTTGGTAAGGCGTCCCGATGGGACTTCATTTGCTTCAATTTGCAATTGATAGGATTTCATCCTATCCTTTGTTAAGCCGTCCCGTTGGGACTTCATAAAAAAATCCCGATTCTTGGTAGAATCGGGATTGATGTTCTAAGAAAAAATCTTACGCTTGTACGTTGTTGTTGCCAACGACGAAAGGTTCCAATTCTTTGATCTCTCCGAATTGTTGTTCATAGTTTGCGATGTTTTGCTGAAGCGCTGCAAGAACTCTCTTGGCATGAAGTGGCGCTAAGATGACTCTCGAACGCACGTTTGCTTGCTGCACACCCGGCATCAATTGGATAAAATCTACGACGAATTCTGACGGCGAATGGTTTATCAACGCAAGGTTGCAATATACGCCGGAAGCGATTACCTCATTCAATTGGATGTTGATGTTGTTTGGATCTTGGTTTTGATTATTGTCCATTTTTTTTAATTTTAAATTATAGATTATAAATTACAGATTACGAATATAAATCTTTTAAAATTTAAAATTCATAATCTATAATTATTTTTAGCTGATATCTTCGAATTCTTTTTTAGAACCTACGATTACATTCTGATACTCTTTCAAACCCGTTCCGGCAGGGATCCTGTGTCCCACGATGACATTTTCTTTCAAACCTGTCAGGTAATCTACCTTTCCGGACACCGCTGCTTCGTTGAGAACTTTCGTGGTTTCTTGGAATGAGGCTGCGGACATAAAAGATTTGGTTTGGAGTGCTGCTCTCGTAATACCTTGCAATACAGGCGTTGCCGTTGCAGGAAGTGCATCTCTTACTATCACCAAAGCTTGGTCTTCGCGTTTCAGTTTGGAGTTCTCATCTCTCAGTTCTCTGGCGGTGATCATCTGTCCCGGTTTGAATACTTTGGAATCGCCTGCATCTGTTACTACTTTGAGACCGAAAACTCTATTGTTCTCTTGCAAGAAATCGTATTTGTGCTCCAAAGCGCCTTCTAAGAATTGGGTATCGCCACCATCCACAATCGATACTTTGGTCATCATCTGACGCACAATGATTTCGAAGTGTTTGTCGTCGATCTTCACCCCTTGAAGACGGTAAACTTCCTGGATTTCGTTAACCAAATATTCCTGAACCGCCGTTGGACCTTTGATTTTCAAGATATCCTCGGGTGTCACAGAGCCGTCTGAAAGCGCCGTTCCGGCATAAACAAAGTCGTTTTCCTGAACAAGAATTTGATTGGATAATTTAACCAAATATTTCTTGATTTCTCCAGTTTTAGCTTCCACAATAAGTTCGCGGTTACCCCTTTTGATTTTTCCGTAAGAAACTACGCCGTCAATCTCGGTTACGACAGCAGGATTGGAAGGATTTCTAGCTTCGAAGAGTTCGGTAACTCTCGGAAGACCGCCGGTGATATCGCCTGCTTTCGCCGATTTTCTTGGGATTTTGATCAAGACTTTACCGGCTTTGATTTTTTCACCGTCGTTTACCATAATGTGCGCGCCAACCGGTAGGTTGTATCCTTTTTGCTCTACACCTTTGGAGTCAACCACTTTGAGGGTCGGAACGGCTTTTTTATTTCGAGATTCGGAGATTACTTTTTCTTCGAAACCGGTTTGCTCATCGATTTCCAATTGGTAGGAAACCCCTTGGATGATATCTTCGTATTCCACCTTACCAGAGTTTTCAGCGATGATTACCGCGTTATACGCATCCCATTTCGCAATCATATCTCCTTTCTTCACTTTGTCGCCGGATTTTACAAACAACTCGGATCCGTAAGGAACGTTGGCGATCATAATCGGTGTTCTGGCTTCGTTGTCTGCCACCAAACGAAATTCGGTTGAGCGGGAAACCACGATGTCTGCAGATTGCCCATCCTCGCCTTCGGATTTAATGGTTCTCACCTCATCCATTTCTACGATACCATCGCGTTTTGCAACGATGCTTGGATTCTCAGAAATGTTTGTTGAGACACCGCCTTGGTGGAAGGTTCTCAATGTCAACTGAGTTCCCGGCTCACCGATCGATTGTGCAGCAATTACACCAACAGCTTCTCCCATGTGAATTCCTTTACCGGTTGCAAGGTTACGACCATAACATTTGGCACAGATTCCTTTTTTGGCTTCGCAAGTCAATGGAGAACGAACTTCCACCGCTTCGATGCCGGCTTCCTCGATTTGTTTTGCCACCGCTTCTACGATTAATTCGTCTGCTTCTGCCAAGATTTCGTCTGTTTCGGGATGATAAATATTGTGAAGAGAAACTCTACCAAGAATTCTCTCAGCGATTTTTTCTACAATATCATCATTTTTCTTAAGTGCCGTGATTTCCGTACCTCTCAGTGTTCCGCAATCTTGTTCTGTAATGATGACATCTTGCGCTACATCTACCAATCTTCTGGTCAAGTAACCGGCATCGGCCGTTTTAAGAGCGGTATCTGCCAGACCTTTACGAGCACCGTGGGTTGAGATAAAGTATTCCAAAATCGACAAACCTTCTTTGAAGTTTGCGAGAATGGGGTTTTCAATAATCTCTGCGCCCACGGAACCGGCTTTTTGTGGTTTTGCCATCAGTCCTCTCATTCCGGAAAGCTGACGAATTTGTTCTTTAGAACCCCTCGCCCCGGAATCGAGCATCATATACACGGAGTTGAAACCGCCTTGATCCACTTTCATTCTGCTCATAATCATTTCGGTAAGGCTTGCGTTGGTATTGGTCCAAACATCAATCACCTGATTATAACGTTCCGTATCTGTGATGAGACCCATATTATAATTAGCCTTGATTTCATCTACGGTTTCAATAGAAGCAGCAATCATCTGCTTCTTCTCTTCCGGGATTACGATGTCTCCAAGGCTGAATGATAATCCGCCCTTGAATGCGTTGGTATATCCCAAATCTTTCATATCGTCCAAGAACTTCACTGTAGTCGGGAAATCTGTATCTGCCAAAACCTGACCGATCACATTTCTAAGAGATTTTTTAGTGAGTAGTTCATTGATAAAACCGGATTCTTTCGGAACGATTTGGTTGAATAAAATTCGACCGACGGTTGTTGGGAATAACTTGGTCGTAATGACACCATTTTCTTTGATAGGAAGACGGCATCTTACCTTTGCATTAAGAGAAACTTGTCCCTCGGCATAAGCAATCTCGACTTCTTCCGGAGAATAGAATGTAAGACCTTCGCCTTTTACCTTTACCTCGTCTGTAGAATGCGCTTCTTTGGTCATAAAATACAGACCCAAAACCATATCCTGAGATGGTACCGTAATCGGAGAGCCATTCGCCGGGTTGAGGATATTCTGAGAACCCAACATCAATAATTGCGCTTCCAAAATAGCTTCCGGACCAAGCGGTAAATGCACCGCCATCTGATCTCCATCGAAATCGGCGTTGAAGGCCGTCGTTACCAACGGGTGAAGCTGGATGGCTTTACCTTCGATCATCTTAGGCTGGAACGCTTGGATGCCCAGTCTGTGCAAAGTCGGTGCTCTGTTCAAAAGTACAGGGTGACCCTTCATTACATTTTCGAGAATATCGTAAACCACAGGTTCTTTTCTGTCTATGATTCTTTTGGCAGATTTTACAGTTTTTACAATTCCTCTCTCGATCAATTTTCTGATAATGAATGGTTTGTAAAGTTCTGCCGCCATATCTTTCGGGATACCGCACTCGTGAAGTTGAAGACTAGGTCCTACAACAATTACCGAACGGGCGGAGTAATCTACCCTCTTACCAAGTAAGTTCTGACGGAACCGACCTTGTTTACCTTTCAATGAATCGGAAAGGGATTTCAATGGTCTGTTTGATTCCGATTTTACGGCAGAAGATTTTCTTGTGTTATCGAATAGCGAATCTACTGATTCCTGAAGCATTCTTTTCTCGTTTCTCAAGATCACTTCAGGCGCTTTGATTTCCAAAAGTCTTTTCAGACGGTTGTTTCTGATGATAACTCTTCTGTAAAGGTCATTCAAATCAGAAGTTGCGAAACGTCCTCCGTCCAACGGAACCAATGGCCTCAATTCCGGCGGTATCACGGGAAGCACCCGCATAATCATCCACTCCGGCTTGTTGATCATTCGGGTATTGGCACCTCTCAATGCTTCAACAACGTTTAATCTTTTAAGAGCCTCGGTTCTTCTTTGTTTAGAAGATTCGTTGTGCGCTTTGTGTCTTAGATCGAATGATAGAGAATCGAGATCGATTCTTTTTAACAATTCTTCCACTGCTTCTGCTCCCATTTTTGCAATGAATTTGTTGGGATCCGAATCATCAAGATATTGATTATCTGTAGGAAGCGTCTCCAAAACGTCCAGATATTCTTCTTCCGTCAGGAATTCCTTATCCTCGAAGTCGGAACCGTCTGCTTTCTTGGCAATACCTTGCTGGATCACGACGTATCTTTCGTAATAGATAATCATATCCAATTTCTTGGAAGGAATACCCAATAAATAACCGATTTTGTTTGGCAAAGAACGGAAATACCAGATATGAGCGACAGGAACCACCAAACCGATATGTCCGATTCTTTCCCGACGTACTTTTTTCTCGGTCACTTCTACGCCGCAACGGTCACAAACGATGCCTTTGTAGCGGATGCGTTTGTATTTTCCACAAGCACACTCATAATCTTTTACAGGACCAAAAATCTTCTCGCAGAATAGGCCGTCTCTTTCCGGCTTGTGGGTACGATAGTTAATCGTTTCCGGTTTTAGGACTTCTCCTCTCGATTCCTGAAGAATGGATTCTGGCGAAGCTAAACCAATGGTGATTTTATTAAATCGACTTGTTTTATTTTTATTTGACATTTGTTAGATTTTAAATTTTAGATTTACTCACGACTTAATATTTAATTATTAGAGTTCGTGAATACGCCGTATTTTAGATTTTAGATTAATTTGCTGAATGATTGGCATTCAAAATTTGTAATTTAAAATTTAAAATTATTCTTCAAGTCTTACATCCAGTCCAAGACCTTGCAACTCGTGAAGCAATACGTTGAAAGATTCCGGAATACCAGGCTCCGGCATTGCTTCTCCTTTCGCAATGGCTTCGTACGTTTTTGCTCTACCAATCACGTCATCGGACTTCACCGTCAGGATTTCTCTTAGGATGTTGGCCGCTCCAAAAGCTTCAAGAGCCCAAACCTCCATCTCACCAAATCTCTGACCTCCAAATTGCGCTTTTCCGCCAAGCGGCTGCTGCGTAATCAATGAGTATGGTCCGATGGAACGCGCGTGCATTTTGTCATCAACCATGTGACCCAGTTTCAACATATAAATGACGCCGACGGTTGCTGGCTGAGAGAATCTCTCGCCGGTTCCTCCGTCATATAGGTAAGTGCTACCATATTTCGGAAGACCTGCTTGCTCGGTATATTCGGTAATTTGATCCAGTGTTGCGCCATCAAAAATCGGGGTTGCAAACTTCATCCCCAGTTTTGTGCCGGCCCATCCAAGAACAGTTTCGTAGATCTGGCCAATATTCATACGAGAAGGCACTCCCAGTGGATTCAAAACGATATCTACCGGCGTTCCATCTTCCAGGAACGGCATATCTTCTTCGCGCACGATTCTGGAAACGATACCTTTGTTCCCGTGGCGGCCTGCCATTTTATCTCCAACATTCAGCTTGCGTTTCTTCGCGATATAAACTTTGGCCAACTTGATGATGCCTGCAGGCAACTCATCTCCGATAGACAATGCAAATTTCTCACGGTTTTTGACGCCGGCAAGATCGTTGTATTTGATTTTGTAATTGTGAATCAATTGTTTGATCAATTCATTTTTATCAAAATCGACCGTCCAATCTGCACCACTGATGTTGTTGTAATCTTCTACATTTTGAAGCAATTTCAAACTAAATTTGGTTCCTTTGCTGATGACTTCTTCGTCGAGATCATTTTTCACACCTTGCGATGTTTTGCCGGAGACCAAAGTATTCAACTTGTCGATCAAAGTATTTCTTAGATCATCAAACTTAGCTTTGTAAGTATTTTCGATCTCTTCCAATTTGATTTTTTCCTCGCTTCTTTTCTTTTTGTCCTTGATATTTCTGGTGAACAATTTTTTGTTGATGACGACACCTCTGAGTGAAGAATCTGCTTTCAGAGAAGCATCTTTCACATCACCGGCTTTGTCTCCGAAGATCGCTCTTAGAAGTTTTTCTTCTGGCGTGGGATCAGACTCACCTTTTGGCGTGATTTTCCCGATTAGGATGTCACCGGGCTTCACCTCGGCTCCGATTCGGATCATACCATTTTCATCAAGATCTTTGGTGGCTTCCTCAGAAACGTTCGGGATATCTGCGGTCAATTCTTCCATACCCAATTTGGTATCGCGCACTTCCAGTGAATATTCATCGACGTGAATTGAGGTAAACCAATCCTCACGAACAACTTTTTCGTTGATTACGATTGCATCTTCGAAGTTGTATCCTTTCCAAGGCATGAAGGCTACTACAAGATTTCTACCCAAGGCCAATTCGCCGTTCTCGGTAGCATAACCGTCGCAAAGCACTTGTCCTTTTTGCACGGTATCGCCTACTCTTACGTTTGGTCTCAGTGTGATCGTTGTGCTTTGGTTGGTTTTTCTGAACTTGGTAAGTTTATAAGTTTTAGTCGCAGAATCGAAGTTAACCAAATCGTCTTCTTCGCTTCTTTCGTATTTAATAACAATCCTTTCAGCGTCCACATATTCTACAACGCCGGTTCCTTCTGCGTTGATCAAAACTCTGGAGTCTCGGGCTACTTGTTTTTCCAAACCTGTACCCACCACCGGAGCTTGCGGATTCAATAATGGAACGGCCTGACGCATCATATTCGATCCCATCAAAGCTCTGTTGGCATCATCGTGCTCCAAGAACGGAATCAATGAGGCCGAAATACCGGATATTTGGTTTGGAGCCACATCAATCAAGTCTACTTGTTGAGGCTCGACCACCGGATAATCGCCATCCAATCGGGCAATGATTCTGTCTGTCTGGAAAATGCCATTGTCGTCTAACTCAACATTGGCCTGAGCAATCACTTTATTTTCTTCGTCTTCTGCATTAAGATAGATTGGTGGCGTATTAAGATCCACTTTGCCGTTTTCAACTTTTCTGTAAGGCGTTTCGATGAAACCAAGTGTATTAATTTTCGCATACATTCCTAAAGACGAAATCAAACCGATGTTTGGTCCCTCCGGCGTTTCGATCGGACAGATACGGCCGTAGTGCGTATGGTGAACGTCGCGCACCTCGAAGCCTGCTCTTTCTCTCGACAATCCACCAGGACCCAAGGCAGAAAGACGGCGCTTGTGCGTGATTTCTGACAACGGATTGGTCTGATCCATAAACTGAGAAAGCTGGTTGGTACCGAAGAATGAGTTGATGACGGAGGTCAAAGTTTTCGCATTGACCAAGTCAACCGGGGTGAAGATTTCGTTGTCCCTTACGTTCATTCTTTCTTTGATTGTTCGGGCGATTCTGGAAAGACCAACTCCGAACTGGCCGGCCAATTGCTCTCCGACAGTCTTGATTCTTCTATTGGACAAGTGATCGATGTCATCTACCTCCGCTTTTGAATTTACCAGTTCTATCAGGTGTTTTACAATAGAGATAATATCCTCTTTTGTAAGAACCTGAGTATTTTCGTCGATATTCAGATTTAATTTTTTATTCAGTCTGTAGCGGCCGACTTCTCCCAAAGAGTATCTCTGCTCCGAGAAGAATAGTTTTTCGATAATTCCTCTTGCGGTTTCCTCATCGGGTGCATCTGCGTTTCTCAACTGGCGGTAGATATATTCCACCGCTTCTTTTTCTGAGTTGGTTGGATCTTTTTGCAGAGTATTTTGGATGATGGAGAACTCGTTGTTATTTTCTTTGTGAATCAGGATCGACTTAACGCCTGAATCCAAGATAATATCAAGGTGTTCTTTTTCAAGAATCGTCTCTCTGTCGAGGATGATTTCGTTTCTTTCGATAGAAACCACCTCACCGGTATCCTCATCTACGAAATCTTCGAACCACGTGTTCAAAACTCTCGCAGCCAATGTTCGTCCTTCTACTTTTTTAAGGGCTGCTTTAGAAACTTTCACTTCTTCGGCAAGGTCGAAGATCTGAAGAATCTCTTTATCAGATTCGAAACCGATGGCTCTTAATAATGTAGTTAAAGGTAATTTTTTCTTACGGTCGATATACGCGTACATCACGTTGTTGATATCCGTAGTGAATTCCATCCAAGATCCTTTGAAAGGGATAATCCTTGAATAATAAAGTTTGGTGCCATTGGCGTGGTAAGTCTGTCCGAAGAATACGCCCGGAGACCTGTGCAGCTGAGTTACGATAACACGTTCTGCACCATTGATTATGAATGAGCCGGAGGGCGTCATATAAGGAACGGGGCCCAAATATACATCCTGCACAACCGTCTGGAAATCTTCGTGTTCCGGATCTGTACAATATAGTTTTAGTCGGGCTTTTAGAGGAACGTTGTACGTCAAACCTCTTTCTACACACTCGTCTATAGAATAGCGTGGAGAATCTACCAGATAATCCAAAAATTCCAAAACGAATTGGTTTCTGGAGTCTGTAATTGGGAAATTTTCCTGAAACGTTTTGTAAAGCGATTCGTTCACACGTTGCTCAGGCAGGGTGTCCAGCTGGAAAAATTCCTTGAAAGACTGGATTTGGATGTCCAAAAAGTCAGGCGTGTCGATTCTACCTTTCGCAGTCGAGAAATTGACTCTCTCATTGCTTTGTACTTTTGGAGTGGCCTTTGTTTTACTCATAAAATTATAAGAAAAAATGGGTTAAAAAAAATATTTTGATTCACGAAAAATATCAGGAAAAATGTAAGAAACAAGATAAAAGGAAAAAGGAAAAAGTGTTTTGGCGCGCACGTGAGTCCTTGGCTCTTTTTACTTTATTCTTGATTCTTCCTAACTGCAACACCGGTATATCTTTTCACGGTGTAGTGCAAAATATTTTTAATTCTTGAGGCTTGATTTTGATATATCACAAAAACACGAAATGCCCTTCCATTATTATGAAAGAGTATTTATCAATTTGAAATATTTAATTAAGTCGCGCCAAAAGATTTTGCGAATGTACAAATTAATTTTGTAGCCTGCAAATCCCATGGCATAAAAAAACTCCCAAATGTAAATTTAGGAGTTTTAAATATTTGTGTAAACCAGAATTATTTCAATTCTACCTCAGCACCAGCTTCTTCAAGTTGTTTCTTAAGCGCTTCTGCTTCGTCTTTAGAAATACCTTGTTTGATAGGAGCAGGCGCGCTGTCTACCATATCTTTAGCTTCTTTAAGGCCTGCACCGGTAAGATCTTTTACCAATTTCACAACTGCAAGTTTAGATGCACCTGCAGCTTTAAGAATTACGTCGAATTCTGTTTTTTCTTCTGCTACTTCACTTGTAGCACCACCTGCGGCCACAGCTACTGCAGCAGCAGCCGGCTCGATTCCGTACTCATCCTTAAGGATAGTAGCTAACTCGTTTACGTCTTTTACCGTAAGGTTTACAAGCGTTTCCGCTAAGTTTTTTAAATCTGACATTGTTGTAATGTTTTTTTGTTGATTATTTATCTATTTTTTTGAGTGTCATTATTCAGCAGCAGGCGTTTCTTCCTTGCTTTCTGCCGTTGGAGTTTCGGGAGCTTCTTTGGCGGGCGTTTCTTCTGCTTTTGATTCTTCCTTCGCAGGTGTTTCTTCAGCTTTCGCTTCCTGTGCAGCAGGTGCCGCTACTTCTGCTTTGGCTTCTACTGTTTCAGCTTTGTTTTGTAGCGCAGAAACAAGTCTTTGAATTGGAGACTGAAGCAACCCGATGATTTCACCGATCATTTCTTCTCTGGACTTGATGCTTACCAAGGCGTCTAAGTTCTCATCGCCAATGTAGAATGTTTCCTGCACGAATGCCGATTTAAGAGCCGGTTTTTCGTCTTTCTTACGGAAATCTTTGATCAATTTTGCCGGAGCGTTAGCCGTTTCGGCAATCATCAATGCGGTATTTCCTTTGAAAGTTTCGAACATCTCGGTATAATCTACACCTTCGATTTGCTCCATTGCTTTTTGAAGCAAGGTGTTCTTCACTACCTTTACTTTCACATTTTGTTTGAAAGCCTGTCTTCTGAAATCAGAAGATTTTGAAGCGTTCAAACCTTCAAGATCTGCTACATAAACTACTTTTGCATCCTGAAGCAAGTCTTTGATCTCTTGTATTGCTACAACTTTTTGGTCTTTTGTCATTGTCTTTAGGATTATAATTAGTTAACAGATTTTGTGTCGATTGCAATTCCGGGACTCATCGTAGAAGACAGATAGATGCTTTTTACATAAGTTCCTTTGGCTGCTGTTGGTTTCAATTTTACCAATGTAGAGATCAGTTCTTGTGCATTTTCTTTAAGTTTAGCAGCATCGAAAGATACTTTACCAATCCCTGCGTGGATGATTCCATATTTATCTACTTTGAAATCGATTTTACCGGCTTTCACCTCAGCTACCGCTTTTCCGATGTCCATCGTTACCGTTCCGGATTTTGGGTTTGGCATCAGACCTCTTGGTCCTAATACTCTACCCAAAGGTCCTAATTTCCCCATAACGGAAGGCATCGTCACGATCACATCCACATCGGTCCAACCGTCTTTTATTTTTTGTAAATATTCGTCAAGACCCACATAGTCTGCACCAGCTTCTTTCGCTTCTGCTTCTTTGTCGGGCGTTACCAAAGCCAAAACTTTGATGTCTTTGCCGGTGCCGTGAGGCAGCGATACGACACCTCTTACCATTTGGTTTGCTTTTCTTGGGTCTACGCCCAGCCTGACCGCGATATCTACCGATGCGTCGAATTTTGCAAAATTTACTTCTTTTACCAAAGCCGCTGCTTCGTCCAGATTGTAAATTTTATTTTTTTCCACTTTGCTTAAAGCTTCTTTTTGCTTTTTTGTCAATTTTGCCATTTCTTTAAGTTTTAAGCGTTAGCTGGTTTCGTTCCTGTTACTCTCAGTCCCATAGACCTTGCGGTACCGGCTACCATCGAAATTGCTGGTTCTAGTGTGAAGCAATTGAGGTCTCCCATTTTGTCTTCTGCGATTTTCTGAACCTGCGCCCACGATACAGCACCTACTTTGTTTCTATTGGGTTCTCCGGAACCGCTTTTCAGCTTTGCAGCTTCCAATAATTGGATGGCAACGGGCGGAGTTTTGATGATGAATTCAAAAGATTTGTCTTCGTACACCGTGATTACCACCGGAAGAACCTGGCCGGGTTTGTCCTGCGTTCTACCGTTGAATTGTTTGCAAAACTCCATGATGTTGACCCCGGCAGAACCTAACGCCGGGCCTACTGGTGGAGAAGGATTGGCAGCGCCACCTTTCACCTGAAGTTTTACCATTTTAAAGACTTTTTTAGCCATTTTAATGTTTTAATTTGATTAATAAATAATTGAATGTGGAAGCATTAATTATTCAATATAAGTCCCTTAAGCATAATAGAAGACTTATATTTCGGACTGCAAAAGTATAAATTATTTTTGAAATAGCAAGTGGAATCTGTTGATTTTTAGAAATTTCTATTGATTGTAATTCAGAATCGACGTTACTATTTTATTATTCGTAGTCGTTTTTTAATTTTACATAAACCCCGTTGGTCCACCCGAATCCGTACTGATTAGGATATTCTCCGCCGCCTGCAATATGAGCCGTATCTATCGCATCATATTTTTCCATCAGCTTTCCTGTATGCTCATAAATTCTTTCTACATTGGTACACCAAGTATTCTTTATTCGTTCTGCAAGATCATCAAATCCATAATTGCGCATCGCTACATATCCCAACCATTGAAAGGGCGCCCAAGCATTTGGGGAATCCCACTGCTGTCCGGATTCTTTAGTCGTTGTGATCAGACCGCCGCTTTTCAAAAATTTTTCAGTTATAGTTTCTGCAACGGATTTCGCCTGTTCTGCTGTTGATAATTTGAAAAACAAGGGATAAAGTGTTCCTATATGTTCTGAAAAAGTATGCGCTTCGGTTTCGATGTTGTAATCTTTGTAGATTTTATCTTCCTCGCTCCAGAAATATTGGTTGATATTTTTTTTTCTGATATCTGCTTTTTGACGATAGTAATTTTTCTTTGCTTCGAAATTTTGAAGTTCTGACGCCTTTGCCAACGTACTTTCCAAATGCCAAAGAAGACAGTTGACATCTACCTCGGCAAGGCTTAATGTGTAGATGGTCTTCATAGAATGGCCATCGGCAAACCATCGGCTGGAGAAATCCCAACCCGATTCGCAGGCTGCCCGCACATTTCGGTGAAATTCGGGATTGCCTGAATCAGCGGCAACTTCCAGATCGACTCTATAACTTTCCCAACGGGGCGCATTTTTATCATCAAAATATCGGTTGAGGACATCGCCTTCTTTTGTTTTTGCCACTCGCCTGTATTGGTTATGGGCTTCTATTTCTTCTGCACCGTCCATCAAGAACCGATATTCCTTTTCCATTGTTTCAAAATATTGGGAATAGACAGTCTTGTCTTTGGTAGCTTCTGCCAAGAGATCCAACATCAAAGAAAAATAGGGTGGCTGCGAGCGGGAGAGGAAGTAAGTCCGGTTGCCGTTGGGGACGAATCCAAATTTATTGATAAGGTAAGCACAGTTTTCAATAATATTTTTCATCATTTCTATCCTGCCCGAAACTTGCAGACCCAGCATCACAAAATAGCTGTCCCAATAGAAAAATTCGTTGAACCGCCCGCCCGGAACGATGTAGGGCTTAGGAAGTTTCAGCAATGTTCCTTGGTCTTCATCAGCGGTTCTGGTAAGTTCATCCCAAAGCTTTTCGATGTAAGTTTCTATTGGCAATTTCTCTTCTTTATCAATAGATGGCTCCGTCTGATTGAATTTGAAATGTTTCAAAACAAATTCTTTTAGATGAAAGTCGTTTTTCCCTTTTTCTGAGGCGTACTTTTCATTAATTTCCGGAACAGGAAATAATGGAATGGCGTCTGCCATTACTTTTTGATCTTCAAAAATCTTAGACTTCTGAACGGCATCAAACAAATCAAAAATTTCTTCTATGTAAAAATTAGGCTGCATTTATATTTGATTTTTTATCTATTTTGTTAATGAAAAATATGACGACCATAAGCACCGTCATCGGAATGAGGGAAAAATAAAAGGCTTTGTGTCCGCCAACATTCTGAAAAAGATATCCGATAATCATCGAGCCGCAGGTTCCGCCAAATGCGGAAAAAAAGGTGAGAATCCCCGCCACTGCGCTGTGCCAGTGTTTCTCGGTTGCACTCAGAATGGTGGAGTTGATCAATGGATAGATTGGTGCCAAAAATAATCCGATCAGAGGAAAAACAAATCCGATCAGAGGAACATCGCTCAGATTTTTAATTTCTGTCACGGCAAGGTTGGAGGCTTGCGGAAGCACGAAAATGACGAGGCATGCTGCGCAAAGCAAACAAACGGTAAGATAAATATACCAATGGATTTTCTTGACGATAATCCCTGAAACGAACCTTCCAAAAGCAATCGAAAGCATCAAAATGACCGCCATCTGACCTGCCAATTTTTCGCTCAAATGCAGTACTTTTTGATTAAAAGTTGGCAGCCAAGACATAATGCCTTGCTCCGTCATCACATACATAAATGCAAAAACTGCAAATAGGATCAGCAAAGGTCTTTTCATCAGCTGAATCATATCTTTGAACTCATCAAGCGTGGATTTTGAAGTTTCGACAGCAGGCAGATTGAATTTGGAAAATAAAATGAAAACGAAAACCACCGCGATGAGACTTGCCAAAATCAGATAAACATCCAGCCAAGCGTTGGGATCCGTCTCACTATAGAACATGGGAAAAATGATATATGCGAAAACAATTCCCAGCATAAAGACACTTTCTATGTAGCTCATAAAGGATTGATGATCGCTCTCGTTCTCTGCAACGACGCCTATTAATGCCAAAACCGACACTTTGATGATGGCAAATGAAAATCCGGTGCAAGCAAACAGTAAAATGACACTCCAAAAAGAATTGCCAAAATACATAATAAAACAACCAAGAAATACCAAAGCATAACTGATGAGCATTCCTTTTTTATAACCTAATTTGGGTAAAAAAGAGCCAATCAGAAAGGCCACTACTGCAATAGTCAAATCCTTCGCCGGTTCTAGCAAACTGGCCTTGGATGCAGAAATCCCATAAACATTTTGAGATTTTTGAATTAGCAGTCCAACGCTGTTTAGCAAAGCGGCAAAAACAAAATAGTTGATAAACAGGATCAGCTTCAGCCCAAGATTTTTCATTTATGTATGTTGAATAAAACAAATGTATTAACGTTATGTTTACATTAATTTAACATAATAAATCATTCATTGCACTTCATTAATATAAATTATTATATTTAACGGAATTAATAATTAAAGCAATGAAGGTATTTTATGAAACGGTATTTGCCGATAAAAACTCGTCTTTTCGCGCATTGCATGTCAATTTCCCGGTAAAAGATCATCGTTGGGAATATCATTATCATCCCGAAATAGAACTGGTTTGTGTGATTTCAGGCACCGGGAGCCGCAACGTGGGTTATCATAAGAGCAATTATAAGGATGGCGATCTGGTGTTGATCGGATCTAATATTCCGCATTCCGGATTTGGAGTCGATTCTGCAGATCCGCACGAAGAGATTGTGTTGCAGTTCAAGGAAGAGATTGTGACGTTTCCAAAGGAAGTGGAAGAAATGTCGTCACTAATCAGATTGATGTCCCAAGCCCAATACGGGATACTATTCGGTCACAAAGTGAAACAGAAAATCCAGCCGTTATTTTATAAAATACTGGAAACTGAAAATTCTAAACGATATTTCGTTCTTCTCAATATTCTCTTTGAACTTGCAGAGACCCACGATTATATCCTATTGAATAAAGAAATCATGCCACACACCGTAATCTCTAAAAACAAGGAAAGACTGCAGACGATTTTTACGTTTGTAGAAAAAAATTATGAAAAAGAGATCGATATTAATGCGGTTGCTAATATGGCCAATTTAACTTTACCGGCTTTTTGTAATTTTTTCAAAAAAACGACTAAGCTTACCTTTACGGAATTCATCAATCAGTACAGGATTCACAAGGCGTGCCATCTGATTGTGCAAGGCAAAAGTGTGTCGGAGTCCTGCTATGAAACGGGATACAACAGCATCTCTTATTTCAGCAGAACCTTCAAAAAATATATGGGCAAGACGCCTACCGACTTTACCAACGAATTGTTGAAATAAAAAAACCACCGCGTCTAAGACGAGATGGCTATTATGATTTTTTGTAAAATATTTTTATACTTTTTCTACCTGCATAAAGCTGAGTTCCATCGGGGTTTTTCTGCCGAAAATCAGAACCGAAACTTCAACTTTTTTCTTGTCTTCGAGGATTTTTTCTATGGTGCCGTTGAATCCGTTGAAAGGTCCATCGATTACTTTTACATTTTCGCCCACGACAAAAGGAATTTCTACATCGGTAGCGAATTCGGAAAGTTCGTCCATTCTTCCGAGCATTCTGTTGACTTCAGACTTCCTCATCGGCACGGGCTCTCCCCCTTTGGTAAGGCTAAGGAAAGAAATTACACCCGGTATATTTTTGATGACGTGCGGTACTTCGCCCACCAGATCTGCTTCTATCATCAGATAACCTGGATAATAGGGTTTTTCTTTTGGTACCTTTTTGCCGTTTCGGATCTGCATCACTTTTTCCATAGGAATCACTACTTGGGTAACGTAGTCCTGCATATTCAATCTCTGGATTTCGTTCTCAATATAGTTTTTCACTTTATTTTCCTGTCCGCTAATAGCTTTCAGCACATACCATTTCGATTCGCTCATGAGGAAAGTAATTTTGGATTAGTTAAACAAATTAATAAACGTCGCCACAAAATTCTTGATCGTCACGCTGAAGAAAGAATCCACGCCAAATGTCAATAAAGCCAAGATCACCGTTGTCACAGAGACCACAATAGTTGAGGACTGCAACTCGGCCCATTTTGGCCACTCTACTTTATCTTTAAATTCTGTATAAGAACCCTTTAAAAATTCGACTAAGCTCATGATTTTCTTTTTGCACGGGCACTAGGATTCGAACCCAGATCAACGGTTTTGGAGACCGGTATCCTACCATTGGACGATGCCCGTAGATTAAAAAAGTTCCGTAAGTCTCCTTACGGAACTTCTATAAATGTTGGTCTTATTAATCTAAGATTTCGGTTACTTGACCTGCACCAACTGTTCTTCCGCCTTCTCTGATCGCAAATCTAAGACCCACGTTGAGAGCGATTGGTTGCAACAGTTCTACTGTAATTGTCAAGTTGTCTCCAGGCATTACCATTTCTACACCTTCCGGTAAGAAGATCTCACCGGTAACGTCGGTCGTTCTAACGTAGAACTGCGGACGGTACTTGTTGTGGAATGGGGTATGACGGCCTCCTTCTTCTTTAGAAAGGATGTAAACCTCTGCTTTGAATTTCTTGTGTGGTGTCACAGAATCTTTCTTAGCGATTACCATTCCTCTTTTGATGTCGGTTTTTTCAATACCTCTCAATAGTAAACCTACGTTGTCTCCGGCTTCTCCTCTGTCTAGGATTTTTCTGAACATCTCCACACCGGTGATTGTAGAAGTTAGTTTTTCATCACCCATACCCACGATGTCCACAGGGTCTCCGGTGTTGATCACTCCAGATTCGATTCTACCTGTTGCAACAGTACCTCGACCCGTAATAGAGAATACGTCTTCGATTGGCATCAAGAATGGTTTGTCCTGATCTCTTACCGGAAGTTCGATCCAAGTATCAACAGCATCCATCAATTCTTCGATTTTTGCAACCCATTTTGGATCACCGTTCAATCCTCCTAAGGCAGAACCTTGGATGATTGGTGCGTTTTCTCCATCATAGTCGTAAGAAGATAGAAGATCTCGGATTTCTAATTCTACTAATTCTAATAACTCTTCGTCATCCACCATATCTACCTTGTTCATAAAAACAAGTACATTTGGTACATTGACTTGGCGACAAAGCAGGATATGCTCTCTGGTCTGCGGCATTGGTCCATCTGTGGCAGCAACTACCAAGATAGCGCCATCCATCTGTGCAGCACCGGTTACCATATTTTTTACATAATCCGCGTGACCCGGACAATCTACGTGCGCATAATGTCTGTTGGCCGTTTCGTATTCGATGTGAGCAGTATTGATAGTGATACCTCTTTCTTTTTCTTCTGGCGCCGAATCGATAGAAGAGAAATCTCTTGCTGTTCCGAATCCTTTATCAGCTAATACTTTACTGATTGCCGCTGTAAGTGTAGTTTTACCATGGTCAACGTGACCAATAGTACCAATGTTCAAGTGGGGTTTGTTACGATTAAACGTTTCCTTTGCCATGATTTAATATTTATTAATTAATTAATTATTTTTTTGGTTTGCAAATATAACGATTTTTTGAATATCAAAAATAATTTTATTGGATTTTTAAAATTTTGATACTCAGTACTAAGCTCGATTTTTAATCGTCATATTCCGAGCACAAAATTATAAATTTAATCTCGGATTATAAAAAAATCCCGAACACTTTCGGGATTTCCTGAGCCAACTACGGGATTTGAACCCGTGACCTCTTCCTTACCAAGGAAGCACTCTACCCCTGAGCTAAGTCGGCCTAAAAAAAAATCACATTCCGAAAGGTTTGTGATTTTGAGCGAAAGACGGGGGTCGAACCCGCGACATTCAGCTTGGAAGGCTGACGCTCTACCAACTGAGCTACTTTCGCAATTCTTTGTTTCCAAAAAACGTTGGCAAACGGTCTGCAAATCTAAAAATAAATTTTCAAATTGGCAAAAATCTTTGAATAAAAAGTGGGGAGAGCAGGATTCGAACCTACGTAGCCGAAGCAGCTGAGTTACAGTCAGCCCCATTTGACCGCTCTGGTATCTCCCCTCTCAATATTGTGGTATCAATGAGCCTCCAGAGGGATTCGAACCCACGACCCCGAGATTACAAATCACGTGCTCTGGCCAGCTGAGCTATGGAGGCAAATAGATTTCAAAAAACTTCTTGCCCGCTACACTGCAGTCGTTTCAGTTTTGCGAGTGCAAATATGAGATACTTTTTTGAAATCTACAAATAAATTAAACGTTTTTTTATTTATTTTTAAAGTGCCAATTCTTTTTTCTTGATTAGCAGTTTCTTAGCTGTATCAAAGCATTCATCCAAACTTTCCTCAAACGTTGCGCAGGTCTTTTTCACCACAATATCATCGCCGGGAACTTTCACTACCAGCTCTGTGGTTTTATTTTCTTTTTCTGATGTGTTTTCGACTTTCAGGTAGACAGCGATTTCTACAATCTTGTCGTAAAAAGTTTCCAACTTGCTCAATTTTTTTTCAATTCTTTCTTTCAATGGTTCGTGCGGTGTAACACCTACGCTCTGAATTGTAATCTTCATAACATCTGTTTTTAAATGGTTAAACAATAAAAAAAATTGTAAAGCTTACTTCATATTATCGTTTTTTTTAGTTTCTCGGGGATGTGCATTTTTATAAACTTCTTTCAGCTTTTCTATGTTCGCACCGGTGTAGACTTGCGTGCTGGCCATGCTGGCGTGACCCATCAACTTTTGAACTTTTGAAATTTCTGCGCCTTCATTCAGGACGTGCGTTGCAAAAGTGTGTCTCAAAATGTGCGGACTCCTGATCTGCTTGGAAGTCACAAGACTAAAATACCTATTAACGACCGAATAGACAAACTTTTCGCCCAGTTTTTTTCCTTTTTTATTAACAAAAAAATAATGCTGGTTTTCGCGCTCGGGAAGGCGCACGGCAAGATAGGTTTTGAAATCGGAGAGCAACTCATCCGATAAGGGGATGATTCGGGCTTTGTTGCCTTTTCCGATGACCATTATTTGTTTGGCAGAAAAATCGACATTTTGCAGAAGAAGATTGCACAGCTCTGCCTTTCTGATCCCCGTTTGGTAGAGCGTTTCTACAATCAGTTTTTCCAGAAGTGTCATTGTCCCTTGCGCTTCTATTTCTGTTTCCATCAAGTTCATTTCTTGTAATGAGAACGGAATCC
Source organism: Chryseobacterium sp. SC28 (assembly GCF_003932955.1). GTDB lineage: Bacteria > Bacteroidota > Bacteroidia > Flavobacteriales > Weeksellaceae > Epilithonimonas. The sequence goes on from NZ_QOVY01000019.1 coordinate 26,630, forward strand.
TTTTTTCGGGATAGAACTTTAGCGACTCGATGGTTTCCATTGGCGATACTTTGATTTCTTGCAATCTCAATATGAAAAGATAAAAACTTCGGAGAGTCGATAACTTCCTGTTGATACTTCTTTTGCTCAGTCCGGAATTGCTGAGTTCTATGATAAAATTTTTTATGACTTTTTTATGAACGTGAACCACATCATCGGTGGCCTCCGTTTTCAAAACGAAAGCCGAGAAATCCGACAGGTCTTTTCTGTAAGTAATGATGGTGTGCGGAGAATATCGCTTTTCTACCGCAATGTAATCCAGAAATCTTTCTATCATAGGTTCTAAAAATGCAAAATCACTTCCAAATATAGAAATTCGGAAGTGATTTATGTTATATTTTTTTCTAAAAAAACTAAGCTTGTTCGTCTTTGCTCAAGTTTCTTTGCTTATGAGCTGCTTTTAGTTTCGACTGTCTCAAAAGTACCGATGGTTTGATGAATTGCTGTCTCGCTCTGAGTTCTCTTACCACTTTGGTTTTATCGAATTTTCTTTTGTACTTTTTTAAAGCTCTGTCGATAGACTCTCCGTCTTTTACTGGAATTATTAACATATTTTACATCTCATTTTGGATTGCAAAAATAGGAATTATTTGTTAATGCGCAAATTTTTTGTAAAGTTAATTTACCAAAATTGATCTAACAATCCTTTCAAAATAATATTGGATGCCAAGTAAAAACTCTGCTAAGTTTTTTGAAGTCTCTCGGCTTGCGCAAATTGTTAAATCTTGTCTGATGTTGAATAAATGTTGATGGGATGACAAAAACCATAGCCCCGATTGCAGTGGAAATCCTTTTTCTTTTTTTCAAAAAAAAAAAGAAAAAGATTGCAACGGAAAGCGGGATGAAGCTCCTAAATAATTCTTCTAAAAACGAAAAACTCCCGAATCCGGGAGTTGGTTGTTAGGCTTTGATGTAAAGTGCTTTTTTGATTTCTTGTTTTACCTTTTCCACTTTTGGGAACCATTCTGCGAACAGCGGTGCGGAATACGGCGCGGGCGCATCGGGCGTGGTAATCCTTTTGATGGGTGCATCCAGATAGTCGAAGGCTTTCTGCTGAACCATATAGGTAATCTCGGTGGAGATGGAGGCAAACGGCCAGGATTCTTCCAAAATGACCAGCCTGTTGGTTTTCTTCACCGATTCTAAAATGGTGTCGTAATCCAACGGACGGACGGTTCTTAGATCGATCACTTCTACGGAAATGCCTTCTTTTTCGAGATCTTGTGCGGCTTGCAATGCCAATTTCATAATTTTGCCGAAGGAGACGAGGGAGACGTCTTTTCCTTCTTTTTTGATATCAGCTTTTCCGATCGGGATGTAGTATTCTTCCTCAGGAATTTCCATTTTGTCGCCGTACATCTGCTCGGATTCCATAAAAATTACCGGATCATTGTCTTGGATTGCCGATTTCAAAAGTCCTTTTGCATCATAAGGATTGGAGGGGACGATCACTTTGAGACCCGGGCAGTTGGCGTACCAGCTTTCGAATGCTTGCGAGTGCGTGGCGCCCAATTGCCCTGCAGAAGCGGTGGGGCCGCGGAAAACGATGGGGCAATTCCACTGGCCGCCGCTCATCTGGTAGATTTTAGCAGCGTTGTTGATGATTTGATCGATCGCGACGAGCGAGAAATTGAACGTCATAAATTCTACTATCGGACGATTTCCATTCATTGCGGATCCTATGGCGATTCCCGAAAAACCAAGCTCTGAGATGGGCGTATCGATGATTCTTTTGGGGCCAAACTCGTCCAGCATTCCTTTGGATGCTTTGTAGGCACCGTTGTATTCTGCAACTTCCTCTCCCATGAGAAAGATAGATTCGTCTTTACGCATTTCCTCGCTCATTGCTTGAGCAATTACTTCACGAAATGTATATTCTTTCATTTGATAATGTTATGATTTTTTTGTTGACGAAATTAGAATTGCTGACTGCTTCCTCAGATCATTTTATGGTATTGAAAAATGATTTCTGACTAAATTTCGAAATACAAAAGTATTAATTTTTTTATTATTTGCATAACAAAAAAAGCTTCCGATAGGGAAGCTTGTTGTTAGAAGAAATATCAATGCCGGTTAGTTCACCTTATACCAAGTCTGGTCTCTGCCAAGCATCGAGATGCCGAGGTAGCCTCGCACGTTCAGCTTGTCGCCGTTGCGGGTAATGGTGCATTTGTACGTTTTGCCTTTTTTCGGGTCGGTGATGGTACCGCCGGTAAACTCGTTGCCTTCTTTTTTGAGGCCGCGTATAATTTCCAAACCGATTAAAGGTTTATTTTTCCGGTCATCTTTGCACGCCACGCAGTTGGCATTTTCAGGTTTTGAAAGCAACTGTACAATTTTCCCATAATATTTCCCATCGGGTTTTTTCCAAATCTCGACGATGGATTTTGGTTTTTCGGTTTCGTCATCGATGGTTTTCCATTTTCCTTCGATTTGCGCAAACGACAGCACGCCGATTAGCGACAGGGCGAAGGTTGTAATTAATTTTTTCATTGTCTTTTTATTTTTTTAGTTTGGTTTTGGTTAGATAAACATTTTATATTGTTAACTTTAAATTAACATTGATAAATGTATAAATTAATTTCAATCCGGCAAATATTTTTTGCTATACAGAGCATAGGTTTAAAAAATAAGGACAAGACTGCTTTTAAACAGAGATTAATTTTGAAAAAAAATTGACAATTCTGCGCGCTTGATGCCGCCTCTCCACTTAATAATTTTTGGAGCAACCAAAACACAGACAAATTTGCTATTTTTGCGCTATGACATTCATCAAAAACAATCTTGCCAATGCCTTTACTTTGGGAAATCTTTTCTCGGGCTGCGTCGGGATTGTTCATTTACTAAGTGGCGATTATCAAACCACGGCCATTTGCATCATCATATCATTGGTTCTCGATTTTTTCGACGGATTTATTGCCAGAGCTACGAATTCCGGCAGTAATCTGGGTACGCAGTTGGACTCTTTGGCAGATGTTGTAAGCTTCGGTTTCCTGCCAGGAGTTGCAATGATGAAAATGTTGGAACCTTTCGGAAACCATTTTTTGGGAATCGAATTACCGTTTGAAATCAAATATTTTGGGTTTCTCATCACGCTTTTCTCTTGTCTCAGATTAGCGATTTTTAATTTAGATGAGGAGCAACAATACTATTTCAAAGGTTTGAATACGCCGAGCAACACCATTTTGATTTTTGGATTATTTTACGCATTCGAAGAAACGGGGACGTTTGGTTTTTTATTCGATCGTGCATTTTATTTGTTGGCGCTAACCGTTCTTTCATCTTGGCTTCTCATCAGTCCCATCAAAATGATTGCAATGAAATTCAAATCCAAAAAAATAGAAGATAATTATCCAAAACTGGCTTTGTTAATCGGTGGTATTTTGATTTTATTAATTTTCAAAACCATCGGAATTCCTTTAATCATCCTCTATTACATTTTGATTTCATTAATTTTTCAAAACCAACTGAAGTAGAAATGAGAAGTTAGAAATTAGAAATTAGAATAATCATTCATCAAATTATAAATAAATGAACTTAAAACTTTATAAACCACTTTGCATCTTCGATCTGGAAACCACGGGAACCAGGATCGGCAAAGACCGAATCGTGGAAATTTGTATTCTGAAAGTGAATCCCGATGCTTCCCGAGAAAGCAGAACTTGGCTCGTAAATCCGGAAATGCCAATTTCCAAAGAATCCTCGGCGATCCACGGCATTTATGATAAAGATGTCGCCAATGCGCCTACTTTCCAAGAAATTGCGCCAAAAATTATGGAGATGATAGCGGGGGCAGACCTCGGCGGATTCAACTCCAACCGGTTTGACATTCCGCTTTTGGCAGAAGAGTTTTTGCGTGCAGGTTTTGATTTCGATTTGAGTAAAATCAAACTCGTAGATGTGCAAACGATCTATCACAAATTGGAGCCCAGAAATCTCTCCGCGGCGTACAATTTTTATTGTCAAAAAACTTTGGAAAACGCGCATTCTGCCGAAGCGGATGTTTTGGCAACCTTCGAAGTCTTGGATGCGCAGGTTGGTCATTACGAGGATTTGCCTAATGAAGTGGCCGGTTTGAGCGAACTGTCTTTCCACAACCGGTTTGCCGATCTGGCCGGGATGATTCATTTTAATGAAAAAGACGAAGAGATTTTTGCGTTCGGAAAATACAAAGGGCAGGTGGTAAAAGAGGTTTTCCAAAAAGATCTGGGCTACTACGGCTGGCTTCAAAGTGCTGATTTTCCGCTTTATACCAAAAAGATATTTACCAAAATCCAGTTGAAGTCGAGGTTCTAAATAGAGCAATTTTAAAAATTTAACAATGCAAGCGATTGTTACATTGATAGACTATTAAATTATGACATTAATCTTATGAAAATTATCTGCGTTGGAAGAAATTATGGCGAGCACGCGAAAGAATTGGGAAACGATATTCCCGAGGACCCTGTCATTTTTATGAAACCCGATACGGCAATCCTGAAAAAAGGCTCTGATTTTTACCTTCCCGAATTTTCGGAGGACATCCATTACGAATTGGAAGTGGTGCTGAAAATCTCGAAAGGTGGGAAATATATCCGGAAAGAAAATGCTGCGGCTCATTTCGAAGAGATTGCTTTGGGCATCGATTTCACTGCCAGAGACATTCAGAGCAGGCTGAAGGCCAAGGGGTTGCCTTGGGAATTAGCCAAAGCATTTGACGGATCGGCGGTGGTGTCGGATTTTGTATCGAAAGAAAATTATGATTTGCAAAACCTTAATTTTTCATTAACGAAAAATCGCGAGAAAGTTCAGGACGGCAATACAGGCGACATGATTTTCAGTTTCTCGGATATTATCGCTTTTGCTTCCCAATATTTCACTTTGCGAGTGGGCGATTTGATTTTTACCGGCACGCCAAAGGGCGTGGGACAAGTTTTAGAAAACGATTTGTTGGAAGCATTTTTGGAGGAGAAAAAACTCTTTTCTCTCAGGATTCAATAATCAAAATTGTTGACGGTTATCAGTTTTGCGCCAAGGACAATGGCTACATTTTTGCTCATTTTTTAATATAAACTATAGGTTATGAAAAAAATTATTTTACCTGTCGATTTTTCCGACAGTTCCAACCAATTAGTGGATTACGCCATCGGTTTCGCTAAGGAAATCAATGCGGAAATCCTATTGATACACGTTGCTGCTGCCGATATTGGATTCGTTATCGGCGATATGGGTTTCCAATATTTTCCGGAAGTAGAGGAAAACGAAATGAAATACGAATTAAAAGAACTTCATAAACTGCAAGAAAAAGTGCTTGCCAACGGCGTGCAGTGCTCTCATATTTTGAAACAAGGCATCCCGGGCGACACGATTCTGGAATATGCGGCTGAAAACTCTGCTGATTACATCGTGATAGGATCGCACGGAAGAAGTGGTTTCTATGATGTTTTTATCGGAAGTCTGACGAAAGAAATTACCAAAAAATCTAAGATTCCGGTTTTGGTGGTTCCTTGTCACGATGAAAATTAAGGGAAGGCTTGAAGGGAGAAAAAAAATACGAAACCCATCTTGCGAGAAACAGGACGGGTTTTTAGTGATGACAACTCGAATGATTTTTTAACCTTCGTTTTTATAAATTTTGGGATCGTAATAAGGATGTTTTCCTTCTGTGGGAGAGTGGTATTCTCTGTCTTCTTGGCCGCCCAGCTTCACTACCAAAACATAACACCAGTAAACGAAAAATCCCATTGCTACAAGAAATAATACCCAATTGAGAACATTTCCAAAAAGATCAAAAAATCCGAAAGACCATTTGAAAGCATCACTCAACGCCAACCAGAAAGATGTCATAATTTTTCTTTATTTAAATTAACTTTGCACAAATTTATAAAAAATGTTTCGATTACTTTCAAAAGAAAGCAATATTTTTTCTGTACCCGCGTATATCGGATTTTTGTTTTTGATTTTCCTCTCGCTTAACCTGTTGGATTTCAAAAGCATCAATGTCATTTCGACCATTATTACGTTTACAGGAATCAGCTTGGGATATTTTTTATTCAACACCATAGCACTCAATCGGTTTTCGCATCTTCCGCTCTTTCTCTACACGCTTTTTGTGGCAGCATTCTACGACGGCACCATAGATATGGGACTCAGCATCACTTTTTTGACGAGTTCAATTGTACTGCTGATTTTGACGAGCCAGAACGATCAGTTGCGAAAAAGTTCCTATATGCTTGTAGGCGCGCTTTTAGCGTTCACATTTCTGGTTTTTCCGCCGAGCTGGCCAATGACCGTCTTCGTGATTTTTCATATCATAGGCACTTCTGCAAGAGTTGGTCTTAATCTGTTCCGCCTGTTATTTGGTTCAATACTTATCGTGCTGTGTTATTTTGGATTGATGTATCTGATTGGATACACCACTTGGGACAGTTCCTTTTTTCCATTTTCAATCTCATTTGAAATGCCAAAAAGTTATGATCCTTTATACTTTCTGATTCCTATTATTGTGATGATCCTCTATGCGCTCGCAGATCATTTCAAACATTACAACGAAAAGAGCCCGATCAGCCGGTACAAATATACTTTTGTGCTCGTCTTTTCCTTGGCTCAATTGATTACCATCATTTTCTATATGGGGGTTCAGTACGAGTATCTTTTACTATTGGCTTTGCCAACGAGCATTATTATCAGCAGAATGCTTCTTTTCCTACCTAAGTATTGGATGCAGGAATTAGGACTTTGGATGGTGGTTTTTTGTCTGGCAGCATTTAAAATTGCTATTTTTGTACATTACTAAATTGGATGTAGGATGGTTCAAATTGATGATAAACTGATTTCCGAAGATATATTTTCAGAAAGCTTTGTTTGCAACCTCAGCAAATGCAAAGGCGCTTGCTGCGTGGATGGTGACACCGGTGCTCCGCTGGATAAAGAAGAATTGGCCATTCTGGAAGAAATTTTCCCTAAAATAAAATCATATTTACGGCCGGAAGGCGTGCAAGCCATCGAAGAATTGGGAACTTGGGTCGTAGATCCGTATGACGGGGGCTACGTCACCACCTTGGTAAACGGAAGCGAATGCGCTTACGTGATTTTTGATGAAAAAGGAGTCACCAAATGTGGCATCGAAAAAGCCTATGAAGATGGCGCCATCGATTGGAAAAAACCTATTTCCTGCCATCTCTACCCTATCCGTGTGAACGAATACAAAACCTTCACCGCGCTCAATTATCACGAGTGGGATATCTGCAATGATGCCTGTACTTTGGGAAAAGAATTGCAGGTCAGGATCTATCAATTTCTGAAAGAACCGCTCATCCGAAAATACGGCGAAGAGTTCTACAAAACCCTGTGCGAGGCGGCAGAAGAATGGGAAAAGGAATACAATTCATAAAAAATTTAGCCTCACTATTTTACAAAAAAAAAGAATCCTGATTGGGATTCTCTTTTTCTAAGTTTAAGCTGTAAAAATAAATTATAATTTAAACTCATCATCGGAAATTGGCGGGTTGATTTTGATATCCGAGTTCTTCACGTTGATTTCTTGCCCCGCCATATCCATCGTCATCTCTTCAACGAATTTGATGCCGTCCACATCTGTATATTTAATGATGGTAGCACCTCCTTTTGCACTTTCTGTTTTATAAAGCAATCCTGTTGTCACATCAAAATAATATTTGGAGTCGTCAGAAGTCAGCACATAATAATCCTTGCCTTCCAACTGTATTTTCTCCACCGTTTTCATTTTCGCCGGATCCAGTCCGAGCGCTTCTATCACTTTCGATGTTTTCAGTTTCGCAATCTGGTCTTCCGGAAAGTCTGCTTTCTGACCCATTTGGTTGGCATAGCCCTTTTCGCCATCAAAAACCTGCACCCACTCTTGTCCCATGATGTCTTGGGTCGATTTATATTTGTTGTCCTTCTTGATGGTTTTTCCTTCAAACTCCATCCCCATCGCACTGATGGTATTTTTCATAGAAAGTGTTTTTACAGATTCCAATTTTTCCTTACCTCCGAGGGCGGTAACATAGTTATCTATAATTTGTTTGGCCGTTGGCAATGCTTGGGCAGACATAGTGGCAACTATCATCAGAGAAAGCGCAAATGTCAAAATAATTCTTTTCATAATTAACGTCAATTTTTCTTAAACAAAAGTAACTAAATTCTGAGTACATTGCTTTCATTTTCAAATAATTTTAAATAATCGATTGATATTTTCAAGACGGAATCGGCCAAAATCGATTTAAACCTATAACGAAAAAATGATATTTTTGCAAAACCTATGGCTATTGGAACTCTAAAAAGAAAGAGAAGTATTCATCAAAGAAGAAAAAAGGCCTTCCTCAAAAAGCGCTGGATTCTCCTCATCATACTTGCGTTTTCTTTGCTTGCAACGGGATTTTATCTCAGACAAAAGATCGGCTATTATTTTTCCTATTACCTCGGCAAACGCTTTCAACATAAAGATCTTAGCAATACCGAATGGGAAACCGCGAGAATAGACAGAATCGTGGGGCTGTATGCCAACCAAACTTTCGGTTTCGATTTGTCTCATTATCAAAAAAAAGAAGATATCCAGTGGGACAGCCTCAGCATCGGCAACCGGACTATTCCTTTGAAGTTTGTGATTCTGCGAGCCAGTATGGGAAACCGAAAGCTGGACGCCTATTTTGACCATTTCTGGCAAACGGCCAAGGCCCATAATTTGATCCGCGGTGCCTACCATTTTTATCGTCCGGACGAAGATCCTGTGATGCAGGCCAATTCTTACCTTTCCGTCGCGAAATTGGAATCGGGAGATCTGCCTCCAATCCTCGATATAGAAAAAGCGCCAAGAAAAAAGTCGAAAGAAGAATTGGTTTCTGATCTCAAAATTTGGATCAAAATAATGGAAGAAACCTATGGCGAAAAACCAATTATCTACACCTATTATCACTTTTACAAAGATTACTTGAAAGGCAAATTCGATGATTATCCGCTTTGGCTGGCAAATTACAATGATGTGCCGATGCCCTCTCCGGATGACGAATTTCAGTTTTGGCAATTCTCCGAAAATGGCATTGTTTATGGCATTAATTCCAAAGTAGATCTTGATATTTACAATGGAAATCTTTGGAGTTTGAAAATGCTGACGATTGATTAGAATTTCTAATTCTTCAAAAACTCTTCCACATCTTTACAAAGTTCCTCTGCCCTTTCAACCGGTACGCCTGCGAAGCAACTTTGCATATTTTGAATTATAGCGTAAGAAATTAGTACTCATTTTTCCCAAAAGCATCGCTTTACGGATGGCAAATCCGTATTTTTGCAACTCAAATAATATTCCTCATTTATCCATCCAAAAATGAATTACGTTTCTGCAGAAAATCTTAGCAAATCTTACGGCGTCAAAGTTCTGTTCAAAAATATTAGCTTCCACGTGAACGAAGGCGACAAAATTGCCATCGTTGCCAAAAACGGAAGCGGAAAATCAACACTTCTGAAAATCCTGATGGGAAAAGAAATCGCGGATGGCGGCGAAGTGGTTATTAACAAAGACATTCAGGTTGTTTTGTTCGACCAAGAAATTGACTTTGACCCCAAACTTTCTGTCGAAGAATTTATGATGACTTTGGATTCTGCGCCTATTCTCGCTTTGAAAAAGTACCATCACGCTTTGACCTCGGAGAATCCGGATGATATGGAAACGGCTTTGGCTGAGATGGAAATCCACAAAGCCTGGGATCTGGAAAATGAAATGGAACAGATTCTTACTCAGCTGAAAATCACAGATCTATCTGCGAAAATGGGAACGCTTTCCGGAGGACAAATCAAAAGAATTGCGTTGGCAAAACTCCTGACAGAAACCAGAGCGGAACATCGCCACACGCTTTTGATTATGGATGAGCCGACCAACCACCTGGATGTGGAAATGGTAGAATGGCTGGAAAATTATCTCGGTAAAGCGAAAATAACCTTGCTTCTTGTGACGCACGACCGCTATTTCCTGGATGCCGTTTGTGATAAAATCTGGGAAATGGAAGACGGAAATCTCTATCTCCACAACGGAAGTTATGCGACTTATCTTGAAAACAAAATGATCCGCGAAGACAATCTGAACTCGACAATCGACAAAGCCAACAACCTATACAGAAAGGAATTGGAATGGATGAGAAGGCAACCCAAAGCGAGAACCACGAAATCAAAATCCCGCCAAGACGACTTCTACGAAACGGAAAAAGTAGCCAAAACCGACACGCGAAAACAAACTTTGGAATTGGATTTCGAAATGAAAAGACTGGGAAACAAAATCCTGGAACTTCGGAATATTAATAAAAGTTTTGGAGAGAAAGTCTTGTTCCGAGATTTTTCTTATCAATTTCAAAGAGGTGAGAAAGTGGGGATCGTTGGGAAAAATGGTGCCGGAAAATCTACTTTGCTTAATATTATTCAAGGTTTGGAGCCTCAAGATTCTGGCGAGATTGAAACCGGAGAGACGATTAAATTCGGATATTTCGCCCAGAAAGGACTTCAATATAAAGAAGACGAGCGCGTCATTGATTTTATTAAAGAAATTGGAGAGAATTTCCCTTTGGCTAATGGAAAAACAATCTCTGCTTCTCAGTTTCTAAGGTTATTCTTGTTTGATGACCAAACGCAATATTCGCCGATTTCAAAACTTTCCGGAGGAGAAAAACGCCGTTTGCACTTGATGTACATTCTTTATCAAAACCCGAATTTTCTGATTTTTGATGAGCCTACAAATGATCTGGATCTACCGACTTTGACGGTTCTTGAAAACTTTTTGCAGAATTTCCAGGGAAGTTTAATCATCGTTTCTCACGACCGATATTTTATGGACAGAATTGTAGATCACGTTTTGGCTTTTGAAGGCGACGGTAAAATCAAGGAATTTGTAGGGAACTTTTCCGAGTATAGAGAAAATCTTAAGAGCGAAGAGAAAAGTCCGAAAACTGAAACTCCAAAAGTTGAAAAGCTTGAAGCTCCAAAGGAAAGTTCTGCTGCGGTGCTGACAAATTCCATATCCAAAAAGAAATTATCTTTCAAAGAACAAAACGAGTTGGAAACCATCGAGAAAGAAATGCCGAAGCTGGAAGAAAAAAGAAACAAAATTCTGGAGCAAATCAGTGATCAAACCGATTATGACAAAATCGCTAAATTTTCTTCCGATTTGAAAGAAATTTCTGAAAAGTTGGAAAATCTGGAACTTCGCTGGCTGGAATTGCAGGAAAACTAACAAATATCATATTTTTAAATCATCTAATAATCAATATCTTACAATTATTTATTAATCTTATTTAGAATTAATTAAAATAATATTTGCAAATCTTAACATTTATTTTACATTTGCACTTGTTTTTAATAATTCTAAATAAACTATGATAAAGCGATTTTTAGTGTCCGGCTGTGTACTGATTTCCCTGTCTCAATTTGCTCAAAAAGGCAAGCCCAAAGAAAGCGATACCATCAAAATCCAACAGATCGAAGACGTCGCTCTGCATAAAACGGACAACCCAAACAGGGCAAAAATATCAACTTCCAAATCGAATCTTACGACAATGGAAAATCCGCAGCCGATTTCTATTGTGACCCACGAGATCATCGAGCAGCAGCAAATGAGACAACTTTCGGAAGTGATCCAGAATGTTAATGGACTATACGTGACCTCGTCTCGAGGAAATTCTCAAGCGAGTTTTGGCGGCAGAGGATTTACATTTGGTTCAGAAAATATCTTTAAAAACGGGGCGCGAATCAACAGCGGCGTGAACCCGGAAGTCTCGGGCTTGGAACGTGTGGAAGTGCTGAAAGGTGCCACTGCCTTGCTGTACGGAAATGTGGCGGCCGGCGGCATTATTAATATGATTACCAAAAAACCGCTCTTCAAATCGGGCGGCACGCTGGGTTTCTCGGCAGGAAGTTGGGATGTGTATAAACCGACGGTGGATTTTTACGGACCGTTGACAGACAAAATAGCTTTCCGCGTGAACGGCACTTACGAGAAGGCAAACAGCTTTCGTGATGTTGTGAATTCTGAAAAATATTATTTCAACCCTTCCTTTGCTTTCAATATCGGCTCCAAAACGCAGATTATCGTAGAAGCCGATTACCTCAGCAACAACTTTACGCCCGATTTTGGACTCGGAACTTTGGAAAATCCTGATAAAAGCTATTCGCTAAACACGATAAGCCCGATCAGCACCTTCTTTGGTACGGAATGGCAATATCAAAAAATTGAGCAGGCTGCTTCAGACATCATTCTCAATCATCAGTTTAATGAAAAATGGACTTTGAACGCGGTCGTGAGCTATCAAAACTACACCAAAGATTATTTCTCTACAGAACGCACGACTTGGACTCTAAGCAACAACCGATACCGATGGCGAAGAAATCTCAACAGAACCTACAACGAGCAAAATTACAACAGTGCGCAAGTCAACCTCAATGGTGAATTCTCCACGGGTAAAGTCAATCACAAAATTTTAATGGGTGCAGATGCTGATTATTTGACATCTGATTCGTATACGTATTACGACCCCAACAGAAACAATGCGGTTTACGGAACGTCCTACTATTTTGGAACCAACGGCGATGCGGGCGGCTATGTTTATCTGGATGACCCCAATTCTTGGAAGGGAGGCATGATGCCAAGTTCCAACAAATATGACAAAACCAGAATCCCCACAAGAAGAATCGGCTTTTATGCTCAGGATTTCATCAGCCTTACCGAAAAATGGAAAGTGCTTGCCGGGCTCCGATATTCCTATTTAGAAAACAAAACCACTTTGGTGACCAATTTTTTAAGCAATTCCAAAATCGGGAAGGATAATTCTGCGACGGCTGACCGAGCGTTTTCGCCAAAAGCAGGCTTGGTGTTTGTCCCCAATGATAATCTATCCCTATTTGCCACCTACACCAATTCCTTCTCTCCAAACACAGGCCGCGATGTCTCAACGGATTCAGGATTGCAACCCAGCATCATCGACCAGTTTGAAGTGGGAATCAAAAAAAATATCTGGAGAAATGCTGTCGCTTTCAATATCACAGCTTATCAAATCCTGAACAGAAATTTCTATCAGCAAGCTCAATTTCTGAGCAACGGCGAGGCGAATAGTGATGCCAATATCAAGGAGTTTGCGGGACAATTGCTTAGCCGAGGTGTGGAGGCAGACATTACCGGCAATCCAAGCCAAAATCTTTCCCTCATCGCTGGATTTTCCTATAACCACGCAGTGTACAAAGATACGCCCGAACTTTTTGGCTATGTAGAAAACCAAAGAGCCGTGAGAACGCCAGCAACCACGGTGAATGGCTCTGTTTTCTACACTTTTGACCAATGGATTAAGGGTCTCAAAGTTGGCGGAACTTACTATTTCATCGGCGATAGGCTGGCTGGCTGGAATGACACCAAAACAGGAGCCAACAGTTTGGAAGCAAGAAATGGCGTTTCGAGGATTTTCAAGCTGAAAGATTACAATATCTTCGATTTATCGATAGGTTACGAATGCAAAAAATTCCTGATACAAGGGAAGATTGGAAATCTTTTCGATACCGAGAATTACACGGTTCACGAGAACTATTCCGTCAATCCGATAATGCCCCGAAATTATTATTTGACCTTGAGTTATAAACTGTAAATTCTAATTTCCAACATTCATCTTTCATAATCGCCGACCAATTGCAAATTTGTATTTTCTAAAATGAAATTAATATAATAATGGACAAAATAAAGAACACCAAAACTTTTATGAGAATCGTACACCGCTATCTGGGCTATTTTTTAGCCGGCATTATGGTGGTTTATTCCATCAGCGGCATCCTCCTGATTTATAGAGATACCGACTTTCTCAAGAAAGAAAATAAATACGAGAAAAAATTCGAGCCCAATCTGACGCCGAAAAAACTGGGCAAGGAGATCAAAATAAAAGGTTTTGAAGTAGAAAGAACGGAAGGTGACCTAATGTACTTCAAACAAGGCACTTACAATAGAAAAACCGGCGAAGCCCAATACAGCAAGAAGGAGTTGCCGTTTGTGTGGGACAAAATGACAAAGCTTCACAAAGCGGAATCCAAAAATCCGCTTTCACCACTGAACACATTTTTTGGAGTATCGCTTTTCTTTTTTGTCTTATCCAGCTTCTGGATGTTCCCGCCAAAGTCCAAGATTTTTAGAAAGGGAATGATCTTCGCGGCGATTGGTTTTGCTGTTGCTTTGTTTTTGACGTTTTTGTAAAAACTAATTCCAATTATAGAACGTGAAATGTTTTAAGCAAGACATTTAAACTCCAAATGATAACAATCGCTCCAACGCCGATGAACATTGCCTTCACAGGCAATTTTCCGGCTAATCTTGCGGCGACAGGAGCGGCCAAAACGCCACCAAGAATCAATCCCGCAATCAATTGCCAATGGCTGATTCCTATCACTGAAAAGAAGGTCAATGCGCTGGCGAACGTGACGAAGAACTCAGTCAAACTCACAGTTCCGATAACGTAGCGAGGTGTTTTTCCTTTTGAAATCAAAGTGGATGTGACGAGCGGTCCCCATCCGCCACCGCCGAATGAATCTAAAAATCCGCCTGCGCCCGCCAACCAACCAACTCGTTTGGTTTTCTTGCGTGTCTTATTCTTTTTGAATGCATTTAGCAAAATTCTAATCCCCAAGATGAAAGTGTAGAACGCAAGAATGGGCTTGATAATCACTGCATATTTTTCGCCCAGATAAGACAACATCAAAGCGCCCAAGATGGCTCCCAAAACGCCTGGAATCAGAATATTTTTGAATAATTTTTTGTTGATATTCCCAAATTTGTAGTGGCTGAAGCCCGAGACTCCGCTGGAAAACATCTCTGCGGTGTGGATGCTGCTGCTGATGGCAGGCAAAGGAATCCCTATGTACAGCAATGCTGCGGTGCAAGTCACGCCATAGCCCATTCCCAAAGCACCATCGATCAGTTGCGCTAAAAAACCGACCAGAAAAAGCCAAAAAAAACGTTCGTCTGTATTGGCATTCAAATATTGATAAGCGACTTCCAGATCTTTGAAGCCGA
The DNA here is from genome assembly GCF_003932955.1 of Chryseobacterium sp. SC28. Classification (GTDB taxonomy): domain Bacteria; phylum Bacteroidota; class Bacteroidia; order Flavobacteriales; family Weeksellaceae; genus Epilithonimonas. Next base: position 41,694 of record NZ_QOVY01000019.1, read on the forward strand.
TGTAAAACGAAAGAATGTTGCCAATGAGAAGCAATACAAAAGCCAGAAAACAAACAGTGGCTATCCTGCGCCATTTCTTTTCGTTATTAATTGGAAAAAGCGTTTTCTCTACGTTCGGATCTGTTGCCGTGCGTAGGAAAAAATCGCTTTCCATCGGGAAATTGGGAGCATAATAAAGTTTTTTATGTTTCTTTAAAGTTGAAATAATCGCTTGATCCTGAGTTTCGTTCTCCGTAGCTACGATGAAAAGATCCGCAATTTCCGTATACTTATCTTGGAAATCATCATTGATAATCTTCACCGATGTGTTCTCCAACAACAGATTTTTGAGATCGTCGGACAGTCTTTTTGCCACGATAGAAATGTCTGTCTCGGGCATATTCTGCATCAGATCATTGAGCTGTTCGGAAGCCAGTTTTCCGCCGCCGATTATCAAAATATTATTGGTAGAAGCATTGATGAAGATGGGCAGTGAGATCTGGCTGGTCACGGTTCTGTTTTTTAGGAAATTATTGAATCAAACCTGCGCCCACGGTGACAAAGCTGGTTTCATCAATGAAGATGATGCCACCGTTGGAAGCCAAGTCTTTGTAAGGATCGAAGGGGAAAGGTTTTGCCGTCTTGAGTTTCAGTTTTACGATTTCATTCAGGGAAACCTGCTCCACTTCTTGTTTTTCCAAACTGTTGACGTCCAACTTATATTCGATCTCGCGGATGACGGCTTTGGTCTGCATCGCATTGTTCTGAATGAGATATTTGGAACCAACTTTCAAGGGTTTCTCGCCCATCCAACAGACCAGAACTTCCAATTCCTGCTCGAGTTTGGGTAGATCATTGGATTTTACAATCAAATCGCCACGGCTGATATCGACATCGTCTTTCAAATGCAGAATAGCACTTTGAGGTGCAAACGCTTCATCAACCTGTTGCTGATTAACTTCTATTGCCGAAATTTCGCTTTGAGACCCGGAAGGTAACACGGTAACGGCATCGCCCACTTTGTAAATTCCGCTCGTGATTTTTCCGGAGTAGCCGCGGTAGTCGTGATATTCCTCCGACTGTGGCCGAATCACATATTGAACCGGGAATCTGGCTTTTTCCAAATTGATGGTGCTTTGCAATTCTACGGTTTCCAAATGATCCAATAAGGTTTTGCCATCGTACCAAGAGAGATTTTCGGAGATATCTACGATATTATCACCTTTCAAAGCACTGATGGGGATATAAACCACATTTTTAAGACTCAACTGATCTGCCATTTGGGAATATTCCTGCTTAATTTTATTAAAAATATCTTTGGAATAATTAACCAAATCCAACTTGTTGATGGCCACCACCACGTTGGGAATATTGAGCAAGGATGCAATGATGGAATGCCGCTTGGTCTGCTCGATAATGCCGTTGCGCGCATCGATGAGAATAATTATTAAAGCGGCATTGCTGGCTCCCGTGATCATATTTCGGGTATATTGCACGTGGCCCGGCGCATCTGCGATGATGAATTTGCGTTTTGGGGTTGAGAAATATTTGTATGCGACATCAATCGTAATGCCCTGCTCTCTTTCGGCACGCAGGCCGTCGGTCAGCAAAGCCAAATCAAGTTCGCCGTCGTTTTTGAACTTGCTGGCGCGTTCTACGGCTTCCAGCTGATCGATAAGGATATTCTTGCTATCGTACAATAATCTGCCAATCAGGGTACTTTTTCCGTCGTCTACGCTTCCGGCAGTTATAAATCTCAATATGTCCATTTTTTTTGTCAGTTGTTGGTTGATGGTTGCTCGTTTTTTTTTGAAGCTCAGTTTGCAGAGAATTGCTCAATAGCCCTGATGGTAGCGGCATCCTTTTGCTTTTTTTTCACCTATGAAAAAGCAAAAGATATAGCGGACAGCAGGTTCCCGGCTCCTTATTATTAATCTTTTAGAAGTAACCGGCTTTTTTGCGATCTTCCATTGCCGCTTCGGAAGTTCTGTCGTCTATTCTGGTTTCGCCTCTTTCGCTGGTTTTGGTGGTGATGATCTCTGCAATGACTTGTTCCAAATTTGTTGCGGTGGACAAAACGGCTGCGGTGCAAGTCATATCGCCGACGGTTCTGTAGCGCACACTTTCTGTGGTGACGACGTCGTTTTCGTCAAGGTTTACAAACTCGTTCATGGCGATCAACTGATTGTCGAAATGGAGAACTTCTCTCTGATGGGCAAAATAAATGGCGGGAAGCCGAATTTTTTCTTTCAGGATGTAATTCCATACGTCCAATTCGGTCCAGTTGCTGATGGGGAAAGCCCGCACCTGCTCGCCTTTGTGAATTTTTCCGTTGTAGGTATTCCAAAGTTCGGGGCGTTGCAATTTCGGGTCCCATTGTCCAAAATCATCGCGAACGGAGAAAATTCTTTCCTTGGCTCTGGCTTTTTCTTCGTCTCGCCGTCCGCCTCCGATGCAGCAGTCGAATTCAAATTCTTCCACGGTGTCCAAGAGAGTAAACGTTTGCAAGGCATTTCTGCTTGGTAATTTGCCTTTTGGTTCGGTCAAAGATTTGTTTTTGATCGTGTCTTCTACTTTTCGAACGATGAGTTTCTCTCCGATGCTTTCGACTAATTGGTCTCGATAATCCAGCACTTCCGGGAAATTATGACCGGTATCGATATGAACCAATGGAAACGGAAACTTGCCGGGGCGGAAAGCCTTCAATGCCAGATGAACGAGCGTAATGCTGTCTTTGCCACCGCTGAAAAGCAAAGCAGGCCGCTCAAACTGACCTGCGACTTCCCGGAAAATATGAATAGCCTCGGACTCTAGCTGCTCTAGATAATCCAGATGATATTTTGACATTGAATGCTAATGTTTTTATTTGTGAACGTGCAGACCGCATTCCTTTTTATTGGCATCTTCCCACCACCAGCGGCCTGCGCGAAAATCTTCGCCCGGCTGTATTGCCCGTGTACAGGGCGCACATCCGATGCTGAGGAAGCCTTTGTCGTGAAGAATATTGTAGGGAATATCGTGTTTTCTGATATAATTTTTGACGTCTTCCGTAGTCCAATACAACAATGGATGGTATTTGATGATTTGGTTGGACTCGTCCCACTCCAGTTGCAGAAGGTTTTCCCGATCTGGGGAATGTTCTGCCCGGAGGCCCGTAATCCAAACTTTGTTTCCCTGCAAAGCTCGTTTCAAAGGTTGCACTTTTCTGATATGGCAGCACTGTTTTCTGTTTTCGACTGATGTGTAAAAGGAATCGGGACCTCTTTCCTGAACAAAAGGTTCCAACTCATTTTGATCTGGATAATAGGCTTTGATTGATCTTTGGTATTTTGAGTTGGTCAATGTCCAAGTATTGTAGGTTTCTTCGAACAGGCGACCGGTGTCTAAGGTAAAGATCTTGACGTCTGAATTCTTTAAAAGATCCGTGATGACCTGATCTTCCATACTGAAACTTGTAGAAAAGCAGACTTCTTGCGGAAAAAGAACGGCAAGCCGGGAAACAGTATCTTCCGGAGCGCTATCGAAAACCTTTTCTTCAACTAATGTTTGATAGAATGCTTTTAAATCTTGATGCATAGTTTTATAATTACTGCTCACAAAGTTAATGATTCGCATATATCTGACCAAATTGGTATAATATGAATGGCGCAAAAGTATTTTTTAATAGAATCTTTTCACGTCAATATCGGGATCTAGCTCAACTTGATGCTCCAAATAATCGAACATCTGTTTGGAAAAATAGCTGCCGTTCAAAACACCGCGTGCGCCGAGTCCGTTAAAAATATGGAAGTTTTTGATGTCGATATGCGTTCCAAGAATTGGCCGGCGATCAGCGACTGTTGCGCGGAAAGCGGCTTTGACCTTGGTAATTTTGTAATTTCCTTTATAAAAAGATTTCAGTCCGTTTTCTAATTCTTCAACACTTTGGAGTTGTATTTCCGGGGTTGTACTAAATCGGTCATAAGTTCCACCGTAATAAAATCGGTTTTCGGAAAGAGGAAACAGAAAATGTTTCTTTTTGATGACATACGGATCTATACTTTGATCGATTTTGATCTCCAAGCAATGGCCTTTATTGGGCAGAACCGGAATTTTATCAAAATAAGGATTGTCTCTTACGGCGACACCTTCGCAAAAAATAATGTGCTTGTATTTGATATTTTTATAGGTTGAATTTTCTGCGTCGATGGCATTGTAATCAAAAGACTCGGAAACAAACTGATTCGCAGCGGTAAAATAGCTTGTCATATCTTGGAAAAAATTTTCCACATCTATTCTGCAGGAGTCTTTGACGATTCCGGACTCGAGTGGATTTTCGACCGTCTTTAGTTGAACAAAATTCGGATCTAAAAATGGTTTTAGATTGTCTTTCTCGGCATTTCGCAGCCATTGTTTCTTCTCTGCATCGTCGTGAAAAATCCTGGCCACGGGTTCTTTTACAATGTAATTTTTTCCGGTATAGGCCGCGATTTCCGCAAAGATGGTTTCCAAGTAGTCCATCTGCTCTGCCGATTTCCAAAATGTGGTAAATCTTTTGAGGATAACAGGATTGCAGATACCGGCAGAAATATGGGACGCCGAAACTTGTCCGGCACTATAAATTAGGAAAGAATTATTGCTCAAAAGAAACTGGTGCGCGAGAAAAAAACCGGCAAATCCGCCGCCTACGATGATGTAATCTACTTGCTTCATAAAACAAAAAACCTGAGTAAAGATACTCAGGTTTTTTCGTATTGGGACTATGAGAAATGTTAGTAATTCCACATATCATTTTCCATTTGCAGAATCTGTGCTTTGATGCGGTCACTTTCTTCCAATTGTCCTTCGGCATCATTGGGGATATATTCGTCGATGACGCCGCTTCCTCCTCTTCCCAGTCCGTTATTGACTTTATAGATCACAGAAGAAAATCTTCTGGCATTAAGAACGTCGTCAAAGGTAATATCCGAAGTAGCATTTTTGGCGTTGAAAATATAATTGCTGGACAACACTTGTCTCGCATCGGGATAATAAATCCAGAAAAGATCTATTAGCTCCGGCTTCGAGAGGCTGTTGGGATCCACAGGCTGACCCGAGCTTGCCATTGCTTGCGCTTCGGCGGCTTTTAATTTGGCTCCGTTTGGATCTTCTCCCATTGCGGCAAGGCCAAGCAATCTGTATCTAAGTTGGGTATCTCTTTTGTCGATATACCACATACCCATTAGTTTAAGAGCTTTCACTTTTTCGGTGCTGGTAACGATCCGATCCACATTGGCTGCAATGTCATTTTTTCGGATTTTGTACCAGTTGCCATCGAGGTGGATTAAAACCGTATCCGGATCGATAGAAGGAGCAGCGGTTTTCTTTTTGACCGTTTTTTTCTTTTTTCCTTTACCGGTTATCACCGTTTCTTCAGTCGCAGTGGGCTGAGCGCTTCCATTAAATCCATAGACCCCTTCCAGTCTTGTGGAATAGTTTGCAAAAAGCGAATTGACGGCCTCGTCTCCGGTTCCTCTGAGGGATGTAAAATATTTGAGTAATTTCTGAGCTTCGGCTTCTTCTATCTTATTTGCATTCAAGGTTTCGGTAAAGTAATCATCCACCATCACGGAAGATGTTTTTGAAGCAATTTCCTCGGGAGACAATCGGGTCGTGAAAGAATCATCGCTATATACTTCTTTTATTTTACCGCTGTTGACGGCATCAAGTAGGATGGTATACAGGGATTTGTTCTGTGTTACAAGACCGTCTGCATTATGGTAAAAAGGCTGATTGATTTTATCACTCATATCAATTATTTCCCATACGACTACACTTCTTAAAATGTCTTTATCTTCTATAAATCCATACTTAAGGGGAGTTATGCTATCCTTCTTCACCTCTCTGATTTCTCTGAAAGTCTGCGGGGAATCGGCATTAAGTATGCTACTCTGAGCATAACTCATCATAGAAGAAACAAAAAGTAAACTACAAATAATTTTTTTCATAATAAATTGAATATAACATCAATCAGATTAATTTAACATATAAAACGGTCGTTAAATTATAATACGCTTATAACTACACTTCCAATATTAGGAAGAACAACGCCATTCAAACCTTCTGCAGTTGCCTGGATATCAAATATCGTAACCGCATCGCCAGATCTCAAGCCGCTTATCAAAGACTGGGCTGGTGCCAAGGAATTACCATTAATAGGCATTATAGCTTTGCCGGGCACTTTAATTTTGAAACTTACCACTTTGAATTTAACCGGGAAATCGAAGTCCGGTAAGTTCGCGGAGAGCTCTTGTTTCGGGATCGAACTAGCGGTCATAGGGACATAGCTCTTACCTCTTATTTCTCCTCTTGGCGGAGGAATATTTTTAATTCTGAAATCAAATCCCTGCGAAATCACTTTGCCACTTGGTGCTTTTCCGGAAATTGTCAACTTAATGGTATTGCCGGCACCCGGTGTCACCATCCATTTACCTTTTCCGCCGGTAACGGTTGCGCCCGGAGCAGATAAGGTGGTTGCAGACAAATCAGCACCCAAAATCGATCCGGAAACAGGGTTGGCCAAGCCTCTGTACAAGACATTCATTTTATCAGCCGATAAAATAGCCCCACTTTGCTCCTTAAGCGCTTCTTGACCCGATACGACTGTAAGTGTATGAGAATACGGCAACTGGATGACTTTTCCGTTTTTGTCGGTAAAAGAAATTTCACCTCCAAATTTTTGTTCGCCAGGCGTTGATGTATTTGGCGTGATGATTCCTTGTCCGTTCTCAACCCTTTGCACGCCGGAAATAGTAAGACCCGGGACTGTGCTGGCAAAAGTTCCAATAGCCACTTTGATCTGTGCTGGTTCTCCTTTCATTACTGAGCTAGGACCTGAGACTAAAGCTTCGTAAGCATTGAACTTGATATCTGCATCCACTTTCTCTTGAAGCATAGCTGTGATAGCATCGGATTGCAAGTTCCTCGCTTCAGATTCGACCAATTCAAGATTCGAAAGTGCTGCGATCAGTGGCTGGTTGTAAAACTTATACTGGAACCAGTTTTTACCGCTTTTTGCTCTCTTATCTCCTCCTCGAAATTCTGCCCAAAGATTTTTTTGAGCTCTATCGGCCACTTCTTTCAATTGCGTATTAGATCCGAAGGTAGAGATAATGTAGTTCCTCAAGTCGTCCACTTTATTTTTTAATGCATCTGCCTGAGGAGAAAGTTTTTTTTCGTCTCCATCTTTGAAGAACAAAGTTGTAGCGGGTTCTGTATTATTAAGCGCTGTAAAACTTTCCTCAGCAGGCAGTTCGCTGTTGTATTCTGCTTTGGTACTCATAGTACTTTTGTAGCCTTCTATCATATTTACGAGGGCATCTGTCTTGGCAGATAGACCTTCGTATTGAGCCTGCAAGGGTCCGTAGGTTTCAGGAGAGGTTTTAGCCTTTTCCAGAAGGGTAATATAGAAAATTTTATTTTTACGTTCAACGATGTCTTTTCTTGTGCTGGTCAAAGATTCGTTGGTATCTTTATAAGATCTGATGATTTCCTGATCGATCTGCATCGCGAGCATAGCGATGAAAACCAAGTACATCAGGTTGATCATCTTCTGACGTGGTGTCTGTTTGCCTCCTGCCATTTTAATAAATTAAATTAATTGTTATACAAAAATTAAAATGATAGTGGTTAAGACTTCATTGCGCTAAGCATGCCACCATAAACCCTGTTGAGATTATTTAGATTGCTGGTTAATCCTTGTAATTCATCGTTGAATTTTTCCGAATAGGTGGCAGATTTTTGAATATCTTCAATATACTTTTTGCTGAATTCTGATTGTTTTTGACCCTGCTCGAGCTGAAGTGCGTATAAGGCATTCATGCTTTCCAAATGAGAGGCTGCCAAGTTTAGTTGCTCGTTATATTTATGTGTTGATGCAAAAATGTCCACTGTATGATTGATCTGATCCACAGACGAAGAGAATTTATCAATTCCTCCTTTCAGTCTTTCGAATAGGCTGACGTCTAATTTAGCTTCGGCCAACATTTTGTCCAGTTTATCGGATAGGGACACTTCCAATTCTTTGTTTTCAACATTGCTAGCGACTTTTTTAGGCGTTCTGGCAGCGGAATCATCCAATAATTCAGGATAAACATTTTCCCAAGCATAGTTTTCTTCGGATTTTGGTGGATCGAATGCGAAGAATAAAAAGATTAATGCTTCCGTAATCAAACCTATTGCAAGTGCAACATTACCGGTAATAGGACCTACGCTCCAGTGTGTCATTTTAAATAGTGCGCCCAAGATAACGATTGCTGCACCAAACGAGTAGATAAAATTCGTGATTGAGTCTTTAGTTTTAAACATGTTCTGTATTTTTTAGTTAGTAATTAGTTAGTGATTATTTGGTAGTTCTTTTAAATTTGGCAGCTCCGGAAGGGATATCTTGGATGGTTCTGAAACCGATATAGCTTCTTGCAGAGTCCTTTCTTTCCCAGTCCCTGTATCCGGTCATTAAAAGATATCCTACATCTTTCCACGAGCCACCTCGCACGGTTTTTTTGACTTCTCTATATGCTTGATTGGAAAGATAGGGGTTCAGTGTTGAGGAGAATTCGTAGGTAGAATTGTTGTAAGGAGACTCGGTCCATTCGGCAACGTTTCCGGCCATATCATATAATCCATAACCGTTTTTCTGGAACTTCTTTACGGGAGCAGTGTAGGTATAGTTTCCTTTCTTTTCGTCTTCTATATAAGTTCCTCTTTTCGGTTTGAAGTTGGCTAAATAGCAGCCGCGGTCGTCCTGCAAATAAGGTCCTCCCCACGGATAAGTAGCATTTTCTATACCGCCTTTGGCAGCATATTCCCATTCGGCTTCTGTTGGAAGACGGAAGCGCATGGCTTTTTGCTTTTTCTTTTTCTGGCTGTTGTTGAAATCGGTTTTCATTTTGGTTCTGAAATCACAGAATGCTCTTGCCTGATCCCAAGTAACACCTACAACAGGATATTCCTTGTAAGCATTATGCCAAAAATATTGATCAAATAATGGCTCATTATAAGCGTAATTAAAATCCTTTACCCAAACGGTGGTATCGGGATAGACGGCAATGCTCTCTTTCTTGAGATAATTTGTACCTCGGTCTTTGTCTTTCACTGCAGACATCACATCTTCCCACTGATAGTTATATTTGATTTTGGACCAGTCGATGATTCGTTCATTATTGATTCTTTTATCTGCGGGCAAATACATAGATTCCAAAACTTCTGCGTACTTTTCATCAGGATACTCGGACGTGTTATATTGAAGTGGCACGTTCCAGTCCAATTTTTTGGATTCGTCATACCCATCTCTTCCTCCTTGTGACTCTAAAAATTGCTGATACGGCGTGACCTCGTCGTCTGTTTTCTTCGCTGCGTAGGCATAATCTGCAATAGAACCGCCATCTTCGCCATCTGCACCTCCTTCGCCGGCTGCTTCGGCCAGCAGAGCTCTTGCTATAGAATCTCTCACCGCATTGATGAATACGCGGTACTCTGCGTTGGTAATCTCGGTTTCATCCATAAAAAAGGAAGATACGGTGACGGTTTTAGGCATGGCTTTTTCCGGTGTGGCTGCAAAGTCTTGATCTGCCATCCCCATTACGAAGGAGCCACCCGGTATTGGAACCATTCCATAAGGCCTTTCAGCAATGAATGATTTAGAGGATCCTCTCGGAACAAGCTCTCCCTTGAGGCCCGGCTTACCTGTATTTCCCTTATTCCCTTTGGAACAAGAAACAATAACCGACGTCGATAATAATATTAGTAATATCCTTTTCATCCTATTTTAAAGAAATTAAGCGGTAAATATATAATTTTTTTTATGAATAATTAACAATTTTTATTCTGAACGTAAATTGTTAAAGAATATTTCACAATGCATGAAATTAACCTGTTGTGCATTTAGGAATTAAATAAAAAAGAGATTGTTCAATTGGATAAAAATCCGTATATTTAATTGATTATCAAATAATTAAATAAATGAACAATCTTACTCAAAA
>NZ_QOVY01000002.1 GCF_003932955.1 Chryseobacterium sp. SC28
GAATTACCTCCAAAATCACATCTTTTACAATGATTCAATATCTCAATTTCTTTGTTTTCAAAAGAAGTTTGAACAAAATTAAAATGAATTTATCCTAAATGCACAACAGGTTTTTGTATTACAAAATCATTCTCTCACAATAAATGTTTTTGTGAATTTTTAAGGTCTATATAATGAAGAAGGCTGGAAAAATATTTCCAGCCTTCTTATTTTTCAAAATGCTTATTTAAAATTGTATCCGACGCCGATCAGGAACATGCTGGGTCGGTTGTCGTATCTAATTTCTGTTTCATCGCCCGCCACAAGATCGGAGCCGGCGTTGATGAACTTTCTGCTGTCTTCGGAGAACGCCCCTTCATATCTGGCATTGATTACAAATTTGGAAAGCGTAGCCTGAACGCCAATTTGATAGCCGATGGTGAATTCGTTTTTTGCATCTTCTACAAAACCCCCATAGGTATTGTCGGTTGATAAATTATAGGAAGCAACGGGTCCTGCGAATGCCGCCAATCTCCCCAACAAGAAATTATGCCCAACAAGAACCGGCACATCAATTCTGTTGCTTTTGGCTTCAATCTCGACGTTCTCTGTGGTTTCCACCGTATTTTTAAAAGAGGTGTAGTAGACTTCTGGCATTACGAACCAGCCACTTGCGGGAAAATCTACTTTCGCGGCAATACCCACGTTAAAACCTGCGGCGGTATCGCCATCTGAATCAACGGCGGTATTGACGGCACCCTTGAAATTGTCCCAACTTGCCGAGGAGGTGTTTAAAACGGCGTTGGCTCTCATCCCAAAAGTCACTTGTGAATAAGTGTATAAACTTCCCAAAACACTTATCATGCTAATAAATTTTTTCATCGTCTTCGGATTTTTCGTTAATTAAAGTAGTCTGATTATTTTCTAACATAAACTCTCTAAGCTGCTTGAACAATTCTGATGAATAAACGAAATCTATCAGGTTTTTATTTTTGGCGGTTGTCAGCATGCTTTTGTCTCCTTCCCATTCCTTAATTCCCAATCGGAGGTAGAGAATCTTCTCTCCTATGGTCATTACAGAATTCATATCGTGCGTATTGATAATGGTGGTGGTATTATATTCCTTGGTGATTTCCAGAAGCAGATCGTCAATCACATTGGAGGTGTAAGGATCCAGTCCGGAGTTGGGCTCATCACAAAAAAGATATTTTGGATTGTTGACAATTGCTCTTGCTATGGCAACTCTTTTTTGCATTCCTCCCGAGAGTTCAGATGGATATTTCTTGTTGGCATTCTCGAGATTTACTCTACCGATGACTTCCAGCACCTTTCTTTTCTTTTCGCGATGGGTCAGGTTTGTAAACATATCCAGAGGGAAACTGACATTTTCCTCCACGGTCATCGAATCGAAGAGCGCACTGCCTTGGAAAACCGTCCCTATCTCGGCTCGCAGCCCTTGTTTCTCCTCGCGGGACATTTTCATTATATCTCGTCCGTCGAATAGGATGCTGCCGCCGGATGGTTCATAGACGTTCAAAAGTGATTTGAGGAAAACCGTCTTTCCGGATCCGCTTTGTCCTATTACCAAATTAACCTTTCCTGTTTCAAAAGTGGTTGTGATACCTTTCAGCACCTCCACATCGTTAAAACTTTTTCTGAGTTCCTTTACTTCTATCATTAGCTGAGTAGCATTTGGGTTAATATTAAATCCATCACAATGACGGCGATCATCGTCCAGACTACAGCCTGTGTGCTGGCTCTTCCGACCTCCAGAGATCCACCTTTTACATTATAGCCAAAGTATGCAGGAATCGTTGCAATCAAAAATGCAAAAGCGGCGGTTTTGACAAAGGCATACCAAATAAAATACGTTGGCATATACATCTGTACTCCTGTGATATAATCGGCTTTGGTCCAGTTGCCGGTAGCAATTCCGGTAACATATCCTCCGATGATTCCCACGACAATACTGATGGCTATCAATAGCGGATTAAAAACCACGCTGGCGATTATTTTCGGCAAAATAAGGAAATTTGAAGAATTGACGCCCATAATGTCTAAGGCGTCAATCTGCTCCGTCACACGCATTGTTCCGATGCTGGAGGCAATATAGGATCCCACCTTGCCCGCGAGGATGACGGAGATGATCGTCGGAGAAAATTCCAAAATCAGTACCGCTTTGGTGGCATACCCAATAAAACTGTTGGGAATAGGGAATGACGACGCGCTGAAGTTGTTGTACATCTGGATAGACACGACGGCACCCACAAAGAATGAAGTAAAAAGAACCAGACCAAAAGAATTCACCCCCAAGTCGTAGAACTCTCTGACAAGAAGTTTGAGATAGACGTTTCTTTTTTGCGGTTTTCTGAGTGCCTTGCCCATGAGCAAAACGTATTCTCCTACAGATACAAATAGTTGTTTTAGCATAAAACAAAAGTAGTTTTTTTTCGTATAAATATCAGCGCGCATTTTTGTCGCCAACAATTATGAGAAATAAAGTTTTCAAGATGATAACAATATCCATGCTAAAACTCCAGTTTTTCACATAAAACGTATCTGCGAGAATTCTTTTTTTCATTCCGATTCTCATGTCTCCCTCGTCACCGCGCAAGCCGCTCACTTGTGCCAAGCCCGTAATGCCCGGTTTTACCATGCTGCGCAAGCTGTATCTGCTGATCTTGGGCTTGTAAAAATCATCTACGAGAAGCATATGAGGGCGCGGTCCCACGACGGACATTTCTCCCCGCAGGACATTGATGAATTGGGGCATCTCGTCCAAACTGCTTCTTCGCAGAAATTTGCCTATTCTGGTGATCCGTTCATCGTTGACCTCTGTCGTCCTATCGGAACTGTTCCCGTTGCACTTCATCGTTCTAAACTTAATACAGTTAAAAACCTCATTGTGAAATCCATATCTTTTCTGAACAAAAAATATCGCGCCTTTGGCGTCATCCAGTTTAATTAATATCATAATAATCGGAAACAACCAAGAACATATTCCTACTAAAATGATTAGCGAAAATAGGACATCAAAGATTCTTTTGATAACAGCATTGGTAAAAAAATCCAGCGGAAACTTGGCCGGAGACAACACGGGAACCGTCTCTATGTAGTTGAATTCATATTCAAAAAAATCATTTTGAATGATGTTCGGAACTAGGGAAATCTTCACTTTATTCAGTTCTGCCTGGCGGAAAAGATGGTTCTCAAAAGACTGATCCAGACGATTTTCCGATGGTAAAAAAATAGTGTGAATGCCATTATCTTTCCAAAATTTTATAATCTTTTGAAGATCGTAGTCCTTTGCCGGATAGTCGTAAAGGCGGTAGCCATAGTCTTTTCTTTGTTTGATAATTTCTTTAAGAATATCGGTGGAAGCATTCTCGCCGATAAACATCACATTCCGATGATTGATCCCGATGCTTCGCATATATTTCAACAAGAAATAGATGAAACTTTTAATCGGGATCACAACCAGTAGAAGGATTCCTGCCAGATAGAAGCGTTCGGTTTTCAGAAAGTTGTTGTTGCTTACTTTGCCCAAGAGAACGACGCCTATAAAAAAGAAAAAAACATGAATAAGTATTCTTTCCAGAAAAATGGTGTAGGTCAGATTCCGCGGAATATGGTACAATTTGGTTCTGCCACTCAGCAGAAGCCAGAAAAAACAAAGAAGCAATATGGAGAGAAGATTCTGCTCCAGCGTTTCGGAATCATATTTTATTTCGAAATTTTGAAAGTAATAAAAACAAAAAACAGCCGCTACAAGAATCAGATCTAATAGGATCACAAATGTTTTAAAATATCTGGAATACCGAAGGCGCTGCATAAATCAAAGTTAAGGAATATTAAGATACTTATGCGTTTGGATGGAAGATCGCCATTTCGGATTTTGCAAAATGAAATCTGTAATTTTTGGATACATCAGATCGCGCCTGCTCCATTCGCTCTGAAGATAGAGTTCGCAATTTTCAGTCACTTTATGGCCTTGCTCCTCGGCAAATTTGAAGTCATTATGATTAAAAATGATCATTTTCAGTTCGCTTGCAACATTATAAATATCCGCTAAGGGAAGTCCGGTCTTTTTAGGCGAGAGCGTGATCCAGTCGAGCTTTCCACTCATCGGATAGGCGCCGGAAGTTTCGATGTGGATGGTGCAACCCAGCTCTTTCAGTTTCGCGGTCAGAATATCCAACTTCCACATCAGTGGTTCGCCACCTGTCAAAACGATGGTTTTGCAATGTTTTGCCGCCGTTTCAGCAATTTCCTCGGCGTTCATCAGCGGATGAAGCTTTGGGTCCCAACTTTCTTTGACATCGCACCAATGGCAACCCACATCGCAACCGCCCAAACGAATGAAATAAGCCGCCTTGCCAGCGTGAAATCCTTCGCCCTGAATGGTGTAAAAATGCTCCATCACGGGGAGCATTTTTCCTTCTTTTAATAAGATGTCTTCTTGTTCTTTAGTCATTATCCTCTCGCTAAATCCCTCTCCAAAAGGAGAGGACTCTGTCGGCTTCTCCTAAAATTGAGGTATTCTTTTTAAAAATTAATCATTATAAACAGAGGTTTTGTAGGCAATGAGCGTGTTTTTCATCAGCATCGCCCGGGTCATCGGCCCTACGCCTCCGGGTACCGGCGTGATCCAACCGGCCTTCTGGGCGCAGCTTTCAAAATCCACATCGCCAGCCAGATGGTAGCCTTTTTCGGAATCGTCGTCCACGCGGGTGATTCCTACATCGATGATGACAGCGCCTTGTTTGATCATATCTCCTTTTAGGAAATTGGGATCGCCCAAAGCAGTTATCACGATGTCGGCTTTTTTAGTATATTCTTCTATCCGTTCTGTGTACGAATGCGTTAGCGTCACGGTAGAATTTCCCGGGAAGTCTTTTCTTCCCATCAAGATGCTCATTGGTTTGCCAACAATACGGCTTCTGCCGATGATGACACAATCTTTACCTTTGGTTTCGATGCTATATCTCTCCAACAAAGTCAGAATTCCAAATGGGGTTGCCGGCAAAAATGTATCCATTTCCAAAGCCATTTTCCCAAAATTCTCGGGGTGAAAACCGTCCACATCTTTTCTGGGGTCAATGGCCATAATGATCTTTTCTTGGTCGATTTGCTTTGGAAGCGGCAACTGAACGATGAATCCATCAACGGCTTTTGATTTATTCAGTTCATCAATTTTCTCCAATAACTCCGATTCTGAAACCGTACTCGGAAATTTTATTAATGAAGAAGTGAAACCAACTTCCCGACAGTCTTTCACTTTACTATTAACGTAAGCCTGGCTTGCTCCGTTGTTTCCCACGAGAATGGCAACCAAATGCGGCGCTCTCTTCTTTTGAGCGAGGATCCGGCCTACTTCTTCTTTGATTTCAGCTTTTATCTCTTTTGAAACTTTCAGTCCATCTAGAATTTGTGCCATTTTTGTTGCTTTTACTTTTTAGATTTTATTATTAAGGATATTTTTCGGGATCTTGATGGGTGCAGAAAACGGAGAGAATATAAACTGTTTTCTTTAATTCATCGATACGAAAAAGAATGATGTATGGATATTTTGGAAATGGCAAGACTCTCACATTCAAATATCTTCTTTCATAAAAAGGATTTAACCTAAGTTTCTTGTACGAATCCAAAAGCTGTTTTTTGAAAGATTTACCTGCTGATTTAGAAAATTCAGCATAATATTCAAAAGCATGATCTATTTCTTTTTCTGCTTCAGGAGAAATGACGATTTTATATGCCATGCTTAGCCGAAATTTTTTTCAGAGATTCAAAAGCATCCAAATATGTATTTTCATTCTCCCGTAATCTCTCATCTATCACCCTTTTCATTTCATCTGTCAATTCAAAATCGTCCTCGTCCGATTTTTCAAAACGGATTTTCATTTTCTTAAGAAAAGTTTCTACCAAAGTTTCCTCTTCTTTGTCTTTCAATTGGATTGTGATCTGTGTCATAGCATTAAATTTTAATCAAAATTAATGAAAACCCTCTTTTTTTTACTTATTTCTTTTATAATAATTAATAAGTCCGTTTGTAGAACTGTCGTGCGTTTCCACTTTGGCTTCGCTTTCCAGCTCAGGAATGATTTTTCCGGCCAATACTTTTCCTAATTCTACCCCAAATTGGTCGAAGCTGAAAATATTCCAGATCACACCCTGAACGAAAATTTTATGCTCGTACAAGGCAATTAATTGCCCTAAAGTAAACGGTGTCAATTCTTTGAACAAAAAGGAGTTGGTCGGCGTATTTCCCACGAAAACTTTATACGGTAATAAAAACTCGGTTTCTTCCTCGGATTTTCCGGACGTTTTCAGTTCGCTGAATACCTCCTCTTCCGTCTTCCCAAAGGCCAAAGCCTCTGTCTGCGCAAAAAAGTTGGCCAGCAATATTTCCTGATGTTCGCCCACTTCGTTCAACGATTTGGCGTAGGCGATGAAGTCTGCCGGCACCAATTCGGTTCCTTGATGAATTAGCTGATAAAACGCGTGTTGGCCATTGGTTCCCGGTTCTCCCCAAATGATGGGTCCCGTTTCGTATTCTACAAATTCGCCGTTTCTGTCCACCGATTTTCCATTGCTTTCCATATCACCTTGCTGCAGATAGGCCGCAAAACGGTCAAGATATTGAGAGTATGGCAAGATGGCATAAGTGCCTGCGGCAAAAATGTTGCGATACAAAATTCCTAAAAGCCCCATCAAAACGGGAACATTTCTTTCGAACGGTTCTGTACGGAAATGGCAATCGGTGTCGTGGGCGCCTCTGAGCAATTGTTCGAAGTTTCCGTAGCCCACAGATAAAACGATGCTCAAACCTATGGCGCTCCAAAGTGAATAGCGGCCGCCAACCCAGTCCCAGAATTCGAAGATGTTTTCTTCCGCAATGCCAAATCCTTTAACCGCCTCAATATTAGTAGATAACGCCACGAAATGTTTCTCGATATCGGCTTCGGCAGCACCGGATTTCAGGAACCATTTTTTTGCAGAATTCGCATTGGTCATCGTCTCTTGGGTTGTGAATGTTTTGGAGGCAATGATGAAAAGTGTGGTTTCGGGATTCAGCTTTTTGACCACCTCCACCAAGTGATTGCCATCCACATTGGAAACAAAGTGAACATCCAATCTGGTTTTGAAATGCTTCAGCGCAGAGCAGACCATCACGGGTCCAAGATCGGAGCCTCCAATTCCAATATTGACAACATCCGTAATCTCTTTCCCTGTAAAACCCTTGTGAGAACCAGAAATCACAGATTCCGAAAAAGTTTTCATCTGGTTCAAAACCTTTTTGATGCCGGGTTTGATATCTTTTCCGTCAACTAAAATTTCTTTATCAGAAAAATCTCTCAAGGCCGTGTGTAGAACAGCTCTGTCTTCTGTTTCGTTAATCTTGTCTCCGGTGAACATTTTTTCGATCGCCGTTTCCAATTGGGTTTCTTTCGCTAGATTCAGCAATAATTCGATGGTTTTAGAATCAACCAAGTTTTTGGAATAATCGAAGAGATAATTTTCTGTTTCCAGCGAAAATTCTTTGAAGCGGTTTTCGTTATATTGGAAAAGAGTCCTCAGTTCGAAATCGTGGGTGGCAAAGTGGACTTCTAAAGCTTTCCAGGCGGTAGTCGTTAGGGGATTTATTTTTGGCAGCATATTAATTCTTGATCTTAGGTTGTAGCGTTTAAAATTCTGAAATAAACATATTATAGATCATTTATTATTCTAATTTTTGCATTTTAAATGATTCTACAAAGATTTGCAAATTTAAGAAAAAAATAAGCCACATCTTTTTGATTCGTCTCTTTGTTATCAAATGTTAAACTGTCTTAATATTAGTTGTGGTAAAATATTTAAATTAAACTTAACTTTACAATCAAAATAAGCTTATGGATGATTTTTTAGCTGCACGTTCTCAGATGGCAATTTCGCTGGGCTTTCACATCATATTTTCGTGTGTCGGGATGGTGATGCCTTTTCTGATGGCCTTTTCTCATTACAAATATCTCAGGACCAACGACGAAGTTTACAAAGGGCTTACAAAAGCTTGGAGCAAAGGCGTGGCGATTCTGTTTGCCACCGGCGCCGTTTCCGGGACGATGCTGTCTTTTGAGTTAGGTCTTCTGTGGCCCAAGTTTATGGAACACGCGGGTCCTATTTTCGGGATGCCTTTTTCACTGGAAGGAACGGCTTTTTTCATAGAAGCGATTGCGATTGGTTTCTTTCTTTACGGATGGGAAAAGTTCAACAAATGGTTCCATTGGTTTTGCGGCGTTATCGTCGGCGTCAGCGGTCTGGCCTCGGGAATTCTTGTTGTAGCAGCGAATGCGTGGATGAACAGTCCGGCAGGTTTCGATTATATTAATGGAAAATATGTGAACATCGATCCTATAAAAGCGATGTTCAACGAGGCTTGGTTTCCGCAGTCGTTCCACATGTCTGTGGCGGCATTTGCAGCCACAGGATTTGCAGTGGCGGGCATTCACGCTTTGATGATATTGAAAAAAAGAAATGTTAATTTTCACACAAAGGCTTTCAAAATTTCTGCCGGCTTTGCAGTGTTCGGCGCATTGTTGGCGCCTATCAGTGGCGATATTGCCGCTAAATCTGTAGCAAAAAGGCAGCCCATAAAATTAGCGGCAATGGAGGCGCATTTCGAAACCGAAAAAGGTGCAAGTTTCGTCATTGGCGGCATTCCGGATGAGGAAAACGAACAGATAAAATACGCCATCAAAGTCCCCAAGTTTCTTAGCTATCTGGCTACCGGCGACTTCAATTCGGAAGTAAAAGGCCTTAAAGATTTTCCGAAAGACGAATGGCCACCGGTTGCCGTCGTTCATTATGCTTTTCAAATTATGGTATTTTTCGGAACCGTGATGATGATCATTGGCATTTTGTATCTTATTGCCAGTTTCTGGAAAAAGCATTGGCTTATAAAGCCGTGGTTTCTAAAAACTTTCGTAGTTGCAATTCCTTTTGGATACATCGCTCTTGAGGCCGGCTGGACAGTGACGGAAGTTGGCAGGCAGCCGTGGATAATTTACGGAATAATGAGAACTATAGATGCTGTGACACCGATGCCCGGCATCCGGTACTCTTTTTACTTTTTCACACTAGTCTTCATTTCGCTATCCTTAATTATTGTTTTTTTATTAGTGAGGCAAATCAAAATGGTTCCGAAACTGTACGACCCTACCGATCCAAATTATAAATCAAAAAATCAAATAAAATGATCTATGTTGTAATTGCTTTTCTTTGGGTTTCTATCTGCTTATATTTGATTATGGGGGGTGCCGATTTTGGAGTTGGCATCATAGAACTATTCTCGAGAAAATCTTACCGGGAGCGTACAAAATCAATTATGCTCAAGTCGATTGCTCCGATATGGGAAGCCAACCATATGTGGCTGATAATTGCCATTGTAATACTGTTTGTTGGTTTCCCCACTATTTATGCTACTGTTTCCACCTATCTTCATATTCCTTTAGCCTTGATGCTGGTCGGAATTATTGCGCGCGGAACAGCCTTTACATTTCGAAGTTACGATGCGGTGCAAGACGACTGGCAAAAACTTTATACTCAGATCTTTTATTATTCCAGTCTTTTGACTCCTTTTTTTCTGGGCGTCATTGGAGCTGCTACCATTTCCAGATCCATCAATCCTGATGCGAAAGATTTTTTGAGTTTGTACATTTTTAGCTGGCTCACCTGGTTTGGAGTTTGTGTCGGTCTTTTTACCGCAGCGCTCTGTGCCTACTTGGCTGCCATCTTTTCTCTTCATCAGGCCAGATTCAGTGATTCCTTACCGATTATGATACGTAAGACCGGCCAAACAGCTTTCTACGTGGTGATTACCGGCTTGCTGGTTTTTGTGAGCGCTTATTATTCCGATATTCCTTTGCTGAGTTGGATCTTTTCGAAAGCATTGGGAATCGTGGCAATCACATTAGCCACAGTCAGTTTGCTTTTTACAAATGATGCCATAAAAACACATAAATTTATTCTGGCTCGGTTCTTAGCGGGCTTTCAAATTGTAATGATTTTGGTTGCCGCAACCTATCAACACAATCCTGATGTTATCCTGTTTGCAAACGGCACTTCTCTCTCTCTTTTTGATGAAAGTGCTGCTCCCAATACCATTGAGATGTTGGGCTGGGCATTACTTTTGGGAAGTATTTTTATCCTGCCGTTTCTTTTCTATTTGATCATATCCTTCGAAAGGCAAAGCAAAACCAACCAATAGGAGTACGAGGAATAAAAGAACTACATAATCGATATTTTCTATATTGGTCTTAATTTTGATAGTAAAACAGTTAATAATTTAAAATAAACTCTTATGAAAAAACTACTGTTGACAATCGCACTATGTGCCGGAGTACTCTCGTATGCGCAGGCATGGACGGGAAAAGGGGACCAGAAGCTACAAGTCGGGCTGAGTGCATGGGGAAACGGAACCGGGATTACGGGAACGTACGATTATGGTTTATCCAAAATCGTCTCCTTGGGAGGAGGTGCCAACTTCTACTTTAGCGATTATAAGGACGACAATGAAGACAATAATTTCTTTATCTTTGGCCGGGTCAATTTTCATTTGCAAGATCCGCTGAGTCTTCCCAGCGAATGGGATATTTATCCCGGTGTAGATCTTGGGCTGTTGGGTGAGGAGTTTGGGCTGGGCGTCCGTCTGGGCGTCCGATATTTCTTCAATGAAAATATTGGCGCTTACATCGAAGCCGGAAACAACGGAAGCATTGGTGTTTCTTTCAATTTTTGATCGAATAATTCTAATCTATCAGAAGCAACTCAAAAAAAGGGTTGCTTTTTGTTTTTCATTTTGCAAACAAAGCCAAATGCCCGCCATCTCACGACTAAAAAATCCGTCCTTCTGTATTCTTACAGATAATCATCTGAATATTTGTCCTATTTTCCCAACAATAAAGGTCACTTCAGACGGGAACGCGCCAGATGAAATACATTGGTATAGTTTCTGACTAAAATGATTACCTTTGACAACTTATAAATCTAACCTTAGTCAATGACACTTACTCAAATATTCCAATTCATATTAAGTATATCTATACTCGTAACCCTGCACGAAATCGGTCATTTTTTACCCGCCCGATGGTTCAAAACCAGAGTAGAAAAATTCTTTTTGTTTTTCGATATTGGTTTTTCGCTTTTTGCTATGAAAAAGATCAACGGAAAATGGGAGTATAAATTCCTTTCCAAAAACCAGCCTACCGAAGAAGAAGTCATCGTAGACGGAAAAAAAGTAGTACGGCCCATAGATATTTCCAAACTGCCCGACAACGACTGGCGAAAACACGGCGGCGTGAAATACGGCCTCGGATGGTTGCCACTCGGTGGATATGTGAAAATCGCCGGAATGGTGGACGAAAGTATGGATATCGAGCAATTAAAAAAACCCGCAGAACCTTGGGAATTCCGGAGCAAACCGGCGTGGCAGCGGTTGATTATTATGATGGGCGGCGTGACGGTCAATTTCTTTTTGGCCTGGGCCATCTACTCCTCTCTTTCTTATTTCAAGGGCGAAACCTTCCACGACAATTCGAAATTCGAAAACGGCATCGCAGTTTCTGACGCAGGAAAAAAGATGGGCTTACAAACCGGAGATAAAATCCTGGCCATAGACGGAAAACCCGCGGAAAGAATGGAAACGGCCAGCATCAATATGCTCTTTGCAGATAATGTAACTGTTCTGCGAGGGGGCAAGGAAGTCACTTTCCCTGTCAACGAAGATGGCGTTGCCGAAGTTTTGCACGCCAATGAGGCTAAATTATATTTTATGAACCGCTTCCCCGCTGTGGTAGACAGTTTGGTGCCCAATAAGCCCGCCATCAAAGCCGGATTGAAAAAAGGAGACCGCATCGTTGCCATCAACGGCCAGGAAACCCCGTTTTACGATCAGGTGGGAGAGATTCTTAAAGCCAATAAAGCCGGCAGAGTGCGCTTGGATGTTATCCGAAACGGCAAGCCCATAACGATCACTTCCGAGGTAGATCAGGAAGGGAAAATTGGTTTCGGCTTTGATATGACCGAGGCTCAAAAGTCGCTGGATAAAAGTAAAACCGTAAAAAAATACAGTTTTGCAGAGGCTGTTCCGAGAGGTTTTACACGCACCATTGATGTCTTGACGATGCAGATCAAACAGTTTAAAATCATCTTCAACACCAAAACCCAAGGCTACAAAAAAGTGGGCGGCCCCATTGCCATCATCAAACAAATGCCCGAAACCATCAATTGGGAATTTTTCTGGAGTTTTACCGCGATGTTCTCCGTTTGGCTGGCATTTCTTAATTTGATTCCGATTCCCGGATTAGACGGCGGCCACGTGATGTTTACCTTGTGGGAAATCTTTACCGGCAAGCCCGTTCCCCAAAAAGTTTTGGAAAACGCACAAATGGTGGGCGTGATTTTCTTACTGGGATTGATGCTGTTAATATTTGGAAATGATATTGTTAAATGGATAGCGGAGGCTTTCGCGCAAAAAAGTTGACACAAGGATCGAAAAAAGTTTTGCGATTTTTAAAAAAGTTTCTATATTTGCAAACGCTTACAGCAAAAGGAAATATTCCTCTTTAGCTCAGTCGGTTAGAGCATCTGACTGTTAATCAGAGGGTCGCTGGTTCGAGCCCAGCAAGAGGAGCGCTGAAAATGAGACACTTACAGAAATGTGAGTGTCTTTTTTTATATTTGTCACGAACATTTCACGAACAAAAGTATTTTATTTTAATGCTATTTTTGTGTAAGAATATTTTAGTACGTTATCTATGACTGACTTCTATATCGCAACATATATTCTAATGGTAACCTTTACAATCCTTGTCCCCTTCTATCTTGCAGGGCGGCTTTGGTTTGCGTTCAGTCCGTTTGCGATAAACTATTACTCCAAGGAAAGGGCAAACTGGTATAACGACTGGAACACCCAGCGGTTTTTAATCGTTTTGAATTTATTTTTGGTTTCATTGTCGCTTTCCTTTTTCTGGGGCGGGAAAATACTGGAAGATATCCATGCCGAGAAGATCGACTTTACCCAAATCCTATTCTATATCATTCTTCAAATTCTTGCCGTAATACTGTTCGAGGTAAAAATGGAACACCCATTTAAGCCAATTCAGGCATTCAAAAAATTCAAGAAAAACAGTTATAGCGAAAGGTTTGAGTTCCGAGAAAAGCAAGACGCGGCAGATAAAATAGAACACCATTCCAATGAGCTAAAAAGAGAATTTTTGAAAGTTGGCACTAAGATTTCAAACGAATTAAATAATCAACAAATCATTTTATCTGAAACCAACGAACTCGCAAAACACAACAATAATATCCTACAGGAATCCGATTTTGCTTTTGAAATAAAAAAGAATCCGAATATGGTCATTGATGACATTTTGCGGGATTATTTTATTTCTAAAGATTCCGAGAGGGTTTTATCGGACTTTTTACTGCGGAAGAAAAACTCTGGAAAGATTCTGTTTACAAAGCCTGCAAGGAACGGCGTGAGCGTACAGCCTATTTTGGACTTTTTCTCGACCTTTACTAATGTTATGGAAAGTTGTAAATCCGGCACAATAACCCAAGCCGAAACCTGCAAAATTATCAACGCCGTCACCTCGGCAAAAGACAGGCTCGGAAATATCGCAGAAGAGCCAATAAACAGCAAGAACCTCTCAAAATATCTTTCCAACAGCGATGTTCAGGATGATATATAGTCTAAAATCCAAAAACATTTTCTCTTTAAAAATCATATTTGTCTGATAACCAGAATTATAAAGGCGACAGTTAGTCGCTTTTAATGGTTTATTGACTAAACCATTATCAAACAAAACCTCCTATTGAACGCACATTTCTTTAGGTTGTTTTATTTTACAAAAAACTTTTTAAGTCGCTTTTAGGCGGCTATTTCTTTGGGAAATATCTTGGCCTCAACAAAATTCAACGAAATGAAAGACCAAGAAAGACTAGCTGCGCTAGAAAGCCAAATGTCCACTTTGGTAAACTCGCAAAAAGAGTTTACCTCCAAGGCGCTACAGATGCTCGCCCTCGGAACCAAGAAGATCTATTCCAAGGAAGAGGCCGCGCTGTTCCTCAACCTGGATCCGGACTATCTCTACCAACTCAAACACCACGGCAAACTGAAGGCCTACAAAAAGAAGGGGCAAAAGAAAATCTACTTTCGCAAAGAAGACCTGGAAGCTTATCTTCTGGGGGATAATGTGGAGGAAATACAAAATGATGACTACGATGCATTCGAGCAGGAAATTCTGGAGAGATGGAAGAAATAACCAACAAGCCGGCTGACGAGCAAAAAATCCCAGTACTCTACCAAACCGCTTCCGAGACCACTACCATTTTCGATATGGTGATGAAGTATCTTGAAAGCAAGTATGACCTTCGCTTTAACGCCATCGCCCTGGAGATAGAAATATCGCTCAAGGGAAAGGATGACTGGACAGAGCTAAACATCAACTCCCTTCTGATAGAACTCGTACAGGCCGGGATGCAGATCACCATGCAGAAGCTGGAGATTCTCGTCCGGAGCCACCTGATAAAGAGATACAACCCGATAGCGGAATACTTTATAAAACTCGCGGGCTGGGACGGCGAAGACCATATCCGGAAGCTGGCGGGATTTGTTCGGACCAACGACAGCGAAGCGTTCCGCTACCATCTCGAGAAGTGGCTGACCCGCGCCGTGCTTTGCGCATTGAAGAAAGACTATGTCAACAAGCAGTGCCTCGTGCTGGCAAGCTCCAAACAGAACACGGGCAAAACCACATTCCTGCGGTTCCTCATCCCGGACGGGCTCAGGGATTATTATTCCGAAAATGTCACAGTGGACAAGGACGGCATCATTGCCATCTGCAAAAATTTCATCCTCAATGCGGACGAGCTGGCCGTGCTGTCCAAATCGGATGTCAACACCCTGAAATCCTTCATCTCGATGGGCGGCGCAAAAGTAAGGGTGCCTTACGGACGGAGGCCGGAGAACATGGATAGGATATGTTCCTTTGTTGCTTCCACCAACAGAACAGATTTCCTTACCGACGAGACAGGAAGCGTAAGGTGGCTGGTTTTCGAAGTTTTCAGCATTGATTTCGCCTATGTGGAGGAAATAGACATAGACAAGGTATGGGCGCAGGCGTACCACAATGCTTTTGAAAGAAAAAATTACCAACCGGAAATGACGCTCTCGGACATAGAGGCTAATGAGCTGAGGAACGAGCAGTTTTCCCAGCTTTCACTTGAGCAGGAAATCGTTTCCGCACACTTCGAGAAATCGAAGGACATCAAGGATTTTCTTACGGCGACGGACATCGTTGTGGCAATGAACAACGCCCTGAATTTAAGATTGAACAACATCAAGGTCGGAAAGGCGCTCACCAGGCTCAAGTATGAAAGAATCAAGCATCCGAAACTGCAGGTTTACGGGTACCTGATCCGAAGAAAGATTGACTGAAAGAAAGTTTAAATCCTTGACATTCAATTTATCCTACCTACTTACCTAAGTGGACTTACAGAACTCATTTTCAAATTTTTATGAAGGTAATAAAATAGATAAGACTTTACCTAAACTACCATAGTTAAAGAAGGGGTCCAATTAACAGGTAACAATAAGGTAAGTCATAAAATGATATAACGAACTGATATTCAATGTATAGGTAGGCAGGTATGGAAAAACGGTAAAAATATAACTGGATATAAAGAAATAAATTTTAAAAACACAAAAGATGAACTGCAAACAAGCGAACGAGAATATCAGCATCAAAGAAGTAATGGAAAGTTTTTCTCTATTCCCAAGCAAAGAACATCCGAAAACAGCCTATTATTATGCTATCAATCGACAAGAACGAACGCCAAGTTTATTAGTGAATTATGTGAAAAATATTGCCTTTGATTTTGGCACTGGAAAACAATACGATGTCGTGTCGATAGTTCAGGAGCTCAAACAATGCACTGTATCCGATGCTCTTGAATATCTTTCTCGTTTCGATTTTTCTTATAAAAAGCCGAGTGTGACGGAAGCAATTACTGCTGAAAATACAAATCAAATTCTCGAAGTAAAGGAAGTTATTCACCCGGCATTGTTAGACTATTTGAAATCAAGAAAACTCGAGTCACAAAAATCGGAATTGAGCGAAGTCCACTACCGGATTAACGACAAAAGATATTTCGGGCTCGGTTTTAAAAACGATTCGGGAGGCTACGAAATCCGCAGCAGTTTTTCCAAAATCTGTCTTGGAAAAAAGGATATCACCACGATAAAAAATAATTCTGCAAACCTCAAGGTTTTCGAGGGATTTACCGACTACCTCTCCCTTAAAATTTTAGAACCGGAAAAGACACCTTCCGACTATCTAATTCTGAACTCTGTCGCCATGGTTCACAAGACATCCGGGCTTTTTGGAAATTATAAATCTGTCGAAATGTACTTGGATAACGACCGCGCCGGCGAACAGTGCAGGGATTCAATTTTGAAAATATTCCCGGAGGCAGATGACCGGTCGAATGAATATTTCCCTCATCAAGATCTGAATGATTTCCTGATATCACAGGAAGAAAAGACACTTGAAAATAAGCTTGAAAAAAATCAAACAGCCATCCACGAGTCCGAGGAAAACCGGAATATTTACAGGAGAAAAAGATGAAGATTTATACAAGCCGGGCTGCGCAAAATAAGCACAGGTGGAATGCTCTAAAAAGGCTGGGTAAAAACTTGCCATGTGTCTAGTGCAAAAAGTACCCAATGTTTACAACAAGCGTGGGGCTTGTCGTAAAAATCGGGCTTTTTGGTTTCCTCCTGTCGTCGGAAACACTTGTTTGGAAATGGAATTCAAGCCAGTAATTTATAATCATAAAAAAATTAAACACAAAATAAACACAAGATGAAAAATGACTTTTTAAAACAGTTTGTCAGGCAGATTTCCGAGCAGCAAATTGCAAAGGTTGCAGAAGAAAAAAGAAAGAACCGGTTCCGAGAAATTGGTCGAAAGGGAGGTTTGAAAAAGAAGACGGCGAACCAATTTTCGAAGGTAGTCTCAGTTCGTTTTACCGAAAAGGAGTTTGAGAAAATTCAAAAGGAGGCTGACTTCTACAAACTCAAAATATCAAAATATTTAAGACTGGTTTCAACCGAAAAAGAACTCAAAATAAACGAGTTTCAAACCGACGCGGTTCTGTTGAATTACGGCAACAATTTTATAAGGATATCCAATCTGCTCCGGAACAGAGAATGGAATGAGTTTGAAAACAAGAAAGAGATCCTTGAGGAAATTCAAACCACAACGAGGTTGATCCGGGAATACCTCTACCAACAAATCATCAAGCATGAACAATTCGGCAACGACGAGGAGGATCAGTAAGATCGCGATTGAATACAATGGCAATGACAAAGGCACGGCGGAATGTATTTATTCCAACAACCTGCTTTCAACAATGCCGGAGGAAAGATTTGAAGAGATGAAGATTGTCGCCGAGAGAAATCCGAATGTAAAGAAATGGGCTCTCACAGGTTACATTTCTCCGGCAAAGGAAATTGGCGACATACTGACCAACGACGAATTGAAGGAACTGGCTATAAAATCATTGAAAGATGTGGGACTTACAGAAAATAACCAAATCGTCTTGGATGTCCACAATTCCACGAAGCAGAAACATATCCACTTCATCGTGAACCGCATAGATGTTTATGGTAAATGCACGGTAAAATCTGCCAATATCGGAAAGCGCTTCGGTGAATCAGTGAGAAATGTTTGCAAAGAGATGAACCTGAAAACAGATGTGGAAATAGGGAAAGAGAAAAAGCAGCAGATGCTGAAAGTTCTGCAAAACTGTCTGAAGGTCTCAAGAAATTTTGACGACTTGGTGGATTATATGCGGAGATGTGGTTACAGAGTGACGCTCTCGCAGAATGTGAAGGACGGTATTTCGGGGATGCGGATTGTTAGATTAAAGGACATCAACGACCAAACCCAGAGGCAGTACCATCCAGGTTACAAACTTTCGGAGATCACCAGCAAACTGAAGATTAAGGACATCAAAGAAATCCTAAACCGGAATGCGGAAAACCACCAGTCGGCAATTTTCAGTCAGAGTAATCCGCAAACGAATGAAATAAAACATCCGGAAAAATCAGCCCTCAAGGAGATTGAGAATGCTGTGAAGGAACTCCTCAAACCGAGCTACGCACCGGCGGCAGACGATGAATTGCTGAGGAAAAGAAAAAGAAGGCGATAAGTTTAAAAAAACATCAATAAAAAAAGAAAATGAACAACAACGAATTTAACAACCAGGAGAATACAGAAAATTATTCTTCACAAGATGCAGGCATCGAACTTTTGCACCGCGTCATAGAAAGTAATAAGGCGGTAGAAATTTCGGGGAAGGCGATTTTCCACATGTACTGCGACATCAAGGAGGATGTAAAGAAAATCCAAGCACTGGCACATGAAGAAAATCTAAAACGGCAGGAATTGCTTAAATCCATCCCCAACAATATTATCGCAGAATTATCTCCGGACGTTATAAAGCATCTGGAAAAATTTCATCAGAAATCAGATACAGTTAAATATTGGTTTTTCGGAATCCTGGCTATATTGCTGGTTGCATTTTTTATTTTATCAGCAACTGTTTATCTAGGAAAAATCTGGTACCGCGAAAGCATCCGCACCAAGACCGAGGTTCGAGAGGAAATCCTCAAGGAGATCAAGAATGAAAACAAGGCCATCTATGAAACCGAGCAGGTGAAGCAACTAGAATACAACACTAAGCTGATGAAAAAATGGATGCAGAAAAACCCAAAGGACGCAGAAAAGTTTTTGAAGTTTAAGGAGGGGTATGAGAGTAGGTAGACTAAAAATTATTTGTCCATTCTAAAATAATTCCCTATCTTTGTGCTGTTTACTTACAATGGTCGGAAATTTTAAAATACTGTTGCTTTCCCTTACACTCGCGTTATTTCTGGCGCCAGGGATTTCTCAGGCTTGCAGTACAAAGGAGAAGCAGGTTATTAAAACCGCGACCAGTTCGCAAACTTTCATAAAACAGTCATTCGCACAGATACAGCCGTCTTGCGACAGCGGCGATTGCAAAGATGAGTGCTGTCACCCCAAATCACACAATTGTCAAACGGAAGGATGCTCAGGAAACTGTAGCGGAAACCTTTGCAGTTCTGCTCAATACACTGTTTTAGCGGATAGTAAATTTTTAGAGGATTCTAAAAATGAAGACTCCGGCTATTATAGCAACAATTCCAATTTCTATTATCAGAATCCTCATTACTCCTGTGAATTCCATACCGTTTGGAAACCACCCAAAATAGGGTAATACTTCTTTCTTACAGCCCAAGTTATGTCCGGTCGTGAAGTGTTTTTAACACTTTATCCCTGATGACTTATCAGCGCTGTATATTCCTTTGAACTTCAACTTTTCCTTTAAAAGTAAATCTTTCACAAAAGATTTTCCTTTTGGAGCAAGGACGCTTTTGAAGATCTGAATGTTCGTAAGCAGTTTCTTAACAAGGAAACTTAAAATTAACCTGTAATCTAAAATTTAATGAAAAATATTCTTTTGGGAATACTGGCTTTTGCATCGGTATTTCTCGTTTCCTGCAACAATTCAAAAGCTGAAAACACCCAAATCTCGGTCGCAAAGTTCACCACCGGCGACATTGTTCCGCACGATCAGGTATGTATGGTAAATAACGCCTATATGGGTAAAAAACAACTCGAAGTACAGCACGAAGGTAAAACGTATTACGGCTGCTGCGAAAACTGCAAACTGAGAATCCCGCAGGAAGAAAATGCACGAATGGCATACGATCCGATTTCTCATCAACTCATCGATAAAGCAACCGCAATTATAGCGATATCCGATAAAAACGACAATGTCGTGTACTTCGAAAACAAAGCAAACTACGAAGCCTTTTTTAATAAATAATAAATAACCTTTAAACTTATAAAATAATGAAAATACTAGTATTCAGCCTTTTGGCAATCGGAACATTGGCACTCACTTCTTGTAAAGAAAACAAAGAACAGAAAAGCACTACTGAAACATCCATGCAGCACGATATGAGCATGATGTCTGACAATTCAGCAATGGGCGATATGCCTATGGATGAAAAGGTAACCGTTACCGACGCAAAAAAAACTTCCGCTGACCTCACGGAGCTTTATTCTCATTACACCCATCTTACATTTGCGTTGTCGGGTGATGATGATAAAGAAGCAGTCAATGCTGCTAAGGGGATGTTAGAGGCGCTAACTAAAATAGACAAAAACGGATTTTCCGCTGAACAGAAAAAAGAATTTGCTGAACTCGAAGCAAGCATCAGTGAACACGCCGAGCACATTGCAGATAACGCCGGAAATATTGATCATCAGCGCGAACATCTGGATATAATGAGTGCAGATTTTTACGACCTGTTGAAGGATTTCGGAACTCCAAAGCCGGTGTACAAAGTATTTTGTCCAATGTATAACGATAAAAAAGGCGCTTTTTGGCTTAGCGATTCACGTGAGGTGAAGAATCCTTATTTAGGCAAAGAAATGCTGTCATGTGGCGAGGTTCAGGAAGAAATTAAGTAAAACCGTACAGAACCATGATTCAAAATTTAATCAAACTCTCCCTCCGCAACAGGTATTTCGTTTTGCTGATTGCAATCGGCCTTTTTATCTGGGGTATTTTTGCGGTAAGGGACAATCCCATCGATGCCATTCCGGATCTGAGTGAGAACCAGGTCATCGTTTTTACGGAGTGGATGGGCAGAAGTCCCCAGATTATGGAAGATCAGGTGACTTTCCCTCTGGTCAGCAACCTTCAGGGAATTCCGAAAATTAAGAACATCCGCGCCGCTTCCATGTTTGGGATGAGCTTCGTGTATGTTATTTTCGAAGATAACGTGGACATTTACTGGGCCAGAACCCGGGTACTGGAACGGCTCAACTATGCCCAACGCCTACTCCCGCAAGGCATAACGCCTACGCTCGGACCGGATGGCACCGGCGTTAGTCAAGTCTTCTGGTACCATTTCGATGCACCTAAAATGGATTTGGGAGACCAGCGCGCCCTCCAGGACTGGTATGTGAAATTTGCTCTGCAGACGGTTCCCGGTGTGGCGGAAGTAGCCTCCTTTGGCGGCTTCGAAAAACAGTACCAACTCATTGTAGATCCTGTAAAACTCCAGTACTATAACGTCTCTCTGATGGATGTGATGAACAAAGTGAAAGCCAACAATAATGATGTGGGCGGACGTAAATTTGAAGTGGCTGATATGGCCTATGTCATTCGCGGTCTTGGTTACGTCAAGAACGTAGCCGATATTGAAGAAATTGCTTTGGGAAATTACAACGGTATTCCCGTGCGGGTCAAAGATATTGGCTCTGTGCAGATGGGTGGTGATTTGCGTCTGGGTATTTTTGATGCAAACGGTGAAGGCGAAGTCGTGGGCGGTATCGTAGTGGCACGGTATGGCGAAAATACAGATAAGGTCATCAACGATGTGAAAGAGAAAATGAAGGACGTTGAAAAAGGACTCCCTGAAGGTGTCACCTTCAAGACATCGTACGACCGCAGTATCCTTATTGAAGGGGCAATAGACAATATCAAATTCAAGCTGATCGAAGAGATCATCGTGGTCGCTATCATTGTTATTCTGTTCCTGTTCCACTGGCGAAGTGCATTAAGTATCATTATTCAGATTCCGGTCACCATTGCCATCAGCTTTATTCTGCTCAATGCGTTTGGACTTTCCTCCAATATTATGTCGCTTACCGGAATTGCACTGGCAATTGGGGTGATCGTTGATAACGGAATTATCATGTCCGAAAATGCCTATAAAAATCTCTCCGATTGGCAGAACCATCAACAAAATAAAAACCCATAACAATGAAAACCAACTGGTTAAAAAATATATTCAGAAAGAAAGATAAGGAGAAAGAAAGTTACGTTAAAATTCCCGAAGACATTCGGATGAAGATTATCGAAAAATCATCCTTACAGGTATCCAGAGGCGTATTTTTTTCTACGGTGATTATCGTGGTTTCTTTTCTCCCCGTATTTATGTTGACAGGTCAGGAAGGTAAACTTTTTCACCCGTTAGCGTACACCAAAACTTTTATCCTGATCGTTGATGCGATCTTGGTACTTACCCTTGCGCCGGTACTTATCTCCTTTTTTATGAAGGGAAAGTTTAAAGACGATAATAAAAACCCAATAAACAGTGGCTTGCAGCGGGTGTACGAACCCATCATTCGCTGGTGCATGGAATGGAGAAAAACAACGCTTGGCATTAATATTCTTGCTCTTTTGGTCAGCATCCCTTTAATTATGAATCTGGGACGCGAGTTTATGCCACCTTTGGATGAAGGATCTCTGCTCTTTATGCCGGTCACTTTGCCTGATATTTCGAACTCCGAAGCCAAAAGATTACTGCAGGTGCAGGATAAAATCATTAAAGGAGTTCCGGAGGTGGATCATGTCCTCGGAAAAGCCGGAAGAGCCAACACGGCGACAGATAATTCAGCCATCTCCATGATTGAAACCATTATTTTGTTGAAACCGCAAAGCGAATGGCGCGACGGCCTTACAAAAGATGATCTCATCAATGAGCTGAATGCCAAACTGCAGATTCCCGGCGTAACCAATGGCTGGACCATGCCGATTACCAACCGGATCAATATGCTTTCAACAGGGATTAGAACGGATGTGGGCGTAAAAGTGTACGGACAGAACCTGGACAGTATCGCGGTCCTTTCCGAAAAAATAAAAAAGGAACTCACCGGTATTGAAGGAATAAAAGACATGTACGTAGAACCCATTACCGGCGGAAAATATGTGGAAATTGAAGTGAAACGCGAAGAAATAGGAAGATACGGCCTAAGTGTGGATGATGTAAATGCCGTCGTGGAAAGTGCGCTCGGCGGAATGAGACTCACCACCACCGTGGAAGGCCGACAGCGCTTTTCGGTAAATGCCAGATACGGCCAGGATTTCAGAAATAGTGTGGAATCTCTGAGAAGACTCCCAATGCAGACGATGGAATTTGGTTCCATTCCGCTAAGTGCAGTGGCTGACATTCGTCTTACAGAAGGACCACCACAGATCAATTCTGAAAATGCAATGTTGCGTGGATCTGTTCTATTCAACGTACGCGACCGGGATTTAGGCAGTACCGTAAAAGAAGCCCAGGAAAAACTCAACAGCATGGTCACCAAAATGCCTAAAGGCTATTTCGTGGAATGGAGCGGCCAGTATGAAAACCTGATTCGGGGTGAGCAGACCTTAAAAATGATTATGCCACTGGTATTGGTCGTGATTTTCCTCTCCATGTATTTTGCATTCAATTCTTACCGCGAAGCTTTTTTTAATCTCATCAGTATTCCTTTTGCCTTAATCGGCGGCGTATTCATGATTTCGATTTGGGGGGTGAACCTTTCCGTAGCAGTAGCAGTAGGATTTATTGCCCTATTCGGACTTGCGGTAGAAACCGGAATTGTTATGGTCATTTACCTGAACGATGCCATGATTCAGCTTATTGCCAAAAATGGCAACTCACGGGAGACCATTACCAATGAAGAACTTCGGGAGTACGTCATTAATGGAGCAGCCAAAAGATTAAGACCTAAAATTATGACAGTGTGTGTTACCCTTTTTGGACTGGTTCCCATCCTGTGGAGTCACGGCGTTGGAAGTGATATGATGAAACCAATCGTATTACCGATGGTGGGTGGCGTTTTTACTTCCGCAATTCACATCCTTTTGGTAACACCTGTTATCTTTTATATGCAGAAAGAGTGGGAACTGAACAAACTGGGGAAAATTGACGTCCTCGACGCTTCCCATTAATCCTTAAATGATTACAAAATGAAAAAATTCATAATAACAGGAGTACTGCCCTTCCTTTACACTACCATTGATGCTCAGCAAATGTCCCTGCCCGCTGTAATGGACAGTATCGCAGCCAACCATCCGGTGGTAAAAATGTACAATGCCGAAATCCGGTCAATGGATGCTGCCGCAAAAGGAGCAAGAAGCTGGATGCCTCCAACCGTAGGAGCAGGTTTCTTCATGACGCCCTATAATGCAAAACTCTGGCAGCGCGACGGCGATATGCTCGGCATGGGCTCAGTAGCAGTTTCGGTGGAACAGATGTTTCCTAACAGAAAGAAACTCGATGCCAACGAAAATCTGATGAAGGCAATGTCCTCTGTGGAAAAGGAAAAACTTTTTGCCGCCCTCAATGAAAACTTTCAGGATGCGAAAAAACTGTATTACAGTTCAATCGTCTTGGATAAAAAGCTGAAGGTCGTAAAGGAAAACGAAAAGATGCTGGACTTTATGATTAGAAACGCCGAAATCCGGTACAAAAACGGGCTTTCCAAAATATCTGCATATTACAAAGCCAAAGCCGCCCTCGGAAGCTCCACAAACATGCAGCTCATGTACGAGAATGACCTCCGCGTCAACCGGATCCGGTTGAATGCCCTCATGAAAAGAGACCCGCTCGCGCCACTGGAGATTGAGCCCGAATACAACCTGAATGACTACTCTCTCATGACTTTTGATCAGGATCTATTTTATCAGAACAGAAGTGATCTCCGCGGCATCGACCGGGAAATCAATATTGCCAAACTCAAACAGGATCTGGAAAAGCAGAATCTAAAGCCGGAATTTGGCGTAAAGTTCGAAAACATGTTTGGTTTTGGCGGCCAGCCCATGCAGTTTTCACTCATGCTGATGGCAAAGCTGCCGTTTGTTTCCTGGGCTTCAGGCATGAATAAAGCCAATATTGAAAGTCTCAAACTGAAAGAAGAGGCCTTGCAGGCACAGAAAGAAATGATGGTGAACGAATACAGTGGAATGGCCTACGGAATGCGCAATGAACTGGACCTGAATAAAAATCAGCTCAAACTCTATGAAGACACCATTATTCCGGCCTTAAAAAAGAACTACAAATCCATGCAGTTAGGCTACGAGCAGAATACGGAAGAACTCTTCATGTTGTACGATGCCTGGGAACAGCTGAATATGGCCCAATTGGAATATTTCGAGATCCTGACCAAAGCACTGCAGACGCAAACTGAAATTGACCGCTTAATTGAAAGAAGATGAGAAAAATTATAATATTCACTATGCTTTTATTTGCTTTGACGGCGTGTGACAAAGTTAAGTTCTGGGAAGATAAGCACTCGGCAGAAGCTGCAATGCATACTTATACCTGTCCGATGCACCCGGAAGTAATCTCAGACAAACCAGGCAAATGTCCCAAATGTGGGATGGATTTGGTCCTGAAAGATGCCCCTGAAAAAAAGGAAGAGGGGATTAAACTCGACGATCTGCTGAAACCAACCAATGAATTTGTGATCTCGGAATTGCCGGTCGTAAAATTAAAAAAGGAAAATATTCCCACCACCGTTGATGCTTTAGGGACGGTAGAATACGATACTCGACAGATTGGCAGTATTTCCTCACGCGTTGTTGGGGGCCGTATCGAGAAACTCTATGTGCGGTATAAATACCAGAAAGTGTCCAAAGGGCAGCGTATTTTAGATATATACAGCCCGGAGCTTTTAACCGCACAGCAAAACCTGCTCTTCGCTATTAAAAATGACCGCTCAAACAAAACAATGATTGATGCTTCACGCCAGAAACTCCTTCTTTTGGGAATGCCGGCTTCACAGATTCAGAAAGTCATCCAGCGAGGGAAACCTGATTTCACAGTTCCGGTTTTCAGCAATTACAGCGGACACATTCAGCAGGCAGGATCGGCCGGAAGCATGGGGTCATCACCACAATCTGCACCCGCAATGGCTTCAAATACGGCAGTCACCGCTGAACTACCCCTAAAAGAGGGAATGTACCTCCAGAAAGGACAGAATATTTTCAGTGTCTACAATCCCAACAGAACCTGGGCCCTGATCAATATTTTTTCTGAAGACATTGCACTGGTCAGCAAAGGACAGTCAGTCATGATCATCCCGGAAGCCAATCCGGATAACCGCTTCAAAGGAACCATCGGTTTTATTGAACCGTTTTTCAGGCAGGGCAGCAAAACCGTAACGGCGCGCGTCTATTTTGATAATTCCACCGCAAAAATTCCTGTCGGAAGTCAGGTTAGAGCGGAGATTATGAGCCACAACAGAATGGCAGACTGGCTGCCGAAATCAGCGGTGGTTTCTTTAGGGATTGATAAAATCGCGTTCAAAAAAGTAGAAGGCGGTTTTATTGCCCACAAGGTTGTTACCGGCGCGGTGGTAGGCGATAAAATTCAGATCGTCAGTGGTTTGCTTCCTGAAGATGGAGTTGCCGAAAATGCACAGTACCTGATGGACAGCGAAAGTTTCATAAAAATTAACAGATAAAAATTGATAAGATGAAATTCAATATTTTAATGCTTGCCTTGCTGGTTTTTCTTTACTCCTGTAAAAAGGAGGAAGATCCTCATGCCGGCCACGATATCTACTACACCTGTTCCATGCACCCACAGGTGGTATCTGACAAACCGGGAAAATGTCCTATTTGTCACATGGATTTGGTGCCGGTGGAGAAGAAAAAGAATGCGGATCCCAATGAAATTATCCTGAATGATGAGCAGATAAAACTTGGGAATATAGAAACAGTCGCACTATCTGATGGGTCTATGGCCGACAAACTTACGCTGACTGGAACACTCAATTTTAATCAGTACCAAATGCAGGCAGTAAGTTCCAGAGTAATGGGCAGAGTTGAACGGTTGTATTATAAAAACATTGGCGATTTTGTTCCGAAGGGGGCGCCGTTGGTCGATATTTACAGTGAAGAACTCAATAATGCAAAGCAGGAATATTTGCTGGCATTGGAAAGACGCAAGCTCTTCGTCGGCAATACTTCCATTGATTTTGACCAGCTACTCCAAAGTTCCCGAAACAAGCTTTATTTATGGGGAATGTCCGAAGGCCAGATCAAACAGCTGGAAAGATCAGGAAAAGCCACACCTACTACTACCGTGTTCAGCAATGCAGCCGGTTACATCACCGATCTGCGCATTGCCGAAGGCGATTATCTTGCCGAAGGTGGCACCATCGTGAATCTGGCAGATCTTTCATCACTTTGGGCGGAGGCGCAGATGTATTCGTCCCAAATGGCTCTCCTTCAGAAAGACAGCAAGGTCACCGTATATATTCCCGATCTGGATAATTTGAAGATTAATGGGAAGATTGATTTTACAAATCCGGAAATCAGCGCTTCAAGCAGGATAAATCTGGTACGCGTTTCCGTGCCCAACAAAGGAAACCTGCTGAAACCCGGCATGCCGGTATATGTTCTGGTAGAAAACAAATCACGTGATGGTATTTCAATGCCTGTGGATGCAGTAATCAGGGATGGGAAATCCTCCACGGTCTGGGTGAAAACCGCGAAGAATACCTTCGTCAACAGAATGGTGGAAACGGGTCTCGAATATGAAGACAGAATAGAAATCACATCAGGAATTAAGGCGGGAGACGAAGTAGTGGTCTCCGGGGCCTACCTTCTGAACAGCGAATATAAATTTAAGAAAGGGGCAGATCCCATGGCGGGTCACGATATGAGCACAATGTAATATGAGAAAATTGAATATGATAGGCTGGCTGGCGGTGCTAGTGGTGGCTATTGTTTTAGTCATTCAGGTCATACCGGTGGAGCGTAATGTCTCCACCGTTCCGCCAGGTCAAAGTTTTGAAAAAACCGAAAAGGTGCCCGCCAACGTGGCTGCTATTCTGAAAGTTTCCTGCTATGACTGTCATTCCAACAACAGCCGATATCCGTGGTATTCAGAATTGCAGCCCGGCGCTTGGTTTATGGCGCAGCATATTAAAAAAGGGAGAGACGAACTCAATTTTGATGAGTTCAATAACTATTCAAAAAGACGGAAAAAAGCGAAAATAAAAAGCATCATCAGCCAGATTGAAAAAGACGAAATGCCTTTAAGATCATACCGCATGATGCACGGAAACGCCAGATTATCAGCGGATGAAAAAAAAGAACTGTTAGATTTTTTTCGTGACAACGAATATAGTAAGTAACGCAGAACATAAGAAATGACGCTCGCCTGTGGTCTTTAGAGTATCAGAAATGGTCGTTTAGAATAAAAAAGGATCGGAAAAGACTGTGCTGTAGAATCAACAAAAATTAAAAACAACGTGATGAAATTAAATATTAAAAATATGGTTTGCAGCCGATGTCTCAAAGTGCTTAGGCAAGAGCTTGAACAACTGGGAATTAAGGTTTCATCAATTGAACTCGGGGTATTGGTAATCGACGATACGGGCAGTAATCAGGATGAAATTATGGCGAAAATTGAAAGCGTCCTGCATGCCAACAAATTTGAAATAATCCATAGTCCAGAGGAAGTGCTCGTCGAAAAAATTAAACATTTTTTGCTTTGTAAAATAGAAGAGCTACCTCTCGATTCCACGGTAAACCTATCTCAAATTTTAAGCGCAGAGTTCAACCATGAATATAAATCGTTAAGCAAGCTATTCTCCCACATTGAAAATATAACTGTGGAAAAATATTTTATTAAATTAAAAATAGAGAAAGTAAAAGAACTTATTCAACTCAGGCAGTACACTTTTTCAGAAATAGGGCATCTCCTGGATTACAGCAGTGTCAACCATCTCTCGAGACAGTTTAAAGAAATTACTGGGGAGAGCATGACTGAGTACAAAAATGCTGAACTATCCAAGCGGAGGTCGTTTGACGAAATTAGTTAACCTAAAAAAACACAGCAATTATAGTGAAGCAACGAACGCGCGAAAACAAATATAGGGTATCGTTTTAATGTTGATTAGCGCCTTCTTTTTGTCAGCGCGAAATTATACAGAAACTTACGAAAATTATGCAGATGATCATATTATGAAACTTGTACTTTTACAATAGTAGTTATAACCATCTCGGTTTGAATACACTACCTGTAATGCAAAACCAGTATGGTTAAATGTTGAATTTTAAAAACAAGAACATGAAAAACACTCATTTGATTTGGATGGTAATAGGCTGTGCGTTACCATTTTTGATCATCTTTTTGGCTCCCGCTTTTGGGTTAGGAAGTAGTTGGTCTCTATTTTTTTTCGTAGTTGCTATGTTTGCTATGCACCTCTTTATGCCACACGGTTCGCATGGACACAGCGGTCACACGAGTCACAACCATAAGACGGCAGATGATAATGCAAAGGAAACACCATCAGGACCCTCACCTGATTAGAGGGAACTTCTCATCAATAGGATTTATAAGGTATGGAGTTGCTAAAAAACAGCCTACTGTGAAATCACTTAGATTCCTGTCGCGTGAAAATATTCAGAGTGAACCAACATTATCAGTATTAATTAAAAAAACAAGATTATGCACTACTATGATGGCAATTTTGCAGGAATGCACCTTATTTGGTGGATTATATGGCTCTTATTTATAGCTTGGGTTTTTTTTATACCAGTGGACATTCCATTCCAAAAAACAAAAAATGAAAGCCCATTGGATATCCTTAAAAAGCGCTATGCTAAAGGTGAAATTTCACAGGAAGAATTTGAAAACTCGCGAAGGGTGTTAAACTCAGATACCACATTAAAACCGTAAGATTATGTATCACTTAAACGTAAAAAAACTCGGATTGGCTTTCGGTCTAACAGGAGCCTCGTTTTATTTAGGCTGTATTATTGTAATGGCTTCCGCAGGACAGCAGGGCACGGTTACTTTTTTCAACAGCCTTTTTCATGGTTTGGACACAAGTAGTATTATAAGAATGGATCTTCCTCTGGTAGAAGCTTTTTGGGGCATTGTACAAATGTTTATTTTAAGCTGGTTGGTCGGAGCATGCATTGCGGCATTTTACAATGCCCAAATTAAAAAGGACGTTGATTAAAATTCAAAAAAATGAAACAACAAATTGAAATAACAGGAATGTCCTGCGAAGGCTGCGTTAAAAATGTCGAAAAAGCGTTGAAAGAAATTGATGGCGTACAGAATGTAAAAGCGAGTCTGCATCCACCGCGCGCAGTTATTGAAGCAGAGAAATCGATTAATACAGCGCAGTTAACGCAAGCCTTGGCGAAAGTAGGTTATAGTATTGCCGGCGCTTCCGTAGATGAGAATTTAAAAAAGTCTGGCGGCTCCTGTTGCTGTTGAAAAGTATGAACTGCGCGGGCAAGTATAATGTTAGTACGATGGGAACGATAACGGTAGAAATGCTCCGCTGAAAACTAAGTGAAAGAAGCAAATAAATTTTTTAAAAAAAATCAAAGTAGCCAGCAATAGCTTGCCTGATCGAACGCACTTATGATTGCGACAGTATTGGCGCAGGAATTGCATATTTATTGAAAAAACCAACCTATTTATTAACATAAAAACCAACAATTATGACAGGTTATCACACGTACCAAAGTTGTATTGAAGCATGTTTAAAATGTGCTGCAATATGTAATCACTGTGCTTCATCATGCACTCAGGAAGAAGATGTAAAAATGATGGCGAGATGCATTCAGTTAGACATGGAATGCGCAGCGATCTGCTATGCATCAGCACAGTTAATGAGCCTCGGCAGCGACAAAGCAAAAGACATTTGCCGTATTTGTGCCGACATCTGTGAAGCATGTGCTGCAGAATGTGAAAAACATGCACAACATGGAATGGATCATTGCCGTGAATGTGCAGAAGCTTGCAGAAAATGCGCCGAAGAATGCCGGAAAATGGCAGCGTAATTTAAAACGGGTGGTGATTTAAATGATTGCCACTCTTTTTTTATCTACATCCTAACGACCAAATTAAAATCTATTAATGAAAAAATTTTTTACCCCGACATTGGTTGTCATATTGACCATGCTATTTGTTATGGTCAGCAGTTGCGGCAATAACGATAATAGCAATACCAATAGTAGTAATACTGATAAACCATCTTCATTGCCAAGGGCTAAAGTTTATGTAGCCAATGAAGCCGGAGGCAGTGTTTCAGTTATTGATCTTCAGGATAGCTTAAAAACTACAAGCATTGACTTAAGTGATAGCGCCGGAACTATGTTTATGGCCCATAATGTTCAGGTGGCCCCCAATGGAAAATCTGTTTGGGTGGCGGCAGCAGGTATGGACAGCAGTAAAACAAATTACTTAATAGTTATTGACCCAAACAGCGGTACAATAAAAGAGCGTGTGCTGTTAGGTAAAGATCTACACGTGGCCCATGTAGTTTTAGACGATCAATCAAAGAATGCATTTGTAACCGCAGGTGCAACGAATGAGGTCATACAAGTAGATGCAACGACCTATCAGGTGGTACGGAAGTTTGATTTAGGTGCAAAACATGCACCACATGGTTTGCGCTACGCTAAAGGCAAATTGTATGTAGCCAATATGGACGGAAAAAGCATGTCTGTCATTACTGTAGCTGATGGCAAAGTAACTGATATTCCTCTTGGCGGAATAGCTCCACAGGTGGCAGTTACCCGTGATGATAAATTTATTTTCATCTCTTTATACGACACAAAAGAGGTGATACAGTATGACCTTAAAAATGGTCAACTAAACAGAATACCATTACCTGCTACTGCTCAAGGTCCAATTCAGTTGTATGCTACCCCTGATAGTAAGTTACTGTATGTGGCTGACCAAGGAGAGTTACTCGGAAGACCGGTTTCAAACGAGATTTATGTAATAGACATACCAAACGCAAAAGTGATAAGTACCATTAAAGTTGGTAAGAAGGCACACGGTGTTGTAGCAAGCAACGACGGCAAATCAGTTTATGTAACAAATACTATAGACAATACAGTTTCTGTGATTGATGTGACAAGTCAAAAAGTAATCCACACAATCCCGGTTGGCAAAGGCCCTAATGGAATAAGCTATTGGTTTGAAACTGGCGGTATGCCGTAAACAGGATATTAAAGGAAATAGATATCAAAGAACGTTCTAGTAATATCAATTTATATAAATTAAGCTAAATAAATTTATTATGGAAAAGATTAAAGTAGCCGTAAACGGATATGGTGTCATTGGCAAACGGGTTGCCGATGCCGTACAGATGCAGGAAGACATGGAACTGTCAGGTGTATGTGATGTGGTAACTGACTGGCGCATTCAAATGGCGGTATTAAAAAAATATCCTGTGTTTGCTTCCGATGATACTTTTCAAATTAAGATGAACGAAGCCGGAATAAATTCATTAGGCACAGTGAACGACCTGCTTGCATCATCAGATATTATTGTGGATTGCACACCCAAGAAAATCGCTGCTCAAAATATAGAGCTTTATAAAAAACTTGGTAAAAAGTTTATTTTACAGGGAGGTGAAAAGCATGAAACAACCGGTCATTCCTTTAGTGCCGAAAACAACTATGCCACTGCACTTAACCTTGATGCTACAAGAGTAGTTTCCTGTAACACTATTTCCATTGTAAGAACACTAACCGCACTGAAGAATGCAGGCTTGCTCTTAAAAGCAAGAGGCACTTTACTTCGTCGTGCAACCGACCCATGGGAAAGCCATTTGAACGGGATTATGAATACCCTGGTTGCCGAAAAAGATATACCCAGCCATCAGGGACCGGATGCGCAATCTGTTGACCCCTCTTTTAACGTTATCACATCGGCAGTTAAAGTGCCGGAAACGTTAAGCCATCTACATTACTGGAATGTACAGTTGACCAGAAAAACCGATAAGGAAGAAGTTTTGGATGCGTTCAATAAATCTACCAGAATTGCAATGATTGAATACAGCGATGAGTTAGCCGCTAATAATACAGTTAAGGAATTAATGCTTGCAATAGGCCGCCCTTATGGAGATATGTATGAAGTAGCCTTGTGGCAAGACATGCTGAAAGTGGTTGGAGATGAAGTGTTCTATGCTTACTTAGTCGATAATCAGGCTATCGTAATCCCCGAAACCATTGACGCTATCCGTGCCCTAACCGGAATTGAACCAGACGCTGAAAAGTCGATACTTAAGACCAACGAAAGCCTTGGAGTTAAACAGAGTTTTTATTAGGAGTAAGCAAAAAGTAAATTATCAAATTAATAAAACGGAATGTTAAGGAAAATGGTTTTGTACCCTGCAAATATTTGTAAGACGCGCACTTCCGCAAATGTCTATTTCTAAAACAAATAGAAATTTAGGGATTAAATTAAAGTTTAAAAAAAATGAAAATGAACGATAACATTGCAGACTTATTAGGCAAGAAGGCAGCCTTCTATTTGGATCACGTTTGCCAAAAAATTACAAAAGATGAACTGCTGACTCCAGGCAAATACAGTCTGGAAAAGGTCTTTGGCGATAGCAACAGAAACCCGCAGGTTCTGCGGAGTCTCGCTCAACTTTACGGTCAGGGTAATCTTGGCGGCACGGGTTATCTGAGCATTCTTCCTGTTGATCAGGGTATTGAGCATAGTGCTGTATACTCATTTTATAAAAACCCCGACTATTTCGACCCTGAAAACATTTTAAAACTTGCACTCGAAGCCGGCTGTAACGGTGTGGCTTCTACCTTCGGCGGGTTAGCCTTGAATGCCCGAAAATATGCGCACAGAATCCCTTTCATTGTAAAGATTAACCACAATGAATTACTGAGCTTTCCAAATAAATATGACCAAACGCTATTTGGAAAAGTTAAAAACGCCTGGGATATGGGGGCCCTTGCCATAGGAGCAACCATCTATTTTGGTTCCGAAGAAAGCGACAGACAGATCAAAGAAATTGCCGAGGCGTTTGAGCACGCCCATCAGCTCGGTATGGCGACTATATTATGGTGCTATCTTCGAAATGAGGCATTTAAAACAGCAGATCAGGATTATCACTCCGCTGCGGATT
The DNA here is from genome assembly GCF_003932955.1 of Chryseobacterium sp. SC28. Classification (GTDB taxonomy): domain Bacteria; phylum Bacteroidota; class Bacteroidia; order Flavobacteriales; family Weeksellaceae; genus Epilithonimonas. The sequence continues at coordinate 33,807 of NZ_QOVY01000002.1, forward strand.
TGACAGGACAAGCCAATCATATCGGAGTAACAATTCAAGCTGATATTATTAAACAAAAATTGCCGACAAATAATTTTGGATTCAAAAACATTAAGTTCGGTAAATACGATGACGCGATGTATGAGGCACTAACAACTCCCCACCCGATTGACCTCTGCAGGCTGCAGGTAGCGAACTGTTACATGGGCAAAATCGGATTAATTAACTCCGGTGGCGATTCAAAAGGTGAGTCAGATCTGCTTGAGGCCATTACAACAGCGGTCATCAACAAAAGAGCGGGCGGCACTGGACTGATTATGGGTCGGAAGGCATTTCAGCGCCCGTTTAAAGACGGTGTGAACTTGCTACAAAGGGTACAGAGTGTATATCTCGATAATAAGATAACAGTTGCCTAAAATAAGTTTCAACAAACTATCAGAAAATGAAGATTCCCATTAGCATCGTAAAAAAGTCCGGAGATATTGTCGCATTTGATGTCGAAAAACTCATTAATTCACTTAGGCGCGCGTCTGCTGGGGAAAACGTCATTCAGCAAATCGTTGGTGAGGTTCAGTCCAAGATTTACGAAGGCATGACCACCACAAAGATCTATAAAATTGCTTTTGATTTGTTAAAAAAATATTCCCGCGTAAGTGCTTCAAAATACAAACTCAAAAACGCACTCTTTGAATTGGGTCCCTCCGGTTTTCCTTTTGAAAAATTAGTGGGCAAACTGATGGCTCATGAAGGTTTTTCCACCCAGGTTGGGGTCATTGTTCAGGGAAATTGCGTGTCGCATGAAATAGATGTCATCGCTGACAAAGACGACCAGCACTGTTTTATTGAATGTAAATTTCACAGCGACCAAGGGAGATTTTGCAATGTAAAAATTCCTCTGTATGTCAATTCCAGATTTCTGGATGTAGAAAAACAGTGGAAAAAACAAAAAAGTAACGAAGGAAAAATATCTAAAGGAGGTGTGTACACCAATACAAGATTCACTTCTGATGCCACACAATATGGGAAATGTGCAGGTTTACTAATGGCAAGCTGGGACTATCCTTTTGGGAACGGTTTAAAAGAGAGAATAGACAAATCCGGTTTGCACCCATTAACCGCATTAACGACCCTGACAAAAAACGAGAAAACAAAATTGTTAGACCTTGGTGTAGTTCTTTGCAGAGAAATTTACGAAAACCCGGGGGTCTTAAACCAAATCGGACTTGCAAAACCACGCCATAAAAACATTATCGAAGACGCAAAAGAATTATGCACTCAACACTAAATCAATCTGACCAATGAAAAATACAAAAATTACCATTCATTTTTTGGGCGCTGCGGGTACAGTAACGGGTTCCAAATATTTAATCGATACAGGAGCACATCAACTCCTAATCGACTGCGGAGTTTTTCAAGGATTAAAGGAATTACGGCTTAAAAACTGGGAATATCCGCCTGTGGACGTTTCAGCCATTGATGCCGTTTTATTGACTCATGGCCATTTCGACCACACAGCATACCTTCCCCGATTGGTAAAATATGGTTTTAGTGGATTAGTTTACGGAACAAATCCAACTTTGGATATTGCCACAATCATTCTGAACGACAGTGCCAAAATACAGGAACAGGAAGCAGTGCGAGCCAATAAGGAAGGCTACTCCAAACACAGTCTCGCAGAACCGCTGTACGGCCTGAAGGATGTAGAAAAAACATTGCCCCATTTTAAGGAGGTTCCGCCATCACAGTGGATTCCTTTGTTTGATGGTATCAATGCACGGTTTCAGTACAATGGGCATATTTTGGGTGCAGCTTTCATTGAGTTGGATGTATATGGCAAACGTTTTGTTTTTTCCGGAGATATTGGACGTACCAATGATCTACTGCTATATCCACCCCTGAAACCCGAAAAGGCGGATGTTCTTTTCATAGAGTCAACCTACGGAGGAAGGTTTCATCCGGATGAAGTGGAAGCGGTTCTGGAGATTGAAAAATTAGTCAACGATACCATTAACCGTGGAGGCAGCGTGTTTATTCCCAGTTTTTCGGTTGAACGTGCTCAACTGATGATGCTTATTTTATGGAGGTTGCTTAACGAAAATAAAATACCCAAAGTACCGATAATCATGGACAGTCCGATGGGAGCCAGCATACTCGATCTGTTTTACCGTACCAGAGATTGGCACCGGTTAACAACCGACGAATGTGATGAAATGTGCGATCATTTCACGGTGGTCAGCAGCTATCAGGAAACCATGGAGTTGCGGTCCGACAACAAACCAAAAATTGTTATCGCCGGCAGCGGGATGCTCACCGGTGGCAGAATGCTCAACTATCTTGAAACCCAGGCACAAAACCCTGATAATACCCTGCTTTTTGTCGGCTATCAGGCCGAAGGAACCCGTGGAAGAAAACTATTGGATGGTGAGAAAGAACTAAAAGTGTATGGAAAATGGGTTCCTTTCAATATGGAAATAGCGGAAATTGAAGGACTGTCTTCACATGCAGACCACAATGAACTCCTTGGCTGGATGAATGAAATAACAAATATTCCGGAAAGAATTTTCATCGTACATGGGGAAAAGGAAGGCGCAGAAGCGCTGCAGCTGGGCATAAAAGAAACCTACGGCTGGGATTCGCAAATACCGCAACTTTATGATATTGAAGAATTATAATTTGGAGAGATGAATCATATAACGGACAGTAAAATCAAGCATTCAAATGAGACCAACTGGTATGTGATTACCGGCGGACCCAGTACCGGAAAAACAACGACCATTGATTTGCTTCAGAAGCAAGGTTACCATACGACAATAGAACACGCAAGGCATTACATTGATACCATGCATAATGAAGGAAATTCCGTTAAAGAAATTAGAAGCAATAAGAAGAAATTTCAATTGGGCGTGTTAGATATGCAGATTGCCCAAGAAGGATCGCTCAATAAGGAGGATATGGTTTTTTTGGACAGGGCTATCCCGGACGCAATGGCTTATTATCAATTTTTAAACTTGGATTATGATGAAAAGTTACTTAATGCCGTCAACGGGGTTTCCTACAAAAAAATCTTTATTCTAGACCGATTGCCGTTTACCAAAGACTATGCGAGAACCGAAAATGAAGACGATCAAAAACTAATTCATCAGTTGATAATAGAAAGCTATACCAATCTCGGTTTCACTATCGTTTTTGTTCCGGTTTTGCCTCCCGAAGAAAGAGTGAAATTCATTTTAGATAATTTATGAACAAAAAATATTCATCCAAATTGTTAACATATAAGAAATTATTATTATGAAAAATTCAGAACATGATCACAACATGCTTAAGGATACTGATTCAGCAACAGGCAATCATTCCAAACATGAAATGGAATCGGGCAAGGAGTCTGTCCAGCACGCGCAAAAAAGCCACGCCTCTGCATACAAAAAGTTATTTTGGATGCTTCTGATTTCCTTTATTTCAATGTTTATACTAATGTATGCGATGGTGGACAAGCTGGCTAACGTAATTCCAAACATAAACCAGTTATACATGGCAGGCCTGATGGCTTCTCCTATGTTAATCATCGAACTGCTGTTAATGGGGAAGATGTATCCCAACAAAAAACTCAATAAAATTCTTATGGGCCTCGGAGTGCTGATGATGGTGCTGTTTTGGTCCGGGATTCGGCAGCAGACAGCCGTGGGAGATGTCCAGTTTCTAAAGTCCATGATTCCACACCATGCAGGGGCTATTCTTATGGTCGAAGAAAGTAATCTGGTCGATCCGGAAGTGAGAAAGTTGGGCGAGGAAATTATCAAAGCACAGGAGGAAGAAATTGCCGTCATGAGGGCGAAAATTAAGGAACTTCAAACCCGGAAGTAATCTCAAATAGCAGAATTTAACGCAAAAAAAATGAATTATGAAAAAATACACCTGTCCCATGCATCCCCAGATATTGAAGGACGAACCGGGGAAATGTCCACTTTGCGGAATGAACTTAATTCCCTTGGGAGGAACCGCCCGACCTGAAAAAGACGAACACAGCCATCATCATCAGAATCATGATCATCACTCAGAATCTGATAGTTCAGCGGCGGGATTTGACAAACATGCAGGTCATCATACTCCGGATTTCCTGAAGAGATTCTGGATCTCTTTGGCACTTACCGTTCCGGTCCTTCTGCTTTCTCATATGATTCAGCAGTGGCTTGGTTTCACAATTGCTTTTAACGGTGATAAATATGTACTTCTGGTTTTGGGAAGTATTATTTATTTCTACGGTGGAATGCCTTTTTTCAAAGGGTTTTTGGGCGAAGTGAAAGCCGGAGCTATTGGGATGATGACGCTCGTTGCTTTGGCGATTACCGTAGCTTATGTCTATTCCGTTGCAGTCGTATTCGGGCTGCCGGGCATGGATTTCTTCTGGGAACTTGCCACCTTAATTGTGATCATGCTTCTTGGGCACTGGCTCGAGATGCGTTCGCAGATGGCTGCTTCAAAAGCGTTGCAATCTCTAGTTGCCTTACTACCAAATGACGTAACCGTCGAGCAGAACGGAAGTCCGGTTAAAATAAAACTGGGACAGCTGAAAAACGGAGATACTGTAATCATAAGACCGGGCGAAAAAGTCGCCGCTGACGGTCTGATTGTCGAGGGCACTTCTTTCTTAAATGAAAGCATGCTGACGGGAGAAAGTGTTCCTGTAAGAAAAGAGTCCGGTGGAAAGGTTATCGCAGGGTCTATCAATGGAGACGGTGCCTTGAAGATAAAAGCAACAGGGGTTGGAAAGGATTCGTACCTCAATAAGGTCATTAATTTGGTTCAGGATGCTCAGGCAGCAAAGTCGAACACTCAGAATCTGGCGGATAAAGTAGCCAAATGGCTTACTATAGTAGCAATTGTGGTGGGAGTAGGAACTTTCGCTTACTGGTACATCACCATGGGAGATTTGGCTTTTGCTCTGGAACGGATGGTAACGGTAATGGTAACAGCCTGCCCTCATGCTTTAGGAGTGGCAATCCCTCTGGTTGTGGCCATTTCCACTACACTTTCAGCGACAAATGGTTTACTCATCAGAAACCGAACGGCTTTTGAAACCACCAGAAAATTATCGACCATTATTTTCGATAAAACCGGCACCCTTACGAAAGGCTCCCACACTGTGCAGAAAATCATTCCTCTAACGGAACACTATTCGGAAAACGATTTACTCCAGTATGCAGCAGCAGTGCAGCAGAACTCCGAACATCACATTGCAAAAGGAATCATGCAGACCCTTTCCGAGAAAAAACTGGAGCTATGGAAGTCAGACAGTTTCCGCTACATGCAGGGAATTGGAGTGACAGGAATCGTAAACGGTAAATCGGTTGTCGCGGCTGGTCCTAATTATTTTGTTCAAAACAATAAACAGGTACCTGCCATTCCGGAAGAAATCAACCAGGATGCAGAAACAGTGAACTTTATTTTGATTGATGACGTGCCCGTGGGTATTGTTTCTTTAGCAGATACCATTCGCGAAGGCGCAAAAGAAGCTATTGACCAACTTCGAAGCATGAACATTAAATCATTCCTGCTTACAGGTGATAACGAAAAGGTAGCGGCGGCGGTGTCAAAGCAGTTAGGAATGGACGGATATTTGGCAAATGTACTTCCGCACCACAAACAGGAAAAAGTAAAAGAATTTCAGGATAAAGGAGAAATCGTTGCCATGACAGGTGACGGCGTAAATGATGCACCGGCTTTGGCAGCAGCAGATGTAGGCATTGCAGTTGGCAGCGGAACTGATGTTGCTGCCGAAACCGCAGATATTATTCTGGTCAACAGTGACCCTCGAGACGTGGTGAAAATGATAGATTTTGGAAAGAAAACCTACAGCAAGATGATCCAGAATCTCGTATGGGCAGTGGGCTACAACGTCGTGGCTATTCCACTTGCTGCGGGTGTTCTGTATCCTACATTTGTCTTGAGTCCCGCCATGGGCGCAGTGCTGATGAGTGTAAGCACCATCGTGGTCGCACTTAATGCAAGTTTGTTAAAAATTAAATAATCACAAGATGAAATATATATTTTCGCTCTTTCTATTTATGGCAATGTCCATAAACAGTTATTCACAGAGCACCAAAACCGTGTACACCTGCCCGATGCATCCGCAGGTCGTGAAATCAGCACCCGGTAACTGCCCCATTTGCGGTATGACCTTAGTGAAGAAAACCGTTACTGAGAAAAAAACGGCGGCCAAATCCGCGCCCGCTCCTAAAAAGGCCACCGTAGTTAAAAAAACTACGGGTAAGAAACCTGAAATTACCGCTGCAAAAACAAAGACGGTAACGGAAGTTAAAAAACCGGTGATGCCAAAGACTAAAGCAGTACCGAAAGACCCCGCGAGCATCAAAACGCCGGAACATTCAACACCTGCTCCGCATCAGCATGAAGCAGCGCAAAAGATGTACACTTGTCCGATGCACCCCGAGGTGGTTTCGGACAAACCAGGAAAGTGTCCCAAGTGCGGTATGAATCTGGTCCCTCAGAAGGAAAGCGGCCGGCATCAGTCTACCGGCAAAACCCCGGAACATCAAACTTCAGATGCGCATCAGCATGAAGAAGCGCAAAAGATGTACACCTGCCCGATGCATCCCGAGGTGATATCGGACAAACCAGGAAAGTGTCCCAAGTGCGGTATGAATCTGGTGCCTCAAAAAGGAAAGAAGGAAGATCATTCTGCACACGGAAACATGCAGATACATGGTGAACACAAAATGGTCATGCCCATGCCCGAAAAGCACCTAAAAGGCGGACGCAAAGTGACCTACCATCTTTATGTGAAAGACACCCTGGTAAATTTCGCGGGCAAACAGAAACGCGCCATTGCCGTAAACGGGCAGATTCCGATGCCAAAACTGGAGTTTTATGAGGGCGATACGGCGGAAGTGATTGTCCATAATTTAATGGACGAAGAAACTTCTCTGCACTGGCACGGTCTTCATCTTCCAAATAAAGAAGATGGGGTTCCCTGGCTTACCCAGAAACCCATTCCACCACATTCAACCTACACGTATTCGTTTCCGATCATCCAAAACGGAACCCACTGGTATCACTCGCATACTGGCCTGCAGGAGCAGATTGGAATGTATGGGATGATGATTCTGAAAAAACGTCCCGAAGATCCTACCTTCCGGAAAGGGATAGATGATCTGCCCACAGAGCATCTTATCCTTAGCGAATGGACGAACCTGAACCCCAACAACGTCCAGCGGATGCTCCACAATGCGAACGACTGGTTTGCTATTAAAAAAGGTAGTACTCAAAGTTATGCCGAAGCCATTAAAGAAGGCCACTTTAAAACAAAACTCACCAACGAGTGGAAGCGGATGCTGGCCATGGACGTGAGCGATGTATATTATGATGCATTCCTGATTAACGGTAAAATCGAAAATCAACTCTCCCGATATAAAGCCGGTGATAAAGTTCGGCTTCAAATTGCCAACGGCGGTGCTTCCTCCTATTTCTGGCTCAATTATGCCGGAGGAAAAATAAAAGTAGTGGCCAGTGATGGATTGGATATTGAACCGGTCGAAGTGGATCGCCTGATCCTGGCTGTTTCCGAAACAGTGGATATCGTAGTGGAAATTCCTGAAAAAAACACTTCATACGAACTCCTTGTTACACCCGAAGACCGCACAAAATCTGCGTCAGTGTTTATTGGAGAAGGAGCTACGAAATCCCATGATCCATTACCCAAACTCAAATACTTTGAAGGGATGAAGATGATGAACGACATGATGAAGATGAACGGTGACATGAAAGATATGGGCATGAAGATGAGTTATCAGACGATGGATATGAATCAGGTGATGTATCCTGAAATTAGTGCTGAAAATAATGCAGCAATGCCGATGGACAAGATGGACAACAACGATGCGCAAATGGATCACTCACAGCACCAGATGCCTGCTTCCGGGATTACCACCTTGAATTACGGAATGATGAAGTCGCCTTATGACACTTCGCTTCCGAAAGACAGTCCCGTGCGCGAGCTCAAGTTTACCCTTACGGGAAACATGAACCGCTACGTTTGGAGCATGGACGATAGAGTCCTGGCAGAATCGGACAAAATATTGGTGAAGAAAGGGGAAATTCTCCGCATTACCCTTTTCAATAACTCAATGATGCGTCACCCGATGCACCTGCACGGTTTTGATTTCCGGGTGCTAAATAAAAACGGTGTTCAGGCACCCCTCAAAAATGTGTTGGATATTATGCCGATGGAAACTAATGTCATCGAATTTGAAGCAAAAACTGACGGGGACTGGTTTTTCCACTGTCACATCCTCTATCACATGATGGCGGGGATGAACCGTGTTTTTGCTGTTGGTGATTATCAGAATCCTTTGCTGCCCGATAAAGCTTCAGCTTACAAAAAGCTCCAGCGCGAAAGTAACATGTGGCACCTTATGGCCGAAAACGATTTTGCTACTAATGGTAACGACGGGAGGGCGAGGATCTCAAATGCCCGCTGGCAATTGGGAACAGAATGGCGTTTAGGTTACAATGATATGATCGGTTATGAAGTTGAAACACATTTAGGAAGATACATCGGAAAAATGCAATGGTTTATGCCATTTATAGGTTTTGACTGGCGTTATAGAAAGATTGACAGGAATAATATTGAAAAAAACCTTTTTGGACAGGCATCTACTAAAGATGGAAGAAAAACTTTCAGCGCTGGTATCATGTATAAACTCCCGATGTTGGTGGACCTGCAGGCAGAAATATTTACAGACGGAATTGTAAGGTTCCAGCTGAAACGTGAAGACATTCCGTTGACTGCGCGTTTGCGCGGGGCATTCATGGTCAATACCGACAAAGAATATATGGCAGGTCTTAAATATATCGTCACAAAAAATATCGGAATCTCAACCCACTACGACAGCGATATGAGCTGGGGTGCAGGGATTATACTGACCTATTAAAGGATGATGTTTGCAAATTATAAAAAAGTGCTTCCGGTCACCTGATGAGCGGTAATGCTCTTAAAAAAAAGAAAGTCTATCACAATGGGATAGACTTTTTTTTATTGTTCGTTCATACGCCTCATAAAAGAACTAAAAAACCGCCCTCACTGGCAGTTTTTATTTGGTCCTGTCAATAAACTGTTGTTGTGCTATAACTTGGTCCCGCTCACGTTTTTTAGGCTTTTTTCGGTATTCGTAATTCTTCTTCGGAAACACAATATCAGACAGCCAGAATTTCCCCAGCTTCAGTCCGTAATAATCGGTGGACTGTATTTTAACATCCAAAATTATCTGCTCACTTTCGAGAAGTTCTTCCACATCATATTTCCTCATTTCTGTGTAGAAAACATCGATTTCCTGCTCCTTCTCTGATGTCACTATCCTAATGTGGTCCAAATGTTTTGATTTTATAATGCCGCGGATTTCCATGAAGCAAAATTGTTACAAATAATGACAAAATAAAAATAATTATTGTGATAAATTGTAACAATCTTAAGATATTGAGGTTTTAATGGGTTTAAGAATCTTTGCTATAATCATTCATAAATTTTTTTTTACCTATATTAGCGCCGTGAAATTTTTCAGCTTTATCCTTTCATGTTTCTTTATGGTACTCACCATGGGGCCATGCACTGATGGTGCCAAAAGGTTAGGCGAAAAAGCATGTTTCACCACTACCGTTCATGTAGAAAGGAGCCACGGTCAAAGCTCTGATTTGTGTTCTCCCTTCTGTGTGTGCCACTGTGCGGGAATGTCAATGACAGTTGCACAGATCAGACAATTACTTCCTGAGAAAATTGCACTTGTCATTAAAGCCACCCTTCCTGAAAAGAATTACAGTTACGCTATTCTACATGTTGCCGATATATGGCAACCTCCGCAATTAGGTTAGTATTATTCAATAAAAATAACGGTTTGTGCTCGTTTCCGAACTGGTAATTTTTGTTATGTAAATTTTACTTTAATCTAATTTTCTTTATCAATGCTAAATAAAATCATTGAATTCTCCATCAATAATAAATTGGTGATCGGGATTTTCACACTTGCTTTAATTATATGGGGCGTTATGTCCCTTCGAACTCTTCCCATAGATGCCGTACCAGATATTACAAATAATCAGGTGCAGGTAATAACATTAAGTCCATCACTGGCAACCCAGGATATAGAACAGTTTATTTCTTATCCTATCGAACAGACAATGTCTACTATTCCTGAAATTCAGGAAGTGCGGTCTATTTCTCGCTTTGGTTTATCTGTAGTTACTATTATTTTTCATGACGACATAGATATTTACTGGGCACGCCAGCAAGTCTCTGAACGGCTTCCTGAAGCCAAAAGTTCCATTCCAGCCGGTCTTGGAAATCCGGAAATGGCGCCAGTTTCAACTGGGTTAGGTGAAATTTACCAATATACGGTACACGCTAAACCCGGCTTTGAAGATAAATACGATGCTGTCAAACTGCGAACAATTCAGGATTGGATCATTAGAAAACAATTATTAGGTACGCCGGGAATTGCAGAAGTAAATAGTTTTGGAGGTCTTTTGAAACAATATGAAATTGCTTTAAACATTAATCAACTTAGAAGTTACAATTTATCTATTTCTGATATTTTCACAGCATTGGAAAAAAACAATCAGAATACCGGTGGTTCATATATTGATAAAAAACCCAATGCCTATTTTATTAGGAGTGAGGGCTTGATCACAAGTCTTGCAGATATCAAAAGGATCGTAGTTAAAAATTCGGAGAATGGCCTACCTATTACCATCAGGGATGTTGCAAAAGTTCAGTTTGGTACCGCTACACGCTACGGTGCACTTACCAGAAATGATAAAGAAGCAGTTGGTGGAATTGTAATGCTATTGAAAGATAATAATGCTTCTGAAGTTGTTGGACGAGTAAAAGATAAAATAGACCAAATACGGAAAACTTTACCTGACGGTGTAGAGATAGAACCTTTTCTGGACAGAAGTGAATTTGTAGACAGAGCCATGAGTACGGTGCAAAAAAACTTAATAGAAGGGGCGCTAATAGTAGTATTAGTTTTAGTTCTTTTTCTGGGGAATATTCGTTCAGGCTTAATTGTGGCTTCTGTAATACCTTTAGCAATGCTATTTGCTGTAGCATTAATGAAAGTTTTTGGCGTATCTGGAAACTTAATGAGTCTTGGGGCGATTGATTTTGGACTAATCGTAGACGGTGCTGTAATTATCGTGGAAGCAACCATGCACCGTTTAGCCCGGCAAAAAGCAGGAAAAATTTCGCAGGCAGAAATGGATATGCAGGTTTCCGGTTCTGCAAAAAAAATGATGAACTCCGCTGCGTTTGGGCAACTAATTATTTTAATTGTCTATTTACCAATATTGGCTTTGGTAGGAATTGAAGGTAAAATGTTTCGCCCGATGGCACAAACGGTTTCCTTTGCAATATTTGGGGCATTAATTCTTTCGCTTACTTATGTGCCGATGATCAGTTCACTTCTATTGAGTAAAAATATTACCCATAAAAAGAACTTTTCTGATAAAATGATGGAAAAATTTCAGCGTATTTATGATCCGTTGATTAATGGTGCACTGCGATTTAAAAAAACTGTTTTGATTGTTGCAATTACGCTTCTCGGATTGTCAGCAGTTATTTTCAATTCTCTTGGTGGTGAGTTTCTACCAACGCTGGAGGAAGGAGATTTCGCAGTAGAAACAAGATTATTAGTAGGAAGTTCGTTGGACCAGACTATAGATAAAATAGAGCAGGCATCCAGCCTATTAATTAAGACGTATCCCGAAGTAAAAGAGGTGATTGGTAAAATCGGTGCATCAGAAATACCTACGGACCCAATGCCCATTGAGGCTGCGGATATTACCATTTTATTAAAACCTAAAAAAGACTGGACAAGTGCAGATACCCGGGAAGAATTAGCGGAGAAAATGCAGAAAACTTTAGAACAGGTTCCGGGAGTTACGTTCGGTTTTTCGCAACCAATCCAACTGCGTACCAACGAATTAATTTCTGGTGTACGACAGGATGTAGGTATCAAAATTTTTGGCGACGATTTAGAAACGCTTTCAGATTTAGCAAAAAAAATAGGGGCGTTAATTCCCTCAGTTGATGGTGCGGAAGATCTGTATGTAGAACAAGTAAGTGGTTTACCGCAAATTTCCATCAAATTGAATCGGGATAATATAGCCCGATATGGGTTAAATGTTGAAGAAATAAATAATGCGATAAATACCGCATTTGCTGGAGGTGTAGCCGGAACGGTATTCGAAGGAGAAAAACGTTTTGATTTGGTCGTTCGGTTAGAACAAGGCGAACGCCAAAGCATAGAGGATGTGAAGAGACTCTTTGTTACTGCAAGTAATGGAAACCAGGTTCCGTTGGAGCAGGTTGCAGATGTAAGTTACCAGTTGGCACCTAACCAAATACAGCGTGAAGATGCCAAAAGAAGAATTATCGTTGGCTTTAATGTTCGCGGTAGAGATATTGCCTCTGTAGTAAAAGACGTTCAGGCAAAAATTGACGAAAAAGTAAAAATGCCGACTGGCTATTTTATAACGTATGGTGGACAGTTTAAAAATTTGGAAGAAGCCAACAAAAGACTGTCTATAGCCGTGCCGATTGCATTGGGATTAATTCTTTTGCTGCTATATTTTGCGTTTGGCTCCTTAAAATATTCACTGCTAATTTTCACAGCAATCCCGATGTCTGCCATAGGTGGCATATTTGCACTTTGGTTAAGAGGTTTACCTTTTAGTATTTCCGCTGGTGTAGGCTTTATTGCTTTGTTTGGTGTGGCTGTTTTAAATGGAATCGTATTAATAACAGAGTTTAATCAACTTAAAAAACAAGGAATGAAAGATATTAAGCAAAGAATTCTCGCAGGTACTGCTATAAGATTAAGACCGGTTTTAATGACTGCTACCGTTGCATCATTAGGATTTTTACCGATGGCATTGGCAACCGGAGCAGGAGGAGAAGTACAAAAACCATTAGCAACAGTTGTTATAGGTGGTTTGTTCACCGCAACATTTCTTACACTTGTACTTTTGCCGGTACTTTACTCTTATGTGGAGAATATAAAACCTTCCCGACGTAAGTTGAATAAGACAAAAATTGCAGGATCAGCAACGATTATTATTTTGTTTTTACTTTCAGGTTTTAATAATGGAGTTAAAGGTCAGATTACGACAAATCCATCTTCATCTGTAGGGACCATAGATTTGAATTCGGCAATTTCTGCTTCCCTGAATTCCAATCCAAACACAAGGGTTGCAAAATTAGGAGAGGAATACCAGTCTGCATTAAAAGGTTCTGTGAGAGATTACGGAAAAACAAATATCAATCTCACTTTTGGACAATATAATAGTCTTATTGCTTATGATAACAATATTACCATAAGCCAAAATATTCCGAATCCGGTTTATTTGAAAAGACTGACAGAACTTGCAGATGCCAATATAAACGCATCCAAAATGCAGGCAGGAATTTATAAAAATCAGATAACCTATCAGGTAAAAAGTATTTATTATAGTTTACTCTACAGAAAAGAACAAAGAACGTTAAATGAGGAATTAATCGCCCTTTATGAAAAAATACTTCGTGCCGCGGATATAAGATTTCAGACAGGTGAAACAAATATTTTAGAAAAATACAATGCCAATACCAGATTGCAGGAAGCAATTTCTCAAAAATTGCAGACTGATGAATATATAAAAATTCATCTGGAGCAACTGAAAAGATATACTGGAAATCAAACGATCGAAGATATCACAGACAAAACGCTTACTGAAAAATTTTTAGATTTATCACCAGAGAGTAGCATGTTTAATAATAATCCAGACTTGCTTGCTTTGAAAAGCCAGATAGAAGTCGCTAAAGAAGAAATCAGAGTTGAAAAAAGCAGGTTACTTCCCGATTTTAGCGTCGGTTATTTTAACCAATCGTTGGTAGGTAATTTCGAGAAAAATGGAGTTTCGAAGTTTTACGGAGTAGGAAAAAGATTTCAGGGTGTAGAATTGGGAATTAGCATACCCATTTTTGCAAAAGCGCAAAAAGCAAAAATCAAAGCCGCAGAAATTAACCAGCAAATGCAGGAAGCAAAAGTAGATGCATTTTCTTTCAGTCTTTCTCAACGGGGTTCGACACTGCTTTCGGACCTAAAACGATTGCAAATACAGATCAATTTTTATAGGGAAACAGCATTGCCACAGGCAAAATTGCTTATTGCAAAATCACAGCGTGCCTTTGAGGTCGGAGAAATGGATTATTACCAGGTTAGTCAATCTATAAATAATGCCGTGGAAGTCCAAAAGCAATACATCGAAAGTTTAAATCAATATAATCAAACAGCCATCGAACTGGAATTAATTTCTGGTTTATAATAAATAATTAAAGGTCCAAAATCATGAACAAATCAAAATATTTATATATCCTCATTTTAGGTTTTTTATTGTCAGCCTGTAACTCTGATAAAAAGGAAGAAACAGCAGTCACGGCAAATGTAGAAGTTCCGCACGATGCAAATAGCGTAGAATTTAGTGAAGAGCAGTACAAAAGTGTGGGAATGGAACTGGGAAATATAACCAATACTAATCTTTCCAATTATATAAAAGCCTCCGGAGCTATTGAAGTTCCACCGCAAAATCTGACCAGTATCACCTCTTCTTTTGGAGGTCATGTAAAATCCATGAACGTAATCGAAGGAAAATATATTGGAAAAGGAACCGTGGTGGCAACGATAGAAAATCCTGAATTTCTACAGATACAGCAGGATTACATGGAAAGCAATAGTCAGATGTCTTATTTAAGACAGGATCTTGCACGCCAAAAAGAACTGGTAAAAGAAAATATTGCAGCCAGAAAATCTTTACAGCGGGCGCAAAGTGAGTATAACAGTATGTCTGCACGGGTTGCCGGATTACGGGCAAGACTTCAGGTTGCGAACATCAATCCTGCTTCTGTTGCAAGAGGTAACATATCTTCGCGCGCCAACATTTATGCACCGCAAAGCGGATACGTAACAAAAGTATATACCAATATTGGAAAATATGTTGGAACTAATGAGGTTGTCGCAGATATTGCAAATACAGGTAATATGATGGTAAAAGTGCAGGTTTTTGAAAAAGATGTTGCAAAAATAAAAATTGGTCAAATTATTCGATTTCAGGCTACTGGTGACGCCGAGGAAAAAACTGCTAAAGTTTATCTGATAGGGAAAGATATACACGGAGACAGAACTGTAGATGTTTTGGCAAGAATTCAGAATGTATCTCAAAATCTGTTGCCGGGAATGTTTGTCAATGCTATCATAGAACTTGGATCTATGGAAACGCCGGCATTACCAGATGCGGCAATTGTAGGTTCCGGAGGTAAGAATTTTATTTTTATTTTAGAAAAAACTTTAGAAAAAACCAAAGATAAAGATGGGAAGGAAAAAGAAAAACAATATATCTTTAGGAAGGTAGAAGTGCAAACCGGTGTAAGCGAAAATGGTTTTACTGCGGTTACTTTGCCTGCAAAATTTAATGAATCCGATAAAGTAGTTTTAAAAGGGGCATATGACCTGCTTTCTAAAATGAATAATATGGAGGAAGAGGAGTAATCTTGGGATAATTTTAAAACCTTAAAACCTATTTACAAACCATTTGTTTCCATAAAAAGTTGCCAAAACTAGCATCAAAATATTTTTATGATTTCAATTTATTTATACGCCTTAATTCCAGTTGTTTCCATTTTATTGGGCGGGATTACCGGATTATTTAAAAAACCAAACGCGGGTTTTCGGAGTTCTGTGTTGCATTTTGCGGGCGGAGTGGTTTTTTCAGTTGTTGCAGTGGAACTTCTGCCGGATATTATTAAAAATCACAGGCCTATTGAAGTGGGAATTGGTTTCGGACTGGGCATCGCGACGATGTTGGCTGTAAAATATTTTTCAGAAAAATTTCAAAAAAACGCTGAAAAATCGGCAGTAAAAAATTCTTTGCCGATGGGACTTCTGGTGGCATTGGCCATCGATTTACTAATAGATGGCGTGCTTCTCGGCGTTGGTTTTGCGGCTGGAAGCACCGAAGGAATTCTGCTTTCCATCGCTTTGGCTCTCGAAATTTTTTCTCTGGGATTAGCAGTAGTTTTGGCTTGTATGGATTTAAATTTTTCAAAACAAAAAAGCCTGACTATTTTATTAGTTTTGGGTGCCTGCTTCTTTGTCGGAGCCGTTTTAGGAATTACATTATTAGCAGGATTATCACAGGAATGGCTGGAATTGGTGCTGTCTTTCGGTCTCGCTGCTTTATTATTTTTGGTAACTGAAGAATTATTGAAAGAAGCGCACGAAGAAAAAGAAACACTTTTGCAGACGAGTATGTTTTTTGTAGGATTTTTAATATTTCTACTGGTAGGAATGGTAGTTTAAATTAATTAAGATTAAAAAAATAAGCATAATCGTAAAGTTCAAAAAATGAATTTTAATTTAAAATTTTTAGGTTCAAAAATTAAACTTGATAAATTATTATAATAAGATACAAACGATATATTCAAAAATTAAAATATAAAAAATGGCAAAAAAGAAATTAAACTTAAGGGATATTGGAACGGAAAAACATGCCGGAGAGCATTCCCACGATGCTGGACATAATCACGATAATACGGACAAAACAACGTTACAAATGTTTTTGCCCGCCATTATATCATTCACATTATTAATAATTGCTATTGCTTTAGATAATTGGATTACCCAAAATTGGTTTAATGGATGGGTAAGGATTGCCTGGTATGTTGCAGCGTATATTCCCGTGGGATTACCAGTTTTAAGAGATGCGTTTGATAGTATAAGAAAAAGTGATTTCTTTTCAGAATTTTTTTTGATGAGTATCGCTACGATTGGTGCGTTCGCCATTGGAGAATTTCCTGAAGGTGTAGCAGTGATGCTTTTCTATGCTGTGGGTGAAGTTTTTCAAACACTTGCAGTACAGAGAGCAAAAACTAATATAAAAACACTATTAGACCAAAGACCAGATGAAGTTACCGTTGTTAAAGATAATCAATCAACAACTGTAAAAGCGGAATCTGTAGAGATTGGCGACATAATCCAACTAAAATCTGGCGAAAAGTTGGGTTTAGACGGCGAGTTATTATCTGAAAAAGGGTCTTTTAATACAGCGGCACTCACAGGAGAAAGCAAACCAGATTCTAAAGAAAAAGGCGAAATAGTTTTAGCAGGAATGATCAATCTGAACACCGTGGTTCAGGTGAAAGTAACTACCGCATACAAGGATAGTAAACTTTCCAAAATATTAGAATTGGTGCAAAATGCAACTTCACAAAAAGCACCCACAGAATTATTTATTAGAAAATTTGCAAAAATCTACACGCCCATCGTTGTATTATTGGCAATTCTCATTACAATTATTCCATTCTTTTTCGTACAGGATTACACCTTCAGTAAGTGGTTGTATAGAGCACTTGTTTTCTTGGTAATCAGTTGTCCGTGTGCTTTGGTAATTAGTATTCCACTAGGATACTTTGGTGGCATTGGTGCCGCAAGCAGAAATGGAATTTTATTTAAGGGCAGTAACTTTCTGGATGCGTTGGCAGAGGTCAAAAATGTGGTTATGGATAAGACCGGAACCATGACTGAGGGCGTCTTTAAAGTACAGACCGTCAATCTAAAGCAGGAATTTGACCGGGATTTAATTCTAAAATTAGTGAATGTAATCGAAAATTCATCAACCCATCCGGTTGCAACTGCCATTCACGCTCATCTCGGTGAACCCGACCATACTATAATTCTCGACAATGTAGAAGAAATAGCGGGACATGGCCTGAAGGGATCGTATCAGGGAAAACAGTTGCTCGTAGGAAACTTTAAACTGATGGATAAATTCAATATCCAATATGATGTAAATCCAAACGATATTGTAGAAACATTGATTGCCATTGCTTATGAAGGCAAATTTGCGGGATACCTTACCATTGCGGATAGCATCAAAGAAGACGCTGCCGAAACTGTACAGAAACTTCAAAGTTTAGGAGTAAAAGTTACCATGTTGAGCGGTGATAAAGCAACGGTGGTCAAAGCTGTGGCAGGAAAACTGGGCATACCTAATGCTTTTGGCGATTTATTGCCGGAAGATAAAGTGAATAAAGTCAAAGAAATAAAAGCACGGAATGAAACGGTTGCATTTGTTGGCGACGGTGTCAACGATGCTCCGGTTGTAGCTTTAAGTGATATCGGCATAGCGATGGGTGGCCTTGGGAGTGATGCCACCATTGAAACCGCTGATGTGGTAATTCAGGACGACAAACCTTCAAAAATTCCAATGGCCATTAATATTGGCAAGCAAACCAAAAAAATTGTGTGGCAGAATATTGCATTGGCATTTGGAGTAAAAGCCATTGTTCTCGTTTTAGGAGCGGGCGGTTTAGCCACAATGTGGGAAGCTGTATTCGCCGATGTGGGTGTAGCTCTTCTTGCCATATTAAATGCAGTAAGAATTCAGAAAATGAAATTTTAAACAAAGCGGGCTTCGTCCGTTTTTTTTCGTTCTGGGGTAAAAAATTAAGTATTGCGTATAATCCCCCTCATGCCACCGGGATTATAATCTAGAAGATTCCTTCCAATTTAAGAACAACAATTCCTCGGCACCCCTTCATTGTACGCAGAAAAATGGTGCAGAAATCTAATAGTTGATCACATGCATTATCAAATAAAATACTGTTTCTCCGCGGAATGATATAGCAGCATTATTCACTTTCGCCACCGCGCACAGCAATATTCCTATGTGCCGGCGCACATACCGCAATGACGACTGCGTACCAGATATTCTTGGATGGTCTGAATAAGTCACCATTAAATCGAGGTCGCTTTTATACTAAAATTACCCAAATTCAACTAGTGAATTTCAGATCTACTGCTTGTTGGTCAGTTAGCTAAAAAATCAGCATCAATTTTTTCCGTATTTTCTAAACTGACATTTATAGAGGAAATTCCGCAGGCTGTTGGCAGTACGTTAATAATTAATGTTGTGTAGCTTTTGATGCGGGTATTTTTAGTCCCTACTTCTAAAATCAGGGACTAAATCGGGGATTGTTTAATGGTTTATACGATGCCTTATGCTTTTACAAAATTATCTAACTTGCTTACTGTCAGTAAAATGATGACTTACATTGCTTTATTGGTTTAAATAAAAACTCCCTGTGGAACTACATGAGCATTTTGATGAAATTCACCCAAAAGTTTTAAATTTTTTAAATGACAATGAAGAGAAGATAATTGAGGGCTACGAAGAAAATGACGGGCACCCATTTCAGCATGTCTTTAATTCTTTTCTAAATTTATTTAAAGTAAGGTTTCCTCTTGTAACAAATTCAGAAGTTAACATTTTTAGATATTTTTTTGTTGAAAAGTTGCAAAGTCACTTCCGCAAAGAACTTCAGGACTCAATTGAAGTATGCAGTCAAACATATTTTGGAAAATTACTACATAACATTCGTGAAGATAAATCTCGATCCGAAAGATGTTTCTTCTGTTTATGCCGTTAAACCTAAACTTGACAACCCAAGGATTGCCAAGCAACATGGGGCATTCTTAATTTTTGGTATTAGTCCATCATTATTTACTGTTTTCGGGTTATATAAACCAATGGCTAAATTTAACAAAAAATGGATTGAAAGAGGAAGTGATTCAGATCAACGAATTATTATCGATAAAAAGTCTAAAACTCAAATATTACAACAACTGGAAAGCTTTGGTTTCAACCAAGCTACTTTATTTCCAGAAGTCGATATAGTTGCAAGTTTTGTAAAATTCAAATACTTAAAAAAACTGGATTAATAGATTTTGGATTTTAATAATAAATATGAAACATTGGATGATTTTATTTCTTCCCGCCTTAATGATGAAGAAGTGGGAATCTGGTTTTATGACAATGGTTTAGAGAAGTTTATTATTAAGTTGCCTAATCATATTATTAGAGCCATCAACCAAGGATGTAAATTAGAAATGTTAGTAGGGCAGTATTTTGTTTCAGAAAAAACATACCCTGTTATTGGATTATTCATTTATGACCATATTGATAATCCCTTGATTGTAACTCAATCCAGTAATTTTCTGCTTGAAATAGATGCACTTAAAATAATATTGAAAAGTGGGAATTCAATTTTAGTGGACTTTTATGATGAATTGGGGGTTCCCGTTTTATCAAGCAATGCTACCCTAAGTGAGAATACTGTTGAAATTCAATGGCAAAACATTGATACTGAATATAACAATGATAATTGGAAGAAAGTTTTAGATCAAATGAAATTGGATTTTGACGCCAAAAACTATCAAGATTTTCAGAGAATAGAAATAAATGTCTCCAATGGAGTTGCGATACAATCTGCTTTTATTACTGATCAAAATATTACCACTCATTATTTAGAGGAAAAAGAGGGAGATCAACTTGAAAAAAAAGTGTTCGTACCCTTAGAATCTATATTTAAAACCAATAATATTTTTCTCAATCCTTATTTTAATTCTTCAGGCAGAAAAAAGGAATTCACCGATATTTTTGCCCATTATGAATTGGGAACATTTTATATTGAATCGAAGGTTTTATCTTCTCAAAAGGCTTTTGATAAATCCATTTCCAAACAACAGGATAATATTAAAAAGCAAATATTAAAGGCGGTTAATCAACTTGCCGGAGCTTTGAGAAGTGTATCAAATGAAATATCGGTGTTTGACTCTAAATCAAATCTGAAAATTGAGATTAACAAAGGGTTAGTACCACAATGTATTATTTTAGTTTCAGAATTACCCTCATTTGGGGAATGGGAAGATTTGAACATTTCAATTTTTGAATTAATTTCACAATATAACTGTTATCTCAATATAATGGAACTTTCTGACTTTGTGAAGATTATTAAATTAGCCCGCGGAAGCATCGAAAAATTGGATTATTATCTTATGAAAAGGGCAGAAGGTTTCGAAACAACAAAGACTTTCTTTTATAAAACCGAGGTTGTGTTTAATTAAGTGTTTTAATAATTTATTTTTTATTCTAGGTTCTAGAAAGACTATTTTCAATCTTTATTCGTCCGATTTCTCTAATTATTTGAGAAGCGAATCTTCTTTTTCGTCGCAAATATTTTCTAAATTTGCGACAAAATAACCGTAAATTGCATATGCAAAGCATTGATGATAAAATACTTGTAAAAATAAAAAAAGCGAAGAGGGGTACGCTGTTTTTTATTGAAGGCTTTCTTGCTTTCGGCAATGCCAGAGCAGTTGCAAAAGCATTGGAAAGATTGGTCAATAACGGCGGTATTTCCCGTGTTGCGAGGGGATTTACGCTGTTTTACAAACGGATCCAGTTTTGGGAAATATTCAGCCTTCTGCCGAACAGATTGCAGAGGTAATTCGCAAAAGAGACAAGGCGCGCATTATTCCAACGGGAATTCTGGCGCTCAATGCACTAGGA
The DNA here is from genome assembly GCF_003932955.1 of Chryseobacterium sp. SC28. Lineage (GTDB taxonomy): Bacteria > Bacteroidota > Bacteroidia > Flavobacteriales > Weeksellaceae > Epilithonimonas. The sequence continues at coordinate 55,236 of NZ_QOVY01000002.1, forward strand.
CTCTCCACCCAGATTCCCCTCAATTTGGTGTATCTTACAGACGGTTCTGCACGAACAGTTGATCTCGGCAAAAGAAAAATAAAATTCAAAAAAACAAGCCCGAAAAACCTCGCTGCGATTGGTGAAATAAGCGGACTTGTAATCCAAGCTTTGAAAGAAATCGGGAAGGACAATGTCACTCAACAGGAAAAGGATTTAGTTATAGAAAAACTTAAAAAGGAAAATCCATACCGCTTGGAACACGACATTCGCCTTGCGCCAGAATGGATTAGGATAATAATGCGGAACGCCATAAATAAAAATAATGACAAATAAATTTTTAGCCCTTCCCCAATAAACGAGGGTCCTTGCTTTTACACAAGTTGCCGAAAAAAGAGGAATAACACCGTTTGCCGTGGAAAAAGACTGGTGGGTATCGCAAACTTTGAAAGCGGTTTTTGAATTGGATGTAGCCGAGCATTTGGTTTTCAAAGGTGGCACCTCGCTGAGCAAGGCGTGGAACCTCATAGAAAGGTTTTCCGAAGACATTGATTTGGCCATCGAAAGAGAGTTTCTTGGCTTCGAAGGAAGTTTGACTAAAAACAAGAAAACCAAATTAAGGAAGGCTTCCGGCCAATATATCAGCGAGGTTTTTTATTTAGAATTACAGGAAAAATTTAAAGAGAAAGGCTTGGAAAATGTCACTTTCTCGTTGGCCGAAACCCAGGATTCCGATTAGGATCCTCGTATTATCAATATTTTTTATCCAAATATAATTGAAGTTACGGAATATCTGAAGCCGAGAGTTCAAATAGAAGTCGGGTGCCGTTCATTAATTGAGCCATTTACGATGAAAAAAATTTCCGCGATGGTTGATGATGAATATCCAGAGCAGAGTTTTTCGGAAAAAAGCGAAGAAATACCATCCGTTAATCCGGAAAGGACTTTTTTAGAAAAAATTTTCCTTCTGCATGAAGAGTTTCAGAAAACCGCTTAAAAAATAAGGGTAGATCTGCTCAGCCGCCATTTGTACGATCTATATGCTTTTTCAAAAACAGAATATGCAGAAAGTGCCCTACAGAATAAGGAACTCTATGAAACCATTGTAAAGCACAGAATGGAGTTTGCCAAAATCTCCGGTATCGACTATAGCCTGCACAGGTCAGCCACAATAAACCCTATTCCACCAGAAAATATCATTGAATTATGGGAAAAAGATTATGCCAAAATGCGAGAAGAAATGGTTTATGGCGAAAACAGACCAACTTTTTCTGAAATAATTGAAACTCTTAAAAAACTGAAAGATAAAATCAACAGCCTCAATTGGGAAATGATTTAAGGGAAAAGGTTTTGCTAAAATATTAAACAAATACTCTTACTTCAAAACCTCGTCAATAATCTTATCCAATTTATTATCCGGAAGACTGTTTAAATAAGACATTGTAGATTTTATATCTTTTTGCCCAAGTGCTTCGCGAATAGTCTCAATTGAAATATTATTGAACTTCAAAACTGTGGCAAACGAGTGACGGGCGCAGTAATAAGAGATATTCTTCTTGATTTGCAGTTCTTTCATTATTTCTTTTAACTGCATATTCACATAATAGGTCAGCACTTTTTTGGATCTGTTTTTTAGGTAAATCTGCGTTGGCTTTTCGGTATTCATTATGTTGAAAATGAACTTTGAACTGTCTTCGGATTTGTATTTTTCCATGATATTCCGAGCGTAATCATTGATTTTAAAACTCACCGGAACGCCTGTTTTACTGCGGATATAATCAATACGATCAATATTCAAGAATTTTTTTTCCAACTTAATCAAATCCAAAAAGTTGATTCCTCTTGCATAATAACTGAACAAAAACATATCTTTTGCAAAAGAAAGTTTTTCGTCTTTTGGCTCATATTTCTTGAGTTTTTCTATTTCTTCTTCATTCAGATACTCCTTTTTCCCACTTTCCTTCAGTTTTGAAATTTTATAATGCCTAAAAGGATATTGTTTTTCCGTAATTACTTGGTTTCTAATGGCTTGATTAAAAACCGAACGCAAAGTCCGCATTCTAATCGCGATACTGGACTCCCTATTCCCGCGAGAAATGCAATAGGCTTCAAATTTTTTCAAGTTAGAATAATCCAATTCATTAAAGCTAATGTCTTTTTTGCCAAAGAACCGTTGCAGCGCATTCAGAGTATCTTTTTCCACTTTCGCTGTTCCGGTTTTATCCGATGCCAAAAGATTTCTAATCAAATCTTCGTGGAAACTCGTATAGGTTAAGGAAATGCTTTGTCCGCTGCTCGTCTTTAGTTTATTGATGAGATCAGGAAGCGTGAAGTAGATTCCATTTTTATCGAAATCGTCGATAATCTCGTCAATGATCTTAATTCTGCGCTCAATAAATTTGTTGAGGTTAGCGTGATTGGGATGCGAAGTTTTCAGACGACAAGCGTCAAAACTCCAGTCCTTCTCCTTGCAAGTTTTCCCGATTGAAAGACTTGTGTTTTTGCGGTCTTTTATAAATGAAATTATGATACTTCTCTCCCCTGTTTTATTCGCTTTTGGAGCAAGTGTAAAGGTGTAACTTACCATTTTGTGTCAATTTTTATCGTTTTTCACGAACATTTTTTTCAGATATTCCTGTTTATCGTGTTTTACAAAAATTTTTTCACGAACATTTCACGAACATTTGCCCTCCAAAAGTAAAATATTATAAAATACTGTACAAGAAAAATATTTGTAAACAATTGATAATCAAAGAAAATAAAGCATAATAAAGATTAAGCAAATTATAATAAAACACAATAAAACCGACTGTTAATCAGAGGGTCGCTGGTTCGAGCCCAGCAAGAGGAGCAAAACCATCACAGAAATGTGGTGGTTTTTTGTTTTAGGTTTTTAATTCTTGGACTTATTTGAACGAGGAGATTACCAATTACTAATCCCATTTTGCAAAATTCTGAAATAATTTTCCCGATCAAAGTGCAGCCCGTTTTCAAGGCGGATAAAGAATTTTCAGATTTAAAACCGAAAAATTGATTTTGAATTTTTAATATTTCTATTTTAAGGGTCTCTTTTTTGAGATCTTTTTTTCTGAAAAAATATTGAATTTAATTATTCGGTTTGCTATTTTTTATTCTTCTCCTCGATCCAGCGGCTCATATATTTTGTGGAGTTCAGTTGATGGTGCTGAAGGATTTTACTTAGATAATTTTCGGTTCTGTGATTTTCCAGATTGTTCTCAATTTCCAAAACTTTATTAATGAAAGACCCTGCGAATAATTCTTTTCTGAAAAGAGAATCAATAATTTTATATCCATTTTCCTGAGCTTGGTTCCAAATCCTTTCATCCTGATAAAGCTCAATTGCTTTATCAACAAAAGCCTCTTCAATATCTTCAATGAAACCATTCCAAGGGAGATTTTCGTGCATTGCTTCTGCTCCAACAGAGCTTGTAACATTGGGTAATCCGAGCTTCATACTTTCCCAAAGTTTCCCCTTCAATCCCGCTCCAAAAGGAATGGGTGCCAGCAGAACTTTTGCTTTATCAAAAATATCTTCCACAGAATTCGCTCTTCCTTTTACCAGAAATCCATCTTTCTCATTATGAAGTTCCCAAACCTTCTGGCCGGCATAAGCCCCATAAATATGAAGTTCGGCTTCCGGAAGTTTTTTCTTGATCGCTTTCCAGATTGGTTTCAATTTCAAAACCGTTTGCCAATTGGGTTCGTGGAGGAAATTTCCGATGCTTACAAAGTGTTTTCGGTCTTCAAATGGAATTTTACTTTTCTCAAAATTCTCAGTTAAAAATGGAATGTAAAACAGAGTATCGGGATTGATTTTAAAATCATCAACCAAAAGATGATATTCAAATTGTGAAATGATTAATGCCAGATCACAACGCAAAATCGAGGCAATTTCTCTTAGAAAAATATCATTAACGAGATCGCTCTTTTCAAGATTTCTCCTTTCAACAAAAGCTTTCCGCCGCGCTTCTCTCAGAAAATGCAGATCTTCTGTATCCATGATTTTCGCAGCATCAGGGCAATTCTCAGAAACGCGCCAACCGAATTGTTCCTCGGTCACATAGCGGTCAAAAAGGACGACAGCCGGATTGAGATTTCTAATCTTCTCATCAAAACTTTCATTATTGATTTCAATCTTCTGAACTTCGATTTTCTCGGAAAATTCAATGTTATTTGAAGCGGTCAGAAATGTGATTTTGTAATCAGCTTCAGAAAAAAGCTGCATCAGTTGCATCATCCGATGTCCGGCCGCAGTAGAAGCCGGCTCGGGAATAACGAGACCAATGATGACAAGATGTTTCACGAAGGCAAAAATAGAGATTCTAACTTTAAAATTTGAAGTCTGATGGAATTTAATAACGATTGTGATTAAATTGTCTTTGGATTTTCGAAACGTTTTTACTAAAACAATCTTGATTTCCAAGAAAAATAATGTTAATTTTGGCTTATGCGAATAGAAAACGAAATCAAGTTGGGGTTCAAAGATGTGATGTTTCGCCCGAAGCGATCCACACTCAAATCCCGGTCGGAAGTGACGATAGAAAGAGAATTTACTTTTCTGCACACGAAGAAAAAATGGAGCGGCGTTCCGCTGATTGCCGCCAATATGGACACAGTCGGAACTTTCGAAATGGCAGAAGCTTTGTCGAAAGACAAAATCATCACAGCCATACACAAACATTATTCCGCCGAAGAATGGAATCAATTCTTGGCAGGAAAAACCGACGAATTCTACCAATACATCGCCCTGAGCACCGGAACCGGAAAAGCGGACGAAGAAAAAATCAAAACCATTTTGGACGCCAATCCGAAGATCCAGTTTCTTTGTATTGATGTTGCAAACGGCTATTCCGAGCATTTTGTTCAGTTTGTAAAGAAAGCAAGAAAAAATTTCGCCGATAAAATCATCATGGCAGGAAACGTCGTCACCGGCGAAATGGTGGAAGAACTGATTTTGGCTGGCGCTGATATGATTAAAGTGGGAATTGGCCCGGGCTCGGTCTGCACAACGCGTGTAAAAACGGGTGTTGGCTATCCGCAACTTTCTGCCATCATCGAATGTGCGGATGCAGCGCACGGATTGGGCGGACAAATTATTGGCGACGGCGGGTGCAAAGTTCCTGGTGACGTAGCGAAAGCCTTTGGTGGCGGTTCAGATTTTGTGATGTTGGGCGGAATGTTTGCCGGACACGACGAAAGTGGCGGCGAGCTGATTACGGAAAATGGAAAAACTTTCAGATTATTCTACGGAATGAGTTCTCAAACCGCGATGGATAAACATTCCGGCGGCGTGGCAGAATATCGGGCTTCTGAGGGGAAAACCGTGAAAGTTCCTTACAAAGGTCCCGTCTCGGAAACGGTGAAAGATATTTTGGGTGGCGTTCGTTCCACTTGCACTTATGTTGGTGCTTCGAAGTTGAAGGAACTTTCTAAGCGAACGACTTTTATCCGAGTTCAGGAGCAGGAAAATCAGGTTTTTAACAGATAGAATCTTAATATGAACAAATTCTCATTTTTGTTATTACTTTTCATCATCTCTTGTACAAATCAAAAATCTATAAGCATTCCAGAAAATTTTTATGAAAATAAAATACCCAAGCTTTATAGTGATGAATGGTATAATCTTAACTATTCGAATGATGATTATTTAGTAAAAAATGACAATGGAAAACTTGTTGTTGAAAAAACTACATACAGAAACTCTTCAACATTAAATATTCTTGGAGGAAAACTCCTTGGTGAAAATGGTGGAGAATGGGGCGGAGAATTATCTTTTAAATCAAATGATGATATTTTGCCAATTAAGAAAATCAAATCTGGAAACATTGTACAAATTTTCAAATTTCAGAATCGAATTTTTTTTATCGAAGGCTTAGCTCATTTATCTACAAGTGAAGGCAAACTTTATGAATTGTACCCAAAAGATTTTAGTTATAAAAAGCTTATTGATTTTGAAGACGCTCCCGAAGCAGTTACAACTTATAACAATAAAATTTTTGTAGCCTCACATCAAAATTTTTATGAAATAGAAAATTTCAAAAAAACTAAACTATTTGAGAAAGAATTTTGGGGAAGTTTATATCCAAATTCAATTGCTGTTTTTGACGAGGAAAATATTTTCTTGGGAATAAGAAGTGGAATCGTAAAAATAAATCTGAAAACTAAAAAAATTGAATTTTTCAGAGAAAATAAAAAATAAGAAAAACAGCCATAAGCTGGCTGTTTGTTATTTTGCCGCTTCTAAAAATATATTCAACTTATTGAATTTTAAGTTTTTAAGTGCGGATTTTTAAGGAATGACCATTGATTGAAATCCTCAGATATGCGGGTGTATATGAAGTCCTTAAAATTTAGAAGTTGATGACCGGTTTATAGTTCTCTATTGAAAAGTTTTATGGTTGGAAAGGTCCAGAATTCTTTCCGCTTTTCCTGTGGTGATATACTTTTTCACATTCTCTATTCCCATCTTGCTTGAATGCAGCAGCACACCTTCGACCATTGCGGAATTGTGTGGGGATCCCAAGACGTTTGGCAATTCTAAAAACGGAAAATTCAATTCAAATTTATTTACAAAAAAAGGTTCTATCCACCAGGCATCTATGGCCGCCTTGAAGGTTGGGGTCGCTTTAAGCTTTTGGAATAAAGGCTCTTCCTCAATGATTTGTCCACGAGCCAGGTTGACCAGGATAGCATTATCTTTCATTTTATTGAGTTCTGCGTGGCCGATAAGATTATTAGTCTCTTCTGTTAGCGGGATTGTAATGACCACAAAATCTGAATTAGAGAGCAGGAAATCCAATTCGTCTAGTGTTCCAATCCAGTCGGTTTTTTCCGTACTCTTGCCGCTGGTGTTTATGGCGAATATTTTACAATCAAAAGCCGACTTCATTATTTGTCCAATACGCTTTCCAATACTTCCATAACCTATTATTCCACAAACTTTTTGGTCAATCAGCATAGATTTACTGTCAAATTGATTGAATATTCCCTGTTTCATTTCTTCATGCCTTAGTCTTAAATTTTTGGCCAATGATAAGATCATACCCACGCCATGCTCTGCCATTGGCTTTGCATAGGCGCCCATATTGCCGGCTACAATGGTGTCCTTGGGAAACCTGCTAAAATCCAGATGGTCATAACCAGCCGAAAGGAGTTGGATAAACCGAATTCCTTTAAAGGCACGATCCTCCACTTCGGGAAGTTCAACGGTGGGATTTCGAGCAATTAAGATGTTCGATTCTTTGAGTTTTTCTTTCTGAATTTCTGGGGATAAGCCATTAAGAAAATGAACTTCTGCCATTCCCTCAAGTTCCTTTCTATAGTATTCAGTTTCCTCATCGCTTGCTTTATTGCTGACTGAAATAATATACCTTGAGTTTTTCATATCTTAAATTGGGAATTTTGATTCTCCACCATCAACAGTCCATATTGATCCGGTCACAAAGGAAGCTGCGGGAGAAAGCAAAAAAGTGGCAACTCTACCAATCTCTTCCGGTGCTGCAAAACGACCTAAAGGAATGTTTGCCGCCATTTGTTTTTCTGTCTCTTCTATGTTTTGACTTTTTTCCTTTGCCACCATCTCTACGTATTTAGCCACAACTTCGGTATTCGTATATCCCGGGGCAATACCATTTACCCGAATACCTTTAGGCGCCAATTCTTCTGAAAAAGTTTTGACCATACCCGCCACAGCCAGTCGCAGATTGGAAGCCAGGGTGTAATCTACGGACGGCTGCCGTATATAACTTGAAGTATTGAGCACAATACTCCCTTTATCACTAAGAATTTTCAAAGCATGGTAACAGAGATGCCTCACAGATGCTATAATGGTGGTGTAACCTTTGTCCCAATCTTCGGAAGAAAGGGAGGATAGATTTCCCGCAGAAGGGGCTCCTGAATTGGTGAAAAGCAAATCCAGTTTTCCTTGTTGTTCACGTACAATATCAAAAGCTTTTATGATGTCGCTTTCGTTGGTAACGTCGCATACTAAAGGAATGACTTTGTTTCCAGTCTGCCCTTCAATATTTTTTGCTTTTTCTTGAATACTTTCTTTTGTGCGAGCACATGCATACACTATTGCTCCTTCTCGGGATAGCTCTTCTGCTACAGCTGCTCCCATGCCTTGGCTGGCTCCAGCTACAAAGGCTATTTTGTTCTTAAGTTGTAAATCCATTTTATCAATTGGCTGTAATTAATCCTCCGTCTACATGTATATTCTGACCCGTGATATACTGGTTTTCTTCCGACAGCAGAAAAGTGATTAATGCTGCCACATCTTCAGGCTCTCCAAATTTCTTCAACGGAATTTCTTGGATTGTTCTTTGGTCGACCTCTTCTTTGCTAATGTTCTCTTGATCTGCGTACCGCTGATTAAAATCCAGAATCCGTTGCGTCGCGATGTAACCAGGAGCTACTGTATTGATTAATATCCCATCACTGCCTAATTCCATAGCTGCGGTCTTTAACGCGTTGACTAAGGCGGCCCTCAAACTATTTGATAAGACAATCCCTGCGCGTGGGCTTTTGACCGTAAAAGAACCTATTGCTACCACTCTACATTTCTGCTGTTTCTGCATAATGGGTGTCAATTCGCGCAAAAGCCTAAGCGGACCGTGCAGCATGATACTGGTATAAGTTTCCCATTCTGCATTAGATACTTCCATAAAAGGTTTTACAGGAGGTCCTCCATGGTTGAGGAGCAGAGCATCTATTTGACCTTTTTCTTCTACTTTGGCTATTAAAGCTTTGATGGTGGCAGCATCGCCCAAACTTCCATCCACTCCCTCTACTACTGCGCCATATTCCCGGAGTTTTTTCGCCGCATCAGCTGTATTCCTGCTGTTGATGATCAATTCATATCCTTTTTTGGCCATCATTTCTGCAGTGGCATATCCAATGCCCTTTGAAGCTCCTGTAAGCAGTGCTATTTTTCTTTCCATCATTTAGCCGCCTCTTTTAATTTTTGGATAAAATCTTCTCTCACTGGGGTGAAGATGTCGAGAAGAAGAGTGTCTTCTACCGCTTCCAATTCGTGCTCTTCATTAGAAGGAAAGTGTACAACTCCGCCTTGCGACAAAGTAAATTCTTCACCTTTCATTCTTACTTTCACCTGACCTTTGACTACATAACTCATTTGTTCGTGAGGATGAGAATGTTTGGCAGCTATACTTCCTTTTGGTAAGTCTGCCTGCACCGTCATTAGCTTATCCCCTGCAAAAGGAAAAAGCTTTAAATTCCCCACCTGAAGATGGGGAAGTTGATTCATTTGTGCAAATTTACTGTTATTCATATATCATATTTATTTTTTAAAAGATGGGAATTAGTATAACTAATTTTTATAGACAACATTATTTAGGCCAAACTTTTGTGAATGTGAAATTAACAAAAGGAGCCTGAGACCATCTATTTTCACTAGCTACATCAAAGGCCGCTGTTAATCGAAACATATAAGTTTTATACTGTTTAAAAAATGACGGACCGATGGAAAATACCATTTCTTTTGAATTTGGTATGGTGTTCCCCGCTATTTTATGGTCTGACAATTGCTGTAAATAATAGCCTGCTGCCCCAACTCTAAATTCTTTCCCTACATTGTAAGAGACTCCATAATTCATATAGAAAGCTTGACCTGGTTGGGTTTCATCAACGCCAAGACCCACAAATGGATCATTGTTCTTTGAATTCCACATATAGCGGAATCGCATTGAAGTTTCCCATTTATTACTTGCGTCCCACTATATTGTAAAGGCATAATAGGGCATAATGCTCCATACATTCGATCCCACATTGACTACCTTTTCTTTATCATAAGACCCAATGGGAAGGATGACATTCAATAAAAAACGGTGAAAGTACGTTTTGCCGAATAGTTTTTTATTTGGCCATTGAACACCTCCTCCTACAATAACATCACCAAGTCCAAATTCGCTTTCATCTAAAACAGGAGGCACCTCAATTCCTACATTGACTAGGGGAACTAAGATTTCAGCCACCGGGAAACCATTGAGCATTGGCTTTTTGGAGACTATGGCCAAATGATTGATGAAAAGAAAATTGTGCAGGCTATTGTCCCCGGGAATTTCGTCGCCATTTGCATCGTTTAGCCTTGTTGAATTTTGGCTGCCCAGAAAAGCCTCGTAAAGGATCGCTGGGCCTGCAACTCCGTCATTAATACTTGTTAACCCTAAATCATTTGCAGGCAAATTTACTTGCGCTTGAAGAACTAAAGGAAGGCAAGAAAACGAAATTAACAATAATGACGTTCGTATTTCTCTTGAAATAAATTTGTTTAAACTTTTCATGGTATCATTTTTTTGATTTATTCAGGACCAATAGAATTCGCTAAAAAATCAGGAGACAGCTCTGGTCCCCACCAAATGATACCCTCAGCCAACTCACTTTCTCTCCAAAGAACAGGCTTCCAGTCGGGATCGTAAATATGATAACCACCACTAAACAGTTCCAGTCTGATTCCACTTCCCGGATCAATTGCATAGATGAACCCTGCTTGGGAGATGCCGTGTTTTCCGGGAGCTAAACTAAGCTCAATGCCATTTTCCCTATAAATATCTGCAGCTCTTGCCACATCTTGGAAATTATCAAGATAAAAGGCGATGTGGTGTAATCTGTTTTGACGTCCGGCTTCGTCAAACATTATAGCCAAATCGTGTACTAAAGTGGTTACAGATGTCCAATAAGCCATTCCAAATCCATTGTCGAGTTGGATGTATTCACGATTTTTGAATCCAAAAAGTTCTTCATGTAATTCCATACATTCTCGCGGATTTCCCACATTGAAATTAACGTGATCTATGCAGCGAGGAGAGATTCCATGATCCCAAGCTCTATATGCTTGATTTTTAAGTCTCGATCTTTGGCCTTCAGGAGCCAATGGCCTTTCCATCTCGTAGTAGATTTCATAAGTCTGCCCCGTCGGTAAATCAAATCGAAACGCCTTTCCAAGACCTGCCTCTTCGCCTTCAGGAACCCAAGCGGGATTTAAGCCGGCATTTTTTACCTTGTCATAAAAATAATCTACATCCTCTGGCTCGTGGGTTTTCCAGGCAATATGATCCAGCATAGCTACATCTCCTTCAATTAAAATCAAAGAATGATGTTCAAATTCTGCCCATGCGCGATAATAGATTTTATTTCCTTCGCGCTTTTGTTCGTTTAATCCCACTACATCGTGAAAAAACCAATGTGATTTTTCAAGATTGGGTGTTACAAGGGCTACATGCCCTAGTTTTGCTAGTTTTGTTTGCATTGTAAATTGATTTTGGTTAGTATTTGTTTTCAAAAAAACCCTTCAATAAAAAATGAAAAGATTCTTTATATTCTATTTGAGTCCAGTGGCTGCAGTGACTAAAAATGTGCATTTGAGCATTTGGAAGATGCTTGATGAGATAATGGCTGGTTTCTACATTGACTAATAGATCCTCCTGACCATGGATGAGCAAGATAGGATGATTCATGTTTCTCAAAGAACCATCGGGGATTACCAATTCATCGATATGTTGTTGTCTGGGAGCCGGGAACATAGCCTCAAATGATCTACGGATATTGGAATCTGATGAAGCCTCATGTCTCATTTTTGCAATTTCTCTCAATTGATCTCCTATAACAGTATTATCGTATGAAAACCAAGAAATTATATTTGCCATAAGTTCAGGCGAAGGATCGTCATAATATCCCCAGGTCCTGTCCAGTTCTGTAGTAATGGTGGTGGGTACGCCGGCAGGCCCCATAAGTACAACCCGATCAAACCGGTCTGGGAAATCCATTAAAAGCTGAAGGCTGATAGCGCCTCCCATTGAGTTTCCGACCATATGCACCTTTTCCAGCTTTAGTTCGTCTAACAGGGAAATAATTTGGTCCATCCATAGCCGCATCCAGTTACGCATCCCTTTAGGTGGTTTTTCCGGATGGTTGCTTTTTCCAAAACCAACGAGATCTGGTGCAATACAATGGAATTTTTCACCAAATTCGGGCATGATATACTGCCAATTGGACCATGCGCTAGCTCCGGGGCCAGAACCGTGCAAAAACAAAATCGCTTCTTTATGACTTGCCCCACATTCATTGAGGTACGTATTATTCGCACTTTTTACGATACGGTGAACAACTTCTTCCATGAGTTTTAATATTATTTAAAGATTAACTAAACATTTATTCAATATTAAAACTTTAAATGACACGAGTTGTGCATTATATTGTCTTAAAAGTGCACAATTCGAATATTGTCTTTTTTCTTTGATGGATAGGGGATTTCGGAAAATGGAAGTTTGTTTATCTTTTACGATAGCTGTTCCGGAAGTCTTTAGGTGTTTTGCCTACGTATTTCTTGAACATCCTAAAGAAATAGGTGGGATGACTAAAGTCCAACTGATAGGCAATTTCAGAAATTGTTCTGTCCGAATAAATAAGTAACCTTTCCGCCTCATGGAGTAGTCTCTCTCTTATCACTTCCCCGGCGGGATGTCCCGTTTCGTTTTTTACAACATAATTAAGATAACCTTCCGAAAGGTTCAAATCGCGTGCATATTCGGATACAGTCTTTTTGTTTATGAAATGTTCCTCAACCGCTTGAAAAAATTTATTCACAATCACTTGAGATGATGTGTGGCGGGTGCTACTTTCCTGCAAATTATTACACTCATAGAGTTTTAATAATACAAGATGTAAATAGGATCTAATAATCTCATCTTTCAAAAATGACCCGCTAAGATAGGTGCTATATATATATTGAATAAGATCATTCACTTCTTTCGAGGTGGAACTGTCCATCTTCACGATTAGGAACCTTTTTGAAATATTGTGTTTGATAATTCTTGCTAAGTGACTTTTATTTTCAGAATGGATTTCAAAAAAATCTGAGCTGAAATGCATGGAATATCCTCGTATTGTTTTTGTAAAATTTGTTGCGTGAATGGTGTTTGGATAGAGGAGCAGAAAATGATCGTTTTGTATTTCATGTTCTTTTTCATCTATTGTGACGATGTATTTACCTTCCGATATCCATACTAACTGAAAAAGATGGCTATGGCAATGTGGCTCCAGCACCCTTATTTTCTGAGCCAAGCTTTCAATAGTATTTATTGAAAAATAATCTGTGGGATGTTTTAGAGAATTTTCACCATATTCTAAATAATTTGGGATGGTTTTCATTCAGTAAGGTATTTTTTTAATAAGCGATTCAACTAATAAATGCAACTTGCCTTTTGTTATTGACTTATTGTAAATGTACTTGATTTGGTGTTAAAAAACCAAATATTTTTTGATCTGTTGTATTTTCTACATATTAAATATCATTATCAGTGATTTTGTGAAATTTTCCCCTTTGTTAAAATTTTTGTTTGCCGATCTTTCCAAAACGTGATAAGGTTTTTCAAAAATAATCATCCCCCATCATTCACTATACAGTATTTGGTGCTTTTTTAAAGTCTGTCCAATTCTCTTCTCAAAGCAATCGAAGCTTTTGTGACTTCCAGAGTCCAGTCATCAGCGGCATCGCCGTCTGCACCATCGGAAATATATTTCAAACACAGAAAATCTACGCCTTCTGCTTGCGCCACTTTCGCAAGTGCAAAAGCTTCCATATCGATCACGTTATATTCAGGATTAATGTGTTCGATTTCAAATTGGTCGCCTGACCCGCAGATGCCATTCGGGAGATTTTCTAATTTTAATCCATATTCTAAAAGTATAGCTTCATCAGAAAACGGCGTTTCAAACTTCTGAAAACCTAAAGCTCTCACATCCATATCTCTCTGAATGAATCGATTGCAGTTTACAACACTTACTCTATCGAAGGTTGTACTGCCAGCCGTTCCAAGATTGATAATCAAATCCGGATTAGATTTCTGAATTGCTTTCGTCAGATTGTAAGTCGCTTTAACTTTTCCGATTCCCACGAACACTTTTTCGAAATCCTCAAACTCTTTTCCTGCTTCTGATTCCAAAGCAAAAACCAATAAGATATTATGGTAATTTTTTTCGTTGATTGTCATATTTTTATAAAAAAAGCTTTTTGAATAATTTACAAAAAGCTTTATAAGTATTTGATTTCGTTTGTATTAAGTCAGCATTCCGCCGTCCACATTCAGGACTTGACCGGTAATGTAGGACGACATATTGCTGCCGAAAAAAACGCACGCGTTGGCCACGTCTTCAGGCTCTCCGCCACGTTTCAAGGGGATGCCGTCTCTCCAACCTTGCACCGTTTTTTCGTCCAATGCAGCGGTCATTTCAGTTTCAATAAAACCTGGAGCAATTGCATTGCAACGGATATTTCTGGAACCTAATTCCAAAGCGACGGATTTTGTGAAACCAATTACGCCGGCTTTTGATGCGGCATAATTGGATTGGCCTGCGTTTCCCTTCACACCAACCACGGAGGTCATATTGATGATCGAACCGGATTTTGCTCTCATCATTGGTTTGATGACCGCTTTTGTCAGGTTGAAAACGGAGTCCAAGTTCACTTTGATAATCTTGTCCCAATCGTCTTTTGACATTCTCATCAACAAGTTATCCCGAGTAATTCCGGCGTTATTTACCAAAATATCAATCGCTCCGAATTCTGCCAAAACATCTTCCACCAATTTTTGAGCAGCATCATAATCGGAAGCATCGGACTGATAACCTTTGATTTGAGTTGTTTTGCTCAATTCCGTTTCCAATTCTTTGGCTTTTTCTACCGAACCAGCGTATGTGAACGCGATTTTGGCGCCTTCTTTGGCAAAAACCTCAGCAATTCCTCTTCCGATCCCTCGGGTTGCACCTGTAATGATGGCTACTTTACCTTCTAATAGTCCCATAGTTTGTATCGTATTTCTATTTGTTAGGGCAAAAATAGTATTTTAAGCATTATTCACAATCAAAACAATCTCCCCTTTCAATGTTTTGCTTTTTGAAAATTCGATTAATTCCAAGATTGTCCCGCGCTTTGTTTCCTCAAATTTCTTGGAAATCTCTCTGCTCAAGCTCACTTTCGTCTCCTCGCCGAAGAATTCTTTGATCTGTTCCAAAGTCGTGTTGATTTTATGCGGACTTTCGTAGAGAATAATAGTCTTCTTTTCTTCCGCCAGCTGTTTCAGCTTGGTTTGTCGGCCTTTTTTTTGTGGTAGAAAACCGGCAAAATAGAAATCGTGATTTGGCAATCCCGAAACTACAAGCGCCGGCACAAAAGCGGTTGCGCCGGGTAAACAAATCATTTCCAAGTCTTTATCTGCGCAAGCCTTCGCCAAAAGATAGCCCGGATCTGAGATTCCCGGCGTTCCTGCATCAGTTATAATCGCAATCGTTTGACCATTTTCCAAATCTTGAATGACTTTCTCTGTCATCTGGTGCTCGTTGTGCAAATGATAAGACTTCACAGGTTTTGAAATCTCATAATGCTTCAGAAGAAATCCCGAAGTTCTGGTGTCTTCGCACAAGATATAATCGACCTCTTTCAGCACCTTTACCGCGCGAAAGGTCATATCTTCCAAATTTCCAATCGGCGTTGGCACGAAATATAAAATTCCCCTCATTTTTTCTTTTTTTGTTGCAGTTGGAATAAATTCCAACCTTTGTACATAGCCCGTTTCTATGGAACTTTGCCTAAACTTTTTTTGTTCAGGTTGGAATAAATTCCAACCTGACGATATCTTTCGTTCCTACGGAACTCCACTAACCAAGTCGCAAAGCGACGACCGATTTTCGAAACCTAAGATTTTAATCTTAGGGACATCAACCTTAGGATTTCGACACCTACGGAAATTCCGCACAAACCAAGTCGTAAAGCGACGACCGATTTTTCAAACCTAAGATTTCAATCTTAAGGACTACTCAACCTTAGCACCTCTGTTCCTACGGAACTCCACTAACCAAAGTCGCAAAGCGACGACCTATTTTTCAAACCTAAGATTTCAATCTGAGGAACTTTCTTTAGAAATTAAATCCTCAAACCAATAATTTTCATCGTAGTTCACTTCAAATTTTTTCAATAATTGGAGATATTCATCTTTAAAAGTTTGCTTTTTGTGATGTTCTTCTTGATTTTCAATATACTTATATACTTTCCCTATCGAAGATTGATTATAACTAAATCCTCCGAATCCTCTTTGCCATTCAAAACGTTCTTCTAAAAATCCGTTTTCATTAATCCATTTCGATGATTTTGCTTTAACACTTTTCATAACCTCAGAAAGAGAAAGTGTAGTTTTCAAAACAAAAAAACAATGGACGTGGTCTTCCACCCCATTTACAATAATAGTGCTACATCCTGTTTCGTTTATCAAATTTCCAATGACAGCAAACAACTCTTTACGGAAGTTTTCCCTTATCAAAGAATTTCTGTACTTTACTGCAAAAACGGCTTGTACATATAACTTTACATACGTGTTAGGCATCTTTCTGTGCGTTTTTTATGGTTACCAAAACTTGATGTATGTCGTTTCATTTGCTCAAAACAAAGTCGCAAAGCGACGACCGATTTTCGAAACCTAAGATTTCAATCTTATGGACTTCAACCTTAGGATCTCAGCTCCTACGGAAACTCCGCACAAACCAAATCGCAAAGCGGTACTTTCTTGTTCAGGTTGGAATAAATTCTAACCTTACGATATCTGTCGTTCCTACGGAACTCCACCAACCAAGTCGCAAAGCGACGACCGATTTTTCAAACCTAAGATTTTAATATTAGGGACATCAACCTTAGGATTTCAGCACCTACGGAACTCCACCAACCAAAGGAGCAAAGCGACGACCGATTTTCGAAACCTAAGATTTCAATCTTAGGGACATCAACCTTAGGATCTCCGCTCCTACGGAAATTCCGCAGAAACAAAGTCGCAAAGCGACGACCGATTTTTTCTCCAACCCTAAGATTTCGATTTTAGGGACTCTGCGGCTCAGTACAAAAACAGCTACAAAAATCTGCTCTCCACCAAGGACCACAGTCTCTGTGCATAGCTGTCAACTTTTTTCCAGTCTTTTTCGTAATAAATATCACTCAAAAATTCTTGAGCTTTTTCCAGAGACGTAAAAGAATTAAGAGTGGCAACCACTTGATTCAGTTCGCTTTGGCTTCCACCAAAAAGATACTGGGAAAAGGCTATTCTGTCATTCAGATCAAGCTTAAATTCCGGCTTCGGCTTTGGTGCTTCCATATATTCTTTCGGAACATTGCTTTTCAGGATACTCCCGGCATCCGATTTTGGTTGTTGAGGATCGGAATCTTCCAATTGATCCTCATCAAAAAGTGATTTAGTAATTTTTAAACCCTTGATACTTGCCAACTTTACTTTTCTATCGTGATGCTCCTCCGGATTTTGATCTTCGTAAACTTTTTGCGTTTTTTCTTTACCGGACGTTTTTTCTTTTGATAATTCTACAATTTTCCTTCGCTTTTGTTCAAGTTCCTTTAGTTTGGCTTCTTTTTCCGCCAGTCTTGTTTCGTAATCATTTTCCTCTTTTGTTTCCTCTTTTTCCATTGCAAAAGAAAAACGGCTGTCTTGCATTGGTTCTAATTTAGAAGAGATATTTTGAAAGAGATTCTCCTCTAGTTCTGAACCGATTGTGGTTGTACGGCCAGCGATTTCTTCTGAATCCGGTGCTGTCGGAGAAGCATGCCGTGCATCCTTTTTTTCCAGTGAATTAACTTCTGCTACTTCGGCACCAGCGTCTAAAATATTTTGTACGTCATTTTCTCCCGTCGTGGTATCCACAAGCTCATTTTCATCTTGGACTTTTAGGTCATAAATTGAATCGGATTTTTGCATTGTTAATTGATAATCAATATCTTCTTGACTTGAAGATTGAGTTGGCGCGTGATTGATTCCTTTAGATAATTTCAAATAAGAGAATTTCTGATAAAGCGCCGTCAATTGCTGTTCTTTGTCCAATAAATCTTCTAAGGAATCGTTTCTGGACAATTCTTCGAGGAGAATTTTGATTTCCCCAAAAATACTTTCGTATGGTGGTTGCAAGATTTGCATAATAATTTTTGATTAATTTTTACCTAAATTTGATATTTATAAATTTAAGAACAATTTTGTTCAATAAAAGGATTTTGTGAAGTTTTTCTGAATAGAATTTTAAAACAATTTTGCTAAATTAATAATGTTTTTAGAAAATACAATTAATCATTCCAAACAAAGCGGCTGGATGGAGGTGATCTGCGGTTCGATGTTTTCCGGCAAAACCGAAGAACTCATTCGAAGACTGCGGCGAGCAGAATTGGCAGGTCAGATCGTAGAGATTTTCAAACCAAAAATCGATACGAGATATTCGGATGATGATGTCGTCTCTCATAACCAAAACAAAATTCGGAGTACCAGTGTCGAAAGTCCCTCGGAAATCCTTTTGTTGGGCTCGAACTGTCAAGTGGTGGCCATTGACGAAGCTCAGTTTTTTGATGAAAGCATCGTAGACGTAGCTAATCAGTTGGCAAACAGCGGCATACGGGTGGTGATTGCAGGCTTGGATATGGATTTTTTAGGACGTCCATTTGGGCCAATGCCTAATCTGATGGCAACCGCAGAATATGTGACCAAAGTTCATGCAATTTGCAAAAGGACGGGCAATTTAGCAAATTATTCTATGAGAATCACATCAGGAAAAGATCTGGTGGAACTCGGGGAAACCGAAGCTTATGAAGCTGTGAGCAGAAGCGTTTTTGTCGAAGAAGTTTTGAAAAAAAATAAATAGTTTATCTGTTAATAGTCAATGAATTACACCATCAAGGAGATTGCTGACATCACCCATTCTAAGTTTTTCGGAAATGGTAAAACCAAAATCAAAAACATTGCTTTTGACAGTAGAACGATTTATTCGGCGAAGCAAACCGCATTTTTGGCCATCAGCACCCAGAAAAATTCTGGCCAGAAGTATATTGATAAGGTCATTGAAAAAGGAATTAATACGATTATCACCGAAAACGAAATCACAAATGCTTTTGTAAATCAAATTATTACAAAAAATTCCATTGAGTTTTTGCAAACCTTGGCCCGATATCACTTCGAACATTCTGACATCAACTCCATCGGAATTACCGGAAGCAATGGGAAGACAATCCTGAAAGAATGGCTTTATCAGTGCCTTTGGAATGAATTTGCAACGGTCAAAAGCCCTAAAAGTTTTAATTCGCAAATTGGTCTGCCCTTGTCGGTTTTACAGATTGAAAAAAAACACGAACTGGGAATCTTCGAGGTTGGAATATCTAAACCCGGCGAAATGGAAAAGCAGGAACGCGTTTTCCAACCAAAAATTGGCCTGCTGACGCATATCGGCTCCGCACATTCTGCGAATTTCAGCTCTGAAGAAGAATTGATTCGTGAAAAACTAAAGCTTTTCCAGCATTCAGAAATTATTTTTTATAATGGCGATAACTTGTTGACTGAGAGCATCATCCGGGAACTATATCCCCACAAGAATTTAATATCCTATGGTTTAGAAAGCAGCAACCGCATTACCATTATTTCTGAAATTAGCAATCGTGCAGAAGATATCCAAATCCAATATTTCGACGAAATCATCTCACTCCCCATCTTCCAACGAGATGACGCCACGTTGACCAATGTCCTCGCATTGGTCGGGATTCTTAAGGAATTAGGTATCTCCAATTCGGATATCAAAGAAAAGATCGACGATTTGAAAGCTGTAGAAATGCGTCTGGAAAGCGTCGAAGGTGTGAGAAATAACCTGATTATCAACGATTCTTACAACTTGGATCTGGATTCTTTGAAAATCGCTTTCCAATTTATCCGGGAATACAATAATCCAAGAAAATCTCTCATCCTAACGGATATTCTTGATTCGGGCGAGAATCGGACTGCGCTGTATCACGAAGTTGCTGAGCTCGTGAATGAGCAGAAATTTGACAAAATCTTTTTGATTGGCGACGAAATTGGTTCGTTTTCCGCACTATTTAGTCCCGCGCCATCTGTATTTAGCACTACAAGCCAACTGATTGAAAATAAAGCACTTAATGAGATAGAAAACCAAATCGTTTTGCTGAAAGGCGCAAGAAAATTTAAGATTGAAAGAATCAAAGAACTCCTCGAACTCCGAAAGCACGATACCGTTTTGGAAATTAATTTGAATGCCATTCTTCATAATATTAATTTTCATAAATCTCTTTTGAAGCCAGAAACCAAAATGATGGCAATGGTAAAGGCGAATGCCTACGGATTGGGAAGCTATGAAATTTCGGAATTTCTGCAACTGCATCATATTGATTATCTGGGTGTTGCCTTCGCCGATGAAGGAATCGAGTTGCGAAAAAAAGGAATCACAACGCCCATTATCGTTATGAACCCCGAGCAGCACAGCTATGACAGCATCATCGAGTACAACTTGGAACCGGAAATTTACAGTTTGCGGGTTTTGGAAGTATTCAATGAGCAATTGCTGAAGTCCGGAAACCAGCAAAAATATCCCATTCACGTAAAGCTAGAAACGGGGATGCATCGTCTTGGGTTTAAAGATTTCGAACTGGACGAACTAATAGATCGGTTGAGAGTGACCAATGTACAGGTAACCAGCATTTTCAGTCACTTATCGTCGGCCGATATTCCCGAAGAGAGAGATTTTACACTTCAGCAATTGAAAACTTTCGATAAAAATTCGACCTATCTTATTAATAAGCTGGGCTACAAACCCCTTCGGCATATTTTAAATTCTTCAGGAATTACAAATTATACTGATTATCAATATGATATGGTAAGGATCGGAATCGGAATGATCGGTGAATCTTCCAATAAATTAATAAAAAATCAGCTCCAGAATTCGGTATGTTTTAAAACGGTAGTTTCGCAAATTTCTGAGGTAAAAAGCGGAGAATCTGTGGGTTATGGCCGAGGATATCGAACGGACCAAGACACAAAAATTGCCACGATTCCCGTGGGATATGCAGACGGTATTCCAAGAATGGTCGGAAATATGGTGGGAAGGGTTGGGATCCATAAAAAACTTTATCCCATCGTGGGAAATGTCTGTATGGATATGATGATGATAAGAGTAGATGGAGCCAATGTGGAAGAGGGAGATCCTGTTGTCCTATTCAATTCAAATCCGACGTTGGGAGAATTTTCAAATTATTGCAAAACAATTGCTTACGAAGTTTTAACATCGATTTCTCCGCGTGTAAAAAGAATCTATATCAAAAATTAAAATGATTAAAAAATTTATCATTTTTCTTCCACTTTTAGCTTATTTGATAAGTTATTCGCAAGTGAAAGAAAATCTTAAGATACCCAAAAACCCCCGAATTGGACTTTCTCTTTCTGGCGGCGGAGCCAAGGGCTTTTCTCACGTGGGCGTTTTGAAAGTGATAGATTCTCTCGGAATTAAAATCGATTATATTGCCGGAACCAGTATGGGCGCGATTGTAGGCGGTTTATACGCTGCCGGATATACAGGAAAAGATATCGAAAAAATCGTGATGGACACGGATTTCTATTCCTTGATCACGGATCCGAAAACAAGAAAAGAGCTTCCATTCTTCAACAAAAATGTAGACAAATATCTTTTGACTTTTCCTCTGAAAAACGGTAAAGTTTCTTTGCCATCGTCCATCAGCACAGGGCAAAGAAATATTTATCTTCTGAAAGAGTTGTTGAAAAATGTTTCAAATATAGATGATTTTTCCAAATTACCTATTCCGTTTCTATGTGTGGCTACAAATCTAGAAAGTGGCGAAATGAAAATTTTTGAAAAGGGCGATTTGGTTTCGGCCATTCTGGCAAGCTCGGCTTTTCCCTCGCTTTTGGAGCCGGTGAAAATCGGGGACAGCATCTATATTGATGGTGCAATGAGCGTAAACTATCCCTCCAAACCATTGAAAGACAAGGGAATAGACATCGTCATCGGCGTAGATCTCAACCAGCCATTAACCAAGCGGGATAATCTGAACAGTGTCATCGATATCCTTAATCAAGTCATCGATTTTGGCATTCAGAAAGAGACCAAAAACCAGTACAAATACACCGATATTAATATCAAACCAAACCTTACCGGAATGACCGCTACCAGCTACGACGACAAGCGGATGATTCTGGATAGCGGCTATGCAGAAGCCTTGAAATATACCGACATTTTAAAAGAATTGCCCAAGAGAAATTTCGAAAGATTGCGGTCTCCCACCAATCCCATATTCTCAAGTGTTTACAAAATCGACAACCTTGTGGTCGAAAATGAGAAAATATACCGTTCTAATTATATCCGTGGAAAAATGGGTCTTAAAACGCCTTCGCTGCAAACCTACGGCAGTATAAATAAAATGCTGGACAAGCTTTATGCCACCAATAATTACAAATTTCTCAATTACGACATCGTTCAGGAAGACAACCGTAATTATCTCAAACTGTACGTCACAGAAGATGAAACCCGCCATTTCCTCAAGATAGGTCTCCATTACGATGAAATCTTCAAGACAGGTTTGCTGATAAACTACTCGGGCAAGCGCCTGCTTTTTAACAACTCCAATCTGTCTTTGGACATTGTAATCGGAGATAGTCCCAGATATTATTTTAATTATTTTATCGATAACGGTTATATTCCCGGCGTTGGCATATATTCCTCTGCGATGAGCTTCGATCTCAAGGATTCTCATAAAAACACCTTGGAGACTTGGGACTGGTTCCGGAACGAAGTTTATATCCAGTCTGTATGGAACGACAAATTTGCAATAGGCGGCGGTATAAGCTACGATTTGTTCAAAAGCGACAAAAATGGTGCAGATAAAAAGGATGAAAAATACCTAAATCCGTATCTCTTCCTCAAAAGCGATACGCAGGACGACAAAGATTTTCCGACCAGAGGATTTTATTTGAATGCCGAGGGCAAAATTATAGATCTTTTCGGAAGTGATCTGGAGGAAAAACCGATTTTGATCAAAGCAGACATCAAGATGAATTTTTATTTCTCAAAAATGTTTACTTACCGGCTCAATTTGTACGGAGGCATCACGATCGGCGACATTTTGCCCTCGTTTTATCAATATAGGATAGGAGGCATTTTCGAGCAAAATATTGTCAACTTCAAGAGGTTTGCCGGCTATCAGTTTGGCTTGCTTAATGATAATAACATTTTTTTGGCATCCAATGATTTTCAGTTTAGGTTCGGTAAAAATTATTTTTTGGTGGCCAATTTCAGTATTGCAAATCTTTTCGATTCTATTAAATTTGCAGATGCTGCAAAACTTAATTACAATTCCGCGGGAATCACCGGCGGCTACAAATCGCCTTTTGGGCAGATAAAACTGAATTTCAGCCATTCTCTGGATCGTCATAAAGGAATTTTTTCTGTTATACTGGGACATTGGTTTTAAATAATGATAAACTTTTTCTTCGAAAATATTGAATCTCAGGATATACCGCCGAACACAGCACCTTGGCTGGAAGATTTGATCCTTTCAGAAAACAAAAAACCCGGCGAGATTAATTATATCTTCTGCGATGATGAATATCTTCTGAAAGTCAATCAAGACTACCTCCATCACGACTATTATACCGACATTATCACCTTCGACTATGTAAAGGGGAAAACTATTTCAGGAGATATTTTCGTATCTTTGCCCCGCGTTCGGGAAAACGCCTCGTCCTTGGAAAACGATATTGAATCAGAATTGCGGAGAATCTTGGCTCACGGCATTCTTCATCTGTGTGGATATACGGACAAAAGCGATCAGGAGCGGTCTACAATGCGAAAAAAAGAAGATTTCTATATCAATCGGTATTCAAATTTTTAAGGAGCTATTTCCCGCTTTCCGCTCTTACTCCTCGCGCCAATGCTTTCCAACCGCATGCTGCGGGGTAACCGCTTCAATCGGGGCTATTTCCAATCATCATGTTTCACGTGAAACATTGTTTTTTAAATTATAAAATATGATAAACGACATATATGATGTCATAATCGTTGGCGCGGGCCACGCCGGTTGCGAAGCCGCCGCTGCTGCAGCCAATTTAGGCTCAAAAACTTTATTAGTCACCATGAATATGCAGACCATCGGCCAGATGAGCTGCAACCCCGCTATGGGCGGCATTGCAAAAGGCCAAATCGTAAGAGAAATCGATGCAATGGGCGGCTATTCTGGCATTGTGGCAGATAAATCCGCAATACAATTCAAAATGCTCAACCTTTCTAAAGGTCCTGCAATGTGGTCTCCGAGAACCCAGAACGACCGAATGCTTTTTTCACAAGAGTGGCGACTGGCACTGGAGCAAACTCCAAATCTGGATTTCTTCCAAGATATGGTCAAAAGCCTGATTATCGAAAATGGTAAAGTTGCAGGAGTCATTACTTCCTTAGGAATACAAATCAAATCTAAAGCTGTGGTTCTTACGAACGGTACTTTCTTAAACGGCCTTATTCACGTGGGCGACAAACAGTTGGGCGGCGGTCGAATGGGAGAGCCAAAGGCTTTTGGTATTACTGAACAGCTCGTTTCCTTAGGCTTCGAAGCCGGCAGAATGAAAACCGGAACTCCACCCCGCATCGACGGAAGAAGCCTCGATTATTCCCAAATGGAGGAACAAAAAGGCGACGAAAATCCACAGAAATTTAGCTTTTTGGACACTCCGAAACTTACAAAACAGCTACGCTGTCATATCGTTTATACCAACGAAAAAGTTCACGATATTTTGCGAGAAGGATTTGACAGAAGTCCTATGTTCAACGGTACGATCCAAAGCACTGGTCCACGCTATTGCCCAAGTATCGAAGACAAAATCAACCGCTTTGCAGAGAGAAACAGACACCAACTTTTCGTAGAACCGGAAGGTTGGAAAACTATCGAAATCTATCTGAACGGCTTTAGCTCTTCGCTTCCGGAAGATATACAAATAAAGGCGATGAAGCATATTCCGGGTTTCGCCAATGTTAAAGTTTTCCGTCCGGGATATGCCATAGAATACGATTACTTTCCCCCTACCCAGCTTTCGCATACCTTAGAAACAAAACTGATTGAAAACTTATATTTTGCCGGTCAAATCAACGGTACCACCGGATATGAAGAGGCTGCAGGTCAAGGTCTGATGGCGGGCATCAATGCACATAACAAAGTTCACGAAAAGGAATCTTTCATTCTAAACAGAGACGAAGCCTATATCGGCGTTCTAATAGACGACTTGATTACTAAAGGAACCGAAGAACCTTACCGGATGTTCACTTCCCGTGCAGAATACCGATTGCTTCTGAGACAAGATAATGCCGATATTAGATTGACCGAAAAATCCTACAAGCTTGGTTTAGCATCCGAAGAAAGATTGCGAAAAGTGCAGGAGAAAATCAGTAAAAGCAACGAATTAGAAGCGTATTTAAGAGATACGTCTATCAAGCCAGCACAGATCAATCCAATCCTCAAAAACATCGCTTCAGCATTGGTTGACCAAGCTTATAGAGCCTCCCATTTTCTGAGCCGACCTAATATGACTTTAGAAAGCTTGGAAGAAATCAATGAAATTAAGGACATAACATCGGCCTATAAAGAAGAAGTCAGAGAGCAGGCCGAAATCAATATCAAATACAAAGGCTACATCGAGAAAGAAAAAGAAAATGTAATCAAGCTACATCGGCTGGAAACCATCAAAATACCTGAAGATTTTGATTTTTCCCAGATATCATCTTTATCTACGGAGGCAAAGCAGAAAATGACAAAAATAAGACCAGTAACCATTGCGCAGGCGGGAAGAATTAGTGGTGTATCTCCATCCGATATTAATGTACTATTGATTTATTTGGGAAAATAAAGACAATGTTCCACGTGAAACATTTAATCGCAAGAATCCATTTTAAATAATTAAAAAATACCCATATCACAGAATTACCAGTATGAAAATTAAAGACTTTTTTCTTTCTCAGGAGGAATTCGAAATTGCAGAAACAGAAACAAAAGGGGTTTTAATAACCCAACCGCTTCCTTCTAATATTTCTAAATACTATGAAAGCAAAAACTACATTTCCCATCATCAAGACAGCGGAAGTACGAAGGAAAAAATATATAAATTTTTGCAAACATTCAATCTTCTTTATAAGAAAAAAATTCTGTTGGAAAGGCTCAAGAAGGGATCCAAAGTTCTGGATTACGGGTGCGGCGCCGGCGAATTTGTCAAATTTATTGAAAATGATTTCGTCACTTTTGGTTTTGAACCTAATTCTAATGCTAGAAATGCCGCGCTTAATAAAACCGCAAAGACTAAAATTATTGATGATTTGAATGCCGTTTCAGATCAAAGTCTTGATGCTATAACGCTTTGGCACGTATTCGAGCACATCGACAATCAAAAAGAAATCTTAGCTGCATTCCATTCCAAATTGAAGGAAAAAGGATTATTGATCATTGCTGTTCCCAATTTCACTTCGTATGATGCAAAGCATTATAAAGAATTTTGGGCGGCTTATGATGTTCCGAGACACGTTTTTCATTTTTCGAAATCCGGCATGGAAAATCTGATTTCAAAACTTCCCGAATGGCAATTAATAAAAATTAAGCCACTTCTGCTCGATTCATTTTACATTGCTTTATTGAGCGAAAAATACAAAAAATCATCGCTTTTCTGGCTAAAAGCTCTATTCCATGGGACGGCTTCTAACGTAAAAGCCATTTTTACCACCGAATTTTCAAGTTTGATATATATTATTGAAAAAAAATAGAAAATGAATTTTTGACCGGTTTATAAAGGTGGTTTTTTTTCAAAACAAGAAAAAAAACTTCACAAATAAACAAATTTATTCAAAATTGTAAACTTTCAGTAAAAAAAACGGCAAAATGATTTACCGTTTTTTTATTCCCGAAGAACTGGGATTCAGTTATTAATAGCAGCGACACCGGGAAGCTCCAATCCTTCTAAGCTTTCCAACATTGCGCCTCCGCCCGTGGAAACATAACTTACTTTGTCCGTAAAACCAAATTGTTTCACAAAGGCAACACTATCGCCACCACCAACTAATGAAAATGCGCCCAGTTTAGTAGCCTCTGCAATACTGTCTCCTAAAGCTATAGTTCCTGCTGCAAAATTTGGCATCTCAAAAACACCGACAGGACCATTCCACAGAATTGTCCTGGAATCCAAAATTACATCGTTGAATATTTCTCTTGAGCGCGGACCGGCGTCTAATCCTTGCCAATTTTCAGGAATTTCCATGATATCAACTACTTTTTTTTCTGCCTCGTTACTAAAATCGTCAGCAATCACAACATCGGTAGGCAGGTACACTTCTACTTTATGTTGTTTTGCTTTTTCCAATATTTCAATCGCAAGACCTTTCTTGTCTTCTTCCACTATAGATTTACCAATTTTTCCGCCAAGCGCTTTTATAAAAGTAAACGCCATTCCTCCACCAATTATTAAATTATCAACTGCGGGCAAAATGTTTTCGATAATCGTAATTTTGGTAGAAACCTTCGAACCTCCGAGTATGGCGGTTACCGGTTTTTCTCCGGAATTAAGTACCTTATCTATGGCTATGAGTTCTTTTTCCATCAACAAACCGAAAAATTTAGTAGAAGGAAAAAATTGAGCAATGACAGCCGTGGATGCATGTGCTCTATGCGCTGTGCCAAAGGCGTCGTTCACATACGCATCGCCTAATTTTGACAGTTTCTCCGCAAAACCTACATCGCCTTCCTCTTCTTCTTTGTGAAAACGCAGATTTTCCAATAACAAGATTTCTCCGGGCTGGAGCGCGGCCGCAGCTTGTTCCGCCTTCTCGCCTACCGATTCTTCTACAAATTTAACTTCCCTTCCCAGAACCGCTGATACATCTGGAAGGATATTTCTAAGGGAATATTTTTCATTTACTTGACCTTTGGGTCTACCCAGATGTGTCATCAGTATCACCGAACCTCCATCGGCAAGGATTTTCTCCACCGTTGGCTTTACAGAAACAATCCTAGTATTATCGGTAACTTTAAGATTTTCATCTTGTGGCACATTGAAATCTACACGTACCAATGCTTTTTTGTTTTTAAAATTGAAATCTCTTATTGTTTTCATTAAGTTTAAATTTTCTTATTGAATTGGAAAGGCATTATCTCCTCCCGCTTTCACAAATTTAAAACTTATTCTCGCCTTTTGGAAATTTTATTTGCAAAAAAAATCCACAGATCAACATAACAATATATTTATTTTCTTTTATTAATTTATAAAAAAGACATTGTCGAATATTGTTGTAGTGTGGGAGTATGGGGAGAAAAATTAGGGCAATATTTTGCCACACGAAATAGTGAATAACAAGTAGTTTGTTAACATTAATTTAATATTGATAATCAAAGCATTACTATTTTTATCAACAAATGTTTATAATAAATATGAAACTTCTCTATTAATAAAAAGCTGGGGATAATTTCTTTTGTTGAAAGCTAAAAGTAAATAGAAATTAAATATTGTTCTTGCCGAGAAATAGTTCAATACGAAAATCGGTTGATAATAACAACAAATATTTCTGCAAAATTACCCACAGGTTTTCGGTGTACTTCCAACATTATATTATCATATTTTTAATATTTATACCAACAACTCTTGAAATATTAAAAATTACCTTGAAATTTTTATTTATTTGGATAGAAGAACGGTTTTTTTATTGAAAAGTGAATTAAAATATTATGCCAGGTTTAATAAAATAAATGTTAAATTTATAGCAGAATTAATAAAATAATTAGGTTGATAATGAAAAAGATAGCTATCGCTGCCGACCACGCGGGTTTTGAGTACAAAGAACTGCTTAAAAAGCAGCTCGAAGGTAAATACGAAGTACAAGATTTTGGAACTTATTCTGCTGATTCTGTGGATTATCCTGATTTTGTGCATCCGGCTGCAGCATCTGTTGAAAACGGCGAAAACGAACTCGGAATTTTGATTTGCGGCACCGGAAACGGTGTGCAAATCACTGCCAACAAGCATCAAAAAATCCGGTGTGCTCTTTGCTGGATGCCCGAACTTGCCACTCTTGCAAGGCAACACAACGATGCCAATATGATGTCGATGCCCGCAAGATTCATTGCCAAAGAATTAGCGTTGGAGATTGTAGATAAATTCCTAACCACAGATTTCGAAGGAGGAAGACATCAGAACAGGGTCGATAAAATAGCAATCTGCTAATTATCAAAAGCTTGTATTAGCGGGTATTGCAAGTTTTATTTTAAAGTTATATCTTTGTAGCACATTCCTTTTAGAGAATCTTCTTTCTCACGAACCGTAAACTAATAGAGCGGTTTTTCAAACTCCCCATTTTATTTTTATCTTTAATAAAAATTAATAACAAGAGAATTTTTGCAGTTGGAACAGAATGAAGATGAATGTTAATTTCAAACAATGAAAAACAAAAAAAATACAAGTCATAAAAACGAACAGAAGCTTCTGGAATTAGGAAAAACCATCCTCCGTTTTATGAATCAGAACACATCCAAAATCTATAATTACAAACAGATTGCGGACGGCATAGAGTACAAGAATCCCAGACAAAGAGAGCAAGTGATCCAAGCGCTACACAGATTGCAGGCAACGCAGAAAATCAAGGAAACGGAAAAGGGAAAATACATCATCAATCTCAATATCGAAGGCACTTTGACCGGTGTCATAGATTTCAACCAGTCCGGCAACGCCTACGTGAAAGTGGAGGGGATGGCCGATGATATTTTCGTGCATCAAAAAAATGTAAAAGATGCTCTGCAAGGCGACAAAGTCCTTTTGGTAACTTATAATTTCAAAGGCAAAAAAGTCGAGGGGGCGGTGGTAGAAGTCTTGGAAAGAGCTAAAGATACTTTTGTGGGCGTTTTCCAGAAGATCGCGGAAAAAGATTTCGCTTTCGTAATCTTCGATAAGAAAACTATGAACACCGATATGTTCATCTCCAAAAATCATTTCAATGGTGCGGAAGACGGCGACAAAGTCATTGTGAAAATGCTCGAATGGCGCCCGGTAAACAAAAATCCGGAAGGCGAAGTTGTGAGGGTTTTGGGAACGCCGGGCGATCACGAGACCGAGATACATTCCATCCTTGCAGAATATGGCTTGCCCTACAACTTCCCTCCCGAAGTGGAGCAAGAGGCCGACAAAATAGACAGAAGCATCAATGGTGAAGAAGTGGCAAAACGTTGGGATATGCGCAACATTTGTACATTTACCATCGATCCCAAAGATGCCAAAGACTTTGATGATGCTTTATCCATCCAAAAATTAGATAATGGGCTTTGGCAAATAGGCGTTCACATTGCAGACGTTTCGCATTACGTGAAACCGGGAACCATTCTGGATCGCGAAGCTTATGAGCGGGCAACCTCGGTTTATCTCGTGGACAGAGTGGTGCCGATGCTGCCGGAAGTGCTGAGTAACGACGTTTGCTCTTTGCGCCCCAATGAAGATAAATTCACTTTTTCTGCCGTATTTGAAATGGACGACGAAGCAAAGATTCATAAGCAATGGTTTGGCAGAACCGTCATCCATTCCGACAGGCGATTTTCTTACGAAGAAGCTCAGGAAAGAATCGAAACTCGGGAAGGAGATTTGACGGAAGAAATCCTTCAGCTTGATAAATTGGCCAAAATAATGCGGGCCGAAAGAATCCGAAACGGAGCCATCACCTTCGACAGAAGCGAAGTAAGATTCAATCTGGACGAGAATAGCAAACCGATTGGCGTTTATTTCAAAGTCAGCAAAGACTCCAACCATCTGATTGAGGAATTTATGCTATTGGCCAACAGAAAAGTATCCGAATTTATCTCCCTAAATAAAAGGAACGAACCTACCGGAAATACTTTCATTTATAGAATTCACGACGACCCTAATCCCACGAAACTACTTGCATTGCGCGATTTCGTAGGCACTTTCGGTTACAAACTGGATTTGGCCAATACTCATAAAGTAGCAGAATCGCTGAACAAATTATTAAATGATGTCAAAGGCAAAGGCGAAGAGAATATGATTGAGACTTTGGCGATGAGAAGTATGAGCAAAGCTGTTTATTCCACAGACCCCATTGGGCATTACGGACTTGGCTTCGAATATTATTCGCATTTCACCTCGCCCATCCGTCGGTATCCGGATTTGATTGCCCATAGATTGCTTCAACATTATTTGGAGGGTGGCAAATCTCCCAACAAAGAAGAAGTAGAAGTCCAGTCCAAACATTGTTCCGCGATGGAACGTTTGGCTGCTGAAGCAGAACGTGAAAGCATCAAATTTATGCAGGTCAAGTTTATGCAAGACCACGTGGGAGAGGTGTTCCACGGCGTGATTTCTGGAGTTGCAGAATATGGTTTCTGGGTAGAAATACCAGAAAACGGAGCAGAAGGAATGATAAAACTGCGCGACTTGGTAGATGATTCTTACTCGCTGGATGCAAAGAATCACGCCATTGTGGGTTCCAGAACCGGCAATACATACCAACTGGGCGACAAAATAAAAATAAAAGTATTGAAAGCAAATCTGATCGCAAAACAACTCGACTTTAAAATTGTAGAGTAAGAATATGAGAGGTATTTAAAAAGTAAAATGTAATTTTGCTTCCATCTTTTGAAGAGATGCATTTGGCTTTTTATAAAAACAAAAAATGTTAGAACTCATTTTATATGCTGTCGGCTTGGGAATTATGCTGAGTTTGGTTTTCATCGGGCCTGTCTTTTTCCTGCTGATAGAAACCAGTTTTTCACGCGGACCCCGGCACGCTATAGCTTTGGATTTAGGGGTGGTTTCTGCAGATATTATTTGCATTATGGTCAGTTATTATGCCAGTGCAGACTTGGTCAGCATTATCGATCAGCATCCCGGGTTCTACCGCATTTCGGCTTTTTTGATTCTCATTTATGCCATTTATATGCTTCTCTCTCGGACGCGCATGCACCTTCCGGGAGAAGAAAAACTCATCGATCAGAATTATATAAAAACCTTTCTCAACGGATTTTTGCTCAACTTGCTGAATATCGGGGTTGTCCTTTTTTGGCTTGTAACCGTGATTTCCGTAAGAAATGCTTATCCGGAAATCGAAGATTTCGGTCTGTATATTGCCATCGTTATAGGGACTTATCTGCTCTTAGATCTTGCAAAGATCCTATTGGCCAAACCATTTCACAACAGACTGAATCAGCGCCTTGTCAATAAAATCAGAAAAGGAGTAGGCTTTATTTTAATCATTTTCAGTATCGCAATTTTTCTTCAGAGTATTAAGAAATTCAATAAATTCGACGAAAAACTGGAAAATGCGGAGAAACAAAGCCAGAAAGCAAAGGAATAAGGAGATACCGGATTTTCAACTTTTTCTTTGAAACAAATTAAAAATCATTCCCTCAGATCAGGTAGAAAGCGTGCATCATAAAAAAGAATGAAAAAAATCATTTTTCCAAAATCCTTAAAGAAAGGAGACCGGATTGCTATCATATCTCCCGCTGGCTCGGTGGAAATTCCTCAATTGGAGCAAACCCTAAACTTAATAAAATCCAACGGATACGACGTTGTTTTAGGCGAAAATCTGTATGCCAAATACCAACACGGATATTCATACGCCGGCACAGAAAAGCAGCGAATCAATGACCTCAACCGGGCATTGAACGACCCCCACATTGCTGCAATTTGGGCATCAAGAGGCGGTTACGGTTGCCAGCAATTGGTACAACATATTAAACTTTCAGAATTCAAGACAAATCCAAAATGGTTTATCGGATATTCGGACAACACGGTCATTCAGAGCTATTTATTTCAGAAGGGTTATGCCTCGATTCACGGGCAAACGATTAAAACCTCTGGCTTCGGTGTAACGGAAAAAAGTTATGAATTAATTTTTGATATTCTAAAGGGAAGATACCCAAATTACAAAATAGATTCCACCGCCTTTAACCGCAGAGGAGAGACTGCAGGGGTTTTGGTGGGTGGCAATCTCGCCTTGATTTATGCGCTTTTGGGAACCCAATATTCTTTCGATTTTAAGGATAAAATTTTGTTCATAGAAGACATTGGTGAGAATTTTTATGCGATGGACCGAATGATTATGAGTCTCGAATTAGCCGGTGTTTTCAAAAAAATCAAAGGACTCATCGTGGGCGGCATGACCAATATGGGCAAAGAAAATGAAAATGAAAACTATGACCAATCTTTCGATCCTTTTGTAAACCAATTGATTGCAGAAAGAGTTTCAAAATACGATTTTCCAACCGCCTTCAACTTTCCCAACGGCCATATTTTTGACAACCGACCTTTGATTATCGGTTCAGAAGTGAAGATGTCTGTCGGCGAGAAAGTGGTGATTGAAATTTAATCATTTATCAACTATCATTTATCAACTATAAATATGGCAGACCACAACGAGTTCGGAAAAATAGCAGAAGACCTTGCGGTTGATTTTTTGCTTAAGGCTAATTATAAGATTCTTGTCCGGAATTTCCGCTATCTAAAAGCTGAGGTTGATATCATCGCGGAATATGAAAATCAAATTATCATCGTAGAAGTCAAAGCCCGACATACAGATGCTTTTTTGGAACCTCAAGAAGCAGTTAACAAAAAGAAAATCAAATTATTAGTTGCTGCGGCCAATTATTATATAGAGGAAAATAATATCGATAAAGAAGTTAGATTTGATATCATTTCAGTTCTTCCGAACAAACAAAAAACTTTGGAAATTCATCATATTATGGATGCTTTCCAAAGTTTTGAAATGTAATTTTGAAAAAAATTTGCGCTTCACAAAAGACATAGATTTGGGAATCTATTTTTCTCCCAAACGATTTATTTGATTTCTACACATCCAACTCTGCCGCCGGCATTTCCGGTAGGTTGTGTATGAAAATCGTCTACACCGGCGTGGATCACGACAGATTTACCGATGATATTTTTCATAGGATCTTTGCATCCCAAACACCATTTATCGGTGCTGAAAATCAAACGTGCTGTGCCATCTTTTTTAGCTTCGATGTTTCCGATATCTCCCATATGGAAATGTTCGGTATCCCATTTTCCGTGCGCATCTTTGGACGGATTCCAATGTCCGCCGGCAGTTGAAGCATCTGTTGCGCTGCAATTTCCAAATTCGTGGATATGAACAGCGTGCAGACCTGGCGATAGTTTGAAAACGCTGAGATCCATCTCAACTCTGCCCTTATTCTGAGTGAAATTAGCCGTCCCCTGAGTTTCTGTATAAGACTTTGGACGGATGGTGTATTGCTTAGAAACGGTTTTGCAAGACGCTAATGTAAGCGCCGCAACAGCAACAAGTAATAAATTTTTCATAATTAGTTTATTTGATTAATTAACGATTAAAAAGCAGTTCTTGCTTCAATGTCAAGTGAGTAACAAATTTAAAGCCAACATGATAAATAGTCTGTAGTGAAACCTTAATGACGGTTCGGCGGTTAAAAATTACAAATCAGTCAGTTTAAATTTAGTTTAAAAATGGGGCTCTATATCTTTGGACAAAATTAAAAAGGATGATGACGCAACTAAGGATATTACTATTATTAACTTTTTTGATCAGTATAAGAGTTTGGTCACAGATCACAGTATCTGGCCAAGTAATATTCAAGAACAAAGCCCTGAAAGACATCAACGTTACATTGAAAGACACCTACGACGGCGCAACCACCGACGATAAAGGCAATTACTCATTTTCAACAGCAGAATCCGGAGATAAAATTTTGGTTTTTTCGGGTACCGATTATGAGGAAATGGAAATTCCCGTGAAGTTGGAGGGCAAAAATATTTTCGTTGCAGCCCTTCTGAAAGCTCAGATCAACGAGATCAACGCCGTCGTAATCACTGCAGGAAGCATCGAAGCGAGTGACAAGAAAAGAGCAGCGACATTGCTTACGCCGCTGGATATTTACACGACAGCGGGAGCCAATGGCCAGATTTCTACTGCTTTGGGATATTTGCCGGGCGTTCAGAAAGTGGGCGAGAGCGAGGGATTATTCGTAAGAGGCGGAACGGGAACCGAAACCAAAATCTTTATGGATGGGAATCTTATCAATAATTATTTTACCAATTCGGTTCCGGGTATTGCTGGCAGAGATCGTTTCAACACATCACTTTTCAAAGGAAATATATTTTCAAGCGGAGGTTATTCAGCGATTTACGGACAAGCTTTGTCATCTGTTTTGATTCTGGAAAGTGTGGATTTGCCAGAGAGAACATCATTCGATTACGGGATTTCTCCGATTTTTTTAAGTGCTAATTATCAAAAATTAAACAAAGAAAAAACAGCTTCTTGGGGTGTTGCCGGAAGTTATTCTAATCTCGGATTGATGGGAAAACTGTTCAATTTCAATACAGATTTTGGTAAATATCCGCAAGGTTATAACTTCGACGGAAATTTCAGAATTAAAACGAAAGGAGGAGGTTTCATAAAATATTACGGAAGTGTAGATGAAAACCAAATGTCTGTTGGATCAAAAAGCTTAGAGCCAGATTATGACCGGAATCAAGTGAATTTAACAGGTAATAATATGTACCATAATTTGTCTTACAGAGAGAAATTTGGGAAATATCTGGTGAATATTGGCGCATCATATTCTTATAATTCCAGCGATCTTGATTTTAAAAACCTGTTGAATGATGTAGAAATGAATGATACAAAAATCAACAGCAAATCAAATTATATTAATAGCAAATTGGTAGTTGAAAGAAAAATAGGCAGAAATACAGTACGAGGAGGATTTGAACTCAATAATGCTGATGAAAATATGAATTACGGAACTTTCGAAAAGAAATATAAAGACCTCATTTCATCTGCTTTTGCTGAAACAGATTTGATTTTCACTAATGATTTATCTGCAAAAATAGGAGCCAGAACAGAACATTCTTCTTATCTCGACAAATGGAATTTTGCACCAAGAGCCGCTTTAGCTTATAGGATTTCCAAAGAATGGACGACGTCTTTGGCATACGGAATGTTCTACCAAAATCCGGAAAGCAAATATCTCATTTCAAACAATTTCGATTTCCAAAGAGCGGATCATTATATTTTTCAGGTTCAAAAAAACGCTGATGGAAGGAATTTGAGATTCGAAGCATTTTATAAGAATTATGATAAACTCATCAAAACATCCTCTATCGCTAGTGGAAGTTCTACATCTCCAAATAACCAATATACACAGTTTGCAGATAACAATGGCGGTGGCGGTTATGCAAAAGGAATCGAATTGTTTTGGAGAGACAAAAAGACATTCAAAAACATCGATTATTGGCTGACTTATTCTTATTTGGATTCCAAAAGAGATTTTTTAAACTATCCTTTTAGTTTAGCGCCCAATTTTGCTTCAAAACATACCATTAATGCTGTTGCGAAGAAATTTGTAATGGATTGGAAAACTGGTTTCAATCTGTCTTATACTTATTCAAAAGGACGGCCTTATTACGATATCATTTCCGATAATGGTAATAACATTCTTCGAAATCAGGGGAAACTGAAAGATTACAGCGGACTCAACTTCAGTGTCAATTATGTGCCGAGTGTTGGTAAAAAAGATTCAAAATCATTTACTGTTTTTGTTTTGAGCATCAATAATATCTTAGGAAATAAAAATGTTTACGGCTTCAATTATTCTGCAGACGGTGCCAGCAGAACTGCTGTAAGGCCACCGGTTAATACTTTTGTCTTTGTAGGAGTCTTCGTAAGTTTTGGTGTTGATAAAACGAATGATGCGATTAATAATAATTTGTAATCATTCAAATATCAATAGAGTCGGGCTTTAGCCCGACCTATTAAAGAAGTACAGGAATGGCTTTAGCCGAAATTTCAATAATTTACAACTCAGTCACAGAAAATTACCATTCAGCAGAATAAAGTTTTATTCAATCAAAAGAGCTTATATCTTTGAATTATAAATTAAAACAAACCCTAAAATATTCACCTATGAAAAAATTAATCATAAGCAGCAGCCTTACATTATTGAGCTTTTCTGCCTTTGCGCAAACCGCCTATGAGAAAGTGATGACAGAAAAGATTGCAAAGATTCAGGATCACAAATCACCAGAAGAATTCACGGCGCTTGCCAATGATTTTGATCGGATCGGAACTAAGGAACCCGCCGAGTGGCTACCGTATTATTATGCCGCTTTTGCGACGATTCAGAAGGCACGCCTACTAATGCAGTCTGGTAAAACGGCAGAGCTGGATCCTGTTGCAGAGCAGGCCGAGAAGTACATTGCGAAAGCGGAGGCGCTGAGCCCCAATAATGCAGAGATCTTTATCCTAAAAAAAATGACGAGTAGTTTCCGGATGATGGTAGATCCAATGGGGCGGTATATGTCGGAATCTCCAATTGCGCAAAGTGCCTTGGCAAAAGCGAAAGAATTAGATTCAGAAAATCCCAGAATCACGGTTCTTTTAGCAGAAGATGCTTACTTTGCACCGGAACAATACGGCGGAAGCAAAAGTAAAGGAATAGAACTTTTCAAAAGATCTTTGGAACAATTTGCGGTTTACAAGCCTAAAACGGCGCTTGATCCGAATTGGGGGAAGTCTGAAGCGGAATATTTTATCAGCCAGAAATAAAACACAAACATTCATATTCCATAAAATTCCTTCGCCAACGGGTAAGGAACTTCTATTTGAAACCAAAAAAGCTTTCAGCTTTTGGAATTTTTATTTTTTGTATTTTTGAGAAAACCTTTATTAATGAATATTAAACCGATATTAATAACAGCTGGAGTCCTCTTTTCAGCGACTATTTATTCTCAAAAAATGACTTATCCCAAAGCACAGAAAGGCACTCAGACAGACAATTATTTTGGAACTCAGGTTGCCGATCCTTACCGCGATCTGGAAAACGATTCTGAACCGACTAAAAAATGGGTGGACGAAGAAGTGGCCTACAGCCAGAATTATCTTTCGAAAATTCCTTACCGCGATCAGATCAAAGATCAGCTGAGAACGATCTGGAATTACGAAAAAATATCGGCGCCGTTCAAAGAAGGTGATTATACTTATTTTTACAAAAACAACGGATTACAGGCACAATCTGTGATCTACAGAACCGGACTTAAAGCCAAGAATATCGAAGTTTTTCTGGATCCGAATCAATTTTCTGATAAAGGAACAACGTCACTTTCCGATCTTTCATTCAACAAAAAGGGAAATCTTGCGGCTTATTCTATCTCAGAAGGGGGAAGTGACTGGAACAAGATCATTATTATTGATGCCATTTCGAAGAAACAAATCGATGATACTTTGATTGATGTGAAATTCAGTGGAATCTCCTGGCAAGGGGATGAAGGCTTTTATTATTCCAGCTATGACAAGCCAAAAGAAGGAACGGTACTTTCCGGAATGACGGATAAGCACAAAGTTTACTTTCACAAATTAGGGACAAAACAATCTGAAGACAAACTGATTTTCGGAGGCGAAAAAACACATAGAAGATATCTTTCTGCTGGTGTTTCAGAAGATCAGAGATTCCTGATCATTTCCGGAGCTAACGCAACCAACGGAAACGAATTGTACATCAAAGATCTAAAAAACGGTGGCGATTTTATCCAGGTCAACCAGGGTTTTGATATTAATGCTGATATTGTGGATACGCAAGGTGATGATCTTTTCATCTTCACAGACAAAGATGCACCGAATATGCGATTAGTAAAGGTCAGTATCAAAAACCCAAGTCCTGAAAACTGGAAAGATGTGATCCAGGAAACCGAAAATGTTTTGGGAATCTCCGGCGGCGGCGGTTTTTTCTTCGCAACGTATATGAAAGATGCGATTGATATTGTAAAGCAGTGCGATAAGACAGGAAAACTCATCAGAGAAATCACACTACCTGGAAAAGGAAATATCTCCGGTTTTGGAGGTAAGGAAAAAGAAAAAGATCTCTATTATTCCTTCACGAATTATATCACGCCGGGAACGACTTACAAATACAATGTAGATTCCGGAAAATCAGAAGTTTATCAGAAACCGGATGTGAAATTCAACCCTGAAGATTACGTTTCCGAACAAGTTTTCTACACTTCAAAAGACGGGACCAAAGTTCCGATGATGATCAATTATAAAAAAGGAACCAAGCTGGACGGGAAAAATCCAACGATCCTTTATTCATATGGTGGTTTCAACATTAGTTTGCAGCCAGCTTTCTCTGTAGTGAATGCCATCTGGATGGAAAACGGAGGAATCTACGCGGTTCCAAACATCCGTGGCGGCGGCGAATATGGAAAAAAATGGCACGATGCAGGAACTAAGATGCAAAAGAAAAACGTGTTTGAAGACTTCATCGCGGCTGGAGAATATCTACAGTCAAAAGGTTATACTTCGAAGGAATTTATGGCGCTTTCCGGGCGTTCAAACGGTGGGCTTCTGGTTGGTGCAACAATGACGATGAGACCGGATCTGGCAAAAGTTGTTTTCCCTGGCGTTGGTGTTTTGGATATGCTGAGGTATAACAAATTTACGGCTGGCGCAGGCTGGTCTTACGATTATGGAACAGCTGAAGACAGCAAAGAAATGTTTGAGTATCTGAAATCATATTCGCCGGTTCACAATTTAAAAGCAGGAATTTGCTATCCATCAACGATGATTATCACAAGCGATCACGATGATAGAGTAGTGCCGGCACATTCATTCAAATTCGGGGCAGAGTTGCAGGAGAAACAAAGCTGTAACAATCCAATTTTACTAAGAATCGAGAAAAACGCCGGTCACGGAGCTGGCCGTTCTACGGAACAAGTGATTGGTGAAAATGCAGATCTGTTGAGTTTTGCATTGTTTGAAATGGGAATTAAATCTTTAAAAAAATAAATCATATTAATGATAAAATCCTGAAATTTGTCTTCAGATTTTTGTGCTTTGGAAGAGTATTTGATGCAATTGGGTAGTAACTTAATACGCTTCTCATAATGAAAACAAATCTCTTAATTGTAGCTTCCATAGCAGTCGCTTTAGTGTCTTGTAAGAAAAATGAAGACAGTAAAATGGTGAAACAATCCTACTCTGCCGAAACTGAAGTGGTAGAAAATAACGGCAAAATCGACAGTGCCACTACTGCAAAAATGGAAAAAGAAGTCAACGGCAAAAAGATCAAGTCGGAGTCTTATCCTTACAAAGGTCTCGACGGAAGCCGTGCCAAAGCAACATTTACGGATAACGGCGAAGAAAAAACCATTACCATCGAAGCCAACCATACAAAATATGTTTTGGACTTCAAACGGTCAACACCAAAAGGAGAACTCTATGAAAGAAACGGCATCTCTGCAGAAGCATCGGAAGATTCGCTTATCATTTCCCAAGGCAATACCGTCATCCCTCTGGAAAAAATCAAGTAAAACGAGGCAATAGCAAATGAAATCCCAACAAATATTGGGATTTTATTTTGTTTTTTACACCAAAAGAATCTTTCTTAAATCTTACTCAGCAAAGTCCTGAAATTCACTTTTTCATCAATAATCTTTCTAAGATCAGCCACAGCGACCCTCTCCTGCTTCATCGTGTCGCGATCTCTGATGGTGACAGTGTGATCTACCAAACTGTCGTGATCGATTGTGATACAAATTGGCGTTCCGATCGCATCCTGTCGTCTGTAACGTTTCCCGATCGCATCTTTTTCTTCATAGAACAGGTTAAAATCATACTTC
Organism: Chryseobacterium sp. SC28; assembly: GCF_003932955.1. Classification (GTDB taxonomy): domain Bacteria; phylum Bacteroidota; class Bacteroidia; order Flavobacteriales; family Weeksellaceae; genus Epilithonimonas. The sequence goes on from NZ_QOVY01000002.1 coordinate 95,765, forward strand.
AGATCGTTGAAGATTGTTTCTGCATATTCTGCCAAACCGTCTTTTTTCATTAATGGAAGAATCGCTGCTTTTACCGGCGCCAAAGCTGGCGGCAAACTTAGAACCGTTCTTTCTGATCCGTCTTCCAAAACCTCATCTTTAAGACAAGTCGAGAACAGAGCTAAGAACAATCTGTCCAATCCAACCGAAGTTTCTACAACGTAAGGCACATAGCTCTCATTTCTTTCCGGATCAAAATACTGTAACTTCCTGCCCGAGAATTTCTCGTGGGCCTTCAAATCAAAATCAGTTCGGCTGTGAATTCCTTCCAATTCTTTGAAACCAAAAGGAAAATTAAACTCGATATCAGCCGCGGCATTCGCATAATGCGCCAGTTTCTCGTGGTCGTGGAACCGGTAATTTTCTGCACCAAGACCCAGCGCTAAATGCCACTTAAGACGCGTCTGTTTCCAATATTCATAAAATTCCAACTCCGTTCCCGGCGGCACAAAATATTGCATTTCCATTTGCTCAAATTCTCTCATTCGGAAGATGAACTGCCGCGCAACGATCTCATTTCTAAAGGCTTTTCCAATCTGCGCAATCCCGAATGGCAATTTATGACGAGACGTTTTTTGAACATTCAGATAATTGACGAAAATCCCCTGAGCCGTTTCCGGTCTTAAGTAAAGTTCCGTGGCATTTTCCGAAGCAGCACCCAGTTTGGTCCCAAACATCAGGTTGAATTGTCGCACTTCTGTCCAGTTTCTTGAACCCGTATCAGGATCGGCAATTTCCAACTCCTCGATCAATGCTTTCACATCCGCCAGGTTTTCAGTTTCCAGAGATTTTGCCATTCTCGTAAGGATTGCCGCTCTTTTCGCCCGATATTCCAAGACTTTGGGGTTCGTCGCTTCAAACTCAGCTTTGTTGAAAGCATCACCAAATCTCTTGGCCGCTTTTTCTATTTCTTTATTTTCTTTTTCCTCAATTTTCGCGCAATAATCCTCGATCAAAACATCAGCACGGAATCTTTTCTTAGAATCTTTGTTGTCGATCAAAGGATCGTTGAACGCGTCCACGTGTCCGGAAGCCTTCCAGATTGTCGGGTGCATAAAGATGGCAGAGTCTATGCCCACGATGTTTTCGTTCAGCTGAACCATCGCTTTCCACCAGTATTGTTTGATGTTATTTTTCAGTTCCGCACCGTTTTGTCCGTAGTCATAGATTGCAGAAAGTCCGTCGTAGATCTCAGAACTTGGGAAAATAAAACCATATTCCTTAGCGTGAGAAATCACCTTTTTGAAAACATCTTCTTGCTTTGCCATATCGAGTTGAATTGATGTGCAAAAATAAGGAAAATGTAGGAAGTTGAGACAACTTTTTGGATTCCCAAAATCGAGCGTTCAAAAACCCGAATTTTAAGGAGCCGGGAACCGGCTGTCCGTTGCAAACCTAACGAAGTGGTTCGACGTAGTCAATCTTTTTTGCCACACGCTTTGCCAAGATGACACGGTACAAAAACGGCAAAAAAGGATTTCCACTACCATCAGGGCTAGTAACGTTTTCGGCTTCGAAAAGAAAACTTCAAAAAAAATCGATGTTTCACAATAGAACGAGAGAGAAACGCAGAAAAAACTTCCAAAACCCATCTTCCCGCTTCCCGCAATTTCATTACTTTTGTGAAACTTCTTTCCGATGTACAAACGCATTATCCGCCCGATTCTTTTCCACTTCGATCCGGAAGCGGTTCATCATTTTACCTTTTCTGTTCTGAAAAATTTCGGTTTTCTGGCTCGATTATTTTTACCAAAACCAATCGAAGATAAAAGACTCGAACGCGAAGTTTTCGGACTCAAATTCAAAAATCCGGTGGGCTTGGCTGCAGGTTTTGATAAGGATGCAAAACTCTTCAACGAACTTGCCAGCCTTGGTTTTGGCTTCATCGAAATCGGAACTTTGACACCCAAACCGCAGCCCGGAAATGATAAAAAACGCCTGTTCAGATTGAAGGAAGATTCTGCCATCATCAACCGAATGGGTTTCAACAATGGCGGCGTGGACGAAGCCATCGAACGATTGAAGAAAAACAAAAACGTGCTCATCGGCGGAAACATCGGCAAAAATAAAGCGACGCCAAACGAAGAAGCGGTTAACGATTACAAAATCTGTTTCGAGAAATTATTTCCGTACGTCGATTATTTCGTCGTGAATGTCAGTTCGCCAAACACACCGAATCTGCGTGAACTTCAGGATAAAAAACCTTTGACGGAAATTCTTTCGTCACTTCAAAACCTCAATCTCCAAAAGCCAAAACAAAAACCTATTCTTCTAAAAATTGCTCCTGACTTGACGGATGAGCAGCTTTTGGACATCATTGCAATTGTAAAAGAAACCCAAATCGCCGGCGTCATCGCAACGAACACCACTTTGTCGAGAGAAAATTTGATTTCAGAAAATAAAACCGAAACCGGCGGACTTTCCGGCAAACCTTTAGCTAAACGCTCAACAGAAGTCATCAGATTTCTGTCAGAAAAAAGCGGAAGAGCTTTCCCAATCATCGGCGTTGGCGGAATCCATTCGGCGCAAGATGCTTTGGAAAAACTGGAAGCTGGCGCGAGTCTTGTTCAGCTTTATACAGGCTTCATCTACGAAGGTCCGGAGTTGATTAATGAAATCAATCGCGCAATTCTTCAAAAATCATAAACAATGGAACTTATTACACTTAGGATTTTCAACACCGAAATAGAAGCCGAAATGCTTAAGATTTTTCTAGAAACCAATGGCGTTGAAGCCTTTGTCTTCGGGAATATTTTGGCAAATACCTACAATCTTTTCAACACAACAAGCGGCGGCGTTCAGCTGAAAGTCTCGGAAAACGACTTCGAAAAAGCGAATGAATTGATGACTGAATTTTATAACAAAGACAATCAGTAAAAAACAAAACCTCGCCCAATTTGACGAGGTTTTGTTATAATTTTCCTAAAGTTTTAAAACTTAAAATCTACACCAACATAGAAATTCTGCTTCATCACCGGCGCATAAACCATTCCGCCATCAAAGTAATTTCCAAAAGGATTGCCTGCATCCAGAATTGCAGTTTTCTGTTGATAGCCAGTTAAATTTTCTCCACCCAAATATACTCTGATTTTCTCAGAAAAGTTCCTTGAAATCTGAGCATTCAAAGTAGAATTACTTGGCGAATAATCTCCAATTTGAAACTCTGCAGGATTCGATTTCGTATTCGGAAGTCTTTGTTTTCCTACTAAATTTAATGTCGTATCGAAACTCCAGAATCTGCCTTTTTCTGTTTTATTGGTTGAATATGCCAAGTTCGCAAATCCACGGTGTTTCGCCATAAACGGCACTTTTTTCAGTCCGCTCAAGTAATCCAAAGCGACATCGTAATATTTGTAAGCCATTCGAAATTCCAGATTTTTAACCGGCTGAAAATCCCATTGCGTCTGGAAACTATTGGCAAATGATTTTCCTTCCAAATTATAAAACAGAATCTTCTGAGCAGATTCATCCAAATCCGTCACCACTTGATTCTGGAAATCGGTTCTGAAAAAATCGGCCAAAATACTGGATTTTCTTCCAAACAATTTGAATTCCTGCTGAAGACTTACACCATAATTCCAAGCGATTTCCGGTTTCAAACCATAGATTTCTCCGCCATTATTTTGGATTTCAATTTTCCGATTGGATGCAAAATAAGCCTGATTTTCCGCAAAAATATTCGCAGTTCGGAATCCTTTTCCGGCTGAAATTCTGAAAATCGTTTTCGGCGTCAAATCGTATTTGAAATTCATTCTCGGCGTAAACTGTGTTCCTGCAAGATTGTGAAAATCAACGCGAGCGCCCGTCACCAAAGTGAATTTTTCGCCAGTCAAAGTATATTCTGCAAACAATCCCGGAACGGTTTCAGTTCTCTTGTAATTGTTCAAAAGATAATCTTCATCATATTTATCATAAAGGAAACTCGCGCCAACTTTATATTTGTTGTTCGTATTTCCGATGATGCTTTCGAAAATCAAATTGGAATAATAAGACGTTTCTTTCCCAAAATAATTTCTTAATCCGAAAAAGCTATCTTGCTGATGATAAGTCAGTTGATTCATCCAACCGAGACTTTGATAAGGCTTTCCTTTGAAAATATAACCCGTTTTGTTCCACAATTGGAATCACGAAATATCAATCCCGACGCCATAAAGCGTTTGGTCTTGCTGCGGAATTCTTTTATTAAATCCGATTTGTCCGGCTGTTCGTTCATCTTTCAGAAAATTAATTCCGAAGTGCGTCCCAAATCCGGAGCCTTCCAAATCGTTGTAATTCAATAAATAAGCTACATTTAACTGACTCCCTTTTGGTCTGTCAAGAAAGTTGTCATCATTCATATCCGTATCGCCAAAAGTTCCGTTTCCGTGAAGCAAAACACTTTGGTTCCATTTGCCGGAAAGTGGCGAAGTGCTGGTTACATTAGCTTCAACGCGGCCGTTGTTATCGGCAAAAAGATTGATTTCGGTCTCCGCTTTTTTAGCATCATCTTTGGTTTTCAAAAGTTCGGTATTGATTTGCCCCGTGATGCTTTCGTAGCCGTTCACAACCGTACTTCCACCTTTCGTCAGCTGGATGCCGCCAATCCATCTTCCAGGAATAAAAGTCAGTCCGTATGGCGAGGCCAAACCGCGGATTTCCGGCAATTGCTCTTTGGTAAGCAAAGTGTATTTTTGGTCTAATCCCAACATTTTCAGCTGCTTGGTTCCGGTCACAGCGTTGCTGAAGGAGACATCGACGGTTGCGTTGGTTTCAAAACTTTCGGAAAGATTGCAGCAGGCGGCTTTTAGCAATTCTTTGGAACTGATGTTGAAGACAAGTCCGGCTTCCTTCTTGTTCAGAGCGGTGGCCTCTTTTTCCCGTATCAATTTTACCCCTTCGATCTGCTTCTCATCATTTTCCGAGTGATGAAGAAGAGTATCATTAGGTTTTTCAAAATCAGAATCTCGGGAGTAAAGGCAGCATTCTGGGAGCGCGTTGTAAACCTCATCCGGCGCTCTATATTTTTCATTGTCGTGGCCGGCGTCCGCAATGCTTTTCAGAATGGCATCGCCTGTCACTTTTGATTGGTCGAGGGTGGTTGTCAGCGTCTGGTTTTCGGCGCTCCAATTGGCGGAAGTGGCGCCGGCGGTTAGAGCCGCTTTTTCTATTCTCGCTTTGCATTGTCCGCAATTTCCTTTTACCAAAAACTGTTCGGTAATGGTTTGTCCCAGGGAAAAAACAGATGCCAGCATTAGAATAAAAAACGTAAGTTTTCTACTTAAATAAGTCATCGTTGAAAAGTTTAATTAATTATTTAAGCTCGCAAACTTGCGTTGGATCACACGATTGGGCCATTTTTTGGCTATTGTCCGGTCGGTCGTATTGGCAGCAAGATTCCAGTCCGTTGTAAGTTGTGTCGGACGCGCGGAACATCTCGTTGTCGTGGCCCGCGTCGGCGACACTTTTCAAAATCGTTTTTTTATCAGTTTTGGAAGCGTCATAGCTTACGGTCAAGGTTTTTTTGCTTATGCTCCAGTCGGCAGTGCTTACATTTTTATCGGCTTTGGCAGCCGTTTCGATGCGTTGCTTGCACATTTTGCAGTTGCCTTCCACTCGGGCGGTGAAGGTTTTTGTTTGTGCGGCAACAATTGAAAATAGAAAAGTGGGAAGGAATAATATTCCTGATTTTATGATAGAATACATTTTGATTAATTTTAATGGGTTGAATGATGAAACTGTGAGAAATCCTCAACTATTTTTCAAGCTGAGATTTTCGAAACGTTTAAAAAATGATATTAAAATTAACCAAGCTTTGGCGGCTGCCAAATATTGAAAGATCGTTCAAGAGGCGTGCGAGGATTATAAGAAAATGGATTGCTGATTTCGAAAATGGGTGCGTTCAAGGCGTTATCTAAACTGTTTAGAATAACAGAAAAGACGAATCCGGCATTGCAAATTTTGCAGCTGGAGCAGTTGTCTTTGCAGTTCTTGTCTTTCTTTGAATCGTGATCGCAAGAATTAGATTTTTTCTCTTCTTTTTTGCAGCAGTCGGAGCTTTGAGTCTGCGCTTCGCAACAAGAATTCTCAGAAACTGCCGTAGCAAAATTCTGATTTGGAAATATAAAAATTCCCAAACAAAAAATCATTAGCAAAAGTTGCAGTTTTCTAAGCATTGCTTTGCAAAATTAGGAAAAATATTTTATCCCATCGGCACAATTTTTTCTTCAATAAAGAACCGACGCTAATGGAAATTGGCATTCTATTTCTTCGTAAATTTACATCAATGAAAAATTTATTGATTTTAACTTTTATGAACTTCTTTCTGTCCCATTGCGCACAGAAAAAAATAGATTTAACCCAAAAACCAGAACAACAGACTATGGAAAATAGCACCCACACCAACAATCCGTATTACTCGAGAACCGATAAAACCAAGCTGAATGTCTCCAATGAAGAGTGGAGAAAAATCCTGCCGCCGGAAGTTTATGCCATTGCAAGAGAGGCCAATACCGAATATCCTTTCACCGGAAAATACAATGATTTTGATGAACTCGGGGAATATTATTGCGCGGTTTGCGGCAATCATCTATTCCGTTCCAGTTCGAAATTTGCAAGCTCCTGCGGCTGGCCAAGTTTCTACGAAGCCGATAAAGACGGCGTGATTTACAAAAGAGACACCTCGCACGGCATGGAAAGAATAGAGGTGCTTTGCAAACGTTGTGATTCCCACTTGGGACACGTTTTCAATGATGGTCCGCCGCCGACAGGGATGCGCTTCTGCATGAATTCTGCAAGTTTGGATTTCGAGCCGGATAGCCGAAAATAGTTTCGGCCAAAAAAGTTTGATAAAAAATGGATTTTAAAATCGCAAAGATAAATTTGCGATTTTTGTTTCATTCATCGCAAATCACTTTCGAAATAATTTGGATGCAGTGCAATTGGCCTAATCAGAGAGAAAAATTATATCTAAAATTAGCCTAACTGAACTTAATCATCCTTAATTTTGTAGTTCTAAATCTTAATAAAATTGAAAACCATCTTCATCACGGGCGCCACTTCCGGAATCGGAAAAGCAACTGCAATCCTTTTAGCAAAACAAAAAAACCGACTCATTCTCTGCGGAAGAAATCAAATAATTCTAGAAGAACGGAAAACTGAATTATCAAAAGAAACAGAAGTTTACACTTTGAGTTTTGACGTCAGAAATTCGGATGAAGTTTTCGATGCAATTGGCTCGCTTCCAGACGAATGGAAAAACATTGATGTACTGATTAATAATGCCGGAAATGCCCACGGATTAGATTCTATCGCAGACGGAAATCCTGAAGATTGGGACGCGATGATGGACGGAAATGTCAAAGGTTTGCTGTATGTTTCCCAGCCGATTATAAGATTAATGAAAGAAAAACAGAACGGACAAATCATTAATATCAGTTCGGTTGCGGCAAGACAAACTTACGCCAATGGCGTCGTCTATTGCGCGTCGAAAAGAGCGGTGGACGTCATTTCTGAAGGGATGAGACTGGAACTCACGGAATTCGGAATCCGCGTGACGAACATTCAGCCGGGCGCCGTGGAAACGGATTTTTCGAAAGTGAGATTCAAAGGCGATGCGGAAAGAGCCGCGACCGTTTATGCTGGTTACGAGCCATTAATCGCTGAAGACATTGCCGATGCGATTGCTTATTGTATCAATGTTCCGGAGCGTGTTTCGATCGCAGAATTCACGATTTATCCAAAAGCGCAGGCCGAACCAAGGACGATTTACAGGAAATAAAGAGATGTTTTTAAGTCCAATTTTTTAATGGAAGCGAATCTTGCAGTTAATCATAACATTTGCCGAATGAAAATCCTCCACATAGAAACCTCGTCCAAAAACTGTTCTGTTGCCATTTCTGATGGCGAAGAAATGCTTTGTCTGTGCGAAGAAGTTTCAGATAATTATAAACAATCCGAAAGTCTTCATTCGTTTGTAGAATGGGCTTTGGAAGGTGCCGAGATTTCTTTGAAAGATTTGGATGCAATTTCTCTTGGGAAAGGTCCCGGTTCTTACACAGGCCTTAGGATTGGCGCCGCTTCTGCAAAAGGATTTTGCTATGGTTTGAAAATCCCGTTGATAGCCATCAATTCCCTGGACTCGATGGTCGAAGAATTTGTAAATCAAGGGTTTGAACTTATTATTCCGTTGATCGATGCCCGAAGAATGGAAGTTTACACCGCTGTATTCGACGGAACTTCCGGCGAAATGATTTCTCAAACGGAAGCCAAAATCTTAGACGAAAATTCCTATTCCGAATTTGCAAATAAGAAAATTCTGTTTATTGGCGATGGTTCAAGAAAAGCGCAAGAACTTCTAAACCTTCGAAATGCAGAATTTAGATCCGATATTTATCCTTCGGCAAAAGGATTGATAAAAAAATCTGTTGAGAAATTTAATCAAAAAGATTTTGAAGATACCGCATATTTTGAACCTTTTTATCTAAAGGATTTTCAGGGAATTAAGAAAGCAGACCGGATCAAAAAACCATAAAAGTTACAAACCATCTTATTTATTTCTTTGAGATTTTATAGAGTTTCCCGCTATCCGTAATCGCATAAAGATTTCCATCCATCCCGTTCAAAACATCCCGAAATCTTTCGTTTTGGTCAAGCAGTAGCCGCTCTTCGCCCACGACTTTATTATCTTTGATGACGATTCTGTTGATGTGTTCGCCGCTGAGGCAGCCGATGAAAAGATTGTTTTTCCATTCCTCGATATTTCCGGTGTAGAAGGTGATGCCGCTGGGAGAGACCACCGGATCCCAATAATAAACCGGCTGTTCTGTTCCCGCTTTTTGAGTGGTTCCGTTATTGATTTTTTGACCGTTGTATTCGATTCCGTAGGTCACGTCGCCCCAGCCATAATTTTTTCCCGCCTTGATGAGGTTGATTTCGTCGCCACCTCTCGGTCCCATTTCCGTTTCCCAAAGTTGCCCTTTTTCATCGAGCGCCAAGCCTTGCGGATTTCTGCTTCCGTAGGAATAGATCTCGGGTTTGTAACCGGTTTTTCCAATAAAAGGATTTCCCGGAGCCGGCTGCCCGTCTTTAGTTATCTTTAATATTTTCCCCAAATAATTATCGGTTTTCTGGGCATAGACCCTCGTTTGCTTATCCGATCTTTCGCCCGTGCTTACAAACAGATTTCCGTCTCGGTCAAAAACCAATCGGCTTCCGTAATGTTTGTCGCCTTCATAAGTTGGCGTAGCGCGGAAAATCACTTTCACATCGGAAATAGTTTTTAAATCTTGCGATAATTTCCCCTTTCCACAGCTGTATGATTACCGTTGGCATAAGGTTCGGAAAAACTAAAGTAAATAATATGGTTTGTGGGGAAATCGGGATCCAAAGCCACATCCAGCATTCCGCCTTGTCCTTTGGCATCTACTTTGGGGAATCCCATTATTTTAGAAACCGATTTTCCATCAGCAGAGACGACGTTCATAAAACCCGACTTCTCTGTAATTAGGAATCTTCCGTCGGGCAGGTTGATGATTCCCCACGGTCTTCCCAGCACGTCATTAAGGACTTCGACTTTATAAGGCGTTGTTGTTTTTACTGGTGTAATTCTGGTTTGTCCTGGGAAAGCAGGTTTGTAATTGGTGTTTGGTTTTTCCTCTTGGGCTGTCGGTTTGCTGGGCTGTCCTTTCCATTCGCAAGAATATAAAAGAAGCAACGCGCAAAGAATAGTTGGGAAGGTGGATTTTAACATAGGATTATTTTCTTAATGGGATGAAAAAATAATGCCAGTGAGTATCTCAGAGATTATTTCGCAAGATAGATAAATGTAAATATTTCGTATTTTTGTACTATGCAATTCAAACTTCAATCAGACTATCAACCCACTGGAGATCAGCCACAAGCCATAGAAAAATTGGTAGAAGGCATTAATGTCGGCGAGAAATATCAAACGCTTTTAGGGGTTACAGGTTCCGGAAAAACTTTTACGATTGCCAATGTTGTGAATCAGGTTCAGAAACCGACTTTGGTTTTGGCGCACAACAAGACTTTGGCGGCTCAGCTTTTTATGGAATTCAAGGAGTTTTTTCCAGAAAATGCCGTAGAATATTTTGTGAGTTATTACGACTACTACCAGCCGGAGGCTTTCATTGCATCGACTAATACGTATATCGAGAAAGATCTCAGCATCAATGAAGAAGTAGAGAAACTCAGACTTTCTGCCACCGCCAGTCTGCTTTCCGGCCGGCGCGACGTTTTGATTGTTGCATCCGTTTCCTGCATTTATGGTGTAGGCAACCCAAAAGAATTCGAGAAATCCCTGATTAGCATCACGAAAAGTGAAAAAATATCCAGAACAAGACTCCTCAATTCGCTCGTGGGTGCTTTATATTCCAGAGCTTTGAATGAATTCCAAAGAGGAACTTTCCGCGTGAAAGGCGACGTTATCGATGTCTATCCGGCGTATGCCGACACGGCCGTCAGACTTCAGTTTTTTGGCGATGAGATAGAAGCGATTCAAAGTTTCGATCCGGTTTCTGGCACCGTGATTTCTAATTTTGACTCGATTAATATTTATCCGGCCAATCTTTTCGTTACCACACCCGAGACCATGCAGTCCGCGATCCGTCAGATTCAGGATGACTTGGTAAAACAAGTCGATTTCTTCCGGGAAATAGAAAAACCTTTGGAAGCAAAACGTCTGCAAGAACGCACGGAATTGGACTTGGAGATGATTCGAGAATTAGGCTATTGCTCGGGCATCGAAAACTATTCCAGATATATGGACGGGCGCCTGCCGGGATCTCGGCCATTTTGTCTTTTGGATTATTTTCCGAAAGATTACTTGATGGTCATTGACGAGAGCCACGTCACCATTCCGCAGGTTCACGCGATGTACGGCGGCGACAGAAGCCGAAAAGAAGTTCTGGTGGAACACGGTTTCCGATTGCCGGCTGCGCTGGACAACAGACCTTTGAAATTCGACGAATTTGAAATGATGCAAAATCAGGTAATTTATGTATCTGCTACGCCTGCCGATTATGAATTGGAAAAATCCGGCGGAACCTATATTGAGCAGATTGTGCGCCCTACCGGACTTTTGGATCCTGTTATCGAAGTTCGTCCAACGCTGAATCAGATTGATGACCTCATCGAAGAAATCAGCAAAAGAGCAGAATTGGATGAAAGGGTTCTCGTCACGACATTAACCAAAAAAATGGCGGAGGAGCTCACCAAATATTTTACCAAAGTCGGCATCAGAACGCGCTATATCCATTCCGATGTCGAGACTTTGGAAAGGATTCAGATTATGCAGGATTTGCGACTCGGTTTGTTTGATGTTTTGGTGGGCGTCAATCTTTTGCGAGAGGGTTTGGATCTGCCGGAAGTTTCGTTGGTCGCAATTTTGGATGCAGACAAAGAAGGCATGTTGCGTTCCCGAAGATCAATCATCCAGACGGTGGGTCGTGCGGCCAGAAACCTGAACGGACGAGCCATAATGTATGCAGATAAGGTTACAAAATCTATGCAGGCCGCCATCGATGAAACCAATTATCGACGGGAAAAACAAATGCAATACAATACCGAAAACGGCAAAGTTCCTACGGCACTTAACAAAAAAATCAGTGAAAATCTGGTGGGCAGAAGCAAGGATTTCCCGGATGAGAAATACATCCAAAAAGTGCTGATGCAGGAAGTGGCGGAAACCAAAGCGCACTACGGAAGCGCAGATATCGAAAAAATTGTGGTTGCAAAGCAAAAAGAAATGGAAGCCGCCGCGAAGAATCTGGATTTCATAAAAGCTGCTAAACTACGGGACGAAATTGCTGCCCTGAAAGCTTAATGCGGAAGTAGATATTTGTAAAACTTCAGGATTTTTTTGGCTTTTCGTTTGCGCGCTTTCTGCGCGCTGTAGTCGGTGATTTTTTTGCGGCAGAATTCGTAGTCGGCGCCTGAAAGTTTGGCATATTCGGCGCTGATGCTTTCGATAATTTTGCGATCGTTGGTGAGTCTCTCGAAATTTTTTAATCTTTTGGTGATATTAATTTCCTCATAAAAACTCATTCGGTTGAGATCTACGAGGAAATACAGGTATTGACCTTCCGATTTTTTTATCAAGAAGTTGCCGGCGGCATTATCGATAAAGATGATTCCGTGCTCGTGCAACCGGTAAATGAGTTGGGTATATCCTTTGATGATCTGTTCTCTGTCTGCAAAATCAGGGTCTGCCAGCACGTCTGCCAGCGTGCAAACCTCCTGCAATTGTTCACTAATATAGTAGCTGGAGGTGACTCCGATCCAATCGTAATTCTCTATATAAGCAATGGGTTTTGGTGTCAAAAAACCTTTGTCCAAAAGCATATGAGCGTAGTCGTAAGAGCGGTGTGCCTTGGATCTTCTGTAATGTTTATAGACGTGTCTGTTGATAATGTTGTGTTGTTTGAAAGATTTAAAATTCAGTACCAAATCCTTCACTACGAAGTACTTAACAACATTTCTGTTTCCGCGTCCTACAACAACACCCTCATTTTTAAAATTATTCAAAATGTTCAAAATGTCATTTTTGTAGAGCGCATATTCCTCGGATAAAACGAACTTCATAATGTTGCTACTTTAATTTTTTTTATTTCAGTGTTGTTTCTATCATATCCATCATTTTGTCAAGATCTACATCATTGGTATTGATGGAGAAGCTTTTGTCGTTGTAAGGCATGTACGTGGCTTCGTCCGTAACTTTGAAAAGCCCAACTGTAGGCACGTTTACAGAACTGGCGAGATGCATGACACCATTGTCTGCCGCTATGAATAAGGCGCAATTTACGAGAAAACCACCCATTTCACGAATATCTTTACTGTAAAAATTCGGAATTGCAAAATTCAGTTTGGAAACGTTTTCGACGGGGAGAAGTTCGACGATGTTGTAATCCGGAAATTTGGCTTCCAGCTTTTGGTAGAAGGCAATCCACCATTCTTCGGAATAGCATTTGGTACCGGTGGCATTGGTAAAGAGGCAGATGGTTTTCCTGTCGTTTTTGGTTATTTGTTTTAGATTTTCTTTTCCTTTTTCAATTTCTTCTTGATCCAAGATGATTTTTAGGGATGGGACTTTGGATGTATTTTCAGGAAAACCCAATTCTGTAAGGAATTTTCTTAGATTGTAGATGGTTTTTTTGGCGTCGTGTTTATAATCGGGATATTTTGCGCTAAGTTCCTCATCCTGATCGCCAAAAAGTTTGTAAGTTGCATTGGTGGCGAGAAGAGACAGCCGACCGGATGATGAGCCGGGATTGGAATTGATGGCCAAGTCGTATTTTCGGCGTCTCAGTTGAAACCAGCCCGCGATATACTTTCCCAAATCGCTGAAAGGTTTTTTTGGAAGCTGAATGTAGCGGTCAATATTTTCATAATTTTTATAAATCACCGGCGCGACACTGCCCTTGACGAAAAGGTCGATGCGGCTGTCGGGAAAAGTATTGATAACCTCCTGTACCAAAGGCGTTAGGAGCAGAAGATTTCCCAGTCTGTGGTTGGGTCTGGAGATCAATATTCTTTTGATGCTAACCTCTTTGTTGGGATTAGAACCATACTTCTGCTTACCAATATTTTTGGTAAGCCTGCGCATTAATGATCGCCGTGCCGCATTTATTCTTTTGTTGAATTTCATCCATTAAAACTTATACACGGTTGTCTTAGATTTTGAATTTACGGTGTTTCCCCGGATGGGTGTCAATAGATCCATCAAGCCATTTATCTTAATTTCATAGATGGTGGAAAGTTGCATTCCTAGTTTTCCTTTTGGAAATCCGCCATTTCTCGCGAACCATTCCAGGTAGCTTATGGGTAAATCTGCAAGCACCGCGTCTTTATATTTGCCAAAGGGCATCCGGACTTCGCAAATTTCTTTCAGAATTGCAGTATTTGGCTTTTCCATCAGACGATGAGATTTGCCGGTTTATCCCGGTCATTATTTTCATTGGGCAATTGGAGTGGCGGAGGAGCGTCTTCGTCGGAAAACTCGTCTCTGTAAACCTGCATCAATAATAAGGTAATAGACAGCAAGATGGGTCCAAAAATCAAACCCATAAACCCAAATATATTCATCCCCATTATTATTCCGAAAACGGTAACCAGCGGATGGATGTCTTCCAGTCTTTTGAGCAATGTAAATCTTAACAAATTATCGGTGAGCCCTACCACGGCAAGTCCATAAAGGATGACGCCCAGGCCGGGACCCGTGCTACCTTCGGCAATCATAAAAATCCCTACCGGCACGTAAACAATGGCCGCCCCCACGAGGGGAAGCATCGATGCAACGGCTGTGAGGGCAAACAACAGCATGGGGCTGGGAGCGCCAAAAATGGAGTAACCAATCAAAGAAACAACACCTTGCCCCAATGCTACCACGGGAATCCCGATGGCGTTTGCGATCACAAGTTTGTTAAACCGTTCGCCGAGCATCTGCGTGTTGGTTCTTTTGAACGGCATTGCTTTCACAACGGTTCTTTCAAACAATCTTGCCTTTACAAACATAAAATAAAGAATAAAATACATGGATATTACCACGGTAAATGTATTGAAAGTGGTGCTGACGGCCTTTGTGGAAAGCGTTCCGGCAAAATTGGTCATCTTATTAATATTCTCTTTGCTAAGAATGTCGAACCCGACTTTGGAATAGATAAACTGGTGGATTTTTTCCAAAAAAACATTGAATCGATCCAGATAGGCGTTCATATTGGCTGCCTTGGAAACCAGCATATCGACAATGAAATAAACGGGAAGAATAAGAACAATCAATGAGGCCAGCATCAAAACGAAAGCTGCAAGCCACGGTTTCCAGTGCTTTACCTCGACTAAATAATAGTTATACCTTCTACAGACGATGTAGAGCGTGACTGCGCCTAACACCGATGGAATAAATAGTGCCAGATTCCAGCCAATCAAGCCGACTAAAATGCATATTAAAATAATTAAAGCTATCTGTTTTATGACAACAGACTCTATCGGTTTACCTGAATCGGACATATTTTTATAATTTAATTTTTTTCTAATTGTCTTGGCAAGGCAACATACGCACAGTAAGCGGAATACATTGTGGAATAGTAAAAGAGATAAGTAATAATGACGCCAATGCCGCAGGCAAGAATTCCCAATGCAGAACACAAATAAGCCAAGAGATTAATCAATAAAAAATCACCGTAATGATCTTTTACCACTTCGATAGATTTTCTGACCGCATCAATGGCAGAAACATTCTGAAACAATAAAAATGGAAAACCCAGGAACAAGAACGGCATCACAAATACAGCGGGCAAATAGCAAAGATTGGTACAAATCATAGCAACCACAGAGAATATTAATCCGTACAAAACAATATTTAAAAAATTTTGTCTATACCCGATGAACAAGTCAGAAAAGTCGATCGGTTGGTTCAGGTTTTTTTTGTGTGCCACATAAATAGTACCTACAATAAGCGGAGAAAAAATTAGAATATTGATGAGAGAAGCGCCTCCTGCGAAAGTCCAAAAAGGAGTTCCGCGATACAGTTCTTGGTAGATCTCCGAATTATAAGCTCCCATCGATTGAGAAGTTTGACTGATCTCCACGACAGAGGACCACAACCCCGTCAAAGAAAACAGAATAGAGAGCGCAATAAAAAAGATAAGCCCTGCCACCAAAGGATAGATAAAGATACCTTTGTAAAGGTCGAAAGCATGCGAGATAATGCTGCCAGAATCTCGGCCGGGAACTTTACCCGCTGTTTCCAAATCAGTAAAATTTTCCATAGTAGTTTAAGTTTGAAGTTATTATCAAATCTACATAAAAAAATTATGAAAATAAATTATCATCCCTAAAATTATTCTTCAAAATTTCCTACCAGATTTTTATACAGGACATAAATCATTGCATTCCAGAACGGAAATGTAAAAAATATGCCGAAGAAGAACAGAAGGAATCCACTATATGAAAAAAAGCTGGCCACGATGCTTGCAATAACAATTAGAATGAAATTCTGCAGAAAAATCTGCACACTGATTTTGAAAGATCGGAAATAGCTAAAGCCTCGGAAAAACATCAGCGCCGGCACAAAAAGTACCATCGGTATCCACAGCAATGTAAAAATGGAAAGAAAACTGCTAATAACATTCCAGACCAAAGCATAGAATGCAAACAGAAAGAAATAATGTCCTTGGTAGCCCGCAAAAAGATCACCCGTTACAGGCTTTTCTTCAAGATCCAGCTTTCTGTAGATCTTAAAAAAACCAATATTCAAAGGAAAAATAATCGCTTTGATAACCATCATTACTTGTAAAAAATAAACCGCATTGTCCGTCTGCATCAAGGCTTCGTATTTTTCCAGAAAAGCTTGACTGTCGGTATAAAGAAGACTTTGAAACTTCTGAATCTCATCGAAAAGTCCGTAATAGCGAAAAGCGTACAATCCTGCAAACAGCGTGACGGAAAAATAGAGCACCGAGAACAGGAACTGAAACGGCAAGGTGCTTACCCAATATTGATAGGCGTCTGTCAGCAATTTCCCGAAATCCGGTTTTGGCGGCGTCATTCTCAAACTTTTTTTGCAAAAGTAACCAATTAATGTCAAGAAAAAATTCTTGATTTTCAAAAAAAGACAATTGTTAAAAAAAACTTTAACCCCCAATGTCTATGCAATTCCAATCGATCTAATTCCTACTTTTGTTTTATGTTTCAGAATCCGGAGTTTCATAGAATGGATGTCTTGTCGGCACAGGGAGAAGCCTTCTTTTTCCTGATCGATTTTTTGATGACCGATGTCAAAATATTTTCTCCTAAAGACATTGAAAATAAAACTTTATTAATTGATTTCCCGAACGTTAGCAACGTTAATGAGGAGGACGAAGAACTGCCCGAGTTTGAATGGAAATCCTTTCCGGAATCCTTAGAAATTTATCAAAAAGGGTTTGAGCTGGTGCAAGATCATATCAAAAAAGGAAATTCTTATCTGGCCAACTATACCAGAAAAACAGAAATCCAAACCGGGTTGACGATGGAACAGATTTTCCGATTTTCCAAAGCGAAATACAAAATACTGCTACCCGACCGATTTGTCTGCTTCTCCCCCGAAACCTTTATCCAAATTATTCAGAACAAAATAGTGACACATCCTATGAAAGGCACAATTGATGCTAAAGTGATCCATGCTGAGGAACTGCTGAAAAACGATCCAAAAGAGAAAGCAGAGCATTACACCGTGGTCGATTTGCTGCGAAATGACCTGAGTATGGTAGCCAATGATGTGAAAGTAAACGATTTTCAGCGCATCGACCTCATCAAAACACAGCAAAAAGACCTGTTGGCAATGAGCTCCGAGATCGCAGGCGATATAAAACCGGAATACCAAAACAAAATAGGCTCGATTCTGCAGAACTTGTTGCCTGCCGGATCTATCTTGGGTGCTCCGAAAAGAAAAACTTTGGAGATCATTTTGGAAGCTGAAGGATATCATCGCGGGTTTTATACCGGAATTGGCGGATATTTTGATGGTAGAAATCTCGACTCCTGTGTGATGATCAGATTTATCGAGAAAGAAAACGGTAAACTGTATTTCAAAAGTGGAGGCGGAATCACCCACCGGAGTATTTTAAGCCACGAATACGAAGAAATGAAAAACAAAATCTATGTCCCGATTTATTGAGAGCATCAAGGTCGAAGATCAAAAAATCTTCCTTGCGGAACTTCATCAGAAAAGAATGATGGAGACATTCGCGCATTTTGGAAGCGCATGCGAACTCGATATTCAGAGCATATTTGTCAATCTTAAACACAATGAAAACGGACTTTTCAAATTACGTATAGAATATGACTTGGACAATCATTTTACAACGAAACTCATCCCGTACGCCATTTCGCAGCACGACGATTTCGAATTGATGATGGCCGACGAAATAGATTACAGCTTTAAATATGCCGACAGAAGGCCAATCGAAAAATTAAAAAAAGAAAGCGACGCCGAAGAAATCATCATCGTAAAGGAAAATCACATCACAGATACTTCGTATTCCAATCTCTTGTTCCTGAAAGACAAAAAATGGTTCACGCCATCAACTTACCTGCTCAATGGCGTGATGCGGCAGCATTTGCTAACGAAAAAGAAAATAAAAGAAGCCGAAATCACGCTGGACAACATCAAAGAGTTTTCTCACTTCCAACTCATCAATGCGCTCAATGATTTTGATGAAACGTCCATCTATTCGATCGAGAGCATCATCAATCTGCCGAAGGAAGAATCGGATTTGGATTTTGGATAAACAATTTTTCCGCGACTTATTACAAAAATGCGCTATTTCAACTCCGAAAAATACTGTTTCAGGACATCGGCATTATTGCAGCCGGCCGTCATCACTTCCAAAATTTTTGGTTTTGGATTTGGTTTGAAGAAGTTGGGCAAAACTCTATCCAGCGTGATTTCTTCCTCCACTTTGGTATAATCAAATCCGAAAGTTTTAGCCACCGATTCCGCATTTCTGTTGTGTTGCGTTGCGATGTACTCGTCCAGCGCATTGGTTTCGCTCGCTCCAGGAATAATTTTAAAAATATTTCCCTCGCCATTATTGAAAATTACAATTCTCGTGTACGGCGGAATGTACCGGTTCCAAAGTCCGTTGATATCATAGAAAAAAGAAATATCGCCGGTGATCAAAATGGTAGGGTCATCTTCCATCATCGCAAACCCCATTGCCGTAGAAGTGCATCCGTCGATGCCGCTGGTTCCTCGGTTGCAATAGACGTCATGTTTCTGAAAATCAAATAATTGTGCATATCGGATAGCCGAACTGTTGGAAAAATGAATTTTATAATTCTCCGGAATATGCTTGGATAATTGGTAAAAAAGATAAAAATCCGAGTAAGGCGCTTTTTTCAAGAACTGCTCGTGCTTGGCGTCTTTTTTATCTTTCAAAACATCCCAAAGATTGAAAAATGGCCGTGGTTCCAGATTGACAGATTTTAACAATTGGGCAAAGAAAACCTGTGGCTTCGTTTCTATTTTTTGAGTCAAAGCATTATAAGTATCAGGCTGCCAATGCTCATCAATGTGCCAATGCTTGGTCGGCCGGGCTTTCCTTAGAAATTGTTTTACCCTTTTGGAAACCACATTTTGGCCGATGGTGATCAGCAAATCCGGCGCGTAGGTGTAATAATCGGTCTCAGAAAAATCAGTAACATAGCGGTCGATGTGGGCAAAAAACTTCTCGTGCGCCAGATTCGAATTCGTTTCTGTCAAAACCACAACGGTGTGATTTTTAACCAGTTGAGCGAGCTGTGTTTCCAACTCAGGGTTGGGAGCCAGAGTTCCTGCCAGAATCAAAATCCGCTTGGAAATGTTCCAGTCTGCTATAAGAGTGGACGGCATTTCATAATTTTTTTTCCGGATGCTGGGTTCTACCCGTGGGAAAAAAGGCAATTCATCTACAAGGTTGTAAAGCGGCTCTGCCAAAGGAATATTGATGTGAACCGGTCCGCTTTTTTCAATGCACAGTTCGACGGCTTTTTTTACTGTTTCGAAGTTATGGTCATCGGCGCCCTCCTCGGCGTCTTCCAGCAGTTCGAAGTCGCCGTAAGAATGCTGTTGGTAAAGATTTTTCTGGCGAATGGTCTGCCCATCAAAAATATCTACAAAATCCACGGGTCGGTCTGCCGTCAAGATCAAAAGTGGTACGTTATGATAAAATGCTTCTACGACGGCGGGATAATAATTGGTGGCAGCAGAACCGCTCGTACAAGTGATGGCGACGGGCTTTCGGATAGATTTCGCAATTCCCAGACCAACGAAAGCTGCCGATCTTTCGTCCACAATGCTGTAACATTGGAAGGCATCAATCTCCGAAAAATGGATGGCCAACGGGGCATTCCTAGAGCCGGGCGAAATAATTACCTTATCGATACCGTATTGCTTGAGGATGTGGGCGAGAATTTGGATGCTGCGTTTCGCAGAATATTGCTTCATTTATAAAATTTACTGAGAATTTTTGAACCACGTAGAAATATAGAACTTAGAAGCATACAACTATAAACTAAAGAGTCGCTTCTTTTTGACAAAACTATTATGCTGCTGTGGTTCTGAATATGCAAAGCTAATCAAAAGTACGGAAAAATCTGCCTAAAACAATCGCAATTGTTGTGTTTTGCTTCCGGTAAAATGCTCGGTCGTGAGCACCACTCTTTCTTGATTTGAAAAAAATTTCTTTTTGCCGATTTCAAATGTTTTGTGAATCATTTCCGCGATGTTTCCTTCGCCTTGATAACGCTTGAAAAAACGTTTTTCGCCCAGGTTTCCGCCGCGCATCGAGCGGATGAGGTTTAGCACTTTGTCTTTTCTGTCGGGGAAATGCGTTTCCAGCCATTGGATGAAAACGGGCTCAACCGTGTCGTTTAGTCTTACCAAGGTGTAGCCGCAAGTTCTGGCGCCCGCTTCTGAAACCGCTTTCATTATGCCAAGACTTTCGTCGCTCGTCAAACCGGGGATCACCGGCGCGATCATCACATTCACGGGGATATTTTTCTCAGATAATATTTCGATGGCCTTCAGTTTGTTTTTTGCGGTGGAAGTTCGAGGTTCCATCACGCGCCGCAGGTCTTCATTAATAGTGGGTATGCTCATCGAAACCGAAATCAGATTTTTTTGAGCCATTGGTTCCAGAATGTCGAGGTCGCGCAAGATCAAAGCGTTTTTGGTAATGACGGCAACCGGATGTCTGTAGTCCAAACAAACCTGCAGCAGCTTTCTTGTAATTTCAAATTTTCTCTCAATCGGCTGGTAGCAATCGGTATTTCCCGAAAGCAAAATTGGTTTTGCGATATAGGATTTCTTCTGAAATGTTTTTTCCAAAAGCTCAGGCGCGTTTTTTTTCACCATCAGTTTTCTTTCGAAATCGATACCCGCGCTGTATCCCCAAAATTCGTGCGTTGGTCGTGCGAAACAGTAGGAACAGCCGTGCTCGCAGCCTTGATAGGGATTCATGGAATAATCCATCATCAGATCCGGACTTTGGACAACATTGATGATGCTTTTCGGGAAAACTTCGGTCACTTGAGTTTTGATGGTTTCCTGCTCATAATCTTCCGGCTCGTGCGTAAACCGGTCGAATCTGTTGACGACATTTCGTTGGGCGCCTTGCCCTTTTGGGATGAAATCTGACATAAAAAATCATAAAATTAAGGAAACAAAATTGCAGATACCGAATTCGATTGCTGAACAATTCAGAATATCGATGGTCTGAAACTCTGATTCAGAATTAGCTTTAGAAAAAGCATTGCGTTTCGTCTAAAGTCTGACGTTTCTTTGCGATTGCCGTGGGCTTTACTTCAATCCAAATTTAATATTAAACTCTGAAAATCAGAGCGTTTTAAATAAAAAAACAATCGATGTATAGGCTAAAGATTATTTTGCTAAAGTGGGAAAAACTTTGCAAATTATAAACCATTATATAGAAAATTAAAGATTGAATTTATCAAAGCCGAATGGAAAGGCTATCAAAAATTATCCTTAGAAAAAGAAAACCGTCGGTCGAAATTATGAAGTTTCCAGAAGACTACTGACAAGGAACCGAAGCGCTCTTATGATTCTATAGTTTCATAAAAATGCTTCTAATTCGATTCCTTCTTCTCCTCCGGAATAAAAACTGCGCTTCGAATGACCAAACAATAAATGATGGTCGGAATAATCACTTTTATAGATTTTGTTTTTTAAATATTTTCTCGCAACCAAAACGCTCAGAACGGCTGCCGTCCCGAAGAGTCCGAAAAAGATTATTTCTGCATTTCGCTTCATACCACATATAAGATTAGTACTTTTTCCGAAGCAAAAGATGTTCCTTTTTTGGGAAGCCGCACCAATCTTAGCATTTTTTTAATATTGCAGGGCGCTGCTGTTCACAGTTCAGCACCTTTTTTTAACAATTCGGTCACATATAATTGCCCAACGTGCTTATCTGTTCTAATTTTGAATTCAGAAATTATAAACATGAAACGAAAAATTTTCACAACTATTTTATGGATATCGCTGGCAACAGGCATACTCTTTTTTGTGGTTTTCAGCGAGGATAAATCGCCAATGAATCTGCTGTTGTATATTTTGAATTCTTTCATTTATGCATTTGTTTTAACCTTCGGAAATACGGCGGTGAATGATTTTCTAAGCAAAAAATATTCTTGGACGCAGCAGACAAGTCGCAGAACCGTCTATGGCATATTGGCAACCATTGTCACCAATGTGGTGCTTATTTTTTGCTGCAACTACTTGGTTTTCGTCGTCATCAACGGAATGCCTAAAGCGGACTTCTTTTCAGAAAAAATGAATCTTACCAATTGGTTCATCCTGAACGTTGCTTTTCTGATCTCCGCAATTTTGCACGCCAACGGTTTCATGCAAGAACTCAAAAAAAGCACAAAAAAGGAAGTGGTAGAACAAAAACTGATAGCAAAATCTGCCAATGCGCAGTTCGAATCGCTAAAGAATCAACTGGATCCGCATTTTCTTTTCAATTCTCTGAATGTTCTTTCGGCGCTCATTGACGAAAATCCGGATCAGGCTCAGAAATTTACCACCGCGATGTCGAAAATTTATCGATACGTTCTGGAGCAGAAAGACAAAGAATTGGTGACCATTGCAGACGAAATAGAATTTGCAAAAACCTATTGCAATCTTCTGAAAACCAGGTTCGAAGACAGCGTAGAGTTCACTTTTGAAATTCAGCCCACTGATTTGCAAAAGTTCGTGGTTCCCCTCTCGCTGCAATTATTATTGGAAAACTGCATCAAACATAATTTGGCCACCTCATCAAAACCTTTGCACATCCGCATCTTTACCGAAGAAAAATTCCTCTGCATCGAGAATAATCTTCAGCCGAGAGAGCAAATCAAAGAAAGCGCGGGAATCGGCTTGGCCAACATCGTTCAGCGGTACGCACTTCTTACCAAAGACCATGTTTATATAGAAAAATCCGATCAATTTTTTAAAGTAAAAATCCCAATATTAACAGAAAAACCATCTCAAGCAATGACAACTTACACCCCACAATCTACGGAAAACGGCGCTTACGAAAAAGCGGTAAAAAGAGTAAAAGAACTGAAAGGTTTCTACGGAAACTTGATCTCGTACTGTATTGTTATCCCATTTTTAATTATAGTCAATTTGATGACTTCGCCCCACGAAATATGGTTTTACTGGCCAATGTTGGGATGGGGAATCGGACTGCTGGCACACGGAATGAGCGTTTTTGCCATTGGAAAAAACTGGGAAGAAAAAGAAATACAAAAAATACTTAACAGAGAAAATCAAAATAATTATGGAAAATAACAACGAAATATTGCGTTGCGAATTAGTAAAGAACTCAAAAAAACAAAACGATGGAAATTATTAAAGACAAAAACGATATCAAATATCTTGAGGCCAAGAAAAAAGTGAAACGACTCAAAGGTTTTTATACCCATGTCTTGATTTATGTTCTTGTAAATTTGTTGATCGTCTTCATTAATATCCAAAATCTAAAACCCGGTGAAAGCTATTTTAAACCAGAAAATTTCATCACCTTGTTCTTCTGGGGAATCGGATTGTTGGCGCACGGAACAAGCGTTTTTCTTCCCGAGTTCGTGCTGGGCAAAAACTGGGAAGCGAGGAAAATTCAGGAATTAATGGACAAAGAAAAATAGTATGTACCTTTTTTCTATTAAATAAAATAAACTATAAAAATGATAAGAACGATCATCATCGAAGACGAAAAACCGGCAGTTAGACGACTTGAAAAATTATTAGGTTTGTTTGCTGATTTACAAATAGTTGCAAGCCTCAATTCTGTGGACGAAGCTGTCGCATGGTTTAATATAAATGAACATCCGCAACTGATTTTTTCGGACATCGTGTTGGGCGACGGATTGTCGTTCGATATCTTCGACCAAGTTTCGACAAAGGCTTTTATCATTTACACAACGGCTTTTGACCAATATACTTTGAAGGCCTTCAAGCTCAACAGCATCGATTATCTTTTGAAACCCATTGAACAAGAAGACTTGGCAAAAGCCATCGAAAAATATAAATCGTTTTTACCGGAGGAAGGCAGTGTTAATTCGCAGGAAATCAGGCAAATCGTGAAAAAAGAGCGTGCAACGCTTTCGAGGATTTTGGTGAAAATTGGTTATAATTTGAAAGTGGTTTCCATCAATGAAGTCAGTTGCTTTTACAGTGAGAATAAAATCGTCTATCTCCAAACCAAAGAACGAAATTTTCCAACTGATTTCACTTTGGATGAATTGGAAAATGTTCTTGAAGAAAGTAAGTTTTTCCGCGTCAACAGGCAGTTTATCATCAGTTCAGATTACATCAAAAATATCCACACTTCACCAAATTATAAAGTTGATTTAGCGTTTCAGCCGGACGAAGAAATTACGGTTAGCCGCGAGCGCGTGAAGGATTTTAAGGAGTGGTTGGCTGGAAATTGAAAATAAAATAGGCTTCAGAAAGTTCCCGAAGCCTGTTTGATTATTGATCTTAATGTATTTTTAGGCGATCACGCCACTTCCGATCAACTCATCATCCAGATACCAAGCTGCAAACTGCCCTTCTGCAATCGCAGATTGAGGATTTTCAAATTCAATATAAAATCCATTTTCGAATTGATGAATGGTTGCTTTCTCCAAAGTTTGACGGTATCTGATTCTTGCCAAAACTTCCATAGATTCGCCGTTTTCCAATTTCAAATCTTCGCGAACCCAATGCAGTTCAGCGTTTTCGATCTTCAAAGCTTTTCGGAACAGTCCAGGGAAATTTTTTCCTTCGCCTACGAAGATGAGGTTGTTTTCCATCTCGCGGCAGACGATGAAGCAAGATTCCTTGTGACCACCGATTCCCAAGCCTTTGCTTTGACCAATTGTGAAAAACTGCGCTCCTTGATGCTTGCCAATCACCTTTCCGTCCTCTTTTTTATACTTGATTTTGGTCGAAAGATATTCTAATTCTTCCAACTTTGAAGAGAAAGATGGTGTTTCTTTATGGAACTCGGGAAAATCATTGAAGATTTCTACAATTTCACCTTCTTTCGGAATCAGCTGTTGCTGAAGAAAAGTTGGCAAACTCACTTTCCCAATGAAGCAAAGCCCTTGCGAATCTTTCTTATCCGCCGTTACCAATCCAATTTCTTTAGCAATTTTGCGAACTTCCGGCTTCGTCAATTCTCCGATTGGGAAAAGCGCTTTGGAGAGTTGATCTTGGCTGAGTTGACAAAGGAAATAACTTTGGTCTTTGTTATGATCCTTCCCTGCCAAAAGATGAAAAATTTCTTTTCCGTTTTCATCAAAAGTAGAAGTCACGCGCGCATAATGTCCGGTCGCAACTTTCTCAGCGCCAAGCGATAAGGCCGTTTTCATAAACACATCGAATTTCACCTCGCGGTTGCAGAGAATATCGGGATTCGGCGTTCTGCCGCGCTGATATTCATCAAACATATAATCTACGATGCGCTCTTTGTAGAGCTCGCTCATATCGATGACTTGAAAAGGAATTCCTAATTTTTGTGCAACGAGAAGCGCGTCATTGCTATCTTCGATCCAAGGGCACTCATCTTCCAATGTGACCGATGCATCGTTCCAGTTTCGCATAAAAAGGGCGATGACTTCGTGACCTTGCTGCTGCAAAAGATAAGCGGCCACGCTGGAATCTACGCCACCGGAAAGGCCAACAACTATTTTCATTTTGGTTCAATTTTACGAAACTCTTGACGGGAGTTCTTAGTTTGAGATGGCAAAAATACGATTAAAAACTTTCTTCGGGAAAATCTAATCACCCATATTGATAAAAGCGATGAAAAAAAAGA
Source organism: Chryseobacterium sp. SC28 (assembly GCF_003932955.1). Lineage (GTDB taxonomy): Bacteria > Bacteroidota > Bacteroidia > Flavobacteriales > Weeksellaceae > Epilithonimonas. The sequence goes on from NZ_QOVY01000002.1 coordinate 121,621, forward strand.
CCACCGTCGTGGGGTGGCCTTTAGTTTAGAATTTATCAATGAAGTACTTAAACGATTTGCTCTTCTTTCGCTGTTTCGCCTTCTAATCCATCTTTGGCCTCGTTTACTTTCAGAATTACAGTTTCGCCTTCGCCAAACTGCCTGTTGACGAGCATTTCTGCTAATAAATCTTCGATGTATTTTTGAATGGCGCGTTTCAGCGGTCTTGCTCCGAAATCTTTGTCCCAACCTTTTTCTGAGATGAAATCTTTGGCGTCTTCGGTCAATTCGACTTTATAACCCAATTTTTCCAATCTATTGTAGAGTTTAGACAATTCCAAATCGATGATGCGTTTGATGTCTTCCTGTTGCAGAGAATTGAAGATCACAATATCATCAATCCTGTTCAGAAATTCGGGAGCGAAGGCTTTTTTCAAAGCGCTTTCTATCGTTGCTCTGGCTCTGGCATCGGTATTTGTTTTCTTGGCTGCGGTTCCGAATCCAACACCGTCTCCGAAATCCTTAAGGTCTCGGGTTCCGATATTGGAGGTCAGAATAATGATTGTATTTCTAAAATCAATTTTCCTTCCCAAAGAATCTGTCACGAACCCTTCGTCCAAAATCTGCAACAAGATATTGAAAACATCCGGATGCGCTTTCTCGATTTCATCAAGAAGTACCACGGCGTAAGGTTTTCTGCGAACGGCTTCGGTCAATTGTCCGCCTTCTTCGTATCCCACGTAGCCCGGAGGCGCACCCACCAATCTGGAAACGGCAAATTTCTCCATATACTCGCTCATATCGATTCTGATCAACGATTCGTCCGAATCGAATAATTCGCGCGCCAATACTTTGGCCAACTCGGTTTTTCCAACGCCGGTAGTTCCGAGGAAAATGAAGGTTCCGATCGGGCGATTTGGATCTTTCAGCCCGGCTCTGTTTCGTTGGATGGCCTTCACCACTTTTTTCACGGCATCTTGCTGTCCTATGACTCTTCCGTTCAGTTTTTCGTCCATCTGAGCCAGTTTGTCAAGTTCATTTTTACCCACTTTGGTTACAGGAACTCCGCTCATCATAGAGACTACCTCTGCAACGCTTTCTTCCGTTACTTCTTCTTTCTTCTCTTTGACGTCTTTGTCCCATTTTTCTTGCGCAAGATTCAGTTCTATTTGGAGCCTTTCTTCCTCGTCTTTCAATTTTCTGGCTTCGAGGTAGTCCTGAGCTTTTACAGCTTGCTGTTTTAGCTCTTTCACTTCTTCAATTCGTGCTTCATGCTCGATGATTTCGGAAGGCACTTTCATATTTTTGATGTAAACTCTGGAGCCGGCTTCGTCCATCGCATCGATGGCTTTGTCTGGCAGGAAGCGGTCTGTGATGTATCTTGAAGTCAAATTTACACAAGCTTGGATCGCCTCATCGGTGTACTGCACGTTGTGGTGATCTTCGTATTTGTCTTTGATCTGATGCAGAATCTGAATCGTTTCGTCCACCGTAGTAGGCTCCACCATCACTTTCTGGAATCTTCTTTCCAAGGCGCCATCCTTCTCGATGTACTGTCGGTATTCGTCAAGGGTTGTTGCGCCAATGCACTGGATTTCTCCTCTTGCCAATGCCGGTTTGAACATATTGGAGGCGTCCAAACTTCCTGTAGAACTTCCCGCACCAACGATGGTGTGAAGCTCATCGATGAAGAGAATGACGTCGCGGTTCTTTTCGAGTTCCGTCATAATTGCTTTCATTCTTTCTTCGAATTGTCCACGATATTTGGTGCCGGCAACCAAGCTGGCGAGATCCAATGTAATGACTCGTTTTCCATAAAGAACCCGGGAAACTTTCTTCTGCTGAATTCTCAAAGCCAAGCCTTCTGCGATGGCAGATTTACCAACGCCCGGCTCTCCGATCAAGAGCGGATTATTTTTTTTCCTTCTTGATAAGATTTGAGAAACCCTTTCGATTTCTTTTTCACGACCGATCACGGGATCCAGTTTTCCGTCTCTTGCAAGCGATGTCAGATCTCTTCCGAAATTGTCCAAAGTCGGGGTTTTGCTTTTCTGGGCGCCCAGATTGCCGGAAGGTTTTTTCATCTGTCCGTATGGCTCTTCTTTTTCGTCGTCTTCATCGTAGGCGCTATTTTGGGGCAGTTGGTCTGTGTTTTTCAGCATCGTTCTATATTCTTTTTGAACGGCATCATAATCGATATCGTAGGCCTGAAGAATATTGACCGTTGGGTCTTCTTGTTTGTAAAGAATGCCCAGCAGCAGGTGAACGGTGTTGATATCGGAAGATTGATACTGGCGGCACTCCAGTTCGGATCTCTTCACTGCCTGATCTGCCATCTTGGTAAAAGAAATACTTCCCATATTGGCCGTAAACGGGTTGGAGTTTACTGCACTTACGGTTTCAATTTTTCTTTTAATCTGAGTGAGATCCGCGTTTAGACTTTGAAGGATCTCTTTTGCAGAATTTTCAGTTTTGATGATTCCTAAAAGGAGGTGCTCTGTATTCAGAAATTCGCTTTGCAAACGTCTTGCTTCATTCTTGCTTTGCTTGAACACGCGGTTCAAACCGTCTGAAAATTTATAATCCATAATTAAAAATTATACACTAAGTTATGTTTTTTATGATAAATCCTACAATTATTTATTGTAAAATTCAAATATTTGTTTGCAAATAGATTGCCAGCGGAAAAAAATGGACTTTATGACTTGATTTTTTTAAAAATTGTTTAGGTTTGTAAGCCTCAAAAATTATTAATGGAAAATTGGTCAGAGTATGTTGGTTACCTCGCTTCGGTTTTCGTAGTGGTGAGTTTTTTATTAAAGGATATCACTGCACTTCGCACCGTGAATTTGCTCGGTTGCATTTGTTTCGTCATCTACGGCGTCTTTAGCGGAATGCTTTGGCCCATCATTATTCCCAATGCTATCCTCTCGGTGATTCAGGTTTTTCACATTATAAAAAAGGATTGAAAATGAAAGTCGTCGTGAGTGTTTTTAATAATTTATATACCGACCAGCGCGTGGAGAAGGTCTGTAAAACACTATCAGACAACGGCTACGAACTTATGCTCATCGGCTGCAATTGGCTGGGTTCGCCCGAAATGAAACGGCCTTACCCTTTTTTCAGGATCGAATTGAAATCTAAAAAACTGCGTTTTGCGTACATAGAATTCCAAAGAAAACTTTACAAAGAACTGCTCAAAACGGCTGACAATAAGACCATTTTGCTGGCCAACGATTTGGAAACCTTAATGCCAAATTATCTAATTTCCAGAAAACTCAATATTCCCCTTATCTTCGACAGTCACGAGATTTTTACGGAGATGCCCACCGTGCAAGGACGCTGGGTAAAGCACGTCTGGAAAAGAATAGAAAAGACTTTCGTTCCGAAAATTAAAAGAATGATGACGGCCAGTAATTCCTATGCCAACTGGTTTGTAAAGGAGTATGACATAGATAAACCCTTGGTAATAAACAATTTACCGAGGCGGATGGAATTTACGGGAATCAGGGAAAACTCTCAAAAAATAATACTTTATCAAGGCTGGCTCAATTATTCCCGCGGAATAGACAAAGCAATCTTGGCTATGAAATTCATCGAAAATGCAGAGTTGTGGATTGCAGGAACAGGTCCTATGGAAGATGAATTTCGGAAATTGGCCAAAAGAACCGGACTCGGAGATCGAATAAAATTTCTTGGAAAACTCGCTCCCGAGGATTTGCGAAAAATCACGCCCAAAGCAGATGTAGGACTGAGCATCGAGGAAAACAACGGCCTGAGCTATTATTATTCTTTGCCCAACAAAGTTTCAGATTACATCCAGTCGCGCGTCCCCGTGGTAGTCTCCAACTTTCCCGAAATGGCAAATATTGTGCAGACTTTTGGAGTTGGAGAAATCATAGACAACCACTCGCCCGAGCATCTTGCCGAAAAAATAAATCTCGTTTTGCAAAATGGTAAAGCCTTTTATCTTCATAACCTGAATGTGGCTTCGGAAGAACTGTGCTGGGAAAATGAAGAAGACAAACTGCTGAAAATTTTCAGCGAAGCCAGAAAGGAATTGGAACACCGGCATTAACTTTATCTCTTTTGATGCATCTAAAAGTTGCATCATTTTTGTATCAATAAAACAACGAAAAACAACGAAAAATGAGACGTCTCATAGTACTCTTCACTTTTGCTCTGCTGTTGCTTAGTTGCGGAAGCCAAAATTATTTAGATTCAGCCACCTTAGCTTCCGCGATTGAAAAAAAGGAATTCGATTTCAACGCCACTAAAGCCTTCCCGATGGGCGGTGATGTGATCGGTATTCTCAATTCGATGCCCAATGCTTCTGCCGGGAGAATTTTGAATCTGGATCCAGGCTATGGTTTTAATCTTAAAAAAGATTTACTAAGCGTGTCGCTTCCCTATTTCGGTCGGGCTTACAACAGCAATCCTGCCGATGCCAGTAAGGGCGGAATCCGGTTCGAGTCGAAAGAATTCTTTATCAAGGAATCTAAAACCAAAAAAGGTAATCCGCTTTTGGTTATTACCCCAAAAGATCAGCAGACTTCCTACACACTTACTCTCGAAATTTTCAAGAATGGAAGCGCATTTTTATCCGTGAGCTCTAATGACAGGCAACCAATCAGTTACGACGGAAATATCTCTGTTGACACACGCTAATTTTCGAATAATTTCTTTACAAATTCTCGGGCTTCGGAACTGGCGTTCGAAACCAGTTCGGAAGCCTTTTTCTGATGTTCCAGATACGAGATTTCTAATTTGTGATCTATTTTTGCCTTTTCAAGAATATACTCCTTCACCCAAAACTCAAATCTTTTCTCAGCCTGATTTTTCCGGTTTTCGAGGAAAGTTCCGTTCTTTTTTTTGAGGGAAATGAACTCTTCCACCTTTTCAAAGACCTCCGCAAGTCCTTCGTTTTTTAGAGCCGAGCCGAGAATAATCGGGACTTTCCAGCCTTTTTCTTTCGGAGTGATGAATTGCAAAGCTCGGGACAATTCGGTCTTTGTCAGTTTCGCTTTTGCGAGATTTTCGGCGTCCACTTTATTAATGAAAATCAGGTCTGCCATTTCCATAATGCCGCGTTTGATGCCTTGCAGTTCGTCGCCACCACCAATGATTTTAAGGTAAAGAAAGACATCTGTGATATCATTTACCAATATTTCGCTTTGCCCCACGCCGACGGTTTCTATCAAAATATAATCGTAGCCTGCCGCCTCGCAAATCAGCAGGCTTTCGTAGGTGGTATTGGCAACGCCACCGAGAAATCCGGAAGTCGGACTTGGGCGGATAAAGGCATTGGGATTCTTTGCCAATTCTTCCATCCTGGTTTTGTCGCCCAGAATGCTTCCTTTGTTGAGCGTCGAGCTGGGATCAACCGCCAAAACGGCCACTTTTTTCCCTTGTTCGATTGCGAGTTTTCCGAAGGTTTCTATGAAAGTAGATTTTCCCGCGCCCGGAACGCCCGTAATTCCTATTCTGACTGAGTTTCCTGTCATCGGCAAGATGGCCTTCAAAAGTTTGTCGGCAAGATCTCGGTGTTCGGGTTTTTTGCTTTCGATGAGGGTAATGGCTTTCCCAAGAATGCGCTTGTCACCCGCTTTGATCCCTTTTACATAATCTTCGATACCGAATTGCTTTGCCATATTTGGAACAGTTACAAATTAGAACTTTCAGCCAGAATTGCTTACGAAATTATTATTTTTGATGAAATTCAAACTCAAAAATAATGAAAAAATATATATACAGTTGGTGTCTTTTAGGAGCGATTGTTTATTCTTGCAAAACTCAGCAATCTACGTCGGCATCAGCCTCTGCTTCAAGCACAGATCTTACTAAATCTGAAATGCTGAAAAAAGGAGAGGACCTGTTTAATCTGCGATGCGGAAGATGTCACGATCTGCCCGCGCCATCACAATTTACCGCCGCAGATTGGGAACCTATCATGGCAAGAATGGCACCCAAAGCAAAATTGTCGGCAGATGAAACCAATTGGGTTTCGGCTTATGTGAATGCGAATGCTAAGAAATAAAAATAGAGAACCTCAAAGTTTCTCTATTAATCATTAATTCTGTACTTTTTACATTTTACAAAAATTACCAAGGACTGATTCCTATCTCATCGTCGATATCATTACTATAAAATTGGCCAGTGGGAGCGTCATCATCTGTCACGGTATGTTTAATTATGAAGCTGGCAGCACTTTCCACAGATCCGGGTCCGCGATGTCCATTGAAGTCTGTCGCCGTATAACCAGGATCTATCACGTTCACTTTAAAATTTGAATCTTTCAATTCATAAGCCAAAACGATGGTGTAAGCATTCAAAGCCGATTTTGATGGGCCGTAAGCAGCATGTTTTACCTGATAATATTTCCATGTTGGGTCGCTGTGAAGCGTCAATGAACCGAGTCCCGAAGTAATATTGCTTATTCTCGGTCTGTCGGATTTTTTGAGCAATTCTAAAAACGCCTGCGTTACATTGATCACACCGAAGAAATTAGTTTCGAAAACCTCTCGGATATTATCAACAGAAGTTTCTGCTGCAGTTTGAGGCAGAGTACCGGGGATTCCCGCATTGTTAATCAGAATATCAAGTTTTCCCTGTTCTTTTTCGACAATATTTTTAGCTGAAGAAATTGATTCCGGTTTGGTAACATCTATTTCTATCGCTTTGATGTTTTTTAATCCTTGTTCGCTAAGTTCTTTAACAATTGCTTCTCCTTTCGCCAAATCACGGCTTCCCAGATAAACAAAAAAACCTTTCTGTGCAAGCTGTTTTGCTGTCTCAAGACCAATGCTTCTGTTGGCACCTGTTATTAATACTATTGTATTCCCGTTTTGTAAATTATTGTTTTCGAGTTCGTGATTCTCTGTATTCATTTTTTTGTTTTTAAATTGATGAAGTGTAAAATTACGCCAATTATACACAAAAGCAATTGTAAAATGACAAAAGAAATTTTAATTAAGTATTCTTTATTTTCTGATTTGTCATTTGGTAAAAAATCATTCTAAAAGCTTTTCCAAAATTTCAAAAGCGCTCTTCGGCAAATTCGTTCCGGGTCCGAAAATAAAGTCGGCGCCGTTGGCATATAAAAACTCGTAATCCTGCTTGGGAATCACGCCGCCAACGACGATGGTGATATCGTCGGCACCTAATTTTTTCAGTTCTTCCACAACCTGCGGAACCAGTGTTTTGTGACCGGCCGCCAAAGAAGAAATACCCAGAATGTGAATGTCATTTTCTACAGCTTGTTTCGCCACTTCTTCCGGCGTTTGAAACAGCGGCGCCACATCCACATCAAATCCCATATCTGCGAAGGCTGTTGCGACTACCTTGGCACCTCGGTCGTGGCCGTCTTGTCCCATCTTGGCCACCATAATTCTGGGGCGTCGGCCATTCTCATCTTCAAACTTTTGGCTCAAGGCAACGGCTTTGTCGAAGTATTCGTTTTTTCCTGCATTCATAGCGTAAACTCCTGAAATGGTTTTGATATTGGCTTTGTAACGTCCGAAACTCGCTTCCATCGCATCGCTTATTTCGCCAAGCGTTGCTCTTCGGCGAGCCGCTTCGATGCATAATTCCAACAGATTTCCTTTTCCTGTTTTAGCGGTTTCTCGGATTTGACTCAGAATTTCTATTACCGATTCGGCATTTCGTTCCGATTTTATTTTGTTCAGTCTTTCGATTTGTTTTCTGCGGACTTCCGTATTATCGATGTCGAGGATTTCGATTTCGGACTGTTGCAGATGAGATTTAAAAGAATTAATACCTATGATAAATTCTTCTCCGCTGTCGATTTTCGCCTGTTTCACGGCAGATGCTTCTTCGATTCTCATTTTCGGGATTCCGGCTTCGATGGCTTTGGTCATTCCGCCTTCTTGTTCCACTTCATCGATGAATTTGGTAGCTTCCTCAATCATTTGCTGAGTCAACGATTCTATCAAATGACTTCCACCCATTGGATCGACAACGTCGCAGATGCCACTCTCTTGTTGAAGAATGATCTGCGTATTTCTGGCAATTTTCGCCGAATAATCGGTTGGCAAAGCGATAGCCTCGTCCAAAGCATTGGTGTGCAGCGACTGCGTTCCTCCCAATGCGGCCGATAAGGCCTCAATCGCAGTTCTTGTGATATTATTAAAAGGTTCCTGCTCCGTCAAGCTCCATCCCGAAGTTTGCGAATGCGTTCTGAGAGCGAGAGATTTTTGATTCTGAGGATTAAATTGTTGGAGAAGATTGGCCCAAATATATCTGGCGGCGCGCATTTTTGCAATTTCCATAAAATGATTCATTCCGATGGCCCAGAAAAAGGACAATCTTGGCGCGAAATCATCGATGTTCATTCCTGCTTTGAGCCCTGTTCGCACATATTCCAAACCGTCGGCTAAAGTGTAGGCCATTTCCAGCACCGGTGTTGCGCCGGCTTCCTGCATATGATAACCTGAGATGGAAATGGAATTGAACTTCGGAATATTTTTAGAAGTATATTCAAAAATATCGGCGATAATTTTCATCGATGGCGTCGGCGGATAGATGTAAGTATTCCGAACCATAAATTCTTTGAGAATATCATTCTGAATGGTTCCGGAGAGCTTGTCCATAGAAACGCCTTGCTCTTCTGCGGCCACGATGTAGAAGGCCAAAATCGGCAAAACCGCGCCGTTCATCGTCATCGATACGGAGATTTGATCCAAAGGAATCTCGTTAAACAAAATCTTCATATCCTCAACAGAATCGATCGCAACGCCTGCTTTTCCAACATCGCCGACGACTCTTGGGTGATCGGAATCGTAACCGCGGTGCGTTGCGAGATCGAAAGCCACGGAAAGCCCTTTTTGACCGGCTTCCAGATTTCTACGGTAAAAGGCATTCGATTCTTCTGCGGTTGAAAATCCTGCATATTGCCGGATGGTCCAGGGTTTTTGGACGTACATTGTGGTGTACGGACCGCGAAGAAAAGGCGGAATGCCTGCCGAGCCGGCCTGGATGTCTTTGTTTTTTACATCTTCGCTGGTGTATTTTGATTTCAGCTCCAAACCGTCTTTTTCAAAAATATAATTTTCTGAATTGGAATCGAATGTAATGTTCTTAAAATCAGGGGTTTGATTTTGGATTTGGTGACGCATTTTGTTTTTCTTATCTTGAAAGTAAATGTAAGGATTTTTGCTGATGTGACTCAACAATGAATGCAAAGATAAATTTCGAAGCGACAATTTGTCATTTATGTTTGGATGGTCTTTTTTTTGTGAAATCTGGATTGGCTGTGGAACCCTGCGACAGGGATAGTAGTGGAAATCCTTTTGCTTGGGAAATGCGGCAATCGATGACGAGTCGTGATAAGCAAAAGATTGTAGCGGATAGCCCGGTGACAAAATAGCGGGGGAAAGTTTTGGCTTTTGGCAGTCGCCCAAAAAGAAGTTCGAGTTTAGATGTTAGAAATTAGATTAATTCTGATGTCGGGGTTTTCGATAGTTAATAAAACAAAAAAATAATATAAATATGTCAACAGGAAGTATTAATGTATCGGTGGAGAACATCTTTCCATTGATTAAAAAGTTTCTTTACAGCGATCACGAGATTTTTTTGCGTGAACTGATTTCGAACGCAACCGATGCCACCACGAAGCTGAAACATCTGATAACTATCGGAGAAGCAAAGGTGGATTACGGAAATCCGATCATCGAAGTGAAAATTGATAAAGAGGCTAAAACGCTGACCATCAAGGATCAAGGAATAGGAATGACGGGTGAGGAAGTTGAAAAATACATCAACCAAGTAGCATTTTCGGGCGCCGAAGAATTTCTCGAAAAATATAAAGATTCTGCCAAAGATGCCGGGATTATCGGACATTTTGGTCTTGGATTTTATTCGGCGTTTATGGTGGCGGAGAAAGTGGAAATCTTAACCAAATCTTACAAAGAAGATAGTAAAGCCGTTCGTTGGGTCTGCGATGGAAGTCCGGAATATACGCTTGAAGAAACAGAAAAATCTGACAGAGGAACGGACATCGTGCTTCATATTGCAGAAGATTCTTTGGAGTTTTTGGAAGAGCATAAGATCCGTGAACTTCTCTTAAAATATAATAAATTCAATCAAATTCCTATCAAATTCGGAACCCGAAAAGAAACATTGCCTTTGCCGGAAGGCGCTGCGGAAGATGCAAAACCGGAAACCGTGGAGGTGGACAATATTATCAACAATCCCAACCCGGCGTGGACGAAAGCGCCCTCTGAGCTGACCGAGGAGGATTACAACAATTTCTACAGAGAGCTGTATCCGATGCAGTTTGAGGATCCTTTGTTTCATATCCATTTGAATGTGGATTATCCGTTTAATTTGACCGGAATTTTGTTCTTTCCAAAATTAGGAAACAATATCAATATCGAGAAAGATAAGATCCAATTGTATCAAAATCAGGTCTTTGTGACGGATGAAGTGAAAGGCATCGTGCCGGATTTCTTGATGCTTCTGAGAGGCGTGATAGATTCTCCGGATATTCCGCTGAACGTATCGCGATCCTATTTGCAGGCGGATGCCGCCGTGAAGAAAATCTCGTCGTACATCACCAAAAAAGTGGCCGACAAGATGGTAGCGCTCCTCAACGAAAACCGCGAAGACTACGAAAAAAAATGGAACGATATCAAAGTCGTGATAGAATATGGGATGATCTCGGAGGATAAATTCTATGAAAAATCTGACAAATTTGCACTTTATCCCACAACCGATGGCCAGTATTATCTTTGGGACGAGTTGATGGAAAAAATCAAAACCAAGCAAACCGATAAAGACGGCAAAACAGTCATTCTATACGCATCCAACACCGATGAGCAACACAGCTACATCGAGGCGGCGAAAGAGAAAGGCTATGAAGTGCTATTGCTCGATTCTCCCATCGTGCCGCATCTGATCCAAAAAATGGAGGCCTCGAAAGAAAAAATTGCTTTTGCAAGAGTGGATGCAGATCACATCAATAATCTCATCAAAAAAGATGAGCCAGCCATCTCCAAACTGAATGAATCGGATAAGGAAAAATTGAAAAAAGAAATCGAGGAATGTGTCAACGATCCGAAATTCACTGTTCAGTTGGAAGATCTGGATTCTGCCGATGCGCCGTTTACCTTGACTCAGCCGGAGTTTTTCCGAAGAATGAAAGATATGCAAGCTACAGGCGGCGGCGGAATGTTTGCAATGGGTGGTTTCCCCGAAATGTACAATCTCGTCGTCAATTCCAATTCCGAATTTGCGGAAGAATTGCTCAAAATAGAGGATGCCGATAAGAAAAAAGCGATGATTAATCAGGCGTTGGATTTGGCAAAATTATCTCAAAATCTACTGAAAGGAAAGGAACTGACCGACTTTATCAAGCGTAGTTTTGAGAGTTTGAAGTAATCATTTTCAATCAATAAAGAATAGCGACCGAAATTTTGGGTCGCTATTTTTTTATATGAAATTGGCGATGGTGTAAATAATCAGTCCTACCAAACCGCCGACGACCGTTCCATTAATACGAATAAATTGCAGATCTTTCCCCACCTCCAACTCCAGTTTTCGGCTGAGTTCTTTGCCTTCCCAATTCCCGACGGTGTTGCTAATTAATTCCCCAAAACCTTTGGTGTTTTTCAGAATATATTTGTATGCCGTAACCCGCACCCAATGATCGATTCGGTGCTGAAATGGCTCATCATTTTGGAGGTTGTCAACCAGCTCGCCGAGATTTTTTTGGATGTATGATTTCAGTTTAGAATTGTTTTCCGTCAATTCAACAATTAACGAAGATTTCAGCGAATGCCAAATATCCTCGGCATATTGATTCAGTTTTTCACCATCCAGAAATTCAAGTTTTATGCCTTCAAACTCCGATTCCCATTTTGGTTCATCTTTCAATTCTTTGGAAAATTCAAAAATCTTTTGGGTGATTTCGGTTCTCAGAGGATGGTTTAGGTCTTCTTCCACTTCCCGGAAATAATCGCTGAGACCTTTCGTGATTTTTTCAGAAATTTTGGAGTCCACCGATTTTGGGATGAAGAAGAAACTTTCCTTCTGCACACGTTCCGTCACCAGTTGCTGATTTTGAAGAATATAGTTTTTAATTTGCGAACTCAATCCGGTAATCAATCTCTGATGATCATTTTTGTGTAACAGATATTCGATTCCGTTTCCTATGATGGCATTGAGTTTTATGGATTGCGACATTTCTTGCGCTTTATTCGTAATGAATTTCACCACAGCGTCGTCGTCCAGTTTTTGAAGAATATCCATTAAAATAGAAGACAGCTCGGAGATCAAAAGGTTTTGATTTCGTTCCTTTGAAAGCCAATCGCCCAAATAAGCCGAAACTTTTAGTTTTTGAATATAAGGTCGGATATTTTGAGGCGAAAGAAAATTCTCCACCACGAAGTTGCCCAGATTATCGCCGATTTTTTCTTTGCTGTTTTCGATCAGATTTGTATGTGGTATTTGGATTCCCAAAGGATAATGAAAAAGCGCCGTCACGGCAAACCAATCGGCCAAAGCGCCCACCATCGCTGCTTCCGAGAAGGCCCGGATGTATCCGATCCAATGCGAAGGATTTTGTTTTTGCAATACAGTCATCCCCACAAACACGATCGCCATCAAGATAAATAATCCCGTTGCCAAGCGCTTGTGATTGCGAAGTTGCTTTTTTTTGAGATCATCATTCATAAAACAAGAAAATCGAAAATCATTCCAAACAAATTGATCGATAATTGGGCAAATTAGATTTAATTTTACACTAAAGTATTTCTGATGTTGAAAAAACCTTTGAATATATCGCTTCTGCTCATAGCAGGAGTTATTCTCGCCGTTTACATTTCCGGCTATCAGTACCTTTTCAAAGGCATCCGATTAACTTATTTGCGCGGAAAAACCAGCTCGACGATTGACGATGGCAAGTATTTCCCGGCTCGCTCGATTTCCAAAGGAAACCCCAAACCTTGGCCGATTGATAAGGATTACAACAAAATCGCGCTGTCTCCCCAATTAGAAAAGCATCTAAAGGACACAGAATCTGTTTCTTTTTTGATCATCCGAAATGGGAAGATTTTGCAGGAAAGATATTGGGATGGCTATAAAAATAACACCGCCAGCAACTCATTCTCAATGGCGAAAACTGTCACCGTCCTCTTGCTTGGAAAGGCCATTGATGATGGTAGAATCGGGAGCCTCGATCAAAAATTTTCGGAATTCTATCCCGAATTTTCGGAAAAATCGTTTGGGAATGATTTGACCTTGCGAAATCTCGCAACGATGGAATCCGGACTTGATTGGGACGAAGATTACAAAAATCCGTTCTTGCCCAATGCAGCCGCCTACTACGGATTTTCTTTAGCCGAGGTGGTCTTCCAAAAAAAGATAAAACAACAACCGGGCAAAAAATTTGAATACCAAAGCGGCGCTACTCAACTATTGGGGTTTGCTGTTGGCAAAGCCGTTGGGATGCCACTTGCCGAGTACGCTTCTGCAAAACTGTGGAAACCGCTTGGTATGGAACAAGATGCAGATTGGACAACGGACGATCTGGGTGTGGAGAAAGCGTTCTGCTGCATCCACTCCAATGCGCGGGATTTTGCAAAACTGGGCTCGCTGCTTTTAAACGGCGGAAAATTTCAGAATATTCCTTTGATTGATGAAAAATTTGTACATCAAATGATTACGCCAACGCAGAACTCAAACGGTGTTTACGGAATGGGCGTTTGGATAAATGACGACGCCAAGATTCCCCATTATTATCTTCGGGGGCTTTATGGTCAGTATGTCATCGTAGTTCCCGCTTTGGATATGATTATCGTGCGATTGGGAAATAAAGAAGGACAAGAAAAGGATGCTAAAAACCGCCCGGCAGAAGTGGAATTCTACATCAACGAAGCCCTGAAAATGGCGCAGAAATCTTAGTTGGCGTCATAATCCAAAAGTGCAAAAATACTTAGCAGAATACTGTTTCTCAGTTTCTGTTCGGCCTCTTTCATATATTGCGCATCGGTCGTCGCAGCAATGTAAAGTTCATAAAAATCCCTGTTTCTGATGACGAACAAAGTAGAACCAATAATCATCGTAAAGACGTCTTCGGATTTTGGTGCGTTATGAAAAACGCCGGAAACAATACCCTTCTTCACCACCTCATCGATCCTCGCCACGCAGATCTGATAAAACTCCAAAAGATCATCTTTCACGTGATCCATCATCCGGATATCCTGCGTCACAAAACCGTAAAAATAATTGTACTTGAAAAGGAGAGACAATATAAAATTGACGATTTCCTTCAGCTGCATCTCCGGTTTCCCGTCTTTGATGGTTTGGGCAAACTCAGAAAAACTTTCTTTGGTTCGTTGCGCACGGAGTTGGTATAGGTAAGACATCATCTTTTCCTTGGATCCGAAATAGTACGAGATCATCGCCACATTGATGTTGGCTTTGCTACAAATCTCGCGCACCGTAGTAGCATCGAAGCCTTTTTTAGCAATTAATTCTTCTGCAACATCCAGAATTTTAATCTGTTTCTCGGTAAATTTTTTTCTCATGGATTAGGAAAAATCTTTGTAAAAGTAGCAAATTCTTTGATTACTTAGAATAAATTCGATGTTCAATTTTATTGCCGACCTACGCAAACTCGGGCATTGCACTTTCTCCCAAATATTTAGCTTTGAAATGATGATGATCGTTTCCTTATCGGGTTGAAAAAGTTTAATTCCTTATCTTTGAGTATGGATTTGCTGGATTTTCACCATCATCAACTCGGTAGAAGCGGAATTTATAATTTAGGTTTGGATGAAGAAATTCCAAATGCCAAATTTTCCGCAGGGTTGCATCCAAAAGACATCAGCAAAAACTGGAGATCCGATTTCGAAAAAATCAAAATCACTTCTCTTTCCGCAAACTGCATTGCCATCGGCGAATGTGGGTTAGACAGCAATGTTGCCGTCGATAATGAACTTCAAAATGAAGTTTTCGCCGCACATATTTCTTGGGCGGAAACCGTCAGAAAACCGATCATCATCCATTGTGTCAGGAGATTTTCGCAGATTTTGCATTACAAAAATGCGAAGATTCCCTTAGTTGTTCATGGGTTTAATAAAAAAGAGAATATTGCGCGGGAACTTTTGGAGGTGGGCTTCTATCTCAGTTTTGGATATGCGGCTTTAGAAAACTTATCTTTGCAAAATATCATTAAAAATATGCCTATTCAAAAACTCTTTCTGGAAACGGACGATTCCGATTTTGAGATCATTAAGCTTTATGAAAAAGTGTCTGAGATTAAGTCTATATCTATGGAAAATCTGAAAAATCAAATGTGGGAAAATTTAAATCATATTATTGAGAATGGATAAATTTTGGCTGGAACGCACCGAATTGCTAATCAAAAGGGAGGGCATTGAAAAACTTCAAAACGCTAAAGTCCTGGTAGTTGGCTTAGGTGGTGTAGGATCTTTCGCAGCAGAATTTCTGGCGAGGGCTGGCGTGGGAAAAATGGTGATCGCAGACGGTGACGTTGTAGATATTACCAATATCAACAGGCAATTGCCTGCTTTGCATTCTACGATTGGGAAGCATAAAGTGGACGTGGTGGGAGACCGCTTGATGGACATTAATCCGCAACTTGAGCTGACAAAAATCAATGATTTTTTGGAACCGGAAAGAATGGAAGAACTTATAAAATCGGAAAAATTTGATTTCGTGCTGGATTGTATCGATTCTCTAACTCCAAAATTGGCTTTAATTATCGCTTGCAGAAGGACCAAAACCAAACTGGTCTCCTCGATGGGCGCCGGCGGAAAGACCGATCCCAGCAAAGTTTTGGTGCGCGATATTCACAAGACCCACAATTGTCTGTTGGCAAAACAAGTGCGAAAACGGCTGAAGGAAGAAAAAATCGATAAAGGTGTCCGATGTGTTTTCTCAACAGAATTGCAAGATGAAGAGAGCCTGAAAATGACCGATGGTGCTAATTTTAAACGTTCTTTTTATGGAACAATCAGTTTTATGCCGGCGCTTTTCGGATTATATGCTTCGGCGGAGGCTATCAATTATTTAATGGGAAAAGAATAATTTTCCGAATGATGAAAAACACCTTCCCCTCGCACGAAAAGCTGAAAAGAAAAGCAGAAATCGACCATCTTTTTAAGAAAGGGAAGTGGCTGACGGTGGACAATATCCGGGTGATTCACATTAAATCTGGTGAAAGTTTTTCCGTTCCCAATCATCGAGTTGGCGTTTCGGTGGGTAAGAAATTTTTCAAAAGGGCGGTGGACAGGAATCGCATCAAACGCTTGCTGAGAGAAGCTTACAGACTAAATAAGGCGACCTATCTGGAGGCGTTTGGCGATCAATCGATGGCGATGATTTTCTGGGCTTCTAAAGAAATGCCTGAAAGTTACGCCGCAGTCGAAGCTGAATTTTTGAAACTTTGCAGGAAGAAATCGGATATATCTTGCTAAGTGCATAAGACAGAGACTACTTTTCTAACAAAAAGACCGCGAATTGCGGTCTTTTATATTTGTGTTAATAATGTTTGCGGCCAATTAGTTGACCACGATATCGTCAATTTGCATTGTTGTGGTAACCCCGTTGCCCGCGCCTTCGTATTTGAAAACTATAAATCCGTTTCCGGTAAGCGTTGCAGGCAGATTATAAGTTCCCGCTGAGGTCAGAACGCCATATCCTGAAGTTGGTGTTTTAGGAATGGTAAAGTTGGAAGTAATATCGGTAAGCGTTGCTTCAGAAATATTTCCTCCGACTGTATAATTCGTGGTGGTATAGACCTTCAATGCATCGCCATTATAGTATCCGACATTCACTCTGAAAGCTAAGGTATTGGCGGCGGTAAAATCCACAGGAACTATAAAATACGTTTGGAAAGATCCGGTTCCTGCATTTGCAGACATCTGGATGTACTTATTGCTGCTGAAAGTTTTCAGTTGCCAATATCTGTTGCCCACCAAGGGGTCGTTCACATACTTAGGGAAGGTATCGGTATCCACGGAATAGCTTTCAAAATTTTCTGAAAAGCTTCCCAAATATGAAATTGCTGTTCCACCTTTAGGCGGTGCGGCATCCGGTTTTATATATCTTGGATTATCAAATTTGACATCGGTAAGGCTTCTGATCAGCATTTGGTAGCTGGAATTGTATTTGCTTACTACGAAGGTCAGATTGCCATTTCCTGTTGGCAACAAATTGGCTCCAAAACTAGCATATCCCGAATTTCTTAGGACGGACGTAGCGCCTGATTTGTCTTCAATACCTCTGTCTGTATCTTGGCCTACCCCTGCAATGTAATTAATGTAGGTGGTTGGTTGCGGCAGAACGACTTCATCTACAAACTGCACATCATCCACGGTTACCAAAGTATTAATATATTTGGCGGCCTTAGCTTCATTAAGATTGGCAAGCTTTGTAGGAACAATCTGTGCGACATCCATTTTGTTGCCGTTGCAAACGCCTGCGAGATATCTTGTCAAAAGAACGCTTGGGATTCTTCCTATAGCATACGTTGGGTCTATCGAGCCTATTTTAATCGTACCCCTGTCCAATCCCAAGACCAAGCCGTTAGCTTTGATCCGGATGTGGGCTCCCACAGGGAAATCCGCATAGTTAGAAGCTTTATCGACTTCCATTTGTAATCCAACCGTTGGGTTT
The DNA here is from genome assembly GCF_003932955.1 of Chryseobacterium sp. SC28. Lineage (GTDB taxonomy): Bacteria > Bacteroidota > Bacteroidia > Flavobacteriales > Weeksellaceae > Epilithonimonas. The sequence continues at coordinate 139,261 of NZ_QOVY01000002.1, forward strand.
TCCGGTTTATCCTGAAAAGAGATTGTCTTGTAAAAGTTACCGTTTTCGTCGGACGAAACAACATAGGCATCAAAAATTACCGGTGCTCCATCTGCAGGAACTTTATATGTTGCGGCAGAATAACTGGAACCGGATGGGGGTGGGGGTGCTAAAGCCACAAATTCTGCCATTGTAATGGTGGGCGCATCAAATCTATTGTTGCACAAGACCTCTGGCGTATTCCAGTCATCATCCTTGACGCACGAAGAAAAGGTGGCTGCCACAAGCGCAGAAAAAATCAATGTTTTGATAGTTGTATATGTTTTCATTTTTTTTGGTTTAAAATCTTACTTGTAAATTTATGAAATAGGAACGTCCTTGAGTATACCAATATTTAGGACCGAATAATGTTTGACTTCTGTTAAAATCTTCTTGGAAACCGTCGAACTTCACATTTCTTGTCTGTTCGAAGCCGCCGGTGATATAATTAGTGTTGTCGAAGATATTATTGACACTTGCCGAGATCAATATATAATATTTGCCCAGCAACCAAGACTTACCAACATTTGCATTGATAAAATGAGCAGAAGGAAGTTTGTTTGGAGCCAATAGCCTTCTTAGTTCGGCGTCATCCACTCCGGCATAAGGCGTATCGGTATTTCCGTTTTGTACAAAACTTTGCGACCTCAATAGCGGAGAAGGATCTAGATAATTATTATCCAAGTAGTTCCAGTTTGCTCCGATCCACCAATATTTCGGAGAATTATATCTCAAACCTGCCGAGAATGCCATCTGTGGCGTTCCCCCTTGTTTGTAATCCTTTAGAGACGATTTGCCGAAATCCACAAAAGACTGTCCATTGTCGAACACGCCGATAGCATCGGATGCGAAATAAACTTTCGGATCATTGCGGTACGTGTATTCTCCATAGCTGGCGACGCCTTGGAACGACAGCGTTGGCAATATTTTAACATCTACGCCAAGTTCTGCACCCAGGTTTCTTTTCTCTACGTTCGACATTACTTGCGTCACAAAAGCACTCTGAATGTATTGTCCGCCCGTATTGGTGTCGGTAGTTCCACCACTAGTGGAATTGTCTATCTGGATACCATCTGCGAAGAACCGCTGTACATTTGTTTCGTTCTGAGTATCGATTAAAAAGGCAGAAGCTCTGATTTTGAAAAATGGAGAATTGATCACATAGCTCAAGTCGTTTGCATTGACCACCGTATTTTTGATATTCGGCGCCACGGCCGCATTAAGTCTTGGGTTGATGAAAAGATCCTCCAAAAAAGGCGCTTGCGAAAAGAACGCACCGTTATAAATCAGGAAGTTTCTTCCGTTGATTTTGTAAATGATTTGACCTTTCAACCCAAAGTTCCAGAATTCATAATCTTTGCTTTTCCCGAAAGAACTATCATATAAATAATGTTTGAATAAGCCTTCCCTGTTAGAGGTGGAATAAGCTGCAAGAGCAGAGACAAAGACATCGAATTTGCCTTCGGAGAATTTGAAACCGGGATTTACCTTCACTTCCTGTCTGCGGAAGATGTAATTATAAAGCACTCTGTCGCCTTCTTTTTTAGCTACGTTCGCTTCCCCTTCATTATATAACGCTGAGGTTCCGGGATTATTAGTTGCCGCAAAAGGATCTTTATTCAGAACAAAATCGGCACCTAAAAGATCATTGACCTCTCTGTACAAGTCCGACCGGTAATTCTGATAAGAAATGTTCAATAAAAAACGGGTCTTATCGGTAAAATTATAGGTATAATGGGTTGCGGCATTCCAGATCTTGTCATCGCTCACGTCGTCTACAAGATAGTACAATGCTCTTTTTCCGGTGGCGCCATATTGGGTAATAGGTGCCTGCCCCAAATTAGCCGCATACAGCTTGTCCCAATTAATCTGGGTGACAGTAGGGTCTCCATTTTCCCACGCCGTTTTCGAGGTTTGATAGGCATCGCCCGCGGCGAGATAACTATCGGTGGCGGGATCCCAGACAAATGCTTCCGGATTTAATGAGCCGAAATAGCTGGGTAAGTTTCTGTAATAGGTAGGAGAAGGATTGGGAACGCTCTGCCAATCAAGCCGCGAGCCCCTGTCTTTTCCAAACTGATATGAGACCGACGTCCATAGATTGGAGTTCTTGTTGATTTTTAAGAAATCCTGCAATTGGAGAAGCGGCTGAAAGCCTTTTTTGACCCTTTCGCTTCTCTTATCTCCATTTTGCCAGCCCCAATATGAATTATAGTGAACGCCTCTGTAATCATAAACCTCCTGCGTGCTGGGACTGGAGGTAGATCTCCGGTAAGGCGAAGCAAAAGCGTTGAATGTGATGGTGTGATTGCTGCTGATTTTTTTCTCGATTCCTAAATAAGTGCCATAAGCATCATAAAAAGTTCCTTCCTGAATGCCCTCTTCTGCCCATCTTTTGGCGCCCATCAGTGTAAATGCCCATCCGCTTCTCGACATTCCGGAAGAATAGCGCAAAGAAACCCTCTGGCGGTAATTTCTGTTGGTGACAGAGTAAACAGCTTGAAACCCTTTTCGGTAATCGCTGGCTTTTGTATTTTTGTAAATAACACCACTGGCTCCGCCGAAAGCATATTCGGAGGGCGAATGGTTGGCTGCTATTTCCGGATATCTCACGATCTCATTGAGACCGCCCCAATTAGAAAAATCGACATTTCCATTGTCGGATTTCACCATAGAGACGCCGTTCATTATGTTTTCGGAGGTTCTGCCGTCAACACCTCTCGGCCGGAACCAATAGGCACCAAGATCAAAGCTGGCGATTCTGCTGAAAACATCTTGAGAGGATTGCAAAAGACCGACGGTTGAGGTTTGGCTTGCTTCTTCATCGTCGTCGTTATCGAGGATCGCAAGACCCTGTTCTGCACCTATCAGAGCGGGATACAGCGTAATGACGCCCAGGTCTTTTCTTTTTTCGGTAGTAATATCAAATTCCAAAGTTTTGGTCTCGAAATTGGGTTTTGATACCACAATCTGATAATGGCCGGATTTCAGATCTACAAACTGGAAATATCCAATCTTGTCTGCCGTAACACCATTACCTTCTCCTTTCAGATCTACTTGCGCTTGCTCCACGGGCTTGCCGTTGGCATCTTTCAAATAAGCAAAAACCGTGGTCTGTGCATAATAAAAGGAGGCCGGAAGCATTGTAAATAAGGAGATTAATGACAGTTTTTTAATCATAAAATCAATTAGGTTTATTTGCTCTTTTTTCTAATATTCAATCCATTACAGACGGAACGCAAATGTAAATAAAATTTCCATAATTAGAACTTTTTAACATTTTATTTATTTTAACAAATTGTCAATTATTTTGCAGCATCATTTACAAATCACAAAAACTTGATATTTTTATTTTGCAACAGACCAAAAAAAATTACTTTTGTAGCCTTAGAAATTTTATTTTACTTTATGAAAAATATATTGGGCGTAATAGCTTTTTTATTCCTGTCTTTATTCCCTGCACAGCAAAAGAGACAGGTGCGTGTTGCCACAGTGGGATTTCTGAATGTCGAAAATCTCTGGGATACCATCCGTTCTGCGGATTATATAGACGGAACCAAAGACATCAGCAATCCCGCCTTCCACAGAAGTGTGCCTCTGGATTCTGTAAAATATCTGGAAGTTACAGACCCCGACTATGCAGGTCCGTGGAACGACCAATCATTGAAGGGCAAAAAAGTCGTAAGAATACAAGGCGGATCCGAAGAATTCACGCCCAAAAGCAGTAAAAATTATACCTACGACATCTACAAACAGAAGCTGGTGAACGAGGCCAAAGTAATCTCAGAAATGGGAAGAGCTTACACCAATACGGCTCCCGTGGTTGTAGGATTGATAGAGGTAGAAAACCGCCAAGTGATAGAAGATCTCGTCAAAGAACCCGTGCTGGCAAAATACGATTATGGCATTGTTCATTTTAACTCCTACGATTACAGAGGGATAGACATCGGTTTTATTTATCAGAAAAGAAGATTCACACCATCCAAGTCGTGGAAGAAAGAGATTAAAGTTTACGGCGAAGAAGGCAGAAGAGATTATACGAGAGATATCGTTGTAATGATGGGCTTCCTCGACAACGAGAAGGTAGCATTCTTCCTCAATCACTGGCCATCCAGAAGAGGTGGAGAAGCAGTTTCACTTCCGAAACGCAACGCCGCTGCCGTGGTGCTGAAACAGCAAATGGACAGTGTGAGAGCGTTAGACCCTGCCACGAAATTAATCGCAATGGGAGATTTTAATGACGACCCTATCAGCTCAAGTCTCAAAAACTATCTCAAAGCGGTGGGCGATCCTAAAGATCTTTCGGAAAGCACGCCTTATCTCAACTTGATGTATCCTTTGTATAAAAAAGGCGTGGCGTCTTTAGCTTACCGGGATGCCCCCAATCTCTTCGATCAGATCATTGTTTCTGCCAATTTATATTCACCAAATAAAGAAGTGAGAAAAGACTACACGGTATTCAAAGCGGAGATCTATGCGCCGGCCTATCTAATTACAAAAGAAGGGAGCTTCAAAGGTTATCCGTTCCGCTCTTGGGCGGGCGATACTTTTACCGGCGGATATTCCGACCACTTCCCGGCTTTTGTGGTACTGCAGAAAGATCCCACGCCATAGCTTAAGATGATTCCAAAACAGATGAAAGCCGTTTTCTGTCTTTGGAATGATTTTTTGATAATTTAAAGGAAATATATCTGTCATGAAAAATATAATTGGCTTAGCTCTGCTTTCTATTTTTATCTGGTCTTGTTCTGCCGGTAAAAAGCCACCTGCCGAAGATCAAAGCCCGGCTGTCGCAGTGCAAAAGAAAACCGATTCTGCAGATGAATGGGAAATTACGGTGTTCGATGCAGGTTACGAAAACTTTGTGGCGACGAGAGCCTTACCCCGATCCATGTTTACAGAAAGCTACTTGAAATCCCGAAATACCCTTCTGGTCAGCGAGTGGAATTCCAGATTCTACTCGGGTGTGAATCCTTCTTTTTACGAAGTCGCGATAGATTATGACCCGCAAGAAAATTACGGGTTCGAATTCGAGTACAGATTGTATCAATTCTTTGCCTATTGCAATTGGAAATACGGCGTCCGATTTTCAGGACTTAGAGTCTCGGATCGTGTTAAATAAGAAAAAAGGCTGACACTAATCGTTGATTTCCCATATTAATTGTGGGATTTCCTTGTGCCTTATTTTTTTAGATTAAGCGATTCCTTCTTCCTCGCCTTTCAGCTTCTCGGCATTTTCTGCCATGATGACGGCATCCATCATTTCCTGAATATCACCGTTCATATAAGCATCAAGATTATAAATAGACTTGTTGATGCGGTGATCCGTCACGCGCCCTTGCGGATAGTTGTAGGTCTTGATTTTTGCAGATCGGTCGCCGGTGGACACCATCGTTTTTCTCTGAGCAGCGATATCGCCAAGCACTTCCTGCAATTTGATGTCATACAACTTTGCCCGAAGCATTTCCATGGCCAGTTCCCGGTTGGCGAGCTGAGAGCGCGCCTGTTGGCAAACAACGACTAAGCCCGTGGGTTTGTGTGTTAATTGCACCTTGGTTTCCACTTTGTTGACGTTCTGCCCGCCGGCGCCTCCGGAGCGCGAAGTTTGCATCTCGATATCTGCCGGATTGATCTCCACATCCACTTCTTCGGCTTCCGGCAAGACCGCAATGGTTATGGCAGAGGTGTGTACACGACCCTGAGATTCGGTTTCCGGGACGCGTTGTACCCTGTGGACGCCTGATTCAAATTTCATAATGCCATAGACGCCTTCGCCCTGCACTTTCATAATCAATTCTTTGTAGCCTTTGGCAGCTTCGCTGGCGTCTGTGATCTCGTGTTTCCAGCCTTTCATTTTGAAATACATCGTGTACATCCGGTACATATCTTCCACAAAAATTGCCGCTTCGTCGCCTCCGGTTCCGGCGCGCATTTCCAAGATAATATTTTTGTCGTCCGCAGGATCTTTGGGGATCAGGAGAAACTTCAGTTGTTCTTCATATTCGGGTAGTTTTTCCATCGCCTCATACTTTTCTTGCTTTGCCATTTCTACAAATTCTCTGTCGCCGCCGTCCGCAATGATTTCGTCCGATTCTGCAATGGTATCGAGGGCGGCTTTATATTCGTCAAAGACTTTTACGATCTTCCCCAGATCGCTGTATTCTTTGTTCAGCATCGAATATTTTTTTTGATCCGAGATCACATCGGGCTGGATGATGAGCTCCGCGACCTCATTATATCGTTGTTTTATAGCTTCCAGTTTGGGGATTAATGACTTAGACATATTAAATTTTTAGGGTGCAAAGATATGGAAATAAGAAACAAGAAGAAAACGCCAAGAATTAAGTCTGAAGGGTTCAAGAGAACTAAAAAATCCACTCTTATTAAAGAATGGATTTGAATATATGTTGTTTCGCTTCGAGTGCAATCTCTCACGAAAAGAAAATTGCCAACTTAATGGTGATGCCCGGTGCCGGCGCTTTGTTCGCCTGCGGGTTTTTGATAAATTACTTCTACGCCTTCCTGCTCATAAAGCTTTTTGTATCGCACCTGCTCGGGATCGAAGTTTTTGTTGATCTTTCCGTAATATTCTGCCAAGCCTTCGGTGAGCCAAAGCGGAACGATGAAACCGAAAAACATCAAAATACACCAAAATCCGCACAAAAGCATTGCGAAAAAGTACAAAGTCCAAAGAAATTGGTAAACCGGCCAAAAAGCAGATAACATCATATCGCTATATATTTTTAGCAAAAATAAATGATTTTATTAGATCTGACAAAATTTAGGACTTGATTTTTTTCATTTTGCCACACTTTTAGTTTTTAGTAAATTCGTAAGGTTGTAAAATCAGCTGAAATGAAGTTGGAAAATGCCGGATAAGAATAACAAAACCCATAGCCCCGATTGCAGTGGAAATCCTTTTTTTCGGCGGCGGCAAGGCTGAGGAAAAAAAAGATTGCAACGGAAAGCGGGAAATAGCTCCTAATAAAAAGAATCAAAACGGATGGCTGAGCGGAATCGAATATTTTCTATGATCAATAATAAATCTAAATTATAATGAATTTCAGAATCGAAAAAGACACGATGGGCGAGGTGCAGGTACCCGCAGACAAGTTTTGGGGCGCTCAGACCGAGCGGTCCCGCAACAATTTCAAAATCGGGCCGGCAGCAAGTATGCCCCGCGAGATCATCGATGCATTTGCTTACCTGAAAAAAGCCGCCGCTTATACCAATGCAGAGTTGGGCGTGCTTTCTGAAGAAAAAAGAGACCTGATTGCCAAGGTTTGTGACGAAATCTTGGAAGGTAAATTGTATGATCAATTTCCTTTGGTGATCTGGCAGACAGGCTCGGGAACACAATCTAATATGAACGTGAACGAAGTGATTGCCAACCGATCGCACGTTCTCAACGGTGGAACTCTCGGTGACAAACCGTTTATCCACCCGAATGACGACGTCAATAAATCTCAGTCTTCCAACGATACCTATCCAACGGCTATGCACATCGCAGCGTACACCAAAGTCGTGAAAGAAACTTTGCCGGCTTTGGATAAACTGAGACAGACGCTGGACGAAAAAGCCAAACAATTCCGCAATATCGTGAAAATCGGGAGAACGCACCTGATGGATGCCACGCCTTTGACTTTGGGGCAGGAATTCTCGGGCTATGTGGCACAATTGGATTATGCGAAAAAAGCAATCACGCATACTTTGGAGCATTTGAAGGAGTTGGCGCTTGGCGGAACTGCCGTCGGAACCGGACTTAATACGCCGAAAGGTTATGATGTTTTGGTGGCTAAATATATTGCAGAATTTACAGGACTTCCTTTTGTGACGGCACCCAATAAATTCGAGGCTTTGGCAGCGCACGACGGTATTGTGGAATCTCACGGTGCTTTGAAACAATTGGCGGTTTCTCTTTTCAAAATTGCCCAGGACATTCGCTTGTTGGCTTCCGGGCCAAGATCTGGCATTGGGGAAATTCACATTCCGGAGAACGAGCCGGGATCTTCCATTATGCCGGGAAAAGTAAATCCGACTCAGAATGAGGCTTTGACAATGGTCTGCGCGCAAGTTCTTGGCAACGATACCACGATTTCTTTCGCAGGAACGCAGGGAAATTACGAACTGAATGTTTTCAAACCGGTGATGGCTTATAATTTCTTGCAATCGGCACAATTATTAGCCGATGCGATGATTTCCTTTAATGACCATTGCGCCGTCGGAATCGAGCCAAATGAAAAGAGAATCAAAGAATTGGTGGACAAATCGCTGATGCTGGTGACAGCGCTTAACACGCACATCGGCTACGAAAACGCTGCAAAAATTGCGAAAACAGCTCATAAAAACGGAACAACTCTGAAAGAAGAAGCCGTCAACCTCGGACTTCTGACAGCAGAGCAATTTGACGAATGGGTGAAGCCGGAAGATATGGTCGGGAGCTTGAAGTAGTTTCAAATGAATCTAAGATAAAAAGATCTGACTTTGTGTAGTTCGATCGATAGAAAATGTTTATGGTAACGGGCTTTAGCCCGTTTTTTATGAATTAAAAAGAGGTTTTGAGCCAAATAAAATCCAAATTCACAAGGATTTTTGGAATTTTATCTTTTAGTTTAAGAGTTATTTGGTGTTTTTTCGATAAAAAATAGTTACATTTAGATAGCGATTTGCATGTGCGATTCTCATTTACTGGAAATCTCATAAAAAAATCATATTTATTTACTAACAACGAAACGCTTTTGAATAAAGGCTTTTTAAGAATTGTTAATAATTTTGTTAGCATCTTGATTCTTTCAAAATTCTAAAAAAACTATCTTTGTACAATGGCACAGAAGGATACATTATCGTCTTTGATTCACGGTAATTTTGCAAAGGAACTCTCCATTTCGGATGGCAAAATGCCGCCCAATGCATTGGATTTCGAAAAATTAGTGATAGGTACTTTTTTGATTGACAGAAAAGGGCTCGATTATTCTATCGATCTCTTGACGCCCGAAGTCTTCTACGATCCAAGACATCAAACCATCTTTGCGGCCATCCTGAAATTGTACGAAAATAATTCGCCGATTGACCTGATGACCGTTATCCAGGAACTGAAAAGAACCGAAAAATTGGGTCTCGCAGGCGGCGATCACTACATTATCGATCTTACAATGGGCGTGAGCTCGTCGGCTCATATAGAATATCACGTGCGGGTGATCTTGGAAAAATTTATTCTGAGATCCTTAATCAATGTTTCCGCCAACGTGATAGACAATTCTTACAAAGAAACAACCGATGTTTTCGAATTGCTGGACAAAGCCGAGCAATCCTTCTTCGAAATCACCAACGGCACCATTAAAAAAGGCTTCGATACTGCCAACACTTTGGTAAAAGACGCCATCGATAAAATCAAATCCTTAAAAGACAAAGAAGGTTTGTCCGGCATCCCATCCGGATTCTCAGCTTTGGACAGGGAAACCGGCGGCTGGCAAAACTCCGACCTCATCATCATTGCCGCTCGGCCGGCGATGGGCAAAACGGCTTTTCTGCTGTCGATGGCTCGAAACATCAGCGTAGACCAGCAAATTCCGTTGGCATTGTTTTCTCTGGAAATGGCCTCTGTGCAGCTGATTACCAGAATGATCTCCTCGGAAACGGGGATTTCGTCCGAGAAACTGCGAAAAGGACAAATGTCGGACGAAGAATGGCAACGGCTTTTCACGAATGTTTCCGCCTTAGAAAATGCGCCGCTTTATATCGACGAAACGCCCGCGCTTTCTATTTTTGATTTCCGTGCCAAATGCCGAAGGCTGGTCATGCAGCACGGCGTAAAGATTATTATGGTCGATTATCTCCAGCTGATGACCGCAAACGCCGGAAAAGGCGCCGGAAATCGCGAACAAGAAATCGCAATGATTTCCCGATCCTTAAAAGCCATTGCAAAAGAACTAAACGTGCCGGTGGTCGCACTTTCTCAACTTTCCAGAAGTGTAGAGGCGCGTCCCGGAAAAAGACCGCTGCTCTCCGACCTGCGAGAATCGGGCGCTATCGAGCAGGATGCAGATATTGTTTCCTTCATTTTCCGACCGGAATATTATAAGATTCCTTATTGGGAGAATGACGATGAGAACGTAAAATCCAGCACAGAAAACCAAGCGGAAATCATCATCGCAAAACACAGGAACGGCGCAACGGCCGACGTGCGGCTGGCATTTCACAAAAATATCGGTAAATTTGCCGACCTCGGAAGCAGTTACGAGTATATCCCTTCCAACTTCGGACAGAAGGATGAGCCGTCCGGATTCGACAGAATTACCATTACGAGCGACCCGCATACAGCATTCGGGCTTCCGAATGAAAACAATCAAGTCTCGGGTTCTGCGATGAATGACGACGACGATGATGACTTTCCTTACTAAGCGATTGGAAGATCTTATATTAACAACATTTTACTTCAAAGCATAGTTTGAAATCTGAAATTTCCACTATCTAAAATCCTCTTAGATTGAGTTTAAGAATCGAAATCTATACAGACGGTGCCTGCAGCGGAAATCCCGGGCCGGGCGGATACGGAATCCTGATGCGCGTTCCGGAAAAAAATTATCAAAAGACTTTTGCACAAGGCTTCCGAAAAACCACCAACAATCGGATGGAGCTGATGGCTGTAACGGCTGCTCTTTCGAAATTAAAAAGCGCAGACAATGACGTCCACATCTTCACCGACAGCAAATATGTTGCAGACGCCATCAACCAGAATTGGATCTTCGGATGGATCAAACGCGGGTGGAAGAACGTAAAAAACCCGGATCTTTGGAGAGAATTTTACAAATTATACCAGATTCACAATCCTCATTTCCATTGGATCAAAGGCCACGACGGTCATCCCGAAAATGAAATTTGCGATCAATTGGCTGTGGCGGCTTCCAAGTCAGGAGATTTGGCGATTGATACCTATTTTGAGAATCAAAATGATGGAGGCTTGTTCGATTAAACATTCCAAAAATCCCGATCCAAACTTCGGTATTGGATGGCTTCCGAAATATGTTCGGCTCGGATATTTTCAGAATTTTCAAGATCGGCGATGGTTCTTGCGACTTTTAGAATTCTGCTGTAGGCTCTTGCAGAAAGATTAAGTTTCTGCATTGCGGTTTTTATCAACAGTTGAGAATACTCGTCTAAAACACAATATTTTTCCATTTCCTTGGATCCCATCTGCGCGTTGTAGCTGATGTCGGAGTCCTTGTATCGCTCATTTTGGATGTCTCTTGCCTTGTTGACACGTGCTCTGATGCTGGCGCTGCTTTCGCCCTTTTTCTTTTCCGCCAGCTGATCATATTCCACCTTCGAAACTTCTATATGAATATCAATTCTGTCCAAAAGTGGTCCGGAAAGTTTGTTCATATATCGTTGCATTTCCATTGTAGACGAGGTATTATTAGGGTCGTCGGGGAAATAGCCGCTCGGACTTGGGTTCATACTGGCGACGAGCATAAAACTCGCCGGATACTCGATGGTAAATTTGGCTCGGGAAATAGTCACCACCCGATCTTCCAGCGGCTGTCTCATCACTTCCAAAACCGTTCTTTTGAATTCGGGCATCTCATCCAAAAAAAGCACGCCATTGTGAGCCAAAGAAATCTCGCCTGGTTGCGGATAACTACCTCCGCCGACCAATGCGACGTCGGAAATGGTATGGTGAGGCGCCCGAAACGGCCGGATGGTTATCAAAGAATTCTCGGCACCCATCTTGCCCGCGACGGAATGAATCTTAGTGGTTTCCAAAGATTCTTTGAGGCTCAGAGTAGGTAAAATGCTCGGCAGCCGCTTGGCAATCATTGTTTTTCCGCTACCGGGCGAGCCGATGAGAATGATGTTGTGACCGCCTGCCGCCGCTACTTCCATCGCGCGCTTAGCCGCTTCCTGCCCTTTGACCTCATCAAAGTCGAAAGGAAAATGATCTACTTTGTCCTGAAACTCCTTTCTGGTGTCGATTTCGAATTTTTCCAAAGGCGCATCTTCATTAAAGAAATTAATGATTTCCGTGATATTATCGATGCCGTACACGTCGAGCTGATTGACGATGGCGGCTTCTCTCGCGTTTTTTTTTGGCAGGATGATGCCTTTGAAGCCTTCCTCTCTGGCCTTTATCGCAATGGGCAAAACGCCGCGGATGGGTTGCAGACTGCCGTCCAGAGAGAGTTCGCCCATAATGATGTACTCGCCGAGCGTTTCATATTTGATCAGATCGGAGGCGGCCAAAATTCCCAAAGCAATGCTGAGATCGTAAGCAGAACCTTCTTTCCGAAGGTCGGCCGGTGCCATATTGATGGTAATTTTCTTGCCGGGAATTTTGAATCCGGAATTCTTGAGCGCAGCCGAAATACGATAGCTGCTTTCCTTGATGGCATTATCCGGAAGCCCCACCAAATGGTAGCCAACGCCTTGATCTACATTGACTTCTATGGTAATTATCTGTGCAGAAACGCCGTGGATGGCTGCACCATAAATTTTGACAAGCATCTGCGTGTAGTTTTAACAAAAATAAAAAAACTAAACGATGAAACCAAAGCGTTAAATGTTTTTTGAAAAATAAGTACGATTACATAAAACGTTCGCCTTTTTTCAGATTTTTTAGATCGAGAACGTAATCTTTGATCAGTTGGTCGTTATCTCTTGGGCAGATCAATAAAGCTTTGTCGGTATCTACGATGATGTAATTTTTAAGACCATCGATGATGGCTACTTTATTTGGATTCTTGAGTCTGATGACATTGCCTTTGGCGTTGTAGGTCAAGACGTTTTTGCCATTGATGGCGTTGTTGTCGTTATCTTTTTTTGCATTGGTGTATACGGAGGTCCAAGTGCCGAGATCGCTCCAGCCAAGGTTGGATGGGATCACATAGACGTTGTCGGCCTTCTCCAATATGCCGTTGTCTATGGATATTTTGCTCACGGTAGGGTAGATTTGGTCGATGCATTCTTTTTCCGCTTCGCAGTTGTACTCGCAGCTGTCGAACTGGTTGTACATCTCGGGAAGATGCTTTTTGAAAGCGGAAATAATGCTTTTCACACTCCAAACAAAGATGCCGGCATTCCAAAGAAAATCTCCCGACTCCAAAAAGCTTTTCGCAATTTCCAGACTAGGTTTTTCGGTAAATGTTTTGACTTTGCAGTAGTTTTGATCCTTTTGCTGGATGAACTGGATGTAGCCGTAGCCGGTATCGGGACGTGTGGGTGTGATTCCCAAGGTTACCAAATAATCATTTTCCGAAGTCAGGCGGAACGCCAGTTCTACTTTTTCGATGAAGGCGCTCTCTTTCAGAATCAGTTGATCGGCGGGCATCACAATGATATTGGCTTCGGGATTGACGGCTTCAATTTTTTTGGCCATATACAGATTGCAGGCCGAGGTATTTTTCATTGCCGGTTCGCCTACGATATTTCCGATAGGGATATCGGGCAATTGCTGTTGTGTCAGTTCTACATATTCCTGATTGGTAATGATGTAGATGTTTTCTGTGGGGATCAGTTGGCGGATTCGGTCATAAGTCTGCTGAATCATTGTTCTTCCGGTACCTAAAATATCGTGAAATTGTTTTGGAAATTTTTGAGTGCTCATCGGCCAAAACCGGCTTCCGATGCCTCCTGCCATGATGACACAGTACTTATTGTTGCTCATTTATTGTTATTTTTTCGACCTTTGCCAAAGGTCTGAATAGATACTTTTTGGAGTTTTTCCTTCGGAGGCAAAGATATAACTTTTTCTTTTTTTCCAGGACTACGTAGGTGTCGCCTTTGTAGATAAATTCATCATTAATTAACAATTCCTCAACAAAGACGGCATTCTCAGCCGGATTTTCGATATGGAAATAGCGAACCAGCTCCGGGCTGGCCATAAAATTGGCTTTCGGGTTTCGGGAGAAGTTTAAAATAATAGGTTTCAAATCATCGCTGTAAACATCGATACTTTCCAAAAGCATCTCACGAAAAGTATCTTTCCACTCCTGCCCGTGGGCGCTGATCCGGAACTTGAACTTTTCAAACGCGATAAGATGTGCCAGCTCGTGTGTCAACACAAAAAAGAAAAGTTGCTTGTCTAAGGTGGCATTGACGGTAATCTGATGCGATTTGTCGGGCAATCGGCGATAATCTCCCAGTTTGCTTGTTCTGCTTTTGGTAATTTTGATATGGATGTAGTAGTCCGAAAACCATTTTTTAAGGTGATGAAAGGTGTGATCCGGAAGATATTGCTCCAAAATATTAATTGACATCGGACAAATCAAATTATCGGCAAAAATAGTCATTAGCTGGGATTTTAAAGAATTTATAGCAACTTATTCATATTTTTCTTAAATTTCCGATAAATTGTAACCGTTGAATAAATATGGTTTTTTTTACTTGCTGCTGCTCCTAATTGTCGCATGTTCTCCCAAGGATGACTCCCAGAAGACTCCAAAAACGGATCATAATCCGGCAGATGTTTACTTTGAAAAAGCTTTGGTCTTGATGGACAACGATCTGGATAGTGCTTTTCTGTATCTAAATCGGGCGCAGGATCTTTATCAAAAAAGAAATGACAGTTTCGGGCTGGGAAAAACGTATGCGAAAATGGCTATCGTTCAAGAGCGGGCCGGCGATAATTTTGGAAGTGTCGAAACAGGTCTTTTGGCTACAAAATTTCTAAAAGAAGAAGACACGGCACAATACGGTGCCTTGTTCCTCAACTATAATAATCTGGGGGTCTCGTGCAACAATCTCAAAAACTATGCGGATGCCAAGCGGTTTTATCGCAAAGCAGCAAAATTCGTCAAAAATCCCATACATCGGCTGATGGTGGCAAATAATATGGCTATCGTTTTCCATAACGAAAAGCAGTACGGCCAAGCGGTGGACATATTCTCCAAACTTTTGGACAGCGTGGGATCCCAGAGCAAATACTATCCAAAACTACTCCTCAATTTTAGCAGATCCAAATGGTATCAGGACAGAAATTATAACCCCGTAAAAAATTATCTGAAAGCCGAAAAACTAAGTCAGAACTTCGATGACGACTGGACGAAAGATGCGGCCTATGCTTACTTGGCTTCTTACTATTTGAACAAAAACAATGACTCTGCCAGGCTGTACGCCAACAAAATGCTTGATCTTGCCTACAAATTAAAATATCCCACAGACCAGTTGGAGGCTCTGCAAATCTTGATAAAAATCTCCGGTGGATCGCAAGTTCAAAAATATTTTAATACCTATTGCAAAATCCAAGACGAGCTCATCACGAAGCAAAACAGAGCCAAAAATCAGTTCGCACTGATCCGGTTTGAAAGTGAAAAAATGAAGGTTGAAAATTTGAACTTACAGAAACAAAAAACAATCATCGAATATAAAGTTCTGCGCCAGAAAATAACCAATATTTTTATGATTATAATCATTATCATCCTTGCAGTTACCGTCTTTTGGTGGTCTCGGCGCAAAAGGCAAAGGCTGATTGCAGAAGCCAACCAACGGCTGCAGGAGCAACGGTTGGATTTCTCCAAAAAAGTTCACGACGTGGTTGCCAACGGCATTTATGAAGTGATGGCCACGATAGAAAATCAACCCGATGTGCCAAGAAAGCAAATACTGGATAAGCTGGAACTGATGTACGAAAAATCGCGCGATCTGTCTTACAACAATGATCGGCATCAGGAGTTCAACGAAAAGATATCCAGTCTCGTAAGCTCTTTCCACAATGCCGAGACCAAGGTCGTCATTATCGGGAACGACCCGGATTTTTGGAAAGACATCGACGGTTTTTCCAGAGAGGAATTGTTCCAGATCATTCGCGAACTGCTGGTCAATATAAAAAAACACAGCAATGCCACGCAGGTTATCTTAAAATTTGTGAACGAAGAAGGAGCGCACGAGATCCGATATGCCGACAATGGCGTAGGGCTTCCTGAGAATTTTCCGGAAAAAAACGGATTGAAAAATATAAAAGCAAGATTGAAACAGATGGATGCCCGGCTGGAGATAGAAGAAAGCCGGCAGGGTTTAAAAATGGTAATCAAACTTAAGAAAGAAAATGTTCAATAAAATCCTTATAGCAGAAGATCACGAGTGCAGTAATCTTTCTGTACAGAAAGTTTTGGAGGATTTGAAAATCCCGAAAGTAGATCACGTATATTATTGCGATGATGCCCTTTCTTACGTCAAAAAATCCTTGGAATCCCGACCGTACGACTTGCTGATAACGGATCTTTCCTTCGAAGAAGATCACCGAAAGCAAATTATAAAAAACGGTCGTGAGCTGATAAAGTGCTGCAAAGATGCGAGCCCGAGTCTCAAAGTAATCGTTTTCTCCTTGGAGCACAGACTTGGCGTCATTGATCTGCTTTTTTAGGAGTTTAAGATTGATGCCTTCGTGCGCAAAGCAAGATCCGACGCCAAGGAATTAAAAAAAGCCATTGAAGTCGTGAGCCGGGGCGAAACTTATATTTCGCACGACCTTCAACATCCGGTGAAAAGCGTGAACACGTTGGAGTTTAGCAATTACGACCTCATCATATTAAAATTACTTTCAGACGGCGTTTTGCAAAAAAATATTCCGGAGATTCTGCAGGAAAGGGATATTCACCCCAATAGTCTTAGCAGTGTAGAAAAAAGGATGAATGCCATGAAACTTGCATTAGCGGTAAAAAACAACGAGCAATTGATTGCCAAATGCAAAGATCTGGGCATATTCTGAACTACACATTAGCACAAGATAAAAAAATTTGCCTTTTTATATGCAATATTTTTAGTTTCTAATGCTTGTGGAAATTTTCTTAATTTTGTAATCTTAAAATACGACAACAGATTATGTTTAGCAGTTTACAAGATAAGCTCGATAAAGTCCTTCATAACATTTCCGGACGCGGAAAAATCTCGGAAATCAACGTTGCAGAAACCGTAAAAGAAATCCGCCGCGCCCTCGTAGATGCCGATGTGAACTACAAAGTTGCAAAAGATCTCACAAAACGCGTGCAAGACAAGGCATTGGGTCAAAACGTGCTTACCTCTCTCACGCCGGGTCAACTGATGACGAAAATCGTTCACGACGAGTTGGTAGATCTGATGGGCGGCAGCCAAGAAGGCATCAACCTTTCCGGGAAACCCAGCGTAATCCTCATTGCCGGTCTCCAAGGTTCCGGAAAAACGACTTTCTCCGGGAAGCTGGCCAATTACCTCAAACAAAAACGGAACAGAAAACCCCTTTTGGTGGCTTGCGACGTGTACAGACCCGCCGCAATAGATCAATTGAAAGTTCTTGGCAGCCAGATCGATGTCGAAGTCTATACGGAGCCCGAAAACAAAAATCCAACTTCTATCGCAGAAAATGCCATCGAATATGCAAAATCCAACGGTTTTGATACCGTCATCATAGATACTGCCGGCCGCTTGGCGATAGATGAGCAGATGATGATCGAAATTAAATCCGTACGCGACGCCATAAAGCCCGGCGAAACCTTGTTCGTCGTCGATTCGATGACGGGTCAGGATGCTGTGAACACGGCAAAGACCTTCAACGATGTTCTTAATTTTGATGGCGTTGTTCTTACAAAATTAGACGGCGATACCAGAGGAGGTGCCGCTTTGACGATACGTTCTGTTGTAGAAAAGCCCATCAAATTTATCTCCACAGGAGAGAAAATGGAGGCCTTGGATCTTTTCTATCCAGAAAGAATGGCAGACAGAATCCTTGGGATGGGAGACGTGGTTTCCTTAGTAGAAAGGGCTCAGGAACAGTTCGATGAAGAGGAGGCGAAAAAACTTCAGAAGAAAATTGCCAAGAATGAATTTGGTTTTGATGATTTCCTAAAACAGATCAATCAAATCAAAAAAATGGGAAATATGAAGGATTTGATGGGGATGATCCCCGGCGTGGGCAAAGCAATCAAAGATGTGGACATCAACGATGACGCTTTCAAACACATCGAAGCCATCATCTACTCTATGACACCGGAAGAACGAAGGCGGCCTTCTATCATCAATGTATCCCGAAAGCAGAGAATTGCGAAAGGAGCCGGCAGAAAATTGGAAGAGGTAAATGCGCTGATAAAGCAGTTCGACCAAATGGGAAAAATGATGAAGATGATGCAAGGCCCTCAGGGCAAACAAATGATGCAGATGATGAGCAAGATGCCCAATATGCCGGGAATGGGCGGCGGCCTTTTCGGGAGATAATTTCTTCTGAGCTTAATCGGCATGCGAAACCGCAGTTCCTCGGCTGCTTTTTCCATCAATAGCAATTTGATTATTCGATTCGGTTTTAATATCCAGAAGCTCATGAAGCCAACCAATGAACAGCGATTGGAATTTTTCGGGATCAAATAAGGAGAAAAACCGATTGAAAGTATCGTGAGACGGGATTCCGTTGGTTAAATCCAAATATTTTGAGAGAAATTCTTTTCTTGATTTTCCAAAATCTGCAACTTCTTCCCAATCTACTGCATTGCAAATGATCGCAAGAATGGTAATGAATACAATATTTTCTACAGGATGTAATTTTTTTCTCTCCAATCTAAAGTCTTGAATGTTTTTTGCAAACTTAAGTAATTTATTCATATCTATCTGATTTTCAGATAAATATACGAAAAATTATTTGAAAAACCAAATATAAAACCCTGAATTTCAGCAATTTAATGAAAATTATTTGAAATATTTTTTAATGCGTTTGGCCAGCTCTATCATTTTGGTTCATTTTTATTTCAAATATAAATCACATCCGTCTTCAAAACTTTTTCGCCAAATTGTTCCAACTTGGTTTTATAAAGCTCCACTTGCTTTTGATCCTTTTCTTTCTCCAATCCGGTTTTGAAATCGATGATGATGAAGCCTTCTTCTGTTTTGATAAGCCGATCCGGCCGGTAGGTTTTGGAAACGCCATCTTCGGTAGCAAGCAAGTCTCTTTCATTTATAATCGTGAGATTGTCTGCAAAATAAGAAGCAAAACGGCTATCGTTTAGGATTGTTTCAATTCTTTGCAGAATCGATTTTTGCTCATCTTCGGTAATCGTTCCTTCCATCAGATAGGCATTCAGAACTTTCGGCAGATCTTTTTTTGTTCTGATTTTTGATAAGATTTCGTGCGCAAAAATCCCCATCCGAACGTGTTCTACGCGGGTTTGATAATTTTTGGATGTCGTGGCGATTTCGATATTCGAGGTCTTTTCCTTTTTTTGAGAAATAGAGCGGATGCTCTGGGACTTAGATTCTTTTTTCTCTCTCTGTTTTTGCTTTTTCAATCGTTCCGGAGACACTTCGTAAACATCGAAAGAATCAAGTTTTTCACCATTTTCTGCAGGCTGAAATTGCTTTGCAAAATCAAATAATTCCAAATGATTGGTGGTCTGGTTCGGCTTTTCCAGATAGAGGAAGAGCTGCTCCACAGGCCGCGTGGTTGCTACATATTGCAGGCAGAAACGATCGATTTTGTTTCGGTAAGAATGGATCAAATTGAAGTCTGCCGATTCCCCATCATACCGTTCCAACGCTGGCGAAAAAGGCTTTAAAATCACCGTTTTCAGCGCATCCTCGCTTCCCAGATCAAACCATTGCGAGAACTTTTTGTCTTTGTTTTCATTTCTCATCGGTAGGAAAACGATCGGGAACTCGAGGCCCTTCGCCTTATGAATCGTCATAATCTTGATGGCATCTACGTTTTCGCTCGCTTGAATGCTGATTTTCGAGGCTTCATCTTCCCAATATTGTAGGAAATCCTTCAGCGTTGCTCCCAAATTTTGAGTGTAATTATGAAGCATCTCGAGGAAGTTCAGCAGGAAATCGGTTTCTTTGTTTTCTACCGAAAATTCGTGAACATAATATTCGATGTAATTATACAGATTAAGTGTCGGAATGTCTGTCTGCACGAGCTCTACATCATATTTTCTTTGGATGAAGTCTTCTATATCTTTCTTGTTTGCCAATCGCAGAATTGCTTCCATTTCCGAAGTGAAATCCGCCATCTCAATTCTGCCCGCCACATTCAAAAAATACATCATTTTGACCAAAGCTTGGCGATTTTTCGGAACCAAATTCCATTTTAGAAATTCTATCAAAGCCTTTATGGTAAAGGATAAATCCAACGTAAGACCTTTTTCCGAAATCGTTTTGATGTAGGTTTCTTTCCCTCTGTAAATGACCTTCAAACTGCCCAAAAGTTGAGAATAACTGAAGATCTCAATATTGCCGCGGCAGAGTATCGTGATATCGGAAAAATCGAAACCGTTGTCCAGACTTTCTTGGATGTCCTGATGCATCTTCTCTACCACCGACTCGTAAAAAATATCTTTGTTGCTGTTTTCCACAAGATGGATTTTTACGCGCCCATCCATCGTAGATTTTGGCTCTTGCAAAGCGCTCTCGCCGAAGATTTTTTGATGTTCTTCATTCAAATCTTTGGACATAAAATCGTACAATTGATTATTAAAATCGACAATATTCTTTGCGCTTCGCCAATTGAAGCCCAGATTTTCTAAGCTCGCCAATTTCGGCGTAGTTTCTTTTCCATTGATGATGTTTAGCATCAGCTGGCTCTCGCCCCCTCGGAATCTGTAGATGCTTTGTTTGGGGTCGCCCACGATGGTAAAGCTGGTATTTTCGGAGGTGATGCAGTTGTCGCGCAGCGGGAGGAAGTTCTGCCACTGCATCGTAGAAGTATCCTGAAACTCGTCGAAGAAATAATGCTGAAACTGCGTTCCGACTTTTTCGTAGATGAAGGCAGATGGCTCGTTTCGGAGATTTTCGTTAATCAAAATATTAAATTTGGAAAGCAAAACCAAATCGTTTTCTTCCTCTATTTCCGATAGTTTCTTTTGGATGTCGGCGTTCACTTTTAGCGGAAGAATGGCTTTCAATATTTTTTGTTTTTTCTCAGCATCGATGTAGAGTTGGATGCTTTCTTCCCGCCACGAAATCAATTGTGGGAGAATCTCCAATATCTCCGCTTGCTTGCGTTTTCCTTTTGCGGAAGCGCCTTTCAGAAAGCTTTCTAATTTGGATTCTTCTGAGTTTGAGGGGAGCGGAAATTTGTCAGTCTTTTTGGTATGAAAGTCCAGCATTTTGACGAAAAAACCTCCGATGCCCTTTGTTCCTTCCGCAAAATCTTCGATTTCCAGGCCTTTGCTTTTGATTAATTCCAAAGCCTTCTTTGCGATTTGCAGCGATTGCGATTTCAGATCCCGAATGCTTTCTCTCAGCTCCGTTTTTTTATGTTCATACGCGTCCCATTCAAAATCTTTGTTGGCTTTCAAAGGCTCGTAATGTACATCGTTTACAAATTCTTTTGCCGTTTTGTACAGGGTTTGGTTTAGGTTGATCCGCTCGTTATTGTCCAAATTGTAATGCACATAATCCATAAAAGCATCGGAAACGCGTCCGTCTTCACCGATTTCGTTCAGCATTTTGTCCACCGCTTCTATCAGGTAAGGTTCGGATTGGATTTCCAAATTGAAATTCTGTGGCAAACCCAATTCATAAGAAAAGCTCTTGACCAATCGGGAATTGAACTTATCGATCGTGCCGATATTCAGCGTAGAATAGTGGTGCAGAATATAATCGAGGATTTTCTGAGACCGCTCGTGCAGATCTTTAATAGGAATTTTATACCCTTGATTTGCCAATTGTTCCTGAATATTTTTAAGATCCTGATTTTCGGAGTAATTATCTTTTACGAATTCGCCCAGATAGAAAAGGATCCGTTCCTTCATTTCATTGGCTGCTTTGTTGGTGAAGGTGAGTGCCAAGATGGTTCGGATGGCATCGGATTGATTGGGAAATCTAAGGCAAATCATCAGGATATGCTGCACGAGGCGGTAGGTTTTGCCGGAGCCGGCAGAGGCATTGATGACGGTGTAAGAGTTTTGCATCCTTATTTATATATTAAGGAAGCAATTTACAAAATAGTTTTAAAAAAGTTTAGTCCGTCTCCACATCATAGTCCAATCGGAAAGATTGTCTGTGATGGATGGTGGGGCCATATTTCTTGAGTGCTTTCTGGTGCAGCTTGGTACAATATCCGAAATTGGTGTTCCAGCCGTATTCCGGAAACTCGTCGTGCAGCTTGATCATCAGGTTGTCGCGGTAATTTTTTGCGAGGACGGAGGCCGCGGCGATCGATAGATATTGGCCGTCTCCTTTGATGATGCATTGATGAGGCGTATCATTATAAGGATGAAACCGGTTGCCATCTACCAAAATAAGTTCCGGTTTGTTTTTCAGCTGATCTAAGGCGAGATGCATGGCGCGGATGCTGGCGTTGAGAATGTTATGTTGGTCTATAAATGCCGGGGAAAGTTCTGCGATGGCAAAATCGACTGCATTTTCTCGAATATAGACATCTAGACTTTGGCGGATTTTAAAATTTAACATTTTGGAATCATTAACCAAATTTTGCTTAAAATTTTTATTTATAATTACGGCAGCCGCGACCACCGGGCCAGAAAGGCAACCCCTTCCGACTTCGTCGCAGCCTGCTTCTATAAAGGATTTGGAGAAATGTTTGAATAGTGGCATACATTGAAAATACTTGTCAAAGTTATAGAAATCAAAAACTTTGCATAACACAATTAACAAATTTTTAACAATTTATGTTGTATATATTAATAAAGTTTTGCATTTTTGTTCATTGAAAAATTTGATTTGATATGAAAAAATTAACAGCAAGCGTGTTGGCAGTGGTTCTTTCATCGTCTTTTGCAGTAGTTTCTGCACAAGCGGTACAGGATACTGCTCAGTCACAAGATATCGAAGGCGTCGTAGTGACGGCTTTGGGTATCAAGAGAGAAAAGAAATCTTTGGGTTATGCTTCTCAAGAGATTAAGGGAAGTGTTTTATCAGAAGGAACCACAACCACAGGGAACATAGCTTCCCAATTGTCTGGTAAAATCGCTGGTTTGAACGTAACAACCACTAGTAACTTTGGCGGTTCTGCTAACTTAGTCATTAGAGGTATTAAAGGTATTGGTGGCGGTAATCCACTAATCGTTATTGATGGATCGCCGGTGGATAACACTTCTACTTATGGTGCGGCCTTGGATTACGGTAATGCGCTCTCAGATATCAACCAAGATGATATTGAGTCTATTAACGTATTAAAAGGTGCAGCAGCCTCCGCTCTTTATGGAGAAAGGGGTCTTAATGGTGTTATTGTAATTGTTACCAAAAACGGTAAAGGCAAGGATGATGGATCTTGGGGCGTGACTTTGTCATCGAGTATTCAGGCGGGATTTGTGGATAACAGTACTTTCCCTAAGTATCAAAGTAAATATGGTGGTGGATATGATCCCTCGTTCTATACCGAACCTCCTGCGCCAGATGGACATCCTTATGCAAACTTCGCAGAAGATGCATCTTGGGGACCGGCATTCGATCCAAATTTATTGGTTTATCAGTGGGATTCTTTTGATCCGAGCTCTCCAAACTACGGAAAAGCAACACCGTGGGTAGCCGCAAAAAATGGACCTATCGAATTCTTTAACACACCTGTCACTTACAACAATACCGTTTCCTTGGAAAAAGGAGTGAAGGGAAAGAATATATTATTTACTTATGATAATATGACATCCGATGGTCTGGTACCGAATTCTCATCTAACAAAGAATACAATGTCGCTAAAGGTTAATTATGACCTTACAGATAAATTACATACATCATTTTATACTACTTTGACGCTCCAAGAAACAAAAGGTAGAAATGTTACCGGATATAGCGACAACTTGATAAGTGGTTTCAGGCAATGGTGGCAGACCAACGTAGACGTGAAAGCTTTGCAGTCAGCATATAACTATGGGATAAGAAACGCAACTTCTGCAAATAACTATGGTAACGTAACTTGGAACAGAATCAGCTCGGAAGATGGAACACCTATTTTCTGGAATAACCCATATTTTCAAGTCAATGAGAACTATTCAACTGATGACAGATATAGAAGTTTCAGCTATGGACAGTTGGTCTATGATTTTAATAAAAATTTCAGCTTAACGGGCAAGGTGTCTTATGACCGCACGAATCTGTCTATTGAGAACAGGTTAGCCGTTGGATCGCTTTCTCAAGGGTTTGGAGCTTCCGGTAATAGTGTGGCATCCGGATATGCAAGACAAGATATAACCAGAACAGAAACCAACTATGATGTTTATCTGAACTATAAAGTAGATATTACAGATAATATCAATGTAAGTGGTATCGCTGGAGGCAACATTCGCAGAAATTACTATAATTCCATCTATGCTTCTACAGAAGGAGGATTGGTAGTGCCTGGAATCTACGCAGTAAGCAACTCTGTATATGCTCCGCTCGCGCCGGCAGAAACCGTCTGGACCACGCAAACCAATAGTGCGTATGCAACAGCGTCATTCGATTTCTACAAAATGTTCTACTTAGATGGTACATTTAGAGCTGATGAGAGTTCTACTCTTCCTGCAGATGACAATACCTATTACTATCCATCTGTAACGGGTTCGTTTATAGCATCCGAATTAATCAAAGCTGATTGGCTTAATTTCTGGAAAATAAGAGCAAACTATGCTGAAGTAGGTGGAACGGCCGCTGCATACCAATTGGTAAATTCTTACACAGCTTCTGGTGTATTCAATGGCGACACGCCTGTCGGGATGTATGGCTCCGTACTTACAAATAACAATAGTGAATTGAAACCTCAAAAATCTAAAGAATTTGAAGTGGGTACAGAAGTGCATTTCCTTAAGGACAGAATTACACTAGACTTTGCATATTATAAAACTAAAACGACTAACCAAATTATCACTTTGCCGGTATCTTCCGGAACTGGATATACCGGACAGGTGATCAATGCAGGTCAAATTGATAATAAGGGGTATGAAGTGAGTTTAGGCTTGGTTCCTTTCAAAACACCTACTTTCACTTGGAATATGGACGTAAACTGGTCCAAAAATGAAAATGAAGTAGTCTCCTTAAGTGGTGATGCCACCAACTATTTATTGGCAAGTTACCAAGGAGGTGTTTCTATGAACGCTAGAGTGGGTGAAGCTTGGGGTACCCTTGTAGGTTCCGATTATGTATATCTCAATGGTCAAAAGGTCGTCGATCCTGTTACAGGTCGCTATCTTATAGAAAATAACAAAATTATCGGAAATGCTACACCGGACTGGATCGGCGGCGTAAGAAACAGTTTTAATTACAAAGGATTTTCTTTAAGTTTCTTGATAGATGTGAGAAAAGGCGGGGATATATTTTCTCTGGATCAATACTATGGACTCGCTACAGGTTTGTATAAAGGTACAGAAAACTACAGAGAAAGCGGTACTGTTTGGGAAGGTGTTAATCCTAATGGACAACCCAACACAACAGTGACAATCAATCCTTCGTCATTTGGCTCAATGGATGGCTATCGTCGTATGCCGGCCAAAAGATTTGTGTATGATGGATCTTACGTAAAATTAAGAGAAGCAAGTATCGGTTACTCTTTACCTAAAGCATTGCTTTTTGGAACTTTTGTGAACGAGGCCAAAATATCCCTTGTAGGAAGAAACTTGTGGATTATTCATAAAAATCTTCCGGCTGCTGATCCCGAAGCTATGGTTGGCGGTGGCATCCGCGCCTACGGATACTCCCTCGGCTCTCTTCCACTGACTAGAGATATTGGTGTAAATGTAACCTTAAAATTCTAAATTAAAAAAAATGAAAAAGATATTTAATATATTAACGATAGGTGTTATTGCTGCAACAAGCTTTACATCTTGTGAAAGGGATCTGACATCTCTTAATGACGATCCCAAGCACCCGACTGTATTGCCATCACAAAATCTAATGGCAATGGGTCAGCATCAATCATCGTATTACATGTTTACCGGCAGTGTAAACTTTAATAACTATAGATTTTTTGTACAGCAGTGGGCTGAGACAACTTATACGGATGAAACCAATTATAATTTAACGACGAGAAACCAGCCACGGAATCATTTCAACAGAATGTATGTATATTCTCTTAATAATTATGAGACTGCAAAAAAGAATCTTGAAGAAGAAGCAAATAGCCCGGCTATTAAAAATAACAAACTTGCATCTTTAGAAATAGCTGAAATTTTTGTTTGGGAAAATGTAGTAGATACGTTTGGTGATGTGCCTTATTCCGAAGCATTCAAAGGTAATGAACAAATTTATGCACCTAAATATGACGATGCCAAGGAAATTTATCTTAGTCTTTTAAGTCGAATTGATGCTGCTGTTGCACTAATTGATGAATCTAATGCCGGATATGTTGATGGGGGAGATATCGTCTATGACGGCGATATGACAAAATGGAAACGTTTTGCAAATTCAATTAAACTCAGATTAGCAATGAACTTGGCGGATGAAGATCCTGCATTGTCGAAGTCAGCAGCAGAGGCGGCAATTGCCAGCGGCGTCATTTCGTCCCATGATGAATCTTATGTATTTAACTTTGACGGAGGCACTTTTAGCAATCCTATTTTTAATGATTTAGTCGCCTCTGGTAGAAATGATTTTGTGCCTTCTGAGCTTGTTATTAACACCATGAATTCCAATAATGATCCAAGACGCGAAACTTGGTTTACACAAAAAAAAGTAAATGATAGTACTTTTGTCTATGTTGGGGGTGTTTTTGGAGAACTTAATCCATTTGCTGACTATTCTCACATGAGCAGTTTCTTTTTAGCAAGTGATGCACCAGCTAATTTGTTAAGTTATACAGAGGTTTTATTCTTAACCGCTGAAGCTGCTGCAAGAGGTTACTCTGTAGGAGGAACGGCGGAAAGTTTTTACAATGCTGCAGTAGCTGCTTCTATGGCAGAAAACGAGGTATCTACTGAAGATGCAACCACCTATTTGGAAGCTCATCCTTTTGATGCTGCCAATTGGAAACAATCTATAGGTCAGGAAGCTTGGATTGCTTTATTTAACAGGGCTTTTGCTGCTTGGAATTTTTCACGAAGACTGGATGCTCCAACCTTTGTAAATCCTCCGGACTCCCAGTTGGATGGTGTTCCGGTAAGGATGCCGTATTCTGATCAAGAATATGTGTTGAACGCTGCTAACGTGGGTGCGGCAGCATCCAAAATTGGTGGAGATAAAGCCACAACCAAACTTTTCTGGGATAAATTTTAATTAATATTTAAATTCTATTACCATACTCAAAGACCGCAATTTTGCGGTCTTTTTATTTAATACATTTAATCCGCGCCCGCAAATGCCCGTCTGAGTTGTAAGGCGGACATTTTTTTGTTTGGTTTGTTTGGGAACGCTTACCGGTTTTTTCTCTCTAAGAATTTTCTGATATTAATCCAAAACCAAAATCCTCATTTTTTATTGGTTGTAGCGCGAAATCTTTTTTTTGTTTTCAGATTTCAGTACTTTTGCTTAATTAATAAAAACTTGTAATGGGAAGAGCATTCGAATATAGAAAAGCCTCAAAAATGGCCAGATGGGACAAGATGGCCAAAACGTTTTCAAAGATCGGAAAAGATATTGCTTTGGCCGTAAAGGCCGGAGGACCGGATCCCGAAACCAATCCGGCGCTGAGAAGATGCATCCAAAATGCCAAAGGCGCCAATATGCCCAAGGAGAATGTAGAAAGGGCTATAAAAAAAGCAAGCGGCGCCGAAGCCGAAAATTATGAAGAGATCACTTATGAGGGTTATGGCCAGGGCGGCGCCGCCTTTTTCATAGAATGTACGACCAATAACCCCACCAGAACCGTTGCCAACGTACGTGCTATTTTCAATAAGTTCGACGGCAGTCTGGGGAAAAATGGTGAATTGGCTTTTATTTTCGACCGAAAAGGAATTTTTACCATCGAAAAATCGCAAATCAAAATCGACTGGGACGACTTCGAAATGCAAATGATAGACGCCGGTGCGGAAGAAATCGACCAAGACGAAAACGAAGTCCTCATCACAACAGCGTTCGAAGATTTCGGAGCCATGTCGCACAAGCTCGACGAATTGAAAATTGAAGTTAAAAGTGCCGAACTACAGAGAATTCCAAATAGCTCCAAAGAACTCACAGAAGAGCAGTTCAAAGCTAATATGAAAATGCTGGAACGCTTCGAGGAAGATGACGATGTTCAGAATGTTTTTCACAATATGGCAATCACCGATGAGCTTATGGAGAAAATCTAAACTGCAATCATAAGCACAAAAAAAATTCCTGAAACTTAACTTTTCAGGAATTTTTTATGCTTGTTGTAAAAAACGCTGCTTATGCGTGGGGTTCAACCGATACAAAAGATCTGTTGTTCGCTTTCTTTCTGAATACAACTTTACCGTCCACAAGAGCGTGCAAAGTGTGATCTTTGCCCATCCCAACGTTTTCACCCGGGTGATGCTGAGTACCTCTTTGTCTGATGATGATATTGCCGGCAATAGCGTCTTGTCCTCCGAAAATCTTCACACCCAGTCTTTTGGAATGAGATTCTCTACCGTTTTTGGAACTACCAACTCCTTTCTTATGTGCCATTTTATTTTAGGTTTTTCGTTTAAGATTATTCAGCGGTGTCGCTGGGTTCTGTTACTTCGCTTTTAGCTGCTTTCTTTGGTGCTGCTTTTTTAGCCTCCTTTTTATCAGAATCGAAACCGGTGATGCCCGTTACAAGAATCTGAGTGAGAGATTGCCTGTGACCATTTTTCTTGGCATAACCTTTTCTTCTCTTCTTTTTGAAGATGATGACTTTGTCAGCCAGAACGTGATCCAGAATTTCTACATCTACGGTAACACCGCTTACAGCCGGGGCACCTACGGTTACGGAGCCGTTCACAGTAAGAAGCACCTTATCAAAAGAAACTTTCGTTCCTTTGTCTCCTTTCAAACGGTTCACAAACAACTTTTGGTTTTGCTCAACTTTGTATTGAAGCCCTGCTATTTCTACAATTGCAAACATTGTTTATAAATTTTATATTATTCGAGGTGCAAAAGTACAGTTTTTCTTTCTAAAACACAAACACTTATCAGGAACTTTTGATATTTATAATTTCGCGAGTCTGTGAGCCTCTTTCATTCCTGAAATCTGCCAGAAACTTAATTTATAAATCTTTTATAAGCGAAACGGCTCCGTGAACCTAAAACAGCCGGTTATTTTAAAAATATTTGTGGACTTTGTGTTCAAAAAACTATAAATTTGACAATAGAATTTCCTGTATTAATGATCAATTTTATAAAGAAAAATATTGCCCTCTGGTGGGCCAAAAGTCATGTCGCCAAAACGAAGAATTTCAAAGCCAATGCGGTTAAGGATCAGGAAGAACTCTTGCTTGCCCTCGTCAAAACGGCTGAGAAAACCTTGTTCGGAAGAGAACATCAATTCGAAAATATAAAAAATGTTCAGGATTTTCAGAGTCAGATCCCCATCGCAGATTACGAAGATCTGAAACCTTACATCGAGAAAATCAAAAAAGGACAATCCAAAATCCTTTGGCCGGGGTTGCCCGAATATTTTGCAAAAACTTCCGGAACCACTTCCGGCGCCAAATACATCCCGATTTCCAAAGAAGCGATGCCTTTCCAGATCGCGGCCGCTCAAAGTGCAATCTTTCATTACATCGCTCAAAAAAACAACGCCGATTTTGTGAACGGAAAAATGATTTTCCTGCAAGGTTCGCCAGTTCTGGAAGAAATCAACGGCATCAAAGTCGGCAGACTTTCCGGAATCGTAGCGCATCACATCCCCAATTATCTCCAAAAAAACCGACTGCCAAGCTGGGAAACCAACTGCATCGAAGATTGGGAAACCAAGATCGATAAAATAGTAGAAGAAACCGAGAACCAAAATATGACCCTGATTTCCGGAATTCCGCCCTGGCTGATTATGTATTTCGAGAAGTTGATTGACAAACACGGAAGAAAAATCACAGAGATTTTCCCGAAGCTTCAGCTCATAATAACGGGCGGAGTAAACTACGAGCCCTATCGAGACAAGATGAACGAATTGCTGGGGAAACCTGTCGATATCATTCAGACGTTTCCGGCATCGGAGGGTTTTTTTGCTTTTCAGGACGATTTTACCAAAGAAGGCTTGTTGCTGCTGACCCATCACGGGATTTTCTACGAATTTGTGCCCCTGGAGCAATATGGCAAACCCAATGCAGAAAGATTGACGCTGAAAGATGTGGAACTGAACAAAGATTATGCTTTGATTTTGACGACCAATGCCGGGCTTTGGGCTTATTCGATTGGTGATGTGGTGCGTTTTATTGATAAAAATCCTTATAGGATTCTGGTTTCCGGAAGAACCAAACATTTCACTTCGGCGTTTGGCGAGCACGTGATTGCGTTTGAAGTGGAAGAAGCTTTGAAAGCGACTGTCGAGAAATTTCCTGCTCAGATTACGGAGTTCCATCTGGCTCCGCAAGTGAATCCGGCGGAAGGTTTGCCCTACCACGAATGGTTCATAGAGTTTGGAAAAGAACCTGATCATTTTGATAATTTTAAATCTGAATTGGATTTGCAGTTGAGGAAACGAAACACCTATTATGACGATCTGATTTCCGGAAATATTCTTCGGCCGCTAATGATTACGAAATTAAAGAAAAATGCGTTTCAGGAGTACGCGAAATCTGAAGGGAAATTGGGCGGTCAAAACAAAATCCCGAGATTGGCAAATGATCGGAAGATTGGGGATTTTTTGTCGAAGTTTAAATTATAACTGAAGAGAACTTCTGGAATGACCCAACCGGTTTTTTATCTTTTGCTGTTAATTTTTTGTATAAACCCATAGCCCTGATAGCAGCGGCATCCTTTTTTGGCATTGCGGTGAAAACGTGGAAAAGATGTTGAACGTGGATCGCAATGCCAAAAAAGATATAGCGGATAGCAGGAAATAGCTCCTTAAAAATAAAAATAAAATAGCGAATGGGTTTTGAAAATCTATGTATAATTACGCACTTTCCACTACTTTTGCAAGATGATTTCGTTCACGCCGCTCCGGGTTCTAAACAACATAGAGTTTAGGCATCTTTTATCGGGCAGATTTTTCCTCATCATCGCATTCCGGATGCTGGCAACGCTGCTCGGCTGGTGGGTTTATCAATTGACGAGGGATCCATTTTCCATTGGTTTGATTGGTCTTTCTGAGGTGATTCCGGCGGTTTCCTGCGCGCTGTATGCCGGACACGTGATCGACATGAATGAAAAGAAGCGCTTGCTTCTGATTTGCAATTATGCCTATGTTTTTCTGATCAGTTTGCTTTTGATTCCGGCGTTTCTGGGTCATAGGCTGCAGTGGACGGGTCACGAGATTACGTATTTTATCTACGTCGTTATTTTCTTCACGGGGATTTGCCGGGCATTTATCGGGCCGCTGGTTCCGAGTATGATTCCGAGAATTGTGAAGCAGGAGAACTTGCCGTACGCCGTGACGCTGAACCAAGCTACTTTTCTGATTGCGTCGGTCTCCGGGCACGCGTTATGTGGTTTTCTGATTGCTTTGATTACTATTAAGTGGACTTTGGTCGTGATTGTCGGCTGTATGCTTTTGGCGTCTTTATTTTTTGGGACGGTCAACAGGCAGTTTTCGGAGAATAAAAATCAGGATGTGAATGTTTTTGAAAGTATGAAGGAAGGGCTTTCCTACATTTATAAAACCAAAGAAATCTTTGCGGCGCAGATGCTCGATATGTTTGCGGTGCTTTTTGGTGGTGCGGTGGCGATGATTCCGGTTTTTGCGAGTGATATTCTGAAAGTGGGTTCCGAAGGTTTTGGATTGCTGAATGCGGCTTCCGATATCGGTTCGATGTTGATTATCATTACGCTTTCATTGGTTCCGTTGAGGAGGAATCAGGGGATGATTTTGCTTTTCGTGGCTGCCGGATTTGGACTGTGCATCATCGGCTTCGGATTGTCGAAAATGTATTGGCTCTCGTTCGCCTTCTTGGTTTTGAGCGGAATGTTGGACGGCATCAGCGTTGTAATCAGAGGAACTATTGTACAGCTGAAAACGCCGGAGGAAATCCGTGGACGGGTTTTGAGCGTGAATTCAATTTTTATAATGTCTAGTAATGAGTTGGGGCAATTTGAAAGTGGACTGGCGGCGAAGTTGATGGGCGTTGTCCGGTCCGTGGTTTTTGGTGGCGCGATGACGGTTTTGACGGCTTTGGTTATCGGCGCGACTTCTAAGAAATTGAGGAAGATGGAGTATTAAACCATTTTCAAAAGAAATATTTCTTTTTGTTTTGTTTAGTAATGCCCTCTGAGTGATTCGATATAAATGATCTCGTCAATCACTTCATAGACGATTCTATGTTCCTGGTTGAGCCTTCTGCTCCAGGAACCTGTCAGACTGTATTTTAAAGGTTCTGGTTTACCAATGCCTTCAAATGGATTTTCCTGAATACTTTCTAATATTTCGGAAATTTTCTTTTGAATAAATTTATTTCCGGACTTTCTCCAAAATTCTAAATCCTTTTGGGCTTGTTTGGTAAATTCTATTTCCATAGATCTTTGAGAGCGATCTTTTTGGTTTCACCATTTGAGATTTCTTTTCTTGATTTTTCAATCTTGGAAACAAAATCTTTGTTGTAAGCATCTTCATTCTCGACGAAATCTACTTCCATCGCTTTAAGAATGGTTTTAATTTTCGCCAGTTCTTTTTTGTTTTTTGGATTTATAGTAATTGTCATCTTTAAATTTGCATTAAAATTAATAAAAATATTTATATCAAACTCCTGATTTTCGCAATCATATCATCACCCAATTTATCAGCTTCTTTCTGAGAAAAAGCCTCTGTATAAATTCTGATAATCGGTTCTGTATTCGATTTTCTGAGGTGAACCCAATTTTCAGGGAAATCGATTTTGACACCGTCAACCGTTGAGATTTCTTCGTTCTTATATTCTTCCTGAACTTTGATTAATAAAGCATCTACGTCGATATCCGGCGTTAGTTCGATTTTCTTTTTGCCCATAAAATAGCTTGGATAAGTCGCTCTCAATTCCGAAACCGTTTTGTTTTCTTTGGCCAAATGTGTCAAGAATAATGCAATGCCAACCAAAGAATCACGACCGTAATGCAGCTCTGGATAGATGATGCCTCCGTTTCCTTCACCGCCGATCACGGCATTTTTTTCTTTCATCAAGGTCACAACATTCACTTCTCCAACCGCACTTGCGAAATATTCTGAATCAAGGTTTTTAGCAACGTCTCTCAAGGCTCGGCTGGACGAAAGATTGGAAATCGCCACGCCTTTTTTATCTTTCAAAAGGTAATCTGCAACCGCCACCAACGTATATTCTTCGCCAAACATTTCGCCTTTTTCATCGATGAAAGCCAATCGGTCAACATCCGGATCTACCACGATGCCCAAATCTGCTTTTTCCCGAACCACCAATTCGCAAATGTCGCCAAGATGCTCTTTCAGAGGTTCCGGATTGTGAGGAAATTGTCCGGTTGGCTCGCAATAAAGCTTCACAACTTCGACACCGAGTTTTTCCAAAAGTGGAGGAATCGAAATCCCACCCGTAGAGTTTACTGCATCAAGTACGACTTTGAATTTCTTAGCTTTTATCGCTTCGACATGTACTGTTGGTAAATCTAAAATTTGTTTGATATGAATATCGAAAGCGTCATTTCGAGTTTCATATTGTCCCAAATCATCCACTTCTGCGTAACAGAAATCTTCATTTTCCGCCAACGCCAAAACTTCTGCACCGTTGTCTCCACTGATGAATTCGCCTTTGTCATTCAATAATTTCAAGGCATTCCATTGTTTTGGATTATGAGAAGCGGTGAGGATGATTCCGCCGTCGGCTCTAAGTTCGGGAACCATTATTTCTACCGTCGGCGTTGTGGAAAGCCCCAAATCCACCACATTGATTCCCAAACCTTGCAAAGTTGAAGCCACAAGAGAAGAAACCATTTGACCGGAAATCCTCGCATCGCGACCGATGACGAGCGTTAAATCTTTTTTATTTTTATTGTTCTGAAGCCAGGTTCCGAATGCCGAAGCAAATTTCACGATATCCAGCGGGGTCAAGTTATCATTGACGCGGCCGCCAATCGTTCCGCGAATTCCTGAGATTGATTTTATTAAAGCCATTTATCAGATTTTAAGATGGGGCAAAAATACAACAATCTCACTTTTTGGTAAAAATAAAAACGCCCGAGAATACTTTTTCATTTACGAGCATCCACAATCCGGACCGCAGTTTTTCCCGCCACTCTTCTTAGAAAAAGTCTTGACGATTTTTCGGACACTGAAATAGACCGCCGCTAAAACCATTAGCCCGATGATGATGTATTGTATGATTAATGAATTGTCCATATTTCTATCCGTCAAACCTTCAAGGTTTCAAAAACCTTCAAGGTTTTAAATTACTGAAATAGACCGCCGCCAAAACCATTAGCCCGATGATGATGTATTGTATGATTAATGAATTGTCCATATTTCTATCCGTCAAACCTTCAAGGTTTTGGAAACCTTGAAGGTTTTAAATTACTGAAATAGACCGCCGCCAAAAAACAATAGCCGATAATGATCTATTGTATGATTAATGAGTTGTCCATATTTCTATCCTCAAACCTTCAAGGTTTCCAAAACCTTGAAGGTTTTAATTAATTATTTCAAAATCTGATAAACAATCAATGCCGAAAAGTATGCCAAAAAAGTCATAGAAACTGTTTGTATCAAGGTCCATTTCAGACTTTGAGTTTCTCTGTAAACGACCGCGATGGTGGAGATGCACTGCATCGCAAAGGCATAAAATATTAATATCGAAACGCCTGTGGCAAAACTGAAAACCTTCTCGCCATTGGGATGCCTATCCAACCTCATTTTCTCGATCAATCGGCCTTCCGGCGCCTTTTCGTCCAAGCTGTACAGCGTTGATAATGTTCCCACGAAAACTTCCCGAGCTGCAAAACTGCTTAGGATTCCGATTCCCATTTTCCAGTCGTAGCCCAATGGTGCAATCGCAGGTTCTATGGTGCGACCGATCTTTCCGAGATAGGATTTTTCCAGTTTCACACCGGACTCGATGGTTTTATTTTCATTTTCTGAAGGTCCAAAATAACTTAAAGTCCACAAAATAATACTGACCGTGAAGATGACCTTGCCGGCGCCGGTGATAAAATCCCAAACCTTGCCTAAAACCAATTTGAAATCGTAGCCAAACAGCGGCATTTTGTAAGTCGGGAGATCCATCACAAGGAAACTTTTGATTTTGGTCTTAATTATATTTTTCAGAATTAACGAAGAAAGCAATGACATCGCAAAACCTAGAAAATACATCGCCATCAAAGCAATTGCTCTATATTTTATCCCAAAAAAATTGCCGTTTGGAATGATCAATCCGATGATAATGCTGTAAACCGGAAGTCGCGCAGAGCACGTCATAAAAGGCGTTACGAGAATCGTGATCAGCCTTTCCTTGATATTTTCAATATTTCTCGTAGACATTATCGCAGGAATTGCACAAGCCGTTCCCGAAACCAGCGGAACAATACTTTTCCCATTCAGTCCAAAAGGGCGTAAAAACCTGTCCATCAAGAAAATAACCCTCGCCATATAGCCGGAATCTTCTAATAAATAAAGAAAATAGAGCAAAATCCCGATTTGTGGGGCAAAAATGACGATTCCGCCGATGCCTGGAAGAATTCCGTGCGAAATTAAAGAATTAATAGGACCGTCCGGCAGATGCTCAGCAGAGAATGCGGATAGCCAGCTGAATGCACTTTCGATCCAGCTCATCGGATATTCGGCTAGGAAAAAAACGCTTTGAAAAATCAATAATAGAATTAAAAAGAAAATCAAATAGCCCCAAACCGGATGAACCAAGATTCTGTCGAGTTTCTCCGTCAGCAGCTGTTTTCTTTGTGGGATTTTTTCCGTTGTTTCGGAGATTATTTTATCGATATTCTGGTATCGGCGCACGGTTTCTTGGATTTGCAAGCGTTTCGGTACGCTGCATTTTGCATCTTCTTGGGTGATGATTTCATTGATTCTTTCGATCTTTCCGAGATAAGTGTCGGCGGCCAAAAGTGTCCAGATTTTGTAAAGATTTTCGTCGTTCGTTTTTTGTGCAATTTTATAGACCAAACCCTTGTGCTCCATTGGGATTTCGAAACTGCTGTGTGAAGATTTCCGGAATTGGTTGAGGAAAACCGCTTCCCGCACGTCTTCGATTCCCCAATGTTCTTTGGCATTCGTTCTGAGAATCGTGACATTTAACTTTTGGGAAAGTTTTTCTGTATTGATGATAATGCCTCGCTTTTCCGCTTCATCAATTTGGTTGACAAGCATCAAAATCGGAATACCAAGATCCTGAATTTGCTGAAACAGAAGCAGACTCCGCTTCATATTGAGCGCATCAGCAATGTAGATGACGCCAACGTAGTTGCCTTCTTCCTGTATCAGATATCGGGAAAAAATGGCTTCGTCTTCGGACGTCGGGTAGATGCTATAAGAACCGGGCAGATCGATAATCTCGACTTCTTCGTCTTTGTAAGTATATTTGCCGGAAAGGCTGGCAACGGTGACCCCGGCGTAATTTCCGGTTTTTTGTTTGCTGTTGCAAAGTGTGTTGAAAAGTGTGGACTTGCCGACATTCGGATTTCCGACCAGCAAAACCTGTTTTTGTTTTTTCGGATCTTGCATTATTCCAAGAGTTCTACTTTGATGAATTTTGCTTCCTGTTCCCGCAAAGCCACTTTTGTCTTTTCGGCGCCATATTCTATATAAAGCGGACCGCCGAAGGGTGCTTGAAAGAGGACTTGGAATAAGGTTTCCGGAAGCAGTCCCATTTCCAGAATTTTGGTAGGCATCTGCAGATTTTCGTTGTCATAGCCAATGATTTTTCCGATTTTGTTCTTCGGGAAACAGCAGAGCTTATCAATGTGCTTTTTTTGCAAGACGATTTTTTTTTGGATTACAAAGATAGCTTATTTTAAATAAATCTAAATAAGATATTTGTCACAAAAAAACCGGAAATTTCTTCCGGTTTCGTGTTTATTTTTTCTTTTCGGTGGCGGTTGGCAGCTCTATCGGATTATCATTGGCATTGAAGAAGTCTTTTGCAATTTTTTCTTGATTTTTCAAAAATTCGCCAAAAGTTGTTTCGGAACCCGGCATTTTCCGATTCATAATTTCCGGTGTCATATACGGGCGCGCTTCAGCAAGAGGATCTGCCTTGAATGCGGCATAAGCCTTATCAAATTTTTCTTTGGCAATCACCTTTTTCTCATTGCTTCCCATCCCGGATTGTGCTTGTATCTCCTCTACATAAGAAATTTCTTTCCAGTCTTTTACGGTTTTGTTTCCCGATAGCAGCCACGAGTAGTTTTTGCCCTCATCCTCTATTTTCACGATGAGACCCGGCAATCCGTAGAATTTATAAGGGCCGTCTTGCAAAGGGATGTCGGCGGAGAACCAAGCGATCCACTTTCTGCCGCCAAATTCTGTAGTGGCTTTCTGCGTGTTGTAAGTTCCTATTTTTTCTTTATCGGGCAGGATTTTCCAGTCGAACTTGAGGGTTTCTTCGTAAGCAAAAAGATTTCGACCGATCCGATCCACGTATTGCTCCTTCATATCAGGATACAATTTGTAGATCTTGAAAGAGAATTTTGGCATCCGTATGGACTTCGATAGGTCTTTCCACACTTTATTTTTTTGCATTTCTTCCACGCCAAGTTTTATGATAGAATCTTGCGCGATTATCGTAAAATCCTGATAAATGGATTTGTCTTTCACGATGTCGAGTGTCGTCATCACTTTGTCGATTTTAGCAGAATCTTTTTTCGGTTTGAAGCTTAATTCGTAGAAAAAGCGGTTCGCCGTTTCCTGAGCAAAAATAGCCGTTCCCAATAATAAAATTGAAACAACGAATAATTTTTTGAGAGATTTCATATCTTTTTTTAATTGATGTTTTCCGAGTAATGAGTAAAGGATATTGCGAAATGTTACAGGATTATTGATACATTTTTTTGATGGATTCATTTAGAGTCTTATAAATATGGAGTTGTTCTTCATTTTTAATAAGCTCTTCGTGAAGTTTCAAAATCCTTTCGTCGCCTCGCACGGCCGGTCCTGTTTGGGCAGTTTTTGGATCTAAATATTGGATTTTCTCAACAGTTTCATTAATCAAAGGAAGAAAATAACTGAAATCCAAATCCTGAGAATCCGAAATTTCTTTGGCTCTTGCAAACAGATGATTCACAAAGTTGCAGGCGAAAACGGCGGTCAGATGGATGTATTTCCGTTTTTCGTAAGTTGAAATTTCAACATTTTCGGAAATGATGGACGCTAATTCTAATAATGATTTTTCGTCAATTTGATTCTCCGCTTCTATGAAAAATGGAATTTTGGAATAGTCCAGATTTTTCGTTTTGGAAAAAGTTTGCAGCGGATAAAAACTTGCTTTTCGGTAGTTTCCCTTCAAGATTTCTTTCGGCAATGATCCGGAAGTGTGTGCCACAAGCGCCTTGTCATTTTTTATTAATTCCGAAACCTTTTCCACGGCATCGTCGGACACGGCAATAATGTAAAGATCCGCATCCTCCAGATTTTCAATGGAATAAGGAATGTTAAATTCATTCGAAATCTTGGACAGTTCTTCCGCATTCCTGCCAAAAATCTGCTGTATTTCGATTTTATATTGAGTAAAAGCTTTTGCCAGATGATAAGCCACATTCCCCGAGCCGATAATTACAATTTTCATAATCCAAAGATAAGGATTTGGCGCAGATTTAATTATTAATCGGATGTTAGATTGGGCATTTTTTCAAGAGAAAAGCAAAAAATAATTTAACTTTGACCATATTTTATAATCAAAACCACGATACATCTGAATGAAGCTCAAAGATGAGGAAATTATAACGCTCTTCGCCAAGCCGCAAACGGTAGAGAAGGGGTTGCGCGCGATGATGGATGCTTATCAGAGTCGTCTTTACTGGCATATCCGGCGACTGATTGTGGATCACGACGGCGCTCAGGATGTTTTGCAGGATACATTTATCAAGGCGTATCAGAATATTCATCAGTTCAAAAATGACAGCAAACTGTACACTTGGCTCTACAGAATCGCTACCAACGAGGCTTTGCAAGCGCTCAACAAGATGAACCGGATGAAAAAAACAGATGAAGATGCAGAATATCACATGCAGAACTTGGTAGCCGACAATGCCGGGCAGGATGCGGAAGAGATTCAGGTTTTTTTGCAAAAGGCTATTCAAACCTTGCCGGAGAAGCAGAAACTGGTGTTCAATCTTAGGTATTACGACGATCTGCCTTATGAGGAGATTTCAAAAATACTCGATATGTCTGTTGGCACTTTGAAAACAAATTATCACTACGCCAAGGACAAAGTGGAGCAATATATTAAGGACAATTACTCGCAAGAGTTTTAAATAAAAAGAAAATGAAAATAGATATAGAAAAACTTGAGAGAAAAAACCCATTTCCGGAACCATCGGAGGATTTTTTCAGCGAAATGCAGACCAATGTGATCGCGCAAACTGTTGAGAAAAACGCACCTTTGGTAAAAAAAGAAACGAAAGTTTTCTCGCTCAATTTACGATGGATGGCCGCTGCCGCTGTGATCTTGATCGCAGGAATTACCGTTTTCTTGGGATTCGGTAATGATTCTGAAATTTCTATGGCTGAGCAAACCGCAACGGTGGACAGCGTTTATGAAATTGAAAAACCGAGTCAGCCAACTTCAATGGCATTAAGCACAAACGATACGAGTGCCACAGAAGGCGCCACTGAAATTTCCAGAGCGATGCCTGTGAAAACGGTTCAAAGATCTGAGTCTTCCAATTCCGAAAGCCAAGATTCTTCCGTTACCAATAAAGTTGCCGGACAAGATTACGCTTTCGAACCCCCCAAAAAACCGGAATCAGAAGTCGAAAAAGTGCTTGCCGCTTTCACGCCCGATCAACTGCGCGATCTTGACAAAAACAGTGAACAAGACCTGTATCTCGATCTTTATAATTAATTAAAAATCAGAAAAATGAATAAAGTTTTATTAATTATTTTGATCGCCGGATTGTCTGCAACTCCTACTGCAAAAGGGCAACAGAGAAGTTCCGGAAACCCAAGCGGTAAAACACCCGCAGCACCGACTTACAAAAGCGGATATACGAGTTCGCTGATGCCGTCGGCAGGGTTCACACAAAAACAGGAAACTATTCCCACTACTTCCGACTGGAAAGCGATGGATATACAAGAGAAAAGAGAAGCCGTCCGCAATATGTCTCCGAAAGACCGAGGGATTTTTCTTCAAAAAATGAAAGAAGATATTGTTATCGATAACCTCGGTATTGCGAAAAATCAGGAAGAACAGTTCAAAGCACTCTACACGGAGTATCAAAATAATCAGAAGCAGATCAAAGAGAAATTCTCCGTTGGTAAAAATGTCCAGAATCTGTCCAATGAAGAGGCGCGGAAACGGCTTGATCAAAGCTTCGAGGTGGGGCAAGAATTGCTCAACAACAGGAGAGCGTACGCCGACAAATTTTTGAAATTTCTTACTCCGCAGCAAGTTTTGATGCTATTCCAAACCGAAGGCAAAATGAGAGACAAAGTACTCGAAAAAAAGAATGACAAATAACACTAAACCTCCAAAAATCGGAGGTTTTTTATTTTATGTCGCACATTCACAAATGTTTCCAAATAATTTTTCCTATTCTATCAAATTTATGTATTTTCGCAGACTGATTATAAACATATAATATTCAAATGGCAATTTTAGGCGAAATTAGAAAAAGATCTTGGCTGTTGGTAGGCGTTATCGCCGTAGCGCTTTTGGCTTTCTTGGTAAATCCCGATACCTTAGACCAAGTTTTTGGCAAGAATCCCAACATTCTTGGGAAAGTGAATGGCGACGAAATTACGAGAGAGGAGCTGAATGACCAGCTGTTCATCATGCAACAGCAAGCGGAGCAGCAAGGCCAGCCAACCAAAGGCTTGGAAGAGCAGGCTTGGCAGATTCTTGTGCAGTCCAAATTGATCAAACAACAATTTGACAAAACCGGATTGACGCTGACCGACGAAACCTTCTGGAGCCAATTGCAATATGACCCTATTTTTGCACAGAATCAGCAATACTTCGATGAGAAAGGCAATTTCCGACTCAAGGAAATAAAAACCGAGATAGAAAAGGCACAAGCTACAAACCCGGAAAATTATAACTTCTGGCTCAAAAACCGCAAAGCCATCGAGTACAGAATGATGGCCAGAATGCTTTTCGGAAACATCACTGCAGGAATCACCACCAGCAAAAAAGAAGCGGAATTGATGATGAAATTCCGGGATGAGATGGCAAACATCGATTATGTAAAAGTAGATTACCTGGATTTTGCTAAAAAAAATAATGTAAAAGTGACGACTCAGGATCTTGCAGATTATATCAAATCGCACCCGACAAGATTCAAGGTAGCCGCCAGCAGAAACCTTGCGTTCGTATATTTCCCGGCGACGCCAAGTCCTCAGGACGAGGCAGCCACACTCAATGAACTCAATAAACTTTTTCTCAAAGGAACGGATGCCTCCAACGGAACAGAAAACTTCCGGAATACGAAGAACGATTCTATGTTCGTAGAGCTTAATTCCGACGTGCCTTTCATCCCTCAATATGTGGCGCCCAACCAATTGCCAACAGCTTTGCAGGATAAAATTGGGACTGCCACAATCGGACAGACCTTTGGACCGTACAAAGAGCAAACGCTTTATGTGGTTTCCAAATTATTGGATAAAAAAGCCTCTGACTCTACTTTGTCAAAACATATTTTGATTGCCTACAAAGGAGCAGAAAGAGCCACAGCTACCAGAACCAAAGAAGAAGCAAAGAAAATTGCCGACAGCTTATTGGCGGTCATCAAAAAAGATCCTAAAAAATTCGCAGACGGTCTTAAGCTGTCCGACGAACCCAATGCTGTCGAAAGAAATGGCAGCGTAGGATGGACGACGCCAGCCAGCCAATTTGCACCGGGATATCTCAGCTTTTTGGCAAATAATCCCAAAGGCGCCATAGGATTGCAAGAAACGGCTTTCGGATATCATATCATCAATATTGAAGATAAAAAAAGTGGCGCTATGACTTACAAAGTGGCTCACCTTGCAAAAAACATCAAAGCGTCTGACAAAACTGAAAATCAAGTCTTGACGCAAGCAACCCGATTCATTCAGCAAACCGAGGGCAAGAGTTTTAATCAGTTTAAAAGCTTAGCTGAAAAGAATAAATATAAGTTTAATAACCCCAAAATGGTCAGTCGATTCCAAGGCACCCTTCCCGGACTGGGGACAGACAAGGATGAAGAAATTATTGCCTGGGCTTTTGACAAAAAAAGAGAAATTGGCGATACAGATATCTTCACCGTGGATGGAACGGGCGACAGGATTGTAGCCTACCTCGTGGGAAAACAAGATGAAGGTCTGGCCGATCCGGAAACTGTGAGAGACCAAATTGAGCTTATTGTGAAAAATAAACTCCTTGCTAAGAAGATCATTGAAAAAATCGATGCCGGAAAATATGCGTCTCTGGATCAGGCGGCTAAAGCATTGGGGACAAACAAGGCAAGCGCAGCGGTTAACCTGTTCAATCCATCCGTCAACGGCGCCATGGAGCCTAAAGTCGCCGGAGCAGCCTTCGGAGTTGCAGCCAACAAATTGTCTCAGCCTGTAGAAGGGATGACCGGTGTTTATCTGGTAGTGAAGAAATCCGTTGCCACGAACAAATTGGCGGGAGATATCAAGCAGATCACAACCGCGATCACACAACAGAATTCGCAGCAATTTGTTGGCGCTTTTTTGAAAAGCCTTCAAGATAATGCCGATATTAAAGACTACAGAATTGAAGTTTGGGACAAAAGTCCTCAGCAATAATTGCAAAAATATTTCATATTAAAATAAAAGCGGCATAATTGTCGCTTTTGTTGTTTTTTATTTATGTCGTTATAACTCCATTATCGCTATATTTGCTAATTACAAAAACCAAAAAACGTGAAGTTAAGTAAAGAATTAAAAATAGGATTAATAGCCGTTTTCGCAGTCGTCAGTTTCGTTATTCTTTATCAGTATATGAAGGGTAAAAACCTTTTTA
This sequence comes from Chryseobacterium sp. SC28, assembly GCF_003932955.1. Lineage (GTDB taxonomy): Bacteria > Bacteroidota > Bacteroidia > Flavobacteriales > Weeksellaceae > Epilithonimonas. The sequence goes on from NZ_QOVY01000002.1 coordinate 182,292, forward strand.
CCACAGACAATGTTTTTTATGTCAAATACGATAATGTCGAAGGTCTGGAAGTTTCCAATCCCGTATCTATCAACGGATTAAAAGTCGGCCAAGTCGAAGAAATAAAGCCAATTACACCGAAGAACGGGAAATTACACTTCGTTGTTAAACTGTCGGTCGACGATAATTTTCAATTCTCAAAAAGATCGACAGTCGAGATATTCGAGCCGGGTTTGATGTCCGGTAAAGAAATGAGAATCAACCTGTTTTATGGCGGCGAAACTGCTAAAGACGGCGACACTTTATCGGGCAGTTTCCAGCTTTCAATGCTTAACTCCTTATCTTCCCAAGTGAAGCCGGTAAAAGACCAATTGTCCAATGTATTACTAAAACTCGATTCTACACTTGCCAGCACCAACAAAATTGTAGATGAGCAAAACAGAAGAGAAATCAGACTCCTTCTTGCCAACCTCAACCGAACCATAGAATCGTTCAAAGCCACATCCGACAGAACCAACAGCATTTTGGCAAATAATGAAAAAGATTTGCACGAAGTCGTCACCAATGCCAATGCAACCGTGCTGACCGCCAACAGAACCCTTGAAAAATACGGCTCCGTGGCCGACAGAATCGATATGGATAAATTAAATGGTACCATAGACCAGTTCAACCAGACGGCGGGCAAACTGAATAGTATTATTTCCGGCATACAAAACGGCGAAGGTTCTCTTGGTAAATTGGCTAAAGATGAAGAACTTTACAACAATCTAACCAAAACATCCAATAACCTCAACGAACTCGTGCAAGATTTAAAAACCAATCCCAAGAGATACGTGAACTTCTCGGTTTTTGGGAAAAATGCAGACAAATAGTGGTGATGCAATATATTGATAATACTATATTTCTCATTCTTTTAATAGCGGGTTTCGGACTGTTTTTTAAAAGTCTGAAAGAGATTTATCGCAATATCAAATTAGGAAAAGAAATCCACAGAACCGATAGAAAATCAGAACGCTGGGCTACGATGGCGAGGGTGGCGCTGGGCCAGAGCAAAATGGTGAAACGCCCGATTGCCGGCATTTTGCACATCTTCGTTTATCTCGGCTTTGTCATTATCAATATAGAATTAATAGAAATCATCATCGATGGGCTCTTCGGAACGCATCGGTTTTTACAAGGCATTTTAGGCAATTCGTTCTACGCAATTTTTACATCGGTTCTGGAAGTTTTGGCACTTCTCGTCCTCGTGGCAGTAACCGTTTTTTTCATCAGAAGAAATTTCTACGGCGTCAAAAGACTCACGATGAAAGAACTTTTCGGTTGGCCAAAGCGCGACGCCAATTGGATCCTCATCATCGAATTTGCCCTGATGGTCGCTTTTCTCACGATGAACGGTGCCGATTATTATTCTGATTCCAACAGATTTGCCGGCAACTTTCCGATTTCGCAGCATCTGGTTCCATTTTTTCAGAATTTTAGTTTAGAAACACTTCACATCATTGAGAAATCGGCTTGGTGGTTTCACTTTGTCGGCGTTTTGTTCTTTATGAATTATCTTTATTATTCCAAACATCTACATATCATTTTGGCTTTTCCGAATACTTGGTTTTCAAATCTCGAGAAAAAAGGAAAATTCAATAATTTGGACTCCGTGACCAAAGAGATTAAACTGATGATGGATCCCAACGCAGATCCTTATGCCGCTCCGGCAGCAACTGAAGCAGAAGCTCCTTCAAAATTTGGCGCAGAAGACGTTTTTGATCTGAATCAAGTTCAATTGATGAATGCCTATTCCTGCACAGAATGCGGCAGATGTACGGCGGTTTGCCCGGCCAATATTACTGGTAAGAAATTATCGCCGAGATTAATCATGATGAAAACCCGAGACCGATTGGAAGAAGTTGGCAAAAACATCAATAAAAACGGAAAATTTGTGGACGATGGCAAAAAATTGGTCAACGATTATATCACCAAAGAAGAGCTTTGGGCTTGCACCACTTGCAATGCTTGCGTAGAAGCTTGTCCGGTTCTTATTGATCCTTTGTCCATCATTTTCGAAATGAGAAGATTCTTGGTAATGGAACAATCCGCTGCACCACAAGAATTAAACTTGATGATGACCAATGTTGAAAACAATGCTGCACCTTGGCAATACAATCAGGCAGATCGGCTGAATTGGGCAAAAGATAATTAACATAACAATGTATTAATCTACCAATGTAACAATCATTAAGCTAATTGTTAAACTGTTACATTTTTTAAATTGGTAAACTGAATATGGATTTCACGATAAAAACAATGGCAGATTACGCTGCAGAAGGCAAATCTCCCGAAGTTCTCTTCTGGGTGGGCTGCGCCGGAAGCTTCGATGACAGAGCCAAAAAAATAACCAAAGCATTCTGCAAAATTCTGAACAAAATCGGAGTAGAATTTGCTGTTCTTGGTCAAGAAGAATCCTGCACAGGAGATCCCGCAAAACGTGCCGGAAACGAATTTGTCTTCCAAATGATGGCTTTGACCAACATCGAAGTTCTGAATGCTTACGAAGTCAAAAAAATTGTAACCGCCTGCCCGCATTGCTTCAACACTTTGAAAAATGAATATCCAAGCTTAGGCGGAAATTATGAAGTTCTTCATCACACCCAGTTCTTGAAAGAATTGATGAATGAAGGCCGACTGAAAATCGAAGGTGGAAGTTTCAAAGGAAAAAAAATCACGTTTCACGATCCTTGTTATCTCGGCCGAGGGAATGATGAATACGAAGCGCCAAGAATGCTTCTCGAAAAACTGGATGCAGAATTGGTGGAAATGAAACGCTGCAAAAGCAACGGACTTTGTTGCGGTGCCGGTGGTGCGCAGATGTTCAAAGAACCGGAAAAAGGTATTAAGGATATTAATGTCGAGAGAACGGAAGAAGCTCTTTCCTTGGAGCCGAAAATCATCGCAACGGGCTGTCCTTTTTGCAATACAATGATGACCGATGGCGTGAAGCATTTCAATAAAAATACGGAAGTGGAAGTAAAAGATATCGTGGAACTTCTGGCTGAAGCCGAGGATCTTTAAATTTTTAAATTTCAAAAATAATATAAACCAAAAACTCAGATGATGTCTGGGTTTTTCGTTTTTACGGAATTGAATAAAAATCCGTAATTTTATCTCTTTAAAAATCCCACTATGCAAATCGAGGAATCAAATATTGTAGAAACAAACGACTATCGCGTCATTATCTATCCGGCTTCAAGACCTTTCACGGCGAAAGAAAGCAAAACGATTGCGGAGAAATTATACGATTTTTTAGGAAACTGGGCAGCCCACGGAAAAGAACTGTCTTCTTCTTTCAAAATTGAAAAAAATCAGTTCATCATCATTTGTGTTGATGAGGAAAAAGAAGCCGCTTCCGGCTGTAGCATCGATGCTTTGGGAAAAGTAATGAGGGAGTTGGATTCGGAATTTGACCTTGGATTATTTGACAGAATGAAAGCCAGTTTCGTAGAAAACGGGGAAGTCAAAACTTTAAAACTTTCCGACTTTAAAAATAAAATAAGGAGCGGCGAATTGTCCAAAGACATCGAAGTTTTCGATTTTTCCAAAAATACTTATCTGGATTTTCTCAGCCATTTCTTGCAGCCTTTCAGCAGAAGTTGGGCGTCTTCTATAGAATAAGTTTTTAGTTGTTGGTATATCCTCCATCAAATTTGTAGACGAAAAGATAGAAGCCTTTGTCCATGTTATAGATTTTGTGAGGTTGATATTTTTTTAATCTAAGAGCATTGTAAATAAACTGTTCAGGCTTAGAACGTGCTTTAAAATCGGCCCGGGATATTGAGCAAACAGTTACGAGGTTTATTTTTCGCTCGATAATGTAATTTCTATATGCATTAGGATCATTATTTTTACGTGTAAGCATCAGTGTAGCGTCATTCAGGCCGGCTCCGTCATAACAGGTTGCCTGTGAGAAATATGCCGTATATCCCGCATCGGTTATTGTAATTCTATCATGAATTTTTAAAGTATTAACTAAGTTTTTGTATGCTCCATAATAACCGACATTTTCTATCTCAATCTGCTTCTTTTGCTGATAGAAATTATAAGATAATTTTACCATTCTGAGAATAACGAGAAAAGACAATATTTTTAAAAAAAGAACAGCTTTTTTACTGATTGAGCCGAAGTTTTCAGGATTGAAATCATAAACCATATAGACACACATCAAAGGAAAGTAATATCTTGAAAATATGCCGGAAGAATAACTTTCAACATTATTCGTGTAGTAGAAGATAAGAATATTCAAAGGTATAAAGAGCAAGAAATTCTTTCTATATGCTAATTCTAATAAAATTGGAATAAAAATAAGCAGTAGCCCACAATAAACAGAAATTTTTGAAAAGGTGTAATGTGTGAGACTTGATTTATAAAGTAAGGGTAATAACACATAATAATCAAAAAAGATTAAATAATATGAAACAAAAATAAATATCGCCGTAACTGATATGAGCGTCTTTCTATAAAAATCTTTTGAAAAAAAGCGGCTGTTTAAATTCCAAAATAGGAGAAAGAGAATAAATTCCGGTCTTATTAACGGTAATAATATAGCAAAATAATTTAGAGCCTGATCCCAGTTTTTAATAAATAAATATAAGATGAGTGCTGCAAAAATACTTTCTAAACCATGCGCAGAATTTAAATAAATCCAAAAAGTAAAAAATAAGGCAATTGAAGAATTGAATAGATTTAATAACCAGTCATTCTTATCAAATTTAAGATGCTGTAATAATCTTATAATAAGAAAACTACCTGCCAAAAGATTAATTGCGAGGAAGATATTTTCAGATTTTATTCCCCAAAAATTAAAAAAAGCCAAGATCCACATCCATATCAGGCTGGTTTGCCCGTTTCCCTGAAATGTGGGATCCAAATTATACCAAGGTTTAAAATGCTCTGCAAGATTCTTAGCGTATTTAAAGGTTATAAAAGAGTCATCTATAATTATATTGGCGGAAATAAGAGAAACTACTATGTATAAAATTACGAAAAATGAAATCAGGGGTATTTTATAATTGATACTTCTCATTGCTACATTCATTTTTGGCTTTATAATTTGGATTAGTAATTAAGAGAAATAGTTTAATTGTGAAAAACTTAAGTTTTTGTTGGTTAAATATTTTTTTTAAATCCATTCTGGGCTTTAAAGACTAATTTAATTCCAGGTGTAATAAAATTATTTTTTTAATTGATTTATTTTTTTAATTTCACAAATATAAACAGCCAAAATAAATAACTATGAAAAAAATAAAAATAATTTCTGTTGATTTTCAATAATTTACACTATTTGTTAATGCTTATTCTTTCTTCTGCATCAAGCATATTTTTTCTTTTTTCAAGAGGAATTAAAGCAACTTTTTTTTTAGAAAATCATTCTCTAATGTCAATTGCCCAATCTTGGCAAACAGTTTCTCCGAAGGAATCTCATCCTTTTTAGAAGCCTCTTTTTCTTGCTTGAAAACCGCTGAAATATTTTTAATTGCTTCTGCTTTCCAGGCTGAAATTTGTGTCGGTAAAAGCTCATATTTCTTGGCTAAAACCTCCAATGTTTCTTTTTCTTTCAAAGCTTCTAAAACAACTTTTGCCTTAAAATCTTTCCCAAATACTCTTCTTGTTCTCGACATAATTTTGCTAATTTAAGATTAATAAATATATCTTAAATACTCCAAAAAAATTGTACGGTTTTTGGGAGGCAGCACATTCAAAGTTTTATCTTTGAGAGAGGATTTGTTTTTATATATTTTATCTTTGTCAGGATTTTTAGAACGATACTTTGAAAATACTTTTCCTTTCTTCGTGGTTCCCCAACAAATTGGAACCTACCAATGGCAATTTTATCCAGCGGCATGCAGAAGCGGTTGCTTTGGAGCACGAGGTAGAAATTCTGCACACGATCGGCGATTTTAACCAAACAGAAACTTTTGTTTTCGATGATAAAGTGATAAATGGAATCAGAACACTGATTGTTTATTACAAAAATTCCAAAAACCCGGTTCAGAATTTTCTTAGGAGAATGAAAGCCTACAAAATGGGCTTTGCGAAAATGCAGAAACCGGATTTGGTTCACGCCAACGTGCTTCACAACAATATGCTTTTTGCGGTCTATCTGAAAAGAAAATTTAAAATTCCGTTTGTGGTAAGCGAACATTGGACGGCTTTGCAACATCAAAATCTCGGAAAAACTTCGGGAATTATCAAGTGGATTGCAAAATTCATCGCGAAAAATGCGTCGTATATTCTTCCGGTCAGCGAGAATCTTCTGGAAAGTTTGCGTTCTCTCGGCATCAAAATACCTATGAAAGTGATTTCCAATGTCGTGAATACCGAAGTTTTTGATATTAAAATAAATGATGAAAATCCCACAGTCAAATTTCTCCACATATCCAGTTTGATTCCCAGAAAAAGACCCGATAAAATCATAGAAGCAATTTATAAACTTAAACAAAGTCATTATAATGTTTCTCTGGAGATCGGAGGCGACGGCGATACGGAAACGCTGAGAAATCTTATCAAAAAGCTCAATGCTGAGAACTATATTTCGGTTTTTGACGAAATCAGTTATGCCGAAGTTGCAGAGAAAATGCAGAATTCCGATTGTTTTATTCTTTTCAGTGACAACGAAACGCAAGGCTGTGTCATTCTGGAATCCTACGCCTGCGGCAAACCTGTGATTGCAACGGCCGTCGGTGGCGTTCCAGAATTTGTAAAGCCGGGTTTTGGTATTTTGATAGAAAAAGCAAACGAAACAGAACTTTACGAAGCAATGAAAAGTTTTGCGGATCAAAAAATGAAGTTCGAAAAACCAGAAATTCTACGTCAATATGTGCTTGATAATTTTTCCAAAGAAAGCATCTGCAGACAGTTTACAGCGATTTATAATCAAGTGGTGAAGGGATGAAAGGCTTTCAAATCAATATCGCCGACACGCTTCGTTCCTCGGTATATTTTGCTGATGATTACGATTCTTTTGTCTTAAAAAATGAAAGTCTGGAAATCGCTGTGGAAGGCCTTATTCTCAACAAAGCACCACTTCTGAAGGCCAATAATACTTCGGATTTCCCAACTCTTTTTGAAAAATTTTATAAAGAAAAAAAAATCAATGCGATACAGAAATTAGAAGGCGAATTTCGGGGTTATATCTGGGACAAATCTGAGGAAAAACTATATGTTTTTACCAATCCAACAGCCACGCAGCGCGTTTTTTATTCAAAAGAGAAAGATCGTGTTTTCGTGGATTCGCATTTGGTTCGATTAAATCAAACTTTGAGGGAAACTCAAATTCGCACAACGCCAAATATCACCAATCTATACCAATTATTGGCGTTTGGAAATATGCTGGAGAATGAAACGCCTGTTGAAAATGTTTATAAAATTCTCGATGGTCATTACCTCGAGATCGATTTGAAAACGCAAGTGATCGTCCAGAAAACGTATTTTGATTTGGAGAATATCACTTATTTCCAAGGTTCTAAAGAAGAAGCTATTGAGAATTTGAATTCGATTTTTTCAGAAAATATTGCTTTCGAATATGAAAAAGATAATGAGCTGAATGCTAAGCATTTTACGCTACTAAGCGGCGGTTTGGACAGCCGGATGGGATTGCTGACCGCCGTAGAGCTTGGCTATAAACCCGACGAAGCATTTTGCTTTTCGCAGTCGGGCTATTTGGACGAGACGATTTCCCGAAAAATCGCAGCAGATTACCATATCCCGTACCGATTTCAGTCTTTGGACGGCGGCATTTACCTAAAATACATCGACAAACTTACCGACCTATCCGAAGGTTGCGGCCTTTTTACGGGCGGCATCCACGTTCAATATGCATTTGAAAATTTGAATCCTATTGATTTTAAAATTGTTCACAGCGGCTCGATTGGTGACGGTATTTTAGGTGGCTTCAACACCGCTCCTCGCCGGCAAAAGCCCGGTGAATTCAAAATCGTGGTCAACAAAAGATTTCTGCCGAAAGTGCGCTCAGCATTTGATGAGATTCGAAATCTATACGAGTCGGAAGAATTATTTTATTTACGGAATGTTGCGTACAACAGAACGGTTTTGGGAGCGCAAGTCATCCAGCAATATGCGTATCAAACCTCACCGTTTATGTCCCAAAAAATGCTGGAATTGGCCATCAGCCTGCCGGAAAAATGGAAAATCAATCAGAAACTGTACTTGGAATGGCTCAATCAATATTTGCCAAATGCTGCCAATTACACGTGGGAAAAAACAGGTATGAGACCAGATGCGCAGTGGAAAAGCACTTTCGGACCCAAAGTTTTGAAACGGATTTTCAAAATATGGAATTCCAAAATTACCAGGCAAACCGAGCGCACCAGCATGTATCCTTATGAATTTTATTATTACAATTCTCGAGATATTCAGGATTATTACCAATCATATTTTGCCGGTAATCTGTGGCGCTTGGAAAACTATCCGGAACTGAAAACCGATGTCGAGTTTCTCTTTTCGCAAAAGGATTTTTATCAAAAGAGTCAGGCGGTCAATATTTTAGCTATTTTTAAGTTATTTTTCAATTAGTGGGAAGCCTGTCAGATTTCATTCGCAATTTTTTCAAAAACAAAGGTCATTTTGTCTTTGGGTCTTTGCTTATTGCCAAGATTTGCGGCTTCATCGGCTCCGTGGCAATTATCCGGTTGTTGCCGGCAGACGAGTTTGGGTTGATCAGCATTGTGGCTTCCTTGTCTGCGGTTTTTCTCGCTTTCAGCGGGTTCGGAAGTCAGCAGATTCTCCTGAGATATGGCGCTATCGCGAAAACTACGGAACAAAAAAACGCCCTTTCCGCTTATCTTTGGAAGCAGGGATTTTATTATCAGATGGCGCTTGGCTTGGTATTTCTGCTGACCGCATTTTTTTATCTTGAGAAGTTTGAGAACATTCTTGTATTGTTTTTAGCATTTGCGGTTCGGCTGCTTGGTTTTTTTTTCTACAACCATATCCAGTCGCAGTTGCGGATTAGCGGGAACAATAAAGAATTTGCAAAGCTCAATAATGTGGTCAATATTTTAGGCTTGATTTCAATGCTTGTTTTGACCTATTTTTTTGGACTATTGGGTTATCTCGTTGCCGTTGCATTGATGCCTTTTGTCGCATTATTTTGGTTCAAAAATATGGATTTCACAAAGAAAAATGAATCTTTTGGTTTTTCGAAGAAAGAAATTTGGCGCTACGGATTATTTACCGCCGGAACTGCGGTTTTGAGCGATGCTCTGTTTTCTTTGGACATTATTTTGTTAAGCTTTTTGATGAATGAAGCCGCCGTTGCCCATTACAAAACCGCCATCCTGATTCCCGCCAATTTGACCTTCATTGCGCTCACTTTTATGCAAAGCGATTTCCCCGAATTGGCAAGAAATTATAATCATAAAAGTTATTTAAAATATTATATTTTAAATTATTACAAAATATTTATTCCACTTTGCTTGATCATTTTTATTGTCATTTTTGCTATTCATCCTTTTATTATCAAGCTTTTTTTCGGAGAAAGATACCAGGGAATAGAGAGCGCTTTTTTGATTCTCACGGCTGCATTTTTACTCAATATGCTGCTGCGGAATCTCTACGGAAATCTGTTGTCAGCAGTGGGAAAGATGGCATATAATACCGTGGTTTCGGGTTTTGCATTGGTCGTTTTATTGGTTCTGTCTTTTATTTTTGTTCCGAAATTGGGTTTCTTGGGAATGGCGATTGCCCAATCGATCACTTTGTTGTTCACGGGCTTGTCCTTAATGGGTGGATTCCTCCGCTACTACCGAAAATTGTCTTGAGAATTTTTATCTTTGCAAGGATGAAACCCAAGTTCTCTATTTTTTTATTAGCCATCGTTCTGCTTTTTTCTTGTCAAAATGACGATGGCGATACGCAAAGCATCGATCAGGTTCTCAGACTTTATATGAGGAGCTCTACGACCGGCCAAGATTTGCTGAATCCCAAAATAGAAGGTTCATATTCTACGCCGGTTTTGCTCGATCTCTTGGGAGAGCGCGACTTGCAATCGATCTCGGGCTATTCTTTTCTCAAAGATGCAGATACCGTAGTTTATCTGGAGTATGTTGCAGGTGCGGTCCGGCTGAAAATCGATTCTCTTAGCGATGATACCGAACAGACTTATTATTCCAAATTCATTATCAGACTGCCGAAAACGGTCAATACTCTTGTTGTAAACGATGACGACACCATCAAGATTGAGTACAAAAATTCGCCTTCACTTTTTCAGATTTCAAAACTTTGGTATAATGATGAACTTAAATTCACAAAAGTTCCTGGGCAGCCAAACACTGTGAAAATCGTGAAATAAAATCCCTAAATTTGCGCCGGCAGTCCGATTTTTTTTCATCTAAAATGAATTTCTGACTACCAACAATCATCAATCAACAACCAAACTATGTTACAGGTTAATTTTTTACGCGATAACAAAGAGCGCGTTTTGGAAGGCTTGAAGAAGAGAAACTTCAAGGAATTAGACTTGGTCGATGCAGCCATCAAAGCTGACGACGAGAGGAAAAAACTGCAGTACGAGCTGGATTCGCAACTTTCCGAGATGAACAAAATTTCGAAAGAAATCGGAATTCTGATGAAAGATGGGAAAAAAGAAGAAGCCGAAGCTGCCAAATCCAAAACGGCACAGTTCAAAGAATCGAGCAAAGAATTGCAATCGCAATTGGGCGAAGTGGAGAAAACCTTGATCAACATTCTGTATCAGATTCCGAACATTCCCCACGAGAAAGTGCCTGCGGGAGTTTCTGCCGATGACAACGAGATTGTTTATCAGTCCACTTCGGTAGAAGGACTTGGCGAAGGCGCCATTCCGCATTGGGAATTGGCAAAAAAATACAACCTCATCGATTTTGAATTGGGCGTGAAAATCGCCGGCGCCGGTTTCCCTGTTTATTTTGGGAAAGGTGCAAGATTGCAACGAGCCTTGGTGCAATATTTCTTGGATAAGAACGTGGATGCCGGCTATCTGGAAGTGAATCCGCCGCACGTGGTGAACGAAGCTTCGGGCTACGGAACCGGACAATTGCCCGATAAAGAAGGACAAATGTACTACGTGAATGCTGACGATTTATATTTGATACCAACGGCGGAAGTTCCGGTGACGAATCTCTACCGCGATGTTTTGCTGGATGAGAAAGATCTGCCAATCAAGAATACGGCGTTTTCTCAATGCTACCGGAGAGAAGCGGGAAGTTATGGCGCTCACGTGAGAGGTTTGAACAGACTTCACCAATTCGAAAAAGTGGAAATTGTAAGACTTGAGAAACCTGAAAATTCTTACGCTGTTTTGGAAGAAATGGTAGCGCACATCAAATCTATTTTGGAAGATCTGGAATTGCCTTACAGAATCCTGAGACTTTGCGGAGGCGACACAGGTTTTGCATCTGCAATGACTTACGACTTCGAGGTCTGGAGCGCGGCTCAGGAAAAATGGCTGGAAGTCAGTTCGGTTTCCAATTTCGAAACATTCCAGGCCAATCGATTGAAATGCCGTTTCAAAGCGGATGGAAAAACGCAATTGGTTCACACGCTGAATGGTTCCGCAATGGCCTTACCAAGAATTATGGCGGCGCTTTTGGAAAATAATCAAACCGAAGAAGGCATCAAATTACCAAAGAAAATCGCAGAATATGCAAAGTTTGAATTGATCAATTAATTCTTTATCAGTAATTCATTAAAATAGGAAAGCCACAAAGTTTATTTGTGGTTTTTTGTATTGAATTGAAAACTACTTATGATTTTGCGATAAAATCACTTCAAATTCAAATAATAATTCCAGATCAAGCGGATCTCGCCGTAATCAAAATCTGCAGGCAGAGCGGCTTTCCAATCGTTGATGTTTTCCTTTGGACTTTGCTTGAAAACTTTTTCGAAAGCCTCAATTTTCTCTTTCGGATAGATTCTCAGCAAATCATTTTTGTCAAGCAAATTCTGTTCGGCATATTTGGATAAATGGCCGAAAATCGTGGAATTGACCAAGCCTCTTTCTCTGGCAATCTCAGAAACAGTTTTCCCATTCTGAAACAGTTGATAAGTCAAAACGTGCGTCGGAACTTTATTGACGGACATTGAAATCACCTTATCTTTTTCTTTGTCAAACAAAGGCGTTTCCAAAAGATGAACGGTCTTCAAATCTTTGAGATAGTCTTCCAAATCGTCCAGCCAAATGCGGAAATCTTCGTTAAAAGCTTTCAGACCTTTCACGCCTTTCGTCTCCGAATAAAAATCCTTTAGCGGCAAAAAAAGCTTCTCATTCACATTCGAGAAAAAGAAATTGACCGCACCTTTTGCTTTAAGTTCAATTTCCGACCATTTCTCTTCGCCTTGCAGGAATTTTTTGGTTTTCTGAACCAAAACTCTTTCCAGTTTTTGATAAATAACAGTCAGATTTTCAATCTCCGATTTTAGACTGAGATAAAGTTTTTGGGATTTATTATGGTCAATGAATTTACTCATTTTCGCAGAGATATTCCAGCTTTCCAGAGATGAAAGAAACCAAACACAGTCTATCCTGCGGAGCACTTTTTGGATGCTGTAATCGTATTTTTCGGTACTGAGGATTTCCTCAATTTTGGCGTTGGCATGCGTCTCATCCTGAAACTTAGAAACCCGTTTGTCACTGAAAATGACTTCGGGCGTGATCTTCGATTTTAGAACAATGCCTTCCAAAGTGCGGCATCGAGACAACGCCACATAAACCTGACCCGACGCAAAGCTTTTCCCCGCATCGATGATCAATCGGTCAAAGGTCAGCCCCTGGCTTTTGTGAATGGTGACCGCCCACGCCAGTCGAATCGGGAATTGTTTGAAGCTTCCCAAAACTTCTTCTTTGATATTCTTTTCGGCGTCCAGGGAATAGCGTTTCTGTTCCCAAGTTTCAGGTTTCAGACTGATTTCTTCGCCGGTTCCTTCCAAAATCACGGAGACCTCGTCATCGTCAAGATGAGAAACCTTTGCCAGTTTGCCATTGTAATATTTCTTTTCGGCAGAGCTGTCGTTTCGGATAAACATAATCTGTGTTCCTACTTTCAGTTCAAGAATTTCGTCATTCGGGTACTGCGTCTCCTTGAACTCTCCAACCACATTGGCATTGTAGAAGTAAGATTTTCCGCCGAGTTCTTTCAGTTTTTTCAGGTTGATGGCGTCTGCCATATTGTTGTGCGAGCAGAGATAAACATAGGCTTCGTCTTTGGCTTCAAAATGGGGCAAATATCGTGAATTGAGCAATTCAAAATCAATATCTTCCGGTATGCCGTTGCGGATGGCGTTGAGGATTTCGAGAAAAGTTTCGTCGGTTTGGCGATAGACTTTCGTCAGTTCTATGGTAATCAATTGGACTTCCTCCAAAGCTTTGGCGTGAAAGAAGAAAGGCGATTGGTAATATTGGGAAAGCACAGGCTCGTCTCTCACCACGGGTGGCAACTGATAGAGATCGCCGATAAACAGCATCTGAACGCCACCGAATTTCTGCTGATTTCTGCGCACGTGCCTCAATGAAAAATCCATCATATCCAGAACATCCGCGCGCAACATCGAGACTTCGTCTATGATAACGATTTCGATTTCCCTCAGCAGTTTGATTTTATCTTTTCGATATTTGAAATGTGCCACGAGATCGGATATATTATTTCCCATATTCTCATCGATTCGCTCAGTTGTCGGCAAGAAAGTCCGCAATGGCAGGCCAAACATAGAATGGATCGTCACGCCACCGGCGTTGATGGCGGCAATTCCCGTTGGAGCCACCACGATGTGTTTTTTTTTGGTTTTTTGGACAAAGTCATTTAGGAAAGTTGTCTTTCCCGTGCCGGCTTTTCCGGTAAGAAAGACACTTCGGTTGGTATGTTCGACAAGCTCAAAAAGGGAATCATTCATCGCTTCAAAAATAAGGAAAAAAGATTCAGGAGACAAGAATCAAGAGACAAGGCGAAAGTAAAAGGAATTGGAGTTTAGAGAGTTCGGCAGTAATAAGGAGATTGAACACCAAAACCAACAGGCATCAACTAACAACTACTTTACCCGGTCCGGATTTTGTTTCAGAAAGCTATCCCAGCCGGAATAAGATTTGTCGGTAGAAATTGTCCCTGAATTGAAATGATGACAAACTGCAACGGCCAATCCATCGGACGCATCCAGATATTTCGTGGGGAATTCCTTCAGTTTCAGAAGGTTTTGAAGCATTCCGGCCACTTGCTCTTTGCTGGCATTTCCGTTTCCCGTGATGGCCATTTTCACTTTTTTCGGCGAATACTCGGTGATTGGAATATTTCTGTGAAGGCTTGCAGCGATGGCCACGCCTTGCGCTCGACCCAGCTTCAGCATACTTTGAACATTTTTACCGTAGAATGGCGCTTCAAGCGCGGTTTCGTCGGGGTTATATTCGTCAATTAAGGCTAAGGTTTTATCGAAGATGACTTTGAGTTTGGTTTCGTGATTTTCATATTTCTTGAGGATCAATTCGTGCATAGCGAGCAGTTCCATCTGGCCCGCTTTCACACTGATGATTCCGAATCCCATAATGGAAGTTCCCGGATCGATTCCTAAAATTATTTTTTCAACTTGCATAATGACAAAAATACGGCAAGATTTTCCAAAAGGACTTTATCAAACTCTATTTTTTATAATCGATATCGATTTTTCATCAAAAATAAACCCCTTTTAAAGCATCTTTAAAAGAGGTTTTTGAATTTGGTAAAAACAGTTTATTTAGTATTTTTATTTGAAAATTTCTGCGAAGAAATCCAACATCGCTTGCCACGATCTTTTGGCTGCTTTTTCGTTGTAAGCCATTCCTGTGCTATTGTCGGTTCCTGCATCTTTGTGTGTAAAGCCGTGAACCGAGTTGCCGTAATAGGTCATTTGCCAATCTGCTTTTGCCTTTCTCATTTCATCCTGAAAAGCTTTGATTTCCGCCTCGGGAGCAAATGGATCGTCGGCGCCGTGCAACACGAGAACTTTCGGAGTAATAGGTTCAATGGTTCGGGCGGCATCTCTTCCCAGTCCGCCGTGGAAGGAAACCACGCCTCTTACTTTCATATTGGTTCGGGCAGCTTCTAGTGCGCCTGTTCCTCCAAAACAATAACCAATCACCGCAATTTTATCCGGATTGGCTCCATTTTTTACCAGCTCATTCAGCGCCAAGCGGATTCTGGTTTGGTATTCCTTGACGTTATTTTTATAATATCCGGCCATTTTTGCGGCTTCATTTTGGTCTTTGGGTCTTTTATCGACGCCATAAATATCGGCTACCAACGTTTTATAGCCCAATTTTGCCAATTCAGCTGCATTTTCCTTGGCATTATTGTCGATTCCCAGCCACGCCGGAAGTAGCAAAACGGCATTTCCGTTGGCTTTTTGTGGGCTGTAGAAAACGCCTTCAAGCTTCTGGCTGCCATCGGCATAAGAAACGGTCTTCTGAGCATTAGCCCCGATCATTGTGAAAGTAAATAAAAGAACTAAGATGTTTTTCATAGGAATACTTTTTAGGTTAAACTTTAATTTTTTTTGTGAGGTTAATTTACTAAGAAAAATATTTTTAATAAAAATATTTGTTAAAATTTTTCTTTAATTTTTTTAGGAATATTGAATTTTTCGGTGTCATCAAAACTCTGCCAGTTTCTCTTCACTCAACTGTTTCACGACATTGATCCAATCTGCCTGTTCATTAAGGCAAGGAATATAATCAAATCTCTCGCCACCGTTGTGAAGAAATATTTCTTTGCCTTCGACAGAGATTTCTTCCAAGGTTTCCAAGCAATCTGAAACAAAAGCAGGGCAAACGATGGCTAATTTTTTGATGCCTTTCTTCGCAAGACCTTCGAGGGTCGCATCGGTATAAGGTTCTATCCATTTATCTTTTCCCAATCGGGATTGGAAGGTGACCAGCACTTTTTCTTTGGGCAAACCCAGTTTTTCACGAACCAATTCGGTCACTTTGTAGCATTGATGCCTGTAGCAAAATTTGTGCGAAGGCAGATTGTCTTTCTGGCAGCAGTTGTCCATACTGCAAGTTTTTGTGGGATCGGTTTTGTAAATATGTCTTTCTGGAACGCCGTGGTAAGAGAATTGGAGCAGGTCGAAGTCTGCCGGCAGTTTCTCGGCAATGCTTTTTGCTAAAGCATCAATGTAAATCTCACGGTCGTAAAAAGGCTGAATGTAATTGATTTTGATATCGGGAAAGAATTTCTGGCGCACTTCTTCTGCTTTGTCAATCACGGTTTCCGTGGTGCTCATTGCATATTGCGGATAAAGCGGAAACAGGGTGATTTGCGTAATGCCCAGATCTACCAACTCCTGAATGCCCGTTTTTATCGAGGGTTCCGCATATCGCATCCCCAAACCAACTGGAACATCTACGATCTTTTGAAGTCTTTGCTGAAGATGCTTTGAGATCACGATCAGGGGCGAGCCTTCCTCCGTCCATACGGTTTTGTAGGCTTCCGCAGATTTTTTGGGGCGCGTTTTCAGGA
Organism: Chryseobacterium sp. SC28; assembly: GCF_003932955.1. Lineage (GTDB taxonomy): Bacteria > Bacteroidota > Bacteroidia > Flavobacteriales > Weeksellaceae > Epilithonimonas. The sequence continues at coordinate 198,797 of NZ_QOVY01000002.1, forward strand.
TGATGCCTTGAACCAAAAGCGCACGGAAAATCCATCGATAATCAATCACTTTCTCGTCCATCAGGAACTCGTCCAGATAATCTTTTACATCTTCTACAGAAGTGGATTTAGGCGATCCGAGATTGACTAAGAGGATTCCTTTACGGTTTTTGGTTGTCGGTTTTTGGTTTTTGGTTTCCAAATTTGAAATTTAATTTATGTAAGTTTCAGAAAACTGTCCATTGACAGGCTTCAACGATCTATTAAAGATTATCCATTCACTGCTTCTACATTCTCTACCAGTTCGGGAACGAATTGTTTCAGAATGTTTTGGATGCCGTTTTTCAAGGTGGCGGTAGAAGATGGGCAACCGCTGCAAGCACCTTGGAGGAGCATTTTCGCGGTTTTATTTTCTCTGTCATATTCAATCAAGGAGATTTTTCCGCCGTCGTTTTCTACGGCCGGCGCCACATATTCGTTCAGGATATCATTGATTTTCTGCTCATCATCGGTATATTCTCTATTGATGATTTTCAACATCGGGTTTTCGTGTGTGTGTGGCTCTGCGTTGGAAATAGTTTTCCCGGCTTGCAGAAATTCGGCAATGAAAGATCGAACGCTGTTCATAATTTCGTGCCATTCAAATCGGTCGTCTCTGGTGACTGCAACAAAGTTATCGCTAATATAGACTTCTTTCACATAGTCAAACGCATCGAATAATTCTTTGGCTAAGGGAACGTCCTGCGCTTTTTCACGGGATTTGACCTCGATGAACCCGTCCAAAAGCATCTTGTTGGAAATGAATTTCATAACCGCGGGGTTGGGCGTCATTTCCGAGTAAATCAGATAATGCTCTTTTTTCTTTTGAAGATAAAGCCGAGGGTTGGCCAGAAGTTCGTCTTCAATGATGTTTTTCAGACTTTCGGCGACGTATTCCCATTCTACAGTGTCTTCTTTGGCCACCGCAATAAAATTAGCCGTGATGAAAATCCTGTTGACGAATGGATAATTGAAAAGCTCTTGTGCCAGCGGTATTTCCGAAATATCAGATTCTCTGTCAAGTTCCACAGATCCCGGAATGAGGTTGTAGTCTGTGACGAACTTCATTACCTTTGGGTTCTCGGTAGGTTCTATAATGATTTCTCTCATTTTAATCAATTGAAATACAAAAATATCGTAATTTGGTGGAACAAAAAAGCGGAGGAATCCCAACGTTATGTTATGTTTTGATTATGAACAGATTGCGTGTGTTTGATTTTTTCTATTGGATTGATTCTGCTATTTTTAAATTACTTTCTTGCTAAGATTGCTTAGCATTATTTTTATTTCAGCGAGCATTTTAAATTATCAAAAATAAATAATATGGCACTTATTAAAGAACTTTTAGGAAAAACGCCCCAAATGGGTAAAAATGTTTTTGTGGCGGAAACTGCCGTTATCATTGGCGATGTCACGATGGGCGACGACTGCAGCATCTGGTACAACGCCGTTCTCCGAGGCGATGTCAATTCCATAAAAATGGGAAATAAAGTGAATGTTCAGGACAATGTGATGATCCACTGCACGTACCAAAAAAGCACGACAAACATTGGGAATAATGTCTCTATCGGGCACAATGCCATTGTCCACGGCTGCACCATCAAAGATAATGTGCTGATAGGAATGGGCGCTATCGTGATGGACGATACCGTGGTGGAAAGCGATTCTATTGTGGCGGCTGGCGCAGTCGTCACGGCTAATTCAATCATTCGAAAAGGCGAGATCTGGGCTGGCGTTCCTGCAAGAAAGGTGAAGGAGGTTTCACAAATTTTATTGGACGGCGAAATCGAAAGGATCGTAAATAATTATTTGAAATACGCCGACTGGTACAAATAAGGCGCAGATTGGTACAATCATTGAATTTTCCGAAGAAATTTCAATAATGACCAAACTAAAATCTTTTTGGGAAGTTCTGCGAGATACTTTTAAGGAATGGAGTTCGTCTTCTGCGTCCAAAGACAGTGCAAGCATGGCTTACAACGCCATTTTTGCGCTACCCGGATTGCTGATAATTATCATCTGGACAGCCGGACATTTTTATGGTCAAGAGGCCGTGAATGGGGAAATAGTACGGCAGATCCAAGGCGTAATGGGCTACGACACAGCAAAAACCATTCAAGATATTATTGCCAGCGCGATGATCGACAAACAGAATTTTTGGATGAAAGCATTGGGCGTTGCCACCTTGATTTTTGGAGCTACCAGTTTGTTTTTTCAAATGCAAACCACGCTTAACAACCTTTGGGATGTAGAAGCGGCTCCGAAAAAAGCTTGGCAAAAGTTCATTATAGATCGTGCCAATTCCTTGGGAATGATTCTTATTATTGCATTTTTGCTTTTAATCAGTATGGTTTTATCTTCCCTAATTGGGCTCGCCAACCAATTGATTACCAAGTATTTTGGTATGGAGACCTATGTTCTCATCCAAAGCAGTAATTTCATTTTAGGATTTATTGTGATTACCGTTCTCTTCGCCATTATGTTCAAAGTTTTGCCGGACGTGGAGATTCAATGGAAGTCGGTGTGGATTGGCGCAGTGGTAACCGCATTACTGTTTAATATCGGCAAGATGCTGATAAGTTTTTATTTCGATGTTTCAAAGCCTACTTCAGTTTTCGGCGCTGCCGGCACCGTGATTTTATTGATGATGTGGATCAATTATTCCTGCCAGTTGATATTTTTCGGAGCCGAATTTACAAAAGTCTATGCTGCCAAAAAGGGTCATAAAATCGTCCCGTCAAGACATGCCAAATGGAGCGAAGAAAAACTTTACAGAGAAGCCGAAGCTCTGAAACTACGCGGTAATATCCAGAATTTATCATGATCGTTTTGTAGGTTTTCGCAATTGCAATCTCCGCGCAACTACGGTTAAAGTCTTACCGGAGTGCGTTTTTTGTTTTAATTTAATATTTCCAGAACTATAAAAATTTATTATTAGGTTTTGCCTAATACTATTTGTAACAATTTATCGTTTAAGATTACATATTTTCATAATCCCTCAAAATGAAAAAAAACACCCCTTCAATTCGTATAAATTGGTTTCAATATTTTCTAATGCTCTGTTCCGGAGGAAATATTCATTTATTGAAAAGGTCACCCAGCGAATGGAACAAATTTGCGGGCATCGGCGGCATCGTTCTTTTCACGGCTATTTTCGCAACGCTTTCTGCGGGATACGCGATGTTCACGGTTTTTGACAATCTGTGGACGGCTGTCGGATTTGCAATTCTTTGGGGATTGATGATTTTCAACTTGGATAGATACATCGTCTCATCCATCAAAAAAACCGGAACGTGGTGGAATCAAATTCTGATGACCATTCCACGACTAATTCTTGCGACATTTCTGGGCATCATCATTTCCAAACCCTTGGAGCTGAAAATTTTTGAAAAAGAAGTCAACAAACAACTGAATACGATCATTCAGAGAAACAAGAAACAGCTGCAGACAGAAATGAGCGGGCGAATTCTGCAACAAGCAGGTCCGTTTGACCAAGAGAAAAAGCAGATTCAAAATCAAATCAAGAATTATCAGATGGCTTATGATTCGGCATCGGTCGAATTAGAAAAAGAAATTCTTGGGAAGCAATCCGGCTTGACCAGTGGAAAAGTGGGTTTTGGGACCAATGCAAAGCGAAAAGCCGAACTGAAGGAGCAGAAACGCCTCGATCTGGAAAATTATCAGAAGCAACAGCAAGCAAGATTACAATATTTGGATCGCGAAATCTCAAAAGTCTACACCAATCTGGAAACCGAGCGGAAGTCCACCGAAACTTTTGAGGACAAATTCAATGGTTTTGCCGCTCGATTGCAGGCTTTGGACGAGCTGGGAGATAATTCTGCCATCATCGCATTGGCCGCCAGTTTCATAATGGGACTTTTTATCTGTCTGGAGATTTCGCCCGTTTTGATCAAGCTCATCTCAGCCGTGGGTCCTTACGATTATCTTTTGGAAAAAACCGAGAACGATTTCCGATTGTATTCCAAAGAAAAAATTGCCAAAGGAAATCTTCAGACCGATTACCGGATTAGCGATTTTAAAGACGACTTGGAAACCAAGCAAAGAACGAAACACAACAATGATTTATGAAAAAACTTCCAAATTTGGAAGTTTCGTTTTTTATTTCAAATCACCAACCATAAAAGGCTGCTCGGCATCCTCGCTATAATCCCGAACAAATCCTATTTCTTTAGATTGACCAATCTCAGATTTCGAAGAACCGGAAAATCCATCCCCAAAATCGATGCTGAAATCGATATAACTCAGTCGGTTCTTGGTAAATTTGATCTTATTGAAAACCAAAATAATGTTTTTTTCTTTCAGGTTTTTCTGCAAACTCACGAGGTCTTTTTTCGTCATATCTTTATTGAAAACCACGGCTATGACTTTCTTATGGGTTGTAAAAGACATCATCCCAAAAAAGAACAACGATAAGAATATGATGGATAAAATTGAGTGTTTTTTCACTATGTATAACTGAGTGCCAAATTTACGAATTCTTTACCGAATTATAAATAATTTTTTTAATAGAATCTCTTGCCAAAAAGCATACGGGTTGCAGACCAAAATACAGAAGCAAAAATTGTTTAACAAAGAGTTTGATATTGGGGTAATTTATTCAAAATCAAAAAAATAAGTTGTACCGAATTGTTTTTTTATTACATTTGGGAAAAATAAAATCATGAAAAAACCAGGCTTAATGGCAATCGCTATTTTAGGATTTTCTTCCGCCTGTAATCTGAAGGCTCAATCCCAATATGTGGGACAGATTATGTTTGTTCCTTATAGCTACGCACCTGTGGGTTGGCACGACTGTGATGGCGCCCTATTACAGATTTCGGAATACGAAACATTGTTTACTTTAATCGGAACCACGTACGGAGGCGATGGACAAACGACATTTGCCCTCCCAAATGCCAAAGGAAGAGTCATCATCGATGATGGTCTTAGTTCGGGATCAAACAACTATGTACTGGGCCAGACGGGCGGTGTAGAAAGCGTTACGCTCGCAACGAATCAATTGCCGGTACATACTCATCAAGCGATGAGCAGCAATAATGCCGGAAATCGCAATATTCCTACTAACAGTGTGCCGGCAAACACCAAGACTTTGGACAAGGAATATTCCAATTTGGTCTCTGCCGGCGACAAGGTGACGATGAAGCCCGGCATGCTAAGTTCGTCAGGCGGTAACCAAGCGCATAACAATATGATGCCAACCTTGGCACTGAAATGCGTCATTGCCCTCGAAGGCGTATATCCAACTCCTAACTAATAACAATCTAACTATGAAAAAACTTAAAATACCTGCATTAGTTACTTTGCTATTGCTTTCTCTAAAATTGTCGGGACAAGGATCGGAACCTTATATTGGGCAAATTATGTGGGTGCCTTATAACTTTGTTCCCAAAAATTGGGCAGCTTGCAACGGTCAACTACTGGCCATCCAACAAAATCCCGCTCTGTTTTCTCTAATAGGAACACGGTTTGGAGGTAATGGTTCTACTAATTTTGCATTGCCCGATATGCGCGGCAGAACCATTATGGGCGCAAGTGAAAATTACCCGGTGGGAAGCCTCAACGGCAGCGAAACAGTCACCCTACTGCTATCAGAGATGCCGGCTCATACACACCCCGTCACCGCGATCAAAGTTGAAGGCAATCAAAATGTGCCAAGCGGTAATTTCTTTGCAGATACGAAAGCAGGCGATCCCGAATATTCGGATGCTGTTGCTAATACAACGATGAACCCTACTATGCTGACTCCCTCCGGAGGTGGAGTGCCGCATAATAATATGCAACCTTACGGAACTTTGAAGTGCATTATATCCTTGTCCGGAATCTATCCTACAAGACCATAAATAACCTATAAATTAGCAATTGAACCTTATGAAAAAATATACTCTTTTACTGTTTATCGTCATAGGAATGATTCCCAATAAACTAAAATCGCAAGCCTTCGGCGAGGCCTTTATTGGTCAGATATTGTATGTCTCTTTCAATTACGCTCCAAAGAATTGGGCGGAGTGCAACGGACAGCTGATGAGCATCAGCCAAAATCCTGCTTTATTTTCACTCTTGGGAACTACCTATGGTGGCGATGGCATAAACACATTTGCGTTGCCAAAGATTCAAAGCCGTGTGCTGATCAGTGATAATACCACCCATCCGCTCGGGCAATATGGCGGAGAAGAAGCTCACGCGTTGACTATCAGTGAGATGCCAGCGCATACCCATTTCGTAAATGCGACAACAACTCCGGGCAACAAGAATTCTCCCGCCAATAACCTGCCTGCTGACACCAAAGTCTTGGACAAAGAATATGCAGACATAACCATTGGAAATCTTAACACTATGAATGGAGAAATGGTGGGCAACGCCGGAGGCTCCCAGCCACATACCAATATGCAGCCTTACATCACTTTTAAATGCATCATTGCACTTCAAGGAATTTATCCATCAGTAAACTAATAAGATTAAATATGAAAACATTTTACTTACTTCTAATGATCGGATTAGGAATCAACGCAGCTTCTGCTCAGAACATCACCTTCAACGGATGCCATAATTTATTTGATGATCAAAATTATGTGTTAATAAATACAGGTACAGACACATTCAATAAGAAAATCTATATCACAACCCCAGTAGATGGCAACCAAGCTTGCGGAGGTCTGGGAACTTGCGAATTCAAAATCCAGTGGAATAACACACTTACCCGCTGGGAATTCCTCGCCGATTCCGGCAATGGCGATTTTGTAGATCCTTATCTGATTTTTTATAACTCAACCGGCAATAATGCTGCTACCAATCCGCCGAGCAATTCTGTAGGAACTTGGGTAGAGAATACGGCTGTGACTGAAAATGCGTGTGGCGGTAATCTCAGTCCATCCAATTCCACGATGACCGGCGACGTTCACAATTCTACATTGGCGGTAAACGATTTGTCCTCAGGCAAAATCCAGCTGTTCCCGAATCCTGTGGCAGATTTTATCACCATTCAGGGCGTGGAGGAAGCCCGAAATGTGGTCATCACCAATGCAGTGGGACAACAAGTTTTAAAAACAGATTTTAAAAATCAACTCAACGTTTCCCAACTTCAAAAAGGAATTTATTTCTTGAAAATATTTGATTCAAAAGGAAAAACATACAATTTGAAATTCATCAAAAAGTAAAATATCATCCCAAAAAAAGAGAAGGCTACAAATTTTGCAGCCTTTTTTAATTTGATTTTACAATGAATAATTCGGAGCTTCCTGCGTGATGATGACATCGTGCGGATGAGATTCCTTCAAACCATTTCCGGTGATGATGACCATTTTGGTTTCCTTCTGCAACGCTTCTATGTCTTTTGCGCCGCAATAACCCATACCGGCTCGCAATCCGCCCGTCAGTTGAAAAATCACATCTTCCAGTTTCCCTTTGTGCGGCACTCGGCCTTCGATGCCTTCCGGGACAAATTTCTTCGCTTCGCTCTGGAAATATCGTTCTTTGCCGCCACGTTTCATCGCAGACAGGCTTCCCATTCCCTGATACGATTTGAATTTTCTCCCTTGAAAGATAATCTCTTCTCCCGGTGCTTCATCCGTTCCAGCGAGAAGCGACCCCAGCATCACGGCTCCGGCACCGCTCGCTATTGCTTTTACAATATCACCCGAAAGTTTGATGCCGCCATCTGCAATCACGGCAACGTTTTTCTTTTTGGCAAATTCATAGACATTATAGATGGCCGAAAGCTGCGGAACACCTACGCCCGCAACCACTCTCGTGGTGCAGATGGAGCCTGGACCAACGCCCACTTTCAAAACATTGGCGCCGGCTTTGATGAGGTCTCTTGCCGCTTCAGCAGTTACGATATTCCCGCCAACGATGTCCAGATCCGGAAAAGCTGTTCGGATTTCGGCTATTTTTTCCAACACGCCCTTGGAATGGCCGTGCGCCGAATCTATCGCGACAATGTCCACGCCGGATTTCACCAAAGCGGAGATTCTTTCCATCGTTTCCTCGCCCACGCCCACGCCGGCACCCACGATCAGTCTTCCGTTTTTATCTTTGTTGGCATTGGGATATTCGAGTTGATTATCGATGTCTTTAATCGTAATGAGGCCGACCAATCTGTTTTTATTATCGACGATCGGGAGTTTCTCGATTCTGTTTTTAAGCAGAATTTCCTTGGCTGTTTCCAGATTGGTGGTTTTGTCAGATGTGATGAGGTTTTCTTTGGTCATAATGTCCTCTACTTTCACTTCCAGATCTTGTTGGTATTTCACATCCCGGTTGGTAATGATTCCGATGAGATAGTTGTTTTTATCCACCACAGGAAGGCCGGAGATCTTGTATTCGGCCATCAACGCTTTGGCCTCGGCGATGGTGTGGTCTTTGGAAAGCGTTACGGGATCGGCGATCATTCCGTTTTCGGAACGTTTCACGGTATTGACCTGAGCGGCTTGCTCGGCAATGGTCATATTTTTATGAATGAATCCAAGACCACCAACTCTGGCAAGGGCGATAGCCATTGCTGCTTCGGTAACGGTGTCCATCGCTGCGGAAACTATGGGAACGTTGAGCGAAATCTTGTCGGTAAGTCTGGATTTGAGGGAAACTTGGTTGGGTAGAACTTCTGAATAAGAAGGAATTAGAAGCACATCATCGAAAGTGATGGCTGTCTCTACAATTTTGTTATGAATAGACATCTCTACTTTCTTTGCAAAATTAAGCTATTTTTATGAAATCCGAAAATGCTGGTTTTGATTTGATAAATAATTAATATTTGGGCAAATGTTAAGCGGTTGTAGAAACCCATAGCCCTGATGGCAGCGGAAATCCTTTTTTGTGAGAGGCTATGACGAACAAAAAAGATTGCAGCGGACAGCAGGTTCCCGGCTTCTGCAAATTATAAATTATAAATTATAAATTATAAATGATGAATGATGAATGATGAATGATGACTGCGCTACAAGCTGTCATTGATCAGAAACGGCTGAGAATTCCCCAATGGATTTTTATTTCGTTGAATTTGAAGGGGTTACCAAACTGATTCCCGTTAGAAATCTGAAAACTCATCAAACCGATCGGCAGAAAAAAGTTGAAACCCAATCCCAAACTGTAGAGTTTCGGCGAGATTCCCAGAGATTTGTTGGACATTTGACCATATTGCGCAAAAAGGTCGAAAAACGCTTGATCATTCACCAAGTACCGATATTCTGCTCCGGCAAAAGCGTAGAAATTGCTGATGAGACTCTGCTCGTTGAAACCGCGCATCGAGTTCCAGCCGCCAAACCGAAAAAGTTCGTTTGTTGATAGTTCATTCTTTGCACTGAGCAATGCCGACTCTGCTTTGACGTTGAGAAAGTGATTGCCAGATAGGTTGAAATTGTGCTCTGCAAAAAGGAAATAGCGAATTTGGTCAAATTTTTCCTGCGTTGCGTCGTAGGTTGTTTTCAGAAAATCGGCTTCGATGCGGATGTTGCTTTTGTTGATAAACAGCGGAATGTCGGTGCCTTCCTGAAATTGATACCAAAGCCCGATCCCTTTCTTGCTGTAATCGCGCCCGCTGGTGTACAGCGAATCCAAAATGGCAGACGACTCCAAAGTGCCTTTGATACCCAGTTTCTGCTTCGGCGAAAGGTGGTAATAGACGGCCGGTAGAAATTTGACATTTGCGAATGTAGAATCTTGGCGGAAAATATTGACGTTCACATTCAAACCCACATTGCTCCCAAATGTGTAGGGAATATCCGTCTGAAGATCAAAGGTTTGGCCTTTGTCGGGATTTCTCTGCCAATATATGCCAATGCTTTCGAAGCCGTTGAACATATTTTTGAGCTGAACATTCAGCGTTCCGTTGACGGTGAATTTTTCGGTTTTGTCGTTTCCGAAGCCGATGATGCCGTCAAAAGTGTTGGTTTTTTTCTTTTGCATAAAGAGGAAGACCTGAGTCGAATCTCGGGTGAACAAAGTTTGTGGTGGCTTTTCCAGCGTTATGAATTGGTGATTTTGCAAAGCCTGATTCATAGACACCAGATTCTTGTCGTCATAAGTTGTGTGAAGATATTCTTTGTTTAAGTTTTTAACGAATTGTTTCGGCAAGCGCGTGTAACCTTTGTAAACGATGGCGTCTATTTTCCGTTGGGAAGCAGTAATCACCGAGATTTTGACCGTCGGGAATCCATTTTCCATTTTTTGAAATTTGGTTTTCACGCGGTTGAAGGCAAAACCTTTGTCCCGATATTTCTGATTGATGTTTTTCCTGAGAGAATCGAGGTTTTTCGTGAAAATTTCATTTTTTGGAAGTTTCAATTCAGAAACCAAAGAGTCCGAAAATTTGACATGGGCTTTATTGAAATTCGGCCCTTTGTCGTAATAGATTTCGGTGCGGTTTTCTATTTTTTTGACTTCTTTCAGTTGTGTAAAAAAATAGGAATTTTCCGTCAAAGAATCGAGAAACTTGACTGCTTTTGCGGAGTCGGAGACGATTTTTTTCGCATTCGTTTCTTTGTCGATCAGCCAATATTCTTTTTTCTGTGCGCTGGAGAAAAAAGAAATTAAGAAAGCTAATATGAATAGAAAGCGGTACAATTTCAATTTAAATTTAATTTCAGAGTGAATTGTTTGAGTTGTCAGGCTCAGCGGAGTCGTAGCCTTTGTCGATATTATCGGAATGACTGCTATTTTTACAGACAGACAATTCTTTTAGTTTCTCCCAATTATCATTGATGATTGCCTCTTTTTTCTTTCTACTCCAACCTTTTACTTGCTTTTCAAAAGAAATTGCTTGCTCTATTTCATTAAATTCATTGTAAAAAACCAATCGAACGGGTCTTCTATTGTGAGTGTAGCTTTTAGGAAAATGGCCTGAGTGATGTTTTATCAATCGAGATTCCAAGTTGCTTGTAACTCCTGTATAATAAGAGCTGTCGCAACATTTTAATATGTAAACATAGTATTGATTCATCTTGTGGAAAGCACTTCGACTCCGCTCAGTGTGACATCTCTAATACTGAATGTTTTTAATGTTGATGATGTCAGTCTCAGCGGAGTCGAAGACCTTACTCGTTCTTAGTTATAACTAAAACCGAAGTTAATCCATTTTATTATACTTCTTCATCAGATTCTCATAGGTGTTCTGCGGCAGAATCCATTTGAGCGGAACGCCGATTTTCTGCCCGAATTCCCCAAAATAGTAATGTGCTTTCCAATTGGATTTCCTCAAAAGTTTATCAATATAAACGGCAACTTCCCGTGCGTCGGTTCCTTTGTCCACGTGGGAATTCATCAAAGCATAAACTTTGTCGAAAACTTTTTGATAAGCTTCAGAAACTTTGCTTTTGACCCTGTTTTCTGCAATATTGGTTTTGATATCGCCTAAATGGAGCGAGCAAACTTGGATATTCCAAGGATAAACTTCGTAACGCATAGCCTCTGTCACCTTGTCCAAAGCAGCTTTGGATGCAGAATAAAATCCACGAAATGGCAAGCCCATTTCGGATCCGATGCTGGAAATATTAATGATTTTGCCAGATTTCTGTTCTCTCATTTTGGGCAAAACAGCCGTCATCATCTGCACAGAGCCTATGAGATTGAGATTGAACAATTTTGTAATATCTTCTTTAGTAGAATCTTCAACCGCTCCAACCATTCCCATTCCGGCGTTGTTGATGAGGACATCAATTCGTGTTTCTGTTTTCATGATTTCAGAAATCGCGTTATCTATTTGGTCTTTTTCGGTAATATCTGTTGGAATCGAGACGAAAAAACCCGAACTTACAGATTTTCTGCTCAATCCATAAACCTTGTTTCCTTTCTTCCCGAAATATTCTGCGAGCGCAAAGCCGATTCCGGATGAAGTGCCTGTGATGATGATGGTTTTAGACATTTTTTATTCAGTTTCTTGCGTAACGGTTGCAAAATCCTCCCAAAACTCGGGATAAGATTTCTCGACAACATCTTCGTTCTCGATATTCAGTTCTTTGATTAAGGCAAACGGGGCAAAAGCCATCGCCATCCTGTGATCGTTGTAAGTGGAGATCGAAATGTTTTCTTCCGGTTTTACAAATTCAGAAGATTCTATTTTATCTTCCGTGATATTGGTTTTTGCCCCGATTTTCACTAATTCTTTTTGAAGCGCTACCAATCGGTCGGTTTCCTTTACTTTCAACGTATGAAGTCCTGTGATTTCGAAAGGGATTTTCAACGCTGTTGCCGTTACACAAAGTGTTTGAGCGATGTCGGGGCAATCGTTCATGTTCACTGTGATGAATTCTGGAAATTCAAAAGCGGGTTCCGGCAAAAGCGAAATCGAGTTTTCGGCATAGTCCGAGACGGTGTTGATTCCGAAATATTTCCAATACAGTTCCTTGATGACGCTGTCGCCTTGCAAAGAAAGGGTGTGATAGCTTTTCAGCGTTATTGATTTTCTGCCGATTGCGGCCAACGAATAGAAGTACGATGCCGATGACCAGTCGCTTTCCACTTCATAATGCTCGATTCTGAAATTGTCGGAATGTGGTAATATTTCTATTTTATTTTCTGTGAAATGGGATTTGATTCCGATTTCGTTAAGGATTTTCAAAGTCATTTCGAGATAAGGTCGCGATGTGATTTCGCCTTCCAATTCCAAGGTCAGGCCGTTTTCCAATTTTCCTCCGATTAATATTAACGAAGTTAAAAATTGGCTGGAAACCTCGGCTGAGATTTTTACATTGTTTCGTTCCAACTTTTTTCCAATAATTTGCAACGGTGGAAAACCATCTTTTTCAAGATAAGTGATGTCAGCCCCAAGAGATCGAAGTGCATCTACCAAAGGCTTAATCGGCCTGTTTTTCATTCTGTCAGAACCTGTCAAAATGGTTTTTCTGCCTTCGAAAATCGAATAATAGGAAGTCAAAAATCGCATGGCCGTCCCCGCGTGATGAATATCAATAATTTCGGAATCCGATTCCAAGGCTTTTTTGAGCAAAGTGGTGTCTTGGGAATTGGAAAGATTTAGGATGTCGATGTTTCCGAAGAGTTTGCTCAAAATCAAAAGACGGTTCGAAATGCTTTTCGAACCGGTAATTTGGATTTGTTGGTTGTCAATTAATTGCGCTTTTTTTAGATGCATATATTATTTTCCTCACCCTAAATCCCTCTCCCACGGAGAGGGATTTCAAGTATTTTATTTCAATTTTTCGTTATTTTGATGCCGGTCTTTATCTCTGTCTGTTTTCACTTTCATTTTTTTGTCGAAAGCAGTTTGCAGATTGGTTCCGGTTTGGTTGGCCAAGCAAAGTGTTACAAAAAGAACATCGGCCAATTCTTCGCCCAAATCTTTGGATTTATCGGATTCTTTTTCAGATTGTTCGCCGTATCTTCTGGCGATGATTCTGGCCACTTCGCCTACTTCCTCGGTGAGAATTGCCATATTCGTCAGTTCATCGAAATAGCGGACGCCGATGGTTTTGATCCATTCATCAACCTGATTTTGTGATGCTGTGATTTCCATTATTCGTACGCGCCTAACGTTGCAGGATACATTCTTGTAATGCCCGCTATATCCTTGATTGTAAAAATATTACTAGGCAACTGTGTCCCTTTACCCATTGCCGGCGAGCCAGCCTTCACTCTCAAATTCATTTTTTGGGTAAAATAATTTTGGAATTTTGGATCTTCGTTAAAGATGTTCTGCCCGGAAAAAATGATTCCGGCTCTTTCATTTTGTTTTAATAAAACATTCGTGAAATTGCGCACAAACGAGCCACCATCCATACTTTTATAAGAGATCATATCCGTTGTATCGCCGTAGATGATAGAATTATTCACATTGAGAATGGGATTTCCTGTAATGAGTTCCTCTCCGTTTTGATAGAGGTTACTCGCGAAGATTCCCACTGCCGACATCGATGGATTCAGATCCCAGTAGTTGGCAATCGTGGCGTAATTCAGCGTATAAGTTCCGCCTCCGGTTACGGCCAGATCGGCTTCTCCACAGTTATTCATTACCAAATTATTCGCGGTAAGATTTGCCGCAATGCCGTAGATTCCCACGTTTTGAAAAGTATGGATGATGGTATTGTTAATGGTTGCCGAATTTTTTTTCAGTTGAAGACCAACATTTCCACCGTAAATTTTGGCATAATTCATATTGAGAACTGTCGCCTCATCCATAGTAATGCCGTTCCAATTGGCGGGCAAAGTGTCGTATTTGGTATCGCTTCTGTCGCCTCGGAAGATGACTTCTTCTCCCAATTCGCCGTACACAGTCAGTTTAGAATTTTTCTCAAAATTCATTCCGCTGTTTTTTCGGAAATAGACTTTCGTCCCTTTTTCCATCGTCAAAGTTTTTCCTTCTGCAATATTCAGGTTACCGAAAATCACTTTCACTTTGTCTTTTGTCCAAGTGGTGTTATCATTAATGGATACAGGGTTTTCTCCCGTTTGGATAAAATATTCGGCATCCTGAACAACCGAAAAGAGCGTCACTTTTTGTTCGCCGGCCGGGGTGTTGAAAACCACTTTATCTTCGGCAATCGCTTCCGGAGCATTGGCCACAGGTGAGATTTCTACAAAAACGAACAGGCTGTCTTTGCTTCTCAGCGGCACATTTTCGAAGCTGATTCCTGCTTTTCCATCCACATTGATTCTGTAAAGCGAACTGCTTCCACCTTCCAATGCAATTCTTGGAATCAAAACATCTTTATCTTCATTGTTATAAACCTTCACGGCGTAAGTTTCGCTGCGCATTTGGTTGTAAACGGTGTCGCAAAAAACGGTGTCTGTGGAGAATCTCAATAATTGAGTGGGCGATTCAAACGATATATCATCGCGATTACAGCCTGCTAAAAGCAAAAGTGACCAAAATGCAATGCCAAAGAATATTTTAATTTTCATCTGTTTTTCATTTAATTTTTTAAGTCAGATGGAACACCAATTTTATTTCTGCATCCAAGAGATTTGCAGCTAAGGTGTTTCATTTATCTTGTTTAATCTTCAAAACTACAAAATTTAAATTTTTATTTTGTGATGAAGCGGATATTTCAACATATATTTTATTTTGAATAGCTATTATCCGATTTCAGCTTCCGATCTTTATATATTTTCAGCTGCCTCAATTGTACTTTTCCGATAAACATGCCTTCTTAATACTTTGAAAAACTAACGAACATTTGTTAGTTAAATAAAAATGCGTAAGTTTGTTTAAATCACATTCATCGTATTAATTTTAGAATTAAGTGATTGATTGTCAAATGTTTAAATATGAATATTACGGAAAAACATTTTTTAAACAAAGAAATTTCTCAGACTGACTTACTCAAATCAGCCTATCGTCTGATGTTTACAGCAAAAACGATGACCGATTTGTTCGAGCAGGAAAAAAAAATCACTTCCAAATACGTTCACGCCACTTCCCGCGGTCACGAGGCAATTCAGCTCGCTTTGGGACTGCAGTTGTTGCCACAGGATTTCGTGAGTCCTTATTATAGAGACGATTCTATTTTACTCGGAATGGGCATCACGCCTTACGAATTGATGCTTCAGCTTTTAGCAAAACGAGACGACCCATTTTCGGGCGGAAGAACTTATTATTCTCACCCAAGTCTGAGACGCGACGATTTCCCGAAAATCATTCATCAAAGTTCCGCAACAGGAATGCAGGCAATTCCGACAACAGGAATTGCCATGGGAATGAAATACAAAGAAGAAATCGGAATCGCTGAAAACATAGACGAAAAACCAATTGCAGTCTGCTCTCTCGGTGACGCAAGTTGCACGGAAGGCGAAGTTTCGGAAGCGTTCCAAATGGCAGCTTTGAAACAACTTCCGATTCTTTATTTGGTTCAGGACAACGAATGGGATATTTCTGCCAGCGCAGAAGAAATCCGAGCACAAAATATTACTGAATATATGCGCGGTTTCAACGGCATCGAAACCAGAACAATCGACGGAACAGATTTTATGAAATCCTACGAAACCGTCAAAGAATGCATCAAAATAATCCGTGAAGAACGCCGACCGATGCTGATTCACGCCAAAGTTCCTTTACTCAATCATCACACCTCCGGTGTACGAAAAGAATGGTATCGAGATGATTTGGAAAAATGCGCGAAGAATGACCCATTAATCAAACTTAGAAATCAACTTTCAGACATCAGCATAGAAGATTCCGAAATTGAAACCATTGAAAAAGAAGTTGCAGAACTCGTAAGAACCGATTTCGAAAATGCCATTTTAGCAGAAGACCCAAAACCGGAAGATGCTTACCAACACGATTTCGCTCCAACGCCAATCACCGAAGAAAAAGGAGAACGTTGCCCAAGTGGGAAAATCCCGACGGTAATGGTAGATTGCGCGCTATTTGCCATCAGAGAATTGATGGCAAAACATCCGGAAGCCTTATTATATGGAGAAGATGTGGGATTGAGGTTGGGCGGCGTTTTCCGCGAAGCGATTACTTTGGCGGCACAATTTGGAGAGAAACGGGTTTTCAACACACCGATTCAGGAAGCGTTTATCATAGGTTCAACAGTCGGAATGAGTGCAGTCGGGCTGAAGCCGATTGTCGAAGTCCAGTTCGCAGATTACATTTGGCCGGGCTTGAATCAATTATTTAGCGAAGTTTCCAGAAGTTGCTATTTATCCAATGGCAAATGGCCGGTTTCAATGATTCTTCGGGTGCCGATTGGTGCTTACGGAAGCGGTGGGCCTTATCATTCCAGTTCCGTGGAAAGTGTTTTGACGAATATCAAAGGAATCAAAATTGCGTATCCATCAACTGGCGCAGATTTGAAGGGCCTGATGAAAGCCGCTTTCTACGACCCAAATCCCGTTATAATGTTGGAACACAAAGGATTGTATTGGTCAAAAATCGAAGGCACAGAGAAAGCAAAAACCATAGAACCCGACGAAAATTACATCATTCCGTTTGGGAAAGCCCGAGAAGTTTTGCTTTGCGAAAATCGCCGGGACAAAGCAACTTTGACCATCATCACTTACGGAATGGGTGTTTATTGGGCATCCAATGCAGCGAAGGAATTTGATGATCAAATCGAAATCATTGATTTGAGAACGCTCGCACCGTTAGATGAAGACCGCGTTTTCGAAAGTGTGAAAAAACACAACCGTTGCATCGTTTTGACGGAAGAACCTGTCAATAATAGTTTTGCCCAAAGCTTGGCAGCAAGAATCAATGAAAACTGTTTCAGACACTTGGACGCTCCGGTAAAAGTCGTTGGAGCGAAAAATTTGCCGGCAATTCCTATCAATTCTATATTGGAACAGGAAATGCTGCCGAACACACAGAAATTAATTAGAGAAATAGAACAACTTTTGAAGTATTAGTTGATAGTTGTTGGTTGTCAGTTGATAGATTGATTATAAATCTTAGTTGAGCGTCAGCGCCTTTGTGAACCTTAAAATTTTTTCAATAATGTGAAAAAAAAATCTTTGTGGACTTTGTGTTCAATAAACAAGATTAATTTAAAATGGAATTAGATTTAATTACAGATAAAAAAATTAAAATCAATAAAAAAGAATTGATTTTATCCGAAGCCGCAACGCTTTTCAAAGAGAAAGGTTTCGGCCGAACCAGCATGCGCGACCTTGCCGAAAAAGTGGGAATGGAAGCCGCAAGTATGTACAACCACATCAAATCCAAAGACGAAATTCTCGAATTGATTTGCTTCAAAATCGCCCATCAATACATTTCCCAACTTCAGGAAATAGAAAATACAAACCAGACTTTTCAGGAAAAACTGAACGCTATTATCGGACTGCACGTCCAGTTGATTATCGAAGATGCAGCATCAGTTTCTGTAGCGAACAACGATTGGAAATATTTAAGCGAAGAAAAAAAGAATCAATACAAAAAAGCAAGAAAATCCTATGAAAAAAGCTTTGCCAACATCATAGAACAAGGAATGCAAAACGGCGAATTCCAAAAAATGAACGTGTCCGTCGCACTTTTCACAATTTTATCTTCTTTAAGGTGGATAGAGCTTTGGTACAAACCAAGCCGCGAAATCACGCCACAAGAATTGGAAGATGATTTGAAAACATTATTAATGAAAGGAATGCTGAAAGAAGATAGATAATAGATAGTAGATTGCTGAATAAACATTTAGCTTAGTTAAGTTTTACGCCTTTGTGAGCCTTAAAATATTTTCAATAATGTAAAAAAAATCTTTGTGCACTTTGTGTTCAAAAAAAATACAATGTCAGTAAATTTTCACCCTTTAATCGTCAAAAAAGTCAAGAAAGAAACGCAGGATTGTGTTTCCGTAAGTTTTGATGTGCCTGCAGAATTGGCAGAACAGTTCAGATTCACGCAAGGCCAATACCTGACTTTCCGACAAATCAATGGCAATGAGGAACTTCGCCGGTCCTACTCAATCTGTGCAAGTCCACACGAAAACGAGTTGAAAGTCGCTGTGAAAAAAGTTCCCGAAGGTCTCTTCTCTTCTTTTATGAATGAAAATCTGAAAGAAGGCGACATTTTGGAAGTAATGCCTCCAATGGGAAAATTCTACACAGAACTGAATCCCGAAAACAAAAAAACTTACGTTGCTTTTGCTGCAGGAAGTGGAATCACACCAATTATTTCCATCATCAAATCAGTTTTGAAAAACGAGCCTCAAAGCCAGTTCATTCTGATTTACGGAAACAAAAACAAAGCGAGCATCATTTTCAAAGAAGAAATCGAAGCTTTGAAAAACCGTTTTATGGAACGCCTCAGCATTTATCATATTCTCAGCCGTGAGGTTGCAGATGCCGATTTGTTGAGTGGCAGAATTAATTCAGAGAAAGCAAAATCATTCCTTAATAATATCATTCCCGCAGAAAAAATCGATGAGGTTTTCCTTTGCGGACCGGAAGAAATGATTCTCAGCGTGCGAGACACTTTGGTCACTTCCGGCGTGGATGCCAAGAAGATTCACTTCGAATTGTTCTTCAGCGCAGCCTCGGCCGAAAAGAAAAAAGAACACGAGGCGGCAATCAATAAATCGGATGACGTTTTTAGCAAAGTCACCGTCAAGTTGGATGCCACCGCTCTGAAATTAGATTTAGCCTACCACGGGCCAACTATTTTGGACGCCGCTTTGCAAAACGGAGCCGACTTGCCATACGCCTGCAAAGGCGGTGTTTGCGCCACTTGCAAATGCAAACTGGAAAAAGGCGAAGTCGTGATGGACATCAATTATTCCTTGGAACCGGACGAGATTGCCGCAGGATTTATCCTGTCTTGCCAAGCGCATCCGAGGTCGGAGGAAGTGGTTGTGAATTTTGATATAAAGTAAACCAACAAGCCACAAAGTGGCGATATAAACCAGCATGGGTGAAGCTTTATGAAATTGTGAATTTTGATATTAAATAAAATAAAAAATTATGGCAGCTTAATCCGCCTTCCGCTCCCAATCTTTTTTGCAGACAATTTGTCTTCAATAGAAAACGAAGTAAAAGCAAAAAAGGATTTCCGCTCAAGTCGGGCTGCAGATCCAGCATAAAAGGAGAGTAAGTCATAACCAATAACGTTAAAATTAATTCTTATATAAGTTCACGCCTTTGTGAGCCTTAAAACAATTAGTAATAAAAAAACTTTGCTGAGTTTACGCCTTTGCGAACTTAAAACAGTAGAATAAATAAAAAACTTTGCGCGCTTTGCGTTTAAATAAATTCCATTAAACCAAAACATTATGGAAACAACAGAAATCAATTTAGAAGAACATTTTCAGAATAAAATAGACAGCGAAATCCGCATCGAACCAAAAGACTGGATGCCGGACGCGTACAGAAAAACCCTGATTCGTCAGATTTCTCAGCACGCCCATTCCGAAATTGTAGGAATGCTGCCGGAAGCCAACTGGATTACGCGCGCCCCAACTTTGAACCGAAAGAAAATCCTTTTGGCAAAAGTTCAGGACGAGGCCGGTCACGGTTTGTATCTCTATTGTGCAGCAGAAACTTTGGGCGTAACAAGGGACGAAACCATCAACGACTTACATTCCGGAAAAGCCAAATATTCCAGCATTTTCAACTATCCAACGTTGACCTGGGCAGATATGGGCGCAATCGGCTGGCTTGTAGACGGTGCTGCGATTCTTAATCAGGTGCCACTTTGCCGCGCTTCTTACGGGCCTTACGCCAGAGCGATGGTTCGGATTTGCAAGGAAGAAAGTTTCCACCAGAGACAAGGCTACGAGCTGATGATGAAACTCGCGCAGGGTTCGCCGGAGCAGAAGGCAATGGCTCAGGATGCGCTCAACCGTTGGTGGTGGCCGACTTTGATGATGTTCGGACCCAAAGATGCCGAATCCGGAAACACAGAACTCTCGATGAAATGGCGCATCAAACGCTTCACGAATGACGAACTGAGACAGCGTTTCGTAGATGTAACGGTTCCTCAGGCAGAATATCTGGGCTTGACGATTCCCGACCCGGACTTGAAATTCAATGAAGAAACCGGACATTACGAATTCGGAGAAATCGATTGGGCCGAGTTCTGGAATGTCGTGAAAGGCAACGGGCTTTGCAACAAAGAAAGAATCGAAACCCGCAAAAAAGCTTTCGATGACGGCGCTTGGGTACGAGAAGCCGCAACTGCTTACCACGAAAAAAGAAAATTAAAAGAAGAACAAAACAGAAAAACAGTTTAATATAAGCCGGAAGATTAAAATCTATTATCTCTAATCTGAAATATTATGCAAAATACAGAATGGCCGCTTTGGGAGGTCTTCATCAGAAGCAGACAAGGCCTCGACCACAAGCACGTGGGCAGTCTCCACGCGGCAGATGCCGAAATGGCAATCCAAAACGCACGCGATGTTTACACCAGAAGGATGGAAGGCGTCAGTATTTGGGTGGTAGAATCCAAGCACATCCACGCCAGCAATCCCGATGATTCCGAGGCTTTTTACGAACCTTCCGAGGACAAAGTTTACCGCCACCCGACGTTTTACCACGTTCCGGAAGAGGTGAAAAATATGTAATCTAATTATGCGGGCAGCTATTTCCGCCTGTAGTTTGTCCTGAGCGAAGGCGAAAGGATCCCAATCTTTTTGTCCAGCTTTTTCAGCCACAAAAAAGGATTTACACTCAAGTAGGGCTGCAGATTCAACATAAAAAAACTATTGATATTCGAGATGTCATCCTGAGCGGAGTCGAAGGATTTGGCGAACTTTAAAACATTGTAATAAATAAAAACTTTGCACGCTTTGCGTTCAAATTCAAAACAAATGGAAAACAATAAAAACAAATGGCTCAATTATCTCCTGCACCTCGCAGACACAAGCCTGATTCTCGGACAACGTTTATGCGAATGGTGCGGAAAAGGTCCGGTATTGGAACAGGATATTGCCTTGTCGAACATCGCGTTAGATTTGCTGGGAGAATCTTCCAACTACTATCAATATGCTGCTGAGATTCAGAATGGGGGCAAAACCGAAGACGATTTGGCTTTCCTCAGAAACGAACGTGAGTTCAAGAATCTGTTGTTGGTGGAAAAGGAAAACGGCCATTTCGGAGACACCATTGCCAGACAGTTTTTCTTCGATGCTTATCATCATTTGTTATTGACAGAACTGAAACACAATTCCGATTTGAAACTCGCTTCCATCGCAGAAAAATCTTTGAAAGAAGTAACTTATCACTTGAAATGGAGCAGCGAATGGATGATTCGTCTCGGCGACGGTACAGAAGAAAGTCACAGCAAAATCCAGAAGTCGGTCAACGATCTGGTGGATTTTACGGACGAAATGTTCATTCCGACAAACTGGGAATTAGAATTAATCGAGCAGAACATCATCCCCGACATCAGAACCTTCCAAACCAAATGGGAAACCAAAGTTCGGGAAATCCTGAACGAAGCTACTTTGACAATCGATTTCGAAAAATCAAGAAAACTAAAAGGCGGAAAAGACGGTAAACACACCGAGAAAATGGGTTACATCTTAGCAGAAATGCAAATAATGCAACGCACATATCCTAATATGGAATGGTAAGATAAAGGAGTAAAGTAAAATTATCTTTGAGTTCTTTGATAAGTTTTACGCTTGCGAACTTAAAAATGTTTTCAATATTGATAAAAAATCTTTGCGGACTTTGCGTTCAAAAGGAATTACAATAAAAAATGACAATCACAGAAAACGACTTATGGCAAATCTTAAAGGAAATTCCCGACCCGGAAGTTCCCGTTCTCAATCTTTTGGATTTGGGAATCATACGCGATGTGAGAATCAATGGCGAGGAAATCGAAGTGGTAGTGACGCCAACTTACTCCGGTTGTCCCGCTACATCGATGATTAATATGTCGATTAAACTGAAACTGATTGAAAAAGGTTTCAAAAATATCAAAATCACAAACCAATTGAGTCCGGCCTGGACCACCGACTGGATGACCGAAGAAGGAAAACAAAAACTGAAAGCTTACGGCATTGCGCCACCTGTTTATTCAAAAAATAATGAAGAATTATTTTCAAAAACAGATGAGGTCGAGTGTCCGCTTTGCAGTTCAAAACATACCCATTTGGTCAGTCAGTTTGGTTCCACAGCCTGCAAAGCATTATACCAATGTGACGATTGCAAAGAACCTTTTGATTATTTTAAATGCCATTAATTGGTTGTCAGTTGATAGTTTATAGTTGTCAGATTTAATAGTAAACCTTTGAGTTCCCGGCTAAGCTTTACGCCTTTGCGAACTTAAAAATGTTTTCAATAATGGATAAAAAAACTTTGCGCACTTTGCGTTAAAAATATTAGGAGATGAAAATAGGAATAGTCGGCAGCGGTGCGATGGGAAGCGGAATAGCACAGGTTTTGGTAACAGCCGGAAACGAGGTTTTGTTGTACGACAGCAATCCAATTGCCATAGAAAAAGCCGGTCAAATTCTTGAAGCTCAGTTTCAGAAACTGGCTGAGAAAGGCAAAGTGACATTCGAAGAAGCGGAAACTTATTTTGATAAGATCCGACTGAGCGACAAAATATCAGAACTAAAAGATTCAGAATTAATCATCGAAGCTATTGTTGAAGATTTGGAAACCAAGAAAGACTTATTCCAAAAATTGGAAAGTCTCGTTTCCGAAGATTGCATTTTGGCGACCAATACTTCATCTTTATCCATTGCGTCCATTGCATCGGCTTGTCAGAAACCGGAACGTGTGATTGGCATTCACTTTTTCAATCCGGCGCCGCTGATGGCTTTGGTGGAGCTTATTCCTGCGGTTCAGACGGATCCAGATTTGGTTTCAAAAGTAAAAAGCCTTGTCGAAAACTGGAAAAAACTTCCGGTTATTGCAAAAGATACACCCGGATTTATTGTAAACCGCGTCGCAAGACCATTTTACGGAGAAGCGATTCGGATTTTGGAAGAAGGAGTCGCCGACTGTGCAACGATTGATTTTGCAATGACAAGTTTGGGTGGATTCAAAATGGGACCGTTTCAGCTGATGGATTTCATTGGCCACGATGTGAATTACCGAGTGACGGAAACGGTCTTCAAAGAATTTTTCTACGACCCGAAATTCAAACCGTCATTTACCCAAAAACGATTATTCGAAGCTGGCTATTTTGGAAGAAAATCCGGAAAGGGATTTTATGATTATGCTCAAAATGCCGAACAGCTAAAACCCAATGAAAATCCTGAATTATTGCAAATAATCTTCAAAAGAATCTTGATAATGCTAATGAATGAAGCCGCAGATGCACTTTTCTTAAATATTGCTTCAGCAGAAGACATCGATTTGGCTATGGCAAAAGGCGTGAATTATCCAAAAGGTTTATTGAAATGGGCAGACGAATTCGGCTTGGAAAATCTTCAAAACGAACTCGACGAAATGTATCATTTCTACCACGAAGACCGCTACCGATGCAGTCCGATTATCAGAAACTTAGTAAAACAAAATAAAAAATTTTATTAATTATTTGAACACGAACTACACAAGAAATTCTTGTGATGAGGTTGTAAATTTACAAAAGCACAAAATATAAGAGAAACTATTTTCATTAGCCTTTATAAGCGAAGCGGCTTTGTGAAACTTTGAAATCAATAATCTTTGTGAGCTTCGTCGTCAAAAAACAATCACGCATCATCAATCATAAAAAATGAACAATGCATATATAATAGATGGCATCCGAACGCCGATTGGAAAATTGAAAGGGAGTTTATCCACCGTTCGTCCCGATGATATGGCGGCTTTTGTCATCAAAAATTTATTGGAAAGAAACCCGAATATCGACCAAAGTAAAATCTACGACGTCGTTTTAGGTTGTGCCAACCAGGCCGGCGAGGACAACCGAAATATCGCAAGAATGTCGGCTTTGCTTTCGGGTTTGGACTATCACGTTCCCGGCGAAACGGTCAACAGGCTTTGCGCTTCTGGTTTGTCGGCAGCGATTAATGCAGCGAGAGCCATTCAGGTTGGCGATGCCGATTTGATGATTTCCGGCGGCGTCGAGAATATGACGCGCGGACCACTGGTCATTTCAAAATCGGAAAGTCCTTTTGGTGGCGATGCACAAATCTACGATACCACTTTCGGCTGGCGATTCATCAATCCGAAAATGAAAGAAATGTACGGCGCAGAGGCGATGGGCCAAACGGCAGAAAATCTGGCTGAGCGCGATCATATTTCCCGTGCAGACCAGGATTTATTTGCCTTCAATTCTCAACAAAAAGCTAAATTGGCTCAGGACAATGGAAGATTGTCTCAAGAAATTGTGGCAATTAATATTCCTCAAAAAAAAGGCAACGATTTGATTTTCGATAAAGATGAATTCCCAAAAAATAATACAACTTTGGAAGGCTTATCAAAATTAAGAGCCGCTTTCAAAAAAGATGGAACAGTTACGGCGGGAAATTCTTCGGGATTGAACGATGGCGCAGCAGTTAATTTGTTAGCTTCAGAAAATGCGATTAAAGAATTTGGATTAACGCCAAAAGCAAGAATTGTAAGCAGTGCAGTTGTCGGTGTAGAACCCAGATTTATGGGAATTGGTCCTGTGAAAGCAGCAGAATTAGCTTTGCAAAAAGCAGGATTGACTTTCAATGATCTTGATATTATTGAATTGAATGAAGCGTTCGCTGCACAAAGTTTAGCCTGCATCCGAGCTTGGGGATTGGATGACAACGATTCCAGAATCAATCCGAACGGCGGCGCGATTGCATTTGGTCATCCACTTGGAATGAGCGGTGCCAGAATCCTAAATTCGGCAATGTATGAGCTTCAAAACCAAAATAAAAAATATGCTTTAGTCACTATGTGTGTTGGCTTGGGACAAGGTTTTGCGGTGATTATTGAGAAAGTTTAGTGAATCGTAAAATGTATTTACGATTGACATTGAACTTATTTTAGGTCATTAATACATTTTACATCATACATCAATACAAAAAAATATTATGCAACTAGAAAATTACGCGCTCGGCAGATGGACAAAAGGTGAGGGAGAAGGGCAGGCTCTGTACAATTCCATCAACGGCGATTTGGTGGCAACGGCAACTTCCAAAGGTTTGGATTTTGCTGAAATGATGGATTACGCCAGAAAAATTGGCGGTCCGGCTCTGCGAAAACTGACTTTTCAGGAACGAGGATTGATGTTGAAGAAACTCGCTTTTCATCTTTTGGAAAAGAAAGAAACCTTCTACAAAGTGAGCTGGGCAACCGGCGCAACCCGAGCGGACAGCTGGGTAGATATCGAAGGTGGCATCGGAAATCTTTTTGCGAATGCATCACTTCGAAGACAATTTCCCGACTTACCTTATTATATAGATGGCGAATCGGTAAAACTTTCCAAGGAAGGAACGTTCATTGGTCACCACATTTGCACGCCGAAACGTGGGGTTGCGATTCATATCAATGCGTTTAATTTTCCGGTTTGGGGAATGTTGGAAAAAATTGCGGTCAATCTTCTCGCTGGCGTTCCGGCAATCGTGAAACCTGCAACAGCAACAAGTTTTTTGACAGAAGTTGTGGTTAAAGAAATTATCGCTTCCCAAATTTTACCAGAAGGAAGTTTGCAATTGATTTGCGGCTCGGCCAACGGAATTCTGGAAAGTGTGACCAGTGAAGATGTTGTGACCTTTACAGGTTCCGCTTCCACTGGGAAAATGCTGAAATCTCATCCAAAAATTATCGAAGAATCGGTGCCTTTCAATTTGGAAGCCGATTCTTTAAACGCAATGGTTTTGGGCGAAGATGCAAAACCCGGAACTACGGAATTTGATCTGTTCATCAAAGAAGCAGTTCGTGAAATGACGACCAAGGCCGGGCAAAAATGTACGGCGGTCAGAAGGATTTTAGTGCCTGTCAATTTGGTAGAGGATGTTCAGATTGCGCTCGGACAAATACTTTCCACCGTTGTCATCGGCGATCCGAATGTCGAAGGCGTACGGATGGGCGCTTTGGCGAATAAAGACCAAGTGAAAGAAGTTTCCGGAAAAATTCACGAATTATCCAAAACTCAGGAAATTGTTTTCGGAAATTTGGACGATTTTGATGTGAAAGGTGCGGATAAAAACAAAGGCGCATTCATTCCCCCGATTTTATTCCTTAATTCAGACCCTTTTAAATATACAGATTGCCATAATATTGAAGCTTTCGGGCCAGTCAGTACGATTATTCCTTATCATAATATTGATGAAGCGATTGAGTTGGCAAGAATGGGAAAAGGTTCGCTTTGCTGTTCTGTTGTGACTGCGGATGACGATTTTGCAAGAGAATTTGTCCTCGGAGCTGCATCGATGCACGGGCGGATTTTAGTTCTCAATTCCGATTGCGCGAAAGAAAGTACAGGTCACGGTTCGCCTTTGCCAATGCTGGTTCACGGCGGTCCGGGAAGAGCAGGCGGTGGCGAGGAAATGGGCGGAAAACGTGGCGTTCTTCATTATATGCAACGCACGGCGATTCAGGGTTCGCCAACGACTTTGACGCATATCACGCAGCAATATCAATATGGCGGAAAACAGTTTGAGGACAATATTCATCCATTCAGGAAACATTTTGAAGAACTGAGGATCGGCGAGACTTACATCACGGCAAAACATACGGTTACCGAAGCAGATATTACTAATTTCGCCAATGTTTCCGGTGACAATTTCTATGCGCATATGGACGCCACATCTTTGGAAGGAACTATTTTCGAAGGCCGGGTAGCGCACGGCTATTTTGTTCTGAGCAAAGCAGCGGGATTATTTGTGGATCCGAGAAAAGGTCCGGTTTTACTCAATTACGGGCTGGACGATTGCCGATTTGTAAAACCCGTTTATCCCGGCACAACGATTGGCGTTCGGTTTACCTGCAAAGAAAAAATCAGTCAGGAAAAACGCGACGAAGATGATATTGCCAAAGGAATCGTACGCTGGCTCGTGGATGTTTATGACGAAACCGGAGAAACTGTCGCGATTGCTACGATTTTGACGATGGTGAAAAAGCTTAATCAAGAGTAAAAACTAGAACAAACAAACAACGCAACAATTCAATTTAAAATGAAATATTAATGAAAGAATTATTACTTGCGATTTCATTTTTATCTATTGGACTTGGAGAAGTAAAAGAATCTGTAACAAAAAATCAGATTCAGAATCAATGGCTGGGATTTGAACCTGTTTCATCGGAACAGATTATTAACACAGAGAAAAGATTAAATATTAAACTTCCGGAAGATTATAAAATGTTTCTTCAAATTACTAATGGTTTCATAGCTCCTAATTCAGTTGAACCAAGTTTTATGAAGGTTGAAGAAATTGATTATTTAAAGAACATTGATAAATTTACTATTGAAGCATATAATTTACCAGAACTTGAAAATAGCATTTTAGTTGCTGGAAAAGATGAGGAACAATATTTTTTATTAATTCCACCAAAAAATGAAAATGAGAAATGGAAATATTGGAAATTTGCGAATTGGATGGCAGGAGAACAAGAATTTGTGAATCTGGAAACATATTTCAAAAATGTTTTAGAGTTTACTGAGAAACAATATAAAATTAAAAATGAATAAAACTTTACTTTCAAAAATAAAATAATGGAAGCTTACGTAAAATCAACCATAGAAAACGGAATCGGAGCCATCGAGTTTTTCCATCCGCAAAGCAACTCGATGCCGAGTGCGCAGCTTAAAAATCTTGTAGAAGAAATTGAAAAAATTGGAAAGAATGACGACGCAAAAGTTATCATTTTGAAAAGCGGTGGCGAAAAAGCCTTTTGTGCAGGCGCATCTTTCGACGAACTGATTTCCATTCAAGACTTTGAAACCGGGAAAACATTTTTCTCAGGATTTGCTAATGTTATCAATGCGATGCGAAAATCCCCTAAACTCATTATTGCAAGAATTCACGGAAAAGCTGTTGGAGGCGGCGTTGGAATTGCGTGTGCGGCGGATTATACTTTCGCTACAGAAAATGCTTCTGTTAAATTGAGTGAATTGGCTATCGGAATCGGGCCTTTCGTGATCGGGCCGGTTGTTGAAAAAAAGATTGGAACTTCGGCTTTTGCTCAATTGGCTATTAATTCGACCGAATTTTACTCTGCAGAATGGGCGAGAGAGAAAAATATGTTCCAGGATATGTACGAAACCACCGAGGAAATGGATGCAGAAATCCAAATTCTGGCAGAAAAATTAGCAAATTCCAACCCCGAAGCAATGCGAAAACTGAAAGAGATGTTTTGGAAAGGAACCGAAGATTGGGACAAACTTCTAAGTGAACGTGCTGAAATCAGCGGAAAATTGGTTCTGTCGGATTTTACGGTGAATGCAATCCACCGTTTCAAGAAAAAATAATGAAAATGGATTAAAAAATTTGGAAACTAAGAAAAAATTCCTATTTTTGCATCCTCAAAACCAGAGTCGTAGGATCCATTAGTCCACTACTCACGAACGATAACGAATATTATAACATCTGAAAAATGAAACCGCAAGGTTCATTTGATAATTGAAAAAATAAATCCAAATGAAACAAGGCATACACCCGGAAAATTATAGATTGGTAGTTTTCAAAGATATGAGTAACGACGAAATGTTCCTTTGCAAATCTACCGCCGAAACGAGAGACACTATCGAGTTCGAAGGTGCAGAATACCCTTTGGTAAAAATGGAAATCTCTTCTAGCTCGCACCCTTTCTACACAGGTAAAACCAAATTGGTGGACACCGCTGGTAGAGTAGACAAGTTTATGAACAAATACAAAAAATTCGCTAAATAATCTTTGGCAGATTTTATAAAATATCAAACCTTTCGGATTTTCCGGGAGGTTTTTTTGTTAATTTTGCTAAAGATAGAAATTAGACTTTAGAAGTTGGAAATTAGATTTCAAACACTTTTTGTCTAAGTTATAAGATTAAATCTAACATCTAAAAAATGCAGCTCGTTTTTTCAGACGCTCAATATTGGGAAGATTTTCTCCCACTTACTTTTAC
Organism: Chryseobacterium sp. SC28; assembly: GCF_003932955.1. Classification (GTDB taxonomy): domain Bacteria; phylum Bacteroidota; class Bacteroidia; order Flavobacteriales; family Weeksellaceae; genus Epilithonimonas. Next base: position 228,194 of record NZ_QOVY01000002.1, read on the forward strand.
AAGACCCGTCGCAGAAATGCGGATGGGAATCCTGACTTTCTCGGAAAGATGGCAAAAACTTCTCGAGATCGACGAGGTTTTCTACATCACAGAAAATTATCTTCAGGAGAAATTCCCGAAACCGGAACCAGCGCAAAGTCTTTTCATCGTCCCGAATTTCTTCCCGTCGGAAGCAGTTTTGCAGCAAATCAAAGCGTTGAAGCCTGGCGAAGCCTTGGTTTATGACAACGAAGTTTTGGTGGCGAATGTCAATATGGAAAATTTTTCTCTTAATCAAATCAATAAAATGACCGATATTACAGAGAAATTATTATTCATAGAACAACCAACCGATATCTTTTTCCACAACGATTTTGCGATTAATTTTGATTTTGAATTAATGACAAATGGAAAAACTTCTCAAGAATTATCAGCAACCAACGGATTCATTGGCGAAAAAGAAAATCTTTTTATAGAAGAAGGCGCCGTTGTAGAATTTTGCACGCTTAATTGCAAAACCGGAAAAATCTACATCGGAAAGAATGCCGAAATGATGGAAGGATCCAACATCCGAGGATCTCTTGCGCTTTGCGAAGGCTCAAAAATAAATCTCGGAACCAAACTCTATGGCGGCACTACGATTGGCCCGCATTCCAAAGTTGGTGGCGAGGTCAATAATGTCGTCATTTTCGGATATTCCAACAAAGGTCACGACGGTTTTTTAGGAAATTCCGTGCTCGGCGAATGGTGCAATCTGGGCGCAGACACCAACTCCTCGAACCTGAAAAATAATTATGCGTCTGTCAAACTTTGGAATTACAGAAAGAAGCGATTCCTCGATACCGGCTTGCAATTTTGTGGATTGATAATGGGCGATCATTCCAAAACCGCGATTAATACGCAACTCAATACAGGAACGGTGATTGGCGTTGCGGCCAATATTTTCAAATCGGGATTTCCTCCCAATCTGGTGGACAGCTTCTCGTGGGGCGGGATGAAAGGCGATGAGAAATTTCGGCTGGACAAAGCCTACGACGTGGCCGAAAAAGCAATGGAACGCAGAAACATCGCCCTTACCGAAACGGACAAAGATATTTTGAAATATATTTACAATGAGTTCTGATTTTGGAACTCTTTTTTTTGTTTCTAAAAATGATTAGCTTTTAAGGTGGAGGATCAAAGTTTGCTTATTTTTGCTGATTAAGATTTTAGTCAGACATCTGATCTCCAAATTCTAACCTCATATATAATGATGAAGCAGTATCTCTTGTGGCTTTTTGCATCGATTGTTTTGGTAAGTTGTGCCCGAGTGGGCTCTCCGGTGGGCGGCGCCAAAGACTCGATTCCGCCGAAAATGATCGGTTCTAATATTGATACCACGAGAGTCAATGTGTCCAGAAACATCAAAGAACTGAGAATAGATTTTGATGAATATATTAGCCTGAAAGATATCAGTAAAAATCTGATTATATCGCCACCCATCCAATATACCAAGATTATTCCTTCATCCATCGGCAACAAATATTTGCAAATCCAATGGAAAGATACCTTGCAGGCAAACACCACTTATAATTTTAATTTCGGAAATTCTGTGGTGGATCTTAATGAAGGCAATGTTTTGCCGTATTTCAATTTTGCATTTTCCACCGGAGAAAAGTTGGACGATCTTTACATCAGCGGCACAATTGTAGATGCATTGGGAAATGAGAAAAATGACGACGGAAAGGAGAAAAACCTCGTTGTTGGACTCTATCAAGTGAAAGACACGATGAATTATCGGCAAAAGCCTTATTATATTTCAAAAGCCGATCCCGATGGATATTTTGAATTGAATTATTTGACACCCGGGAAATATCGAATCATCGGTTTCGATGACCAAAACTCGAATTCCATCTACGATAACGGGAAGGAAAATGTGGCTTTCTTAAAAGAAGAAATCAACCTCGAAACCAGCATTTCCGGGCTGAAATTGAAATCTTTCCCATCAAAAAAAGAAGTAACATACAAAGAAGCAACGGTTTCCACCGGTGGCGTCACAATGATATTTGATGGCAATCCCGAAAAAGTAGTTGTGAAAACGGTTGGCGAGAAGCCGGCAGATTACAAAATCACGCACAGATCGCGATCCGATTCCGTCAAAATTTGGTTTGATGCCGCCAAAGAAAATATCGGAACCTCAGTAAGCGAAAACTTAAAATTCTCCTACGATACGGGCTCAAAGCAAGATACCATTTCGATTTTTTACAAGAAACCAACGAAAGAAGATATGACTATCGCCAATCCTTTTTCTAATAAATTAGCCCCGGAAACAGATTTTAAATTCTCTTCCAATTATATTATTAATAAAATCCAGCCCGAAAACTGGAAACTGGAGGCCGATAGCTTATCTCAAAATTTCACGGCCAAGATTTCCGAGCGAGATTCTACACAAGTGATCATCAAATCCGATTTCATTGCCGGGAAAAAATACCATTTGACTGTCCCGAAAAACACCTTGAGCTCGTTTTACAACCGATTGAGCGAAAGCGTGCGTTTTGATTTCGAAGTGGCAAAGCCGGAAGAATTTGGCAGTTTTGTAGTCCATTTGAAAAATCCGCCTTCTCAGAAATTCTGGATTCAGCTGCTAAATGAAAAAAATGAACCGGCTTATCAGCAATACACCAATCTCGCGGATATTAAATTTATCAATCTGAAACCGGGCACTTACAAGCTCCGAATCTTGGTCGATAACAACGAGAACGGCGTTTGGGATAGTTCCGATTTTTCTAAAGAACTGTTGGCGGAAGATGTGTATTTATTCAGAAAATCTGGGGATAAAGAAGCGATGAGCAAAATCAGCATCCGCCCGATGTGGGAGATCAACGAAGATTGGGATATCACCAAAGAAGAACAGGTTGCCAATTGAAAAAGATAATATTATGGATTGCTGTTATTTTTCTGGGAATGCAGCTTATTCCGGTTGACAGAGCGAATAAACCGGTCAGCAAAAAGACTAATTTTGTCGATATTTATAAGACGCCGGATTCTATCAAACGAATCTTGCAAAATGCTTGCTGCGATTGCCATTCCAATGAGACCAAATATCCTAAGTATGCCTACGTGGCACCCATTTCTTGGCTGATAAAAGATCATATCAACGATGGGCGCGCGCACCTCAACTTTTCCGAGTGGGGTTCATACGGCAAAGAACTCAAAGAAAATGCGATGGAAAAAGCCGCCGCCACGGTGAAAAGCTATGAGATGCCATTGCCGGCGTATGTGAGTTATCATCCTAAAGCAAACTTGACAACAAAGCAAAGAAAAATTCTCGAGGCCTACTTTAGTCATTTAGAAATCAAATAAGTTTTACGATTGTTGAAGACTTTTATAGGATATAAATCATCTATTTTTCAGTCAAATTAAAAATCTATATGAAATTAATGTAGTTGACAACCAAGCCGGTAGTCAAAAGTTCAGTAAAAAATTAGAAATTGATTTGCAGATTAGAGAAAACTTCCTACTTTTGCAGCCGCTTTAAAAGAGCAGCGCAGAAGTATCAAATGTTTAAGTTTCGAATTTAAAAATGTGAAAAATCGCTTTAAATTTTCGAAACAAAAAGTTGCCAGATAAGAAAAACAATCTGTATTTTTGCACTCCCAAACTAGAATGATTTGGGTTTGTGTAGTAAGATTAGAAAGATTTTATTGAGTATTTTTAAGGTTGAGAAAAAAACCATAAAAAAGATTTGGTAGGATTAGAAAAAGTTTATACTTTTGCACACGCAAATTGGGGGATACAGATAAAAAGAGATCCTGAGGAAGCGTAAAGAACGACGTTCATTGACATAACATATAACAACCAAGTAAGAAAACCAAAGCGTCAATTTTAGATTGAGTTTGAGTATAGGAGACGAACAAACATACAATGGAGAGTTTGATCCTGGCTCAGGATGAACGCTAGCGGGAGGCCTAACACATGCAAGCCGAGCGGTATTTGTCTTTC
>NZ_QOVY01000020.1 GCF_003932955.1 Chryseobacterium sp. SC28
TTTTGTTCAGATAATATCTTAATAATCTGAACTTCTGAAAATTTACTGTTTTTCATAGTCTTCCAAATTAAAAACTATATTTTTAAATATTCCTATTTTTGGGGAAGATTACACACAGATCTATGTCAATAATCTAACATTAGGCCGTCCTTTGGGCGGGACTTATTATCTTGGAGATCGGATAAACTCCGGTGGAACTTGGTATTACAATTATGAGATAGGGCAAAGTTCTTGGAATTCCTCCGAGGCGGGGATTGGTCAAAATGCAGACGGAACGACGGGTTGGGACTGGGCAGCTGCCTTCTGGTACGAAGATGGCTCCGGCTCCAACAAACGAGTACGACGGGATATCGGTAATTTTAGATTTACAAATACCGGTGCATGGTTTGTGGTGGGAAGAGCAAGAGCAAATGCTGGAGATGCTTGGACCTATTCTGATGATACTTGGAACAATAATACAACTCTGACGGCAAGCACGACCGCCGGAAATTGCTCATACTTTGATGTAAAACAATTAGAGAATCCCGTCACGAATGCTTACAATTGCACAAGCGCAACGAACCAAATAACTTTAAACTGGTCTAAATGGAATTCAAAAGATGTTATTATTCTGAGAAATACGACAGGAACTTTCACCAATCCTACGCAGGGTACAGCTTATGACGCAGGAAACACAATTGGTGGATCTGAGGTCATATATAGAGGCAATCAAACTTCATTTACCGATACCATTGTACCCGGACAAACGTACTACTATAAGTTCTATTCTGAGAACCATTCCTATTACTCCGGGGGGGTCGTGCAAAGTCCGGTGAAATTGGAAACCATTACAACATCACCCTCATCCCAAACCGTAGATCTTTATGCAGCAACGACGCCGCTTACCATCACAACAGGGATCGCAGGAATCACATCCTACCAATGGTATAGGAATGCCACCAATTCTAATGCCGGAGGCATTGCCATACCTGGAGCAACGGATAGCACCTATGTACCAGACAGTTACACTGCCGGCAGTTTATATTACTACTTACTCGTTTCTACCGGAGCAGGATCGTGCGACAAAGCAGTGAGTAATGTTTCGATGGTGACGGTCAATAGTTCTAATACCGCCGATTGGGCCAATATACAATATCCGAAAAAGGAGCTGGATACTTTTGAAGGAATCGGAATAGACGTTTTTGCACAGGTATATATCAGCGGATCTACTCCTGGACCAGGGGAGGCTAATCCACCAACACAAGCTTGGATAGGTTACAGCCCAACCAACTCGAATCCTAATACATGGCCGGAAAGTCAATGGCAAACTGCTAATTTTAATACTTCTCAAGCTTACCTTACTGACAATAATGATGAATATTGGATTTCTAAATTTGGCCAAAATTTACCCTTAGGAACCTACTACATTGCTTCGCGGTTTCGGAAACAAGGAGAAACGGCCTTTGTTTATGGTGGTACCGAGGACACAAGCGATCCATTAAGTGGAGGAATATGGAACGGCACAACCTACAAAAGTCTTAAGCTCAATATCAACAAAACAATTACGTGGAATGCAAATGTGGGAGCAACAGCTGGAGAATGGAACAATGGTACAGGTCCGGTAATCACCAGTCCGGCAATCATCGCAACCCATTTGACATCACCCACCGAGAGTTTCACAGCAAAAACTCTTACTATTAATGATGGCGTCTCACTCACCATACCCTCAGGAAATTATGTAAAAGTGCAAGATGCCATAACCAATTACAACACCGCCGCCCCGGGTATAATTCTGGAGAGCGATGCCAACTTGATACAGGTGACGAATGTATCCGTCAATGGCAATACGGGTAAAATGTTGGCGAAGCGGGACGTAACGGATATGGACAATGTATTAGCCACTCAGATGGACTATGTGTATTGGAGTTCGCCGGTGAGCGGCCAGGCTACCACGGGCAGCGCAGGATTCTCGCCGGGTACTCCTGCCAGCAGATTCTTTGAATATAGAGAATCCAACGATACGTTCTATGGCACTTTAGATACGACATTCAAAGTCGGCAAGGGTTATGCGGTCCGTGCGGAAGTGAGTGCTGCATACCCCGAGAATCCGACAGGATACAACAAAACCTACACTTTCACCGGCGTTCCGAATAATGGCGACTATAGTATCAGTCTCCAGCGAAGCAATGAGTCGGGCAGTGGGGGCATCGGCTACAACCTGATAGGCAATCCTTATCCTTCGAACATCGATTTTGAAAAATTGTATGCGGGAAACTCCGACTTGATCTACAACACGGCCTATTTCTGGACCAATAATGGGTACACCAAAACGCAGATGGGCTCGAACTATACGGGGAATAATTATGCGGTTTACAATGGCACGGGCGGCAATGCTGCGACACAGGCAGCAGGTGGCTCGGGACTGACGGCCGTTCCTAACGGGATCGTAAAAGTAGGTCAAGGCTTCATCGTTCAGAAAAAGAGTGTAGGATCAGGATTATTGAATTTTAAGAATAGCTATGGTACTGGTCAGGATCTGCGGGTGACATCGCCCGGCACCTTCTTCGAGAAAAATGGATCTGAGACGCCTCGTTTTTGGATCCGTCTGACTTCACCGTCCCTGCTTGCCAACACCCAGCTTATTGGCTACATCAATGGCGCAAGCAACGGCTTCGACCCGGATTATGATGCAGAGCTTTTGTCTATGAGTTCGGATATATTCTATTCAGTATTAGGAAGCAGGCGTCTTCTGATTCAGGGTAGATCACCCGGTTTCACGACGGAAGATGTGGTACCTTTGGGTGCGAATTATTATGAGGCTGGTGTGTACAAAATAAGTTTGGAAAACAAGGAGGGCATCTTTGCCAGCACGCAAAAAATCTATCTGAGAGATAAACTACTCAACACATATACCGACCTGACGACAGAGGATTACAGCTTTACAACAAGCAAAGGAACCGATGAGACGCGTTTCGAGATTGTTTACAAGGACAATGTTGTTTTGGGAACAGATGCTGCCACAAAATCGGATTTTGAGGTGTACAGAGATGGGGATTATTTTGTCATCAAATCGGCTTACACCTTAGGCAAAATAGAACTCTACGACGCATCGGGCAGAATGGTGCTCACGACTTCTTCGAAAGATAAAACGGCTAGGATAGATGCTTCGGCCTTGGCGAATGGCTTTTATATCATCAAAGCAGAAAACTCCGGCAAGATGCGGACGAGGAAGATTATAAAATAAGCTTGTGAAGATTAGCGTTAATTATATTTAATATAGAGAATCTAAGATTTTATTAAATTTTTATATCTTTACAGCTTGAAAATTATGTTTAGTTTTAAACGACCAATGAGAAAGTATTTTACCTTATTATATATATCATTCAGCCTGATGTCTTTTGCGCAGTTCTCAAACAACGTCTTTGACCAAGACCGTGCGGAGCCTGAAAAAGTTGCTCCCCGTCTCGCAGAGCCCGCTCAGGCAGAGGCAGTTCCATCGATGGTTCCCGACGACGAGGTTTTTACGGAACCTTCTACAGATTTGCCTGATTCGGGAGAGCTCGAAAGAGGACCAAGTAATCCCGGAGAGACTGTGCCCGTCAACGGTTACCTACCGTTGTTGCTGCTAAGCGCGGTTGCTTTGATCTTTTATTACCAGAAAAAAAATAGAAAGATTAATATTTAAAATATATAAATCCGGAATTGTTTAATTTCGGATTTATTTTGATGTGATGTACAAAAACTTCTTCAAGCCTCTTTTTGATTTTTCCTTCGCGTTAGTTTTGATCGTCCTTCTTGCTCCTGTTTTTATTTTATTAATTTTGCTGTTGTATATTTTCAATCGGGGGAAGGTCTTCTTTTTACAGGACAGACCCGGCAAGAACGAGAAAGTTTTCCGGATTGTCAAATTCAAAACGATGACCGATGAAAAGGATAAAGAGGGGAATCTGCTCCCCGATGAATTAAGGCTGACAAAAATGGGTAAGTTCGTCCGGAAAACCTCACTCGACGAGCTTCCGCAATTGCTGAATGTTCTGAAAGGCGATATGAGTTTCGTAGGACCAAGGCCGCTTTTGGTGAGCTACCTGCCGCTCTATAATGAAGAACAAAAAAAACGGCATCTCATCAAACCCGGCATCACGGGCTGGGCTCAGGTAAATGGCCGAAATACCATCACGTGGAAACAGAAATTTATCTACGATGTATATTACGTAGATCATCTCAGCTTGGCTTTGGACCTTAAAATATTTTGGATGACCATCAAGAAAGTGCTCAAAAGAGAAGGTATCAATACAGATGGGCAGGCAACTGCAGACGATTTCAAGGGAAATTAATCGATGAAGACAAATATAATCATAACATCGGCGGGACAAAGAGTCTCATTGGTCAAAGCTTTTCAGAAGGAACTTCAAAAGAAATATCCGCACTCCAAAGTGATAGCTTTAGATCGTTGTCCCGAGCTATCGGCCGCATGCCAAGTGGCGGATGGGTTTTATAAAATCTGCAGTGTGACAGATGACCATTATGTCTCCGAATTGTTGCAAATATGTAAAAAAGAAAACGTCGGAATGATAATCCCGACCATTGATACCGAGCTGCGCATTTTATCGGAAAGCAAGCCAATTTTCCAAGCAGAGAAGATCCACCTGATAATTTCGGATGAAAAATTCATAAAGCAATGCCGCGATAAAAGAGAACTGAATCATTTTTTTTCAGAATATAACATCCGATTTCCCCGTCCTGTCGATAAGCATCAGCCCTCTTTTCCCTTATTTATTAAGCCGTTCGACGGCAGTCTGAGCAAGGATATTTTTATAATAAGAGAAGCGTCTGAACTGACCGATTTCCATATCGGCCAACCCAAATTTATGTTTATGGAATACATAGATCCCGATCATTACAAAGAATATACGGTGGACTGCTACTACAACAGAAAAAATCAGCTTTCGTGCGCCGTACCGAGACAAAGAATTGCGGTAAGAAGTGGAGAAATCCATAAAGGCGTCACCGATAAAAACAGCATTATGGATTATCTGAAAACTAAAATCAGTACCATTCCGGGTGCCATTGGCTGCATCACATTCCAATTGTTTTATAACAAAGACAACCAAGACATTATCGCTATCGAGATCAATCCACGCTTTGGAGGCGGTTATCCGCTTTCGTACGAAGCAGGCGCCAACTATCCGAAAATGCTGATCGAAGAATATTTTGAAGACAAAGCCATCCATTACACCGATGATTGGGAAGACAGATTACTTATGCTGAGATACGATGCCGAAGTTCTGGTAAGAAATTATGAATAAAAAATATATCGTTTTCGATCTGGACGACACCCTTTACTACGAATTGGATTTTCTGAAGTCCGCCTATAGAGAAATTGCTCAAGCGCTTTCCCCTGCAGATCCTCAAAACTTATTGATCGAGATGTTGTCCAAATATAAAAATCAAGAAGACGTTTTCGGATTTCTATCCGTAGAATACTCCTGCACAAAAGAAGAACTTCTAAAAATGTACAGAGAACATTTTCCCGACATTAGTCTTAGAAAAGGTGTGCGAGAAATTCTGGATCAGCTCAAAAAAGATCAGGTAAAAATGGGGCTGGTGACCGACGGAAGATCTCTCACGCAGAGAAATAAAATAAATGCTTTGCAGATAGAGCCTTATTTTGAGAAGATCGTCATCTCCGATGAATTGGGTTCCGAAAAGCCAGATGAGCGAAATTTCAGAATTTTTGTCGAAGATGAATATGACTATATTTACGTAGCCGATAATCCCCAAAAAGATTTCGTCACGCCCAATATATTGGGTTGGAAAACCGTTATGATAGAGGATGATGAGGAAAAAAGGATTCATAGAATTCCCGACAATTTAGATCCATTATTTGAAGCGCAACAAGTGGTCCGCTGGAAATATTTTTATAATTTAATTAAGTAACTTTGTCAAGAGTCAATTTTAAAACCCTTAAAAATTGAAATTTAAAACTAATAAGACGGGAATGGAGTCTAAAATTTGGCTTTCTTCACCGCACATGGGAGGTGGGGAAATGAAATATATTCAGGAGGCGTTTGACCACAATTGGGTGGCGCCATTGGGGAAAAATGTGGATGAATTTGAAATCGCCATTCAGGATTTTTTAGGAGAAAACAAATATGCAGCGGCGCTCAGCTCCGGCACAGCCGCATTGCATTTGGCTTTGATACAGCTTGGCGTCGGTAGCGGCGACGAGGTCCTCTGCCAGTCTTTCACCTTTTCCGCCTCGGCCAATCCGATAAAATATCTGGGGGCAACGCCCGTTTTTGTAGATTCGGACAAAACCAATTGGAATATCTCTCCGGAATATCTGGAAATGGCCATTGCGGACAGGATCAAAAATCACAAAAAGCCGAAAGCCGTCATCGTGGTGCATCTCTATGGGATGCCTGCTAAGATGGACGAGATTTTGGAGATCTGCAACCGATACGAGATTCCGTTGGTAGAAGACAGTGCAGAATCTTTGGGCTCCAAATACAAGGGTCGGAAATGTGGCACTTTTGGAGAATTTGCCGTGCTTTCGTTTAATGGAAATAAGATTATCACCACGTCGGGAGGCGGCGCTTTGATGACCGGCACAAAAGAGCAGAAAAACAAGACGATATTTTTGTCCACCCAGGCGAGAGATCCCGCACCACATTATCAGCATTCGGAAGTGGGATATAATTACAGACTTAGTAATATCTGCGCAGGCATCGGGAGAGGCCAGATGGAAGTTTTGGAAAAAAGAATATTGCAACGAAGAGCCAATCACGATTTCTACAAAGAATTGTTTGCCGATGTAGAAGCCGTGGATGTTTTTACGGAAGCCAATTCGGATTTCTATTCCAATCATTGGCTGACGAGCATTACGCTGAACCCCAACCTGACGACCAGAACCAAAGAAGAATTGACGGCTGCATTTGCCGAAAGAAATATAGAAACACGCCCTTTGTGGAAGCCGATGCACCTGCAGCCGGTTTTCCGGGAATGCCGGTATTACGGGGAGAATGTGGCAGAGGAATTGTTTAATCGAGGGCTTTGCCTGCCTTCCGGCTCTAATCTGAACGACGACGACAAAACGAGGATTCGGGCAGTCGTAAGTCGATTTAATTTTTAATATAGCGAGAAAAAATGAAGAAGGATAAAAATCCGAAGAGATTTTCACTTAATGATAATGTGATGGATCTGGCAGATCTCAAATTTCTGCCAAGATGGGTCATTTTGTTGATCGATGTGCTGATCGTATTCTTATCACTTATTGTATCGCATTTTTTGATTTCGAGCTTAGAGGTATCTCATTACACCACAATTCCTCTGTGGTCTGTTTTTATTTTTATAATGGCGGTTACTGTTTTGTATATGTATGTATTCAAAACCTACTTGGGCGTCATCAGGCATTCTACTTTCGTGGATTTATTTAAGATTTTCCTGTCGAATCTGTGCGCCGTTTCGACGGTGGCCGCCATCAATTATATTTATTATTTGGCAGCGCACGAGAAGGTGGTTCTCATTCCCTTTTTGGGATTATATTTTGCGGTGTCCTCTATGTTTCTATTTGTTTTCAGACTTTGTGTCAAAGGCTTTTTCAACATCATCAAAGAAAACAAAAGAAGTGCTACCCGAAAAAAAATCTATATTCTGGGAGACGACGATACCTCTGTTGCCATCGCCCAGTTGGTTCTTTCCAATCCCAATTTACCCTTTGACATCCAGGGTTTTATATCCTATCACGACAAGAAAGTCAGGATCAAATTGCTCGACAGGCCGATTGTGACCAAAACTGACTTTATCAGCAATCTTAAGAACGGAATCAAAGAAGTGAGCGGGGTATTGGTTATCAAAGAAGCTTTGCAGAGAGAGGAGCTGGATTTCTGGGTAACGGTATTTTTAGAGCACAATCTGAAAATCTACAAGGCGCCCAATATGCAGAAACTGCGAGGTAACGAGATCATCCAACAGATTAATACGATACAGATTGAAGATCTGCTGAATCGGCGGCCCATCAAGCTGGATAACATGGAAGTCAAGAAAAGACATTTTCAAAAGACCGTGCTGGTGACCGGCGGAGCAGGCTCCATTGGACGAGAAATTGTGCGGCAGGTGGCGCTTCTGGAGCCTTTGCAGATTGTTATTTTGGATCAGTCGGAGACGCCGCTCTATGATACGGAGCTGGAAATGAAAGAGAAGTATCCTCAGATCAATTTTAAATTCATTCTGGCCGATATATCGAATTATGAGCGGCTGGAGCCAATCTTCAAAAAGTACAATTTCTCCATGGTTTACCACGCTGCGGCGTACAAGCACGTGCCGATTGTGGAAGACAATCCGCACGAGGCGGTACTCGTCAATATCCTGGGAACCAAAAATGTGGCTTTGCTGTCTTGCAAATACAAAGTCAACCGCTTTGTGATGGTATCGACAGACAAGGCCGTGAATCCTACCAACGTGATGGGCGCATCCAAGAGGGTGGCAGAGCTGCTGGTGCAGTCGCTTCAGAATTTCGAAGGCAACACCACCAAATTCATCACCACGCGTTTCGGGAATGTTTTGGGATCCAACGGTTCGGTGATTCCGCTTTTCAGAAAGCAAATCGAAAAAGGCGGTCCGGTTACGATCACGCATCCCGACATCGTGCGATACTTTATGACGATTGCCGAGGCTTGCGAATTGGTTTTGAATGCCGGGACGATGGGGCAGGGTGGTGAAATCTACGTCTTCGATATGGGCGAGCCGGTGAAAATTCTGGATCTCGCGAAAAGAATGATAAAACTCTCGGGTTTCGAGCCCGATATCGATATAAAAATTATCTATACCGGCCTGCGCCCTGGCGAGAAACTCTACGAAGAGCTGCTGAGCGACAATGCCCGCACCCTACCGACTTCGCACGAGAAAATCATGATTTCCAAAGATCCGTCGATGTGTTTTGAAGAGATTGACGACTTGACGGAGCAAGTCATACATTATGCAAAGAAAGAAGAGAAGCAGGAGATCGTAAAAGTATTAAAATGCATCGTAAAGGAATTCAAAAGCAATAATTCGATCTATGAATCGTTAGATAAATAAGTTTGTCTATATTTGCAAACTTGTAATGAAATTATCTTCCTAAGACTCATGAACAAATATTTATTCGCTGTTTGTCTGCCTGTTTTTGTCATTATAGTATCTTGTAAGCCGAAGCAGGATATAGATTATATGCAAAACATCGAAGAGGTGGCTATCAAAACGTCTCAACGGCAATATAATTCTACCATACAACCTTCCGACCAACTGGTAATAACGGTTCTTGCAAAAGACAATGAGGTGGCCAAGCCCTTCAACCAGAACTATTATTCCTCGGATATGTCTCAGTTTTCTTCCGTGCCATCGCGCAGTGCAACGGTGGAGCCCACCTACATCGTGGATAGCAATGGTAACATCGATTTTCCCATTCTCGGCACTTTGAACACGACCGGAAAGACTTTGGATCAGTTTAAAGATGAACTTAAAGAAAAACTTCGCAGATATATCAAAGACCCCGGCGTGAATATCAAAATGGCCAATTTCAAAGTGACGGTATTAGGAGAAGTCAACAGAAGCGGCGTGATCCCCATCCCCGACGGCCAGCCCACCACCATCCTTAATGTCATAGGCTTAGCAGGCGATCTCACGATCTATGGGCAAAGAAAGAATATCTTGCTGGTAAGAAATGTGGACGGAGAGACGACCAAACATTATATTGACCTCACCGACGCCGAGTTATTCAATTCGCCTTATTACTACGTGAAACAAAATGATGTCATCTACGTTTCGCCGAACAATGTCAGAAAAAGTGCTTCGTCTTATGGCCCTCAGATTGGTATTTGGATATCGGTGGCCTCTGTGATTTTAGGAGTTTTAGCCATTTTGGTCAGATAGTAAATGTTGTTCAAGAATGCTGATAAAACTACCCCCAACCTTTCAACGCCTTTAAATAAAAAGGAATACTGCAATTGTATTACTGTTTGCTATAATCATAAATAAAGACTTAAATGGACGTTACCAATAAAGAAGAAGAATTCAATTTAAGAGAGATTATCAAGCCTTACGTCAAAAGATGGCGGTGGTTTCTGTTCTCGCTTATTCTTACGACATTATTAGCGATTATATACATCAAATTTACGGCGCCCGTTTACAAAACGCAATCATCTGTTTTGATCAAAGATGCCAAGAAAATGTCCAGCGCATCCGGAGATTTTGGCGTGCTGGCCGGTTTAGGCGGCTTTGCGGGGATGGGAACCAACAGCATCGAGAACGAATTGGAAATCTTCAAGTCCAAAAAGATTATCGAAGATGCGACCAAAGAACTGAAACTGCAGGTTGCCATCTATTCCCGTGAGGCATTTTATGATGTAGAACTGTACAAGGATACGACGCCTTTCAACATTATTGTGATCAACGAAAAACAGTATGCCGAGTTGCCCGAAAAGCCGATTGACATCAAAATTAAAGGCGATAAGATCACGCTCTCTTCCGAAGAGTTTAAAAAAGACATTAGCACCACCTTCAACAAAACGATCAGTTTGCCTTATGCCAATTTCATTATCGTAAAAAATCCCAAATTCAACAGGAAAAAAGTCAAAAAATTAGATCTTGACGATTTCTATTTTACCTATTCGGATTTATTTAGCACAGTCAATGATTACCAAGAATCCTTAGAAGTAGATCTGGCAGACAAGGATGCAACGGTCATAAACTTGGGAATAGCGGGAGAAAACAAAGACAAAATAAGAGATATACTAAACCGTCTGGTTTTGATTTATAACAGCTATGCGATAAAGGACAAAAATTCGGAATCCAAAAAGACCAAAGATTTCATCGACGAAAGAATTAATGTCATCTCAAAAGAATTAGGAACGGTAGAAACCGATAAAGAGAGATTCAAGATCGATAATGATATTGTCGATATCGGTACAGAAGCCAAAATAAATCTGCAGACCTCTGTCGAAACCAGACAGAAAGCGCTGGAGGTAGAAACCCAGATCGAAATTGGCAGAATGCTGTTGGGATTCATAGACAGCCAAGCCGGATCCTTTCAGGTGCTCCCTACGAATATTGGTCTGGATAACCCGACGGCTACCTCCAATATCGCCGCCTACAACAAACTGGTGATGGACAGAAACCGGCTGTTGGAAAATGCAACTCCCGAGAACCCTTTGGTCAAGGAGGTGACCAAAGAATTGGCGGGTCTTAAAAATGCTATGCGCGAAAGCATTCAGCGGTATATTGCCAATCTCAATACGACCAAAAACCAAATTGACGGAGAAAACAGCTTTACGAAAAAAGAAATAGAGAAAATACCAAGACAGGAGCGGTTATTCAGAAACATCGAACGCCAGCAACAAATAAAGGAAAATCTTTTTCTGCTGCTATTGCAGAAGCGCGAGGAAGCGGCCATCTCTATGGCTATGACCGACGATAAAGCCCGAGTGGTAGATCACGCCTATATACTGAAAAAACCGGTGGCTCCAAAAAAGTTGATTGGGATTTTGGTCGCTTGGGTTTTGGGATTTCTCATTCCATTTGCATATATTTATATCAAAGAGTTGCTTAATAATAAGGTGGTCAGCAAGCACGATCTGGAGAAACTCACCACCACTCCGGTATTATCAGAAATTCCGCGCCTGAACAGAAAGGAAAAAGACACGATTACCACCAATGATCTGTCGCCCTTGGCAGAATCGTTCCGGATTTTGGTTACCAATATCAAATTTATGCTCCCGAGAAATAATGTCGCAAAAAATATTTTTGTCACTTCCACGGTAAAGGGCGAAGGCAAGACCTTCGTATCGGTGAATCTCGCCATAGCATTGGCTTCCACCAAAAATAAGGTGCTCGTCATCGGCAGTGATATCCGGAATCCGCAATTGCAGAGATATAATCCGGAGAAGAAAGGCGTCAAAGGACTGACGGAATATTTGATTTCTGATGTTGCAGATGCGCGCGCCATCATCCACCCAAGCGGTTTTCACCCGAATTGTGATTTCATCTATTCCGGCAGCATCCCGCCCAATCCTGCGGATCTGCTGCAGAACGGCAGATATCACGCATTAATCGAGTCGTTGAAAGAAGATTATCAATACATTATCTTGGACACTGCGCCGCTGATGCTGGTGACAGACTCCTTCCTTTTTGCTGATGTTGCAGATGTTACAGTGTATGTCACCCGCTCGGAAGTGACGGAGAAATCATTTATCGGCTTTGCCAATGAAAATATCAGTGCGAACAAACTCACTAATGTAGCATTTGTTTTGAACGACGTCCACAAAAGCAATTTTGGATACGGAAACAAATATGGATACGGATATCAGGCAGACGAGAAGAAATGGTGGCAGAAAATATTCAATATGTAATGTAATGCATAGTAAATTTGTTAATGCTCTTGTTAATAAATCAGGATTAAATACTGCGGTAATATTTACTGTTGCGAGCCGACTGGTTCAGGGGGCGGGCGGCTTTCTAAGTATATTTTTTGTTGTTAGATTTTTGAATAAAATAGAGCAAGGTTATTTTTACACTTTCGGAAGTATTTTAGCTTTACAAGTCTTTTTCGAATTAGGATTGACTTCGATCATTACACAGTTTACAGCGCATGAATTTGCTAAGTTAAATTTCAAAAGTCAGGAAAGGCTAGAAGGAGACCCAGTAAGCTTATCAAGAATTTCTTCTTTGCTTCATTTATCTGTGAAATGGTTTTCTGTTCTGAGCCTTTGCCTATTTGTTGTGCTAAGTCTATTTGGTTATATTTTTTTTAGTCATTATGGTAAAGATCCAATTAATTGGTTTTATCCTTGGATTATCTTGGTTTTTACAAGTAGTGTAAATCTTTTGCTAACTCCTATTTTATCATTTTTAGAAGGATTAGGAAAAGTCAAGGAAATAGCATTGATCAGACTGGTGCAGTATACATTACAAGCATGCCTCGTTCTTTCTCTTCTGTCACTGAATTTTCATCTTTTTTCAAGTCCAATTGCCAATTTTTTATCTCTATTAGTAATTCCAATATTTATATTTTTCAGCTACAGGAAAAATGTACTCATAAATATTTGGAAAAACATAGGATCCGAAAGAGTGAATTACAAAAAGGAAATTCTCCCTTTTCAGTGGAAGATATCATTAAGTTGGATCAGTGGATATTTTATTTATCAGCTTTTCAATCCAGTAGTTTTTGCAACAGAAGGCGCTATCGTGGCGGGTCAAATGGGACTTTCCTTAGCAATATTTAACGGAATTCAAAGTATTTCTCTGAGTTGGTTAAATACCAAAATACCTTCGTTTTCTGTACTAATAGCCAATGAAGAATACAGTAAATTGGATAGGATTTTTAGAAATACAGTGTTGCAATCAACTGTGGTTTCATTTCTTGGAGTTTTAGTTTTTCTGTTTTTCCTTTATATTTCGAGTTTATATAATTTTGATTTTTCAAAGAGATTTTTATCATTCACATTATTATCGTTATTAGGTTTTTCAATTATAGTCAATCAATTTGTGGCAGGACTGGCAATTTATTTAAGGTGCCACAAAAAAGAACCTTTTCTCTATTTTTCTATTGTAATTGCCATTTTGATTGGTGTAGGAATTTTTTTGTTTGGTCGGTTTTTCGGAATCTGGGGTATTATTTTGTGGTATAGTTTTGTGATCGTAGGCTTGAGTCTACCTTGGGCAATTTTCATATTTTTGAAGAAACGAAGAGAGTGGCATTATAATCATCCAACGTATTAATTATTATGGATATTTTATCTATAGTTATTCCAACATATAATAGGAGAGAGATTCTACAGTATAATCTTAATTATATTCTGGATGAAATAATTGAATTTGATATACCGATCTATATATCGGATGATAGTCCCAATGATGAAACAAAAGTGATGGTCGAGAATATTCGGAAAAGATATTCAAGAATTTTTTATAGCAAAAATGAACCTCGTCTAGGCCACGACAAAAACTGCATTGCCACTCTCAAGATGCCAAACGCAGAGTATGTATGGTATCTTGGCGATTCTATGATTATTAAAAAAGGAAGTATAAAAAAAATATTATCTATTATTCATAGACATTCTCCTGATTTTATATCATTTAAAGAGCAGAATCGACGTATAGATATACCATCAGGCCTTATATCTAAAGCCGATACTATTTTTAATGATCTTGCTTGGCATCTGACAATGTCCGGTACGACGATTTACAAGAAAAACAAAATAAAATTTGAGAATTTTAATTTGAATAAATTCAAAAATTTTCCCCAGTTGGCTCTGATTTTTGTCAGCTTTGATGACAATCAAAGCAAATTTTTTTGGCTCAACGAAAGTTTGATCTGTGGTAATGTAAATAAAAAAAGCTATTGGTCTGCCAATGTTTTTGAAGTGTTTTTTAAGGATTTGGAAAATACCCTCACCAATCTCCCTCAAAAATATAATACAAAGGATATTTCTAAAATAGTAAAAAAACATAATGTGCAATCACAGCTTTTCAGTTATTCGAATATGATCCATTTTAGGATGGCCGGGGCTTATAATTATCGCGTTTGGAGAAAATACTTCAATCGATTTTACACGCAGACAGACTGTAATATCTTTTTTTTATTTTTGCTTTCCATAACATCCCAAAAAATATTAAAAAAATTGTACATTCTTTTTAGAAAAATAAAACCTAAAAATCTTAACGATACTAAAATAAGCACTTAAAATTCACTGTAAGAAGCTGCAAGATGAATTTCAGTCTATCCATCGCTGATTAATTTACACCACTGTGTTTTTGATTAGCATAATTTAACAATCAATGGTAATTTTACTTTTTTTCATATTTGCACTGATATCGATATTTTATATCGTTCCGCCTAAAAATAAAACCATCAATAATGTAGTTACCGTCTTCCTTGTAATAATATTAATCTTGGTTGCGGGCTTGCGAGGCAAAAATGTCGATAGTGATTATTATGTTTATTATGACAATTGGCGCACTATAAATATGAGAGATGATTTGGAGTATTCTTTCATCTTGATAAAAAAAATAATCAAATCCTACCTCAATCTTGATTTTACTTATTTATTACTGACGTATGCAACGCTGGGAGTTAGTACGAAGGTTATAGGAATAAAAAAATTAAGCCCCCTCTTTTATGGTTCGCTATTAATCTATTTCAGCCACTACTTTGTGCTGCATGAGATGACACAAATTAGAATTGGCGTTGCTACGGGCTTTATTTTAATAGCAATCAATTATCTCATAAAAAAGAACTATTATTTGTTTCTCTTGTTTATGGGAATTGCAATCTTCTTTCACCAGACCAGTACTATCGCACTGTTAATTATATTCTTTAGTAATTCGAAAAGAAATATGTTATCCTTTATTCTGTTAATACCTCTAGGATATGTTATTTATTTTTCAAATTCGTATCTCAATATAGCCGTACCACTACCGTTTTTTCAGGATAAAATAGAAACTTATAAGGAAGCAACCGAATCTGGATTTTTAAAAGATTCCGAGATTAATGTGTTTAATGCGTTATTTCTTTTAAGAATACTTGTTTTTTATACCTTGATCTTATTCCGGAAGGAAATAAGCAAACAGTTTTCTGCTTTCTATTATTTGATGAAGGTATATTCCGTATCACTATTTACCTTCTTGTTTCTTTCGGATGTTCCTGTGTTTGCTTTCAGAATCCAAGAACTTTTTGGAGTTGTTGAAATAATGCTTTTCCCGTCGTTAATATTTATATTTCCCACTAGATTTAGATGGGTTGGCAAAACGACAGTGTGGTTCTTAGCACTAGTTTTATTACTTTTGGATATTTATTATAACAAATATATATTGACCTCATGATAAACGTCGCCATATTACTTTCAACGTACAACGGCGCAAGATTTTTAAAAGTTCAAATTGATTCCTTATTGGCTCAATCATACAAAAACTGGGATTTATATATAAGAGACGATGGCTCAACGGACGGAACTCCAGCTATCATTGATTATTATACATCTAATTATACAAATATTCACTTCCTTAAGGATCAAAGCAAAAATAAGGGTGCTTCTCAGAGCTTTATGTGGATTTTAGAAGAAGTCGAAGCCAATTATTATATGTTTTGCGATCAGGATGATTTTTGGCTACCGGGCAAAATAGAAATTACATTAAATGCCATGAAAGACTTAGAATCGTATTATCCCGAATTGCCACTTTTAGTTCATACGGATTTAATTGTTACCGACAGTAACTTGCAAGAAATTAGTGCTTCATTTTGGAAATATGCCAGACTAAAGCAAAATTATTTGACCAAATTCAAGTGGTTGGGGGTTTGTAATGGTGTTACAGGCTGTGCAATGATGATAAACAACAAAGCAAAGAAAATAGCCATCCCAACACCTTTTGACGCTCCAATGCACGACTACTGGGTGGCTCTGAGAGTTGCCCAGCAAGGAAAGATTTCATTCATTGCAAAGCCAACTATCTTATACCGCCAACATGCTAAAAATGAAGTAGGAGCACAAAATACCAATTACAACTATTTTATACAGAAGATAAAACATTTTTCCACCACCATAAAAAATCAATTGAAGCAACACACATTCTTAAAAGAACTTGGCTATGGTAATTTACTGACATTTTATTGGTATAAGTTAAAATATACAATAATTAGAAATATATGATTTCTGTCTGCATGACCACCTATAATGGTGAAAAACATATCAAGGAACAACTTGATTCTATTTTAAATCAACTGTCACCAGATGATGAAGTCATTATATCAGATGATGGATCTACAGACGACACTGTAAATATTATAAACAGCTACAGCGACTCTCGAATCATATTATACCACCACAAAAAAAAGCATCAAAAATTTAATTTTGGATATACTGCGAAAAATTTTGAAAATGCATTAAATAAATCAAAGGGCGATATTATTTTTCTTGCCGATCAGGATGATGTATGGTTACCAAATAAAGTACAGCAACAAACAGCAGCCCTTCAAAAAGCAGATTTGGTGCTCTCGGACTGTACAATTGTTGATGAATCGCTTAACACTATTATTCCTTCAAAATTTAAATTAGAAAAAATAAAAACCGGCTTTTGGAGAAACATCTATAAACCAGGATATTTAGGCTGTTGTATGGCGTTTCGCAGGGATCTTTTGAAAGATATTTTACCAATTCCTGAAAATGTTCCTCATGATTTGTGGATCGGTCTTATCTCTAATAATAAGGGTAAGGTTGAGTTGCTAAATATACCAACAGTGCTTTACAGAAGACATGATAATAATGTATCTGCTACGAGTCCCCTTTTTGTGGAAAAACAAAGTGATCTTCCTAAAAATAACAATACATTATATTTCAAATTACTGTACCGTTTTTTTATATTAAAAGAATATCTATTTTCAAGGTATAAACAAATTATAAAATTTAACTGATAAAAAAACACAAATGAAAATTTTACATGTAATAACACGTTCCGATCTGGGTGGTGCACAGTCAGTCGTAATAACTTTAGCAAACGCTATGTCTAAAGATCATCAAGTCACGGTTGCGGCAGGAGAAGACGGACCTATGTGGGATGCTCTGGATCGCAATGTGCGGAAAGTAAAAATACCAGAAATAGTACGCCCAATTTCACTTTTAAAAGATATCAAAGCCGCATTCAAACTCAGAAAACTATATAAAACGCTTAATCCCGACGTTATACATCTTCATTCATCTAAAGCTGGCGTTTTAGGCAGACTAGTTTTTCCTAAACATAAAACAGTCTATTCTGTCCACGGCTTTGATTCTATACGATTATCATATAAGAAATTTCTTCCCGTCGAAAGATTAATGAAAAATAGATGTAAGGCTATTGTTGTTGCAAGCAGTTATGATCGGCAAAATATGATTAAAGAAGGAATTGCAAATAATCTCTATGTTATCCATAACGGCGTAGAAATTCCTGAACTAGAAAATAACTTACATATCGCGGGATTAGAAAATTACAAAAAAACAGTAATGTGTATCGCAAGGCTTTCGCCACAAAAACGTTTTGAAAGTTACGTTGAGATTGCCAGAAAACTACCTGAATATGCTTTTGTGTGGATTGGAGTAGACGAAAAATATGATAATTTACCAACTAATCTTTTTTGCATAGGAAGCGTGCCAAATGCAAAAAAATATATACAAATCGCAGATATTTTTGTACTTCCTACTAATTATGAAGGTGTACCAATTGTTATTATTGATGCCCTAAGTTATGGAAAACCCGTGGTATCATCAGATGTCGGAGGTATTTCGGAAATTGTACGTAATGGTTATAATGGATTTGTACTTCATAATGACGATAATATTTTTGCAGATAGGATAAAATATATATTAAATAACAATGAGATCTATAAAAGTTTTTCTAAAAAATCTCTAGAAATCTTTTATAAAGATCTTACTACCGAAAAGATGATAGAGGCATACTACGAAGTATATACTTTATAAAACATCATTTAAAATTAACAAAATTTTTAAGATGTTTAAAAAAGGCCGGTTTGTATCAATGTTTATATTTAATATATTTGCAAAAACTAAACTGATGAAAAAGGTTAAAATAAAAGGATTAGAGAAGCCGTAATAAAAGTTTTATGAAAGTAAAAACTTATTTGAAACCATCTAATCCACGCCAGCGATGCCTGTTTATCAATGTAAGCGATATATCGCTCAAGCTTTTTCGAGGGCATAGACTCAAAAGATCTTTTAAAGTGATTAGATATAATTCCGAAAAAAACGATAAAAGTATTTTGGAATATGTAAACCGTTTGAATATCAAAACTATTGTAATTGAAACCTCAAATCTAAATCACTTGCCTGAAAACTTAACCAACGATATTATCGATGCGAGACTTAATGGCGTTAGCGTTTATGATGCGCACGAGTTTTATGAAATAGTCAACAGAAGAATACCTCTGGTAAAGCTCAATTCGAACGAATATCTTGCAGATGATATTTTTTCCATCGGATTGAAACACCGCTCAGGATTGTCCACAAAAAGGGTAGTTGATGTCTTATTGGCATTGGCTATTTTGCCCGTGGCTTTGCCTTTGATCGCATTGGGCTGTTTCCTCACTTTTATTTCTTCCTCGGGAAGAGTTTTCTTCGTGCAGGAACGGGTGGGTATGAACTCCAAAAGATTCAAGATCTACAAAATCCGAACTATGAAATCCGACCATAGCGGCGGCTATACCACCTGCAATGACGACCGAATCACCCCTTTTGGAAAATTCCTCCGGATGTCCAAAATCGATGAACTCCCGCAACTCTATAATATCCTTAAAGGAGACATGAGCCTTATAGGTCCGCGTCCGGAAAGACCCGAGTTCGTAGAAATCTGTAATGCAGAAAATGCATATTATGACCTGAGGCACGTAGTAAAACCTGGCGTAACCGGCTGGGCCCAAGTCAATCTCCCGAAAGCAACCCCGGAAGACAACCTCAAAAAATTGGAATACGATCTCTACTATATTAAAAACTACTCACCCCAATTGGATCTGGAAATTATATTGCGGACGATACAGGTGGTTCTTACTATGAATAGCAATTAGCACCTTCCAAAAAAGCAATAAACCGTTGTTCAAATTGAAAGAAAGAGCCATTAGCCGCAGGTGTACTTTTTTAGTTCAATTTTCCTGAGTCTTATCAAATTCATAGTTTTAAATCCATAGGAACCTATCACGATGAAAATCAAAGAAACACCGCTCAAAGACTGCTATATCATCGAACCTACAATTTTCGAAGACGAAAGAGGATATTTCTACGAAAAATTCAACGAGGAAAAATTTGAGGAATTGACCGGCGCCAACGGTCATTTCGTCCAAGATAATATTTCGAAATCCTGCTATGGCGTCTTGCGTGGCATCCATCTGCAGAAGGGAGAGCACGCGCAGGCCAAGCTGGTGTCCTGCTTGCAAGGCAAGGTTTTCGATGTCGCTGTAGATTTGCGAAAAGATTCACCTTCTTTTGGTCGGTGGTTTGGCGTAGAACTCACGGAAGAGAACAAACTGCAATTGTACGTTCCCAGAGGTTTCGGACACGGATTCTCCGTCTTGAGCGAGACGGCCGTATTTTCGTATAAATGCGATAACTACTACAACAAAGCGTCGGAAGGTAGCGTGCTTTGGAACGATCCCGATCTCCATATTGATTGGAAATTGCCCCCCGCCGATGTGATTCTTTCCGAAAAAGATCAATTATCGCCGACTTTTGCTCAAGGAAATTACTGACGAAAATGATAAGATTTTTTAGTGCTTTAATATTTTTAGCTTCACAATTTGTATATTCTCAGAAGAACCTTCCTATCATCGCATTTCAGGGAATTCCAGGGGACTACAATTCCGGTAGTCATTATGCAAATCTAAAAAATGCCGGTTTCAATGTGAATCTTCAAATGTATTCAAACATGGCCGAAGTAAAGAATGCTTTGATTCTTTGCCAAAAATATGGTGTCAAACTTATATTCTCAGTCTCGGGTTTGAAAGAATCACCTGAAAAATTTGTAAATCAAGTGAAAGATCATCCTTCTCTTCTTGGTTATTACATTGAAGATGAGCCCAATACTGACAGATTCTCGGCATTGAACAGTATTGTAAAAAAAATTCGGCTTTTGGATAAAAATCATGTGACGTACATTAATTTGCTTCCCAATTATGCTACTCCAGATCAATTAAAAGCTCCTAATTACAACGAATATGTAAAAATGTATGCTGCTAAAGTAAATGCAAACGTTATTTCGTTCGATCATTACGCATTGGTGGATAACAAAATCAGATTTAATTTCTACCAAAATTTGGAAATTATAAAACAAGTTTCTTTGCAAAACAATTTACCTTTTTGGGCCTTTGCGTGCTCTGTAATCCACTTTAACTACCGTAAACCGACTGTTGGGGGTTTAAAATTGCAACAATTCAGTAACTTGTTGTATGGTGCCAAAGGGTTGCAATATTATACATATTGGGGCGTCAATGACGAGTATTGGAAATTAAATAACTACAGCTACGCTATCGTTGATTCTGCTGGGAAACCAACTCCTACATACAATATTGTTAAAGTGGTTAATGAACAAATAAAGAAGCTTTCTTGGATTTTTACCAAATCCAAAGTAGACTCCGTTTTTCATGTCGGAGACAGCATCCCCCTCGGTACCAAAAGAATGAATTTTTTGCCCAAGAAATTCAGAATATTCAAAACTTATGAGAGAAAGGCGCTGGTTTCTTTTATGTCCGCCGGAAACCGCAAATTTGTGATCGTCCAGAACAAAGATATCTTCAGACCAATGCCTTTCAATTATCAGGTGGAAGCTGGCGTCTCGATGATCGATAACGCTACGGGAAAAATTAAAACCATATCCACAAGAGAAGCCATTTACAACATTCCACCCGGCGATATCCTGATTTTTACCTACTGATAATCATCCTTCTAATCCCATTCTTCCTTTATCAGTAGCCTGCGCTCCGCCGCAAAACCGCAGTTTTATTCTCCGGCTGTATTCCTGTGTTTCCCTTTTTTCGAACCGTCGTACATCTCATATTGTAGGAATCTCGTCTCCAATTTTCCGTTGTACAGTTTGATTTTTCTGGACGGTCGGAGGCCGATTTTCTTAGGCGCATCGAGGTCGGCAGAGATCAGCCAAGCCAATGTGTTGGGATAATGTTGCTTGAAGGTATCACCGATTTTCTTATAAAAATCATCCTCGTTAATGGAAATTCTCTCGTCGTAAGGCGGATTGAAAACCATCAGAAGCGGAAACAAATCTTTCTCCGATTCGAAGAAATTTTTATGCTGTACCGTGATGATATCCTCCATTTCGGCCGCGGCAATATTGGCTCTTGCTGCTTCCAACGCTTGCTCGTCCACATCATAACCAACGATTTTTCCGCTGAATTCTCGTACGCGGTTTAGCCGCACTTCTTTGATTGTCGAAAATAATTCGGCATCGTAATTCTTCCAGTTTTGGAATGCAAACCCTTTCCTGAAAGTCTGTGCGGGAAGATCTATCGCAATCATTGCCGCTTCTATCAGCAGGGTTCCCGAGCCGCACATTGGATCCAGAAAATTCCCTTTCCCGTCCCAGCCTGCCAATTGCAACATTCCGCTGGCGAGCACTTCGTTGATGGGCGCCACCGTTTGCTCTCTCCTGTAACCCCGTTTGAAAAGCGCATCGCCGGAGCTGTCCAGCGAAATCGTTACCAATTCTCTGTCGATATGAAGGTGGAATTTGATCTGTGGATTTTTGCTGTCCACGTTGGGGCGCTTTCTGTATTTCAGCACAAAGTAGTCGGCAATAGCATCTTTCATCTTCAGCATCATAAATTGGGAATGCGTGAATCTTTCGGAATTGATCGTCGTGTCAATCGCAAAACTTTGATCCACAGTCATATACTCGTCCCAAGGAAAAGCAAAAATCTTGTCATAAAACTTATTCTCGTCCCAAGCTTTGAAAGTCATCACGGGAACGATGATTTTCAGCGCCGTTCTGCAGGAATAGTTGATCTTGTAGAGAAAACCAAGATCGCCCTCACAATTGATCGCGCGGTTCTTGACTTCCACATTCCGGCCGCCTAATTTTCTGACTTCCTCCGCCAAAATCTCCTCCAGCCCGAAAAAAGTTTTGATCTGTATCTGCAAATTTTCTGTGTCCATTCCGCAAAAATATGGAATTTAGTTTGGCTTGTCGGTTTATGGGCAATGAAAATGATAACAAGTTATAAAAACCATCACCGATCAACCATCAACAATCCACCAAAAAACACTATTTTTGCACGATGCAATGGTTCGAAGAATGGTTTGATACGCCATATTATCATATTTTGTACAGCGACAGAGATTATAAAGAAGCGGAAGATTTTCTCAATCTTTTGACCGATAATTTGCAACTTTCCGAAAACGCCAAGATTATCGATCTCGCTTGCGGACGAGGCCGGCACGCAATCTACCTCAACAAACTTGGTTTTGAGGTCTTGGGTCTGGATCTTTCCGCACACAACATCAGTTTTGATAAGCAATTTGAGAACGAATCGTTGAAATTCCGGGTTCACGATATGCGGCAACCCATCGAAAGCGATCCTGCAGATGCAGTTTTCAACCTATTTACGAGTTTTGGTTATTTTGAAACCGAAGCCGAAGACAAAAGCGTGTTCCGCTCGGTGGCAAATGTTCTGAAGGACAAGGGTTGCTTCGTCCTCGATTTTTTGAATGCTGAATATGTAAAAAAGAACCTCATCGAGACGACTGTTACGGAAAAACAAAATATCGTCTTCCATATCAAAAAGCATGTCGAAGATGAATACATTTTGAAGGAAATCGACTTTCAGGATCAGGGAAAGAATTATCATTTTTTCGAAAAAGTAAAACTGACAAGGCCGGAAAAAATAGTGCAGTATGCAGACGAATTCGGTTTTGAACTCGTCCAAAGATGGGGCGACTATGAACTGAACGATTTCGATGAAAAGTCTTCTCCGAGATGCATCAATTGGTTCAAAAAGAAATAAGAAACAAGCTGGCTAAATGATCATCACTCTGCTCATACTAAGCGTTCTCATCGGTGTTTTTCTCGGGAAATATTTCGGGAGCAAGCAGCAGTTTGCCAAGAATCTTTTGATACTGAGTGCAGGTTTTTTTATCACGATCTGTCTTAATGAGGTGTTTCCCGAAGTTTACGAAACCGGCGGATCTTGGATCGGGATTTTTGTAATCCTGGGCGTTTTGATCCAGATGTTTCTTGAAAATCTCACCAAAGGCTTTGAACACGGCCATCTTCACCAGCATTCCGATGACCATTCGATTTTGCCTGTGGCCTTGATTGCCGGATTGTTTATTCATGCTTTTATCGAGGGGATTCCCCTGTCGCACGAGAAA
The DNA here is from genome assembly GCF_003932955.1 of Chryseobacterium sp. SC28. GTDB lineage: Bacteria > Bacteroidota > Bacteroidia > Flavobacteriales > Weeksellaceae > Epilithonimonas. Next base: position 23,871 of record NZ_QOVY01000020.1, read on the forward strand.
GATTCGCTTTCCCCTTATCTGTTGGGGATTTTGTTTCACAATATTCCGATTTCTTTTGTTTTGGGAAGCTTTCTCTCGCACAGCAAAAGTTTTTCTACCAAATTTTGGATCATAGTTTTGGTTTTTGCCTTGGCGTCGCCTTTGGGAATGCTGCTCGGAAAATATTTTAATGAAAATTTGAAAGTTTATTTCTTAGCTGTTGTAGGCGGGATTTTTCTTCATATCTCAAGTGTCATTATTTTCGAAAGCAACAAGAATCACAAGATGGATTGGCAGAAGATCGTACTCGTAATCGTGGGAATTGCTCTTGCACTCATCGGACATCTTTTTCATCATCACTAATAAAAACATTTTCTTTTCTGGCCGGAAAGTGTTATTTTTACTCAAATTAAATTCAATGGGACTTCTAGATCAACTATTCGGAAAAAAGGAAGAGCAGAAACAGAGCCAAAGCCTTTGGAAAAAAATCGAAACCGAGAGCGATCTCGACGCAGCCGTAGAACATTCTTTTCAGCAAAAAGTCTTGATTTTCAAACATTCAACCCGTTGCTTTATCAGCAAAACGGTTTTGAAGTCTTTTGAAAAACAAATGCAAAATTCCGACAAGGATCTGGCCTATTATTTTTTGGATTTGCTGGCGCACCGCGATATTTCCAACCAAATAGAAGACCGCTTTGGCGTCACGCATCAAAGTCCGCAACTGATCGTGCTGGAGCAAGGAAAAGCAGTTTATAATGCATCCCACCAAAGTATTGATCTCGACAAAATTTAATTAATCCGTTTTTTTTCCAATCTAAGGCGCATCGATGCAATATCAAAATTTCCGAAATCATCTTTCAAAAACACTGGGAGTACCCGTCGACGGCCTGGAGGTCTGTTCCTCCTTCTACGAAGTGGAAGAAGTGAAGAAAAATGAGATCCTCCTGAGAGAGGGCGAGGTTTCCGACTCCACTTTTTTCGTCGAAAAAGGCTTACTGAGAATGTATTCCATAGACAAAGCCGGGAAAGAACACGTCATTCAATTTGCGCCCGAAAACTGGATTATTTCCGATACCACCAGTCAGTTGCTCAATGAGAAATCGCGGTTTTACATAGAAGCCATCGAGGATAGCACCATCATCGTGACCAAAGACGGCTTCTTCGATAATCTGGCCAAGGTCTATCCGCACGTAGCCGAGAAAAATCAAAGATTGATGTTCAATCATATCAAAAATCTGCAAAACCGAGTGAATGCCCTGATCAGCACCACGGCAGAAGAACGCTATTTGGATTTCCTGAAAAAATATCCCAATCTGATGCTGAGAGTCCCGCAATGGATGGTGGCCTCTTACCTCGGCATCACGCCGGAAAGCCTGAGTCGGGTAAGGAAAGAATTGGCCAATAAAAAATTCATCATCTGATGAACCACGACATTTTAAGAGCAACCTTTTCCGATATTCCACAGTTGTCTCAAATGATGCAGGATTTCTATGCCATAGATCTTTACCCTTTTGATGCGAAATTGACGGCGTCTAATTTTCGGAAATTTATGAGTGAGGAGAAATATGGCGCCTGTTTCAAAATTATTTCGGAAGGCTCCATCGCCGGTTATACGATTCTGCTGCGAACATTCAGCTTCGAATTTGGCGGCGAAATTCTTTTTCTGGACGAATTGTATATCAAGCCCGAGTTTCAGGGAAAATCATTGGGGAAAAAGGTATTGGAATTTGTGAAGCGCTATTCGGTTGAAAATCAATTCAAAGCGGTGCTTCTGGAAATCGAAAATCATAATGAAAGAGCAAGAAAACTCTATGAACAATATGGCTTCCAACACCATAAAAGAAGCGTGATGATTCTTAAAAATTGAGGTTTAACTTTCTCAACTCGTCCTCCAAATCCGTCTCAGGCTGAATGTGAACCACTTGAAATCCCAGAGATTTGGCGGTTTCTACATTCTTTATATTATCATCGATAAAAAGCGATTCTTCCGGTTTCAGATCGTAACGGTGGATTAATACTTCGAAAATTGCTTTATCCGGTTTGATGAGCTTTTCTTTTCCCGAAACCACGATTTTGCCCTCAAAAAGTTCAAAGAAATCATAGTTTTCCAAAGCAATTGGAAACGTTTCTTCAGACCAATTGGTGAGTCCAAAAAGTTGGAATTTGCCTTTCAGTCTTCTAAGGATTTCTACATTTTTGGGAATATCGCTTCGCAGCATTATCGGCCAATTGTCATAATAAGCGCGGATTTCTTTTTCCCAATCGGGATGCTGTTTTATAAGGATTTCGGTGCCTTCCCGGAGGCTGCGTCCGAGGTCTTGTTCTGCATTCCATTCATCGGTGGCGATGTTTTTCAGAAACCATTCCATTTTTTCGTCGTCGTGGAAGTAATTTTTGAAAAAATACCGCGGATCCCAGTCCATCAGAACGCCTCCGAAGTCGAAGATGATGTTTCGGATCATTTTAAAAATTTTGAATAGTCGGTTGCGAAAATAGTCATAAGAACTTTCTCGAAAATCTTTGCCGGTTCGAAACTTTCTTCAACTTGCAAATGGATAAAAAAAAATTGATATTTCTTAACCCTGGTTCGATAATGAAATAATGCCCAAATATCAACGGGCATTAGCCCATTTTTCAATTTATTTATCGATGGATCCCATGACCTTTTTGGCAAAGGCGTTGAGCGCGTCTTTTTCGCTCATTCTGTTTTTGACATTGGCATGAACCTCCAAGGCACCGCAAATGTTGGTTATCATTTCTCCGGCCACGTTCAGATCTTCCTCAGAGACATTTCGGAATTCGGAAAAACTTTCCAAAACTTCCAAAGCCGCTTCCAGATTTTCGGGCGTTTGGGTTTGATAAAACTGTCTTATGATGGGTAATTTCATATCAATTCGGATTATTTGATTTCGCTAAAAAGTGTGTTCAAAACTTCTGCTTGATTGGTCTGAATCTGATTTTTCAATATGCCACCTTCAAAAACCGCAAAAGTCGGTAAGTTGTCCACCTTCGCGAGTTTTCTGCTTTCAGGGAATTTTTCCGCATCCACATAGTAGAAAGGGATTTGATCGTTCTCCGCCGCCAGTTTTTTGAATTTGGGTTTCATGATTCTGCAGTTTCCGCACCACGTGGCGCCATACTGAACCATCACCTTATCGTTCTCGCTTACGATCTTTTGTAAGTTGTCTTCCGTGAGTTCTTTGTACATAATTTATAAATTATCAATGTAACAGTTTAACAGTGTAACAATTATTTAGTTAACTGTTAAACTGTTCAATGGTTTGATTAAAAATATTAATGCTTGCTGAGGTATTCTGCTACTCCCGTTCTGCTGGCGCTCATCGCTTCTTGGCCTTCTTCCCAGTTGGCGGGGCAAACCTCGCCATATTTTTGCACGTGAGAATAGGCATCGATCAGGCGAAGATATTCTTTCACATTTCTGCCCAGCGGCATATCATTTACCGATTCGTGGAAGATCTTTCCGCTTTCATCGATGAGGTAAGTGGCTCGGTAAGCCACGTTGGAACCTGTGTAAACTTCGTTTCCTTGCTCGTCATAATCTAAGTCCTGATCCACGATTCCAAGGATGTTGGCCAATTGTCTGTGCGTGTCGGCAAGGATTGGATAGGTTACCCCTTCGATGCCGCCGTTGTCTTTTGGGGTGCTCAGCCAAGCAAAATGAACTTCGGGCGTGTCGCAAGATGCACCTACGACAATGGTATTTCTCTTCTCAAACTCCGGCAAAGCTTCCTGAAATGCATGCAATTCGGTGGGGCAAACAAAAGTGAAATCCTTTGGATACCAGAACAAAAGAACTTTTTGCTGGTTGTTTACGGCTTCTTCAAAAACGTTGATTTTAAGATTGTCTCCCATCTCGCTCATCGCGTCGATCGCAACATTTGGGAATAATTTTCCTACTAATGACATAATTTTAAAGTTTTAAATTGTTATTTTTTTGATAAATCAAAAGTACAATGGTTTTATGAATTGAATATTAATTTTTAATTTATAAAATCTATTACAGTGAATGATTGAAAACGAAAATCCGCATCCTAACACTTGCCCTTGATTTGCATCAAATTTCAGACTATTCGCAAACAAAAGCAAATGAACTAAATCAGGAAACGGGAATTTCCATATAATTTAAACACCATTTAAAACATTAAAATGGCTCTACGCAATCCTTAATTCTCTTCATAGCTTCTCTCAAATCTTCTTCCGAAGCGGCATAGGACAAACGGATACATTCGGGGCTTCCGAAACTTACGCCGCCAACACTGCCAACGTGCGCTTTCTCGAGCAGAAACATCGCAAAGTCATCCGAATCTTTAATTTCAAATCCGTCCAGATTTTTTCCAACAAAATAGGAAATATCCGGGAAGAAATAGAACGCACTTTTCGGCAGATTGCATTTGAAACCCTTGATTTCTTTGATCAATTCAAAAACAAGATCACGTCTTTTGTGGAATTCCATTATCATATATTGCAATTCCGAAGGATCCATCTGCATCGCCGTAATGGATGCTCGTTGCGCAACAGTATTGGCGCCGCTCGTCATTTGACCCTGCACTTTGTCGCACGCGCTTGCGAGCCAATCGGGACAGGCAGAATATCCGATTCTCCAACCCGTCATTGCAAACGCTTTGCTCATCCCGTTGATGACGGCCGTCTGCTCATAAACCTGCGGAAAACTGGCAATGGAAACGTGCTCGCCTTCATAATTGATAAATTCGTAAATCTCGTCGGAGATGATCGTGACCTGCGGATATTTGGCAACAACATTAGCAATAGCCTCCAATTCTCCTCGGGTGTAATAGCTTCCCGACGGATTGCAAGGCGAACTGTACAGCAAAGCTTTGGTTCTGGGCGTAATGGCTTTTTCTAATTGTTCAGCGGTGAATTTGAAGTCGGTATCAATGGAAGTTTCTATGAAAACGGACGTTCCGCCGACCAGTTTTACCATTTCGTCATAGCTCACCCAATATGGCGCCGGCAATATCACCTCGTCGCCATCATTAATTATGGCTTGCAAAACATTAATAATAGACTGTTTGGCGCCGTTGGAAACACAGATTTGCGTGGGTTTGTAATCCAGATGGTTGTCCCGCTTCAGTTTTGCGGCAATCGCTTGCCTCAATTCCAAAAAACCGGGAACAGGCGAGTAGTGGCTGTAATTTTCATTAATGGCGTCAAAAGCCGCTTGCTTTATTTTTTGGGGAACATCGAAGTCCGGTTCGCCCAATGTAAGACTGATGACATCGATGCCGGCGGCTTTCATATCGCGGGCTTTATTGCTCATCACAAAGGTTTGCGAATAACTCAGTCTGTTCAGTCTGTCGGAAATTTTATTCATAAAACTATATCGTGTTAAATCATTTCCGACAAATATAATTTTTTAAATCCGTAATTTAAAAAGAGTCTGCCGAAAATGTGACGACCCGCGATTGGCTTTTGAAGGTTTTTTTGTAGAAATCCTTTAAAATTCCTAAATTCGCTCTATGTCTGTAGATTTAATCTTAAAATATTTTCCTGATATCACGGTTGTACAGAAAAATCAGTTGGTCGAATTAGAAAATCTTTACAAAGATTGGAATGAGAAAATCAACGTGATTTCCAGAAAAGATACCGGCAGTCTTTATGAAAAGCACGTTCTCCATTCTTTGGGCATCGCCAAAGTGATGGAATTTGCAGATCATACCAAGGTTTTGGACGTTGGTACCGGAGGCGGTTTTCCGGGAATTCCCTTAGCGATTCTTTTTCCAAATGTTCAGTTCACTCTGGTGGACAGCATCGGAAAAAAAATCAACGTTGTAAAAGGCGTTGCAGAAAGTCTGGAACTCCGAAATGTGACGGCGCAGCACATCAGAGCCGAACAGCTGAAAGAGAAATTTCATTTCGTCGTCAGCAGAGCCGTCACTCAGATGCCTGTTTTCCTGACTTGGCTGCGGGGAAAGTTCGAAAAAGAACAGTTCAACCCAAAGCACAACGGCGTTCTCTACCTCAAAGGCGGCGATCTGGGCGTGGAACTAGCAGGATTGAGATGCGAAATCTTCCAGCTCAAAAATTATTTCGACGAAGAATTTTTCGACACCAAAAAAGTCGTCTATCTTTCAAAAGGTAATTTTAATAACTGAAACATTTTAATAACTAAAATAAAAGAAAAGATCATGAAGAAAGTATTTATTTTACCGATGATTGTACTGATTTTCTCCACCATTATATCCTGTGATGACGATGACGATTACGAAGAAATTACCGCTGTCTATGCCACCAAAATCGACAGTGTGCAGATTCCTACCGACACGATGTTTCTTGGCATGACGCAGGAAATGAAAGTCTATTCCACCTTTGCAAAATCCTGCGAAGGCATCTACAGCTACGACTATCAGTACACCAACGATTCCGTGCGCACGGTCATCAATTATGCCTTCAAGACCAACGCTCCCTGCGCCGACGGAACCTACGTGGACGGCAGCCGCATCCATTTCAAACCCTTAACTACAGGAACCTACACCTTCAAATTCTTTGCAGGAAAAGATGGCGCCGGCGCCAATACGTTTCTGGAGAAGAAAGTGGTTGTGGAGTAGAAGTTCCGAAATTTTTAGGAGCTTAATCCCGCTTTCCGTTGCAATCTTTTTCTTTTTTTTCCAAAAAAAAGAAAAAGGATTTCCACTGCAATCGGGGCTATGGGTTTGGTCATCCCAAATAAAGTGTGTTGGAAATTAGTGAGATTTGCCAAATCCAAAAGAAAATATAAATGTTGTTTCCCAAAACTGAGCTGAGAATTTTTGCCCAAAACACAGTCAGTTCGATGATTCGATTTTAATAAGTTTTTCACAATTTCCTCCAAAAATTTTTGCGATTTTTGCTTCAAATTTATTCTAAAAGTCAACGAAAATAATTAACTTGAGCCTTTACTTCTAAAGGCTTTTTTTATGCAGTTTCTCCAAAGAATCATTTCAGAATTACTGGAAAATCACAGCGATCTTTCCGGCTTGGATATCGTTTTACCCGGAAAAAGACCGATGGTTTTCATCAAAAGAATCTTGCAGGAAAAGCAGTACGAAGGACTTTTACCCAACTTCGTCACGATAGACGAACTCATCGCAGAACTATCAGATAGTATAGAAATCAAGGGCATCGCGCTTTGGCTTTTCGCTTTCCGAACCTATCAAAAAGTTGATCCTGCAGAAGATTTTTCAGGCTTTCTCAAATGGTTTCCCACGCTCCAAAAAGATTGGGACGATATGATGAAATTTTCGGATGATGACCAAAAAATCCTCGAGTGGATGCTGGACGAAGAACGCATCAAAAACTGGGGCGAAGATCTGGGCGAAGACGACAATCCCAGAAAAAGAAACCTCAATTTCTGGCGAAAAATGAACGAATTTCTTCCAATTCTGAAATCTGATTTGAGAAAAGAAAACCTCGCCACCGCCGGAATGATCTATCAGGAAGCGTTTTCCCAGTTGGAAAATTTCGCACAACTCACCGCCAGGTATTTTGTCTTTTGTGGTTTCAATGCCTTGTCGAGAGTCGAGGAACAGCTTGTCCGGCAGCTTCTGCAATGGAACAAAGCCGAAACTTATTTCCAAGCCGACCGATATTACATCGAGGATGAGAGACAAGAAGCGGGCAAATTCCTGAGAGAAACCATCAAATGGAAAGAATTTGATGACAACCGACAATTCAAATGGATCGATGATCAATTTTCGCAACCAAAACAAATAAAAACCTACGAAGTTTCCGGAAACATTGTTCAGGCCAAGGTTTTGCCGGAGATTTTGGCGCAGATTCCGACGGCAGAATTATCAGAAACCGCCTTGGTTTTGCTCGATGAGAATCTTTTGCCGGCCGTTTTGGACAGTTTGACTTCCGTTGAAAGCGTGAACATCACGATGGGTTTTCCGCTCAGGAATCTCTCGTTTAGCAATGCCATAAAAAAACTATTTTATCTTCAAAAACAACAGGAAAAAAAACCTTCCAGCTATTATTACGCCGATGTTTTACAGATTTTGGAAGAGTTGCCGAATGACGAAATTGACGGTGCTATCGTGCGAGAATTTGTCTCAAAAATCGAAGAACGCAATATGGTTTATATTTCCAAAAATCTGTTGCAAGAATTGTTGGGCAAGCTCAGCTATTTCCAGCTTTTGCAGAAACCGGAATCCGTTCCGGATTTTCTCGATTTATTAATTAAATTTTGTTATGAATTGAAGTTTAAAGAATTGGACGACATTCAGTACGAGAATGTGTCGCATTTCGAGAAAGTTTTCAAAATCATCAAAAACCAATTGCAACTTTATAAAATCGAGATCAAAATCGAGACTTTGGAAATTCTTATTAACCAATTGGTCAACACGGAAACCATTGATTTTGTGGGCGAGCCGCTTTCGGGATTTCAGGTGATGGGATTGCTGGAAACGCGTCTTCTCAACTTCAAAAACGTCATTATGCTTTCCGTGAACGAAGGCAAACTGCCGCTCGGAAATACGCAAAATACCTACATTCCGTTTGATGTCCGGAAAAATTTTGGGCTCAACACTTTTTTGGAAAACGACAGCATTTATGCTTATCATTTTTACCGCTTGATTCAGAGTTCCGAGAATATTCATTTGCTGTTCAACGCTTTGAGTTCCGGCCTCAACACGGGCGAAAAAAGCCGCTTCATCACCCAATTGGATCTGGAAAGTCCGCACCAACTCGAAAATATCATCATCGAAAATACCTCGGAACCCATCGTTCAGGAGCTGATGAAAATCGAGAAGAACGAAGAAGTGATGCGGCTTTTGGTGGAATGGAAAAACCGCGTATCTGCTTCACATTTGGTAACTTATCTTTACAATCCGATTGATTTTTATCTCAGTCATATTCTCAAAGTGCGGGAAACCGGCGAGATAGAAGAAGAACTTTCGCAACGGAATTATGGCAATCTGGTGCATTACGCTTTGCAGTTTTTGCACGAGCCTATCAAACATAAAATATTAAGGGTGAGTGACTTAGAAAATTTGCTCCAACAAACGGATTTGGCCATCGATTTTGCGATTGAAAAACTAAAACATCAACCGGAATTCTACGACAGAGGAATGAATTTCGTCCATAAAGAAATTGCCAAACGAGTCGTAAAAAATATCGTGGAATATGATTTGGAGCTTGTAAAATCGGGCGCTGCTTTGGAAATCGTCGATCTCGAAAGAGAAATCAATTGCGATTTCTATCTGGACGAAAATCAAACGGATAAAATAAGTTTCTACGGCTTTATCGACCGGATTGACCAGCTGGACGGCATCACGCGCGTCATCGATTACAAAACGGCAAAACCGAAAAAACTGACGATTGATCTTAAGAACAATAAAGAAGAAAAATTACCGGACTTGTTTTTTCGGGATGATTACAAACAAGCCTTGCAGCTATCGATTTATAAATACTGCATCACCCATTCTTTGGACATCGATCCGGAAAATGTGCAGACCGCCATTTGGTCTTTTGCAGAAGTCAAGAATGGTCCGCAATATCTTAATTTTGTGGACATTAATGATTCTGAAGTGGAGGATTCTATCCGAAATCTGATTGCAGAAATCCTGAATCCTGAAGTTCCTTTTGAGGAAAAAGAAACAGTGTTTTTGTAGAAAAAAAGCACCACCACTTGGCGATGCTTTTGGAAAAATAAACTTTCGTTATTTAGTTGATAATCAGTTTTGTGTTCGATTTTTTGCCATCCGATTGTTGGGTAACGATGTAAACGCCCGGTTGCAAATGGGTGCTGATTTCATTTTTTCCCTTGATCACGATAGAAGAATGTACCACTTTTCCGCTAAGGTCTTGTATGACTATGTTTCCCGCATTTTCGGTCTCGAAGAAGAAATGATTTTTGCTCGGATTCGGATAGATTTTGCTCGCCATTTTTGCGGTCTCAGGCACAGCCAAAATTTCTGCACAATTATAAGGTTTGAAATTGACCAATCCCAAGGTGGGATCGTCCACCTTATGCCCGATAACCTCTTCTACCATAGCGTCGTTAGAAAGTTCACCTTCTCGCCAGCAATTCCCGACGGCATTCACAGGATTTGGGGTGTTGTTGTAGAACGCCGTGGTCGTGCCGCCATTGCCATTGTTTTTGAAAATATTATTGCCGTGATCACTATCTGTACCCAGATCGATCAATGCATTGCTCAAGATGGTAATTCCCCAAAGATTGCCACGGATCTGATTGTTTCTTACGATTACATTTTGAGTTCCGGTGAGGGAAATGCCGCTTCCGCCAAGGCTGGGATTGTTCTCGGTATTGTTGTTTTCGATGATGTTATTTCTGATGATTCCCGTTGTCCCGCCACCTTGGTTGGTGATGCCGTACCGATTGTCGCGGATGGTGTTGCCTTCTATCCGGAATCTGTTTGTTCCTCCCAACAATCCCGAAACCGAAACGCCGCCGGCTCTTAAAATCGCCCGGTTTCCTGTAATGGTGTTGCCGATTACCCTTGTAGAATCTACGCCGCCCGGTCCCATATTGATCTGCGGATAGTTGCCGTTGTCGGTATCGTTGCCATAAAAATAATTGTTCAGAATGTCGATGGAAACCGTTCCTGTGGCTCCGGAATTAATTGCGGCTCTTGAATTTTCTAAAAACTGAGAATTTTTTACCACGTGTCCGGTTCCTTTATACATCGCCAATGCTGCGCTGCTGGCAAGATTGGTAGTTCCGGAATTGTTGTTTTTGTAAAGGATACAATTGTCCATCAGAAAACCATTTCCTGTGAGCACGCGTACGCCGCCACCGTATTCGATGCGGGTATTTTTCATTTCTGCGACCGAGCCATCTTCGAAACGGATGCCTCTGTACGGACTTCCGACGGTACTTGCGGTAATCGTGAAGTTGGAAGCAGTCGTTTTGTATTCGCCATAGACAAAAATACCGACCCCGGAATCAACTTTTAAAGTTGTGTTTTCATCGATTAAGAGTTTGTCGGTTGCTGAGATCGTAAGATCTGCTGTGAGTGTATAATCGGTAGAATTTTTTACCAAAACTGTTGGCGCTGCTGCAGAGAGACTCGTTAAAGTGTAGGTGGTTCCGTTGTTGGGCGTGGTGAACTGTGCTTGCAAAAATGTGCAGCTCATCATAAATAGAAAAGTGATTTTCTTCATAAACATCAATTTTTTTTAAGTTGTCAAATTTATTAATAGAATTCCTTATTAACATAATATCTTTGTAGAAAATATCCAAATATGTTTTCAGATATCGTTGCGGGAACGATGCGTTGGGGCGTTTGGGGCGCCAATCTTTCGGAAAGAAAAGTTCAGGAATTGATACAAGTTTGCTTGGAAGAAGGTATTACAACCTTCGATCATGCCGATATTTATGGCGGTCATACTACCGAAGCTCTTTTCGGGAATGCGTGGCAAGAAATGAATATCGATAGGGAAAAAATACAACTTATTTCCAAATGTGGCATTGTGATGAACTCTGCCAAGAAGCCTTCGCCAATCAAGTATTACAATTATAATGCAGATTATATCCTCCAATGCGTTGATGAAAGTCTGATGAATCTGAAAACCGATTATTTGGATCTTTTGCTCTTGCACCGGCCTTCTCCGCTGATGAATCCGGAAGAAATTGCGCAGGTTTTTCAACATTTGAAATATCAGGGAAAAGTTAGAGAATTTGGGGTCAGCAATTTTTCGGTTTCTCAGTTTGCATTGCTCGATCAATATTTTCCATTAATTACCAATCAAATCGAAGTCTCTGCGAATCATTTAGATTCCTTTTATGATGGGACTTTGGATCAATTGTTCCGAGAAAAACGTCGACCGATGGCGTGGTCAGTAATGGGCAATTACTTCTCGGAAAACTCCGAACAAAACCGGCGACTCCAAAAAGTAATTCATCTGCTTTGTCAAAAATACAATGCAGAAGAAAATCAAATCTTAGTGGCTTTTATTCTGAAACATCCTGCGAAAATAATCCCCGTCATCGGTTCTTCAAAAGGAGAAACTATCAGGCAATTAAAAGCCGCATTAAAAATCGATTTGGAAGAAATCGACTGGTTCCGGATTTTGGAGGCAAGCCGCGGAAAAGAAGTAGATTAAGGGAAATCTGATTTTTTTTTAAAAATAATCTCAAAGTTTCTGATTTTTGAAAAATAATTGTAAATTGCACCAAATTATATTTGAAATCAATAAGTTTTTTTGTTGTTTTTCCTGATATAATATTAAACAACAGTTAACTTAATTTTTTTTAAAATGAACATTTTTGTTTCAAACATCAATTACGCAACCAAAGATTATCAGTTGCAAGAATTATTCGAAGAATTTGGAGAAGTCACTTCTGCAAAAATCATTACCGACCGTGACACTGGGAGATCAAAAGGATTTGGTTTCGTAGAAATGGGAGACGAAGAAGGAAAACAAGCATTAGAAGCTTTAAATCAAAAAGAATTCAACGGCAAAATACTAAACGTAACCGAGGCCAGACCGAGAGAGGACAAACCGAGAAGGTCTTTTGACAACAACCGTGGCGGTGGCTACGGCGGCGGAAGCAACCGCGGCGGTGGCTACGGCGGCGGAGAAAACCGAGGTGGTGGAAGCGACCGTTGGTAAAATCTTTTACAGAACTACAAAACGATCTATTTCAGATCGTTTTTTTTGTGCAAAATTTGGGCTATTTCTTTTTCTTTTTGCGTTTATCTTTCTTTTTCGGTTTTTTGTCGGCGGTAATTTCCTTTACGAAATCCTTGATGTGATTTGCTTCCGTATTTTCTTTAATCGCGATAGTAATCTTTCCATCCGAAAATTGCTCCATAACTTTTGAATCGATCAGCTTCTCCTCGATCAGAATTTTTAGCAATTCCGTCCCCGAATTTTCAAAATAATTTTCCAAAAATCGTTTCAGAACAAATTTTTTATAATCCTCAAGACCGATGGATGGCGAGTAAAGATAGATTCGGCCTTGCTTTTCTGTCGTCAAATAATTCTTGTTCACCAGGATTTTCAGGAATGTCGAAACGGTGTTTTGATGCGGTTTGGGATCAGGAAATGCAGCCATCAAGTCTCGAAAATAGATATTTCCCTTGCTCCAGATGAGTTGCATTATTTCTTCCTCGGAATGCGTTAGCGGTTGTAAAATCATAAATTATAAGCTTAGAAAATAGTAGATTTGGCCGTTACCAGATAGAGTAAAGATACAAAAATAGCAATTAATGCGCCTGCGAGGACTTCCAAAGGCGTATGTCTTTTCAGAACGATTCTTGTAATTCCTATGAGGATTGATAAAATAAACCAGAAAATGCCCATTACCGGTTCGATGGCCCAAAACAATGCGGCAACATAGACATTCAGACCAGTGTGCATCGAACTTTTGACAAAGAAATTGCTGAGCTGCATCAAAATCAACAATAGACAAAGCAAAAAAATCGCCCAATCGATTACCCGATGAAGATAAAAATCTACGCACAGAAATACGACGGTCGCAATGATGATGAAAATGTAAAGCGAATGCCGTTGCTTGCGGTTCGAAACATCCATATTGGTGTAATTTCCCAGTCTGACATTTCGGTAAATCCAAAGTATAATAGGAAGAATCAAAAGAAGAAGAATGGGCAAAAATTTTGAGGAAGCTTGCTGCCAAGTATAATTCTTGTAACTATAATAGAAAAAATAAATCACCAAAGAAACCAGCGGGTTGAAGAAATTTGAAATTACTTTCGAGATCTTTAAAATTAAAGGGTTTTTGAGTTCCCTCACAATAGTTTCGGAGTTCAAGATACAAAATTTATCATTTTTAGAAAGTTTTTGAGATGCTATTCAAAATAAAGCAAGAGCGATTGTCTGGGTCTATTTTTAAATGAATTGCTGTTATGCTTTTTTAATTCCAAAAATATGATTGTATGCTTACAATAAGGAAAGATTTTTTTCTTATTTTTGCTACATATTTCGAAATTACAATGAAAGAATTTTCTAAAGAAGTTTACCTAAAATGGTATGAAGAAATGACGATGTGGAGAAGGTTTGAAGACAAATGCCGCTCCCTCTATCTTAAACAAAAAATCCGAGGTTTTTTACATCTTTATAACGGTCAGGAGGCGATTCCCGCAGGTTTTACCCACGCGATGGATATGTCCAAGGACAGTATGATCACGGCGTACCGATGCCATATCCTTCCGATGGCGATGGGCGTAGATCCTAAAAGAATTTTGGCAGAACTTTGCGGCAAAGCCACGGGAACGTCCAAAGGAATGGGCGGCTCGATGCATATTTTCAGCAAAGAACACAGATTTTACGGCGGTCACGGGATTGTAGGTGGGCAGATTCCATTGGGCGCAGGCATTGCCTTCGCCGACAAATATTTTGACAGAAAAGCAGTCAATATTTGCTTTATGGGCGATGGCGCTGTGCGCCAAGGTTCCTTTCACGAAACCTTCAATATGGCGATGAACTGGAAACTCCCGGTCGTATTCGTTTGCGAAAACAACGGATACGCGATGGGAACATCTGTTAAGAGGACTGCCAATCACGAGGATATTTATAAACTCGGCTTAGGTTACGAAATGCCTTGTCTTCCAATAGACGCAATGGATCCTGAAAAAGTGGCCGAAGCCGCCTACGAAGCCATCGAGAGAGCGAGAAGAGGAGAAGGGCCAACGTTTATCGAAGCCAGAACTTACAGATACAGAGGCCACTCAATGTCCGACGCAGAGCCGTACAGAACTAAGGAAGAAGTGGCGCAACACAAACTGGAAGATCCGATTGAAATCGTGAAACACCGTATTCTTGAAAACAATTGGGCAAGCGAGCAAGATTTGGAAGCTATCGATGAAAAATCTCGAGCTTTCGTGGAAGAGTGTGTAGAGTTTATGGAAAACTCGCCATTTCCCGAGCTTTCTCAGGTTTATGATTTTGTCTATTCCACTCCGGACTATCCGTTCATCAACAAATTAGAAAATAATTAATCCAGAAAAAAAATTATGGCAGAAGTAATTACGATGCCCCGTTTATCGGATACGATGACGGAAGGCAAAGTTTCCAAATGGCACAAAAAAGTTGGTGACCCTGTGAAAGAAGGTGATATTCTTGCAGAAATCGAAACCGATAAAGCAGTCCAAGATTTCGAATCCGAAATCAACGGAACGCTCCTATTCATAGGAGTAGAAGAAGGAGCTGCTGCGCCGGTAGACTCTGTCTTGGCCATCATCGGCGAAGAAGGCGAAGATATTTCATCTTTGACCGGCGGCGGCGCAAAAGCAGATGCTGCGACTGAAAGCAAGTCCGAAGAAGAATCCAAAACGCAAGGCGAATCTACACCAGTAGAAAATGCTTACGAAGGTTCATCTTCTGCTGATATTCCTGAAGGCGTAGAGGTGATTACGATGCCACGTCTTTCCGATACGATGACCGAAGGCAAAGTCGCCAAATGGCATAAGAACGTGGGAGATGCGGTAAAAGAGGGCGACATACTTGCAGAAATAGAAACCGACAAAGCCGTTCAGGATTTCGAATCGGAAGTGAACGGAACCTTGTTGTACCAAGGCGTGGCAGAAGGCAGTGCAGCAGAAGTGGACAAGATCTTAGCCATCATAGGCCCTGAAGGAACAGACGTATCTGGTCTCGTTTCCGGCGGTGGAAAAAAAGCCGATGCTCCAAAAGCTGAAGCCAAAACCAATGAAAAGTCCGAACCTAAAGCCGAAGCAAAATCAGAAGCCAAAACGGAAGATCTAAAAGAAGAAGCACCTGCTGCAACTTCTTCAGGCGACAGAATTGCAATTTCTCCACTCGCTAAGAAAATTGCGGAAGAAAAAGGTGTGGATGTCTCTGCCATCAAAGGTTCCGGCGAAAATGGACGAATCGTGAAGAAGGATGTTGAAAATTATCAGCCGGCGGCTCAGCCCGAAGCTGCAAGTTCTGCTCCTAAAGCGGTTTCTGCCCAGCCAAGCGTAGCTTTCACGCCGGGGCAAGATTCCGAAACGGTGAACTCGCAAATGCGGAATATCATCGCGAAAAGATTGGCGGAGAGCAAATTCACAGCGCCCCATTATTATCTCACGGTAGAGATCAATATGGACAAAGCTATCGAAGCGAGAAAAGAAATGAACGCCTTGCCAGACACCAAAGTGTCGTTCAACGATATGGTGATCAAAGCCGTTGCAGTAGCACTTAGAAAACATCCGCAGGTCAATTCTTCGTGGGCAGGCGACAAGATCATCCACCACGGAAACATCAATGTGGGCGTGGCAGTGGCGGTGCCAGACGGATTAGTGGTGCCGGTGTTGAAGAATGCAGATTTCATGAGCTACGGCGACATCTCGGCAGCCGTTAAAGATATGGCAGCCAGAGCGAAAACCAAAGCACTGAAAGCGAACGAAATGGAAGGCTCTACTTTCTCGGTGTCGAATCTGGGAATGTTCGGAATCGAGACATTTACTTCGATCATCAATCAACCGAATGCTGCCATCTTATCGGTAGGTGCCATTATTGAGAAACCGATTGTGAAAGATGGACAAATCGTAGTTGGAAACACCATGAAATTATCACTGGCTTGCGACCACAGAGTTGTGGACGGTGCAACGGGCGCCCAGTTCTTGCAAACTTTGAGAACTTATCTGGAAAGTCCGTTAACGCTTTTATTAGGATAAATTTTTTAAATTGATTATAATGAGCCTTTCAATTCTGTTGAAGGGCTTTTTTTGTTGACCACGCCCGCGTAAGGGATGGTAGCGGATATCCTTTTTGTCTTTGACTTCTCTTGATTTGATGGAGAAACGGACTTGACAAAAAGATAGTAGCGGACAGCCCGACCCGCTTGTTTTTGCTGAAGGGAAATCTTCTATTGGTAACCCAAAACGTCTGAGCAAAAACAAAGGGGTACGCCCAAATAATTAATATTTTGAACAGGGGATTTAATTATATTTGCGCCGTGAAAAAATTGGGTTTTTTGTTTTTATTCTTAGGCGGTTTTGTGCCGGGTCAAGATCATCTGTCGGGGTTTAATATGGTGTCTTTCACCTACAGAATGACTCCGAAATGGATGGCATATTTGGAGGTTCAAACCAGAGCGCGGCGGGATTATACGGTGATAGACTATTATGAAACGAAAGGAGGGGTGGGCTACAATCTCAATAAAAACAATCAAATTTTCATTGGGCTGGGACGATATGGCACTTATGAAAAAATGAGAATCGCGCAGGAAGAGTTCAGAATGTGGTTGCAATATACCCTATCGCAACGACTGGGTAAACTGAAGTTGGATCACCGGGCGAGAGCCGAGCAGCGCTATTTCTATGCGAACCAAACCGGTGAACATACGCAGGCTAACCGTTTCCGATACCGCCTGAGCGCTACATTGCCCATTAATAAAGACAAAGTGCAGCAAAACACAGTTTTCGTGAATGCTTTTCAGGAACTTTTTGTCGGTCCAAAAGCGCCGACTTTCAAGCGCAACCGGACCTTCGGAGGTGTGGGCTATCAGCTGAACAACAGCATATCAGTGACGTCGGGCTATATGTTCCAGCGCGATTTCGCAACGAAGGGGAACGAGAATTTTCATTTTCTGTACTTTGCTCTTAATTTTACGCTTGATGCCACGGATGACGAGAAGGATATCGCCATCCCGATGGTGGATTAGCCAAAATTTCGAAAAAATTATACTAATATTTCTGTGTCAAATACAGATAAGCTTTGAGATATTTGTTGAGGCGCTTCAAGTCTTTTTCTTCCAATAAAGTTGTACATCTTGTGAGGTCCATATTGTCTCGGAGATCGTTGAGTTTGACGGCAATGGCCAGCGGATTTTTTTCGATTCTTGCGATGAAAGCGTCGTAATTTTGCTCCTCTTCTTGGCGCTTGGTGAGGCAATCCACGGCTTCCAAAATATGGCTGGGAAAGCCTTTTTCGCGGAGATATTCGAGAGGAAAATCGGGATAATCTTCTACGACATCGTGCAGAACGCCGACGATTTTTTCATCGATGGTTTTTCCGGCATTCATCACTCGGAAAACGTGACCCAAGTATGGTGCGCCGTATTTGTCGATCTGTTTTCTGTGTGCTTTGGTAGCTATTTTTATGGCTTGGTTGAGGAGTTCGTGGGTTGACATTTTATTTGTTTACTTTAGGATTGGATTCAGCTGAATCTTTATTTTGAGGCAATTCCGAATATTGTTGGTTGGGCTTTTTGTTCAGCATTTTATATTTTGAAGCTTTTGCCGAGTCTATATTTTTGTAGAAAGCAGCATTGTCGTTTTCTGTCTTAATCTCACTAGAATTTGTTGAATCTAATCTGTGATAAGGATTTGTAGGAATCGTATTTTGTTTTTCAGATTCTTTTTGTTGAGAAAACGCTAACCCAAATGATAAGGTTGCGATTATTAAAATCACTTTTTTCATCGGTTTAATTTTTAAATGAAATTATAAAAAAACTTATCTACTTACCTGTTGTGCATTTAGGAATTAAATAAAAAAAAGATTGTTCAATTGGATAAAAATCCGTATATTTAATTGATTATCAAATAATTAAATAAATGAACAATCTTACTCAAA
>NZ_QOVY01000021.1 GCF_003932955.1 Chryseobacterium sp. SC28
GAAGACGGCGTTCCGATCATCATGGTTCAGAAACTTATGGGTCATGAAAGAATTGAATCGACGATGGAATACCTCCATGTCTGCCAGCTATCGGATCAGCAGCCGCACAGCCCCCTGGATACCGTTTTCGCTTTATGCCGCAAAAATGGAATCCCGAAGTAAGGCAAAGCATCAAAACGGAAGCGTTGCAGATGTTCTTCGTAAAATCAGTTTATCGGCCCGGAATTTTACGGCTCATCAGGAAAAAACGCTTCGGGCTCTGTCCTATTGCCGCACTTCAGCTTTGGGTGGTCATATCGATGCGTGCGACGGTTGCGGAAATCTTTCCATCAGTTACAACTCGTGTCGTAACCGGCATTGTCCGCAATGTCAAGGTCATAAAAAAGAAGAATGGATCCAGAAGCGCGAAGCGGATTTACTCCCGTGCAGCTATTATCATCTCGTTTTCACGCTTCCCGAAGAGCTGAACGGTTTGGCAATTGCAAATCCCACACTCATTTACAAAACATTGTTTGAAGCAGCTTGGGCAACATTAAACCAGTTTGGCAAAACGGAAGGAATGCAGCTCGGAATGATTGCCATACTTCATACGTGGGGACAGAACCTGAGCCTTCATCCGCACCTGCACTGCATTGTTCCTGGCGGCGGAATTGATCATCACGGAAAGTGGAAAAAGAAAGTACGAACCGATAAATATCTCTTCTCTGTAAAAGCGATGAGCAAAGTGTTCCGTGCGAAGTTTGTGGCTTCCTTAAGAGCCTGTGGAATTACTGACCGGGATTTAATGGAGAAACTCTTCACCAAGAACTGGGTCGTCTATGCCAAAAGACCTTTTGGCGGCCCGAAACAGGTGATCGAATATTTAGGCAGGTACACCCACAAAGTCGCCATCAGCAACCACCGCATCAAAGAAGTAACGGATAAGGAAGTGCGTTTTGCCTACAGGGATTACCGAAAGGGCGGCGAAAAAAAGGAAATGACCCTCAGCAACGAAGAGTTTGCGCGAAGGTTCTCCCTGCACATTCTGCCAAAAAGATTTGTGCGGATCCGCCATTACGGGATTTTGAGCAGCAGCTGGAAGCGTGGGAAACTGCAGGCTCTGCAATCAGATTTAAAGATCAATATCCCGGAGGTAACACCTAAAACGCTGCTCAATAAATGCCGGTGCTGCAAGGAGGGAAACCTGGTTACCATTGCTGTTTTCGGGCAGCGCGGTCCGCCGCAGGACTTTCTTTTCGTCACTCAACCTTTCTCTGCGAAATAACCTTTGCGGGTAAGGGAAGTTGTGCCCTACAGCCAGTAAAATCCCGCAGAAACCACTTCCAAAGGCTACCAAAAGCCACAAAAAAAGCAGTCCTTCCGAAAAAACTGCTTTGCACCTCTAAATTCTAAAAACGACATCCCCATAAGAGGACCATCATACTGCTGAAAAGCCACCGGAGCTTCCGTTCAACGGGCTTTCATCTTCTGTCCTGCGGACAAGACGAAAGCTTAGTTATTAGCAGAAGTTTTTCTTATTCCAATTGTTTTTTAATTCTTTCGGTGGTTTCTTTTGGTAAATTTATCAATGTCATGATATGTTCAGAGTTATTTTCCCAATAAATTTTAGGCATTTTTGCAGAATTATAAAGATTTTTTCCTCTAATTGCAGGAACAATTTTGTCATTCTTCCCTTGAATAATTATTTTAGGAACATTCTCTATATATTTTATGTCTTGGACAGCAACATACTCTTGGTTAAAATCTTGTGGAGAATTTTTTGCTTTTTCTTTAAGAAATGAAATTGGAGAATAATCCATTGCTAAAGTTTGGGCCGATTCAATGGAACTATCGAGAACTAATAAATTGATTTTAGATTGGTTTTCTTTAGCGATTTTTACGGCAAGTTGACCTCCCAAAGACATTCCATAAACAACTATTTTACGATTTCCATTATTTTCTGAGTCTAAAAAATCTTTAAATGCTACTTCCGTATCTGTTAAAACTCCGTGATAATTTGGAGTTCCATTTGATTTCCCAAAACCTCTCCAATCAAAAGCATAAACTTCAAACCCGCTTTCTACCAATGGTCTTATCATATCTTGATAAGTGCTTACATTTCCTCCACCGCCATGAATGAAAAATATTTTTGAATCCGTTTCGTGTGTTGGCTTGAATACATAAGTGTAAATATTAATTGAGTCATTAACTTTTAAAACTTTTTCAGAATGCTGTAAATGTTTGAAAGGTTGCATTTCTTTGCTTGGGAAATAAAAAAGTTTTGATTCGTCATTATTAACGATTCCTTCAAAAATTGGATTTGTTTTGTAAAAATAAACTCCTAAACCAATAATTCCTACTAATCCCAAAAATAAAATTAAGCCGATAATTTTCAAAATTTTCTTTGTTTTCATTCTGTTTTAATTTGTAGGTCAAATTTGCTTTATTATTTTTATTGAAGAATTTGTTTTGGTTAAACTGTAAATTATGATTTCTGAATTGTTAAATTTTGTTCCCGAGTTGTTTTGTGCAGTATTTTTATAAAATTTCTGCTAACGTTCCGCCGCTTCTCGTCAGTTGCGAACTTCGGAACGAATTATTTTCTGTTAAAGATAAAAATTCTTGCGAAACGTGAACGTGAACTTACAACAAAATTCGCAATTGCGAGAAACGGCTGTTATGCGTTCGGTTTTTTTTCTTCCACACTTTCCTTTTCAATATATTCCGCAAACCTTTTTCCATTTGTCAAAAGCAAATAACCGATGATTATTTTTATGAAATGAAAAATTAGCCAATGAGAATCAGGATAATCTTTAAATAATGTTTTTTGCTGTAAAAAGTGAAACAATGCAGAACAAAAGTTTGGGAAACTCTCGGTTATCATTAAACCACCAATTACAATTATCGCGATGTTCAAAACTGTTGAGCTTTTAATATTTACATCAATTCTCTCTTCATTAAAATTCTTTTCAAGCTTCAGCTTTTCAACAAGCCATTCTGTTTTAAAAAGAAATAACCTGATAATTAGAATGTAAATTATAACAGATAAAATTTGCATTAACCAAACGATTAGTAAATTTTCTGTATCTAAATTTCCGCTTGTAAAAGATAAGGTTGAATAAAATTGTGGAATTAATGAAATACAACTAAACAATAACAAAAGACCAATAATCTTAAGCAGTATTTTCCAAAACGTGTTAATTTGCATAGTTTAATTTTTTAAATGATTTAGTCTTTTTTTACGTGAGTCGAAAACTGACGCATAACTTGTTTATACTCGCTATAAACCAGCGACTATACACCCAAAATTGCGCGCATACTCGCTAGTCAGTAGCGTATTTTTATCAAATATAGTATTTATTTATAATCCTACAAATCATCAAACTGACTTTTAATTTGTTGAATATTTTTAGTACTCACGTGGTGTATATTTCAGTGGTTTTACTACTGCTATGTCCCAACAACTATTGACTATACCTCAATCTGTTCCGCTCGAAGAAAACCCGAAAAAGGAGCAGAAAAAAAACGCTGGAAATCCTCTTTCGCAACATTCCATTTTCCGGCGATTAAAAACACCAAAAAAAGGCTTTTCTTGCAGAAGTGTTCGAGAAGTGTTCGACTCTTGTTCGGAAAAACGGTACTTTTTTCGAAGCGCTTTCGAAGAAGTGTGAAAGAAAGCTCGAACAAAACCCGAAAAAAGAGCGAAAAAAAACACTGGAAATCCTCGTTTCCAACATTCCAATTTTCGGCGATTAAACACATCAAAAAAAAGCCTTTTCTTTCAGAACTGTTCGAAAGCTCTTCGACTCTTGTTCGGAAAAACGGTACTTTTTTCGAAGCGCTCTCGAAGAAGTGTGCAACGAGAGTCGAAGAAAACCCGAAAAAGGAGGAGAAAAAATGACTCAAATCTGCTTATGAAAAATGATCCATTTCAAAAAATACCATCCAAGTATGTCGCGAATAATCACCGCACTTAGATTTCAAAGTTTTCTATTTTTATTTTCGCCGGATGAGGTGCAGCCCATCTCGCAACGGTAAAATCAGATTTTCAAAATCAGGATCTTGCGCCACGATTTTATTTACCATTTTGATTTGTTCGGTCTGTTGGTCTTTCGGATGATCTTCAAGAACTTTTCCGTACCACAGCACGTTGTCGATGAGGATCACGCTTCCCGAACGCAGGTTGGGTTTGATGAGTTTCAGATAGTCGAGATAGCTTTCTTTATCGGCATCGATGAAGATCAAATCCCAAGTTTTGTCCAGTTTTTTAATCACTTCCTTGGCATCACCGATGATGAATTCGATTTGGTCTTTATAAGCACTTTCCGAGAAATATTTCTTGGGAATGTAGGCCAAGTCTTCATTTTTATCGATCGTATAGATTTTGCCGTCTTTGGGAAGGCCTTCCGCCAAACTTAGCGCCGCATACCCCGTAAAAGTTCCGATTTCTAAAATATTTTTTGGGCTGATGATATGCGAGAGAATACTCAACAATCGCCCTTGCAAATAGCCGGAAATCATGTGGGGCTGAGTTGTTTTCTGATAGGTTTCTTTGCGTAACTTTTTGAGAATGGCGGGTTCTTCAGAAGCGTGGTCTTCTAGGTAGCGATCCATTTCTTTGTCCAATTCTTCGAAATAACTCATTTTCTGTTCAGCTTTTGAGGTTTTGAAATCCAAAGTTAATCTAATTTGAAATCACAAAAAAACCTTGCCGTTCCAGACAAGGTTTTCAATTTTAGATTTTTGATATAAATCAATGAAGATTCACCGTTTATTTTTTCACCGGAGCGATGTCCATCAGTTTCATAAACTCATCCAGTTTCGGCATAATGATGATTTCCGTTCTTCGGTTTTCGCTTCGTCCCGAGACCGATGCATTGGTCGTTTTCGGATTATACTCAGATCTTCCGCCTGCCGTGATTCGGCTAGGATCTACGCCAAACTGGGTCTGCAAAACCTTGGCAACCGCAGTCGCACGCAGCGCAGAAAGATCCCAATTGTCTCGCGGCGGAGTGGCACTGTTCAGTGGCGTATTGTCGGTATTTCCTTCAATCAGAACGCTGTACGTGTCGTAGTCGTTGATGACTTTAGCAACCTTCGCCAGCACATCGGCCGCAGCAGGTTGGATGTCGTATTTGCCGACTTGATAAAGCATTTTGTCTGACAATGAGATCATTACAACGCCTTTCAGCACTTTTACATCCACATCCTCATCAGCCACATTGTCCAGAGAACGTTTCAGTTTGTTGGACAATGCGATATTCAAACTGTCGTTTCTGCTTTTTCCGGCGATCAGTTGTTTGATGTACGCATTGGAAGCGTTGATCTCGCTCACCAGCTTATCAATGTTGGTAGAGGATTTTCCACTGTTGCTAAGGCAAGCATCAAGGCTGGATTTCAGGGCATTGTTTTGTCCCACGAGGAGATCGTTTTGACCTTTCAAAGAAGAATTCTCTGCTTTCAAATCTTGGATTTGACGCATTCTTTCTCCGGCATCTTCTACGCACTGTTTGTAGTTCAGATTCAGGGCATCAAACTGTTTTTTGCTGACACATGAGCTTAGGGAAAGTCCCATCACCGCTATGGTCAAAATCTTGAATAATTTCATATCTTGGAGTTTAATTGTTTCAAATCGTTCTTTGCAACCGGCTCAATTGGCCAATCTTCGTGCAAGCTGTTCCAACATTTCAAAAGTAAGAATTATTAAACGTATATTTGTAATGATCAGCAATATTTTCTTTACATCATTGTGCTAAGTCTCCTCAAATTTCAAAACGCGCTCGAACAACTGTTGTCTCAGTCGCAACAAAAAACATACCTTTTGGCCGTGAGTGGCGGCGTAGATTCTATGGTTTTGGCTGATTTATTTCAGCATTCCGGTTATCATTTTCAGGTGGCACACGTTAATTATCATCTTCGGGGCGAGGATTCCAACCGCGATAAGGAGCTGGTTTCCGATTTTTGTAGCAAGCACGGCATTCCGTTTCATTGGTACGAGGTTTCGGAGGAAGATGGCAAGCCTGCAAATTCTATTCAGAACTGGGCGAGAGAGTTGCGCTATCGGTTTTTCCGAAAAATCCAACAGGAGCAAAATCTCGAATATATCGTCACCGCCCATCATCTGAACGACCAGTTGGAAACTTTCCTCATCAACCTTTCCAAAGCGGCGGGAATCCAAGGCTTGAGCGGCATTCCGGCTAACGAAAATGGGATTGTCCGGCCACTGCTCGGTTTTTCCAAGCAAGAGATTTATGAATTTGCGAACGAAAAAAATATTGAATTCCGCGAAGATCTATCTAACCAAAAAAGCGATTATTTGCGAAATAAAATCAGGCACAACATCGTTCCCGAATTAGAAAAAGTGAATGATCATTTCCTGCCGAATTTTGCGAAAAGTATGGACATCCTCAATCAGACAAAAAATGTTTTGAATAATTGTATTGATGAAAAAATAAAGGCTTTTGAAACGAATCTTGAAACGGGACAAACAGTCATTGGTAAAACGAAGTTCTCGGAAGAATCAGATTTAATTCGTTTTGAGATTTTGAAAAATTTTGGGTTTAAGGATGAAAAAGAAATGCAAAAAATCTTCACCGCGCAGACCGGCAGTACATTTTTCAATTCAGAATACCAATTGATTGTCAACAGAAACGAATTGATTTTGAATCAAAGGATGGAAGAGGGAAGAGGAAAGATGGAAGATGTAGAAATTGCT
Source organism: Chryseobacterium sp. SC28 (assembly GCF_003932955.1). Lineage (GTDB taxonomy): Bacteria > Bacteroidota > Bacteroidia > Flavobacteriales > Weeksellaceae > Epilithonimonas. The sequence goes on from NZ_QOVY01000021.1 coordinate 6,695, forward strand.
CTTGAAATGGTCGGAAACGAAATTGTGATTCCTGAAAATATTAAAACCGAAATCCGAGAATTCGGGAATTGCAATTGGAAAATCGATAAAAATAATATAAACTTGCCGCTAAAATTGAGGAAAAAAAGATCGGGCGACACATTTTTCCCAATTGGAATGGCGGGCAAAAAGAAAATCGCCAAATTTTTTAAGGACGAAAAATTGTCTATTTTAGCGAAGCGAAAAATCTGGCTCCTCTGCGATGCCAATGATCAGATTGTGGGCGTGTTGCCTTTCCGGCAAGACGGCAGGTTCCACTCAAATGATGCTGAATCTTTGGAAGTTAAAATTTAAAATCAAAAAATGAAAGATCTAAAACGGGTGTTATCCGCACTTTTTATATTGATAATAAGCGTTTTCAATGCGCAGATCAAAAATCCTGTCAAATTCAAATTCGACGTGGTTGCCTCGGGAAAGGATCAATACGAAGCCGTTCTCACGGCAACGATCGAGGATCAATGGCACATCTATTCGCAAGATCTTCCGCCGGATTCCGGCATCCCGACGGAGTTTAAAATTGCTTCTCCGGACGGCATTCAATTAATCGGAAAAGTGATCGAAGTGGGGAAAAAACACGACGAATTCTCGGAAGCTTTCGGTGCGCAAATCGTTTATTATTCAGATCAGGTGGTTTTCAAACAGAAATTTAAACCCAAAAATCCCTCCAAAGCAACCGCTATTACGGCAGAAATCACCTATCAAACTTGCAACGACAAGGTTTGCCTCGCGCCGAATACTTTAGAGTTTCAAAAGCAAATCGCAGCAACTGCCGTTTCGGAAGTGGAAACACACGATCTAAAAACCGACAGCATCTCCGCCCCAGTTCCTGATTCTAAAACAGAAGTAGCCGCCGTTTCCGCACCAGCAAGCGGCAACCAAACAGGCTTGAAAATCAACGCTTTGGACTTCAAAAATCCGTTGACCACTTGCGGCACGGCACCACAAAAATTGGCCAACGACAATTGGCTGGTCTTGGGTCTCGGTTTCCTCGGCGGATTGATCGCGTTGCTCACGCCGTGCGTTTTCCCGATGATTCCGTTGACGGTTTCGTTTTTCACCAAAGGCAGCAAAGACAAAGCGAAAGGCAGACGAGACGCCTTGCTCTACGGATTTTTCATTTTACTGATTTTTGTTTTGTTGAGCATTCCCTTTCATATTATCGAGGGCATTTCCGGGAATATTTTCAATCAGATTTCGACGAATATTTGGCTCAATTTATTTTTCTTTGCGATATTCCTTTTCTTCGCATTGAGTTTTTTTGGCTATTACGAAATCACTTTGCCAAGCTGGGTTGCCAACCGCTCTTCCAAAGCCGAGGACGCCGGCGGGCTCATCGGGATTTTCTTTATGGCATTGACTTTGGTCATCGTTTCCTTCTCCTGCACAGGACCTATTTTGGGTAGTTTATTGGGCGGCGTGGTTGCCGGCGCAAAGAATGTCCCCACCTTATTGACCTTCGCGTTGGCCGGTTTCGGATTGGCTTGGGCATTGGTTTTCGGATTGCTGGCTTTGTTCCCGCAAGCCTTGCAAAGTTTGCCAAAATCAGGCGGTTGGATGAACTCTGTGAAAGTCGTTTTGGGTTTCATCGAGTTGGCTCTGGCTTTGAAATTTTTGTCCAAAGCAGATTTGGTTTCCAAAACATTTTTCCTGAAAAGAGAATTGTTTATTGTGCTTTGGATCATAATTGCTATTGGATTGGTGCTCTATCTGTTTGGAAAAATCAGATTTCCGCACGATGACAAAAATCCAAAAATCGGTTTGGGAAGAAGGATTCTCGGGGTTTTCGGAATTGTGTTTGTGGTTTATTTGATCCAAGGATTGATCCCGTCCGAGAAACCCAAATTACAGATGCTGAGCGGGATTTTGCCACCCTTGAATGTCAGTTATTTTCACGACGAAAAAGACGGAATATTGGGTTTAAAACCATATCATAATTATTTCGAGGCGATAGAAGTGGCGAAGAAAGAGAATAAACCTGTATTGATAGATTTTACGGGTTACGGTTGCGAAAATTGCCGAAAAATGGAGGAATTTGTATGGAGTCAGGATGATGTTTTGCCGATTCTCCAAAATGAGCTCATCATTGCTTCCGTTTATGTGGATGATAAAGAAGAACTGCCGCAAAATGAGCAAATCAAAATCGATATGGGCGATGGCCAAATGAAAAAAATCAAAACCATCGGCGATAAATGGAGCTTGTTTCAGCAGGTTAATTTTAATAACAATTCCCAGCCACACTATGTGTTGGTAACGCCCGATCAAAAAGTGATCAACATTCCGGTTTCCGGATATATGCCCAAAGAAGAGTTCAAAAAATTCCTCCAATGCGGTATCGATTTTTATAAAAACGAAACGAATTAATTTCCAAATCAAGTCGATCTTTTTCCTAAAAAATATTTATTTTAGAAGAAAATTTTAGCAATGAAACAGCTTTGGTCGATTTTTGGTTTAATTTTAATTTTTTCGTGTAATAAACCTGCGGAAAAAAGTATTTCCAAAGTCGATAGCGCAAAAATCATCGATTCTATCAACCTTGTACGGACTCAAATCAACGACAGTATTTTAGGAAGGCGTGGATTCAAAAACCTCGAAGGAACACATGTTTTGACACACGATATGCTGAAGGGAACGGGAAAAATCACTTTTACAAAAACCGGCCAGGACGAGTACCGGATTTCAGGCAAACAAACCGACGGCAAGCAGTTTCTGATGATTGACGGAACCGCCAGAATGACTTCGCCAAAAAATCTTAAATTTGACGGAACCATCAAACAAAGCATTTCCGACAACGACAACGGAAAGCTGGATATGCGAAGTGGCAAGAGAAACTTTTCTACAAAAGACGGCGGCAAAACCTTCAAGCTTCACGAATCGGTTAACAGCTCGGGATTTGCCGACCAAATAATCATTAAAATGTAAAATGATGCTTAACTACGAAATAGAAGGAAACGGAACAGAAAGCTTGGTTTTGCTCCACGGTTTTATGGAAAATCTCTCCATTTGGGACGATGTGATACCTTACCTGTCGGACAAATTTCAATTGATCAAAATCGATTTGCCGGGCTTCGGAAAGTCGGAAGTTGTGGCAGAAATCCAAACGATGGATCTGATGGCGGAGGAAGTCAAAAAAGTGACCGATCATTTGAAATTGAAAGACTTCCACTTGCTGGGACACTCGATGGGCGGCTACATTACCTTGGCTTTTGCCGAAAAATATCCGCTACTTTTGAAATCTTTCACGCTATTTTTTTCAACCTATTTTGCCGACGACGAGGAAAAAAAACAAACCAGAACCAAAGGGTTGCGAATCATCAAAGAAAATTTCCGGGCTTTCGTCAACGCCAGCGTCCCAAATCTTTTCAATCCCAACGAACACGATGTTCTGGAACATAAAATCGAAATTGCGAAGGAAATTGCCTACACATCGTCCGTTGATGGTGTTTTAGCTTCGCAAAAGGGAATGATAGAACGACCAGACCGCGCTAAAGTTTTGGAAGACTTCGAGGGGAAAATACTGGTTCTTGCCGGCAAACACGATTCGGCGGTCAACTCAGAAAAAACCATCAAAAATCTGCCGGATAACACGAACATCAAATCCTACGTTCTGGATTGCGGACACAACGGGCATTGGGAAAAACCCGAGATTTGCGCCGCGATTATCAACACAGAATTGCTGCATCACCTGCCCAAAAAGTTTATTTTTTGATGTAAAATTTTGAATTATTTGAAAATCAATCAGATAGACTTTTAGAAATCCTCAGCCTCAACCTTTTCCTTGAAATCGGCAATGGTTTCCTCGATCGATTTGAAATATTTCCCGCCGGCAGCATTGATGTGGCCGCCGCCGTTGAAATATTTTCTCGCAAACTGATTGGTATCCACCGAATCTTTGGATCGGAAAGAGATCTTGATAAAATCTTCGTAAAGATCTTCCATAAAAAAAGCCGCCATTTTGGTGCCGATGACGCTCAGGCCGTAATTCACAAAACCTTCGGTATCGCCTTTGTCGAAGCCATATTCCTTAAGTTCCGACCGTTTTAGCCAGAGGATGGCCACTTTTCCTTCCTTTGTCAATTCGATTCTGCTGAGCACGAGCGAAAGTAAATGTAAACGGGAAATCGTATTGGTGTCCCAAGTGTTGGAGCTGATGAACGCCGGATCGGCACCTTTCTCGATCAAATCGGCCACAATCCGGTGGGTGCTCGCGCTCGTCGATCGGTAGCGGAAACCGCCTGTATCGGTCATTATGCCGGTGTATAGACATTGCGCGATATCCAGATTCACAGATTTTTCGTCATGATTGGCTTGGATGAAATGATAAACCATCTGGCAAGTGGCCGGAATCGTGACGTCGGAATAGACGTAATCAAATTTATCGGGCATCTGATGATGATCGATCAAGATTTTTTTACCCTTTGCTTTGGCAATCCAATCGCCGAGAAGGCCGATTCTGCTTGTGGTATTAAAGTCCAGACAGAAGATAACATCGGCGTTATAAATCGCCTCGCCGGCTGCTTTTCTTTTGTATTCGCCGATCACGATTTTCTTGGCTTCCGGCATCCATTTCAGGAATTTTGGAAAGTCGTTTGGAACGATGACGGTGGCGTCGATTCCTTTTGTTTTCAAGTAATGTTTCAGTCCAAGAGTAGAGCCAATGGCGTCGCCGTCGGGGTTGTGATGGGTTACGATGACGATGTTGTTTTCCGGAACGAGGAGCGCGTTGATCTCTGAAATTACTTTGGCTGTGAACATAAACGAAGTTTGAAAAAGTGAAGTTCCAAAGGTAAAACTTTAAAATAAAGTTTCAGTAAAAATACATCAAAGATTAATAACAGGCAAAACGGTTGTAAATAAAGGCTTTACAGCCGTTTTATGATTTTTGGTAATGAGGTAAAAAGCAGTAAAAAGCGAGGTTTGGCAGAAGTAAGGTTACTAAAACGTTACTTTTAAATATTAGAAATAATCGTTTTAAATGCTGTATTTCAGCTTTCTGCATAGTTTTTCATATTGTTCCGTAGCTCACATAGGTTTAATTTTATCATTAAGAATTGTGAGTATGGAAACGACAAAAAAATCAACGTTTAAGGTATTGTTCTACCTTAAAAAGAACGCCCCAAAGAAAAACGGAAAAGTTACGGTTATGTGCAGGATTACCGTAAACGGCAAACAGTCTGCATTCAGTACAAAGCTGGATATTTCCACAACAAATTGGGATTTGAAGTACGGCAGGGTTTTAGGTAAAAGCCGAGAAGCCCAGGACACGAACAGCAAACTTGACAAAATTCGTTCGGGTATTGAGGAATGCTATTCCAAAATCCTGAAGAACGAGGGGGCTGTAAACAGTGCTAAACTTAAAAATGCCGTTCTTGGGATGGAAAGCGGAGAACTGACCTTTTTCAAATTCTATGAACAGTTCCTATTGGACTATGAGAAAAAGGTTAATAGTGGACTTCGGGTAAATGGTACACGCAGTAAATACAAAACACTTTTAAAGCACCTGCGTAATTTTGCACTGACAAAGTACGGATATTCTGACTTATCATTCAACGATCTTACATCTGATTTTGTACAGGACTTTGATTATTACCTGCGTGATGACCAAAGCTTGACACACAACACCATTTGGCTGTATATGATTGGATTTACCACGCTTTGCCGCTTGGCAATGAGCAGAAAGCATCTTACTTTCAATCCATTCAGCGAGTATAAGAACACCAAAAAAGACAAAGACAGAGGTTATCTGCTACGGAATGAATTGGAACAACTTGTAACGTTCAACTGTGAGAAAAAGAAAGACGAATTGGTTAAAGACCTGTTTGTTTTCAGTTGCTTTACTGGTCTTTCCTATTCAGATATGAAAGGACTTAGAAACAGTAATATTCAGGATTTCTTTGACGGCAACCAATGGATTATTGTACGCAGAAAGAAAACGGCAACATCATCAAACGTGATGCTCTTGGATATTCCAAAAATGATTATAGAGAAATATGCAGGGTTCTCAAAGGACGGAAAGGTATTTCCCGTACCATCAAATACAGTTTGTAATGACAGCCTAAAGCGAATATCCCAACAAATCGATTGCCTTAAAGAAAAGAAAGTAACCTTTCATTTAGCACGTCATACCTTTGCCACGTTGTTTTTGAGCGAGGGTGTTCCGTTGGAAAGTTTGAGCAAAATGTTAGGACATAAAAACATAGCCACAACGCAGATTTACGCCAAAATACTCAATGAGAAAGTTGGTAAGGATATGCAAAAGGTATCGCATAAATTTAAGGGAATGGAACGGTCTTTTGTGGCTCAACTCTAAAGTCAATAAAGTGATTAAAAAAGCCAATACCGTTTTTGTATTGGCTTTTTTGTACTTTAGCTTTTTCAAAAATATGAATGTTACGAACCCCCAATCTATTGAAATCTAAATAAAAAATGAGTAATAGCACAAATAATATCCAAATACAGTTTAATTATTTGGACGTGGAGAATTGTTTTAAAAATTTTTATGTCGTGCCTGATTATCAAAGAGAGTACGTCTGGACAGAAGTACAAATCAATCAACTTTTAGATGACATTTACGAAGAATTTGATTTTAATCCTAATAAAGAATATTTTATCGGAAGTACCGTTGTTTTTAAAAACAATGATGGCTTTTATGAATTGATTGACGGACAACAAAGGACAACTTCTATCTTCTTAATAATTTGTGCTTTTAAGAAAATTTATCGAGAACGAGAAATCGATACAGACACAATTGAGAGAATGATTAAAGACAAAACAGTCAATTCATTAGGAGATAGTGTTGATTGCTATAAACTCGAACTGCAATATAAAGACAGTTCAAATATTCTTTCAAAAATTGCTAACAATTTAGAAAGACCTGAAAATTTAACAGGTTCTGCCGAAAGACTTTATAATGCGTATGAAAATGTAATTTCATTTCTAAAAAACAGATTTAAGGAAGATGAAGACCCAGTACAGCTAAAAAAGTTCTTTGTTTATATTTTTAGAAAACTGAAATTTATCCAAATTGAAACACCAGAAATAAACGACGCTTTAAAAATATTTGAAACAATTAATGAAAGAGGAGTTGGATTAAATCCTATGGATTTATTGAAAAACCTTTTATTCAGACAAGTTAATAGAAATGATTTCAATTCATTAAAAGATAAATGGAAAACGCTGATTAAGCTTTTGGAAAAGAATAATGAAAAACCTTTGCGTTTTCTTCGTTATTTCATAATGTCAAATTATAAGGTAAATAATCAGCGAGGAGAAGAAATTATCCGAGAAGAGGAAATTTACAAATGGTTTATAAGACCTGAAAATGTTGCTCAATGCAACTATGAAAAAGAGCCTTTTGAGTTTGTTGAACTTCTTTTGGAAAATGCTACTTGTTATATTAATTTCTTTAAAGGGCTAAACAAGGACGGTAGTAAAAATGTCTATTTAGACAATATTTCCAAACTTGGCGGAGGAGCTTTTAAACAACATTTGATATTGCTTTTAGCAGGAAGAAATTTACCACAAGATTTGTTTAATCATTTTGCAAAGCAGATAGAAACTTTGGTTTTTTATTACTTCATTACAAAAGAGCCAACAAAAGAGTTTGAAAGAAACTTTTCAAAATGGGCTAAATCTGTATTAAGAATAAAAAGCAGGGAAGAATTGAATAATTTCGTAAAAGAAAATATTCAACCTGTAATCACATCGAAAGAAAACGAATACAAATTATACTTTACAGAAACTCGTCAGAATAACCTTCAACAATACAGAATTAGATATATTTTAGCAAAAATTGCACAATATTTAGACCAAGAAAGATTAGGCTCGTACATTCCACAAGTTTTAGATAACTATATTACCAAAGGAGTTGAAATTGAGCATATTTTACCTTTTAATCCAACAGAAAGTCTTCGTAATGAAATTGGCGAGGAATACGATGATTTAAAAATCAGATTAGGGAATTTGACTTTGCTTGAAAAAACGATGAATATTGTGGTTGGTAACGATTTCTTTTCAAAAAAAGTTATTGAATATTCTAAATCGCCATTTTATATTTCCAAATCAATAGCAGGATTAGATACGATTGGAATAAATTCATCTGTTACAAGGTTAAATCTGAAATTAAGGTCTTACGAATATTGGAATAAAGAAACGATAATTGATAGACAAAATTTGTTATACGAACTTTCAAAAGATATTTGGAAAATAGAGATATAGACCTTTTATAAAACACCACAGCCCACTGCTTTAAGCAGTGGGCTGTTTCTTTAATTGACTGATACGGTTACAGTTTCAAACAATCGGCTAACGCTGATAGTTATCTTCCAACACTTTTATAATATCGCTTTCACGGAAAAGGATTTTCCGTTCGAGTTTGATAAAAGGTATCAGTCCGTCATCTCTGTACTGTTGCAACGTCCGTTTGCTAATGTGTAACATCTGGCAAACCTGTTCGCCTGACAGGTAGATTTCCCCTTTTAAAAGTGGGTGGAAATATTCCCTGATATACAGCAGTTCATTTTTGATGCCTACCACAGCTTCGAGCAGTGCAAGCATATCTTCGTTTGAATCTCCAATCTGTTTCATTTCTTCTGCTTTTTTAATGGTCGCTCTCCCTGCATCAGTAATTCCACTTCGGATAATCTGAAATACGTCTTCCGATTGATTTGCGTTGCCCCAAGAATGCCTTTTGCCCTGTACGTCTGCAATGTTCGTTTGCTGATGTTCAGCAGTTGGCAGGCTTCCTGCTGGTCGAGCCATTTCGTTGCCTGTCGCAATGCCTTGTAGGGTGCGGTCATTTCCTTAATCAATAAAGAAACTTCCTTAACTTCCCTGTTCAGTGCTTTTAAAATCTGAATGTCTAAAACTGTTATTTCCATATCTGCATCATTTAAACCTCGAAAATAAAAGCTATTTACATAGGTCATCCTAATGTTGCATCTGATGGCGGTATTTGGCGTACAGTTGCCAAATGCGGTATTAAAATCCCAGTTTTGGTTTATTGTTTTTCGGGCGAGCCTGTTGTGTTTTGACTGTATTGTCCATTCTCAAGGCAGGCTTTTTGTTAGGCTGTACAGTCTGGCTTTTTTCATCGTTTTTGAAATCCGAACGCATAACCGTTTTTGTAGCACCAATTACGCTTTCGGGCTGGGCAGGCTGTTTTGGCTGTTCGGCACGTCTGCCACCGAACAGCCTGTTCCAATTTATTAAGCCTTTTGTTTCCCTGAACTGGCGTTTAAAATTGGCGATGAAATTGGAAATCGGGTCGCCCTGCTTATCAACCTGCATCAAAGGGCTACGCTCTTCTTCCTTGATTTGTACTTTCTCTTTCCGCTCCTTGTCGGTTGTTGCTTTTTGTGCCATAGTTTCAAAATTTCCCCCAATATAGAACACAAGGGAATGTATTTTTTCCTTTGGCTTTATGTGGCAGTATTTGGCTCGTATTGGCACAATGTAAATGGAAAGCAATCCTCAAAACACTTTAAATTTTCCTCGCAAAGCCCCTTCACATTTAAAAAGTTTTGTACGGATAAGGGAAAGCATACCAAAAACACCCCATCGTTAGCCCACACGTGTTTTTTGTACCCTTTCATTATATTAGAATGGGATTAAAAAAAGAACAAAAGGTAGCAAAGATAAGGCGGACACCCACCGCACCGCCCAACCAAAAGACTACGGCATAATGGCAGGGCAGATAAGGTGGCTTCGCCGAGTTTTTTTGTTGCCCTGCCACCCTTCGGGACTTATTCCGTTTCCTTTTGGTTTTAACGCCTGTCCGCCTTGTTTGAATGGCTTTCTTTTTTTTCTGTTTTTTTGTTTTGGAAAATAATTTTAGGAGAGAGAACGTACCACCCACCACGTATATTTATTAGAATAACGGTTTGTGTTTCTCGTTGTAGATTTCCCTAATCAATTCACCAAACTCCTGAAAGTGGTATTCGATAATATTGTCCAGATACGCATAAATCGTCAGTTTGTCGATGCCCATAATATTGGTGAGCCTGTTAAATGTTTCGTGGTGTTCCTGCCGTACATAGACCGATTTCCCCCTGCTTGCTGTACTGTTCGGAATTTTAAAGAACTGTCCGTAGTAATCCTCTTTGGTCAGCTTCTTTGGCTTATAAATCATCTTTTTTGTATTACTCGCAGGTATTTTTGTATGTTGCGTTTCAGTTTCCGAAGGTTCTTCGCCTGCCATTACACGCATAATAGCTTCCTCATCTACTTCGGGTTTGGCAAAGTCTTCCCGATGTGTTACTACCTGTTGTTCCGTGAATGGTTGCTTCTTTTCATCAGTTAGGAAATTTTCAATAGAAAAATCCTCTTTTTCGGGTTGCTGATTTTTGTTTTCTTCGTGTACCATATCTCTTGTTTTTAATATTATATCCAATTAGCTGTTTGGTTAACTAAGCAATCAGCTGTACATACTGTTGCATCTATCTACCTATCTACCTAAGCACCTGCATACCCCTAATTGGTTAGTTCATTAACTCAAAAATCTGTAATTCGTCTGCATTCAATCACGCAGATTTGCTGTCAGGATTTATGCTGATTGGTTACATAGTTAAGGATATAAACAAGCAGCCAGCTAACCATATACAAAGAAAGCAAAAGCAGTCCCAGTCTATGTTGATATGGCACTCAAAGGTAGCATTTGGCGTTCATTGTCGTTATGATAAATAGCTGTTATTCAAATAGTCTTGCCGAAATTTGTAATCGGTAGCGATGGGTTTTTCCTGCTAACTCCAATCCGTTTGCAAAACGGATTTTCTGAACCCTTGTTCAGAGCAAGTTATCTTTTGAGGTACTCGAAATGAATTTCGGCACCTCAAAAGCACTTGCCCCTGCGGGGGCTGGAAACGGCTCCGAAGTCGCCCGTTTGTATAAAAATTAGAATGGATTATTATGGAAGAGAAAGACAAAAAACAGATTAGGAAAACAGGGAGAAAACCGAAGATTGACCCTGCGGTACATCGGTATTCCTTTAACCTGAATGATGAGGATAATGCCAAGTTCCTTGCCCTTTTTGACCAGTCGGGAATGAAGATTACGGCACATTTTATTACAGCCTGCATCTTTCAGAAGACGGTTAAGACCGTAAAAATTGATATGGATGCAATTGAGTACCACGCAGGATTGACCCAGTTTTTTGGGCAGTTCAGAGGAATTGCCACCAATTACAATCAGCTTGTAAAGCTCTTGAATGCCAATTTTTCGGAGAAAAAAGCATCTGCATACCTCTTTAAATTGGAAAAACAGACCAAAGAAATGAAAGAATTACTGCTAAAGGTTTTGATTCTTACCGATGAATTTGAAAAGAAATATCTGAATAAAGAGTACTGAAATGATTGCAAAAATAGGAAAGGGAAACAATATGTATGGAGCTATCCTATACAATCAGCAGAAAGTGGAAAAGGAAAACGGAGCTGTTCTGTTACTAAACAAGATACCCGACACAATAGATGGCAGGTATTCCACACAATACTTCAACAAATGTTTTGAGCCGTATCTGTGCGCGAATATCAAAACAGAAAAGACGGTACGGCATATATCGCTTAACCCAGATCCTGCGGATAAGGTCAGCGATGAGCAGTTTGCCGAAATGGCACAGGAGTATATGGAACGTATGGGCTACGGCAATCAGCCCTATATTGTTTTCAAGCATACGGATATTGACCGAACGCATATCCATATCGTTTCGACCTGCGTGGGCATTGACGGCAGGAAAATCCCCGATGATTACGACCATCCACGCTCAATGGCAATCTGTCGGGATTTGGAAACTAAATATAACCTGAACAAAGCCACCGAGCAGGAGCAGAAACAAGCCAACAAAGTTTTTAAGCCTGTAAATAATAAAAATGGAGACATCAAAAGTCAGATTGCTTCGGTAGTACGGCATCTGCCCAAGTATTACAGCTATTCTACTATGGGTAGTTACAATGCTTTACTTTCCCTTTTCAATATCACAGCGGAAGAAGTTAAAGGCGAGCGGAACGGTCAGACCGTAAACGGATTGGTTTACGTGGCATTAGATGCGAACGGCAACAAGACAAGCAATCCGTTCAAAGCATCACTTTTTGGAAAAGATGCAGGAGTAACACAGCTTCAAAAACATTTTGAACAGTCCATAGAGAAAATGAAAACCAATCCTGCAAGGTCTGTCCTAAAGAATACCATTGAATTGGCGATACATATTACAAACAGCGAAACGGAATTTAAAAAGCAACTTGCAGAACAGGGTATCAATACCGTTGTCCGCAGGAACGACAATGGACGAATTTACGGAATGACTTTTATCGACCACGAAAGCAGAACCGTTTGGAACGGTTCACAATTAGACAGAAGCCTGTCGGCAAACGTGTTCAATGATTGGTGGAACAACGGAAACAAACCCGAATTGAAAGCACAAGACAACCCTGTTTCCCATACGAAAACAATAGATGACCAACCAATAAAAGACCTTTTTGAGTTTGTCACGCAGGAGCATTCGCACAGTACCGATTTGGGATTGTTCAGCTTGTTATCCGATGCACAGAGCGAGGACTACGAGGAAGAACAGTTTGCTAATGCAATGAAGAAAAAAAAGAAATATCCTCGACAAAGAAGATAATCGGCACTTCGCCTACTTTTTCTTCATTTTACGTCATTGTAAAAGCAACGCTATGCAAGCTCTTTCCCTCCTTACCTGAGCAGAATATCTACATTATATACACAGTTTTTTGAGATAGCATTAAATAATTTCACTAATTTAGCGACGGACAAATTAACGTCTGAAATAAGTGAAGCGATTCAATGAGACCTTCTAAAATGGACAAAAGCTATTTACAATGAACAGAATTAAGGAAGTGTTGGAACAAAAGGGAATTAAGCAAACTTGGTTGGCTGAAAAACTCGGAAAAAGCTACAATATGGTAAACGCTTATGCTCAAAACAGGCAACAACCAAGATTGGGAACCTTAATGGAAATAGCGGATATTTTGGACATAGACGTGAAAGAATTGCTAGTTTCCAACAAACCTGAACAAAATAACTAATGAAATCAACTGAAATAAAACATAACGTTGAGAACCTAATTGACAACTTCTCAAAAGAAGAATTTGTCTTTGATTTGCTGGTTGCATACGGCATTTCTAAAACATCTGTAACACGACTAAAAAAAGGAGACTACAATTTATCCAAAGTTGATGGAGAAATACTATACAAAAAGAAAATATTCTTTAAAATTGAAGCATCTAACAAACTGCTGAGTAGTATTGAAGAGGTTGCAAAAGAAGAGCGAATCTTAAAACATCAACCTAGATTTGCAATTCTTACCGACCATAAACAAGTAGTTGCTAAAGACCTGAAATTAGGCAAGAACTTAGATATTCAATTAAAAGAATTACCCAATTACTTTGATTTCTTTTTGCCATTAGCAGGTAGCGAAGTTTATAACGCTTCCAACAATAATGAAGCAGACAGAAACGCATCGTACAAAATGGCTTCTTTGTATGATTTGTTGATTGATGAAAATCCGAGTATCTACAATTCAAAAGAAAGTATTCACAACCTCAATATCTTCTTGTCCCGTTTGTTGTTTTGTTTTTTTGCAGAAGATACCGAGATATTTGAGCAAGATAGTATTTTTACCAATACACTAGCTCAGCATACTGCGGAAAACGGAAAAGATACCCATACATTTTTAGATGATTTGTTTGCCCGTTTAGATAGCGAAAGCGGAAAAGATTATCCCGACTTTTTAACCAAATTCCCTTATGTAAATGGAGGATTGTTTAATCAAAAAATAAACTCGCCCCTGTTTACCGCAAAAGCAAGAAAAACTCTTCTTGAGTTAGGTGAATTACAATGGAAAGACATTAACCCTGATATTTTTGGGTCAATGATACAAGCGGTAGTAATTCCTGAATACCGAAGCGATTTAGGAATGCATTACACTTCTGTAGAAAACATCCTAAAACTGATTAAACCTCTCTTTCTTGATGAACTCTATGAAGCGTATGAAAATGCGACCACAGTAAACCATTTAAGAACACTCATCAAAAGAATTTCAAAAATCAAATTCTTTGACCCTGCTTGTGGTAGTGGAAATTTCTTAATCATTACCTACAAGGAAATACGCCTTTTAGAAATCAAGATTTTAGAAAAAATTACAGATTTAGAAGGACAAAGTCCAACTATAAAATGGACTGAGATACAGCTTTCGCAATTTTATGGCATTGAAATAGACGATTTTGCCCACGAAATGGCAATACTCTCACTTTGGTTAGCAGAACATCAAATGAACAAAGTGTTTGAAGAACGATTGTTTGATTACGGAAAATCGAAACCTATATTACCATTAAAAGAAGCAGGACAAATAAAACAAGGTAATGCTACAAGAAGAGATTGGAATGAGGTATGCCCAATTTCTTCAACAGATGAAGTATATGTGATTGGGAATCCGCCTTATTTGGGTTATAGCCGACAAGACGAAACCCAAAAGGAAGATATGAAAATCGTCTTTTCACGAGTAAATAACTATAAAAAACTTGATTACATAGTGTGTTGGTTTTATAAGGGAACCAATTACATTCAGAATACAAAAGCTAAATATGCTTTTGTAACCACCAATTCTATAACGCAAGGGGAACAAGTAGCTTTATTGTGGCCATTAGTTTTGAGTAAAGGACAAGAAATTGACTTTGCACACCAATCTTTTAAATGGACGAATAACGCCAAAGGAAACGCAGGAGTTGCAGTAGTAATAATAGGGGTTAGAAATATTGATGGCACAGACAAATTCCTTTACAATCAAAATCTAAAGCAAAGTGTAAAAAATATAAGCCCTTATTTAGCAAATACCTCGAATGTTTATGTTATACCGAGAAATAAAACTTTAAGTAAATTATCCCCAATGATTAAAGGAAGTTCTCCCGGAGACAATGGTAATTTACTATTAGACCAAGAGGAAAAAGACAAAATAATATCGAAAAACCCAATTACTGCAAAATTTATAAAAAGATATATTGGAGCATCCGAGTTTATAAAAGGAACGAACAGATATTGCATACACATAACAGAAGATAACGTTAAAGAAGCATATAAAATTAAAGAGCTCGCTGAACGATTTGAAAAGGTAGAAATTTTTAGATTAAATAGTAAAAAGCTAGCTACAAAGAAGAAAGCAGAAACGCCTCACTTTTTTGACGAAGATAAACATCAAGAAGGAGAATTTATTTTGGTTCCTCAAACAGGTTCTGAAAGAAGAAACTATATTCCGATAGGTTATTTTGATGATTCATACGTTCCTTCAAACGCCACAAGAGTGATATATAAAGTTCAGCCGTGGCTTTTTGGTGTTATATCTTCAAGAATGCATATAGTTTGGGTAAAAGCTGTTGCAGGAAGATTAAAAATGGATATGCAATATTCAAATACTCTTTGCTACAACACCTTTCCGTTTCCAGACATCACAAACAAGCAAAAGGAAAATTTAAATCTTTATGTTTTTGCCATATTAGATGAGCGAGCTAAACATCCAAGTAAAACAATGGCACAATTGTATAATCCAACCACAATGCCCAAAGGTTTGCTACACGCACATCAAGAATTAGATACTGCTATAGAACAATGTTATCGTTTGCAACCTTTCAAAAACGACACCGAGCGTTTGGAATACTTGTTTAAACAGTATGAAGAAATGTTGCAGAAAGACACGCTTTTTGCGAAGCAGAAGCAATCAAGAAAAAAGAAATAATGATATTTAAATAAGTAGAAATGCCAATACTGAAAGACATAATAGATTGGGTAGAAAACAAGCCTTCATTTTGGCAAGTAGCTATTGACCGATTAATCCGAAATAATGAACTAACGAATACCGATATTTCTGAACTAAAGGAAATCTGTAAGGTTGATTTTAAACTTTCTGAGTTTGAATTTGATGCTGTTGACTTTGATGATTTGAGAGATTTTGCGGATAACTCTGCAAATGATGGCAATATCATACTTTCCAAAATCAAAAACATTGATAACATTAATGCTTTATCTAAATCTAGTGAATTGGAGTTTGCACCAAATGGGCTAACTATTGTTTATGGAGATAATGGTTCAGGAAAATCTAGTTATGTAAGTATTTTAAAGCATTCTTGTAAAACAAGAGGTCAAAAACCTAGAATGAATGACAATTTGTTTGATCCTGCTTGTGCAGGAAATGATAAAAAGGCAGACATAGAATATACCTCTGATGGAATAAATTTCACAACTGTTAATCTTATCAATGGAACAGTAAGTGAAAACACATTAAAAAAAATTGATGTATTCGATACCTTTAGTGCAAATCATTATATCGAGGGAGAAGATGAAATAGCTTTTATACCTCAAGGGCTATCTATTGTGGAAAAATTGGCAGAAGCTGTAAAAAATATTGAAACACAATTAAGCATAGAGCTTTCCAATCCCTCAATGCGAAAGTTTGACTATGAACTATTAGAAGTTCCAGAAGGAACAACCGCAAAATTATTTCTTGAAAAACTAAACTTAAACTCAACTTTAAATGAATTGCGAGCAGAATCAATATGGAATTCTACAAAAAATGCAAGAATTGAAGCTGTTGAAAAGGAAATAGATAAATTAAAAGCAACTGACCCTAAGAAAAGCTTAAAGTCCAACGAAGAGAAAATCAAACGGTTTGAAATTTTAGCAAATAAGTTTCAAAATCTGGAAAACAACTTAATAGGTCAAGCTTTAAATAATCTGAAGGAGATATTAAATAATTTTTGTGTAGCTAAAGAAGCATTAAGGGAATCTTCAAACACAGCATTTTCAGATTTACCAATACAAGGTGTTGGAAATAATGCTTGGAAAATTTTATGGGAAAGTGCAAGGAAATTTTACAACGAAAGCACTCAATCAGAAAGTTTTCCCAATGTCTCAGATGGTAGTAGTTGTCCACTTTGCCTTCAAGATTTAGAGGATGAAGCCAGAGAAAGATTTACTAAATTTGAAGATTTCGTAAAAAATGACATCCAAAAATCATTTGACGAAGCTAAAGAAAAATATGAGTCAGCAATTGAAAATTTGAACAGACTGGAGTTTAATTTTGAAGAACAAAACCCTATTTCTCTTGAATTAAATGAGCTAATTGAAAATTACTCGGAAAAACAAGCCGAATATCTAAATGTACTTTCAGAGCAAAAAGAATACATAGTTGGATTATTTAATTCAATGAAAACCATTGAAGACATTAATGCAATTGAAGTTGACAGCACCCCAAAGACTTTAATTAACGAATTAAATAAATCCTTATCTGAAGTGAATGAAAAATTGAAAGTTCAATCTATTGATGAAGATTTAAAGCCTTTATTAAAAGAGCTAAATCAATTAAATGGTGAAAAGAAAATTTACGAGCATAAACCAAAATTAGCTCGTGAAATTTATCGACAAAAAAGAGTTGGCTTGCTAAATCAATGTGTAGGCAAATGTAACACCCGAACAATCACAACATTAAGCAATGAACTAACAACACGTTATATAAATCAGAATCTTAAACAAAATTTCAAAACAGAATTAAACAAACTAGGTTTTAAAAACATTAAAATAGAAACTGAAACAAAAGGACAAAGAGGAAAACAATATCACTATTTAAGACTTGATGAAAACAACTCAAATAATATTGCTTTAAAAGATATTTTAAGCGAGGGAGAACACAGGTGTATTTCTTTAGCTACATTCTTGTCTGAGTTATCAATTTCAGAACATAAAAGTGCAATTATTTTTGATGACCCTGTTTCTTCACTTGACCACAAATGGCGAAATAAAATATCGAAAAGAATTACAGAAGAAGCTCTTGAAAGACAAGTAATAGTATTTACACACGATATTTCATTTCTTTTAATGATTCAAGAACACTCGGAGAGTTTAAATTGTGCTTTAGATATAAAGAGTCTTACAAGGAAAAAGACGGAAACGGGACTGATAGCTAGTAACCCACCTTGGGATGCTTTACCTGTTGGTAAACGTATTGGACTATTGAAAAGTGCATATCAACAACTAGAGAAAATTGAAAGAACAGAAACTGAAGAAGTATATAAAGAACGAGCTAAAGTTCTGTATGGTAAACTTCGAGAAACTTGGGAACGGTTTATAGAAGAAGTTTTTTTAAATGGTGCAATTCAACGATTTAGTAGAGCTATTCAAACTCAAAGGTTGTCAAAAGTTATCGACTTAACAGACGATGATTACAAACTAGTTGATGCCAATATGAGCAAATGTTCTACCTATTTTACGGGACACGATACGGCAGGAACTTTGATTGAAGAAATGCCTGACTCTGATGAATTCCTTGCCGACTTGAAAGTTTTAGAAGATTACATTAAAGACATTAGGAAAAGAAGACAGTGAAATGAGCAAAGAAAATCAAAATAACGATTTACAGCCTATAAACAACTTTGTTATTTTCAAAACCGAAAATGGCAAAGTAAATATAGATGTTTTTTATCAAGACAAAACGCTTTGGTTAACTCAAAAAACAATAGCTGAACTCTTTGAGAAAGGACGTTCTACCGTAACAGAACACCTTAAAAAAATATTTGAAGATGCCGAATTGGATGAAGCTTCAGTATGTCGGGATTTCCGACACACTGCCGAAGATGGTAAAACCTACCAAACAAAATACTATAATTTAAGAGCTATAACAGCGGTTGGGTACAGGGTAAACTCCCAAAGAGCCATTGAATTTAGAAAATGGGCGACTGAAATTTTGCACGAATACATCATCAAAGGTTTTGCTATGGATGATGAGCGATTGAAACAAATCAAACATTTTGGAGAAGATTATTTCGAAGAAATGTTGGAGCGAATCCGTGAGATTCGATTAAGTGAAAGGCGTTTATATCAAAAAATTACAGACATATACGCTCTTTCTGCTGACTATGACAACAAATCGGAAATAACCCAACATTTTTTTGCTTCGGTTCAAAACAAACTACATTGGGCAATAACAGGGAAAACGGCTGCTGAGATTATTTACACAGAAGCAGATGCCACTAAAATTTATATGGGCTTAAAAACTTGGAAACAAGCTCCTGATGGAAAGATTTTAAAAAGTGATGTAACGATTGCAAAAAACTATTTAAATGCAGAACATTTAAAAGCTTTAGAAAGGATAGTTATTTCTTACTTAGACTTAGCAGAAAACCGAGCAAGGAACAGACAGGTAATGAATATGAAGGATTGGGATAACTTTTTAGTCCAATTTTTGGAATTGGCAGATTATCCTATTTTGAAAGACAACGGCAAAATATCAATGTTGGAAGCAAAGCTAAAAGCCGAAAGTGAGTATGATAAATTCCGTGTGATTCAAGACCAAAATTATATTTCCGATTTTGATAAGGAAATGAGAAAATTAGTAGACAAGAAAAAGAAATAACCAATGCCAAATATAGTACACGTAACATACGACCAAACAGGAAAAAGCAAAAGTACCAATCCTTTAGGTATGCGGGAAATGCAGGAAAAAGCATACGAAGGGAGAACTGCTCAATACTTATTACTTAAAGCACCGCCAGCATCTGGTAAATCGAGGGCTTTAATGTTTATTGCCTTGGATAAATTGCAACATCAAGGCATTAAAAAAGTAATTGTTGCTGTTCCTGAAAAATCCATTGGAGCATCTTTTGGCACAACAGAACTAAAAAAATACGGTTTTTTTGCCGATTGGAATCCCAATCCAAGATACAACCTATGTACGCCAGGCGAAGAGAAAAGCAAAGTAACGGCATTCTTAAACTTTTTAGAATCTGACGAACAAATTTTAGTGTGTACACACGCCACGTTGCGTTTTGCATTTGATGGTTTGGACGTAAAAAAGTTGGATGATACTTTGGTTGCTATTGATGAATTTCATCACGTATCAGCAGAAGGAGACAATATCTTAGGACAAGTGTTAAAAAGCATTATGGCAAATTCCAGTGCTCATATAGTTGCTATGACAGGTTCATACTTTAGAGGTGATAGTGTTCCTGTTTTAATGCCAGAAGATGAAGCAAAATTCACGAAAGTAACCTATACTTATTATCAACAATTAAACGGCTATGAATTTTTAAAGTCGTTAGGTATTGGCTATCACTTTTATACAGGCAGATATTTCAAAAAAAATCCTGAAACAGGAATTTCTGCTTTAGCAGAAATATTAGATGAGAATCAAAAAACCATTATTCATATTCCGAGTGTAAACTCTGCCGAATCTTCAAAGCTTAAACACGATGAAGTTGACCATATTATTGATGTTTTGGGAACAATAGAATATCAAGACGAAATCACGGGAGTGATTCACATAAAAAGTCACAAAACAGGCAAGATTTTGAAAGTTGCAGACTTAGTTCAAGACAATCCAAAATCAAGGGATAAAATAAGTGGATATTTACGTGAAGTGAAATCGGTAGATGATATTGATATTATTATTGCTTTAGGAATGGCAAAAGAAGGCTTTGATTGGCCTTATTGTCAACACGCTCTAACAATAGGTTATAGAGGTTCGTTGACAGAAATTATTCAGATTATAGGTAGAGCTACGAGAGACAGTAATAACAAATCTCACGCACAATTTACCAACCTCATTGCTCAGCCTGATGCTCAAGATGATGATGTGAAATTGTCTGTAAACAATATGTTAAAAGCCATTACCGCGTCTCTGCTTATGGAACAAGTTTTAGCCCCAAACTTCAAGTTCAAACTAAAAAAAGATGAGGATGATGAAGACGAAGATGATGAGAAAACTATCAAAATTAGGGGTTTTAAATTACCCACTTCACAAAGAGCCAGAGACATCATTGAAACAGATCTAAATGACTTAAAAGCAAAGTTATTACAAGACCCTCAGATGCTTAAAGCAATGCCGGGCAATGTTGAACCAGAGGTTATTAATACAGTTCTAATTCCTAAAATAATCCGCGAAATTTATCCTGACTTAAGTGATGATGATATTGAAGCCGTTAGACAACACGTGGTTGTTGATTCTGTTATAAAAAATAGTACTATTGAAGAACAAGGCGACAAGAAATTTATAAGAATGGCAGGTAGTTTCGTAAACATTGATGATATTCATATTGACTTGATAGACCAAGTAAATCCTTTTCAAAAAGCTTTTGAAATTTTATCAAAATCGGTAACTACTCAAGTTCTAAAATTGATTGATGAACATATTCAGTCTACTAAATTTGAAATGACCGAAGAAGAAGCGATTTTGTTATGGCCAAAAATCAAAGAATGGGTCAAGAATAATAATGGAGAACAGCCAAACATTCAAGCGTTTGACCATAAGGAAAAAAGAATGGCGGAAGCACTAGTTTTTTTGAGAGAACTAAAACGTAAAAAAGCATTGGCAAATGGCTAAGAAGAAACTAACAATAGACGATATCTTTGATGATGACGATTTTGGCTTGTTAGATTCTAAAGCCAAAGCTTCCTCTGTGAAAACAGATGAAGAAAGACTTATTGATTCCTTTGAGGAAATAAATTCATTCTTTGTTAAAAACAATAGAGAGCCAAATAAGTCGAGTATGTCTGAATATGGTTTGATGGCAAAATTGAAAAACTTTAGAGAAAATGAAGCTCAAAAGAAGATTCTAAAACCATTTGACAGGTATAACTTATTGGGCTACGTTGAATTGGAAAAAGCAACAATTGATGATATTCTGAATGAAGAGGATGAACTTGGTTTATTAGATTCGGATAAGGATTTGGACATTTTCAAATTCAAACACACACCAAAACCAGAAGACAGAGCTGAGACAGATTTTGTTGCACAAAGAAAGCCAATTAAAGAAAAAGAGTTTGAAAAATATGAAGTACTGTTTCAAAAAGTACATAAAGAAATTAAAGAGGGAAAAAGGAAGATAAAGCCGTTCAAAAACATTGAAAAAAATCTTCACGTAGGTGATTTTTATTTAATGGATGGCATCCTTTTGTACTTGGAATCTGCGAATTTGAAAACAGAAGAAAAAGAATTAGGTTCAGGAAACAGAGTTCGCACAGAAGGACGTACGAGAACAATTTTTGAAAATGGAACTTACAGCAATATGCTTTTTCGTTCCTTAGGTAAACAAATCCAAAAAAACGGAAAATTGATTACCAATACTTATGAGAAAATCGAACAAGACTTATTTGTTAATACGGGACTTTTAAAGGAAGAAGATATACAATTAGGTTGGATTTATGTACTGAAATCAAAATCAAGCAACACTCAAATAGCAAACATTAAAGACTTATATAAAGTTGGTTTTGCCAGAAATTCAGTAGATGAGCGAATAAAAAATGCAAAGAATGAAGCGACCTATTTATTTGCGGACGTACAGAAAGTAGCGACTTACAAAGTGTATAACAGAAATGCTGACAAATTAGAAGGTCTTTTACATAGATTTTTCGCCAATGCTTGTTTAGACATTGACTTGTTTAATGAAAAAGGACAAAGACTAAATCCGAGAGAATGGTTTGTAGTTCCTTTTGAAGTTATTGAAGAGGCAATTCAGTTGATTTTAAATGAAAACATAGTAAACTACGAATACGACCCTGCTGAGAAAAAGATTAAATTGAAATAAAGTAAAAAGACAAGGACAGTGCTTTCTATTAATTATGCAACGTCAGTTCAGTACACAAACTGACGTTGTTAAAGCAATCTGAATTTAGATATTGTGAAATAACACTTAAAATTATTTATATTTGCTATGAGCTAACGGAAACACGTTGAAAAGCAAAGCAATAAGCACCGTTACCAAATCGTTACCTGACTTCTTTGATAATCTCTATAAAAGGCTTGTATTCAACCGATACAGCTTTTTCCTGAAAACTTTAAAATAAAAAAATCGGCTCAAATTTGACCGATTTTCTCAGGATGAATGTTGATGATTTAAATTAAAAATATTTTTTTTGAATGGATAGATAACTTGCTGATACATTTAATATTATGATTTATAGAAGCATAACCTTAGAAATTCCTTAACTTTGCACGATCATTTCTACAATTGAGTGTTTAAATTTTAATTAATCATTTGGTTATTTAACTCAAGTCAATGCACAAAGCAGGATTCGTAAACATCGTTGGGAAGCCAAACGCGGGAAAATCTACTCTTCTCAATCAATTGATGGGAGAGAAGTTGGCTATCGTGACGCAAAAAGCGCAAACCACCAGACATAGAATTTTCGGAATTTACAATGAGGACGATCTTCAAATCGTTTTTTCAGACACGCCCGGCGTGCTCGATCCCAAATATGGTTTGCAGGAAAAAATGATGGATCTCGTGAAAGATTCTTTGCAGGACGCCGATGTGTTTTTGTACATCGTGGATGTGACGGATAAAGGCGAACAGTCCGAATTCCTCATCGAAAAGCTCAACAAAATCCCCGTTCCGGTATTGATATTACTCAATAAAATAGATCAAACCAATCAGGAAACCTTGGAGAAAATCGCAACCGAGTGGCACGACCGAATCCCAAAAGCCGAGATTCTGCCCATTTCTGCGCTTAACGCCTTTAATACCGATATCATTCTTCCAAAACTAAAGGATATGCTGCCGGAAAATCCACCGTATTACGATAAAGAAATGTACACCGACAGGCCGGAACGTTTCTTCGTCAATGAGGCCATCCGTGAAAAAATCCTTTTGAATTACGAAAAGGAAATTCCCTACGCTGTCGAAGTGGTGACGGAGCAGTTTAAAGAAAAAGAAGGCATCATTTTTATAGATTCTATCATCTATGTGGAGCGCGATACGCAAAAAGGCATCATCATAGGCCACAAAGGCGAAATGATCAAAAAAGTGGGGACAGAGGCGCGCATCGATTTAGAGAAATTTTTCGGCAAAAAAATCCATCTCAATCTTTTCGTCAAAGTGAAAAAGGACTGGCGAAAAAACGATAGAGATCTCAAAAACTTTGGTTATCATTAGATTACATTTATTGCCAAGCTGTTTGGCGGATTGTGCTTTGTTCCCATTGATCTGAGGAAAATAAGTGAAGTCTGGGACAAATTCAAACTATATTTTGGGAGCAAACATAATTAGGATTATCTTTAAACCCTTTTTAAATGTGATATAATGGACTTGAGAGACCAATTGAAGAAGCTTTTTCCGGAGCACGATGAGCAGGATTTTGAAATGCCCAATGAAGAGAAAGAAAACTTCAAACAGAAAGAACCACTCGTTTGCAAATTCGAGAAGAAAGGCAGAAACGGGAAACCCGTCACCATCATAGAAGGCTGGGAAGGCGACGACGAAAGTCTGAAAGAAATATCGAAAAAAATCAAAACAAAACTCGGAATCGGCGGCTCGGAAAAAGACGGCGTCATCATCATCCAAGGCGACAACCGCGACAAAATAATGACCCTCCTAAAAGAAATGGGCTACAAAACAAAACGGGTCGGCGGGTGAAAAAAATGGGGTTAATTGTTAATTGTTAATTGTTAATTGTTTTTTTGTTCGAGTTTTGTGACCAATCTATCATCTATCATCTATCATCTATCATCTATCACTTATCATCTATCACTTATCATCTATCAATTATCATCTATCACTTATCATCCATCATTTATCTTAATAATCAAAACTCAAATATAAAATGATCAATACATTAGCAGCTTCCGAGTTGGTTCTGAATGAGGACGGCAGCGTCTATCATCTCAATCTTTTACCTGATGATCTTGCCGAAAAAGTAATCTTGGTGGGCGATCCGGACAGGGTTCCTAAAGTATCCCAGTATTTCCATACAGTCGATTTAAAAAAGAACAAACGTGAATTCTACACGCACACGGGAACCCTGCGCGGCGAAAGAATCACCGTAATGTCCACCGGAATCGGTACAGAAAATATCGATATCGTGATGAACGAGCTGGACGCACTGGTGAACATCGATCTGAAAGAAAAAAAATTCAAAACCGAGCACAGCGCCTTGCAACTTTTCCGGATGGGAACTTGCGGCAGCGTAAACCCCGACATCGAAGTCAATAATATGCTGGTGACGGAAAATGTGGTTGGTCTGGACGGGCTTTTGCATTTCTATCAGGATTATGAATTTGAAAATGAATTCAGTAAGAATTTTCTAGCCAAATTCCCTTACGAAAAGATCAAGCCAATGCTGTACTTTTCCGACTGGGCAGAGGATATTTCCGATTATTATGCCGATGCAAAATACAAAGGAAACACTGCCACTTTCCCGGGATTTTATGCACCGCAAGGTCGTCAATTAAGACTGAAAGCTTTGGATGATCAATTCCTTGAAACCCTGAATGACCTCGGCGTCTCCAACTTCGAGATGGAAACTTCGGCAATCTACGGTTTATCTAAATTATTGGGTCACAAAGCATTGACGGTAAACTGCGTGATCGCCAACAGAAGACGCGGCGAGTTTGCCGCCGACCACCACGCTTCAGAAAAAATGATGATTGAGTGGGTTCTGGAAAGGATCATTAAATAGAAGTTAGAAGTTAGAAATTTATATGAAGACGAAATTGCTTTTTGGTTTTATTTATAGTTTAATTAACATTCGTTAAGAATTTGCGGCATTTTAATTGGATAAGAGATACTATCAAATCAAATTTTTCAATTTTAACTCCAAAAACAAATATTATGAGCACCGAAGAACAAAATTACAACGAGGCAGAAAGAGCAGTAAATCAAACTGAAAACTCTTTAGAAAATGCCGCCGATAGAGCTAAATTTACCGTCAATGAGTATGCAGACGAGGCAAGAAGCTATATCGAAGAACAAAAAGCAAAAAATGAAGAACCTACAAAAGAAGGTTTTTTTGAAAGACTGAAATCCAGTGCAGCAGAGACTTGGGAAGATACCAAAGATTTTGCAGACAAAGCCTGGGACACCGTCAAAGATACAGCCTCCGACGCATGGGAAAAAACCAAAGATGCAGCCGAAGATGTAAAAGCTGAAATCAGAAAAGCAACGAATTAATTTTCAAGTTAGTATATAGTTTTTCACAGAGGAAGGAGAAGACCGTTATCAAGTCTTCTCCTTTTTATTTATATTTGCCGACAATACTTTGACAAATGAAAAACTTACTGTTCTCGTTGATATTTTTTGGTTTTTTCGCCAATTCCCAAACATTCAATCAGGATTATGCCAACGTCAGCAACTTGGTTTCGCAGGCAAACATCAATACCTATTTACTGGAATTCGAAGCACTGGGAGTGAAAACCACCGGTTCGGCGGCCAACAATAATGCATTCCTCTGGCTGAAGAATAAATATCTGTCCTTTGGATACAAAGAAGCCGACATCGCTCAAGACAATTTCACCTACAACGGGAAAAGCACCTCCAACATCATCGTTACAAAAACAGGAACCAAATATCCCGACACCTACCTCATCGTTTGCGGCCATTACGATACCATCACCGGAACGGGAACCAACGACAACGGAAGCGGCGTCTCCGTCATTCTGGAAGTGGCACGGCTTCTGAAAAATATTAATACAGAATATTCTGTTAAATTCATCAATTTCTCAGGAGAAGAGCAGGGGTTATTGGGATCGCAGCATTACGTCAACACTGTTGTAAACGCCACAAATCCTAAGATGAATATCCGACTTGTGCTCAACATCGACGAAGTCGGCGGCGTGAAAGGACAAACCAACGACACCATCACCTGCGAAAGAGACGAGTCCGGCCCAAGCCTCAACAACAGCGCATCCAACACCTTCACGCAACAACTCATGAATTGCGTCGCACTCTATTCGCCATTGAAAACGCACCTCAGCTATGCCTACGCCTCAGATTACATGCCTTTTCAATCCAATGGCGAAGCAATCACGGGTCTGTTTGAATACAACCAAACGCCTTATGCCCACACCGCGAACGACAAGTACGTCAATCTGGATCCGGTTTATATCTACAATATTGCCAAAGCCACAACCGGTGCCGTTCAGCATTTTGCAGTAGCAGGCCAAACTTTGGACATCGGCACGCCCAAAGATATCGTAAAAAGTTTCAGTTTGTATCCCAATCCTGCCAAGAATTATCTACAACTGGAGTTTCCAAACAGTAAAACACAACATTTCAAATTTACCATCTTGGATTTGCAAGGCAACATCCTGATCCAAGCCGAAGATCAAACCAGAGTCGATATTTCTTCGCTTCCAAAAGGCCTCTATTTGGGTACTTTCGCGGTTGAAGATCAGGCCATTACGAAGAAGATCATCGTAGAATAAATTAATAATAAGCTGTTGGTTTGCGAAATCTGAGAATTTTTTGGGCAATCCCCTCGCCACTGCTTTCCAGCCGCTCGGGTCGCGCTATCCGCTATTATCTTTTTCTTGCCAAGGCTCTTTCCAAAGCTAAGAAAAAGGATAGCCGCTACTATCGCTATTGCAAGGTCGGTTTCGGCATTCAACATCGGTTTTGCTTTTGAAACGAACAATCTTCCCCATCTATTTTTCCATAAACAATCTTAATAATTTAGTTGGACAAAATCAAAAATTACTATCTTTGCAACTATGCAGAAAATCTTAATCGTAGAGGACGAAAAAGCAATATCCGGCGTTCTACACAGCATTTTATCGGACGAGCTTCCTGATTACCATATCGAAATTGCCGAAGATGGTCTGGAAGGTTTCAAATTCATAGAGAAAGAAGATTTTGCGTTGGTCATTTCCGATATCAAAATGCCCAAAATCTCCGGGACCGAACTCCTGAAACAAAGTTTGGAGCTGAAACCCGAGAGCACTTTCATTATGATCTCCGGCCACGCCGACATAGAAACCGCCGTCAGCTGCCTGAAAGAAGGTGCTTACGACTTCATCTCCAAGCCTATCGATATCAACAGGCTGATAACCAGCGTCAAAAATGCATTGGACAAAGGCAATCTTCAAAAAGTCAATTCCCACCTGAAGCAGGAAAATTCCCAGTTGAAGAAAAAGGTGAGTAAAAAATATCAAATGGTGGGCGAATCGGCTGCGCTCAAAAAGATTCAGGAAATCATCGACAAAGTGGCCGTGTCGGATGCCCGAGTGCTCATCACAGGTCCCAACGGCGCCGGCAAAGAACTGGTGGCACACGCCATCCATTCGCAAAGCGAGCGTTCCCGAGGTCCGATGATCGAGGTCAACTGCGCCGCCATACCTTCGGAACTCATAGAAAGCGAATTGTTTGGTCACGTGAAAGGCTCGTTTACCGGTGCCATCAAAGATAAATCGGGAAAATTCGAGCAAGCAACCGGCGGAACCATTTTTCTGGATGAAGTCGGCGATATGAGTCTCGTAGCCCAAGCCAAAGTGCTGCGAGCCTTGCAGGAAAGCAAAGTTTCGCCGGTCGGCAGCGACAAGGAAATCAAAGTGGATGTCCGCGTGATCGCGGCCACCAACAAAAACTTGGCAAAAGAAATAGAGAAAGGAAGGTTTCGTGAAGATCTCTACCACAGGCTTTCTGTGATAGAAATCAACGTGCCGTCTCTCAACGATAGAGTCGAAGATATTCCGTTGCTGGTAGAGCATTTTACCAACCTTATTGCTTCGGAAAATGGTTCTGTGCCAAAGAAATTTGACGACAATGCCATCAAAGCATTGCAACAGTACGACTGGACCGGCAACATCCGCGAGCTTAGAAACGTTGTAGAACGGCTGATCATCTTGGGAGCCGATCCTGTAACCGCCGATGATGTCGCCAATTTTGTGAAAAAGTAAACTTGATTAAATAATACATTTAACCGCAGTTTCTTCTGCGGTTTTTTTTTGAAAAAAATGAATGTGCGACGCGGACTTTCATTTGAAACAGATTTTAAACATGAAATTTTTAGATAAACAATACACACGGCAAGGACTAAAATTGGCTTTTCCTGTGATGGTGACGCAGGCGGGGCAAGTGTCCGTCAACCTTTTCGACAATATTATCGTGGGGAAACTTCTGGGAGCAGAAGCCTTGGCGTCGGTTTCTTTGGGAAATGCCTTGTTCTTTTCCATTTTCGTCTTGGCGCTGGGATTTTCGTTTGCGATGCCGCCTTTGGTTTCGGAGGCTCATTCGCAGGGAAATCACACCACCATCAACTCGGTTTTCAGACACGGATTTGTCCTCAATCTGGGTATTGGGCTCTTACTGATGATTTTGCTTCTGGCCGGGCTGCCACTCATCAAATATATGAATCAGCCTGCAGAGGTCATTCCCAATACGATTAGCTTTCTCAGCATTATGGCTTTTTCGGTCATTCCTTTTATGATGTTTCAGACTTTGAGAGAACTTTCGGAAGGCCTGTCGTTCACGATTGGCGTGACGAAAGCCACCATCATTGCGAATGTGATCAATATTGCCTTGAATTACATTTTCATCAAAGGACTTTTCGGTTTGCCGCCAATGGGCGTTCAGGGTTCTGCTTTGGCAACGCTCTTGGCAAGAATTTTTATGGTGGTTTTCCTTTATTATATTTTAATCCGAGAACCAAAAACCAGGCGATACATCAAAGATTTTTCTCTGAAAATTACCGAATTCAGCAAAGCGATGTTTAGCACGATGTTCAAACTTGGCTTGCCAACGGCTTTACAAATGTTTTTTGAGGTTACCGCTTTTTCGGCAGCCGCTTTCATCTGCGGATTGGTGAGTTCTCAGGATATTGCTTCGCACCAGATTGCTTTGTCTATGGCCTCGTTTACATTTAATCTTTGTGTCGGATTCAGCGTGGCTTCCACGGTGATGATCGGGAACAAAATGGGCGTGGGCGATTTTGTGGGGTTGCGGAAAATTGGCATCAATAACTTCAAGTTGGCTTTGATTTTTATGAGTTTTTGTGGGATCATATTTATTATTTTCAGGAATGTTCTGCCTCATTTTTTCACGAAAGAAAGCGATGTTGCGGTCATCCAGTTGGCTTCCAAACTTTTGATTATCGCGGCGTTTTTCCAATTATCAGACGGAATCCAAGTTACGGCACTCGGTTGCCTGAGAGGGATTCAGGATGTGAAGATACCGAGTATGATTACATTTTTGGCCTACTGGGTTTTCACGATTCCGGTTGGGTATTTCCTTTGTGTGACGATGGCGATGGGCGCTTTTGGGATGTGGATCGCTCTTGGAATAGGACTGACGATTTCGGCAATTCTTTTGGTCAATCGGTTTTTGAAACTGAGCAAACGGAAAGTAATGTTGATTAATAATGAAGAATTAATCGTGAATTAATTGTTGTCTCTACGCAAATTGTCATCAATTATAATTGGAATGGAACATCAAAAAGCTATTATAAATTTTTAAATTTGCAACACAAAATTCTGAAATGAATATCACGCAACATATACAATCCAAAATATCCGAAATCGTCCCAAAACTTTATCCCGCAGAAGGCCTGGATCTGGATGTTCAAAAAAATAAAACCGACTTCGAAGGCGATTTCACCATCGTTATTTTTCCATTGGTAAAACTAGCCAAGAAAAGTCCGGACGCGATTGGGAATGAACTTGGAGAAGCCCTCAAAAACGAAATCGATTTCATTGAAAGCTTCAACATCGTGAAAGGTTTCCTGAATCTTAAATTGAAAGACGAGGTTTTTGCAAATCAATTGTCCGAACTTCAGAATGATTTTGAAAATGTAACACCGAAAAATGCGACGGTAATGGTTGAATATTCTTCACCGAATACCAACAAGCCATTGCACCTGGGCCACGTCAGAAACAACCTCTTGGGCTTCTCTGTGGCCGAGATTTTGAAAGCCGATGGCTACAAAGTCATCAAAACACAAATCATCAACGACCGCGGCATTCACATTTGCAAATCGATGTTGGCTTGGAAGAAATTTGGGAACGGCGAAACACCTGAATCTACCGGTTTGAAAGGCGATAAATTGGTTGGGAATTACTATGTGGAATTTGATAAATTATATAAATCCGAAATCAAAGCGATGGTTGCCGACGGCATAGACGAGGAAACCGCGAAAAAGCAGGCGCCAAGCATCATCGAGGCTCAGGAAATGCTTTTGAAATGGGAAAATAATGACCCGGAAGTTCGACAACTTTGGGCTATGATGAACGCTTGGGTTTACGAAGGTTTCAACGAGACGTATTCCCGGTTGGGCGTTGTTTTTGACCAAGTTCAATACGAAAGCAATACCTATATTCTTGGAAAAGATTTAATTCAAAAAGGTCTTGAGACAGGCGTTTTGTACCGAAAAGAAGATGGCTCGGTTTGGTGCGATTTGACCGACGACGGTTTGGATCAAAAACTGCTTTTGCGTTCCGACGGAACTTCGGTTTATATGACGCAGGATCTTGGAACTGCGGTGCAACGCTTCGAAGAAAATGATATTCAAAAACTGATTTATACCGTTGGAAATGAGCAGGATTATCACTTCCAAGTCTTGTTTAAAATCCTCAAAAAACTGGGTTACGAATGGGCCGATCAGCTTTACCATTTGTCTTACGGAATGGTGGAACTGCCTGAAGGAAAAATGAAATCCCGAGAAGGAACCGTGGTTGACGCAGACGACTTGATTGACGAAATGTATCAAACTGCGAAAGAAAAATCCCAGGAATTGGGCAAAATGGAAACACTTTCGGATGAGGAACGGGAAAAATCTTACGAGACCATTGGCTTAGGGGCTTTGAAATATTTCATTTTGAAAGTAGATCCGAGAAAGAAAATGCTTTTCAATCCTGCGGAAAGCATTGATTTTAACGGAAATACAGGATCATTCCTCCAATACACTTATGCGCGAATCCAGTCGCTTTTGGCAAAGGCCGAATATTCCGGTAAAGAAAACTTCGGAGCTTATGTTCCAAATGAAGATGAGAAAGATGTGATAATGCTTTTGGCAGAATTCAAGGAGGTAATTGCACGTTCTGCGGAGTCTCTGAGTCCCGCTTTGGTGGCGAATTACGTTTATGAATTGGTGAAATCTTACAACTCCTTTTACCAAAACCATCCCATCGTAAAACAAGAAAATCCGGAGGCCAGGCGGTTCCGTCTTCAACTGTCGGACTTGGTGGGGAAAACGATCAAGAAAGCGTTGTCACTTCTAGGAATCAGGGTGGTGAATAGAATGTAAAAACCATTAAACTCCAAAACATTACAAAAAAACAACCATTTGAAATTCAAATGGTTGCGCTTGTAAAATGTAGACCCCACAGGGATTTAGGGATAAAGACCGACATCGAAACAGATATTGAAAAAAGAAATGAGATGTGTGAGAGTCTGGTTCCAGTATCGGAAATTCTAAAAATTTTGACGAGCTGGTTTCGGAATTGCCCCCAAGAGGAAATTCCTATTGACAGTGCATGCAGTAACTGTAATGAATACGATGCCTGTCGAAATTTAAATAAAATATGCTGGAGGGATGAGATTAAAGCATATGGAAATGATAAGTGGTATTTCCCGGATGTTGCATGCCCGAAAGCCCCGCCCTTAAAATATCACATTGAGTAAAAAACACAAATAGCATATCATTTCTATATGTTGGTGTTTTTTCCTAATATGTGTAATATTTTTATGTTTAGAATTGTCTTTTTATAAAATGCACAAATGAAAAAACCTTTATTTCTCGTTTTCTTTATATTCTGTATAAATTGTGCGTTTTCACAAGTAAAAGATTCTATCAAAATAGAAAATATCCAAGAAGTTGTTATTAAAGGAAAGAAAAAGCAACTGGAACAAACTGAAAAAGGAAACATACTGAATGTTGCAGGAACAGCCTTGGAGCAAAAAGGAAATGCCGCCGAAATACTAAAATTTTCACCCAATGTAAGTAAAGTTGGAGTGTAATCTCACCCACTTTAGGCACACTCAAAAGTAGAGTTTTTTGTTAATAATTTATTGTTGTTGTTGTAAAAATTTTGTTGGAATGTGGGAAACTCGTTGGCTTTGGCTTGG